>NZ_JAUSVA010000002.1:0-1331000 GCF_030813695.1 Kitasatospora herbaricolor
CTGAGAAGCCGTTGTCTTCCCGAGAGACGGGTGCGTTTCCGCTGGTCAGGTATGGGTTCGGCGCTTCGATGGAACGGACGAGGTGACGTGTCGTCCATTCGGTTGGGCGCTGGGATGCCGTTGGTGATGGGGCTGTTGGAGGGGCGCGAGCGTCCCGCTCGGCAGCGGGTGGAAGCCCTCGGGGCGGATCCTGGCGGGACCTTGCGAGGACGAGGCGGTTCCGCCGGTCATCGCGCCTGGCGATCAGCCGGTGCGGGTCGCGACGCCTGTGCCCGGTTTGATGGTGCCGGTGTGGCGCGACGGGCTCGATGCCGGTGCGCTGGCCCCGGACTACCGGCGGACTGTGGAGATCCTGGCCGGCCGGTCCAGGGCGGAATCTGGGCCGATGGACTGCCGGCAACTCGCTGTGGCCCTCGGGCTGGAGGCGGTTGCCGCGAAGGTCGAGGGGGTGCGGTCTAAGGCGAAGCGCCTGGGGCCCGGGGCTGGTTGGCCGAGGAGAGGGCGGGGGTGTTCAGTGTGGTCAGTTGACTGCACTATGCCGTTGATCGGCTCGACTCGGCGGCGGTCGGTGTCGGGGATCGCGGGGTGCTGATATCGGCATGCCCATCTCCTGCCACCGGCATGAATGATCGCCTTAGGTGAGGTCGAGGACGATTGACGGGTCAGTCCTCCCCGACCTGGATCAAGATCGCGAAGTATTCACCGTTGCTTCCCGCAACCACGCCATCGAAAGTGCAGGCGGTGACGGGATCCCAGGCATTGCCTTGCCGGTTCGTCCACCAGGCCGTGCCGGGCCCGAACCACTTCACAATGCGCGTCACAGTCTGGTGGGCGATCTCACGGTTCATGAGCTTCGAGCCGGGCCAGACGAGGTTGTCAGCGGCGAGCGTGGCCATCAGTTCGAGGGCCGCGTCGGCGCTGAGCGGCTCCAGGAGAGCCTCGATCTGCGAAGCGTTCGGGGGCGCGGCCCCACTGGGAACACACCGCTCCCGCATCAGGTGAAGTTCGGCGACGAGGTCGTACACCTGGCCGGCAAGGGGTCCCAGCCTGTGACCAGCGGTCGCACCATCCGGGAATCGGCCGTACCGCACGGAGACGACGGGTCTGCTGGACAGCGACGTCAGCAGGTCGCCGAGCTCAGACAGGGTCTCTGCACGTCTTCCACTCTCCACCCCGACATCGTGCCATGCTGTGTACTCGGCGAGCGCGACGGTCATGTACCTGGCGGGCACTCGGCTGTCCAGCCGTCACGCCCGGCGTGTTGGTGCAGAGAAGTTCGCCGGGTGAGCCCGTGGCTCATGACCATGCTCATCGACCATCGGATCATCACCTCCGAGGTGTCGGTGCTGCTCTCGTAGTCGCGGGCGAGGCGGGGTGAGCGCATCAGCCACGCGAATGTCCGCTCCAAAGGCCACCTCTTGGGCAATACGACGAAGTCCGCGGTGTCGCCGGTGCGTTTGACCACGGTCAGTGCGATGGCACGGACGTCGCGGGCGAGGTCGAACAGGCGTCCCGTGTAGCCGCCGTCGGCCCGCACCAGTGCGATTCGCCAGTGCCGGTCGCGGAGCCGAGCAAGCAGCCTTCGGCCGGCCTCACGGTCGGTGGCCGAGGCCGCGGCGACGATCACCGTCAACAGCAGCCCGAGGGTGTCCACCGCGATGTGCCGTTTCCATCTCGGCGTGTCGGTGGAGTTGCCGGAGGCCCCAGCTCAATGGCGGCGCCCGTCGAGGACTGGGCGGGCGACAGCTGTGACACCTGGTCCGGGGGCGGCAGGCTGGGGCAGGGTTACTTTGTGGACAGCTCGAACACGCGACCCTATCCTTCAGGCGATCTCTGCGCGTGACCAGCACCGCAGGCGTATTTGGTGGGGACCCGCAGTGAACTCTGAAGCCGGTCGTAACGTGCCGCGTCCGCGCGCCCTGGCCTATAGCGGGCCGGTCGCCGACCCCAGGCGTCTGGCCCTGGCCGCGCAGGTGCTGATCGCTGTGCAGACCGCCGCACAACTGACCGTGGCGGTAGCCGGCGGCACCAGGTCGAAGTTCTTCGCGCAGTTCGTACCGATTTCCATGCCGTTGTTCCTCGCCACCATCATCGTGTTCCTTTGCTGGTTCCGGCGCTGCCGGCTCAATGCCGAGCTCTTCGCTCCCGGAACACACAAGTATTCGGCGGGACTCGCCGTCGGTGCATGGTTCATCCCCGGGGCGATGTGGTGGATTCCGCGACGGGTGGCGCTGGACATCTGGCGCGCGAACTCGCCCACTGGCGGAGCGTGGTTGATCAACGCATGGTGGGTGGCATGGCTCGCCAAGACGGTCGGTGGTGCGGTTGCCGTTCGGCTCGGGGCACGCCCTTACGGGTATTCGCTCTATGACGAGGTGGTCGGCGTTGTCGCCGCGGCTCTGGCAATCCTGGTGATCCAGCAGGTCACGGCCCGTCAAGACGCGAAGGTGCGTGTCGACCTGAAATCCCTGCCATTCACGCAGACCTCGTCACTCTGACTTCCCCTGCGCAACCGGCTGGGCCGGGTCGGCCAGGGTCAGCACGGGCCGACCATCCTTGCGGCTGCTGGTGCCGCTGCGTCGCGAACACTCCGGATGTCGGCAGTGCGTCGTTATCCGAGCGCGAGGGCGAGTGCCTGTCCCCCGCAGCGCGACCGGATCGCCGTCGCGCCAGTCGGGCCAGCCCTCGCCCAATGGCAGCCCGGCACCCAGGAAGCCGCGGTGATCGGCCGCGAACCGGCAGCCGAACCGCGCCTCCACCCCGTCCAGTCTCCCGCCCGCGCACACCGAGCCAGTCCCTCGCCAAGGTCATCGACCGGGAGACCGGCTGCCGCCATGAGCAGTTCCTGGAACTACGGTCAGGCCCCGCGAAGCCGAGCCCGGATCTTCACCTTCCCGCCAGACGACTCCCTGACCACCGCGGCCATCACGATCGCCGACAAGTTCCTCCAGGCCCGAGACGAAGTCGAGGCCGCAACCTACCTCCAGCCGCTCGTCGACGAAGCCGCGACCATCAACCACGCCGTCAGCTACCCCTCCGCCGACAAGTCGGCACCTCCTTCCCCCCTCCAAGTAGTCCTGTGTCCGCGTACGAGTGGAAGTGGCTCTGGCAAGAATTTCGTAGCCGAAGATCGTCATGGTTCGATGGGTGCTCAGCCGCCACGGTGGTGGCAGGCTTCCATCCTCCAGAGGCCGAAAGGGAATGGTGATCTTGGGCGGCGTGGTCTCAGCTGACGATCCGGGCTGGGAACCAGACGAGCACGTGCGGTTTGCCCGCTACCGCAGGGCGTTCGACAAGGTGTCCGCTGAGGACGCGGCCGCCCTCGTCAGCCGTGTGCTCACCGACCCCAATGTGGGGATTGCGAACAGCGCCGTGTGTGAGTACCTCGACCAGCGGGCCGCTGAACTACTCACGGAGCCCGGCTATCCCTCCTGGTGCCTGGAGATGACCGGTCCCGTGGCGGTGGACGACTTCTCTGCCCGGCGCCTGCGCGAGTGGACTCTGCTGCGGGCGATGACCTTGGAGGAGCCATGGGATACCGAGACTCTGCTCGCGGCTTCCAACTGGCTCCAGCTCCGCTGTGCAGAGGAGTCGTCGGCCACGACCGCTCTGGCGACACTGGCCGAGGGCGGCCGCACCCGGCGCACCCGCAACATCGCCAGGTCTCGCATGGCGGGCCCCGGCCGGCGATGCTAGCCGAATCGGATCACTTTCATAGCCAGAGATCGTCTTGGTGCGGTGAGCTCAGTCTGTGTAGCGGCGGCGGAGGTGGGCGATCAGTACGACCCGGCGGCGCAGGAGCGGTACTCCGGCGCGTCCTGCCATGATGCGCTTTTGGAGCTTCACGTCGGTGATGCGGCCTTCGTTGACGCCGGAGCTGTAGGGGCTGGTTATTCCCTGGGCGACCGCGTGTTGGTCTTCGCGCAGGGCGGTGGCGATTCCGGCGAGAGACGGCAGCCCGCTGGCAGTGAGTTGGTCAAGCCAGCCGGGGAGGGGTCTGGCGTCGCGGGTGTCGAGCATGGCGGCGAACTGGCGGACCAGGTCGTGCGTGCGGTGGAGTTCCGGGCAGTGTTCGAGCAGTCGGCGCAGGCGCTGGCCGCTCTGGAGGCTGTGCCGGTGGGCTGCGGTGATGATCCAGCGTGCGGCTTCGCGTGGGGACGGCGGTCGTTCGCGTGGCCCGTCCAGAGGCAGCCCGCGTCGCAGGGGTGCGAGGGCCATCTTCACGCGTTGGTAGTGGCCCAGGTAGCCCTTGCCGAGGAGTTCCTGGTGCAGGGTCTTCGCGCTGTGTTCGCCTTCGTCCCAGCGTTGCTGCAGGTAGTCGAGGTAGGGGTCCAGAGCGGAAGGGCGGCGGGGAGCGCGGCGCATCACCTCGTGCCAGGTGCGGGCCCGGGCGTACTTGCGCACCGTGCGGCGGTCCAACCCGAGCTCGCGGGACACGGCACTGTAGGTGCGGCCGGTATCGGTGAGCGCGTGCACGGCGTCGAACAGCCGCTGGGCATGACGCCCGGCCGCAGTGTCCGCCGAGACGGGACCTGCTGCCGCTTCGTCGGTGGGTTCAGATTCGGCCGGTTCAGGGTCCGGCAGCGCGGCGGGCAGGCAGCCGCGGTGGGCGGCGGCGACTTCCTGAACACGCCGGGACAGTCCCTGCCACAGATGGAAGCGATCGCTGACCTGGACAGCGTCGGGGGCGCCGGCCGCGATGCCCTGCCGGTAGGTGAGTGAGCCGTCGCGGCAGGCGATCTCCACCCCCGGATGCTCACGGAGCCAGCGGCTCAGCTGCTCGGCGTCCCGGCCTTCCCAGAGCGTCACCGGCAGGCGGGTGTGGGCGTCGACCAGGAGGGTGCCGTAGGTGTCGCCGTGGAGCGCGAAGTCGTCGACCCCCAGCACTCGGGGTGTCACCGATGCCGGCAGCGGCATCCGCATCAGCTGGGAGAGCACGGTGGACCGCGAGAGCACGACGTTGAGGATGCGCAGCATCCGGGCCCCGCCCCGGCCCGCCAGCACGACGCCGACCGCCTCGACCAGGTGCTGCAGCAGCGGGGTCCGCCGCTGGTAGCGCACGGTCAGCCCCGGTACCTGCTCGGCGAAGGTCACCTTCGGACAGGCCGGATTCTCGCAGTACAGACGGCGGACACTCAGGTCGATCTGGGCCGACCGGCCGCCGATCGCGACATCGGCGAGGTGCCGCACATAGCGACTGTGGCACCACTCGCTCAGCTCGCCGCATCCCGTACACGTCGCCGGCGCACCGGACCGTGTGCGGGCGCGGACCACCACGACAGCATCGGAAACCTCGACCGAGACAACCAGCACATTGGCCAAGTGCGGTAAGAGTGCGGCCAGTTCAATAGAACACATCCAGAGGTTGCCCACTGGCAAACCAGCCGACCGGCGCCCCCCGGGATGATCTCCGCCTACGAAAATCTTGCCAGAGCCGTGGAAGTGCAGAGCCACGTACGGGTGAGCATACAGAGGAACATGGCGTATCTGCGTACCGCGCTGAGGTTCCTTCTGCCTGACGGGTGACCGAGGTGGAGGGCGGCCGACGATGGTTCTGGAAGTTGGCCGATGGCTGCAACTGCGGCGGTTCCGCGCGCTGCACGAGGCCGGTGCGAGCATCTCGGAGATCGCCCGCGAGACCGGACTGAACTGGCGGACCGTCAAGAAATACCTCGACCACGGTGCTCCGCCAGCATTGAGCTGTGCATCCGGCTCGGTCAGGAGACGGCCGTGTGGAGAATGCCGGCGAGCTCGGCGGGCGCCGACAGCATTGGCCAGTGCCCGGTGGACAGGTCGAAGCGCCGCCACGGCGCGTGGTTGAGGAAGGCCAGCATTGGCACCCCGCTGTCCAGCAGGCCCGTGAAGTCGTGGCAGGTGATCAGAACAAGGTCCACACCGGGTCCGGGCTCGACCGGACCGGCGAGGCGCTGGGTGTAGGTGCCGAACGGCTGAGGGGTGGCACGCGCGCTCAGCACCTCCCGCCGGCCCTCATCGAGTCCGTCGAGGCTGCTGGACAGACCCAGGACCTCGAACGGCGGCATCGGCAGCCGCCAGCCGTCGCCGTGGGCCGTGACCTGCTGGTCCAGCTGGTCCGCTGCCTCCGGCGGAATGAGGTCGAGCATGCGCATGCCCTCGGCGAACGGGGCGCTGTCCACGTAGACCACGCGCTCCAACCGGTCGCCGAGTCGCCCGGCCGCCCCGGTGACGGGGGCGGCCGCGTAGCTGTGCGCCACCAAGGTGACCTCGCGCAGATCGTTCTTCTCGACGAAGTCGGTGATGTCCGCGATGTGCGCGTCCAGATCCGTCTGGGGCCCGCCTTCCTCCGCGCGCTCAGCCAGACCGGTCAGCGTCAGCGCCGACGCCGTGTGGCCGCGCTCCAGCAGAGCGTCGGCAGTGTCTTCCCAGGCCCACGCGCCGAGCCAGGCGCCGGGAATGAGTACGAAGGTGGCCATCTGATCTCCCTGAAGTAGGTGCTGCAGGGGAGCGTAGAGTCGATACAGGACAGAATCAGCCCTGAAATGTCGAGTGATCATGTCGCATCCCCTGACCCGTGTACTGACCATGCTGGAACTGCTCCAGTCGAACGCCGGGCTCACCGGGACGGAGCTGGCCGACCGGCTGGACACCGATGTCCGCACGGTCCGTCGGTACGTCGCCCATCTGCGCGACCTGGGCATCCCCGTGGAGGCCGAGCGCGGCCGCTACGGTGGCTACCGACTGGCCCGCGGCTACCGGATGCCGCCCCTGGTGCTCACCAACGACGAGGCCCTCGCCGTCATCCTCGGACTGCTCGCGGCCGAGCGGCTCGGGATGGGTACGACCGTGCTGGCCGGCGCGGGCGCCCGGGCCAAGATCGAGAGGGTGCTTCCGAACGCCCTGCGGGAACCGCTCACCGCCATGTGGGAGACCCTGTCCTTCACTGCGAACGCCGTGAGCGCGCAGGCACCGGGCAGCGGCGTCTTGCTCGCCCTGGCCCAGGCCTC
Organism: Kitasatospora herbaricolor; assembly: GCF_030813695.1. NCBI lineage: Bacteria > Bacillati > Actinomycetota > Actinomycetes > Kitasatosporales > Streptomycetaceae > Kitasatospora > Kitasatospora herbaricolor. The sequence goes on from NZ_JAUSVA010000002.1 coordinate 6,984, forward strand.
CCGCGCCACAACGACTGTCGGCATCAAGTACCAGTCCTGGCGGCAGGACCAGACCGAGCGCGATATCGACCCCTACGGCGTGGTCTTCCACACCGGCCGCTGGTACCTCGTCGGCCACGACCACCTCCGCGACGACCTACGGACCTTCCGCATCGACCGCATCACCTCCGTCACTCCCCACGCGAAGTCCTTCACCGCCCCCGACGGCTTTGACCCCGTCGCCCACCTGACGTCAACCCTCGCCCAGGGGCCCTACCGCTGGCAGGTCGAGGTGATGATCCACGGCCCCCTCGACGAGATCGCCCGCCGCCTGCCCAGCACGGCCATCACACTCACCGCCCAACCCACCGGCGTCCTGATGCAAGCCCGGGCAGAACGCCTCGACGGCATGGCGCACCTGCTCGCTTCCCTCGAATGGCCCTTCTCCATCCACCGCCCCGACGAGCTTCGGACTGCCCTCAAGAATCTGGCCGACCAGCTCACAGCAGCCGCCGAACGCACGCTGCCTCAGTAAAGGCGCGTAGTCCGGCAAAGACTTCCTGCCGGCTCTGCGTGCTGGCGACCGAGCGGGATCGGGTGCTGGCCGCCGGCCTCTGCCCGCGGCTGACCGATGACTACGTCGACGCCGAGCAGAGCACCGCGCACAGCTTCAAGCACGGCCTGTCGGTGGCCGACATCCGGCTCAAGGCCGGTCCCGCCCGCACCGGCCGCCGGGCTGAGCGCCGGCGCACCCGGTACCGGCGCATGCGGTCCGGCGCAGCGATCCGCCGCCGCCTTGCTGAGCCCAACGAGCAGCTGGCCCAGTTCGCCTGATCGCGTGCCAACCGCCCAACCGCAGCGGCGGACACCTGCCGCCGACCCTCACGCACCCCGTCAGGAGAGTGATCCGCCATGTCCCGATCGGTCGCGCCGGCCAAGGGCCCACGGCGCAGCAGTCAGCCCTCGAACTTCCCGGTGAGACCGGGTGGTGCCAGCGGTGGCGTGCACGTCAGCCGTCCTGGTTTCGGACCGGCAAGGGTGGGTTCGATCCGGGGGCGTACCGGCATGTGGAGCTGCCGGAGAGGTCGGCCCGGCGGTTCGTCGAGGCTCATCACTGCAGTGCCTCCTGGCCCTTTATCTACAGCTGTCAAGTAGCGGTGCAGGTCAGAACACCGACGCGCCCTCAGCCACGTTGGGCACATGATCAGGTGAGGGCGGCATCGGGGCTTGACCTTCGAGTCGGGTCGAAGGTTTACCGTCGGTGGTGTGACGACCTACCGCATTTCGCAGTTGGCCGAGCGCTCCGGTGTTCCGGCCACCACGCTGCGCTTCTACGAGGACGCCGGGCTGCTGCCCGCCGACCGGACCCCGTCCGGGTACCGGATGTACGGCGAGGACGCGGTGGAGCGCCTGGCCTTCATCTCCTCGGCCAAGCTGCTGGGCCTGGCCCTGGAGGAGATCCGCGATCTCCTCGACGTCCGCGAGGAGGGGGTGTGCGCGTCGGTGCGGGCGCGGATGGTGCCCCTGGTCGCGGACCGGATCGCCGAGACGGACGGCCGGATCGCCGCACTGCGCGCGTTCTCCGCCCACCTGGCCGGTGTCCACGCCGAGCTCTCGGGCCCGGCCCCGGCCGGGGCGTGCGGACCGGACTGCGGCTGCACCATCGGCAGCACGCCGGCGGCCGGGCCGGTGCCGATCGAGCTGTCGCCGACCCGCTTGGCTCCGGCCGCCGAGCCGTGGCGGGACGTCCCGGTGGCCTGCACGCTGGGCGGCGCCGAGCTCGGTGAGCGTACCGCGCAGTGGCAGCAGCTGGTCGGTAAGGCCGATGGGCGCGAGGACATCCCCGACGGCGTACGGCTGTCCTTCCCCGCCGGCGCCGAGCTCGCCGGTGAGGTCGCCGCCCTCGCTGCGGCCGAGCAGGGCTGCTGCGCGTTCTTCGACTTCACCCTGCACCTGACCCCGACCGCTCTCCAGCTGGAGGTACGGGCGCCCGAGTCCGCCGCCGGGATGCTGGCCGACCTCTTCGGAGCGTCCGTATGACCACCTCGTCCCCGTCACCGTCTTCTCGCCCGTCCCGGCCCTGGGGCATCCTCGGTGCCGGCGCGGCCGCGATCGCTGCCTGCGCCTTGTGCTGCGCGGGCCCGCTCTTGGCCGTCCTCGGATCCATCGGCATCACCTCCGCGATCGGCTCGCTGTGGATGCCCGTACTGGCGGTGCTGGCGGTCGCCGCCGGGCTCGGCGGCCTCCTTGTCGTGCGGCGCCGCCGTGCGACAGCCTGCGGGCCGGTCCCGGCCAAGGCCGATCTCGGAATGCCTACCCTCGGCCCGGGCAGCCCGGACCGCTTGCCCTGAGCTGCTCCGGCGGCAGTAGAGGATGAACACCAATACGGCCGCCGCCCGGCGTACGTACGCACGTACGTAGGAGCAGTTCGACCCCCCGCCCTGCCCGCCACGGTCGGATCAACCACCCGGGACGTGGGCAGTGCTGATCCTTCCCTCGGGCGCCCGCAGCGGGCTGCCACCGGCGGCCCGCCCGTGCCCGAGCGGGCCGCCCCGGCCCGCTGCGGAGAACGGCCAAGGCCAGACCGGGCGAGTACACCGTCGGAATGCAACGGCCTGGACCCGGCCGCGACGGCCGGCAGGATCCGGGGGGGTCGAGCCGCTGCACACCTACCGCATCGTCCTGAACGGATTCTCCGCCCGGCGGGACGCACCCCAGCTGGGCCGGTGATGCGGGCCCTGCCCAGTGTGGAGGCGGTCGAGGTGAACGGCCGAAAGCGTCCGCTGTTGGTGACCACTGGAAGTCCCGGTCGGTGGTCACCAGGCCGCTCCTGGAATCTCATTACGCAGCGTCACTGTCGTTGGGCTTCGGGGGTGCCGTCGGGTCAATTGGTCCGGAGGTGGTCGACGGCCGACTGGACCTCCTGGAGGAGAGTGTCCACGTCGGCGGTGGTGGTGAGGTAGTTGCAGAGGCAGGCGCGCAGGACGGTTTCGCCGTTGTGGCAGACGGTGGCGAGATAGGCGTGGCCACGAGCCTGGACGCGTGCGGCCACCGCCGTGTGGAGGTCCCCTCGTGTCTCCGGGAGGCCGGTGCCGGGGCCGTCGGCCAGACGGAAGCAGACCACGGGCAGCGGGCCTTCGTTGCAGAGCTCCATGGCGGGGTGCTGCTGGACGCGCCGGCGCAGGTATCGGGCGAGGTCCTGGTAGTGCTGGAGGAGATCGGTCACTCCGGAACGGCCGAGCTGGCGCAGGGTGGCCCACAGGGTCAGGGCGCGGGTGCCTGGGCGGGTGAGCTCGATGGTGTAGTCGGACATCCAGGGCCAGTCCTGGTCGCCGTCGAGGTAGGAGGCGCGGAAAGCGAACGCGTCGCGCAACCGGGCGGGGTCGGTGACCAGGGCCGCGCCGCAGCCGACCGGTACCGACAGGCTCTTGTGCGGGTCGACCGTCAGCGAGTCGAGGTCGGCCACGCCCCGGTAGAGCGGGGCCAGTTCGGGCACGAGGGCGCCGAGCCCGCCCCAGGCGCCGTCGCCGTGGTGCCACATGCCCTGACTGCGGCACACCCGGGTGATCGCCTCGATCGGGTCGACGGCTCCGCCGGCGGTGCTGCCGAGGTTGGACACGACGCAGAACGGCAGCAGGCCACGGGCCCGGTCGGCTTCGACCATCACCTGCAGGGCCTCGACGTCCATGCGCTGGTCCGAGGTGGTGGGCACCGTGCGCAGCCGCCACGGCGGCAGGCCGATCACGGCGGCGGCCTTGGCGACCGACATGTGGGCCTGGTCGCTGTGGTAGGCGGTCAGTCGGGCGTGGGTCCGGTCGTAGGCGGGGCCGTCGGTGGCGTCGTGGCAGCGCAGGAACCAGGTACGGGCGGCGCCCATACAGAGCAGGTTGGCCATCGAGCCGCCACTGGTCAGCACCCCGCCGGTGGTCTCTGCCATGCCCGCCAGCGAGGCCAGCTCGCGCACCACTCCTCGTTCGAGGTCCATCAGGGCGTGCTCGCCCATGCCGCAGGTCGCGTTGACGGCGGTGGCCAGCAGTTCGGCGATCACGCCGGCGGGGGACGGTGGTGAGTTGATCCAGGCGAAGAACGCGGGATGGCCGTTGCCGGTCGGGTACGGGGCGATCGCCCGGTCGACGAACTCCAGCAGGGCTTCGAGGTCCTGGCCCTCCTGCGGCAGCACTCCGGCTGCCAGGTCCTGCCGGTGCGCCGACGGGATGGGCCGGGCCACCGGACGCTCCGTGATCTGCCCGAGGTAGTCGGCGACCCACTCGGCGGCGGCTGCCAGCTCGTCGCGGAACACCTTCGGGTGCACGGCCAGCGGCCCGGCGCCGCCACCGGCCCCCAACCGGGCCGAGGGCAGGCGAGGCGGGCGGCTGGTCTTCGACGGTGTCGACATCGGACGGTCGCACTTTCGCTCAGGGAGTCGGCCGGACGGCCATGATCCAGAACGACTGCCGCCCGCAAGGGTAACGGCCCCGGTCGACCCGAACCCGCCGTCCCGATTCGGGAAGAAGCGCCGGCCACTGACATCCGCGCGGGCAAGCACGACCCCGCCCGATGCCGGCTCCTGAGCCCCTGCCGCAACAAGGCCTCGATGGCGCGTCCCGGGCCGGCCACGGGACGGGACACGGCCGGGCCCGGCTACGGCGGTCCCCGCCGGCCCCAGGGCTGCGAGTGGTGCGGGGCCGGGTCGATCACCCCCGGCCCCGCACCCTGCGCCACCGCAGACCCCGGCGAAAAGCACACCCCAGCCGCGCCGGCGCTGCCACGCCGCCCGCGCCCCCCGGTCCCCCGGTCCCCCACCGCTGTGGTTGTGGCTGAACGAGGTCGGCCTGCCGTTCCACCCGCATTCCCGGGAGGCCGTGTTGCGCACCGCAACCAGCGCTGCCGGGCCGTCCTGGAGCCGCCCTCACACCTGCGGCCGAGCCGCCAGCCGCCCCACCCCGCCTACACCCGCGCCCCCACCCGCTCCCCCGCAGGCTCCCCCGCGCGCTCGGCCGCCGGCTCGCGCAGCAGCAGCGCAACCACTGCCCCGCCGACCACGCCCAGCACACCGGCCACGAGGAAGGTCGTGCCCAGCGCGCCGCCGACGGCCGAGTGGATCGCCGCGTCGAGGGTCGCACGTGAGCCGGCCGGGGCGGCCGCCAGGACCGCGGCGGACCCGCCGCTGGTCACGGCGTGCGCGATCTCCGCGCCGCCCGGCAGGAGGGCGTCGACCCGAGCGCTGAAGATGCTGCCCAGCATGCCGATGCCGGCCGCGAACCCGAGCTGACGTCCCGTGTTCACCGCGCCGGCGGCCATCCCGCCGCGCTCGCGCGGGACCGCGGCCATCGCCGCGGCGACGACCGTCGGGATCGCGATGCCAGCCCCGAGCCCGATCACGGCCAGGCCGGGCAGGACCGCGGCCCATCCGGAGCTGCCGTCGAGGCCGAGCATGAGCAGATCGCCGACGCCGATGATCGCCAGGCCACCGCCGACCGTCCAGCGGGGCGACGCGCCGTGCAGCACGCGACCCAGGCCGCCGGCCACGAAGAAGGCGATCCCGCTCAGCGGCAGCGTCACCAGACCGGCCGAGATCGCGCCGAGGTCAAGCACGGTCTGCAGCCAGATCGACACGTAGATCAGGCCGGCGAAGGCCGAGATCGAGAGCAGCGCCGCGGCGATCAGCACGAGCACGAACGAGCGGCGGCGCAGCATGGCCAGGTCGAGCATCGGCTCGGCCACGCGCCGCTCGATGGCGACGAACGCGCCCAGCGCGGCGACGCAGACGGCCAGCGCCCCGAGCGTCTGCCCGGAGCCCCAGCCCTCCTCGGCGACCCGCACCAGAGCGAAGGTCAGCGCGGCCGCGGCCAGCGTGAAGGCGCCGCCTCCGGCCCAGTCGATCCGCGGGCGCTGCGGCAGGCGCGACTCGCTGAGCGTGCGCCGGGCCATGACGATCGTCGCCAGACCGATCGGGATGTTGACGAAGAAGATCCAGCGCCAGGAGAGGCCCTGGGTGAGCAGGCCACCCATGATCGGGCCGGCGGCGACCGCGGCGCCCGAGGTCGCGCCCCAGATGCCGAAGGCGGTGCCGAGATCACGGCCGCGGTAGGCCGTGTTGAGCAGGGCGATGGTCGTCGCGAGCATCGCCGCGGCGCCCGCGCCCTGCACGAACCGCGCGGCGACCAGCGGCCCGACGGACGGCGCGATGCCGCAGACCAGCGACGCGGCGACGAACACGGCGAGGCCGACGAGGTAGGTGCGGCGGCGACCGACGGCGTCGGCGATCGAGCCGACGAGGAGCAGGAGCGCGGCGAGGGCGAGCGCGTAGGCGTCGACCACCCACTGCAGGCCGGTGAACGAGGCGTCCAGCGCGGTCGCCATGTCGGGCAGCGCGACGTTCACGATCGAGACGTCCAGGAGCAGCATGAACGTGCCCAGGCAGACCGCCAGCAGCGGCGCCCAGCGTCCGTGCCCGGGCGCGACAGCGGTGGGAGAAGCGGAAGAAGTCATGCGCCGATGGTCTTGCGCACCCCCGGTCACGACCCAGCGAATCGGCGTTTCGTATAGAATCCCGCCATAATCATGCCTGCAAAGACGGAAACCATCACCACCGACGCGCTGGACCGCCGGATCATGAGCGCCCTCCAGTTCGACGGGCGCGCCTCGTTCCGGCGCATCGCCCAGGCGCTCGGCTCCTCGGAGCAGACGGTCGCCCGCCGATACCGGCGCCTGCGCGAGGCCGGTATCCTGCGCGTCGTCGTCCTCCCCGACCCGCGCGCGTCGCGCGAGAGCCTGTTCGTCCGCATCCGCACGGCCCCGGGCGCCGCGGAGCCTATCGGCAGCGCGCTCGCCCGCCGGCCCGATGTCTCGTGGGTCACGCTCGCCGCGGCCGGGACCGAGGTGATGTGCGCGCTGCGGGCCGACGACCCGCGCGACCGCGACGAGCTCGTCCTGAAGAACCTCCCGCGCCTGAGCCAGGTCACCGACGTCTCGACAGCCTCGCTGCTGCACGTCTTCGCCGAGACCGGCCTGCAAGAGTGGCAGGGCTTCGACGCGCGCCTGGACGCCCAGGAGATCGCCGCGCTCGGCGCCCGCTCGCGCCGCCACGTCCCCGTGCGCCGAACCGCTGACGAGCCCGGCCTCACCCCCGAAGACGACGCGCTCCTCGCCCCGCTCGCCGCCGACGGTCGCATCTCCTACGCGGCGCTGGCCGCCGCCACCGGGCGCAACGAGAGCGCGGTCGCCCGGCGGGTCGAGGCGCTCCTGGAGCGCGGGATGCTCTTCGTCGACGTCGAGGTCGCCTACGCCCTGATCGGGTTCCGCGCGGCCGCGACGCTCTGGCTCACCGTCGCCCCGGCCGACATCCACCGGGTCGGCAGCGAGATCGCCCTGCACCCGGAGGTCGGCTTCGTCGGCGCCGTGTCCGGCCCGGCCAGCCTCGTCGTCGCCGTCACCTGTCGCGACACCGCCGACCTGTACCGCTACATCACCGAGCGCCTGGCCCCGATCACCGCGATCCGCCAGCACGAGGTCACGGTCACCGTGCGCCACCTCAAGCAGGCGGGCACCGTGATGAACGGCGACCGCCTGCCGCGCCTCTCGCCCTCGGTCGCGCGTCCGGCGGGAGGGTGACGGCCCTGCCGGTCGCCTGACCTTGCGTGACTCAGCCGCTTCCGGCGTCCCACATGCCGAGGCGTCGTGCAGGTCCGAGCGGCGTTCCCACCGAACAGCGGGACGCTTGAACTGGTGGAGGAGAATCCCCGTCACCGGCGGCGAACCGGGCCGGAGGGAAGACAGCCCCGCAACCTCGCCCGGACCCTGATCCAGGACCTCCAGGCCCGAGCCGCCACCACCAGCCCCAGCGCGCCCACGACCGCCACTACGTCAAGAGGCACCGCTGACAACGGACACCCCCGATCTTCCCGGCCCGCACAAAGGCCGCGCGCGGCGCCTGGCGACCGCGCCCGCACTGAGATCATCTGCGGCCGGAGGCGAAGCATTACCCACCGGCAACGACCTCGCCACCACCTACGGCGTGCGCACCGCCGTGGCCTTCGGCGTGTGTCTGCTCTGCCGTTGGCTGCTGCCAGGGGGAGCGCACAACCGGACCTGTTCTCCGGCCTTGCGTATCCGCCCGGCGAGGACGGCGGCCGCGAGGGCGAGGTGGGTGGCCTGGCGACGGGTCCGGTGGGCGCTCCGGTGGCCGGTCAGGACGCAGGCGTCGCAGTGCCCGGGAAGCCCGGCGGCGCTGGGGGCGGGTGACGGTCTTCTGGTGAAGCGCCCCCGTCCCGGGGACCGCACTGGGGTGGCTCACCAGCTGGCCTCGGTGGTGGGGGTGGCTCACCAGCTGGCCTCGGCGGTGGGGGTGGTTCGGGCGATGGCCTCGACGTCGAGCCACGCGCAGACCGCCGGCCCGCGCCGGCGTCCGGGGGGCAGCCGGCCGCCTGGCGGCACCGACACTCGGACGGCGGCCGGCGCTCGCGGCGGCTCCGAGCAGGCCGGAACACCGGGGTCAACGGTGCTCGTAGGCGCCGAGGTCCGGCGGGGCGTCCCGGGGGAGGCGGTCGGCGTCGTCCGCGGGGGCGGCTTCGGCGAAGCCGGCGTCGATCGCGGGGCTGCCGGACGACAGGCGGAAGTCGGCGCCGCCCGGGTCGACGAAGCGTGGGTCCGGGGCCCCGCCGCCGCCCGCGCCGCCGCTCTCCGCCGCACCGCAGAACAGGTTGGCCGTGAGCCGGACCCGCACGGCGGAGGCCGGGACGTGCGCGGCCACTTCACCGGGGGCGGGGACCGCGACGGTGTTCGCCACGGTGATGTCGTGGGCCTGGATCAGGGCCAGTTCGAAGCGTAGTTCGGCGCTCCGGGCGTTGTGGTAGAGCGTGTTGTTGACGATGTCGACGTTGCCGCTGTCGAAGACGGCCACTCCGGCACCGCCGTTGCCGTAGCTGACGTTGTTCTCGATGAGGGTCCGGCCGGTGTAGGCCGCCTGGTACAGGGGGGCTCCCCGGAACGCCTGGTTCTCGGAGGAGTCGACGATGATGCCGTGGCCGTCGGTGATCTTGGTGAATCCGCTGACGGCACTGGGAACGGTGTTCTTGTTGTCGTGCACGACGTTGCCCTCGACGACCATCTTGATGGCCCCGGTGGCGCCGTCGGAGTTCCAACTGCCGTGCAAGGAGATGCCGCTGCCGCCGTAAGGGGAGTACCAGGCGTTGCGGGCGACGATGTTGTAGGAGACGGTGACGTAGTCGGCCAGATGGGCGGAGATGCCGTTCAGCGGGCAGTCGGTGACGGTATTGCCCCAGACCTGGACGTGGTGCGGCCGCCGGGGCGGGTCGGCGCTCTTCTGCTCGTCCACCGCGATGCAGTTGCCGTTGACGGCCGGGTCGCTCGTGTTGCCGTGCTCGGCCTCCTCGCGCTGGGCGGGCGTCATATCCGGGGAGTTGCCGCGGACGGTGAAGCCGGAGACCGTGACGTACGAGGCGTGCACGTGGATGCCCTGCCAGCCGGTGGCGAGCACCACCGGGCGGGTGCCCGGGTAGGCGGCGTAGGTGATCCAGTGCGACGGGGTCCCCGACGTGTCGATGTTCAGCACGTTGGGCTTCCCGGGGGCGCTGTACCGGCCGCCGTCGACGAGAACGGTGTCACCCGGCCTGGTCAGAGTGGCGGCCTGCTGCAGGGTGCGGACGGCCGTCGCGCGGGAGGTGCCGGCGGCCCGGTCGTCGCCGGTCGCCGAGACGTACAGGTAGCGGCCTCCCTGTGTCGGTGGCATCTGGGCGGACGTCCACGACGGCCCGCCACTGCCCGCCCCCACGCCCGCCGGCGACGGCGCCAACGGTGGTGCGGACGGGGAAACCGGGCTCGGAGGGGCTATGGAGGCGCTGGGTTCCGGCGAGCCGGTCACCCCCGGGGCGGTCGTCGGGGCTACGGGACGCGGAACGGTCGAGGGGGTGGTACGCGGGTGCCCGGAGGGGTGCGTCACCACGGCGGTGACGACGCCGACGGCCACGACCACCGCGACCGCGGCGAGAGCCGCGGACCTGCCCGACTCGACGCTCAGGAGGTGACGGAGGCCGCGCAGGCCGCCGCGCGGCAGGGCCGGCCCAGGGAACTGCGCCGCCGCCACGACGGCGGTGGCACCCGGCCCGCTCGTCAGGTGCACCGGCGGGACGAACAGCGGCAAGGCGGCCAGCAGCCGTTCCGGGGGCAGGAGATCGGCCGCGTGGGACCGGCACTGCCCGCAGTCGTCCACATGCCTGGTGAACCGCTTGCGCCACACCGAGGAACGCTCGCCGTCCCACGAGCGCACCATGCCGCCCAGCGTCGGACAGCCCCCGTCGCGGGCGGCCGCCTCGAGCGCCTCCTCGATCCGCCGTGCCGCGTCCACCCTGTTCCTGAGCCGTTGCATCCGGACGCGGGCGTGTCCGGCCGACACTCCCAGCGCCGGAGCGAGTTCGGCCCGCTCCAGCACCCCCGCCTGTACCAGCCACCACAGGTCGAGCAGTTCCCGGTCCCTGGCGTCCAGCCAGGTGGCCGCGCGGACGAACCGGCGGCGCTCGTCGCTCAGGTGGATGCCCTCGACGGCCTGCTCCTCGGAGGCCGCGACGGGCGGGGCGCAGCGGTCGGGGTCGAGTTCGGTGAATCGCCGGCGCTGCTCGCTCAGCCTGGTGCCGCGCCGACGGGTCTCCTGGATGGTTATCGACACGAGCCATGACCGGAACCGGTCGGGCTTGCGCAGTCCCGGCAGCCCGGCCACCGCGCGGATCATGGTCTCCTGCACGACGTCGTCGGCGTCGTCGGGGGCCAGTGCGCGGGCCGCCAGGTGGTACACCAGGGGCAGACAGGACCGCAGCAGGCGGTCGAGTGCGGCCTGGTCACCCTGCTGGGCGGCCAGGGCGAGCGCCGACGTGGTGGGGTCGTCGAGGGATTTCACGGCCATTGTCTCTCTGGGGTCCAGGCGTTTGCCGGTCGGTGCGGGGGGACGGGACATGCGGGGGTCCGGCAGCGAGGGCCTCACCCTACGGTCGCGCGAACGCCGGCCAGAGCGGGGGCCACCGTTCGCGCAGGACCCGGCCGGCCGGCGAGGAAGGCCACCTCCTGGCGCACTTCGGCCCAGGCGTTCTCGGTGCTCACCACCCAGCCGACCAGTGCCCGGCCGGCCGGAGTCAGCGCCACCGTCCTGGTAGTGCGCTGCAGCAGCCGAGCACCGAGCTCCTTCTCCAACCGGCGCACCCGCTGGGACAGAGCGGGCTGGGACAGTCGCAGCCGCGCTGCCGCCCGCGTGAAACTGAGCTCTTCGGCGACCGCCCGAAAGGCCGTCAGATCACCCCAGTCGAGCGCATGCTCGGAGCGTGGCGCGCTCAGGACGTGGCGTGCGGGCGCGGGACGCCGGGGGTTCGGTGCGGCCATCGTGTCTCCTCGCTTCGGGCCGGCCTGCGCCGGGCTTCGTCGGAGCAGACCCCGGGAGGGGGCGTGGGCGTAACACATTTTCGAGGCGGACACCGGATCGTTCTCGGGCGGGCGGGATCGGCCGCCCGGCCGCCCGACAGGACGACGGCGCCAGACCACAGACCCCGACGCGTCCGCCGCCGGCCGGGGTGAGGGACCAGGGCGCTGCACGGGCAACGGCGCCGGCCGGACCCCATACGGGCCGCGGGGCCGGCGCATCTCAGACGCGTACGACCGACCCCATTGATCGCAATTCGGTCTGAACAGACCGCCTCACTTTATGAACACACGGATATAAATGCTGTTCAGCACCGGCATCGCGACGCACCGAACCACCACAGAGCGCACGCCCATCGCCCGATCGGCGCCAACGCGGCCCAGGACGGCACTACGGTCGACGCATTCCTGGACGACCCGCGTCGCACGACCCGGACTCCCAAGGACCGGACACCGGCGTGATCCTCCCACCGCATCTGTAGCGAAAGGCGCTCCCCTCCCGTGAACCGAACCCGACTCATCGGCAGAGCCACATTCCTCGGCGTGCTCATCACGCCCCTGGGGCTGTACGTCACCGCCGGCCCCGCCGACGCAGCCACCGCCACGTACTACGTGAGCCCCTCAGGCTCGGACGACAACGCGGGCACCTCGCCCGGCTCCCCACTGAGGACACTGCAGAAGGCCGCCGACCGCACCCTCCCCGGCGACACCGTGTCAATCATGGGCGGCACATACGACGAAACGGCCGAAGGCCGCAGCCTGCTGCTCATCACCCGGTCCGGAACAGCCACGCAGCCGATCACCTACCAGGCATACCCCGGCAGCAAGCCGGTGCTACGCCCGGTCACCAGCTGGGACGCCATCAACGTCCTCGGAGCCTCGTACATCAAGGTCACCGGGCTGGAGATCGCCGGCAACGCACCCCGGCTCACCCTGGACGCGGCCGAGCACCACGCCCTGTCCGACGACGCCCGCTACAACACCAACTGCCTGACCGTCCGCCGGGACAAGCAGGACGGGCCGATACCGCACGACGTCGAGATCGCCGGGAACGACTTCCACGGCTGTCCCGGCGGCGGCATCAGCGCGATCGACGCGGACGGCGTGACCGTCCGCGACAACCGGGTGCACGACAACTCCTGGTACACCCACTACGCCACCAGCGGCATCTCCGTCCTGCGCGCGCTGGACGCCAGCCCCGGAGATCCGCAGACCTACAAGATCCGCATCACCGGCAACACCGTGTACGGCAACCAGACCAAGGTGAAATGGAGCCAGTGCGACTGCTATTCGGACGGCAACGGAATCATCATCGACACGAACAAGGAAAAACCGGCCGGGACCGGAGACGACTACCAGGGACGCACCCTGGTGGCCGACAACGTCGTGTTCGACAACGGCGGATCCGGCATCCACGCCTTCAAGTCCCAACACGTCGACATCGTCAACAACACGGCCTACCAGAATTCCGCCTCCCCGCACCTGAAGTACGCCAACATCTTCGGGGCCTACAGCCGTGACGTACGCATCCTCAACAACATCGCCGCAGCCCGCCCCGGCCTGCCCACCAACAGCAACTCCCAGAACCAGGACGTCACCTACGACTACAACCTCTACTCCGGCGGAACCGCCCCGCAGACGACCGGGCCACACGACCAGGTGGCCGACCCCAAGCTCCTGAACCCCACGACAGATCCGGCCACCGCCGACTTCCGGCCGCGCCCGGGATCACCCGCATTGGGCACCGGTACCCCATTCGCGGCCGTCCCCCGCGACATCACCGGAGCCACGCGCACGCCAGGGCAGGCCTACGACCGCGGCGCGTACGCGAGCACCGCCGCCGCCGGCGCCATCGCTGAAACACCTTCCGGATCGGCCTCCGGGCCCGCCCCAAAGGCTGCCGCCTCCACCACCACGACCCCTGCGGGCACCAACCGCGACGCCAGAGCCGTACCAGGCATCCCCTCCTCACCCACGCCCAACGCGGAAAGCCTGCTCGCCCAGACCGGCTTTACCCCGGCCCCCTTGATCGGAGCGGCCGCCACCCTCGCCGGAGGCATCGCCGTCCTCGTGATCTTCCGCCGCCGCCGGCCAGCCGCCAGCCACGGCCGCAGCCGCCGCTGAGCACAGCAGCCCCGCATTACGAACTGCCCCAACCTGGCGCAACACCCCCAGGCAGCCGCACCCACGCAAACCACAGGTAGAAAACCAAGCGCCCTCGCACCGACAGTCCACTCACAACGGTGAACACCCACGTCCCGCCGTCCAAAACGATCACCTCCACAACGACGCTGATCTCCGCAAACGGCGCACCGCGGCCGGCGGGAGCCACTCCAGCTTGCTGCGCTGCGCCGCGCGGAGCTGCGATCGAGGCCTGGCAGGCGGTCCGACCAGACCAGCCCGCCATTCTCGACCCGAAAACCAACGAGCGCGCGGACTTCCTGTTCGCCTTTCGCGCCCACCGGGTCTCCAAGCACTACATCAACGAGACGATCATCCCCATGCTCTGGAGAAAGCCGGCGCCCCACTTCCGACGTCCGCGGCAACATCACCAGTTGCCGGGCCCGGTCCACCATCGCCAGCCAGCCCTACAACGCCAAGGAACCCATGACCCTGTTCGAACTGCAGGATGGCTCGGCCACCGAACTCCCGAAGCCACCGCGCACTACGCGAAGATCACCCCGAACGCGCTGGCCAAGGCCTACAACGACGCCAGCTACTTCGCCCGCAAAGTCCGCACCGTCGAAGTCCTCGTCGACCGCGACGCCGTCGCTTCCGGCGCCGCCGCGAACGGCGACCCCTGGCAGTACTACGACCTTGGCCACGGCCGGTGCACCTACACCTTCTTCGAGCAGTGCCAGCACCGCACGGCCTGCGCACGCTGCGACTTCTACACCCCGAAAGCCTCCAGCAAGGGCCAGCTCCTGGAGGCCAAGGAGAACCTGCAGAAGATGCTCGCGGCCATCCCACTGACGGACGACGAACGCGCCGCCGTCGACGGACAAACCGCCCTCGACCAGCTGCTGGCGCGGCTCACCGACGTCCCCACCCCCCCCCGCTGGTCCCACTCCCCGGCAGATCAGCAGGCAACCCTGCTGCCGGTCATCGAGATCAACCGGAGACCGACCGGGCAGCAGTGTTCAGCCGCTCAGCCCGTGTCGGACGTAATCCGGGTGGGCCGCACCGACCTCAATGCGATTCTCGTCCAGGCCATTGATAATCCGCAGGCAGCCACTGTCGAAGACGAACTCCACTGCCACGGTTCCTGCCGCCAGATCACGGTCTGCTGGCCGCCACTCAAGCAGCGCGACCTCTCGCAGTTCCTGACCGACGAACGGCTCCAGTCGCTCATCACTGTGAGACCACTGCGGCGTGAGCTCGGACCACTCCCACCCGGTGATGGTCACCATGGTGTCGATCGTGTCCCAGCCGATCGAGAGGAGGTCGAGCTGCGAGTGACAAACCTCCACCTGGATGCCGTCGAAGTCCAGCACCACCGGGCAGTCGGCAAACCAGTCCCCGTCTTCGGCGAACCGCACCAGTGCGAGCCCCGTCAGACGCCTACCAGCGAGCGTCGCCAGACGTGATCCGTGCGCCTGCCGAATCGCGTCGACCCCGATCAGGAAGGACGGCTCGAAACCAGAGATCCCCATGTTCACAGCACATGAGTCTCCCGGCCTTTGACCCTAGCGGCCAGCACATATCGACCAGGCGGTTCTTCGACGCCACTTGACAGGTCGGATTCCACAGAAGGGGCGGGTAGTCGTGCGGGAGGTAGCGCCAGAGGATGCCGGTGCGGTCGACGTAGAGGATCGCGTCCGGCAGATCCCGCAACTCGTGCTCGGGTGGCCGGCCGAACGCGAGGGCGCGTGCGGTGCGGGCCTGGCGCCAGGTGGTCAGGGTGAGCTCGACCAGGGCCCAGCGGGCGTCGGACAAGTCACTCGGATACGGTCGACGATCAGTCATGATGACGGCATACTGCGGGATTGTCGTTCTGCCCAGAGGCCGCGGCGGTGGCAGGACGGTGTGTCCCAGCCCGGCTTCCTGGGATGAGACAGGAGGAAGTTCGCAGTTCAGGCGGTGTTCCATGTGCAGGCGACACTCATACATACCACGGTCCCATCAGTCCCTGCAGACACGTCACCGAGCGAACCGCAAAATACCGCAAAACACTACCTCTAAGGGCGAAACGCTCAGTCAGACCGTATTTGAGATCTCAGCACCGGAAACCTGGTTGCCCTGTGGTAAATGATGAGGGGGTGATCACCAAGGAAGGTGCGGTCGAGCTCGTTGCGTCGCTGCTGGCCAGGGAACGGCTGACGTGGGCGTGGATAGGAGACCGCGAACTTGCCGTCTGCCACGTGCAGAGCACGCGGTCGGCTGGCTCGTCTTCTGGAACACCGCGGAGTACGCCCGCAGCCGCGATCTGAACGACAACCTCGTCGGCAGCGGCCCCTACCTGGTGGACCGGCAGGACGGGAGCATCCATCACATCCCCGCCACCACGTGGGTGGCGGAGGACTGGGAGGATCTCTACCTCCGACAGATCAAGGGCATCAGACAGCCGGATCCACTGGCCTCGTCGGTCGGCGCACTCGTAGAGTCCACTGGGGTCGTGGCTGCGATGAGACACCTGCGAAAGCATGCCCCGCGTTTGCGTCCGCAGGAGGCAAGAGCCTACGTCACGGCCGTTCGGGACGGAGCCGAACCGTCGGACGAGCTGGCGAGCCTTACGCAGTCCGTTGAGCCACGAGAAGGTGCGCTCCACAGCCCACCGCTTGGACTGGACCTGGAAGCCGCGCTGGTCGGGGTCCTTGCGGACGATCTCCAGGTCGCGGCCGAGGATCTGAGCAGCCCACTCGACCAGGCGGCCGGCGAAGCCGCGGAGCTGAACCTGTCGGCGGAATCCGCCGCCCGGGCCCGGCTCCTCGACTCCCGCACCACCTACACCCCCGACGGCCTCGACATCACCGAGCCCCTCGGCCCGCTCTACCGCGCCTCGCTCTCCGAGCCCGTCACCGGACAGACCAACCCCGTCCAGGTCACGGTGGAAGGCGAGAGCCCGCCGCAGCTCGGCTCCACCGCCACCCTCGCCGTCCAGCAGGGCGACACCTCCTTGGTCGGGGCCGGCGGCTGGTCGGGCGGCTCGCCCATCATGCTGCTCGGCACGTTCACGACAGCCGCGGCTGGGCCCCCGAGGGATTCGAGGAGCGGCAGGTGTTCAACGCCTCGACCAGCCTTCCGAAGCTACTGGAAGTCGACTACGGAATCGCTAGCGGTGCGAGTGCGGGCGACGTGGCCGACACGGAGAAGGTAGCTGCGGCCAAACTGGAACCCGGACAGGACTGGACCAGGAAAGGCGTCATGACAGCCGAGCAGATTAACCAGCAATTCCACTGCAACAGCCCGGCCACCTGACCTCAGGAAGGCTACGTAGCCCCGGCTCTTGGCCCTTCTCGGGAGGGGCCAAGAGAGCCGATGCCACGAAGCTTAAGTTGATCCTGACGTGGTGGACGGGGCTGTCCTGATTGTCGCGAACTTCAGGCTCGGTGGCCCCGCATGGCGGGTGCCTGCATCCGAAGTCCTCTTCACCCGCCAGGAGTTGTGGCGGGCCCGCTTGACGACGCGCGGGTAGGAGCGGTGACGGCGCGGGTAGGAGCGGTGACGGCGCGCCGGGTTGCAGTTGCGGCGCGCTGCGAGCGCGGTGAGGACATCCGCCCCCGCCGCACCGCCATGTGACCGCACTCGCAGAGCACCGCGATCTTCACCGTCTGACCGGTCACCCCGACTCCCTCCGTCCAGCTCACACCCTCGGATCCCCACACCGCGGAACCCAGCGTGACTGCCTTCGAGCACGGGCGCCGTGCCGACTGAACCAGCGGACCTGGGCTCCGGCCTCCCGGGCGAGGTCGTCCGCCCCGACGCGCTGACCCAAGCCAGGGACGCCGACTCAGAGCGCGCCGGTCCACCGGACGGGCAGGTAGGTGGCCCGGTCCGGGACGAATTCGACCTGGACCTGACCGAAGTCGGCGGGCTGCAGCGCGAAGGTGCGATTGCCGACCACCTGCTGACCGGGCTTCAGGGTGCCGTCGATCGACATGTGGCTCCCGGGCCCCTCGTAGAGGTCCTCGGCATCGCCGTGCGGGCCCTTCAGGTAAAGCATGCCCGGGTGGATGGTGCGCGGCTCGGCCGTGGTGTTTACCACCGTGACCACCACCCGCACCGCCTGCACGCCCGACTCGGTGGGAAGGACGTTCAGTCGCGGAGCCCTGGTCTCCGGCTTGGCCACGGTGATCTTCAGGCCGTCCGCGGTGGTGTAAGTCTGACCGAAGGTCAGCTGACGGGCCTTCTCGTCGGCCGCCCGGCGCTGCTGCTCCGCCCGGTCCGCCTGGACGGACCGGTATACCGACACTCCCATGAAGGTGCCGACTCCGCTCGAGACCAGCAGCGCGAGCACCCCGAGGATCACCCCGGCCATCGCTGCGCCCCGGTTGTTCGCCGCACCCCGGCGGCACAGCCGCAGCCCGAGCACCCCCAGCACCACCGCGACCAGGGCGAGCAGCCAGGCGAACCAGAACAGGACCAGCGTGAGTGCCAGCACCATGCCGACGATGCCGAGCACCATCGCCGCAACGCCCAGCCCGTTCCGCGGCACAGGACCGGGCCCCGGGTACGGCGGCCAGAGGGCGGGGGCGGGCGCCGGGTTCGGCGCAGCCGGTGCCGGGGCGTGCCAGGGGTCGGTGGACTCCGGTGGCGGGGCTTGGGTGGTCACGTGCGGTCCTTCGAGTGATCCGTGATCGGAGGGACGAACGTATCAGTCACATCATCAGCACATCTCCACCGCGTCGCCCCTGCCGCACCGGGCACACCCCTGACCCACGTGGCCGCCGGCCCGCTGCGCGGAACCATGGCCGTGACGGTGCGGACGGCCGGGGAGGGTGACGGTCTGCACGCATCTGACCTGGGAATCCGTCACCCATGCCACCCTCTGCTCAGCAGCAGGTGACAGTAGTTGCGGGCACGCGGGGTTTTACAGCGGGGGCGGGCCGGGCCCGGCAACAAGTGCCGCCCCTGGCGCACAGGCTGGTAAGCCTCCGTACACGGTGGCAACTGGTGCCCTCTCGTTCGTCCCGCCCTGCGGGCATGTTGATCTTGGGTAGTCGTGGAGGGTACCTGGTCACGCCCGATGACCTTGACGAGAGCCGGCACTGCTACGACTGCCGCACCGACGACTGCGAGTACCACGACTACCGCGCTGACCTCAGCCGGTCGAACCCTGGCCCACACCTCGGGGCGCAAACCGTCCACCCGCAAGAGGGCCGACGCACTGGTCGCCAAGGTGATCGCAGCCGCCGCAAGGCCGTCAAGACCGACCCCGACTCAACACTCTGGTGGGTAAAGTCGATCCGCGCGGTCGGCCCGTACGCCGAACCCGGCCACGAGCCGCTGCTGCACATCGACCTCGCCGTGGACCTGCGCCCCCGACTGGCCGACGCGAGCGAGCAGCGCAACGCCGAACAGCGGCTGTGCGACGCCGCCCGCGACCGCGGGGAACGCGAGCGGGTGTGGGACATGACCGGCTACGGCCACTGGCACACCAGAATCGCGCTCGCTGGCGCAGGGTGTGTCCAGCCAACGGCTCTGTCCCGTATTCGGTGGTAACGAAGGGTGACGGTCGTCGTTGTTGTTACGTGCGAGATGCCAACGAGCTTGTGAGAATAGTGTTTTCAGGGCTGTCGGCGCTGGTCGTCCAGGACGTGGTGGACGAGGGCGAGGTCATCCGGGTGTCAGCCCGGACCCAGGACGAGCCTGTGCCGTGCCC
This sequence comes from Kitasatospora herbaricolor, assembly GCF_030813695.1. Classification (NCBI taxonomy): domain Bacteria; kingdom Bacillati; phylum Actinomycetota; class Actinomycetes; order Kitasatosporales; family Streptomycetaceae; genus Kitasatospora; species Kitasatospora herbaricolor. The sequence goes on from NZ_JAUSVA010000002.1 coordinate 26,209, forward strand.
AGCGTGCGGGCAGCCGACGCCGCACGTGCATGGCTTCCACCATCGAGTGGTCGCGGATGTGCCGGTGGACGGTCGGCGGGTCGTGGTGTCGGTGCGAGTCCGACGCCTGACCTGCCCGGTTCTGGGTTGCCCGCGCCAGACGTTCCGTGAGCAGGTCCCCGGCCTGATCGAACGCTACCAGCGGCGCACGCGCCGTCTCGCCGATCAACTCGGTGAGATCGTTAAGGAGTTAGCGGGCCGGGCGGGCGCTCGCCTCTCCCACGTCCTGGCTGCGACGGTCTCCCGCTCGACCGCCCTGCGCGTGCTCATGCGCCAGTCGGTGCCGCGGCTGCGCGTCCCGCGCGTGCTGGGCGTCGACGACTTCGCCCTGCGCCGGCGTCAGCGTTACGCCACCGTGCTCATCGGCGCCGAGACCGGCGAGCGGATCGACGTCCTGCCCGACCGCACCACCCAGACTCTGGTCGCGTGGCTGTGCGAGCACCCCGGGGCCGAGTACGTCTGCCGCGACGGCTCCGGCTCCTACGGCGAGGCGATCCGCCAGGCCCTCCCCGAAGCGGTGCAGGTCAGCGACAGATGGCACTTGTGGAGCAACCTGTGTGGCAAGGTCCTGGCCGAGATCCGCTCTCACGCCGCCTGCTGGGCCACCGCCGTGAACCCGACCCGGCCCGGAGGCGTACGCGAGCAGACCACCCGCGAACGCCGGCACCAGGTCCACAAGCTGCTCGGCCAGGGCGTCGGGCTGCTCGAATGTGCCCGCCGCCTCGACGTCGCGCTGAACACCGTCAAGCGGTACGCCCGCATGAAGGAGCCCACCGGCGACCGCCGGGCACCCCGCTGCAAACCCACGCTGGTCGATCCCTACCGCGACCACCTGCGCCGGCGCAGGGCCGAGGACCCCGCGGTGCCCGTCACCCACCTCCTGCGCGAGATCAGGGAGCTCGGTTACACCGGGAGCGCGAACCTCCTGGTCCGCTACGTCACCCAGGGCCGCGCCGATGGTGACAGGCCCGTCACCACCCCGCGGCGCTTCACCCGCCTCCTCCTCACCCGTCCCGAGAAACTGCGAGACAAGGACACCGCCCTCCTGAGGGAGCTCACCCAAAGCTGTTCCGAGATGACCGAACTCGCCCGTCTCACGGAGGAGTTCGCGCAACTGCTGGTGCCGCCCGAGGGCAACGACGCCAAGCTCACCGACTGGATCACATCAGTTCGCTCCGTCGACCTGCCCCACCTGCACTCCTTCGCGAACGGCCTGGAACTCGACCGGGCCGCCGTCGACGCCGGCCTCACCCTCCCGTTCCACAACGGCCGCACCGAGGGAGTCAACACGCGAACCAAACGGATCACGAGACAGATGCACGGCCGAGCCGGATTCTCCCTGCTCCGCCACCGCATCCTCCTCCAGTGATCATCACCCAGCGCTACCACCGATTACGGGACAGGGCCGTACTTACGGTGGTACCTGCGGGGCGACCTACGGGACTGGCTGCGGTGGTATCTGCGGTGGTAGCTATGTGGAACGCCTCACCGGCCGGTCTGGCGGCTCGTCCCCGGCCTGACGGGGCCGCCGGCTGACGGCACGAGGTGTGGCCGCTACTGTCCGGGGACCATCGATTCCCGCCGGGGCCGAATGCCCGGAGGTCGGACAGGAGTACCTCGTGACGCAGCTCATGGACCATCTTGAGGAGCGTCTCGGGCGGATGCTCGGTGCGTGGTCCCCCTCGGAGGGTGCGGCGCCGGGCACCCCCCAGGTGGCCTGCTTCCGTGGGGGCCGGATAGCGGGCGTCCAGGCGTTCGCAACGATCGGCCTGTTCAGTACGCCGCTGCATCATCCAGCCACAGACAAGCATTTTCATCTGGAGCTGATGGTCTGCGAGTACGACAGTCGCCCGACGGGTTACGGGTACTTCCCGCAGGTGCTGGAGTACGTGGCGGGGCGGGTGGTGGCGGGCGGGACAGCGGTCCTGCGGGGCGACGTCATTGCGCTGCCCGTACCACTGCCCGGGGGCGCCATGACCGCCCTGTACGCCACCCTGCCGGTCCACTTCGACAACGACTTCGCCTCCGTTCCCATCGAGAACGGCAGCGAAGTGGTCATCGTCTGGCTGATCCCCATCACCCAGGACGAATCCGCCTTCATCCGCGCCCGCGGCTGGAAGGCCTTCGAAGAAGCCCTTGCCCACCAGGACCCCGACCTCCTCGATCCCGCACGCCCCCCACTGCAGCTGTAGCCAAGGAGCGGATCGGGTGTCGTGGTCGGCCGCCCGGCAGGACGACCGGGGGCACCGGCAGGTGTTGCAGCTGTTCGCCGGCGCAGTGCGCCAGGTGATGGGTCGCGCAATCCTCCCCACCAGCGACGGCGAGATCGGCACCGAACTGCGCTACTGCCTGGACGCCTACGTCGTCCTCGGCGCCACCGACGCCGGCAGCGCCCCGGACCTCAGCCGCGCCGAACAGCTCGCCCTGCTCGCCGTCGGCGCCATCGCCACCACCGCACCCAGCACCATCCTCAACGACCCTGGGCGGGACCTGCCCGTGCTGTGCTCGGTCATCGAGAGCGCCCTCGCCTCCGCGGGGGCGTAGCGGCCAGCGCTTCGAGCTCGGACAGCCGCACGACGACAGCCAGCACCAGGTCGCGGCTCTCCGGCGACAGCGCGACCGTGGCGACGGCCAGGTCCCGTACAACGGTGCGCATCGTCGGATTCGTCTTTCGGCCGACCGCAAACTTCTGAATCGCGCTCGCGGAGAACCCCCGGCCCTCGGCCGCCCCGGCGCCGATCGCCTCGGAGATCTCCTGGACGATGTACGGGCCGCGGCCGGCCGGATGGACCGTATGGAACACAGGTGGTCCAACTTCTCGGCGAAGGTCCCGAAGACCACGGCGCACTCAGCCCTCGGATCCGGCCGGCCCAGCGAGGGCTTCCGACACCAACCGGCGGCGCCCGCCCGGCGCCACCGCAGGGGCGGCGACGTCGTCAGAGGCCGGCTCCAGGACTGGGGCCCGCTCGACGGCGAGCCCCCCGTCGGCCAAGACGGGGGCGGCGGCGGGCTCGGAGAACGGGCCGTACAGCGGGCGGCGGTGTTCGGCATTCATGATCAACCAGTCTGGCAGCACCGTCACCGCGCCGCCCCGGCTGCGGCCAGCTGACGCTCTCCTACGCCGGCGGCCATGAGACACCGCGACCCACCATCGGGCTGGCAGACGGAGCTTCAGTGCCAGTGCGGCTGCGAGCCGGCGTCATCGCGGGTGCAGGTGATCGGCTGCCCGTGGGCGTCGGTTGTGGACCGCCCGACGTCGCCCTTACGGCAGAACTCGCCCGGCTTGTAGCAGTTCCCCGCGTTGGTCTTGATGCTGCACGTCCCGCCCGCCCCGGCACCGCTGCTGGCCGTCGGACGGCTGGAGGCGGCGGTGGCGGTGACGGCCGGACGGCTGGGCGTCACGGTGACGGCTGCGGGCGAGGGAGTGACGACAACCGCCGGAGCACTCGCCGCCGCACTGCTGGGCACCACCGTCGCGGACGCGGCCGCAGAGGCGGTGAAAGACGGTGTCGTGGCGGGCGTACCGGCCGGTGACGTCGTTGCCGTGGTGGCTGCCGCGGGCTTGCTGTTCGACGCGGGAGCGGGTGTACCACCGGACGAAGCGCAGCCAGCCATCGCGAGGACGGCGAAGACAGCAATCGCGCCAGAGGCCAGTCCACGGATACGCACACCGGCACAGTAGGTCGCCAGCCGCCGCCCAAAGCGCCGCTGGGCCATTCATGGGCGAGTCGCCGCGGTTTTGCTGGGAGGCGGATGTCCCAACCTATCCCAGCCCCGGACGGCCGGGTCGGTGGTCAGCCGCCACAGGCCGAGCGCTGCGCGGCGGCGCAGCAGCGGGTGCAGGTCGTCCAGGAACTCGTCGGTGAAGTATTTGGCGCGCGCGATGGCGGTCATGACGGCGTCGGTGAGCCTTCGGCTCTGGTAGCCGCGGTGGGCGCGCTCGTGCTGGCCGGGCAGGGTCAGCGAGAGGGAGGGGGCCCGTTCCAGCAGGGCGGCGGGGGCGCGCAGCCGCACGGGTGCGTCGCGCCTGGGGTCGGTGCGCCAGCGCGGCGGCGGGTAGCGCAGCACGGTGGAGATGTGGGTCAGACGGTCGGCGGGGTCGAGCTTCTCCTGTTCTTCGACGTGCTTGGCGAGGAGTTGGCGGAGCGTCTCGTCTCGCGAGGTGCTGCGATGCGCTGCGACGGCGGCCAGGGCGTCGAGGGCGCAGTGCGGTAGTCGGATGTTGGTCTCGGTGTGGGCGGGCACCCGGCCAGTATCGGGGCCGGGGCGCGGCGCCGGCTGCGGGAGCGCAATCACGGGCCCTCTCGAGTCGAGGGACCGCGGTGGTGGGTGCGGCTCAGTGGGGAGCAGCTGGCGCGATTGACCGGGCTGCGGTTGCCGTGGACGGTTGTCGCCGAGGTACCGGGCTGAGGTGAGGTCGTGGCTGGTGGCTTGCTGCCGGCCGCGTTGGTCAAGTTTGAACTACGGCGGTGAGGGGGGTGTCGGGGCCGGGCGCTGGGTTCGGCGGGTCGACGGTGCGCCCGGCGGCCGGGGTCGGCTCCGGTTCCACAGGTACTGGTCGTGCAGTGCAAGGAAGATCTGTCGCCCTGGCGTCCTGTGTGGTGGCGGTGGTGATCCAGCACAGCTCGATGCGTGCTCGGTCGAGCGCGGCGCGGCCCCACTCGCGTATCCGGGCCGTCTGGCCTGCTTGGGCTTCGGAGAGGCGGTCCTGCAGCCAGGTGGGGTCGGCCAGGGCCTGGTCGAGCGCGGCCTCCGCCAGCCCGGAAGCCAGGCCGCCGGCGTACTTGTGCAGTCGGCCTCGCAGTCCCTGCCCTTTGCGTTCGCCGCCCATGCCGACGTAGACCACCGGCCCGGCACCTTGCCGGGCGAGATACACCCTGGGCCGGTCGGTGCGACGCCCAGGGCCGTCCGCCACGGCGCCCAGGGCGACCACGACGCCAACTCCCCCAGGTCCTCCGCCATCTGTCCCCCTTGGTCTCCTTGGTGGCCGCACCCTAGCGGCGGACGCGGGGTGTGAGGTGCGGTCTGGACAACCTTGAGTTGTGCGGCGGTGGGTTCCTTCGATCAGGTGTCACCCTTTCCGAGGACAGCCTCATCAGTGCTTCGCCGTGCAGTGCTCGGTGCTCTCATCGGCGACGACGCAGAACTGGCTGATGCTCTCCCGGTAGCTGTCCGGCGTGCCGTGGTGCTCCTTGCGAGGTGGTCCGTCAATCCACTGGTGCCAGAGGCCGCCTGGGGTCAGAAACCGGACTGCTCGATTGGCACCCAGCTTGGCGTCGAGGTGCAGGAGTGCGCCAATAGCGGCTGTCTGGTCGTAATAGAGGTCGGGGCGTCGCAGGTAGCGATCGAGGTAGGCGGCCAACAGGTCTGCGTCGGCAGGGGTGCCGAAGGTGGCGAGGGCGACGGAGTAAGCCGAGCCCGCGAAGCAGACCTCGCTGGCAAGCAGCAGTTCGCCGAGGCGTTCGCGGAACTCGGTTCTGCGGGCGACGGCGATGAGCCAGGCAGCAGTCTTGCGCTCGCGCCACCCGCCCTCAAGCAGGATGGTCAGCTCACGTGGAGTGATGTCGGCGGCGGCCTCGCCGAGCGCCCGCGTGAACTTGGCGCGTTCAGGCCCGGTCATGCGACCGAGGCTGCCGCCGAGTTTGAGGTAGCGCCGGTCGGGCGTGACGTAGCGGTGGACAAGAGCTTGCAACTCGGGGTCCTCGTGGACGAAGCGCATGGCTGCATCCTGCCCTGTGCAAAACTCTCTGACCAGTGCATTTCTCGGCTGCACCGTTCACTCGGCGGGCTCGTCGTGCGGTTCGCCGAGGTCGTCGAGGAGGCTGGCGATGGGGTCGGCGATGCGCTGGTGGCGCTCAATCTCCCGCTCCCAACCGCGGTCCCTTGCGTCGGTGATCAGTCTCCCGAACGGGCTCGGGGGGCAGTGAAGGCCGACGGTGGGAAGGCGGCGGACGGGTGTTCCGGCGGCGTTCCAGCTCGGCCTGCCCTGGGCCGCGTCGGTCCGCCGAACCTCAGCAGCCGGGGTGGGGCTCTTCGTGGGTCGGTGCCCTGCCACCCGAAGCGGCCGTCCTGTCAAGGTGGGCGACCCTCGTCACGGGCTCGGTTGGCTTCAGCGTGCGGTGCCCGGGTCGCGGGGGTGTACGTGCCGGGCGGTGTGAAGCAGGTGCAGTCGCGTGCCTTGGTCGAGGTGCTCGGGGTGGTCAACGACGAGGGCGCTGGGAGGGTACGCGCGGTCAGATGGGCTGGGCGGGGTCGTCGAGCCAGGTGTGCCAGCCGTCGGGGGTGAGGGTGAGGCCGAGTCGGTCCATGCCGGGCTCGCCTGCGTCGTGCCACCAGGCGAGGGGGTGTTCGAAGTCGTCCCACAGGCGGCGCCCGCCGTACTGGCGGACCCGGTGGACGTCCTGGCCGTCACGGAAGGTCGCGGCTGCCCAGGCCCCGGGCCGGGCGGTGGTGGTGCCGCGCTGCTCCACCAGCTTGTTCTCCACCAGGTCCCGCAGCGCCTCGTAGGCCTTGCCCGAGCGCTTGTGGTGCGGCACCGCCAAGCGCCAGACCTGGTTGGGGGAGGCGACCTTGAGAACGCCGAGGACGGCCAGGACCCTGCCGCGCAGCGGCGCGGTGGAGCGGTGGGGGTAGGCGGCGGAGGCGGGGAAGTTGACACGCCTCTTCTTCGGCGCGGGCGAGGGCGCCGACGGCGGGGCGGGGTCGGGCGTCGGCTCCGGCTTCGGTGTCGTGTCTCGGGTCGGGTTGGTCATGGTGTGGGCCCCCGGGGTTGGTGATCTTTCGGTGTTCTTCGATACCTCACGGCACCGACAGCCCGCGTTGCCGCCCATCAACCCTGCCCGGTCACCGAGCGGGCGCGGCCGACTGGCCGGAAAAAGGGGAAGGGCCACTCAGCGGCCCTGGAGCGCGCAAACCCCGCACGCCCCAGCACCGCCACCACCAACTACCAAGACAAGGGCACAGGGGGGGTTGCCGGGGTTTTCGCGGGGGCCGGAAAACGGGCGCTGACCTCGGGGAACAGGTCTGTTGGCGGGTTGGTGCCTCACCGGGAGGTTCACCGGGAATGCCACCGGGAGCGCAACCGGGCCCGGCACGGTGTCCAGCGGCACCTTGACGGCCTCTCACCGGCCCGCCCGGATACCCGGAGGTCCGCTGCTCCCACGGTAGCCGTGCGGAGCCGCGTACGGGATGTGTGCCTGGACTCCGTAGTTGGCCAAACGGGACAGGGTAGTTGGCCACCGCGTTGTGGAACCGTTGATTCAAAGTCCCTGGATAGCTTCACCGAGGTCAGAGCCGTAGGAGGCCCAGCAGATCACGGATCCCTCGGCATCCAACTGTCCCATGTGCCAGTCGTCGTCACCTTCGGCTCTGACCAAGCACAGATCGTGAAAGCCAAGGATGATTTCAGGCTGAAGCGGTACATTGTTGACCTGCCCCGCCAGCTCGGTCACCACGAGCCGGTCCAGGGAGAGCATGGTCGCTCCCTCGTCTCCTGACACGGCGCGGACGCGCTCGATGGTCCATCCGGCCGGCAGCGTTGCAGTCACGGCCCCAGGGTCGCAGCCGCGACCGACGGGCCGCCACCGGGATTGCTGCCGGCCCAGGCACCTCGGGAGCCACCACCACCCCCTTCTCGAACGACCCGCAGCCTGCCCAGGCTCTGGGCCCATGGCCAACTACCTGTTCGGTTTGGCCAACAAGGCTGTCCCGTTGGCCAACTATCGAGTCCCGGCACAGCCGTCTGCGGGATTGTGACTGTGCACCGTATGTGGCCAAAGTTTGCAGGGTAGATGGCCAGGCCGTGCCCGGGGCGCAGCGAGGTGGTCTTCAGCCCCCTCCGGGCTGCTCTCCTCGCCCACCGCTGACCATGTAGGGGCTCGGAGGGTGGACCGGAACGGTTCTGTGGTGAGGTTGCGGCGTTGAGCTCCTGGGCGACGCGCATATTCATGAAATTGGTGACCTCGGCGCCGGTGGGAATGGTGTCGTACGCGGCTTCGCCGGGCCCGTCCGTCGCCCGCAGGATCTCGGCCTGGCGAGGACGACGCCGCCCTGTCGGACCCGGCGCCTCTCCTCGCCGGTGGCCTTCGGCGCCCGGCCCCACATCCACGCGCCCCCGGCGAGGACGGCCAGCAGTCCCAGCACTCCCATGCCAGCAGTCCAGCCCACCCACTCCAGGACCGCGACGATCAACCCCGCCAGCCCTTCCCCAGCGGGGTTCTCCCCCGGGGCCGGTGGCTCACCGTCCGCCAGCGGGCCGAACACCGCGCTATGCGCTACCTGACCTCCTGTCATCTACCTCTCCGTCCCCTGGGAAGCCCCGCCCGGCAGACCGCCTCACAGCCTGCCGCGCGCTCCCCCGTGTGATCACTCCGAACGGAGCATCAAGTGTGCGTGCTGACATGGACAACTGCCTGGCCTTGCGCTCGCGGCCGCGCTCGGTGGTCTGCACGTCGAGTGCTTCGCGCCGCAGCTGCTGTTCGTGCTCGGGCTTGGTGGGGTGGCGGGTGCCGTCGATCCAGCGCAGCACGGTGCGCGGTGCGACGCCGTAGGCGGCGGCCATGGCCTTGGTGCTGCCGCCGTACTTGCGCTCGCGGACCTGGCCGGCCTGGGTGGTGGACTGCACGGGAGCCTGACGGGAAGGGAAGAGCGTCTCGCGGACCCGCCCGAACATCCCCCGGAGCTTGCCGGCCATCAGTTGTCGCCTTCCTGCTCGTCGTTCGCGCTGTCGGCGCCGGCCAGGTCAGGGCCGATGTAGGTGGCGTCGGTGGCGTAGTGGTGGACCAGCTTGGAGGGGTGCTCACGGCCGCCCATCGCCTCGACGGCGGCCTGCAGCGGGATCGAGGCCTCGTGCTTGTGGCTGCCCGGGGCGATGCCCAGGCGCAGCGCGCCGGGGACGGGGGTGCCGTCGTCCTTGGCCGGGAGGAGCTCCAGCGGGGTGGGGTGGTCGGTGGTGTAGAGGTAGGAGTCGACGTTGACGGCGAAGGGCGCCCGGCCGGTCAGCTGGAGGGTCTTGCGCAGGCAGCGGTGGGCGGCGATGCGGGCGGCGGCGATGATGTGGAAGCGGATCTCGGGCCGGTAGGACCAGGAGGCGGCGACCTTCTCCAGCCAGGTGGGGTCGTCCAGGTGGCGGGCGGAGTCGGCCCACTTGCCGATGCCGCCCTTGTAGATGTTCTTGTACAGGCCGGCCAGGACCAGGGCGTCCGCGCGGACCGGGTCGTCGCCGACGTCCTTGTGGACGGTGTAGGCGGCCAGGAACTCCTGCGGGGCCTGGCCGTCGGTCAGGCCGAGGTCGGCGTAGGCCCGCTTGTAGCCGGCCCGGATGCGGGTCGTCCATTCCTTGAGCAGCGGGACGGTGTGGGTGGACAGGTATGCCTCGGTGATGGTGGCCGGGTCGAAGCCGTAGGTGGTGGCCATGTAGGCGACGGTGGGGGTGGCGTACCAGCCCGGCCCGGTCGGGGGGCGGCCGTGGAAGGTCGCGGGGTGCGGCAGCAGTTCGTCGACCGGCGTGGTGGTGAAGTCGCACCACCACAGGCCGGAGGTCTTGCCGCCGTTCCAGTCCGGGTTCACCACCAGCTTCAGCGGGCCTGCGGGCAGGCGCAGGGAGTCGGTGACGCACAGGTAGGACGCGCATACGTCGACCGCGACCGCGAAGGACCGCCCTGCCTCCTCGGCGGTGAGCTCGCGGGCCCACCACTTGTAGTCCTCCTCCTCACACACCGCCTCACCGCGGGACAGCAGCTCGCGGGTGAGCGGGTGGCGGGCCCCGGCGGCCGGCGGCACGCACAGGTCGCCCTTCGTGAGGGCGCCCTCACGCAAGTAGGAGGTCCACTCCCCCGTCGCCTCGTCCTTGACCCACTCCTCCCTGGGGCGCACCGCCTCCAGCAGCCGCATCCTGGTGGTGGCGGTCGTCGCGCCGGGGGCGACGCCGAGGTCGGTGGTGAAGGCCCGGAGGCGGCGGGCGAAGGTGAGAGCGTCCTTCGTGCCGTCGGGCGCGGTGGCGAGCGGGATCGCCAAGGCGCTGGTGGCTTGCTGGCGTCCGTCACCCTGCCCGAGCCACGGCGCGACCGTGATGCGCACCGAGGTCTTCGGGCCGCCGGCCGACCCCTTGCGGCGAAAGACGTGGAAGCTCGGCCCGACCTGGTCGGAAACCTCCATGCCCACGGTGGCGGCGGCCTTCGCCAGCTTCATCTGGAGCGCGGCCACGGCCTTCTCCGTCGTGGGGAATGCGGCGGGCAGGCCCAGTTGCTTAAGGGCGTCGGTGGTCAGCACCACCGTGCCGTCCCCGCCACGACCGGAGGGATGGGCCCGCTCGATGCGCAGCGGCAGGCCGGTGCCCAGCCACGCGAACCAGTCGGTGAGCTTCGGCCCGGCCGGGGCCGGGACCTGCGGGACGTCCAGCGCCCAGGTGCCGTCCTCGGCGACGTCCAGCGCGACCATCGGGCAGCAGCAGCCGGAGCTGCCGGACGTGCCGGGGTCGGGCGGGACGGGGTACGGCCTGCGGCCGGACGCTGGCCGGACCGTACCGCCGGAGCCGGAGCGGCTGCGGGCCGGGACGGCGTGGCGACGACCGGGACGGGCGCAGCAACCGGTGCCGGGGCGACCGGAGCGGGGGCCGGCTGCTCAGCCGGGACGGCCGGGGCGGGGGCCGGAGCGGGCTGGGCCTGCACAGCCACCGGGGTCGGGGCGGGCTGGGCCTGCGGGGCGGCGGCGAGACGGCACCAGCCGCCCAGGTGCATCGGGCGGCCCTGCGCCCGGTAGACGGACGGCTGGCCGCACTGCACGCACGGCTGCGCCTCGAACATCCTCAGCGAGCCGTCCGGGTTCTGGTCCAACGCCGGCACCGCGGCGGCGGAGGCCTGCGGCGCGGCAGCAGGCGCCGCAGGCGCCGGTGCCGGTGCCGGTGCGGCAGCGGGCGCCGGTGCGGCGGGGAAGCGGGCGGCGAGGCCGTCGAGGAGACGGGCGTAGGCCGGGGTGATGTCCGGGCCCGGGACGACGCTGCCGTCCTCCCAGCCGCGCACCAGGACCGAGTCCACCCGCAGGGCGACGGCGATCTGCGTGGTCGTCAGCCCGGCCGCCAGGCGCAGCCGCTGCCGCTCCGCCGGGACCGGCAGACCGGTGCTCACCGCGGCGAGCAGGGCGTCGACGGAGTTCAGCAGTTCGTCGGACATCGGGCTCTCTCCTCAGCGTCCGTTGGGTCGGGTCGGGTCGATCCGGGGGTCGCCGAACAGGGCGTCGAAGAGCGCCTCGGTGACGCAGACGGCCCTGCTCGGAGCGGCGGGGCGCAGGGTGTAGCCGGCGGTGCGCCCGAGGTCGGCCACCGCGATCGGGACCTGCGGGCGGTAGTAGAAGGTCAGCTCCCGGCCGGCGAACCCGGTCCGTCCCGAGGTCAGCGGGCCGGCTGGTTGCAGTGGAATTGCTGATTGATCTGCTCGGCTGTCATGACGCCTTTTCTGGTCCAGTACTGTCCGGACACCAACGTGGCGGCAGCTACCTTCTCCATGTCGGCCACGTCGCCCGCACTCGAACCGCTAGCGATTCCGTAGTCGACTTCCAGCAGCTTCGGAAGGCTGGTCGAGGTGCTGAAAATCTGCCGCTCCTCGAAGCCCTCGGGGGCCCAGCCCCGGCTGTCGTGAATGATGAGGCTTCCCTTGGCCTCCTGGCTGGGGGTGGGGTGCGTCGCAGAGAACAGCTCGATACGTTCCCCGCTGACATCGGCTGCTCGGATGCTTTGCAAGTGGTCATCTGGGCACATCGGCACGAACACCTCGACTCTTCCGTCCGTGATCCGGTAGCCGAAGGGGAGCGGATCAGGGTCGGACATGAAGCACCCGGACAGGCCGATCGTGCATGCGAGCGCGCTGACCGCTGCGCTGATTCGCTTCACAGCCACCGCTTGTAGCCGCGGTTCTGCCAGCCCGCTTGCTTCTCGTACTGCTTCGTACATGGATCAACTCCGGCGGAGAAGTACTTGAAGGGGAAGAGCGGCCAGTACCTCAGACCGCGTATGAGATCTCCGTGGATCAGGCCCCGCAGAGTCCTCTACGCTCGGCGGATGAGCGATGAAAAGTTCCCGATGGTCGGCGACTTCAGAGAACTTGGGCACGGCAGGCCGGATGGGTCGTCGCTTTGGGCCGCCGCGGGCGTCAGGGAGCCGGCTCACGCTCGTGAGCTGATCCAGTACCTTCACGACGGTGTGGTTCTGGCCGCAACGGCTGGACTCACGCATGATGTCCTCAGCCCCGACAGGACCGTCATCGGTGGGCTCTCCCTGCTGACCGATGGGCAATGGCTTTGGTACTCCGACCTTGCCCACTACGTCGAGCACCATCATGTCGCTCTCGACCCCCGGTTCGTCACCCATGCGCGGAGCCGAGGCTGGACTGTGCGCAACTCAGTCGTCAGGACTTGCTCGACATGGAAGCCGCGCTCTTCGACGACGTCGCAGACTGACACCGCGCTGTTGCACCTCATTCCGCAGCCCGCGCCAGAGGCGGTGGGCCGGGCCATGACGCCGGCCCACCGCGAGCGAGTCGCCGGAGCATGATGCCGATCATCGCCCAGCGGATCATGGTCTCTATCCGCTCTTCCCCAACCCCGTCGTCGCCGAGTCACTCTTGGACCGGCTGATCAACACCAGCCACCAGGTCATCATGAACGGTCCCAGCTACAGACCGAACAAGCGGCCCAAGGACCTGACCGACAAGCTGATCACCTAGCGTCTGGGCCGGTCCACGTTCCACTCCCGCGGCAGGGCCTCGTCGCAGAAGACGCAGACGAAGTCGTCCTCGCGCACGATGTTGAGCTGCTGACAGGAAGGGCAGCGGCGGAACACCACCTCGTGCGTGAAGCCGGACGGGCGAACGATCCCGGCCTGGTCCAGGGCCTCGGCGACGGCCGGCCACGAGCTGACGTCCGGGCAGTAGCCGGTCGACTGATTACTGACCTCGTCTATCGCCCACCGTCCGGACTCCTCGCGGAAGCCGATCTCACCGGCGCTCAGGACCATGTCTCCACCGGCACACACCACGTGCTCACTGCGGCGCGGCGCGAGCCGCAAGGCCCCAGCCTGATCGACAACGAAGGTGAAGGGCTCGGACAACTCCTCCGCTGTCCGAGCCGAGGCCCACTCGTCGAAGTCGGCCGGCGAACGCATAAGCTGACCGTCACCGCCCGGGCGGACGAGACTCCTCAGGTCGGCCGGTCCAACATAGCGATACCTCCACCCGCGCATGGTCATGCTCACCAACCTAGACCCGACTGGGGCGAGGACCTGGGGAATTGCGTGATCGTCGACATCTGCAACTGGCCCTGCTACGACGCACGGCCGCGCGACCCGAGAGCGCGCCGCTGGCCATCTCCTACTTCCTCGGCGACCGCCCGCTCTCCTGCGGCGCCCCCGCAACCCCTGACCGTGCTGTTTCTGCCGTGCGGACCGAACGGACTGCCGCCGACGGGTCACGGTGCGGCCCGATGACGGGCCGCACCGGTCGGGCGGGTCTTCGGCCTGGTGAGGGCAGCCGGATGCACGGTGCCGCTGCCCCAGCGTCGGGCGGCCTTGTCGATGACCGGCTCCAGCACTCGCCTGTCCTCGGTCATCGCATCCAGGGTGAGCTGGACGAAGGCACGCTCGGCCGCCAGCAGGGCGCCGACGCGGGCGGTGACGGCGCGGATGCGGGCCCGCTGCAGACGGAGTGCCCCGAACACGGCTAGAGGGTCTCCTGGAGGACGGGAGTGTGCGCAGTCGGTTCGCGCAGGGTCCGGGAGCGGGTCGTCGTGATGCGGTCCGCGTAGGTGATCTGCAGCTCCACCGCGCGGGCGCTCCTGGCGCCGTGCGCGGCCGCGGGCGCCGAGGTCGTCCGCCAGGGCGAGGAGGGCCTGGCGGACCTGGTCGGGGTCGAGGACGTCGTGCTCGAAGCGGCGGGTGGCGCGAAGCACGCCGGCGGGGCGGCCGGGTGCGACGGTGCGTGGGTCGGTGCCGTGGGCGCGCTGGTGCAGGAGCCAGCCGATAGCAGACCCGAAACCCGTCTCCGTGTTCCCGCCCAAAGCGCCCAGGCGGCAACGTAGCGTGTCCGCGAGTGTGCTTGTCCGATCGGCATCCCACCCCGATCGGAGAAACCAGTACAGGGCCCCGGACAGGACGACCGAGTGGAAGCGAGTGGCGACGAACCCGCGCTCACAGTGCTGTGCCCCCACTGCAAAGCCCCACCCGGAGTCATGTGTGGCGGCCGCAGCACCGTCCATCCCGTACGGCGCGGCGCAGCCCGAAGCGGTCCCCGGGTCCAACCTCCCCACAGGTCTGCCGTTCCCGCACACGTCGTCCGCGCGCCGTTAGGGTCTCCGGATGATCGACACCGACCCCCTGGTACCTGTCCTCATCAGGTTGCTCATCGACAACATCTGGTTCCTCGACAGTTGCGACGACGACGCAGTGGACCCCGACTCCGCAGTGAAGGTAATGGAGGGCGTTGCCTCGGCGCTCAAGGATCTGCCCTCCGAACAGGTCGCCCGGTTCCTGCTTGTGCTTCAGAGCCTGGCCGAAGCCGAGACCGACCCCGACCGACGGGAGTTCCTGGAGGCATTCCCCTACGCCTGCGACCTGGTCGAGGACGAGTCCAGCTCGGCGTGGCCCTCGCCTCCCCCGCCGGCGCAGCGGCGCCGGCCGCGCCCGCTCACCGGGCCCCGGGTGAGGTGGTCAGCACCACCCTGTTGGGCGCCCTCGACGCGCTGCCCGTCACGGACGAGGACCGCACCGGCTACGTCCGCACCGCGTTCCGGCACTGGATCGACGCCGACAAGGACGGATGCGATACCCGCCGGGAGGTCATCATCGACGAAGCCGTCCAGGCACCCGAGGTCGGTGCGCGCTGCGCCCTGACGGGCGGTGAGTGGTACTCCCCCTACGACGCGGTGACCGTCTCCGACGCCGCCGGCTTGGACGTCGACCACATGTTATCCGCACCTGCGACGGATCACCGTGGATGAAGATGCTGGTCACTGGGTCAACGGCATGCCGACGACAGCTCTCTGGCGTCCCGATTGCGGGGACTGTCAGTGGGGTGGGTGATGCTTCTCCTGTGACGCTCCAGGACGAGAACCCGATCGACGGTCAAGCGGCCGGCGATTGCCTGCCTGATCCGCGTTCTCTGATCGAGGACACCGACTGGTCTTCGCTGGAGCACGCTTACGGGCCGGCGCAGGACACGCCGCTGCGCCTGATCCAACTCCTGGCCGAGGAGCCGGAGGTCCAGGCCGAGGCATTGGGGCTGCTCGACATGTCGGTCCTGCACCAGGATTCCTTATACAGCGCCACGGCGCCGGCCGCGCTGTTCATCGCCACGATCCTGGACGACCACCGCACGCTGGCCCGGCACGAGAGCTACTTTCCCTGGGACGACGACCGCTCCCGGCCGCTGCGCGCCGCCCTGCTCGAATGGCTGGGCCGGGTAGCGGACTCGGCCGCCTACGGCGAGAGGACCGGCGCGGAAGACGGCAACGACCCGGGAGCCACCGACGCCGTCAGAGCCGTTCGCGGACCGATCTGCAACGCCGTCACCGCGCACCTGCTCGCCCCGGACCCAGCCGTCCGGGAGACTGCCCTCGGCGCTGCCACCGCACTCCTGCAGGCTCCAGACCTGGCCGGACGGATCGTCACCACCACCCAGTTTCTCCGACGTCTACTCGCCGAGAGCACCGACGGGCGTGAACGCGCAGCCACGGTTCTGACGATCGGGGCCTGGGGCGAGGACACCAGCGAACTGCTCACTGATCCCGACCCCGCCGTCCGGGCCTGCGCGGCGCTGGCACCCGCCTGTATCGGCAACACCCAGGCAACGCAGGTGATCCTCAACGCCCTGCTCGAACCGGCCACCGTCGACTCCTGGCTCCCGGAGCCCACTGCCGCCGACCCGTGGATCGTGGACCCGTTGCCGCAGATCGAAGGCCGTCTACGGCACGCCCTGCTGTCTGCGGCCATCGAACGCACCGACGACTTCGAAGAACTGCTCGCGGTCGCCGTAGCCTGCGTGCCCTTCTGCAGCAACCTCACCATCGGCGACGACTGGGGCCCCCTGCTGGCTGCGGCCTTCCCGTCCGGCTACAGCCCGGGGGCCGAGCTCACACCCGCCCAGCACCGCTTTCTCAGAGTGCTCGCGGACCGCGATGTGTGCTGGCGATATACCCACCTCATCGCGTCCTGGTTTCAGGACATCGGCCTTCCCGCAGACCGGGATGCCATCAAGGCGCTTCTGGAGCAAACTCGTTGAGAGACCCTGGGCGTCACGTCGGAAGCCGCCGGGAATCACTGCGGTTCGTACCGGGCCAGACGGCGTCGAAGTTCCAGGTTCTCGCCGTGGGCCGCCTCCAGGGCCTTCCGTAGCCGCGCGATCTCCTCGCGGTGGGCCCGCTGCTGCTGTGAAAGGCGTGCGCTCAGGGCTCGTACGGCCGCCGAAGTCGACGACGGCGCTTCGGCGTCCGCCTGACGCACTCCGGGAACCCGGCCACCTTTCGCACGGTGGCGTTCGATCAGGCTGCGGATCTCGGGGTGCCTGTAGAGGAAGTCGGTGCTCACGCCTGCTACACGGGCAACGGCGGTGAAACTGACGGGCTGGCCGGCCCCGACAATTTGGGCGAGCGCGGTCCGGGCCCGCTTGTCGGCGTCCGCTGGCGCACCCGACCGGGCGGAACCGTCCGTTGACCACAGCGAGGGAAGGCACGCCTTGAGCCCGTTGCCCGCCCGGCCGTTCGCCTCCAGCAGCTCCGCCATGGCCTCGGCAGCCGTCCACCAGCCCGTGGCGACGTACGGCGCGAGCACCTCCAGCGCCTCGGCCTGCTGGCCCCGCTCGCTGAGCAACCGGGTCCACTCCCTCGCGCAGAACCACTCACCACGGCCGGCCCAGAACTCCACCTCCTCGGCAAGGCCGAACTCAAGGAGCTGGGAGACCAGGCGCGGTGAGAGACAGCCCGATTGTGTCCGGGCCCGGTAGTCAAGATCAGCTGCTTCCACGACCAAGCACCGTAGCCCACGCCCCCGACATCCCCGACAGCTCCGGACATCGCACGCATGGAATGACGCTCCCCGCCAGTCGGCGCGGCGGAATGGAGCGCGGCCGAGCGCCAGGCCTACGCCAACGACCTGGACGAGCCGCGCGCGCTGATCGCCGTCACCGCCAGGTCCAACCGCCAGAAGGCCGACAAGGACCCCGCCGACTGGCTCCCCTCAGCCACGGAATACCGCTGCACCTACCGCCATCAAGACCCGCTGGCACCTGAACGTCGACCCCCGCGAGAAGGACACCCTGCAACGCATCGCAGCCGGCTGCCCCGACGAGGAGTTGACGGACACGCTCGCACGCTGACCCGTCGCCTCTGGCCTGCCGGAACCGTCGCCCGGGCCCCGGAGTAGAGATCAGCAGCGTCCACGGCCACACGGAGCTCGCCCCTGACACTGCGCCGACACCCCGGCAGAGCCGAGAACAGCACAGTGGACTCATGCCTCCGGCCAACCGAGCAGGCGGGAATTCTGTCGACGGAGCCGACTCGTCACGACAGACTCGCGCGGATGGACAGCAACACACTGATCGCCGCGCTCGCCGAAGGCGACGACGCCGAGTTCGCCCGCCTCCTGGACCGTGTCCCCGACGAGGAACTGGTAGGTCCGGAAGGCACCGCGCTGCTGGAGGCCGCTGCTCGGGCGCGTCGGGCCGAGGCGGTGTGGGAGCTGGTCAACCTGCGGGGCGTCGACGCCGCGCGACCGTGGACGGGCGGCGTCGACCCGGTGGGGTGGGCCGCCGAGCACGGCCTGGTCGACGTCCTACACAGCCTGCTCGACGGGACGGGCAAGAGCCTCGTGCTGCACCGTCGAGCACTGCGCGTCGCCAAGGCGGCCCTCGCCGCCGACCCCTGCGGTCCGCAGGCCCACAGGGGCGTGGTCAGCATGCTGGAGTTCGACCTCGGCCTGTTCTGTGAGCCCGCCGAACTGGTCGCCCGGGCCTTGGTGCACGCCGATCCGGACCATGCGGACTGGAATGAGTCGCTGCTGGTGATCGCTCGCCGCGCCGACCGTGAACTCCTCGCTTGGGCCTGCGCCCGCGTCCTGGACGCACCGTCACTCGCCGCACGCCGCTTCGCTCTCGACGCCCTCCTCCACCTCGGAATCGGCAGCAACTTCCTGGACGGCAGCGACGGCGAGGACGACGGCACCGAATTCGCCGACGCTGCCGTCACGTTCCTGGAGCCGCTGCTCGACACCGAGCAGGACCCGTACGCGCTGAAAACCGTGCTGCACGGCCTGGACATGCACAACTGGCACAATCACCGGGCCGCCCTGCCACACCTCGAACACCCGGACGCCACTGTGCGGAGCGCCGCCGTGATCGCTACGGCGGGCGCCCTCGCACACCCCGCCCCAGAGCTGGACCAGGACCTCGCGGCAGCGCTCCTTCGCCGCGCAGCGGACCTGGATCCTGAGGTACGCAGAGTGACCGCAAGCGCGTTCACCGGTGCCCTCGCGCACCGCAGCGCCGCCGACGTCGACCCGCGGATCCTCGCTGCCGTGCTGCGCCTGGCAGATGACCCGGCCGCGGCGGTACGGGCCGCCGCCACCTACGCGCTGTACCGCTCCGGGCTGGACACCCCAGCCCTGCGAGCCGCACTCACCGGCCGTCTGGACGACGCCGAGGTCGACATCGACGTGCGGATCCAGGCGGCCGGCGCACTCGCCGTACGTGGGGACCTGCGGGGCCGTGGCGTCCTTGACGAGATCAGCCGGGGCCTCACCGGCCACCGAAGCCCGGGCCACGGCATGATGGGCGACGTCCAGCACATGCTCCGCATCTACGCCTCGAGTGATTCCGGTGAGTAATCCCAACATGTGCTCTGGCGGCGCTCCTTCCGGGCCCCGAGGCCCAGGCTCCGCCAGGTCGCGACGGCTTCGTCGAGCGGTCCTGGAGGTGTCCCCGACGCGCTTGTATCCGCCACCAGCTATCGGTCGTCAGATGAGCCCTAAACTGCCTCCATGTCGGCCCAGTCACGTGGACGCGCCGTTCCCCGGCAGCTACGAGGACATCAACGGCTACCTCCGCAAGGACGGGACCGGCTCCGCCGACATGGACACCCGCGTCGCGGACATCGACAAGGCTCTGGCCGGCAGCACCCTTCCCGAGGACGCCGTCATCAGCCGGGGAACCCGCGTCAAGCACTTCGACGTCGACGACCCGCTCCTGCTGGAAGGACGGACGTTCACTGAGAAGGCGTACGTGTCCACCTCCCTCGGCGACGCCGCCATGAGCGACAAGCCCGTCATCATGCACCTGAAGGTGCCCGAGGGAACCCCGGGCATGTACCTCGGAGAAGTCTCCAACCTCCTGGGGATCGAGCGGGAGGTCCTCCTGGGACGCGGCACCCGCTGGAGGGCGGACCGGGTCATCAAGGGCCCGGACGGCAAGATCCACATCTACGGAGAAGTCCTGTGACCACCCAAGAAAGCAACCCGCACATGAACCGCGACAACGAAGACGCCCCGCGACTGCACGACGACCTGCAGTTCCAGGCCACCGACGACGGCCCGCCCCGCTACGCCTCCACCACCGACAACCCCGTCGAATACGTGGCGGTGGCCAACGCCACCAAGGGCGTGATCGGCTACATCTGGGCCAACGACACCGACGGCGCGGCAGGCTGGATGGCCCGCCCCGCAGCAAAGCCCGACTCGGTCAACGGGGCCAGGCCCTGGCACCAGCTCCTGCGCCGCTACAAGGCCCAGAACCTCCTGCCCTCGGAGGCGATCGCCCTGCTCGCGGCCCATCCCGGCGGCGAGATCGGCCGCGTCGTCGCCGGCTCCCGAACCCGCGCCGACAGCCTTGCCGCACTCCGGGAGATCGCCGCGCACTGAGCTGCCACGGCGGCCCCAGGGAATCGAGGGCCGGGTGACGACCGGCAGGAACGCTTGGAGAACGTGCTTACAGCTCCTCAGACGATGAGCCCCGCTTGCGGTTGGCGAAGGGGAGTATTCCGTGAAGCGCGCTGACCTCCGCGATCAGCTCGGCCTCGACCCAGCCAGGGGGCGGTTCGGACACGGTGCGCCAGGCGACCAGGAGCCTGTCGGAGTCGGCGAGGTGGCGAGGTGCCAGATGTACCCGGCGCCGCTGTGACCGGCGTTGCGCCCCTGGCCCTGGCGCCGGTAGGCGTTCAGCCGTCCTCGCAGCCCTTGACGGCTGGCGGCCTTGCCGACGTGCACCACCGTGGCGCCGGGCACCCAAACGCTGTTCAGGGTGGCGATCGTCGTGGAGGGGTCCTGACCCCTGCGGCGGCCGGCAGGGCTGCGTGCGAGGAAGACCGGGTGTGACGCGGCCGGGACCTGCGCGGTCGCCACTTTGCCGCCACCCATCTCGAGCTGCGGCTACAGGCCCTTCCGCTCGCCGTCCACGGCCGGCGCCACATCCGATGCCCCGGAGATCATCCGGTAGACCTCCTGCTGCTGCGCACCGCTTCTGACCGCCCGCCCAAGCCGAACCCTCAAGGCCGGGTGAGGAGCATCTTGACCCGACAGCCGCGGCCTTGCCGCCAGCGGACCGCGCCGCACGTGAACCCCATACCCAGCCTCGGCGGAAGGGGCGAGGACCGGGGCGCCCCCGCTCTCCGCAACCGCCTCGGTCGGGGCGAGACCGGACATCCCGTCACCCGCCACCCGTCCGCTGCTCCGGGCCGCCGGCTGAGCGGCGGCCCGGAGCAGCGGACGCGCGGGCATCTTCGACGCAGCGCTGCCCCTCCATGACCGTCGCCCGGCACGCCGTCGAGCCGCCGAGGATGGAAGGGCTCAGAGGCGCACATGTTACGAATCGGACAATCCCTTGGCACGGCATGGAGCAGCGCCACGACAATGGCGGTTCGGAACACGTCGGCGGAGGTAGCGTGCAACAAGGGCAACATCCGCCGGTCCAGGCCTCCCTGCCTTCCTCCGTAACGCGGCTTGTCGACCTGGTGGCACAGGCGACTGACGGGATCACAGTCCCTGATCTCACCGCGGCAGTCCGCGCCAAGTACCCGGGATTCCCTTCGGCACGGGTCTCCGACCTGAAGCGAGCCATCGCCGGCGGCGCGCTGATCGAGGAGACCGGTCGGGTTCGTGTTCCGCGGCCCGTGCCGACCCCGGCCGCCCAGCCCCGGACCGTCGAACCGGCCCTGGGCAGCTCAGGGTTTCGAGTCGTGGCCTTCGACCTGGAGAGCATCTCGCGGAGCATCGCCGTTGCGCCGTGGACGGACCGGCGGATCTTCCAGATCGGCGCCGTGCGGATGGGCACCGACGAGACCTGGAGCACGGAGCAGCCCCGGTTCGAACGGTGGGTCGCACTTCCCGAGGGGGAATGGGAGCTCTCCGACCCGGTGCGGCGCAAACGGCACGCTGCCGAGGCTGTCGGTCTGCGCGAGGCCATCGAGGGCTTACGGGCGTTCTGCGGCAACGCGGACCTGATCATCGCCCACAACGGCAACGCCGCCGACTTCCCGCTGTTGGACGAGGAGTGCCGACGGGCCGGCATCCCTGTTCTGGACACTCACCGGGCCGACTCGCTCTATCTCGCCCATGCTCTCCTGCCGGTCTCCGGCAGTCACCGGCTGGCGTCCATCGCGGAGGAGTTCGGGGCTGATCAGGCGGGGCTGACCGCTCATGACGCGGTGGACGATGCCGTGCTGCTGTCCCGGATCCTGCGCCAGGCCAGCTCCGCCTATGCGCTCTGGCCGGCGGAGCAGCGGGACCTCGTGTTCGCGGTCTGCCCGGACTCCCGCTCGTGGCTCCTGTTGCGTCACCTCGCCGGTCTGTCGGTCACCGCCCCGATGTCCTGGACGACGACCGCCGTTTCGGCCGCGGTCGACCGGACTCTGACGGGACATGCTCCGCGTCGGGATGCCGGTGCGGCTTCGGGAAGGGCCGCCCTGACGGTCGGTGTTTCGCTCCGAGGCGCTGACGGGCGAGTCGATCCGACGTCACTGGCCTCCACGATCCGTGCGAAAGCTCAGAGGCGTGAGGCGCAGGAGGAGATGGCCGCTGCCCTGCACGCCTGGACCGACGCTGCGGTGCCCGCCCTGGTGGAGGCCCCGACAGGCACGGGAAAGAGCCTGGCGGTGCTGGCGTGCGCGCTCGATTGGCTGGCGGGCGCGCCTGACCGGGTCGCGGTGATCGCCACCAACACCAAGCAGCTGCAGAACCAGCTCGCCCGTGACGTGGATGCCCTGGAGAAGTCGAGCCCGGGTCTGCTGGCGGCGTCCGATCTGGTCAAGGGCAGCACCAACCGGCTGTCCTTACGCAGCCTCATCTCAGCGTTGACGCAGGCCACTGATGTCGGCCGCGACACGCATGGCGGTCGGCGTTTCCTCGAGCAGCCCGAGTACCGCGAACTACTGGTCTACCTGTGGTTGCGCCTCTCCGCCGCCATCCGTCCGCCGCTGAGTTGGACGGCCCGCTCCGTGGATCCGGTGGACGTACCCCCGCACTTCGTGGAGAGCATCGGGCCGAGGCTGGGCGAGTGGCTGCTCTCGCTGTCCCAGGGAGTCGGCGGGGAGTACCTCCCGTCCAGTGGGAGCTTCCTGGCCAGGCATACCGACACTGTGCGCGAGGCGCTCTCCTCTCACCGGTTGCTGCTGGCCAACCATGCCCTCGTCCTCTCGCACCTCGACGACCTGCGTGCCATGCCCGGGGAAGTCCTCCTCGTGATGGACGAGGCGCATCAGGTCGAGGACGCGGCGACCTCGGCGCTCACCGTCTCATTTGACTACGCAGTCGTCGAGGACATGGTGGCCGAGTGCACCGCGTGGGCTCGTACGGCACGTTCCGGCCCCTCCGGGCGGAACGTCCAGGCGGTACTCGACGAGATGGAGAGCATGCTGGACCACGAGCAGCTTCCCCGTGCCGTGGCGGAGGCGTTCGACGGGTCGGCCGTCGGCGGAGCCCTCGTGGGCTCTCGTACGACCACGCTGGCCGGCCCTTTCAGCGGCAGCTCGGGGGTTCGGGCCGCGCGCGCGGTTCAGCGTCACCTACGCACGATCGCCGCCCTCACCGGCAGGCTCACCGCGGCTTTGGCCGCCCACGCGGCGCAGAACGTCCCGCCGCTCGACTTCTTCGAGTCCGAACGCCTCGCCGCGATGTACGCCCGGGCGGGCGATCTCAAGGCGGCCGCGGACACGGTGACCTCCGACATCGATGCGGTACTCGGCCCGTCGACGTCCACCGCACAGCCTCGTTCGCGCGCGTCCGACGGTGTCGTCCCTCCGTCCGCCTCCTCGGCGGCTCATTCCGCTCAGGACGAGGCGGCCGAGGATCACGAGGACGTGCCGCAAACCGCGGAGCAGGAAGCCCTGCCCGGACTGCCTCCGATGCCGAACCGGCTGGTGTACGCCGAGGAGAGCGAGATCCCTCGCGCCGGGCTGCGGAACTACCGGTTCCGGCTCTCATCGAGCCCGATCGAGCTGCCGGCCGATCCCGATTGGCAGCGATTCCTGTCAGCCTTCCCACGCACGTACTACGTTTCGGCGACCCTGCGGGTGGCGGGCAGCTGGGACTTCGTCCGCGGGCGTCTCGGCCTGCCTGCCAGCATGGCCGCCCTGCACTTGCGGTCGCCATTCCCCCTGGGTCGGCAGACCGAGGTGGTGTGCCTCGCAGACTTCCCGTCCTGGGCGGAGCAGCAGGACGGGGCGATGCGCACGGTCGCCCACCAACTGGCCGGATATGCGGCGGAAATGGTGCGGCCGGCCGCATCGGAGGAGGGTGACGGCCTGCTGGGACGGGGTGGCTGGGACGGTGGCGCTCTGGTCCTGACCACGGCGCGCGCCACCGCCGCGGGAATCAGCGACCGGCTCGCCACCGAGCTTCGCCGCCGAGGCCATCAGGCACCGGTCCTCAATGCCGTGACGCTCGGCAACAGCCGCGGCTTCCGCGACTTCACCGACCGGGACGACGGAGGCGGCTTTCTGGTCGGCACCCGCGGTCTCTGGCAGGGCGTGGATGTCGAAGACGAGCGCCGGCTGAGCCTAGTCTGGATCAACAAGCTCCCCTTCGCACCGTTCGCCGCGCCTCTCGTCGAGGCGCGACGGGCTGCGGTACGGGCTCGCGCCGAGGCCGCCTGTGAGGAGGATCCCGACGCCTTCGCCACCTACCACTACTACCTACCGCTGGCGGCGATCCAGCTGCGCCAAGCGGTAGGCCGTCTGATCAGATCGGACCGGCACCGCGGGATCGTCATCATCTCCGACCGGAAGCTGGCCGGCCGCTCCGCCCTGCGCCGGGCCTACCGTCGGACGTTCCTGGGCAGCCTGGAGCCCGAACTGCTGCGCCCCGATCCGCTCACCGGCGAGCCCGGTGGCGGGAATGTCGTCGGGATGGCGGAGGGCTGGGCCAGGATCTGGGGCTTCCTCGCAGACCACGGCCTCCTGGCGCATGAGCGGGCTGCCGAGCTGTCCCAGCCGGAGACGCTTCTGGAGCACGTCCTGTTACCGCAGACCCGGCGGATCCGGGAGCTGGAACTTACTTCTGACCAAGTGACAGAACTGCGCCGGCGCGGTTCGCTGGCGGAGGAGGTCCTCCGGCGCAGCGCCGAGGTCGCGGGGTTGCTGCGCTTGACGGACGAACCTGCGTCGTTCCGGCTGAAGGCTGCCCAGCAGGCGGTGATCGGTGCGGTCGCCGAGGGACGCAACGTGCTGGCGCTGTTGCCGACCGGGTTCGGCAAGAGCTACACATTCCAGCTACCCGCCCTGGTGATGCCAGGGACGACGATCGTGGTCAGCCCGCTCGTCGCACTGATGCAGGATCAGGCGTTGGAGTTGAACCGGTCAATCGGCGGCGCGGTTCGTGCGCTGGTCGCGCCGCTGCGCGAGTCGAGTAGCCGGGCCGGTAAGACCGAGGTTGCCGAGCAGCTCCTGGGGCGCGGTGAGCACGGCATCAAGCTGGTGTACGTGAGTCCGGAGCGGCTGTGCCAGCGGCGTTTCCGGGAGGTGGTCCGCCGAGGGGCGGAGTTGGGCAGGGTCGGCAGGATCGTGCTCGACGAGGCGCACACGATCGTGCAGTGGGACGACTTCCGGCCGGGGATGCAGCGGGTGGAGCGTTTCCTGGCCGAGCTGCGTGCGGATTTCGGTCTGTCCGTCACCGCCCTGACCGCCACGGCCAACCGTACGGTTCACGCGGGTCTTCGCGAAGGCGTGTTCGAGCTGCCGGGCGAGCCACCTGCGGTGGGAAGTCCGGCAGAGCGGCGGGAGGAGCGGAGCCCGGGCGTCCGGGGCTCGCTCGTGACGGTCCGGGAGAACCCCATCCGCCCTGAGCTTGCGGTTTTCCGCAGGGCGTTGGGGCGGTCGGGGCCGGTGACCGCAGCCAGGCTCGCCGAGGAGGTGGTGGACACCGTGCGTGATCACGCGGTGGTGTACTGCCTGACGGTCAAGGAGGTGGTGATCCTGCATGCTCATCTTCGCGACTATCTGGGCGAGTCGGGCCGCCGCGTCCGGCGCTTCCACGGCCGGCTGACTGAGGCGGAGAAGGCCGCAGTGATGGCCGAGTTCCGTGAGGCACCCCGCCGTGGCGAGGAGGGCTTCGCACCGTTGATCGTCGTGGCCACCACCGCATTCGGCCTGGGCATCGATCGAGACGACATCCGGACTGTCTTCTGCGCGTCCGCGCCGACGGATCTTGCGGCGCTGTACCAGCAGGTCGGGAGGGCGGGCCGGGACGTCGCGGGACGCGGAGCACCCGGCGAGGCGGACGAGCCGCCCAACGTCGGGCTGGCCCTGCTGACCGGCCGGGGACTGCGGACGATCGCCTGGATGACCGGTATCGACCTGGCGCCGTCACTGTTCGTACGTATGGGCGAGCAGGTCCTCGCAGCTCGTGACGGCTTCCTCGACGCCACACAGATCGCCGACACGCTGATAGGCGAGGACCTGGCGGCCGGCCGACTCACCGACGAGGACGCCCGCCGGGCCCGGACCGCCGAGGCCTACCGCACCGGCGTGATGAGGACGTTCACCGCCCTGGCCAGCCTCGGCGCCGTGACCGACCTGGGCGACTTCCCACCGCGGTGCGCGGTGCGCGAGGGCGAGTCCGAGCGGTCGTCAGCCGCGGACCCGGTCGAACAGGCGGTGGCGGCCATAATCCTGGCCCTGCCAGCTCGCTCCCCCAGCCCGGGCCGCCTCCACCGGAGCGCCCTGGACGTCGTCCGCCTGGACGACGTCCTGGTTCGGTCCGTCGACGGCTACCGCGCATACGCCGAAGGGCCAGCCGGAACGTGGGAACTGCTCGCGGATCTCCACGACCGCGGTGTCCTGGACGTCTCTGCCGCACCCAGCGACCATCTGGTGAGCAGCCTTCGGATCCATCACAACACGGTGCCTGCCGCGCTCTCGCGGCAATTGGCAGGCCGAGCGGAGCGCAGCGCACGGGAGACCGCCCTGCTCCGGGACTTCTTCACCGACACCACCACCTGCTCGCAGCGCAAGTTCGCCGACTACTTCGGCGTGCCCGACCTCCCGCCCGGCTGTTGCACCAACGCGGCCAACCGCTGCTCCGCTTGCTGGGAGGATCCCGGCCTTCCGAGGGAGGAGATCCGGCCCGACGCCGCCAAGGCACTAGCGACACCGATCGGGCTTCTGCGCGGAGCCAGCCCGAGGGTGGACGCAGAGCATCTGCAGAGGCGGCTCGACGAGCAGATTTACCAGCTGATCTGGGCAGTGCACCGGGGCCTGCACCCCTCCGCGATCCGGCGGGCCCTCCACGGCGAGGAGTCCTGGTACTCACCACGGCTCGGACGTCGAGCCCGACTGCATCCCGCCCTGCGCAACAACCGGCACTTCGGTGCCCGGGCCGATGTCGCCCACGCCGACGTGGAGGCAAGTCTGGCCCGTCTCGCCGCAGCCGACCGTGTGCGTGCTGACGAGACCCGTTGGCGAGCCGTGCCCCATCTGCGGGCCAGCCGCACGTCCTGAACTGCCCCGACCGCTGTTCCTGCCCCACCCACCCGCATCGCCCTAGGAGCCAGCCCATCCTGTACCGCAGTTCCGCCAGTCCTTCCGTCGCTCCCAGCCAGGACGTGTGGCGACCGTACGACGACCCACCGTTGCTCACCTCTGCGATGACACTCGGCCTCGCCGCCGTGGGCCCGGGCGAGGCCGAGCCTCTCGGCCGGTACCTGAGCGCTCTCGTGGCCGCCCGCGGCTGCCCCGTCCACATCGCGGTCGCCTTCAATGCCGTATTCCTCGGCTACGACGTGGGCGCCGGCGGATACGTCGGCGGCCCCATCGAACTGGGCGATTTTCCGTCCGTCAGCCTCGGTGACGCCACTACCGCGCTGCCCGTCGGCGCCATGGTCAACGTGCGCACCGGTGCCGAGGCGTTCCCGGCCGAGGTGGTCTACAAGGAAGGGGCCCATCCCCTCGTCGACACGGCCAACTGGGGCGAGCTGCCCGCCTGGGTCTCCGGTGCCCCGGGCAACGCGGCCGGGCCCGGTGAGGTCACCACAGGGGAGCCGCCGGTGCTGCGTGAGCGGCTTGTGATCGACACCGACGCCTTCGGCCACGGACTGTCCGCCTCCCCCGCGCAACTCCAGCGGATGCGGCGCAAAGGCCGGTGGGTGGACCCGGACGGGCATGTGCTGCTGAACGCGTGCTACGACTCGCAGACGGCGGCAGACCTCAGCGACATCGACTTCTACGCCCGCTTCATGAGTACCACCGGCCGCACGCTGCTCCTCAGCCCTCTCGCGCCCGCCCCCTTTCCCACCCTGCTGGCCCCCGGCACCGGGCACGAGCAGTTGGAGAGCGCTTTGAAGGGTGTCCTCCGCACCCTTCGTGACATCCTGCGCAGCCGCAACGATCTGCGGATGCACGGCGACTACGCCGTCACCCGCCGCTCCTACGCGGCCCGGCTCGCCGACGACGGCCCGTTGGGCCGGACCGTTCTCGAGCACCTGGCCGTCAATGTCGCGCGATCGGCCGTTCCTCGCGCACGCCGTGGCGCCGTACCGCGCCCCACCGCCCACCACACCGCTGTCGGTCCCGCGCTGCGTGCACTCCACGGCACTGAAGGCCTCTTCATGGGGCTCGCCTACCCGACCGTGGTCAGCCACGCCAATCTGCTCATCACGGACTACGTGCGTTCGGAGTCCGACGAGGAGACCGGACTGCTCGACAACGGTGTGTACCTGCGCCTGGACGACGCCTGGCAGAGCGGCGGTGTCTGGCGAGCCGAGTGGCCGGGCGAGGCCAGAACTTCGGGCGGGCCGAACGAACCGGGGGGCCGTGGCTGGCGGGACACCCTCCCCCAGGACCCCTCGGCACCGGCCGTGCAACCGGACGCGCACGAGCTTGCCGCAGCCGACGAGCAGACCCACGCAGAGGTGGCCCCTCCGTGGCTGCCCGACGACTCGGATCTCGGCGCAGTCGAGGGACTCACCGTAGCCAACAGCCAGATCGACTGGACCCAGCCTCTTCGTCTCCGGCACATCCTGGACTCGGTCCTGCCGTTGCCGCCCGCAGTCGCCGAGGGGCTGAAGGGGACCGAGTGGTCGGGCCGACAGGTGCGCCTGGAGCTCGACCATGCCGGACATCCGCTGCCGCCCGGCGACAGCATTCTCATGACCTCCCTCGAAACCGACGGCGACCGCAGCCGTCTCCACGACGTGGACTGGCCGCTGGAGTTCGTCCCCGGGATGCTGCTGACCCTCAGCTGGGTGCGCGGCGGTGGTGCGGTCCGGGCCCGCACCACGCTGCTGAACACGCCCGTCCTGATCGACGGAGAGGAGATCCGGCACCGCTTCGATCCCCGGGTGCGAACTCGCGACACGGCTCCTGGGAACACCTGGGCCAAGGATCACGGGGCGCCGGACCTGACGCCGAAGGCGCGCGTCCTGCGTGCCGTCCGGATCATGGGACTCCTGGACAATTTCGGTCGCGCCTTGTTCCCGGCCGAACGCCTGACCGAAGCCATCGCCCGCACGTCACCAGGCCAGACGCCTCTACCGGAGCTCGCAGAGACTACCCACGCCATGCTCGCGGCAGGGGATCTCACCGAGGAATGGGGCAGCCAGGAACCGTCAGGGAAGGTCCACCACCCTGTCATTGCGGGACAGCCGAAGATCCGGCTCCTCTGCTACACGCCCCGGCATGCAGACATGCCAAGCCGGACGCCACCCGGCCCCGCACAACCGGAGGGCCGCCATCCCACCGTCGGCCACCGCGTGCACGGCCACCTGCGCCGCATCGGGCACCTCGACCACCAGCCAAGCATTGAGGCCCGCGAGGCCTACCGCCGGGACAGGGAACTGTGGGGACTGATCGGGAGCCTGGACATCCCACCCGGCTACACCTACGTACTCGAACACCGCCGCGGCAGCTGAACACGCCCGCCGCTCGATTCCGGAAACCACCCTCTCGGAGCACTCTTGACCAAGCGCCGAACCTCCTCCCCCAAGAACTGCACGGACGAGGAGCCCTACCCCGTTGTCATGCCCAACCCGCTCTCCCTGACCGCCCCACCCGACGAGGTCTCCGCCGCCCTACGGAGCCTTTCCAAGGCGTTGACCCATCTCGCCGACCCCCTGCACCCGGCGCTGGGCCGAGTGACCGAACAGGACCTCCTCACAACGCTCCAGGCAATGCAGCAGACCGAGCGCACCCACGCCCTTCAAGCACTCGGCATCGCCGTCCCCGCCACCAGCGTCAACCTGCCGATGTGCCGGGACATGCTCACACGCATGCGACGTGCTCCCGACTCCACCCGCACCCGCCATGCACTGCGGCATCTGAGCGGACGGGTGAAACCCGCACTGATCCATGCCTCGCACCAAGCCGAACCGCATGCCCTCGCCGACACTCCGCCCTGGACGCACGGGATGCTGCGTCTCTGCCTCTGGGCGCACGCGACGGCAGACATCGACGACGCCCGCGTCTGGGCCTGGGCGCTGCAGCTCGATTGGATGACCTCCGACCTCGACCCGGCGGCCGTGTCAAAGATCGCGGCCGCGGCTGAGGCCGTGCTCGCGCTGGCACCGCACCGGGTCCACCCCGGCGAGGACACCCCGCCCGCCCGGCGAAGCGAGGTCCTCGAACCGGTGGACGAGCAGGTGTCCCCCTCCCGAGCCACGGTGCCGGCGCCACGCCCGGCCCCTGCGGACGCCGACCCGGGTGATCCGGCCGACCTCCGGACCCTGCTCGCCGCCCTCCAGGTGACGGTGTCGACAACACAGCCGCCAGCTGAGCGGATCGCCTCCGCAATCCGCGACGGGGCGCGGCCGCTGGACGCCGATCTCGCCGCCCTTCAGCGACTCGTGCACGACTTCGACGAGGCCCTGGAACTGTTCTCCGACCTCGGGCTCGGCACACCTCGGGCGAGGATCGCAGACCTGGAGTCGGCCGCGGAGAAGGCCGAGGAACAGGCCGGAACGCAAGCCGCCGAGGAACTCGTCCGTACCGATCTGGCAGCCGTGGCCGATCTGCGGGCCCCCGAGGGGTCACCGGCATTCGATCTGCTGCCCGTGGCCCAGCAACTGGGTCGCGACCTCCTCGCATCCACGGCCTGGACCGAGGAGCTCCGCACCAGGGCCGACGCTCTGGCGGCCCTGCCCCGACTGATCGCCCTGGTCGGCAGCGAAGCCACGGACACCGGGCAGATGCTGGCGTTGCAGAGCACGCTGGTCCAGGGCCTGCCGGAGCTGACCACTCTCGCGTTCAACTTCGACATCATCGTCCTGGCTCCAACTCCTCAGCCCTGCGCGACCCCGACCGGCGTGAAGAGCACCGGCGCCGGCACGCCGGCCCCGCCCGGTGCCCTCACCGAAGCCGTCCTGAAGGACCCGCCCCAGGCGACCAGCACTCCCGATCCCGCCACCCCACCAGCACGGACCGGTCGACCGGAACAGCCGGAACAGCCGCAACAGCCGCAACAGCCGCCCGCCATGGTGGCCCGGCCGGTCCGGACCGAAAGCCCCGGCCACCACCCAGGGGAGGAGAACCATACCGGCCGGCCAACCGGGGGCGCCCACAACACCCCTGACCCGGACGACCTGGCTACTGCAACCATCGCGAGCCTGCTTCCGAGCGAGCGCTACGGCCTGGCCTACCACGTGGCAGCCGTCGCGGACTGGAGCGCCCAGCGACAGGCCGCGCTGCGCATCGCCGCGTACGCGCACGGCATCCGCACCGAGGCGGGCGGCTGCGCGGCCGCCCTGGCTGAGGAGATGACCGGTCTCGACGTGGAAGCGGTCGCCGTGGACTGGCCCGCCGCCGCCCTCGTGGTACCGGCGATCATCCGGACTTGCCTTGTGTCGGGGGAGTACACGGCAGGTGCGAGGCTCCACGAGCTGGCTCCGCGGCTGGAGGACAACCTCGGGACCATCGCATCGGAGATCGCCCGGCGGGTACTGTCGGGGGCGCTGGTGGAGTGCCCGCCGCTGAACGTCGTGGAGGACGTCGCGACCCTGGAGCGCGACCTGGCCCGGGCCCAGGATGCCTGCCGTGCAGCACTGCGCAAGCCTGCCCGCAGCCGGTTTCCGCGAGCGGAACAGATTGCACGTCAGTTGCTCGCCGACGACGGCCTTCTGGGGTCGGTGTTCCAGCATGTCATCGCGGACGACCGTGATTCCATCCCGGAGGTGGTCCGCTCCCTCCAGAGGATCCGTAGGCTCACCGTGGTGCAGTCGGAACTCGGCCGTTTGGATGCCGAGATCAACTCCAGCGGGAAGCCCCTGCAGGGCAAGGCACGGCAGGAGCTGATCCGGCTGGTGGAGGTCCGGGCCCGCCCCGTCGAGCAGTGGGTCATCGCGGCCCGATCCCTTTCCCGCCCCCGCTCACAGGATCTCTCACGGAACACCGGCGAGGTCGAGGCCATGCGCCGCACTGTGCTCCAACGGCGGTCGGCGGTCCTGGCGGCATTGTCCTCCCGGGCCGAGCAAGGGTCGGACACCCTGGCCAGAGCCGCGGCACTCGGTGCCGACGCGTCGATGAGGCATACTTTCGCACTCCTGGAAGGCAGTGAGCGGCTTCCTGAGCTGGAGCTGCCGCTGGGGCTGGTCCTTGACGCCGAGCTTCTCAAGCTGCCCGGGGTCAGTACCGAGGCCGAGAGTGACCGCATCACCCGACCGGCGGTGTCCGTCCGGGAGCTCACCGCCGCGGCCGACCGGAGCTGGGCCCACTCGGTGCGCGAACAGGTGCTCGCCGAGCGCTTCGACGCGGTCGACCACCTGATCCTCTGCACCGAACAGGGTCTCCTCCGAGAACCGGACGGCACTCGCGCGGTCGTTCCCGAGGAGGTGCGCAAGGAGGCGAAGGAGACGCAACTGCAGATCTCCCGCGACCTGACGGCCCGCCACGAGGAGCTGAACGGCGAACTGCGGCATGCCCGACTCGACAATTCGGTCTCCCAGGAACAGGAGTGGAACCTTGACCGCCGCCTCCAGGCCGCGGCGCCCGAGCGTCCGGAGCTCGCTGTGGTTCGAGCGGAGCTGGACAGCATCGCCGCAGAACTGACCCGACTGCGGGAGCTGCACGAGGCGGGGCTACGATCCCGGCTCGATGCGGTGGAGGACACCGACCCCGTGGACCGCGACCGGGTGGGCGCTGTGCTGGCCGAGCGGCAGTTCAGCACCGCGGAGGAAATGATCTCCCAGCTGGAGAGTGGCGAGGGCATCCCCCAGATCGGTGAGGAACAGCGGGAGCTCGACCGCTTCTTCCCTGCCGTTCCGCAAGCGCTGTCCAGCGGCATCACCGACGAACTGATCAAGGCCGTGCGGAGCCGTCGACGCCATCGCGGTCTGCCGGAGCTGGACTACTCCGCGCTCTCCGAGGAGAACGCGGAACGGGCCGCCGCCGCGCTGCAGAGCTGGTCGGTCATGGGTAGCCGTTCGGGCGGCCAGCGGCAGGAGGGCCTGCGCGAGCAGGAATCGCTGACCCCGGCGCTGAGACTGATCGGCTACAGCAGCCTGCGCCGGCCCCAGCGACGGGACGATCTGCGCAAGGGGCCGGACTACCGCTTCCTCGATCTGCCCGACGTGCGGCTGACCGGTCGGGCCCAGGTCCCCGCCTTCGGCTCCGATCTGGGCCCCAACCTCCGGATCATGCTGGTGTGGGGACAGCCGGCCCCGGAGCGGCTGCTGAGCTACGCAGAGCACGATGGAGCCCGCGACAGCCTGCTGATCGCCTACTTCGGCACCATGTCCGCCAAGGACAGGGCGGCACTCGCCGTGAGAACCGTCGGACACCGCCCGATCGTCGTCCTCGACGACGCGGCGCTGGCGTACCTGGCCGCTCATGGCAACGGCCGCCTGGACGCGGCGATGAACATCCTGGTGCCGTTCTCCGGGATCAACCCGTACATCAGCGAGAAGCGGGGCCGCGTCGCGGACGAGATGTTCTTCGGCCGTCATAAGGAGCTGCACGGGCTCACCGGTCCCAGTGGCACCCAGGTGGTGTTCGGGGGCCGAGGACTCGGCAAGTCGGCCCTGCTGAAGGCTGCCGGCCAGTTCTTCGAAAAGCAGGACGCCGCCCACAGGATCAGCCTGCTGATCAGCTTGGACGGTGTGCACTTCGGGGGGGCGGCCACGTCCTCGGCGGTGTGGCACGAGATCGGCCGCAAGCTGGACACCCGCGGCGTCAAGGCGAAGCGACGCAGCAGATCGGTGCCTGCCTTCGCCTTCGACCAGGTCAGAGATGCCATCGAAGCCTGGCAGCTTCGGGAAGACCCCCAGCACCAGCTGCTGATTCTGCTCGACGAGGCAGACCGCTTCTTCGAAGCCGACGCCCCCGGCTTCCTTGAGACCCGGCGCCTGCGGGACCTGGGCCAGGACAGCAACGGCAGGGTCAAGGCTGTCTTCGCTGGCCTGCACTCCGTTCAACGCTTCGCGAAGGTCGCGGGGAACAGTCCGTTCAGCCACCTCGCCCAGAAACCCACAGTGGTCGGTCCGCTCTTCCCGCAGGACGCCGCGAACCTCCTCTCAAAGCCGCTGTCGGTGTTGGGCTACGAGTTCGAAGACGTCAACCTGGTGCACCGGATCCTGGGCTACTGCTCGTACCAGCCCTTCCTCCTGCAGATGTTCGGGCACCGGCTGGTCGAAGTGATGCATCGTCGGCGTGCCGACGGTCAGGACGCGGGGATTCCGCCGTACCGGATCACCCGCAACGACGTGCAGGCAGTCCACAGCGACCCGGCCTTGCAGCAGAAGATCACCTCCGCCTTCCGCGACACTCTGCTGCTGGACCACCGCTACAACGTGATCGCCAATGTGCTCGCCCAGCACGCACACGACCACGGCATGCACTCCCGCCTGACTCAGGCGGAACTCCGCGACCTCTGCCGGTACTACTGGCCGACCGGCTTCCGCTCACTGGACGCCGAGGCGTTCCGCGCCTACCTCGCGGAAATGGAGGGACTCGGAGTACTGGGCCCTGACACCGGCATGGGTTGGCACCTGCGGAGCACCAACGCCCTACGAATGATCGGCACCCGGTCCGAGGTCGAGGACCAGTTGACCAGCGCCGAGTCCGAGAGCATGCCGGAGGAGTTCGCCTCGCTGGAGGCGCGTCCTGCCCTCGCCGACGGTTCATACGCACCTCTGACCACCCGGCAGGTGGCCGATGTGCTCGGCCACCACGGCTCCCAAGTCCGGGTCGTCCTCGGAACCGACGCCACCGGAATCCGGCAGGCCGATTCCGCACTGAGGATCCTGACCGAAAAGGCCGGCGGATGGACGGTTCCGGCGGTCCGAGGCCGTGGCGATTTCCAGCGTGAACTCGTCGACGGAAAAGCCGAAGAGAAGAGGGCGATCCTGAGCGACCTCACAGCAAGAGCACCACAGGACACCGCCTGTCTCGAGTCACTGCAGGAGGCGCTCTGCGATCTCCCCGCCGATCCGAGGGTGACCCGCTCCGCGGTGCTGATGGCCGGCCCGCAGCAGATCGCGCTGTGGCAAAGTGCTCTGGTGACGCCCAGCCGCGAGCCGTCCTTCGGAGTGATCGTGCTGCGGCGCTATACACGCCAGGGCCTGCGGCTGTGGGCACTGGACCAGCAGCGATTCACCGACGAGGACCATCTCGGCCAGCTCGGCACGATGACCGGCGGGTGGCCGATCCTTCTCGACCGGGTCTCGGCGCACCTCAAGGAAGGCCTCAGCTCGAAGCGTGCACTCTCCAAGGCCGCCGAGACCCTGGACGATCCGCAGGGTTGCGCCGATTTTGTGCGATCGGTCGGCCTCGCCGACCAGCCGGACCTTGCTGCTGCGTATCGGTCCGTCCACTCCTACATGGAACCAGGAGGGCTGGAGTACGCCGATCTCATCGCCGCAGCCGAGGACGACAGAGGGCGGGAACAGGCAGAGACCGCGATCGCCTGCCTCGACGCCATGCAGGTCTTCGAGCGGCTGAGCCCAGATCTGTTCGGACTCGAATCCGTGCTGTCCAACTGCTGGCTGCGGACCGAGTCGGTGTGAGTGCGGTGGTGGGCCGGACCTCACTCCCCCGACCCACCACCGGTCACTGCGGCATTCCGCCCGGTGTCCGGCGCCGCGGACCGATGGTGCCGACGCTGGCCGTCGTCACCATCCCCGCGGCCTGCGCGCAGAGCAGGCCGTGTGCCGGGGGCGGGGCGGTGGGTGGTCCAGCAGGTCAGGCCGTGGTGGATGGAGGGCGTGCTCGGTGGGTACCGGGGCCCCGTCGTCGCCCCCTCCGGCCCGGGAGCATGACCAGGACGCGGTCACCGTGCCGTCCTCGCGGTAGCGGGCCAGGGCGACGGTGTCGAGGATGCCGTCCTCGTCGGTGAACCAGATCTCCGGCAGCGGGCCGTAGGCCTCCTCGTAGGCGCCGGCCCACGCCACGTGGCCGTGTCCGCGTTCTTCGTGGTGGCCGAGGACGCGGCCGGCGGCCACGGTGCAGAACGCCTCGTAGTCGGAGCTGTCCAGGAGGCGGTGCCAGGCGGCGTCGACGGCCGCGCTGAACATCTCGGGCGCGGACTGTCCGGCGCTCCCCGCCGCCCTCGGCGGGGAGCGCCGGGGAGCGTCCCTCAGTACCAGAAGGACCTCCGGCCCTCTTCACAAACTCTGTCGTAGACAGCGGGGCCCCCAGCGCAAGGTGTGCGCGACGGGCCCCTGTGGTGAGCGGGACTACGGTGTCGGGTCCGGGAGAATCCAGGGGTTCACGGGGAGGGTAGGGGTGTTGAGGGTGGGGATGCTCCAGGTCTGGGCGGGTGTGCCGTTGCAGTCGAGGATGCGCAGGCGGGTGCCGGGGGTGGTGTCGTTGTTGGGCAGTTCCAGGCAGCGGCCGGAGACGGGGTTGTAGAGGCTGCCGTTGGCACGTGTGAGCCACTTCTGCCGGTCCGTGCCGGGGGCACAGGTGCCCAGGCCGACGGCGGCGCCGTTGGCGGTGTTGCCGCCGGTGAGTTCCAGGCACATGGTGGTTCGCAGGTTGATGGTGGCGTCGGCGGGGTTGACGACGAAGTTCTGGGCGGGGCTGTTGTTGCAGCCGGTGATGGAGATGCCCTGGCTGGTGTCGTTGTTGGGGACGTCCAGGCAGTCGGCGGTGGAGGCGTGCCGGATGGCGGTGGTGGTGGGTCCGGGGACGACCGCAGAGCTGTAGACGGCGAAGTTGCTGATGCTGCCGTTGAAGCTGGGGTTCTGGGCGGTGGGTGCCAGGCTGCTCTGGGACTGGTAGCGGCCGAGGACGAAGGCGCCGTTGGTGGGCAGGCTCGGGGCGGTGGAGCGGTTGGCGCTCCCGGCGAGAGCACCGTTGACGTACAGGCTCATCTCGCCGGTGGTGGCGTTGAAGCTGGCGGTGAGCTGGGTCCAGGTGCCGGTCTTGACGAGGGCGGCGTTGTTGCTGGTGCTGGTGTAGACGTAGGGCCAAGCGTCGTTGTCGGCGGTGGCGAGGGCGAAGCGCCAGGAACCTCCGGTGCCTTCGCTGTAGAGCAGGAAGCTGGCAGCGTGCGCGGTGCTCTGGCTGGCGACGACGCCGCCGGCGCCGGTGGACTTGACCCAGGTGCTGAGGGTGAAGCTCTGATTGGGGTTCGCGAGGGCGGGGACGGCGGTGGTCAGGGCCGAGTTGCTGCCGTTGAGCACAGCGACGATGGTATGGCGCTGCCCGTCAACGGGGTCGTCGATGTAAGTGACCGCGGTTCCGGTGGCGACGGGGGTCCCGGGGACGGCGTCGCCGGTCTCGTGCAGGGGCCACTGTGCGAGGGGGGCCTGGGTGTTGCCGCGGTAGTGGTCGGTGCCAAGGCCCGTGACGCGGCCGTTGGTGGCTGTGGCAGGCCAGACGCGCAGGTTTCCGGCCGTGTCCAGGGCCCACAGGTCGGGGATGCCGTCACCGGTCTGGTCGCCGTCGGAGCCGACGGTCGGGTAGGTACTGGCTTTGAAGCCCGTGACGATCGGTCCGGCGGGTGAGGCGGTGAGGGCCGTCACAACGTCGTACGAGGTCGCACCGTCGGTGCGGCTCTCGAAGGTCAACGCGTACTGATAGAGGTCACCCTCCGTTCGGCCGCCGGAGGTGGTGCGTGCCCGGGCCCAGAGGGCGGGTGCGGTCGCAACGGTGCCGGTGGGATCGATGGCCAGGGTGTTGCCGGGGACCATCAGGTCCTGGTTGTCCCAGCCTCCGGCTGCTACCAGGACGGGCGGACGCAGGGTGCCGTTGGTGTCGGCTGCGTAGTACCAGAGGTTGTCGGCTTCGACGGCGAGGACGCCGTTGGTGACGTTCCGGTCGGTGGCGCGAAGGTTGTTGGGCGAGCCGATCGGGGTGATCTGACTGCTGTACCGCCACTGGTTGCCCTGGTGGTAGCCCGGGCAGCTGCCCGCGCAGTCAGGCCGGTCCAGGTTGCGCCTGGTGTCCGCTGTGAAGGCACCGGCATGCTGTTCCGGATTCGCGTAGAAGTAGAGCTTGTCACTGCCGTCACCGAGACCAGGTGTCGCATCGCGGTGGACGAAAAGGTCGTCGGTGTTCTTCCCAGGGTCCAGTGACCCGCGGTGCGTGACGCGGTAGTCCTTCCAGGTCTTTCCGGTCTCGGGGGGAGCCTGGCGGGCGGCGGCAGCGGTGCCGCTCGGGGGGACGCTGGTGTTGCCGGGGTCGGTTGCACGGCCGTGAGTGATGAGGTTGCCGGCGGCGTCGGGGATGAGGATGTCGGGGCGGTGGTCACCGGTGGTGTCGCCGAAGATGACCGGGCCGTTGGTCCAGGGGACGTAGAAGGCGTAGGAGAGGGTCTGGGAGGCGTTGCCGGCCTCGTCGAAGACCTGCGCGTAGAGGATGTTGGTTCCCCAGTGCGTGGGTGTCGTCGTGAGTTCGGTGACGCTGAGGGGGGTGCCGCAGACCTGGTCTGCGCCGACCAGTTGCGGGTCGTAGCCCCAGCGGACGCAGGAGAGGCCGGAGGCGAGCAGTCCGGAGGGGTTGGGGTCGTAGGCGGTGAAGGGGATCTTGCCGGTGGCGCCGAGGCTCAGGTTGGTGGTCTGGCCGTTGCCGGAGGGCGGGAACTGGGTGTCGGGGTTGGTGAAGGTGCCGAAGGCGGCGACGGGCGGGGTGGTGTCGACGGCGAAGTGGCAGACGGGGGTGGCTGGGCCGCGGAGCAGGCCGTCGTCGCCCTGGGTCTGCCAGCCGTAGTAGTGGCCGTCCTTCAGGGTGCCCAGGGGGACGGTGTACGTGGCACGGGTGTCTCTGGGGACGAAGCCGGACCAGCCACTGGCGACTCCGGGAGCGCCGGCCACTGCGTTGTCCCAGATGCTGGCGAACTCGGTCAGCTGGGACTGGTTGTAGCTGCTGACGACCGAGCTCAGGGTTACGCCGGTGCTGGTGACCCAGCCGTATACGGACAGCGGTGCGTCGTAGCAGGCGTCGGTGTCGGGGGCCGTGACGCGGTTGGGCGTCGGCAGTGCCTTCGGGTCACTCGGGGTCAGCGGGGGGTGGTCGTACAGCGTCGACAGGACGGCGTCGTACTCGAAGCGCTTGAAGCCGTTCTGGTCACCGGTTCCCTCGTTGCCGACCAGGGCGAAGGCGAGCGGCTTGCTGACATCGGCGAGGGCACTGCGCGTGGGGGCGGTGATGTTGTAGTCGACGCCGATGCCGCCCATGCAGTTGGCGCTGCTTCCGTTGCCGGGGACGTTCTTGCTGTCGACCCATTCGAGCTTGGAGTGGTTGTTCCAGGTGGTGCCGGAGTCGAAGGCGCCCGCGCGGTAGAGGGTGACGGGGTAGGCGTTGGTGCAGGAGAAGTCGGAAGACCAGTTCTGGGTGACGTGCAGGTTGGCGTAGTCGATGGCGGTGTTGTTGAAGTAGCCGTTGAGGTTGAACTCGTACAGCGCTCGCTCGATGCCCTTGGTCGGTAGGTAGCCCTGGTAACCGACGCCCGGCTTGCCGGAGGCCGGCTTGTCGAAGTTGCTGGTGGTCGGGTAGCCGGACTGCACCCAGGTGTAGTGGCTCTTGCCACGCGCGTCGTTGGACCAGGACGGGTCGACGTAGATCGGGTAGCTGGTGTTCTCCCCGTCGAGCAGTTCGGGGCTGGGAGAGAGGTGGATAGTGCCCTTGCCGCCCGGGCCTGCGCTGGTGGTGACCGGGATGTCGGCCGTCGTGGCGGCCGGCCCAGGACCGTCGGCAGTGCTGAGTTCGGATGCCGAGGGGTCTGGGGCAGGTTCGCTCGTTTCCGCGAAGGCGCTGCGAACAACTGCAGTTGTGTCGGCGTCCGAGGGGGCGCTGTCAGTGGTCGTTGCCGCGGTGGTGGGTGCGCCGGCCGACCACATCTGTGGCGGGGGCGCGGCGAAGACAGTCTCTCCCTCGCTGCTTGCCTTGAGACTGCCGTCCGCCCCGTTGGAGAGCTCCAGGCCCTTCGACGTGGTGGGGAAGTTCAGGCTTCGGACGGCTGGGTTCGCTGCTGCCGCGGGAGTGTGGAGAACGAGGACGGTGGTGTAGCCGCCGAACTCGGTGACGGTCACTTTCAGGTCTGTGTCCGGTGCAACGGAGGCGAAGATGGCACTGTTGCCGCTGACCGTTGGTGTAGGCAGTGCGCCGGGGAACGGTGAGCCCACCGAGAGTTGCTTGCCGTCCTTGGTGGTCATGGTGGCCAGCGGGCCGGTTCCTCCGCCGGAGATCACCAGGTTCTCGCTGGCCGCTGCTGGGGTCAGTGAGCCGTCGCCGCGTTTGACGAGTGAGTCGTCGAGCCCGGTCCAGGAGCCGTCCGAGCGCTTGGTGCGTTGGGCGTCGAGGTGCCGGTCCTGGCGGAGTTTGCCCTCGGGGGTGGCGACCGTGGTGCTGAACTCGTCGGTCAGCGACGGGACCGGGACTTCCTTGCCGGTGCGTACGGCGTCGGACATGGCTTGCTCCGCCGGGCGCGGGGAGAGCAGTTCGCCCGCGTGCTTGGCATCACCCGCACGGACCGCGGCCTGCGGGTCGGTTCCGTCGGCCTGGGCCGACGGCGGGGCGAGGAGGATCAGGCCGGCGGTCATCGTCAGCACCGTTGCGACGGAAATGGCCGGCAGCCGCAGGGCTCGTCGCGATCGGCCTCTCTTGGCAAATTGTTGACGAACCATCATGGACTGCGATGTACGCACACGATCCCCTGGAATGTGAAGCCCCTGCTGCTTGATGCTCAGAAGTCGTTCGCACAATTACAGGATTTTGGATCTTGGGTCAATATGTGATCTTCATGGATTGTCCTGATTGAGGTCAAGAAATGGCCCTTTGGGCCCACTGTGGGATGCATCACATGGCATCTATTTGCGGCAAAAGTACAGGCCAACCCCCTCGCTGTCATAGAATTCGGAAGAAATTGCCTGACTTTATAACAGATGACAGAACGTCATATTAACAACTTCAGGAAAAAGCATGAGAGTTCGCAAGAAGAATCACCCGCCAATCGCGTTGCACAGACGCATAGCAGGACCCCTGGGGCTCGCCGTCGTGGCATCCCTCCTGGGCCCCGTTGCCGCTCAGGCCGCCGCAGCCAGCCCGGATTTCTCACGGGTCTGGACCCCACCCAACACCCCCCTGCCCGGCACACCCTCGGTGAAGGCAGCCAACGCGGCAAAGCCGACCGAGGTCGCCCCGCACTACCCCGTACCCACACCAGCAGGTACGGCGGCCCCCAAGACACCAGCTAAGCGAGAGAAGGCCACCACCGACCTTCCACCGACAGCCGGCGTCGCAGCCAAGGCCGGCGGACTGCCGGTCTGGATCACAGCTCCTGCGGGCAAAGAGAGCGACAAGAGGCCGACCGCACGCTCGGTCACCGTCGAGCAGGCCGCAGCAGGCACAGCCGACGCAGCCGGCGTGAAGGGTCTGCTCTTCGCCTTCACCGCAACAGCGGTCGACAATGCCAAGAGCCCCGCAGATGCGTCCACGGAAGCGGGGACCCGAACGGCACCGGTCAAGATCGCAATCGACGTCGCGGCACTCAGCGCACAAATCGGTAGCGACTTCGCCTCCCGCGGGCACCTGGTGTCCCTGCCGGCCTGCGCCTTGACCACCCCCCAGGTCCCCTCGTGCCAGGTGCGCACACCGGTCACCACCACCTACGACGCGGCCACAAAACGCCTGGCCGCCGACGTGGAACTGCCCCTGACGCCCGACTCAACCACAGCTCCGGTGACAGGCGCGGTCAAGTCATCCTTCACCGTCGGCGCCCCGGCGGCCCCTGCCTCAGCACCGGAAACCTCGCCCGTCCTCCTCTCGGCGGAGACCGGCGCGTCGGGCGGCGGCGGAACCTACAGCGCCACCAGCCTGGGCTCCTCCTCCGGCTGGGCAGCCGGAGGCTCCTCCGGCGCGATGACCTACAGCTACGACGTCCAGACGCCATCGGCGTTGGGCGGCGGCGCCCCCGCTGTCTCGCTCGGCTACAACTCCGCCTCCGTCGACGGCAAGACCTCCGCCACCAACGCGCAGGCCTCCTGGGTCGGCGACGGCTGGGACTTCAACCCCGGCTTCATCGAACGCACCTACAAGCCCTGCGACAAGGACGGCATCACAGGCTCCGGCGACCTGTGCTGGGGCGGCTACAACGCCACCCTCTCCCTCGGCTCCCACTCGGGCGAACTCGTCCGCGAGTCGGACGCGGCGGTGGCTTCCGACGAGAACACCGGCGTCTGGCACC
Organism: Kitasatospora herbaricolor; assembly: GCF_030813695.1. Taxonomy (NCBI): domain Bacteria; kingdom Bacillati; phylum Actinomycetota; class Actinomycetes; order Kitasatosporales; family Streptomycetaceae; genus Kitasatospora; species Kitasatospora herbaricolor. The sequence continues at coordinate 68,315 of NZ_JAUSVA010000002.1, forward strand.
TCAAGGGCGACGACGGCACCAAGGTCGAGTTCGGAGTCGACGCCGCCAAGACCAACGGCACCGACAACGGGGCCTACGCGAAGGTGACCGACACTTCCGGCACCGTCTACTACTTCGGCCGCAACCACCTGCCCGGCGGGGACAACAGCGACCAGCCCACCCTGTCGGCGTCCACCGTCCCGGTGTACGCACCCAACGCAGGCGACCGGTGCTACGACGCAGCCAAGGGCAAGGCGTCCTGGTGCCAGATGTGGCAGCGCCTGTCCCTGGACTACGTCGTCGACCCGCACGGCAACCTGACGACCTTCACCTGGGCACCGGAGGCAAACTGGTACAAGCGAGGAGCAGGCCAGAACAACGGCAACGGCACTCCCAGCTCCTACACCCGGGCCACCACCCTCGCCCGCATCGACTACGGCCAGCGCCTCACCGACCAAATAGCGGCCAAGGGCACCCTGCAGCCAGCCACCCGCATCATATTCGGCGTCGATGAGCGCTGCGTCGGCACCGGAACAACCTGCGACATCGCCAACCGCACCGTCGCCAACCAGAACAACTGGCCCGACGTCCCCGTCGACCAGGAGTGCACGAACACCCCCACCTGCACCAACTACGGCCCCACGTACTTCACCACCAAACGCCTGACCAAAATCCTCACCCAGGTACGCGTCAACAACGCCTGGAAGGACATCGACAGCTACGAGCTGAAGCACTCCTTCCCGGACCCGTCCAACACCCCGAAGGACTACCCCAAGGACACCATCAGCCAGAAATCCCTCTGGCTGGACTCCATCCAACGCACGGGCAAGACGGCCACCGACACCCTCAGCACCCCACCCGTCACCTTCACCCCGGTAATGCTCCCCAACCGCGTCGACGGCACCGACCTCGTCCCCGCCCCGCCACTCATGAACCGCCCCCGCATCCAGCAGATCCACAACGAGACCGGCGGGGTCCTCAACGTCGACTACCAGCTCCCCAGCTGCTCACGTATCAATCACGTGATGCCTGCGGCCGAGGACGACAACACCCTCGCCTGCTACCCGGTCCGCTGGTCACCCCAGGGATCCCTGGCGGGTGCCGACCCCGTGCTCGACTGGTTCAACCATTACGTCGTCTCCTCGCTCACCGAGAACGACTTCGCCACCGGCACTCCGGGCAGCCCGGCCAACCGCTCCAAGATCACCACGTACAAGTACGGCAAGGCCGGCTGGCACCGTGACGACAACGAGTTCACCGATCCCAAGGCCCGCACCTGGGGTGACTTCCGCGGCTTCTCCACCGTCACCGTCACCACAGGCGACGGCAACGACGGTCCCAAGGGCCAGAGCCGCACCACCTACCGCCAAGGCATGAACGGCGACGCCCGCAAGGCCGGCGGCACCCGCACCGTCCACCTCACCGACCTGCTCAGTTCCGACGTCAACGACGCCACCTGGCTCACCGGCAAGCTCGGCCAGGACACCGACGACGACTGGCTCGCCGGTCAGGTGCTCCTGGACGAGGACTTCGACCAGGCCGGCGGCACCGTACCGGCGCAGACCCTCAGCACCTCCGGCGGACACATCGACACGGCAACCCACCTCCGGGGCAGTGGCCTTCCCGACCTGGTTGCCCGATACGCCTCCACCACCTCCAGCACCACCAACCGCGCCCGCAAGGCCGACAGCACCTGGCGCACCACCAGCACGACCAGCACCACGGACAAGGACCACGGCAACCGCTTCATCACCTCTCTGAGCCAGGCCGACGGCCTGCCGGACCTGTGTGAACGGACCAGCTACGCGACTGGCCCGGACCCACAACGCATCGACCAGGTCGCCGAGCGCCTCACCGTCTCCGGCCCGGGCGCCTGCACCGCTACCGCCACCGCCACCAACACCGTTTCCCGCGACATCGTGCTGTACGACGGCCTGGCCTACGGACTGGCAGCCGTGACCGCCGACCAGACCAGCACACAGACCCTGGACCGGTACGACACCAACGGCACGCCCGTGTTCGTCCCCGTGTCCAGCAGCACCTACGACGCCTACGGCCGCACCGTCTCGGTGAGCGATCCCAACAGCAAGGACGGCCCGCACCCCAGCGGCGCCACCACCAACAGCACCTACACCCCGGCCGCCGCCGGAGAGCTCCCGGCCACCGTCACCGTCTCGGCGCCCGCGCCCGGGACAACCGTCACCTGGGACTCCGTCACAACTCTCGACACACGACGGTCCCTGCCCCTCACAACCACGGACCCCAACGGCAAGACCGTCACCAAGCAGTACGACGCACTGGGACGTCTCACCGGCGCGTGGGCAGTAGGCCGAACCCCTGCGGCGAATCCCAACCCCGACCAAAAATTCGAATACACGGTCTCCAACCAGACCGGCGTCCCCTCCACCATCACCACGTACACGCTGAAGGTCGACGACGCCTCGCCCGTGTACACCCGCCAGACAGCGCTACTCGACGGTTTCTCCGCACCCGGCAGACCCAGTCCTCACCGGCGAACCCCAGTGACCCGGGCCGGATCGTCACCGACGCCTTCTACGACTCGCAGGGCCGGACCTGGCAGTCCAACGCTGCCTGGTACAACAACGCCAGCGGTCCGTCGACCACATTGCTGGACGCCACGGACGCTGTGCCCGCGCAGTCCCGCACCACCTTCGACGGGATGGGACGGCCGGTCGCCGCGGACTTCCGATCGATGAACGTGCTGCAGAGCCGGACCACCACCGCCTACCCGGGGGTCGACCGAACCGACGTCAATCCCCCGCAGGGCGCCTGGCCCACCAGCACCGTCACGGACGCCCGCGGGCGCACCAGCGAACTGTGGCAGTACAGCACCCCCACCGCCACCGGCCGGGCCGCGGACGCCGCGGTCACCCGGTACAGCTACACACCGGCAGGCAAGGCCGCCGGCCGGGTGGACTCGGTCGGGAACACCTGGAGTTACAGCTACGACCTGCGTGGTCGGCAGACCAGCGCCTCCGACCCGGACACCGGTATCTCCACCCTCACATACGACGACGCTTCACGGCTCGACACGAGCACGAACGCCAAGGGCGAGGTCCTCAAGTACACCTACGACCTGGCCGGACGTAAGACCGGCCTCTACAACGGGCCCGTGAGCACCGCCAACCAGCTCGCCGGATGGGCCTACGACACGGTCCAGAAGGGCAAGCCCGCCTCCTCCACCCGCTACGTCGGCGGCAGCAGCGGGCAGGCCTACACGAACGCCGTCACCAGCTACGACAACGGTTACCACCCCACTGGCACCAGCATCACCATGCCCGGTACCGAGGTCGGGCAGGCTGCAGGAACGACCTACACCTACAGCGCCACCAGCCAGTACGACCCGATCACAGGAAACCCGAAGCTCGTCACGCTCCCCACGGTGGGAGGAGTGCCGCAGGACAAGCTGGCCTACGCCTACAACGACTACGGCCTGATGTACTCCTACGCCGGAGCAACGACCTACGACGTGCAGACGGCGTACGACGCCTTCGGGCGGCCCATCCGCTCGACAGTGAACCCGTGGGGCACGCAGGTGGTCTCCACCACCGACTACGACAAGGCCACCGGCCGCGTCCTCGGCCAGTACCTGGACTACCAACCCCAGCTCAAGGGTGCGGTGAACCAGACTACCTACACCTACAACCCCGCCGGCGCGATCACCTCGATCACCGACATCCCCGACAACACCCCCACCGCGACCGACCGTCAGTGCTTCACCTACGACGTCCTCGGCCGCCTGACCACCGCCTGGACCGACACCGGGGGCATCACCAAGCCCGACGTGCTCCAGAGCAAGACCCAGGACCAGGGCGCCTGCACCAACACCACCCCCACGAACGGAGCGGTCGCCCCCGCCACAAACACCGTCGGCGGCGCCAACCCCTACTGGCAGGACTACACCTACGACCCCACCGGTAACCGCACCAGCCTCACCTCCCACGGCTCCGCCGGCGCACCGGCCGTTCTCGACCCCTCGCAGGTCACGCAGATCAGCGCCGCGGCCGACGGTTCCCAGACCTGGGGTGTGGGGTTGGCGAACGGGAAGGTGTGGACGTCCGCGCAGAACGCGGACGGCACCTGGGCGCCCTTCAGCGACCTGATGGTCCGCGCCGGTGCCCTTGCGAACGTGGAGTCCGTCTCGGCGGCGGTGAGTGACGGCAAGCTGCAGGTCATGGCCGTCGCGGGCGGCAAGATCTGGCACACCCTGCGCAGGGCCGACGGCAGCTGGCAGCCCTGGGGCGATGTCTTCAGCGTTGTCGGAGCGCTCGCTCAGCCCAGCCAGTTGGCTCTCACCGCCACCACGTCGGGGCTGGAGGTTCTCACCTTCTCCGGCGGCAAGCTGTGGCACACGGTTCGTCTGGCCAGCGGTTCCTGGCAGGCGCAGGGCTGGGGGGATGTCTACAGCGTCGTCGGGCCCCTCACCAGTCCGAGTCAGATGGCTGCGGCGGCCACCGCTTCCGGCCTGGAGATCATGGCCTCGGCGAGCGGCAAGTTGTGGCACACCGTCCGGATGCCCAACGGTCAGTGGCAGGTCCAGGGTTGGGGTGACGTCTACAGCGTCACCGGCGCGCTGAGTGGTGCACTCACCGGGTCAGGGCAGCTGGCCCTCGCCAGCACCACCGGGGGCCTGCAGACCATCGCTCTCGCCGGTGGAAAGCCCTGGTGGGCGGTGCGCGACTCCGCCGGCCAGTGGGCGCCCTGGGCAGACCTGACCGCCGCTGCGGGTACCGTCGCCGCACCCACCACCGTTGGTGCGGTCGGCTCCGGAGCCGACCTCAAGCTCCTCCTCGCCGGTTCCGGGCAGCTCAACTACACCAAGCGTGATGGCACCAGCAATGTCTGGTCGCCCTGGTCGCTCCTCAAGCAGCCGCCGACCACGGACACGACCACCACCTCCACCTATCCCGCGGCCGGTACCCGCAACACCCCCACCGCCGCGGCCAACACCGGCGGCGGAACCGGCGGGGCCCACGCCCTGCTGAACTCCACCCTCACCAGTCCGGGCGGCAGCGAGACCACCGCCTACCAGTACGACGCCGCCGGCAACACCACCCGCACCGGGAAAAACAGCACCGGCGCCGCCGCCCTCACCTGGAACAGCGAGGGCAAACTCGCCAGCTACACCGCCCCCGGCCAGATCACCGGCATCGCCGGCAAATGCATAGCCACCGCCGGCGGCAGCTCCGCGAACGGCAGCAACCTCCAGATCAACAACTGCTCCAGCGGCGGAAGCCAGCTCTACACCACCGCCGACAACACGCTCGGCACACTCGGCAAGTGCGCCCAGGCCATGGGCACCACCACCGGCGCGGCCGTCCAGCTCCAGAACTGCGACAAGTCCGCGGCCCAGACCTGGACCGCCCGCGCCGACAAGACCCTCTACAATCCGACCTCCGGCCGCTGCCTCGCCGTCCCCGGCGACGTCACCACCAGCAGCACCGCCCTGGCCCTCGGGGACTGCGCCACCACCGTGCCCGCCGGGCAGAAGTGGACCCTCCCCAACACCACCACCACCTACCTCTACGACGCCGACGGCAACCAGCTCATCCGCCGCAACCCCGACAAGACCACCATCAACCTCGGCACCGACGAACTCACCCTCGACACCGCCACCAAGACCAACCCGATCGGCACCCGGTACTACCCCATCCCCGGCGGCATGACCATAGTCCGCACCGGAGTCGGCACCGCCCCGGGCACCTTCGTCGTCCAGAACACCGACCACCACGGCACCAACACCACCAGCGTCGACCTCAACACCGGCGCCATCAACCGCCGCCCCGCCGACCCCTTCGGCAACCCCCGCGGCACCCAACCCGCCCCCGGCGCCTGGACCGGCGACAAGGGCTACGTCGGAGGAACCAAGGACGACACCACCAAACTCACCAACCTCGGCGCCCGCCAGTACGAACCCACCACCGGCCGCTTCATCAACCCCGACCCTCTCCTTGCCGCAGGCGACCCCCAGCAATGGAACGGCTACGCCTACAGCAACAACAACCCCGTCAACCTCACCGATCCCAGTGGCCTGCGCCCTGAGGGAAAATGCAGCGGCACTTGTCAGGACGGCAGCCTGGAAACATGGGAGGGAGGTCCAGGAAACTGGCAATACAACAATATCGCCGACGATGCAACGGGCGGAACGCAAACTTGGCAGCATATCGACTTCAAGAACAATGACCGCTCGTTCTCCATCAAGGGCAGCATTATAAAGTCAAAGCCGAAGAGCACTGGCCCCGCCGTAACAGCTAAGGGATATCCTCGGATCCGCTTCCAGGAAAAGATGGGGCCCTTGGATTTGGGCTGGGGGTGGCTCGGCGGAGTATTGCCTGCAGATTTGTATTTCCTGGACGGCGACCATCTCATGGATCAAGTGAGGAAGCTCCAGCATGTCACGGATATCGAAAAGCAACTGCGATACGGCGATATCATAAATATGCCAGTGGGCGCCACTGTAAATGCGCCATACAGTATCGGAAGTTATTCTCAGGAGCAAATCTCTTCACTGTTCTGGCAGGATGTTACATCCTTGGTTGACATACCGAAGATCTCGTCCAGCTGGGCGGACGACCGGAGTCGAACCAAGATGCTCCTCGGGAGCTTTAATATGACCTATAAAATCGTCGGGCGCGACGAGAAGAACGGGGTTTCCACGGTCCAGTTCGAGATCAGCAACCGAACCAGCGTCGAGTCTGGCACCCGTCCACCCGGTAGTGGCGGGTACTCGGGAGCCAAGAGCAATGCCGGAGCTGCGGGTGCGCTAAAATCTGCGGGTGTCCATGACGTAACTGAGCACTTTCTCTGGATGGAGCAGATTCGGTGGCCCCGATTCGAAGCAGTCAAATAATCGCATGCGTTGTATCACCCCTGCTGCTCCTGCTGACTTCCTGCTCTACCGAGCAGTCAGGACGGAGGGTTGTCGTCGCCGAGAAGGATCTCGCAGGGCGGTGGCAAAACGGCACTGGTGCATCAATTTCACTCGGACCTGACGGAACATTTGTGATGTCCGAGATTGCGGATAGCATAATTTTCGGCACTTCATCCCAGCAGCTTCGCAGCGGGTCGGGAATTTGGCAACTCTCGACTCGACCGCATGCTTCAATCATTTCACTCACCGGAGTGCGCAGGGCGGATGGAACTCCAGAACAGTTCTCTTCCGAGATGGCTCTTGATTGCCTGGATGGAAATACTCAAATATTCTTCTACAATGAGGCTCCAGCCAGTTCTGAAAATAACTTTGAACACTCTGGAGCTGTGACGCCATGCAGTCTTGAAAAGGTCTAGATTAGCGACTGGTGCTGGCCCGCCGGGGATTTTTTCCTGCAGGCCAGCACCGGTCAGGCGTGGTCAGGTCAATCGGCGACCGTGGGCGCGGTGACAGGAAGTCGTCCTCCTCTACCAGCCCAGGAGGTCTTGCGGCTACATCGGGCGAACTGCGTGCTGTCGCTGGGTCCTGATGTAGGAGTTTTCGCCGCTGGCTCTGTGCACGAGAACGGCTCTCACCTACGCAGCCAGGCCTCCGAGCACCCACCCATACGCCAGGACCGCTTCCCCGACGGTGAGCCCCCGACGATCCGGTCAAGCTCAGAGAGAGAATGCTGTCGGCCCTGCCGTCGGCGATCCACCACACCGCCTTCATGAGGCCCTCGCACTCGTCCATGGTCGAGCGGCCCAAGGTGACAGCGACCGCCGTGCTGGCGGGGCTCAGGCCCGACAACTGATCGCTGTCCGGACCATGAGGAAGACGCTCTCGGCCGGGGAGTCCGTGGTTGCGGTTCAGCCGGGGGGAGGGTGGTCGCCCGTGTCCGTGGTTGGGCCGGAGTGCATGCCGGCTTTGAGCTCTCTCATGGCCGCCCGGGCGACGTGGTCGACGGGGTCCTTCTCGCCGTACCCGTAGTCGATGGCGCTCTCCCGGTGGCCAGCTGTAGCAAACAACCATCGCAACCCATACTTCGTCGCCCCCAGCCACACTTCGAACTGCTGGCCAGCGTAAGTGAAGCGGACCGACTCGGCACCGTCCACCGTGACGATCTGTCCGTCCAGCCGGTAGGCGAGCTCCTACAGCGGCGTCCGCCCCTGGTCCGTCCCGGCCTCGCACCGCACGGCGAGGACCGAAGACAACGGCCTCATGATGATCGAGCCCTCCTGAGTGGTGAGCCGGAAGCCCGGCTATCCCGCGATGTCAGCCGAACTGCCGTCCGTCGCGCCGGCGAAGGCGAACGGGCCCACCGTGAAACTGCCCGTCTTGGCTTCGTACCAGCCGTCGGCCAGCAGCACCGCCGCAACCTCCTGGGCATTGACATGCAGGCTCATCACTGCTTCCCCTTCTCGGTGGCGCGAGCCACCGAGGCGACCCTGTGATGTGAGGGCTCAGGACATAGTTGACGTGATGTTCTCGGGACACCCTTGACAGTTTCTGATGGTCATTCAGATGCTTCGGGTGTGACTCAAGAGGCGGAGAGCCAGCAGCAGCGCGACTGGTTGGTCGAGCAGAGGTACCGGGCGGTGCTGGAGGTACTTGACGGTTCGCCGATCACGGAGGTCGCCCAGCGGTATGGGGTCTCGCGGCAGTCGGTCTACACGTGGAAGGCGAAGTACGCCGCGGGTGGCTTCGAGGGTCTGCGGGAGGCATCGCGTAGGCCGCGGACGAGTCCGACCAGGTTGCCGGCTGAGGTGGAGTCCCTGGTCTGCGAGATGCGCCGGTCCCATCCACGCAGGGGAGCGCGACGGATCGCCTTCGAGATCGAGCGGACCGGCACGAAGCCCGCTCCGTCGCGGGCCACGGTCCACAGGGTCCTGAACCGCAACGGTCTCGTGCGCCCACAGGAACAGCAGCACCGGCGCAAGTACAAGTGGTGGCAGCGCGAGACCCCGATGCACCTGTGGCAGCTCGACCTGGTCGGCGGGATCTACCTCGCCGACGGGCGCGAGTGCAAGATGCTCACCGGGATCGACGACCACTCGCGCTTCATCGTGGTCGCCGATGTGCTCACCGTCCCCTCCGGCAGGGCGGTCGCCGACGCGTTCGTGCGGGCCATGCGGATCCACGGGGTGCCGGCCGAAGTGCTCACGGACAACGGCAAGCAGTTCACCGGCCGCTACACGCGGCCCAGGCCCGCAGAAGTGCTGTTCGAGCGGGTCTGCTGGGAGAACGGGATCGGCGCAAAGCTGACCAAGCCGTACTCACCGACGACCACCGGCAAGATCGAACGTTGGCACCGGACCCTGCGACGGGAACTGCTCGACGACTGCGGGCCGTTCGCGTCCCTCGCGGCAGCCCAGGCCGCCATCGGCGAGTGGGTTCAGACCTACAACCACCTCCGCCCGCACCAGGCCCTCGACATGGCCACACCTGCCAGCCTGTTCCGCCCCAACCCGCAGCCGGAACCCGTAAAGGTCGTGCCTGCCCAGCGGTCCGAGGCCGCGCCCGTGCCCGCTGAGTCGGCCCCGCCGGCGCCGGTGATGACGCCGTCGGCTGGCGCGGTCGAGTTCGACACCGTGGTCCCGGCTGGCGGCCAGGTCAGCATCATCCCTTCAGTCCAGCGCATCCGACTCGGCGCCGAGCGGGCTGGCCTGCGAGTCCGGATCTGGGCCGACGAGAACACCGTCCACGTCCTGGTGAACGGCGAGGTGGTCAAGACGGTGGCGTCCAACCTCGATGCCGAGCACCTCCACCAGCTCAAACTCCGCGGAGCGCGCCCGGCCGGGCCTCCACCGGCTCTCCCTGCCGTCGACCGCCTGGGTGACCTCCCAGCCGGCCACGCGCTGGAGCTCGAAACGCACCGCTGATCAGGACGGCTGGATCGCCCTGGCCACCCAACGCGTGAAGATCGGTCCAGAGCTCGCCAACCGACGGATCACCGTCCGTCTCGACGGGCACCTCCTCCATGCGGTGCACAACGGGCAGCTGGTCAAGACCCTGCCCTCGCCCTTCACCGGCGGCGAGCACCCACGGCTCCGCGGCGCCAGGCTCGCCACGACCCAGCTGCCGCCGGCCCCAGCCGCCGTCACCGTTGAGCGCAAGGTCCCGAACGACGGCGTCGTGATGGTGGCCCGCCAGCGCCTGCGCGTCAGCCGGACCCACGCCGGGCGGATCGTCACCATCTACGTCGAGGACACCCACTTTCGCGTCACCTACGAAGGCGCCGAGATCTCGCTCCATGCACGCCAGGACCAACACCCCGTGACCCGATGGAAGGCCAAGATCCACGCACCGAAACTCTGAGCGCGCCAAGACTTCGTGCTCTACGTTGATCGACATGAGCGCCTTGGGCCGGACCTACCGCTATGTCGGGCCGCGCCATGTGATTGATGCTGTCTAGCCAGCGGGCGGTGGTGCCACGATCCGCACAGCCGCCGACTTCGCAGACTGGGTGGCAGCCCGGACCGTCGAGGAACTCAACGAGCCCTTCACCTTCGTCATCGACACGGACGGCGCTCTGCGGCTGGCCCCACGCCGCAGCGAACACGTCGCCTGCGCGAGCGGCGATCGGGTACTGGGCGCTGGCGAGGTCAGCTTCTGCACCGACGCCGGACGCTGGACGGTGAACGAGGTCAGCAACCAGTCGACCGGCTACTGTCCGGACGTTGCCTCATGGCCAGCTGTCGCGAACGCACTGGATCAAGCCGACCTCGACCACCCGGACTACCTCACCCACGCAGCGGTCTTCCGTCGATGTCTTACTTGCCAGGAGCACAACATCGTGCGAGAAGACCACTTCGTCTGCGTCTTCTGCGACGCCGACCTACCCGGGCGCTGGAACGTCGATCCGAACGCGTCACGCCCAGACGGGCCCTGATCTCGTCCATCACAGCACTGCCACCGGCTCGGCGAACCGGCTTCGAAACACGATGCCCGGCCATGTCCAGTAAGTCTTGAGCCTGTCAAGGATCTGATGAGCCGGAAGTGTCAACTGAGTCCTGAGACCTCACATCGCAGATCTTGTGACGCTGTCGGTGTCAGCGGTGGCTGTGATCATGGCCCGCGTGTTCTTCGCGGAGTTTCGAGGTCTTGCTTCCTCATCTGGCCGGTGTCGTGGTGGAGTTGGTCGAGCGGGCTGCGGCCGGGGTGGTCACGATGAATGCGCGGGCCCGCTCGGCGAGTGCGGACTGTCCGCACTGCGGTAGTGCGTCGCACCGGGTGCACGGCCGCTACATGCGACGGCTCGCGGATGCCGCGGTCGGTGGCGCCAACGTGGTGATCGAGCTGCTGGTGCGGCGGTTCAAGTGCCCGAACCCGTCGTGTCCGGCGGTGACATTCGCCGAGCAGATCGCGGGACTGACGAGCCCGCATGCCCGCTACAGGTGCGTCATCAGTTGACCTCGATAGCTCTCGCGCTGGCCGGCCGCGCGGGTGCCCGTCTGGCCGGGGTGCTGGGCCTGAGCGCAGCCAAGGACACCCTGTTACGCCTGGTCCGCGCCGCGCCGGAAGAACCCGTCGGGCAGATCCGGGTGCTCGGTGTCGACGATTTCGCGCTACGCAAGGGCGACTCTCGTACGCCACGATCCTGGTGGACCTGTAGAGGCGGCGACCGGTGGACGTGCTGCCCGGCCGGGACGCCCAACCACTGGCCGCATGGCTGAAAGGCCATCCGGAAGTGGAGATCATCTGCCGGGACCGGGCCGGGGCTTATGCCGAGGGCGCCCGCGACGGCGCCCCGCAGGACCAGCAGGTCGCCGACGCCTGGCATCTGTGGCACAACGTCGGCGAAGCCGTGGAAAAGACCGTCTCCGCCCACCACTCCTGCGTCCGGACCGCGTTCGAGAACACCGCACCGGCCGCCCCGCCAACCGGCGACGACATCTGGCAGACGCCACCACCGCCGGCACCGGCTGCCGCGATGCTCGACGTCTGCGGGCGCGATCGCCGCCTGGTCGCCCGGATCAGGGAACGCTACACCGCCGTGCGACAGCTCCTGGAGGGCGGCAGCACACTGGAGGAGATCTGCCGGACACTGCGGCTGGACCGGTCCACCGTGCGCCGCTTCGCCCGCGCCACGGCATCGACGAGCTGACGGTCCAGTGACCGAGCATCTGCTGGATCGCGACCAGGTCGACACCGCGCTCGTAGTTGTGGGTCGCGCAGGCCCTCCGCAAGGCATGCGGGCTGAACCGCTCAACCGCAGGCCGGCCTTCCAGCTCCATGAGATACCGAAGCCGGTTGCGGATCGTTCCGCGGTGCAGGCTGCCGCCCGACTCGTCGGCGAACAGCACCGTCGAGTCGGGGAACTTGGGCCGCACGTCGTCCAGGAACCATCGCAGCACCAGGTCCAGGCCGTCCAGCATCGGCACCCAGCGCGGCCGCGGTCCGGAAGTGTGGGCGCCTTTGCCAAACCGGACGTGGAGCTTGCCGAACGGGCCGCGCGAGAAATGCGCGTCCGGCTTCTCCAGCAGCGAGGCCTCCTCTGACCGCAGGCCAGCGTGATACAGCGTCCGGAACAGCGCGTAGTCCCGCGCGGCGGGTGCGTACTTCCTGGCGGTGGCGATCCGCTGCTTCAGGAACTCGAAGAACTCCTCCACCCGCTCCGGCGTCGGCGGCGGCAGCAGAGCCGGGGAATCGTCACCGACATGCCGGGAGGCGTTGAACTCATCGACCGGGCAGACCAGCCGCACCCCAAACGCGGCCTCGACCTCGGCCGCCTTGCGGACCTGCAGGAACCGGTGGAACCCCTTGAAGATCTGCACATACTCGCGCCGGGTCGACGACTTCCGCCCCTGGAGCGCAAGATCACCGACCACCCGGTCGATGTCCTCCGGCGTCACCTCCCAGGCCGGCCGACCCAGTGCGGCCAGCGTCCGCTCCAGCAGCCCGATGTCGTTGTCGATGGTCACCGGGCTGAACCCGCGCGCCCGCCAGGAGGCGACAAACGCCTCGACGCACTCCGTTTGGAACTTCCACGGATCCGCCGTCAATGGTCCCTGCGGGACGGCCCCGACCGCGATGACCTGCAGCCGAGCCACCGGCACACCTTCCTCGCACCTGAACGGTCAAGGCAGCACCTGGAGAACTCGGCTGCTGCCACGAGAACCAACGAGGACCGCAGGAGACGGATACGGCCAGGTGGCAGCACTAACTCGTGTGAGGGAACAAGTGCCAGCCCCAGATGAATGGGACAAGACCTTCGGAGACGCCCGCCTCTGCGCGGCCATCGCCGACCGGATCACCTTCCGCTGCACGCTGATCCAGACCGGCACCGAGTCCTACCGCTACCAGGCCACCCAGGAATCCCTCTTCACCGCTCAGAGCTGACAACCCGCCAAGCAGCACGAAGGACTGACCCCCACCGATGGCTGGCTCTGAGCATAAGAAGCAGTTCTGGCTCAGCTCGTGTTTGCGCCGTGAGGCGCCGTTGGTTCAGTGCTGGAGAGCGCAGTTATCCGCTGCCAGGTGCAGGTGCCGAAGGGTTTCCAGTTCGGTGGTGGGGAAGGCGTGCAGCCGCCACTTCTGGAGGTAGCCGTCCTCACCGTGGGTTCCCCGCACCTTCTCGGCAGCCATCAGGACCGCATGCGCCAGGGAGGTGCGAGGACGTGTGGACGTCCACACGAGGGTGCCCTTCCCGTCCGGTGCGTCGAAGCTGGCCGACATGTCCGGGAAGCGACGGATTGTGATGTGCACGTCACTGTTTCGGCGACGAAGAATCCACCGCGCCTCTGCCGGTTCAAGGTCGAACGAGAACCGCTGGATGCCATGGGGGCCGTAAAGGCCCGACACGCCTTTCAACAAGTCGGCGAGCGCGTTTGTGCAGTAGCTGACGATGTCCCGGTGCTTCGTCGAGCCGTCCCAGATCCTGCACGTCGCCCAGCCGGAGCCGCTCAGTTCCCAGCTGAAGTGCAAGGACCTCGTCACTGAACCCCCCTGATCGTCTGCGGACAACGCTACAGCGGTGTTGAAGACGGGGGACGGCCGGGTACGCCACGCGACGGCCAGCTGGACCAGTGCGTCAGGCACTCCGAGGAACCCAAGGGGCTCGATCACGGCATGCTGTCGCAGTGCTCTCGCTTCGTGTGGGGCGGGCCCTGGCCACGACTTGTCAGGGAGGCAACCCGGGCCCGCGACCACACGTTATCGACGACGCTGACCCGGTCATTTCGGACACTCCGCCCAGACCCGCCCGGTCACCCGATCAGTGGCTCTCATTCCCGCCGAAGTGGCCCCCGAACTCACCGAAGAGCACCCGTCCCGGGCGAGTACACCACCGCCACGAACGGTCTGCACCCGGCTCCCGTTCACACCGAAGCAGTGGCTCTCATATGACCCGACAAAATCATGCTCAACAGCCCGAGGCCGTCGCGCAGGCCGCCAACCGGAGCTGGGGCTAACGCTACGCCGGAACCGCGATCCCCTGGTACAGGTCAGCGCCCCACCACGTCCTGGTCCTCGACCTCCCCCCGCCCCGGACACCAGGAAGCCGTGGGGCCTCCGGGGCCCGATGGCGTCTCGAACAGGTGCAGGTAGGAGCAGGCGCCGGCCGGGGTGAGCGCGGCGCATCGGGCTACCCCTGGCGGACCACGTACTCGACCTTGACAACGGTGGCGGCCTCTTCCACCAGCTCCCACAGCTGCTCGGCCGACATCTCGGCCAGCGCCACGGTTTCGGACGCGCCCTTCTGCGGCATCTGCTCGGCCGACAGGAACGCCCGGACCCCGCGCGCACGCAGCGACCAACGCACGTAGTCCTCCACAGCTCCGGCAGCCGACCGATCGCCAAACAGCTTCCGATCGTGCTCGCGCCACCCCTCTCTGAGGTGATCGCGCACCCGGATGTCGTGCGGCCCCGTCTCCCCCAAGCCGTACTTGGCCGCGCCGAGTCCGTCATGCACCACGACGTACACATGACATGGCTTTCGCGGCTGCCCATCGGTGAACACCCGTTGCACGTAGCGGCCTTCTTCGTCCACCGTGAACCCTGGGAACACTGCGGTACCACCTTTCCCCTTGGCGCAGATCGCGGATCGACCCTAGGGCTGGGTTGGGGTCGTGGGCGGGATTGCGGGACATCGGCCGGGAGTAGTGCCCTCTGCGATTCGGGGCTGGACCCGCGGCAGCGAGATCGCGGACCGGCGTCGGGCACATAATTCGGACCCGCTCCCCCTCAGGACCGGTACCTTGCCGATCATGGGCCTGCGGGAAGCGCTGCCCCGCCTCAAGGGACCGGTCAGACCGGCCAAAGGAGTTCAACAAATGCATAGATACCGGTCGATAGCCCTACTTGCCGTCCTGGCCGCACTGGCGGTCGGATGCACCACGGCCGATTCCGCCACCGAACCGGCCGCCGGGACCGCCACCTCGGCGGGCGACGGAAGTGCCGCACTGACGCCCGAGCTGCCCGCCAAGCACGAACTGACCGCCCCGCAGGCCGTCGGTGACGCTCGGAGACATACCCGAGAGGGCTACGCGCGGCAGATGGGCGTGCAGTTGGCATCGCTCTTCGCCGAGCGCTCGCCGACCGCCGTCGCGGCCGGGTTCGACATCAACAAGCCGTTCTACTTCGCCGGGGTCAACCTTCCGCGGCCCTACCCGCAGGACCTGGCGGGGCAGGCAGATCTGGCACTGAAGGCGGCACCGCTGGCCAACACGTCCAACACCACGCTCACCCTCGCCACCACCCCCGCCCAGGGCTACGCGACGCAGGACACAGCGGTGGTCCTGCACTGCACGGTGGCGACGTTGCGCGGATCGGCCTCCTCGTATGACCTCCCGGTGTGCGCCTGGGCTGACAGCTGTACGATCGGCGTCGTCCTGGCCATCAGCACGAAGATCGAAACGGGGCAGGAAGCAGCCGGCCTGCAAAGCGGCGGCTGACCTCACCATCGCCACCCGCACCGCCGCAATGCAGCCGAGCCCCTGCCCCGACTGCCTTCATCCGGGGACCCGGCCCGCTCTACAGGCGGCGCAGGAGGGAGACGACCTTGCCGAGGATGGTCGCCTGGCCGGCGGGGATCGGGTCGTAGGCGGGGTTTCGGGGCATCAGCCAGGTGTGGCCGTCGGTGATTCGCAGCTGCTTGACGGTGGCCTCGCCGTCCAGGAGGGCGGCGACGATGTCGCCGTGCCGGGCGGTGTCCTGGCGGCGGATCGTCACCCAGTCGCCGGGCAGGATGGACGCGCCGGTCATCGAGTCGCCGCGCACCTGAAGGATGAACAGCTCTCCTTCGCCGACCAGGCGCCGGGGCAGGGTGAAGACGTCGTCGACCTGCTGTTCGGCGACGATCGGGGCGCCGGCCGCGATCTGCCCCAGCACCGGCAGGTCCACGGACCCGGACCGGCCCTGTGAGCCGTCCTGCGGGAGGGTGTTCCAGGGACTGTGGCGGATGCGGTAGGCGCGGGGGGTGTGCGGGTCGCGGAGCAGGTGGCCCTTCTTCTCCAACGCCAGGACCTGGTACGAGACCGAGGAGACCGAGCTCAGCCCGACGGCCTCGCCGATCTCGCCATGCTCGGCGGGAAGCCCCGCAGCTCGACCGTCCGCTCCACGAACCGCAGGATCCTGGTCTGCCGGTCGGTCAGTCCGTCGCTGTTTCGCCGGACGCCCGCGGGGCGGCCGGCCCCTCCGCTGTCGGCCTGGGCGCTCACCATGACTCCCCCATCTGCTTCGATCTTGGTCGGACACTATCCCCGCCCTACGACAACAGCGCCCCGCCGGGGCCCGGCGCCCGGGCCCTGCTGCGGCCGGGGCCCCGGGGCCCCGGCCCGGGTGCCCGGCGTGCGGTGGTGGGTCAGCCGGGCGGTGTTCGTCAGGGGATGTCGCCGGCCCAGCGCAGGGCTCCGGGCCGGCCGGGTATGGGGTCGTAGAGGGAGCGACCGTGGGGGTAGCCGCAGCCGGGGCAGGTGAGAGCGAGGCCCTGTTCGCGTTCCTCCGCGCACAGCAACGCCGCGTCGACGAAGGCGCCGTCGAGGGGCCCGCCGATCAGCTCCAGGATGCCCGGGTCCTCGCCGGGCTGTCCGTCGTCCGCATCGGCCACGGACAGCCATTCCTCCAGCTCCGGCAGCCAGGCCGGCCAGGACGGCTCGACCGGCCTCTCGCCGTTCTCCTCCGGGCCTATGGCGTCAGGCATCTGCGTCCTCCTTCACGGCCGCGGCCGCTGCGGCGGCGTCGCGCGGTGCCCGGCGGGCGTCGGCAGGTTCGTGCTGCGGGGTGAGGTCCTTGGGGAGCGGCAGGGACTGGGGCATGTCGATCCTTCGGGGTCAGGGGCGGTTTCGGCGGTTCGGTGCGGGGCCGACGCTGTGGGGCCAGGCGCGTGCCCGGTGGCCGGAGTGCCGGTGTCACGGGCGGTCCGGGTGGCGGGGGCGCAGGGTCGGGCGGGTGGCATGGCTCTTGGGGTTGGTGAGGGCGGCCGTGTGGACGGTGCCGGTGCCCCAGCGGTTGTTCGCCTTGTCGAGGACCGGCTCCAGGGCCCGGTTGTTCTCGGTGGCGGCGTCGAGGGTGAGCTGGACGAAGCTGCGTTCGGCTGCGGCCAGGTTGTTGACGCGGGCGGTGACGGCCCGGATGCGGGCCCGCTGGAGGCCGAGCGCGGCGAACAGGGCGTAGAGGGTGTCCTGGAGGACGGGGGTGTGGGCGGTTGCTTCGCGCAGGGTCCGGGAGCGGGTGGTGGTGGAGCGGTCGGCGTAGGTGACCTGCAGTTCGACGCCGCGAGTGGTCTTGCCGGCGGTGCGCAGGCGGGCGCCGAGGTCGGTGGCCAGGGCCAGCAGTGCCTGGCGGACCTCGTCGGGGTCCAGGACGTCTCGCTCGAAGCGGCGGCCGGCGGCGATGCTCGCCGGCGGGCCGCCGACCGTGACGCCCCCTGGGTCGATCCCGTGCGCGCGCTGGTGCAGCAGCCGGCCGGTGCTGCCGCCGGCGATGCGCTGCAGTGTGGACAGCGGCAGGTCGGCGAGGTCCCCGACGCTCTCGATGCCGTACCGGACCAGTCCCCGCAGAAGGGCCGGGCCCACGCCGGGCAGTGCCCGCACCGGCCGCGCCCGCAAGAACTTCGTCACGGACGTGGGGTCGGGGTCCAGCACCC
Source organism: Kitasatospora herbaricolor (assembly GCF_030813695.1). NCBI lineage: Bacteria > Bacillati > Actinomycetota > Actinomycetes > Kitasatosporales > Streptomycetaceae > Kitasatospora > Kitasatospora herbaricolor. The sequence continues at coordinate 86,311 of NZ_JAUSVA010000002.1, forward strand.
GGACCTCGCCCGGGGCGCAGGTCTCGGCGGCCATCGTGGCGATCATGCGCGTACCGCCGCCGCCCACCGAGACGGTGAGGCCGTAGCGGGCGAGCAGCCGGGTCTGCAGCAGGTCGGCCAGGCCGGCCGGGGTGCGGCCGAAGTAGCCGAGGGCGCCGGTGACGTCCATCAGTGCGCCGTCCGGCGGCAGGGCCTGCACCACCGGCGAGACGTCGGCGAGCACGCTGAACAGCTGCGCGTACACCTCGAAGGAGGGGCGGTGGATGCGCAGGTGGAGGATCGCGCGGTCCCGATTCGTCACCCTGGGCTCCCCTGCGAGGCGTGCCAGAGCCGTCCGGCGCCCGGGCCGGCCGGACGCCCGTCACCTGCACCGGTGTCCGTGGCGGTGCGGTCCGCGTCGTCGTGCACGGGGCCGGGGGCGGATCCGGCGGCGAGCAGGGCGCGCACCGCGGGGGTGCCGCCGGCGGCGTGGGCGTCGGCGACGTCCTGGAGGTTCCAGGCGTGGGTGCCGATGACGGTGACCGACCGGCCGCGGCGCGAGATCGTGCCGCGGGCGAGCAGCAGGTGGTGGTGGAAGAGCGGGTGGGCGGCTTGGGCGTGGGTGTCGTCGAAGTAGGTGAGGTCGACCTGCCCACCTTCCGATCCGTCGTCCAGCGAGACGAAGATGGTGCGCCGGCCGGAGCGCATCGGCGGGGTCTGGATGGCGACCTTCGCCCCGGCCACCAGCACGATCTCCCCCGTCCGCTGGTCCTTCAGCCGGTGGGAGGGCGTGACGCCGAGCTCCGCGAGCAGCGGGTGGAAGGGCTCCATGAGGTGGCGGGAGGCGTCCATGCCGATGACCTCCAGTTCGGCGCACAGCTCCTCCTGCGGGGACATGGCGGGCAGGCCGGTGGCGCCCGGCTCGGGCGGGGCGGGGGCGGCGAGGACGAGCTGGTCGGGGATGGCGGCGGTGCGGTGCTGGCGGTGGAGCTCGTCGATCTGCAGCAGGGGTTCGCGGCGGTGGGCGCCGGGGGCGAGGGCGTCCAGCGCGCCGATGCGTACCAGGCGGTCGGCGACCGGCTGGGAAGGGCGGGCGCGGGCCCGGAAGTCGGCGACGCCGGTGTAGGGGCGGCCGGCCGCGATCCGGGCGGCCTGGTCGTCGGTGATGCCGTGTACGTCGGTGAGCGAGACGCGCAGGCCCAGCCGCCCGTCCGGGAGCTGTTCAGTGCGGCAGTCGGTGCCGAAGTGCTGGACGTCGACCGGGAGGATCGGCACGCCGCGCCGGCGGGCGTCGGCGAGGACGAGGCGCTTGGGGTACATGCCGGGGTCGTGCTCCAGCAGCCCGGCGTAGAACGGCGCCGGGTAGTGCGCCTTCAACCAGGCCGACTGCAGAGTGGGCAGGGCGAAGGCGACGGCGTGGGCCCGGGCCAAGCCGTAGGCGCCCATGTTCTCCAGCTCGCGGTCGAGGCGTCGGCCGGCGAGGACACGGCGCCGGCCCCCGGCGCGGGGCCGGGCTGGCCGTCGCCGCGGTCCGCGGCGCGGCCTCTGGCATCGGCCGCGCCCGCAGCGCCAGGCGTAGACGCGTACTGGGTCGAGGTGCAGTTCGTTGGGGCCCCTGCAGTCGGCGGCCCAGGTGGCCAGGCGAGAACCACAGGCGCCGCGCCAGTTCTTCGAGGTCGGCGGTCCGACCGTCGGCCCGTTGGGCCCTTGGGCGGTTGGGCCATACCGACGAGCATGCCGTGCCCGTAGGCTGCGAAGCCCTGGACGAGGCCGCTGTCGGCCGGCAACTGGCGTAGGCCCGAGTCCTTGGGCGGGATCCGAACTGCGACCTCGCCCCGAAGGATCTTCGCGCAGGTCCACCTCAACCCTGACAGTGCTGGCGGCTGACGCTTTGCAGGGGCTGACGGCCGATCAACAAGGCGGTCGCCCCTGCGCCGACCGCCAATTCGTCGTTCGGTGCGGGACCGGGAGCTCGACCACACGGCAGCCCAGCTTGCCGAGCCGGGCGAGGACACGGTGGGCCTCGATGTCGGACAGTGAGAAGACGAAAGGGCCCGGTACCAGTACCACCCGAACAGCCCCTGCGGCTGCCAGGTCGACCACGTGCTCCAGTGCAGGCAGCGGTCCCCGCGAGGGACAGCCGTTGTCCAGGAAGACCGTCGGAGCCGGAAGCCCCAACTGGTCCGCGAACCGGTTCAGAGCGTACTGGTGTGTCGGCATGGCCAACTCGTCAAAGGGATAGCAACGCAGGTAGATCGCTGCCCCGGGGAAGCGCCCTTCGACATTCGGTTTCATTGGTCCTCCTGGCAGATTCATCGCTCGGAGTCGCGATGATCACCGTCGGTTCAGCGACTCCTGTCCCAGGAGAACCTTCGAAACGGGGCCGGAACAAACCAGAACCCGGCGCCTGCGGTAACGGGTCGGACTTGGCATGCGGCTGGCGATAGGTATGGCAGTGCAGCGCAGGATCCCTATGTAGGTAGTGGGCACGCGAGCAGTTGATAAGGGTAACTTTGGGCGGTTTTGTTCCCACTCTCGCCCGCATGCTGGAGGCTTCTGTGGCGCCCGAAGGCGGGGGGACCGGGCAGCCGACGTGGACGGTCCAAGGGCGCGCGGTTCCGCCGTGGGGCTTCCGGGTGTCATCGGTTGCGCTGACCGTACGACTGGCGTTCACAGGGGCTGAGCAGGCCTGGGGCCCATTCGCCGAGGCTCACGGCGGTCCGTTGCCCCGGGCGGTCGTCGACGGGCGCCTCCAAAGCCATTAGTTCATTAGTTGTACGCAAAGCCCCCTGCTAGGCCCATTCGTGTGTGGAGTGCATTGACAGCACGTGACGGCGCGGTAAATATGACGTCCACTTCTTTGGTCCTGAACATGCAGGTGGTCCCCGTATCGCTCCTTCGAAGGTGCGTGCGGTCTTTACCATCGCCAGTTCAACTTCTGAAGTCTGACGATGTCAGTCGTCCCTCCGGACCGGGTTGCCGACCTGTGCCCTCGCGCCGGTCGCGACGGTCTTCACCAGTGCAGGGGAGAACAACATGACACATCCATCAGTCCCGGGACGCAGACGTGCCCTGGCCGCCACCACCGCACTCGCCGCACTGTTGTGCGTGCTGCCGACGTGGGCCGCCGCTCCCGCCCTGGCTGCGGATTCGCCGCTGCCCGCGGTCGCCGAGCCGGACACAGGACCCGCGGACCCGTGGGTCCTGACGAACACCGCCTTCGACTCGGCCGACTACCTCAAGCAGCCGTTCGTGGGCAACGGCTACCTCTCGCAGCGGCTGCCCGCCGTCGGCCAGGGCTTTCAGCAGTCCACCGACAAGGCCGGCTGGCCGCTCTACAACCCGCGGTACACCTCGGCGCTGGTGGCCGGCGTCTACGAGCGGATCCCCTACGGCAGCAAGCCGACCGACGAGATCTCCGCCCTACCGACCTGGTCGACGATGAATCTCGGGATCGACGGCAACACGCTGGACGCGATGGTACCGGCAGGTCAGATCACCGGCTATCAGCAGACGCTCGACCAGCGCAACGCCACTGTCAGCACCTCGATGACCTGGACACCTACGGAGGGAAAGGCCACGGCGGTGAAGTTCGACGTCCTGGCCAACCGGGACGTGATGAACCTCGGTCAGGTCCAGGTCACCGTCACCCCCGCGTGGAGCGGCAGCCTGTCCCTCACCGGCCTGCTCGACGGCGCGGGAGCCCAGCGCATCACCCCCGTCTCCCGGACTGTGGACACCGCCACCCACACCTCGACGGTCAGCCTCAGCACCCCGGGCCGCGACACCAAGGTCATCGAGACCCAGCGCCTCGTCGCGAGCCCCGGAACCACTGTCACCGCCACCTCGCAGGCGCCCACCGACACCGCCACCGCCGGAGAGCAGTGGACGATTCCGGTGACGGCGGGCCGGACGTACACGTTCACCAAGTACGTCGGCATCTCCACCTCGAACGAGACCACCACGCCCGACACGGTCGCAGCCGACACCGTCACCGCAGCCGCGAACAGCGGCTGGCAGGACCTCCTGACGCGCCACCAGGCGGCCTGGGCCAGCCTCTGGGCGCCGAACATCACCGCGACCGGGCGCAACGCCCTGCAGGCTGGCATCTACAGTTCGTTCTACCTGCTTTACTCCAGCCTGCGCGAGGGCGTCTCCTGGAGCATCCCCCCGGCCGGCCTCACCAGCGACAACTACGCCGGCGTGATCTTCTGGGACGCCGACACCTGGATGTACCCGACGCTGCTGGCCTTCCACCCCGAACTCGCCAAGTCCATCGTGATGTTCCGCTACAACACGCTGGCGGCAGCCAAGGCCAACGCGGCGGGGGTGACGAGCAGAGCCCTCAAGGGCGGCGCCTGGGCCTGGGACAACGGCCCGAGCGGGACCTGCGGCGGACTCAACGGCTGTCCCTCCAGCCAGGACCATCTGCAGAGCGACATCGCGCTCGCCCAGTGGCAGTACTACCAGGCCACCGGCGACCTGACCTGGCTCAAGTCCTACGGCTACCCCGTGATCAGCGCCGTCGCCGACTACTGGGCGAGTCGCGTCGACAGGAACGCCGACGGCACCTACCACGTCAACGGTGTGCAGTCCGCGGACGAGTACGCCTGGGACAAGAACGACGAGTCGGCGACGAACGCCGGCGCCGTCGTCGCCCTGCGCAACGCGGTCCTGGCCGCGCAGGCCGCCGGACAGAGCCCCGACCCGGCCTGGACGACAGTGGGCGACAATTTGTTCATCCCGGTCGACCCGGACGGGACCCACCCCGAGTACGCCGGCTACACGAACCAGTCGGTCAAGCAGGCCGCCACGGTCATGATGTCCTACCCCATCGGGTACGTCACCGACCGTACGGTGGCGGCTGCGGACCTCCACCGCTACCTCCCGCTGACGGACCCCGGAGGCCCGGCCATGACCGCGTCGGTCGAGGCCGTCATCGCCGCCTACGCCCAAACCCCGGGCTGCCTGACCGACACCCTCATGCGGAACTCCTACGCCCCGTTCCTCCGCGGCCCCTTCCAACAGTTCCTGGAGACCAAGTTCACGGGGGCCTCAGCCGGCCAGGGCAACCCGGCCTTCAACTTCGCGACCGGCGCAGGCGGGTTCCTGCAGACCTTCCCCTACGGCCTCGGCGGTCTGCGCTGGCAGCAGGACGGCCTGGTGCTCGACCCGATGCTGACCCCGCAACTCGGTGACGGCATCACGCTCACCGGCCTTCAGTACCAGGGACGATCCGTCACCCTGGCCATCGGACCGCAGACCACCACGGTCTCCCTCGCCTCCGGCGCGCCGATCACGGTGAAGTTCCCTTCGGGGACGCAGATCCTCGCTCAGGGCTCTCCGCTCATCGTGCCGACCGCCCGACCGGACCTGGCCCCGACGTCCAACCAGGCGCGGTGCCAGAGCGTCAAGGCGTCGTCCGCCCTGTCCGACAACCCGCCCGCCGCCGCCGTCGACGGCAGCACGGCCACCGTCTGGACCGCCACGTCGACAGCACCGTCGTCACTCTCCGTCACCCTGGCACCCGGCAAGCAGACCGGCAAGGCCGACATCCAGTGGGGACCGACCAGGCCCACCACCTACGAGGCCTGGGTCCAGTCCACTGGCGGCACCTGGACCAAGGTGACCGCCGGCGACGTTCCGACCAGCGGAGACCTCCACGCGTCATGGCCGACGACCGCCACGCAGGCCGTCACCCTCACCTTCGGCGGTGGCACGGCCAGCATCGCTGAACTCGCCCTGCCCGACCCCTCGGCAGCCCATGTCACCTCCACCCTGACCGCTCCGGGCTTCATCCCCGGCCAGGCCGCGACGGTCAGCCTGTCGTTGACCTCCGACGGCGGACGAACCGCCGACGGCGTGAGCGCCACCCTGGGTGTCCTCCCCGCCGGATGGACCGCCCAGCCCGTCAGTGGCACGAACGTCGGCAGCCTCGCGGCAGGTGTCTCCACCACAGTCACCTGGACGGTCACGCCGCCCGCGACCAGCGGGCCCGCCACGGCACTGCTTGCGAGCACCACCTGGCAGGACGGCACTGCCGAGGCCGGCACCTCCACCGCAGCACCCCTGATTTACGGCTGCGCGGCAGGAGACCCCTGTGAGGCGGAGTCGGGCTTCTACGCCGGCGGCGCAACCACCCAGTCGAACCACGTCGGGGCCACCGGCAGCTTCGTGGGCAACCTCTACACCGGCGCGTCCGACACCCTGCGGGTGACCGTCCCCAGCGCGGGCACCTACAGTGCCGTCATCCGGTACGCGAACTCCACGGGCGGAAAGTCGCCCGGCCCGTACCTGAACGTCACCCGCACCATCACGCTGGCGGCCGGCGGTTCCACGGTGACCGTGTCACTGCCGACCACCGCCAACTGGGACACCTGGGGCACCGTCGATGTCCCCGTCACCTTGCCGAAGGGCGACAACCCCGTCCAGTTGCTCGTCGGACCGAACGACTCCGGCAGCATCAACATCGACAGCATCACCGTCACCGCACCGGCCTGTACCGTCGGCACCCTGTGCGAAGCGGAGAAGGGCATCCTCGCCGGTGGCGCGAAGGCGGCGGGCAACCACAGCGGCGCCACCGGAGCCGTCGGAGCCAGCTTCGTCGACACCCTGTACCCGGATGCCTCCGACACCCTGCGGGTGAAGGCCCCGGCTGCGGGGCCCCACACGGTTGCGATCCGGTACGCGAACTCCACGGGCGGCCGGACGGCTCCCTACGTGAAGGTCACCCGCACCATCTCGCTGGCGGCCGGCGGTTCCACGGTGACCGTGTCACTGCCGACCACCGCCAACTGGGACACCTGGGGCACCGTCAACGTCCCCGTGGCCCTGATGAAGGGCGACAACGAGGTCCAGCTGCTCGTCGGACCGAACGACTCCGGCAGCATCAACATCGACAGCATCACCGTCACAGCCGGCTGAACCAGCCCCGGCGCAGAGCGTTCCGGCCCGGGGCACCGGGCCGGAACGCTCTGCGCCGTGCGGACCCCGGGCCCTCGCCGGGCTGGCCTGCCTCGGGCAACGGCACTCGGTCCCGGGTCAGGAGTCGGTGTCGAGAGTCTCCTGGACCCGGTCCCGGGTAACGCTCAGCTTCTTCAAGACGCTGGCGACATGGTGCTCGACAGTGCGGGGGGACAGAGCGAGGGAGCGGGCGATCTGCTGGTTGGTGGAGCCGCCGGCGAGGAGTTGGGCGACCTCCTGTTCGCGGGGGGACAGATCGGTCCCGTAGCTGCGACGGCTGCGGGGGGTGAGGCGCGGCAGGCCGTTGTCGCGCAGCGCCCGTTGGCAGCGTGCAGCATCTGCGGTGGCGCCGAGGCGGGTGAAGGTGTCGAGGGCGTGGTGAAGGTCGCGGGTGGCTCGGCCGGGGTTGTGTGCGAGAGCGAGGAGGCCGCTCTGTTCGACGACCCTGGCCACGGTGGGGGCGCGGCCGATGGCGTCGTACTGGATCCGGGCACGCTCCAGGTGGGTGAGGGCGCCCTCGGGGTCGGTGTCGGCTGCGAGCAGGCCGCGGCACCAGGACGCTCCCGCGGCGACCCCGGGTGCGTTGAGGCCCTGGATGCCGTGTTCGGCGTCGTCGGTGATGCGGTGTGCCTCGTCGCGTCGGCCGCAGGCGAGTGCGGCCTGGACGGCGGTCGGTACCAGGTCGAGTGTTTGTGCCCAGAGTCCCTTACGGCGTCTGGCCACCACCACGGGTTGGATCCGCTGCCACGCGGCGGGCGCGTCGTCCTCCAGCATGTCGAGCCTGGCGAGCATGCTGATCGCCATCGGTCCGATGTCCGCGTTGGCGGCGGTGGTGAGTGGGGTCAGGCGGGTACGGGCCTGGAGCCATCGCCCCCCTGCCGTGTCCAGGATGGCGGCTGCCGCCGTCAGGGCGAGCCGGATGGTGCTGTCCTCTGCGGACTCCGACAGGGTCGCCTCGATCCTCCGGTCCAGGCCGGCCCAGTGTCCGCTCACGACGTCAAGACCCAGCCGGATGGCCCGGCAGCCCAGCTCCAGGATCTCCGAATCGGTATGACGTCCCAGTTCCTCGGCCTCACCGAGGAGTTCGTGCGCGGTCTGGTCGCAACCCCGGGACATCTCGTAATAGGCCGCGTTGTGGAGGGCCCGGGCGCAGTGGCGCAGGATGTCGCGGTCCGTGGCCCGCAGGGGCAGTTCCTTCAGGAGCTCCCGGCCGCGTGGGTCGCCGATGATCTCCAGCAATCCGATCCTTGTGGCGAGGACGTCGGCCAGGGTGAGGGTGTCGCCGGTGCCGGCGGCCAACCGCTCCGCTCGGTCCATCAGGGCCAGATCCTCTGCGACGGTGTCGCCTCTCTCGCTCATGGCGGAGCAGAAACTGAGGGTCGCCATGGCGCTTGCCGCGGTCGCCGGCCTGGTCTCCAATTCGGCGATCGCCTGTCTCAGCTCCGCCAGGTCCTCCCAGTACGCGTCGGTGTTCGTCAGGATCCGGATGAGATTGAAACGCATCTCGCCGCGGATCCCGGTGGGCAGGGCGGGGTCGGCGACGATCCGGCGCAGCGTCGCGACGCTGGCCGCGGGGTCGGTCCGGAAGGCGGCGATGGTGCCGAGGGCGAGGGCGGCGCGGGTGCGGTCGTCGGGTGGCAGGGTGGGTTCGGCAAGGAGTTGGCCCAGCAGCTCGGCGGCGACACCGTCGTCCCCGAGGGCGAAGGCGTGGTCTGCGGCAGCAAGGGCTCTGGGCAGCCAGGCCGCGGTGTCGCCGAGCCTGCCGATGTGGTGGGCGACCTGGACCAGGGCGGGCGGGTCCTGCCACTCCAGCGCCTCGGCGGCCCGGGCGTGCAGGCGGCGCCGCCGCGGTCCGGGGATCTGGTCGTAGACAGCGCGGCGGGCCAGGACGTGGTGAAATCCGTATCGCCCGGAACCCTTCTCGACCAGGACATCGGCTTCGAGCGCCGCGATGAGAGCCTGGCCGGCCTGATCCTCGTCCATCGCGGCGACCGCGGCGAGGAGTTCCTCGCCCGCAGGGACCGCCAGGACGGCGGCGGCCTGCACGACGGTGGTCGCATCGGCGCCGAGCGGTTCGATCCGGCTGTTCACTGCCTCCTGCAAGGCCCGCGGCACCAGGGCGTCTTCCAAGATCTGCAGCGCGCCACCACCGCGGGTGACGTGGCCGGCCAGGACGAGGAGGTCCTCCTCGGCGGCGATCGGGATCCCACCGCTGCGTTCGTACAGCGCCCGGCACAGCGACCCGGTGGCAGCCGGGCCGATCGCCGACGCCGCCAACTCGCGGACCTGCGCCTGCGAGAGCGGCCGAAGGATCATCTCGGTGCCGCCGACCCCGATCGGTCGACGATAAGGTGATCCGAGCACGCTTCCGCTGCCCGGCAGGTCGCGTGCCCGGTAGGTGAGCACCAGCCGCAGGCGGCCCGGTGGGTTGCGGGCAAGCAGGAGCAGCAGGTCCCGCGTGGCGTCATCCGCCCAGTGCACGTCCTCGACCATCAGCACGGCAGGACCCAGAGCCCCCAGGACCTGGTGCACCGCGCGCATCAGCCGTTGCCCGCGGCTACCCTCCGGGTCCAGGCCCATGTCCGGGCCCGTGGCGGGAAGCCGGTCGGCAAGTTCAGGCAGGTAGGCGGCCAGGACGGCCGTCGAGGGGCCGAACCGTGCCTCGGGCCCGAAGTGCGACCAGCCGTCGCGCAGCGCGTCGACCACCGGTCCGAAAGGCAGCGGCTCACGCAGCGGGTGACACGCGCCGCGCAGAACCGGCGTGCCGGCCGCCCGGATGCGGTGCTCGGCTTCCTGCAGCAGCCGGGACTTCCCGATCCCCGACGCACCCTCGACGAAGACCACGGCCGGCCCCTCACGCAGAGCTACCATGAGTGATCGGAGTTCGCCCTCACGGCCCACGAACGCGAAGCCCGCGCGACGGTCGAAGCTGGGCCCGTCGGCCCGCACAGCTGGCATGAAGCCTCCGAAGGACCTGACCAAACAGCTATGACGGCAATTGTTCCACTTGCCACACCGCTCGACCAGCAAGTCGGCCCCGGCCTTGCACCGGATGCATCCGGCAATCGGTGCCGGCTGCGCACGTTGCCGGCGAGGTCCGTGCCCACCCGGCCGACGGGTACCCACCCGTGACACCGGCAGCGCGCTCGCGGCCCCTGGATCGGCCGCGCCCAGGGCGCGAGGCCTGTGCCGTCTTCGCCTGCTGAGGCCTTCCTCGGTAGGCTGCTGAACACCGGTTCTTCACCTGGTCCGGCGGGTATCGGCCGACAGGGCCGCAGCGACCACCTCGTGCGCCGGCGTGACCGGCGACCGGCTCTCGACCCGTGACTTGGACCTGGGTCCAGGCCGGGTTTCCGAAGGGGTCGAAGGTGACGTTCTTGACCTTCGTGGAGTATCCCGAGTTCTTCCGGTAGTACCGGAGCGGGATGGCGGGCATGTCCTGCGCGAACACGGCCTCGGCCTGCTGGTACCCGGTGACCGTGGCCGGGATGCCGTGGTCCGGTCGGCCTGGTCGGCCAGTTGGTCGAACTGCGGGCTGCTGTAGCCGAAGTCGTTGGAGGCGGCGCCGGTGCGGTAGACGTCGGCGAGGAGGTTGGCGTTGAGCGGGTAGTCCTGGATCCAGCCGGTGCGGAACGCGCCGTTGACGGTGTGGCCGGTGATCGCCGTTCGGGCGGTCTTGAAGTCGACCTTCGGGTCGCCGACGCACTCCACCCCGGTGTTCTGGCGGATCGAGTTGCAGAGCGCGTCGACCCACTCCTTGTGGCCACCGTCCGCGTTGTAAGTGATCGTCAGCCTGTTGCCCGGCACCCCGCCGCCCTCGGTCCTGCAGTCCAACAGCCTGGACGTGCTGGACCAGGTCCCGCCGTCCGCCCTGGCGAGCTACGGGAGTGACCTCGGAAGCCGGGCGCGCTCGACGCCCCGCAGGGCGGCATCCAGAACATCGGCTTCACCCTCTACCAGCCCGAATGGCAGGGCGCGAACACGTCACTGCTGTCGATCTTCTCCGTGACCTACATCCGCAGTGCGCCGTTGCCCGGGTCGTAGTCCAACCAGGCCCTTGAAGAGGTTCAGGATGATGCGTGAGCCGCCGGCCTCGTTCGCGTTGGCCGGCTGGACCGGGTTCTGCGGCTCGCTGACCTGGTAGCTGAAGGACTTGGCGGCGTCGGCAGAGCCGCATCCCCCGCCGCTGCCGCACCCGCCGACCAGCAGGGTCACGGACGTGGCGTTGACCAGGGCACGGCGAACGAGGGTGGCAGCCGGCATGACGTCGCTCCTCAGGATACGGGTGCCCCCTCCAACTCCGTGAGAAGCGGGCGGATGCGGCGGCGCGCCGGGGTTGCGGCCGAACGCGCGAACTGCCTGGGCCACCTGGTGAAAGGAGCGGCGAGCATACCTTGGGCCCGACCGGCTGGCAGGGCGCCCGCAGCGGTTCGGCGGGCGCCAGCAGGAAATCGGGTGCTCAGCGTGCCGCAGAGCGGTCCGAGCGACCGCCGGCGGCCGGTGGCTTCGGCGCCGTGGCCCGGGCGGTGGTGATCAGCGCGCACAGGTTCGTCCGGCGGGCGCCGGCACGGTGGCCCGAGGGCAGGGTCGTCGACGAACGCCCCCGAGCGCGCCGCGGCCCGGGCGGCACGCTCGGTCCCGGGCCTCTGCCCAGGCTGCAGCAGGGGACGGCGAGCTCGGTGCCGAAGATCGAGCGCACTTCGGCCGGAGCCCGCGCAGCGAGGCCTCACCCTGGTGTCACTGCGGCGTGAGGACTGACGGCGGTGGTCCCCGAGGACGCCACGTCCGCGGAGACCACCGCCGGGAACCGTATGCCCCCGGGGATCGGAGGCGGGGCCCAGGTTCTGCCTCGGCCTGCTGCTCGGGAATGTTCCCGCCGTTGTCGGTGAGTCCCTTCCGGATGGAGGAAGGCTCAGGGGGCTGTCAGGTGCAGGTGATGACGGGCTGGGCCCAGTCGGCGTGGTCGGAGTCGTTGCTGCCGTTGTCGGTGACGCGCAGGGTGAGTTCCTGGACGCCGGTCAGGTCGGCGGCGAGGTCCTGCGGGCCGTCGGCGCCGGTGCGGATGGCGCTGGTGGCGACCTGGCCGTCGCCCACGATCTGGAAGGTCACGGAGCCCTTGTTCCCGACCTCGTCGTCCACGCCGACGGTGGTGGTGAGGTTGGTGCACCTGCCGCCGAGGTAGTAGGCGACCTCGGAGAAGGCATGCGCGCCGAGGCCCTTGGTGTAGGTGGTGCCTCCGATGGTCAGGGTGTGGCCGTCGCCGGCGCTGTTGCCGCCGTTGCTGCGGTCAAGCTCGACCGGCCCGTATCCGTTGACGGGCGTGGAGAGCCAGGGCAGGTCGGACAGGGCGTGGCTGCCCGGGGTGGGGGCGGCATCTCCGCAGGCGATCCGGGGGTTGGCCCAGTCGGCGTGGTCGTAGGTGTCGCCGTTGCCGTTGTCGGTGACGCGCAGGGTGAGTTCCTGGACGCCGGTGAGGTCGGCGGTGAGGTTCTGGGGGCCGTCGGCGCCGGTGCGGGTGGCACTGGTGGCGAGAACGCCGTCGCCCAGGATCTGGAAGGTCACGGAGCCCTTGTTCCCGACCTCGTCGTCCACTCCCACGGTCGCGAGGAGCGAGTTGCAGGAGCCGCCGAGGTAGTACTTGACGTCTGAGGCCGCGTGCACGCCGAGGCCCTTGGTGTAGGTGGTCCCGCCGATGGTCAGGGTGTGGCCGTCACCGGCACGGGTCTCGCCGTTGCTGGTGTTGAGCTCCGCCGGGCCCCATCCGTTGCTCGGCGCGGAGCGCCAGGGCAGGTCGGCGAGCGGGGTGATTCCCTTGGGCGGCGCGGCCGAGGTGTTCGGGGTGACCTTGAGCAGGCGGCTGCCGTGTGCGGGCAGGGTGGCGCCGAAGGAGTCGGCGACGCTGGTGCTGTCCGTCTTCGTCCACAGGTCGTGCACCGTCGCGGTGCCGCCGAAGCCGAGGTCGGACCAGTCGGCGGTGACGGTGGCCGCGGAGTCAGCGAGGTTGAACAGCGCCACGGTGTAGCTGCCGTCGGGGTTCGGGGTCTGCCAGACCTGCTGCTGGGTCGACTGGTCGATCGGACGGGCCGTGCGGCCGGCCTGGTTGACCGCGATGACCTCCTGGTTCTGCAGCATCGCGACGTCGTCCGGGTCCAGCGTCCTGGTGAGGTCGGTACCGAGCATCAGGACGGAGTTGGCGATCGCCCACAGGGTCATGTGGGTCTGCATCTCGTCCCGGGTCAGGCCGGATCCGCTCGCGCCCGGGCCGTTGCCGATCTCCAGCGAGTCGAGGTCGTTCCAGCCGCCCCTGCCGTTGTACTTGGTCCACTTCGGCGCGCTGGTGAAGCGGTTGGCGACCTTGCCCCAGGTGGTCAGCGGGTAGGAGCTGCCGGCGGCGCCGCAGTAGCATTCGAGATCGCCGTCGGTGCGCCAGCTGTTGGCGTTGGCCTGCCAGATGTCGGCGGAGCCGCGGTCCAGCGCGAGTGACAGGCCGAGGTGGATCGGCCGGCCGGTCTGCTTGAGCGCCTGCGACCAGTGCTGGACGTTGACCTCGTCCGAGTTGACGCCGTCGAGCTTCAGGTAGTCCACACCCCAGGACGCGAACAGGTTCGCCCAGGAGTTGAGGTAGGCCTGGGCAGCGGCCGGGTTCTTGTTCCAGTCGATGGTGTACATCCCCGTGTTGCGGCCGGGCCCGAAGTTGACCGCGAAGTGCGTGGTGTCGGAGACGATGTCCTGGGCGTGGAAGCCGGTGCCCTCGATCGGCTTGTTCTTCGCGTACGCGTCCACCGGGATGCCGGGGGTGACATAGATGCCGAACTTCTCGCCGTAGCCGTGGACGTAGTCGGCGACGTCCTTGATGCCGCTCTTGGTGCCGGCGTCCGGGAACCGTGCGGGGTCGGTCTGCCAGCGCCCGTAGGTGTCCGAGTTCGTCTGCGGCGCGAGGTAGTAGAAGTCGTCGAGGTTGATGTTCTTGAAGCCGACGGCGACCAGGCCCTTGTCGGACATGGCCTTGGCCTGGTCCTTGAGCTTCTGCGCGGTCGGGTTGGCTCGGACGGTGCTCCAGCTGCTCCAGCCCATCGGGGGCGTGAAGGCTGCGTTGTTGTCCTGGGCGGCGGCGGGTGGGGCGCCGATCATGAGGGGGCCGATGGATGCGGCGAGTGCCGCTGCGACGGTGAGCGCCAACGTGCGGCGCCCGCGGTGGGGGCTTGGGGCGATGTCGTCCATGGATTGTCCTTGCGGGCTGCGGCGCGGAAGTTCTACGGCTCGCGCGCGGCGGGTGGGGGTGGGGGGTGGGGGTGGGGGTGGACACGGCAGAGCACGTCGGGCCGTGTCTCTGTCGATCTCGACCGAGGCGGTCCGGCCGCCTGCGTGTCCGGGCGCTTCCCGCGCCGATGACCATGCGGGAAGACGCCTCCCGACGTGCGCGTCGGGAGGATCGGGGGCCGCAGGTGGGGTTGGGGCCCGCCCTGCGGGAGGGGAGGAACTGCCGGAGGCGCTGCGTGGCGCCTGCTGCCGAAGCTGGCCAGCCGGGGTGGCGGGGCCGGCTGGGATGATCGGCGCCGGGCCGGGTGGGGGGACCCGGCTGGGGCGGGTGGCGAGGCGGGGTCGGAGCGGGTCAGGCCGTGGGGGGCCGGTGGCCGTGGGAGGCCGGTACTGGCGCGGGGCAAGGTGGCCGTCGCCGGCACCAGGGGTCGGAGCCGTGGCGCGGCCGGGGGCGTCCACGCTGGAGGTCATCCAGGCGGGCAAAAGACACGAGATCTTCCAGAATTCAACAGATTCCAACGATTGGGGACTGTGATACAGACGCGTTCATGACACGGTCAGGACGGAGCGGCGGTTGCACCGGTCAGATTTCTGGAGGTGCCGGACGGTGCGTGAGCCGCAGCCATGCCCGCGACTGCGACATGCGAACCGAGAGGGCTCCATGATCCCGGAGATCTCACGGGCAACCCACAGGATCGCAGGGCAAGGCGCGACCCGCGCCTTCGGCAGTGCGGCCAACTGATGACCCAAAGGCGCTAGGGCGAAGGCCCGTTGCACCCCGCAAGGACGATGGTTCGGCCGGCGAAACGTCCCCCCTAGGGCACCCCGCCGGCCGAACCTGCCGTGCGGCTCGGGCCGTCGGCAGAAGCCGGTTCGGGTGCCCGGGGAGGAATTCCCGAACCGGCAGGCAAGCGTCGCCGCCCCCCGGGCTGGCCTCCGGGAGACGGATACTTTCACATCCTGCCCGGTCAGAAGATAGCAGCAGCGAACAGATACCAACAGGCGTCACGGAGAAATCGAGTCATCCCTGTGGTCTTATGTTGAACTTCTCCCGGGCGGACCCCGGAACCCCGCCCGGCACGTTGACCGCCGTGACCGAGGGCGCGACGGACGTCACCGCCGGCGGAACCGACGATTCCGGGATCTCACCACGCCCCCGTTATGTTCTTCGCGGTCCTGCAAGCGGGCCGCTGGCCTCCGGGCCCGGCACGACGAGGTCCACGAAGTCGCGGCACTTCGCCCCGTACCCGCTCATGTCCGCCGGGCGGCACCGCGCCCGGGCGGCCTTCTCGCGCCCTCGGTGCAGGCCCCGTCCAGAAGTAGAGCGCGAGGCCGCGGGGAGTTCACCCCGCCGTCCGGTTCCCGGATCATCCAGACCATCACGAAGAGGGGCCGGCGGCGGCCGCCAGACGCGCCTGGCGCCGCCGGGCCTCCTCGTCGTCGCCCAGCGGCCCGATCTTGGTCCACTCGCGCGAGATCGGTTGATCGGTGACCGGGGCCCAGTAGACGTACGGCAGCACCAGCAGGTTGTGCACCTCGCGCGGCCGCCGCTCGTACCCCTCCACCGAGGTGCCGAGTTAGGCGCAATCCCCCGCGTACCGGCCGAGCTCCACACGCCCGTCGCGCCACAGCGCTCTGTGCGGATCACCCGCTTTGGCCTGGAACTGCCCCGCCGGCAGGCGCAGCGCCGCCTCCAGCGACCCGAGCCGGCCGTTGCACATCCGGCAGAGCGCACCCCGAACCTCGTCCGTCAGGTGGTCGTGATCGACCTCCATCGACCCGGCCCCGCACAACGCGCACCGCGGCCGCTCCGCCCGGAACTGCGCCTTCGCCTCCGACGACATCCTCCGGTACTTCACGTGCTCCTCCAGCAACGGGATCCACTCATCTGCCGCCACGGTCGCAGGCAGCTCCGACAGGCGTCACCCGATCGACCGTGTCGCCCCGCGCCGCTGACCAGGCCCTTCTGTCGGAGCGGAGTTCTGCCCTCGAAAGGCGGGCGGACTCCACCCCCGGGAGAAGGACGAGATGGACGACACGATCACCGCTGCCAGGTCCTCTGCCCGGCCTGCGGCTCGGACCGCCAGGCCCCGCAGGGCGCAGGACTGGGGAGGCCTGACCCCAGTCTGGTCGGCCAGCGGCAGTCGGTGGAGGATGGCGACGTGACGATCACCAGAAAGGCCGATGCCGCGTAGACGGCCTGGCCGCGTCCGTGCCGAGCTTCCGTACCGGCCTCGGTTGCAAGACGACATCACGATCATCCACGGGCCGTCCGCGGCAGCCCTCGCTGAGGTTCGACGGATGGAGCGCCAGAAGAAGTACCTGTGGCCGGGCTCGATCGGGTCGGCCATGGTGCGCTGGCGACGCTTCGTCCACCAGCCGAACCGTCGGTTGTGGAACTACGGAGATGACGCCAGCGGATGGACGAGGGCCGGCGCCGGGTCGTCAGCCCAGTTTGCTGCGTGCGCTGCTGGGGCCGGATCGGGCTCGGCGGGTGCGTGCCGGTCGGGACGGGCGGACGTCCGGGGTGGCTTCGTCGGCCTGCAGGGTCCGGGCGGTGAGGGCCGCCTTCGCCGCGGCAAGCGCCACGGCCGCGGCGGCCGCCGGCTCCGGGATCCCGCGCTGGCACATCAGGCCCTGACACACGGTGCACCAGACCGGGCTCGCCGGGCCGTCCGGGTAGGACATACCCTCGGGCGGCAGGTAGTGGACGCCACATTCCAGGCACTCGAAGACGTACCTCATCCGACGATCACCGTCCCCGCGCCGCCGCACGCGCTGCAGGGCGACCAGAACCGCTCCACGCGGTGGACCTGATTGCCGTCCGCGTCCAGGTCGACCTTGTGCTGCTCCTTCTCCGTGCCGCGGGCCCCGCCGCACGAGGCGCAGGTGCGGATCTCCGTCGCCATAACCCAACCCTCCGTAGCTACCTGATGACGGTACCGCCCGGCAGCGGGTCTGGGGAGCGTCCTGCGGGGATTCGCCCGGCCCCGCGACGAACCCACCGCCGCACGGTGAGTACAGCGGGCCTGCGGCAGGGCGGCAGGACAGGTTCCCACCGCTGCGTTCCCACCGCCGCCGGCGACGGCGCCGTCCGGCTACAGCGGCGCGGCCGGACATCGTCCTACGGACGCAACGGCGGCAGCCCGGGCCACGCCACGGGCGATCGGGCTCGACAGAGCCGGGAGGCGGCCCGGCGCCCGGCACCCGCGTCGGGGCCTGGTGTCAGCGGGTGCTGAGCCGCCGTTCGACGAGGGCAGCGACGATCAGCGCGGGGGTCCCGGCGAGCGACAGGACGGCGGCGCGGCCGGCCTGTCGCAGCAGCGAAACCTGAGCCCGCTCGTCCGGGAGTGGCTGAACGTCGAGCGGCGGCTGCAACACGGGAGGGCCAGTACGCGCGGATGCGGGCGGCGCTCGCCGGGTGCGATCAGCCGCGGACGGCGCTGAACTGGATCCGCAGCTCCCACTCCGGCCGCCTCCTGGCCGCCACGTTCCTCACCGCCATGCGGGAGCTGGGCCTGGCACTCGCCGACGTCACCCGGCACGACGTCGACGCCGGGCTCGCCGGCAATCCCGGCACCCACTACGAGGTCCGCGATTTCCTGGTCCGGGCCGCCCGCTGCGGCCGCAGCCGCCCCCTGCTGGTCCCCCACCGCCCAAGGCCGGCCCCGAGGGCCTCGACGAGGACTCCCACTGGGACCTCCTCCAGCAGTGCCTCACCGACACCGCGCTGCCCCTGGAGGTCCGCGCCGCCGGAGCCGCCCGGCCCGCACAACCGCACTCGTCCGACTCGCCCAGGACCTGCCGCCGGCGATCCTCACCCCCATCACCCGCCCAGCAATGGCGCCGCCGCGCCGCCACCGACTGGACCGCCTAGTACTCCAGTACGACTTCGTGATCTTTCGCCTGGGTGCTGACAGAATCGGCGCCATGACGGACGACATTCGAGAGATTTTCGAACAGGCTGGCTGTGAAGGCGCATTATGCGTCCAGCCACTGGAAGGCGACGCCGAGTTCGGCCTGCATGCTGATGAGCCTGTAGTCCCAGCCTCGGTGGTCAAGGTGCAGGTCGCTCTGGAGGTGGAGACCTCGTTCGCCGAAGGCCGGTTGGACCCGTGCGAGCGGGTGACGCTGAGTGCCGCCGACCGGACTCCCGGCCCGGTCGGGATCTCGCTCTTCAACGACGATGCCGTGCTCTCATGGCGGGACATGGTCGTCCTGATGCTCACCATCAGCGACAACCACACGACCGACGCGCTGCTGCGGCGAGTCGGCGTTGACGCGCTCAACGCGACAGCGACGCGGCTCGGGCTGACCGGCACTGCGATCGACTCCGACCTGCAGACCATGCTCGACTCCATCGGCCAGGACCTGGGCTGTGCCAGTTGGAACGAATCGCTGGCCTGGGCAGCCGGCGCATCGGCAGACGAGATGGCGCAGGCCGACGAGAGGCTCCTTGCCTCCCGCGCCTTGGACCCGTCGCAGGGGACCCGAACCACCCCTCGTGACATGGTCGGACTACTGCGGCTGATCTGGACGGACCAGGCAGGCCCAGCCGCCGCGTGCGAACGTGTGCGTGCCGTAATGGCCCGGCAGTTGACCCGACACCGGATCGCGAGCGGGTTCCGGCTGCCAGTACGGGTCGCAGCCAAGAGCGGCAGCCTGGTCGGCGTGATCCGCAACGAGATCGGCGTGATCTCCTATCCCGACGGCCGCCGATATGCCGCCGCTGTCTTCACTCGATCCCGGCCTGGCTCGGACGACGCCGCGATCAGCCGCGCCATCGGCGCTGTCACCGCGCAGGCCGTCACCGCCCTACAGGACACGGGGGCCTGAAGTCCTTCTGGCACCAGCTACAGACACCCAGGCTTCCGACCAGCAAAGCGGGTCCATGCCGGGCCCGCCACCTGCGTCAACACCGGCCAGGGCACGCCGTCGGCCGGGTGACCAACCGTGCCTCACCGCCCGGCCGCCGGTAGACGTGACCCCATGATCATCACTTACAGGTGGCGCCGCAGTGCCACCGTCCTGACCGCGCTCGCCGCACGACTCAACTCGAAGGCCGAGCCGGAACCCGCACCAGATCCGCCCCTTCGCCCTCCTCTGGTTGTGAGTTCACTCCGGGTTTCCCCCAGGAATCCTCGAACTCGCGCGCTTCGCTCGAAGGCCGACAAGGACCCCGCCGACGGGCTCCCGCCCGCGCAGAGCTACCGCTGCACCTACCTCACCGACTGGACCGCGGTGAAGACCCGCTGGGGCCTCACCGTCGACCAGCGCGAAGCCGACGCACTGCACCGGCTCGCCGCAGACTGCAGGGACGAACCGCTCACCGTCACCCTCGCCCGCTGACCACCGCGCAGCACCGTGCCTTGAACGAGATGCTCGGCACCTGCCCGCAGTAACCCCCGCCGCAGGATTGCTGCCCCCGGGACCGCAGCACTCCCCGACCCGGCCGCCGCCGCGGGAGCCGCCCGGCGGCTTCCGCCGGCACGCACAGGAAGGGGTTGCCGCCTCCTGCCCACGACCGTACCGCCGCGGGACGCATGTCCGGCGCGGGTCCTCCCCAGCTCGGGCAGCCCGAGCAGACCAGCCATCTGACAAAGGGCGCTGCGACGGATTTCCATCCTCCGAATGTCGTAGGGGTAGCAGCGCAGGTAGATCGCCGTTCCCGCTGTGGCGTTTCGGACCGTGTCGATTCCCATGACGTCCGCCTCCTCCGAGAAGTCCCAGAGGCGCCCGACTCAGGGTTCACGTTCTGATTTCCGCCTCTGCCCCAGGGAACGCCAACAGAAAAGTCGAATCCATAGTTCGGGAACTCGGATTCGACTACATCTCGCATCATTCATAGGGGATCGATAGGTAGTCCACTCCGTATGGGGCCATTACGCGTCCGGACTCCTGCGCGGCGGCCGACGCTCACAACGACAGCCTCTGACCACCCACCTGGCTGCCGATACCTCGGACGTGGGTCCGCGCCGAAGCGGGGACGGGTCAGGTGAGGGCGCGCCGGCAGCCGAGTTCGCGGCCGAGCAGGCCCGGGCCTACGGGATGCGACTGCTCGATGACGGCGGTCTGCTGGAGCAGCTGGCGCGCCAGCTGCTCCAGCAGACCGCCGAGCTGGTCGTCAACCTCGGTCCTTCTGAGTACCAGCCCTGGCCCCTTCGCGTCCGGTGAGCTGGAACCGGCCGCCAAATTTTCACCGACCGACCCGGTGGACCGAGCCACTTGGCACGGTCGCCGACCGTGTCACCGGACGGAGAGGTGTGGCCGAAAATCTAGGCGGGGCGGCGAAGACTGGCCGGGTGAGCAGGATGTCGCCGGCGCGCTGGACGCGCAGCAGGAGACCGTTTCCCGGTAACTGTGAGAGCCCTCCTGGGAGACGTAGGCCTGCTGATCCAAGCCACCGTCTTGGAGCATGGCGTAGATCGCCTGCACTCTCTGCTTGTATGTGCTCTAATCCGAGCCCTATCATGCACAATCAAGCATCCTCGGCTCACCGAAAGAGCACTCGGCCCGCTGCACCCGAGGCACCCCGGGGGAACCCCAGGGTCGCCTTAGGAGGCGGGGAGGAAGCCGACAATTCACCTGTTTCGTCCCACACCCGCATGTTCCCGCATGCTTCCGATTCTGTACGTCGGTGATCGGATACCTCTCGCAGAACGCGTGCACCTCACGATCAGGCCAGGCCCAGCCGAAAGGCGGGTGGCCCTGCCTGTCGCGTCGAGATGCGCGTCTCTCCCGCAAGAAGTTGTTCCGCCGGTGAGGACCTGTGGTCGGGTCCGCGCTCCTTCCTCCCGCAGTTGTATTCCCCTCTTCCCCCCGGTCCGGCGCGGTGCCGCACCTTGCCCCAGGGCGGTGCGGTCCGTCCACATGAAGGAGTCATCGATGAGGTTGTTTCGTCGGCGAGGCCCTGGCCTCGCCGCTCTGGGTGCCGTCGCCATTGCGACGTCGCTGTTGTCGGGTACGACGGGGGTGACGGCCGCTCGTGCGGTGTCGGCCCTGCCGGCGATCGTGCCCCAGCCGGTCTCCGAGTCGGCCGGCACCGGCAGCGGGTTCACCCTGGCCGCCGGGACGCAGGTCGACGTGCTGTCCACCGACCCGGCCGCGTTCGGCGTCGGCGGCTACCTGTCGGGGCTCCTGGCGCCCGCGACCGGGTTCACCCTCCCGGTGGTCAGCTCGACCCAGCCGGCGGGCAACGCCGTCGTGCTGGACCCGAACGGCCCGGCCACGCTCGGGGCGGAGGGCTACACCCTCACCTCGAACAGCGGCGGCGTCACCGTGACGGCGCACGGCGCCGAGGGCCTCTTCCGCGGCGTCCAGACCCTGCGCCAACTGCTGCCGGCCGCCGTGGAGTCGCCCACGGTGAAGCCGGGGCCGTGGACGGTCGCGCCCGTGCAGATATCCGACTCGCCCCGGTACTCCTACCGCGGCGCGATGCTCGACGTGGCACGCCGCTTCTACCCCGTGGCGCAGGTCAAGCGCTTCATCGACGAATCCGCCGCGTACAAGATCAACACCCTTCACCTCCACCTGACCGACGATCAGGGCTGGCGGATCGCGATCGGCGCGCTGCCGAACCTGACCACGGTGGGAGCCAGCACCCAGAGCGGCTTCACCGGCGGCACCTCCTGGTACTACACCGCGGCCGAGTACCAGGACCTCGTCGCGTACGCCAAGTCGCGGTTCATGACGCTCGTCCCGGAGATCGACGGCCCGGGCCACACCAGCGCGGCGCTGGCCTCCGTCGCCAACCTGAACTGCAACAACCAGGCGATCGCCCCGTACTCCGGCGTCGACGTGGGCATCAGCCTCTACTGCCTCGGCGACGCGCAGCACGTCGCCAACGTCGGCAGCTTCCTGAGCACCGTGATCAGCACGGTGGCGGCGCTCACCCCGGGCCCCTACCTCCACGTGGGCGGCGACGAGACCCCGCAGGCCACGGCCGCCCAGTACGCCTCGTACGTGTCGGCGGCCGCCTCGGCGACCACCGCCCAGGGCAAGACCCTGATCGGCTGGCACCAGCTCGGCCAGGGCACCCTCCCGGCGAACAGCCTGCTCCAGTTCTGGGGCGACGCCGCCGACCGGGCCACCGTGGGCACCTCGCAGGAGTCCAAGAGCATCCAGCAGGTCCGCTCCGGGGCCGCGCAGGGCGCCAGGTTCATCATGTCCCCCTCGGACCACGCCTACCTGGACATGAAGTACGACTCCAGCACCCCCTACGGCCTGAGCTGGGACGGCTACGTCTCGGCCCAGAAGGCCTACGACTGGGACCCGACGACCGTCACCGCCAAGACCAACGGCACCTCCCCGGTCGTGCCGGCCGCCCAGATCGCCGGCGTGGAGGCCGCACTCTGGGCCGACCGCGCCTACTCGCCCAGCACCAGCACGCCGAACTCCGGCAGCCAGTTCCCCGAACCGTCCGTCTACACCGACCACATGAGCTTCCCCCGGCTGCCGGCCGTCGCCGAGATCGGCTGGTCGCCGCAGTCCACCCACGACTGGACCGGCTTCAGCCAGCGCCTCGCCGCCCAGGGCCCGCGCTGGACGGCCGCGGGCATCGCCTTCTACGCCGCCCCCGACATCACCTGGCCGAGCACCCCCGGCACCCTGAACGGCGTGCACACCGTCACCACCGGCGGCCAGGCCCTGGACGACCCGGCCAGCTCCACCAGCAACGGCCTCCAGCTGGACACCTGGGCACTGCACGGCGGCAGCAACCAGAAGTGGACCTTCACCCAGCAGTCCGACGGCTCCTACACGCTCGTCAACGGCGCCTCCGGTCTCTGCCTCGACGTGAACGGCGGCTCGATGTCCGCCGGCGCGGCCGTGATCCAGTACACCTGCAGCGGCGGCCTCAACCAGCGCTGGCAGGCCGTGGCGCTGGCCGGCGGCGGCTACACCCTGGCCTCGGCCAAGAGCGGGCTGCTGCTGACCACCGCCTCGACCGCCAACGGCGCCCTGGTGACCCAGCAGAACAACACCAACGCGGCTCTGCAGCACTGGACCATCACCTGACCCGGCCAGGCCTGGTGCGGCCCAGGTAGCCCCGAGGGCGCCCGCTCGGTCCGAGCGGGCGCCCAACCGGTGTACGCCGCCCGGAGCATCCGCGTTCGCCGTGCCTACGGTGCATAGGACCGCCCTCTTTGCCCCGCTGCTGTCTGCAGTCGTCCCGGCACGCGGGTCCGACCTCGCATTCCGCCTCTTTCCGCGCGCCATGAGGGCGTACTTCGTCCCCATCGGCCCAGCCCGAATGACCCACCCGGACGACATAGGCGCCCGCCTCGGCTACCACGAGTATGCCGTCGGCCGTCTGGGCAGACCTGAACGACTGACACACAGGTTCGACGCCTCAAGTGCGATTCGGAGAAGCGGTGTTCGTCCGACGGGGGCGCCCGGGTCTTCGTTGTTCCGCGCTGTCGGGCCCAGGCTGCACGCGGCCGAGGGCAGAGCGCGAGGCGTTCGCTCGTCGCGACCCGGCGATGCGTCACGGGTTCCAGCGGATGCCGTGGAAGCCCGGCGGTACGTCGTAGTCCGCCAGGTGCACCCGGTCGTCGATGACGCGCAACGTGGCCACGTCCTTGTGCGGGGAGGCGCCGTCCAGCCGCCAGACCCGGTACGCCTGGCCGACACCGGTGCCGGGCGCGAAGCGGACCGTCAGGTCGAGGTGCTGCCCGGCACGGCGGAACCACCGGCCGTGACAGGGCTCCGGCTGACCGGCCGTGAGGTGGTACTCCAACGCGAAGGTCTCGCCCGCGCCGAGCGGGGCCCACAGCAACTCGGCGGCGACCAGGGCGGCCTCCCGGGTCGGTACGCACCCGGCCGAGACGGCAGTCGCGGCCGGCCCGGACGGGTTCGTCCAGCAGCCGGCCGAGGGCCCCGCCGGGCAGGTCGAGCACGGCCTCCAGTACGGCCACGAGGTGCAGGCTGTCCGGCCGGCGCGGGCGGCTGACTCCGCGCTGCCAGTTGCTGAGGGTGGAGATGCTTACCGACAGGCCGCGGGCGGCCAGCCGATCACGGAGGCGCTCCAGACCGAGGCCCCGAGCCGCGATCGCCGAGCGCAGCACCGTGTGGAACGGGCCGGTGGTGGGAACGTCATCCATGGCGCGGCGAGAACCCCCGGATCATCAGCACACAGCAGGCTTTGAGCACCCCGGCTCGTACCCTTCCGAAGGGCACCCCGATCCGTGCCGGTCTCTGCCGAGGCAGCCGCAGAGGCCGCCCCTCACCTCCCGCTTCGAACCGCACCCGTACCGGCGTTCTGCTCCGTTCGGCACGCCGGCACCATAGGGGCGTCACGGCAGGCGGGAGGCCTCCGGCCTGCGAACCCGACCTGCTTCGCGACTCCCTGGCACCCACCCATGGGCGCAGGCATCCGGCCGATCCGGCCCGATGCCGAGTCGCGGCAAGCTCGGCCGGAGCAGTCGGCTGCTTGAACGCCGGAGACGGTGCCGGCCCAGTCGGGACGGACTTCTCCAAAATTCGCCGGCGTCGGCGTCCTGACGGGTGCCGTCGCGCCAGTGGTCCGCGAGATGCCGACAGGGGAACACCACGTAGTCGGACGGGGAGCCGTAGGTACAGTCACGGACGGCCTGGGGTCGCGGTCGGCGAGGCCTCGGGCCGATACCCCGGGGGCCGTCACCGGCGCCGACAGATCGCCCGCGCGGCTGCGGCCGCCGGGGCCTGCAGCACAGGGCCGGGAGGCGGCTACGCCGTGGGGGGCAGGACGGCTTCGGCTGAACCCAGGGTGCCGCGCAGCCACTCCTCGACGCCGGCCACGTGGACCGTCGCCCACGAGGCGGCCAGGTCGGGACGGCGGGCGGCGATCGCGTCGAGGATGGCCCGGTGCTGCTGCCGGGTGCGCTCCACCGCGCCCTCCTCCGTGATACCGCGCCAGACCCGTGCCCTGGTGGTCGGGCCGGACAGCCCCTCGATCAAGGAGCAGAGCACCATGTTCCCCGCGCCCGCGGCGATCCGCTGGTGGAACTCCAGGTCGTTGGCGATCAGCTCCTCCAGGGTCGGTTCGTCACCGAGCCGGTCGAGGATCCGGCCCAACGCGTCCACCTCCTCGGGCTGCATCCGGCGCGCGGCCATCGCGGTCGCGGCCGGCTCCAGGATCCGCCGGACCTCGAGGAACTGCAGCACCGTGTCGTCCTGGTGGAAGTCGACCACGAAGCCCAGCGCGTCCAGGAGCAGACTGGGTTCCAGGCTGGTGACGTAGGTGCCGTCGCCCTGACGGACGTCCAGCACCCGGATGAGTGACAGGGCCTTCACCGCCTCGCGCAGGGAATTGCGCGAGAGGCCGAGCCGCTCGGCGAGGTCGGCCTCCTTCGGGAGTCTGGCTCCCGGGCGCAGCTCACCGCTGACGATCATCGCCTTGATCTTGTCGATCGCCTCATCGGTTACCGGCATGCTCGTTCCTCCTCTCCGTACGGACACCTGAGGTGGTCGGCGCGGCCGACGCTCTCCTGAGCTGTGGATATGACGGTACTCCCCACCGGGCACGCCCCCTGACTCCGGTGGCCCTGCGGCGCCGCACCGCCGGATCCGTCGGTGCGGGAAGCCGGAGCGGTGCGATGGCCGGGAGCCGTCGCACCGCGACCGGGTGACATCGCCTGCTACTCCTGCTTCTCACCGGAGGCGAAGCGGGAGACGATCAGCGCCAGGATGATGATGGCTCCGTAGAGGAACTGGTTCCACAGCGGTGGGACGCCCGCCAGGGTCATGACGTTGACGACGAGTTGCAGCGTCAGGACGCCGGTGAGGGCGCCGAACAGGGTGCCGCGGCCGCCGTTGAGGCTGACGCCGCCGATGACCGTGGCGGCGAAGACCTGGAAGATCCAGCCGCTGCCCTGGTTCGCCGAGATGGAGCCGTAGTGGCCGGCGTACAGGATGCCGGCGAAGGCCGCCAGCACGCCGCCGGTGATCAGGACGGCCCAGGTGATGCGGTCGACCCGGATGCCGGCGGCGCGGGCGGCTTCGGCGTTTCCGCCGATCGCGTAGAGCGCCCGGCCGTGCCGCAGCCAGGCGAGCGCGGCGCCGCCGACCAGGAACAGGACTCCGCAGATCCAGATCGCGGCCGGCGCGCCGAACCAGGATGCACCGCCGAGGTAGGAGAAGGAGGGGGGCAGGTTCACGATGGACTGACCATCGGATATGGCGACCTGCAGGCCGCGGAGCAAGGTCAGGGCGCCGAGGGTGACGATGAACCCGTTGAGGCGCAGCTTGAGGATGAGGAAGCCGTTGGCGGCGCCGATGAGGGCCCCGACGAGCAGGCAGAGTGGAACGGCGGTCCAGCCGGGGAAGAGGCCGAGGCCGTTGAACCGGTCGCCGGAGGTGGGCAGGACCAGCCAGACGGCGATGACCGGGGCGACGCCGATGGTGGACTCCAGTGAGAGGTCCATCCGTCCGGCGATCAGGACGAGTGCCTGGGCCAGCACCAACAGGCTGAGTTCGGTGGCCTGCTGCCCGACTCCGAGGAGGTTGTCCGAGGTCAGGAAGGCCGGCGAGACGATGAAGCCGATGACACCGAGGGCCAGGAGTACCGGTACCAGTGAGAGGTCCCGGTAGCGGGCGATGTCCGGCCGGGGCCGGGCGGTCGGTGCAGTGGCGGTGCGGGGGGTGAGTTCAGTGACGGGTGACATGGCTTTCCTTCGTGTCGGTGTCGGCCATGCCCTCCATGGCGGCGACCAGCTGTTCGTCACTCCAGCCGCGGGGGAACTCCGCGACGATCCGGCCGTGGAACATCGCCACCACCCGGTCGCAGACCCGCAGGTCGTCCAGTTCGTCGGACACGATCAGGGCGGTTCTGCCGTCGTCGGCGACCTGGCGGACGGTGTCGAGCAGGGATTCCTTGGACTTGATGTCGACGCCGTTGGTGGGCCGGACGGCGACCAGGACGTGGGGGCGGGTGGCCAGCGCGCGGGCGATGACCACCTTCTGCTGGTTGCCGCCCGAGAGTCCGTCCACCGAGGCGTCGGGGCCCGGGGTCTTGATGTCCAGGTCGGCGATCATCCGCTCGGCGAAGGCCCTGGTCCGGGAGGGCAGGACGGTACCGAAGGGACCGAGCTGGCCGGTGACGGTGAGGGTGGCGTTCTCGGCGACGCTGCGCCCCGGGACCAGGCCCTGGATGTGACGGTCCTCGGGGACGAAGCCGACGCCGGCGGCGAGCGCGGCCGGGACGCGGCCGGTGCGGACGGGCTTGCCCGCGACGGTGATCCGGCCCGTGGGGCGGTGCAGGCCGGCGATCGTCTCACCGACCTGGACGTTGCCACTGGCGGCGGCGCCGGCCAGGCCGAGGACTTCGCCGGACCGGGCCCGCAGGCTGAGGTCCTCGAACGCCCCGGGCAGGGTGAGGTGGTCGAGTTCGAGCAGGTACGGCGCGTCGGGGGCCGGCCCGGCGGCGTGCCGCGCCCCGGCGGCACCGCGGCTCTCACCGGTCATCGCCTCGACCAGGGTGTGGTGGCCGAGGCCTGCGACGGGGACGGTGGTGATGTGCCGGGCGTCGCGGTAGACGGTGACGGTGGCGCAGAGGTCGTAGACCTCCTGCAGGTGGTGCGAGATGAACAGGAACGCGACGCCCTGGATCTGCAGCTCGCGGAGTTTGCCGAACAGGCGCTCGATGCCGCGGGCGTCGAGCTTGGCGGTCGGCTCGTCAAGGATGATGAACCGGGCGCCGAACGACAGTGCCCGGGCGATCTCGACGAACTGCCGCTGCTCGACGGTGAGCTGGTCGGCGCGGGCGGCGGGGTCGACGTCGACGCCGTATTCGGCGAGCAGGTCCGAGGCGCGGGTGCGCAGGCGTCGCCAGCTGATCGGCCGCAGTGCCCGGCCGCTCTGCCGGTCGAGGAAGAGGTTCTCGGCGACGGTGAGGGTGCCGATGACGGTGGAGCGCTGGTAGACGCAGGCGACCCGGGCGCGCCAGGCGTCGATGTCGCCGGAGGCGGGGGCCGGCGCGCCGTTGAAGCGCAGGGTACCGGTGTCGGGGCTCTGCAGACCGGTGAGAATGGAGACGAGGGTGGACTTGCCGGCGCCGTTGCGGCCGACCAGCGCGTGCGACTCGCCCGGCGCCACCGACAGCCGCGCGTCGGAGAGGGCGACGGTCGCGCCGAAGCGCTTGTTGATGCCGTGCGCCTCGACGACCGGGGCGGCCGAGGCGCCGGCCGGACCGGGGAGGCGGTTGGTGTCCGCCATGGGTGAGGTTCCTTTCCGCTGGGTGGTCCGTGGCGGCGGGCCTGGGGCCCGCCGCCGGGTTCACTTGCCGACGCTGTTGCCCCACAGGCTCGTGTCGTCGACGTTGTCCTTGGTCACCAGCGGGGCGGGCAGCTGGTCCTCCAGGCCGTTGGGGAGCTCGATGATGGTGGAGTCGTGGTCGGTGGGGCCGGCCTTGAAGGTCTTGCCCCGGGCGGCGGCGTTCGCGTAGTAGAGGGCGTACTTGGCGTAGAGGTCGGCGGGCTGGGACACCGTGGCGTCGATCTGGCCCTTGCGGATCGCCTCGAACTCCTGCGGAATGCCGTCGTTGGAGACGATGGCGATGTGCCCGGGCTCACCGACCGGCTTGAGCAGGCCCTTCTGCTGGAACAGGGCGAGGGTCGGCTGCAGGAACACGCCGCCGGCCTGCATGTAGACGCCGTTCAGGTCGGGATTGGCCGCCAGGGTGGACTGGAGCTTGGCTGAGGCCACGTCGCCCTTCCAGTCGGTGGCCAGCTCGATCACCTGGATGCCGGGGAACTGCTGCTTCATGCAGGCGGCGAAGGCCTCCGAGCGGTCGCGTCCGTTGATGGAGTCCAGCGCGCCCTGGAGTTCGGCGACCTTGCCCTTGCCACCGAGCTGCTTTCCGAGGTACTCGCACGCCTTGGAGCCGTAGGCCTTGTTGTCGGCGCGGACCACCATGAACACCTGGCCCTTGTCGGGGCGGGTGTCGACGCTGACCACCGGGATCTTCTTGGCGGCCAGCTGATCGAGGGTGGAGGCGATCGCGCCGGTGTCCTGCGGAGCCATGACGACGGCCTTGGCGCCGGTGTTCTGGAAGACCTGGACGTTGGCGACCAGCTTGGTCACGTCGTTCTGCGAGTTGCTCACCGGCAGCGCGTTCAGGCCCTGGCCCGCGACGTCCTTGTTCACGTACTGGGCGTAGGAGTTCCAGAAGTCGGAGTCCGCGCGCGGCAGGTCGACACCGATGGCCGGCCTGTCACCGGCGGCGGCGCTGTTGTCACTGCCCCGGTTGCAGGCGGTGCCGAGCCCGGCCAGCAGGAGGACGGTGGCCGCGGCGGCCGCGGTACGGGAGATGGGAGTGTTCATGGTGCTGGTCTCCTTGGCTGTGCTACTGGTGCCACGGCGGTGGCGACAGGGAGGGTGGGAAGCCGAGTACCCGGGCTACGGGCGGGAGAGGCGAGGGGCGAGGGGCGCTGCCGGTTGCGCGGCGGTTCGGTGACGGCGGTTCGCCCTGCCCTCGGTCCGAGGGGGCGGCGCCGTCTCCCGGCGCGGGTGGCGGTGTCGGGAGGGGGTCCGGTCCGCGCCGGCGGGACCGAAGCCCCGGACTGCCGAAAACCTGCCAGGAACTCGAGGGATTCATCGGATGGCTCTCGATGAGGTGGACTGTACGAGCTGGCCAACCCCCGTTACAAGGGAGCAGCTCCGACGAATCCCAACCGTAACCTGAGCCCCGACCGCCCCGACACCCGAACATCTCGTTTGAGCAGCATCTTTCCCTGGAATTCCGGGACTTCGACTCCAGCTGGCCGCACCGTCGCCCTTGCCTTTGCCCGGGACCGCTCGTATGGTCGGCCTTCAGAGATTCATCGGATGTCTTGCCGAGGCAAGGCAGAGTCCGACCACAGATGGAGGGCCCCGCCGTGCAACTTCTCCGTTTCGGCCCCGTCGGAGACGAGAGACCCGCAGTCCGAGCCGCCGACGGCAGCACCTACAATCTGCGCGGTCTCACCCCGGACATCGACGGCGCGTTCCTGGCCGGCGGCGGCATCGAGACAGTCCGCCGCGCACTGGACGAGGGCGTACTGCCCGAGGTCGACACGACCGGGCTGCGGATCGGGGCACCGGTCGCCCGGCCCGGCAAGGTCGTCTGCATCGGTCTCAACTACCGCGACCACGCCGAGGAGACAGGCGCCGCGATCCCCACCCGCCCGGTGGTCTTCATGAAGGATCCGGCCACCGTAGTCGGGCCCTACGACCAGGTGCTCATCCCGCGGAACTCCACCCGCACGGACTGGGAGGTGGAACTCGCGGTGGTGATCGGCCGCCGCGCCCGCTACCTCGCCGACGAGACGGAGGCCGCCGGGGTGATCGCCGGGTACACCATCAGCAACGACGTCTCCGAGCGGGAGTTCCAGCTCGACTTCTCCTCCCAGTGGGACCTCGGCAAGTCCTGCGAGACCTTCAACCCGCTCGGTCCCTGGCTGGCACCGGCGGAGGACGTCACGGACCCGCAGGCCCTGGCTATGCGGCTGTCCGTCAACGGAGAGCTCCGCCAGAGCAGCAGCACCAAGAACATGATCTTCGGCGTGACCCACCTGGTCCGCTACCTCAGCCAGTACATGGTGCTCAACCCCGGCGACGTGATCAACACCGGCACCCCCGCCGGCGTCGCCCTCGGCCTGCCGGGCACCCCCTACCTGCGCCCCGGCGACACCGTCGAACTCAGTGTCGACGGCCTCGGCCGCCAGCGCCAGACCTTCGCCCAGGCCTGAACCCCTCCGCTACCGAAAGGACCGACCGTGCCACGGCCGACACCGCGGATCACCGCCGTCGACACCTTCGACATCCGCTTCCCCACGTCACGCGAGCTCGACGGCTCTGACGCGATGAACCCAGATCCCGACTACTCCGCCGCCTACCTCGTCCTGCGCACCGACGCCGGGGACGGCCTGGAAGGCCACGGTTTCACCTTCACCATCGGCCGGGGCAACGAGGTGCAGGTCGCAGGCATCGACGCGCTCCGCGACCATGTGGTGGGCCGGCCGGTCGCCGAGCTGTGCGCCGACCCTGGTTCGCTCAACCGCGCCCTCATCGGCGACAGCCAACTGCGTTGGCTGGGACCGGAGAAGGGCGTGATGCACATGGCCATCGGCGCCGTCGTCAACGCCGTCTGGGACCTCGCCGCCAAGCGGGAGGGCAAGCCACTCTGGCAGCTGCTCGCCGACGCCGAACCCGAATGGCTCGTCTCCCAGGTCGACTTCCGGTACATCGCCGACGCCCTCACCCCCGAGGAGGCCCTGGCACTGCTGCGCGCCGCCCGGCCCGGCCGCACTGAACGGGCGGCGGAACTGCGCCGGCGCGGCTACCCCGGCTACACCACCTCCCCCGGCTGGCTCGGCTACAGCGACGAGAAGCTCACCCGCCTCGCCCGGCAGGCCGTCGCCGACGGCTTCACCCAGATCAAGCTGAAGGTCGGCGCCGACCTCCACGACGACGTCCGGCGCTGCCGGGCCGCCCGCGCCGCAGTCGGCCCGGGCATCCGGATGGCCGTCGACGCCAACCAGCGCTGGAACATCGGCGAGGCGATCGAGTGGACCAAGGCCCTGGCCGAGTTCGACCCGTACTGGATCGAGGAGCCCACCAGCCCCGACGACATCCTCGGCCACGCCACGATCCGGGCCGCCGTAGCCCCGGTCAAGGTCGCCACCGGCGAACACGTCCAGAACCGCATCGTCTTCAAGCAGCTGCTCCAGGCCGACGCGATCGATGTCCTCCAGCTGGACGCCGCCCGCGTGGGCGGCGTCAACGAGAACCTCGCCATTCTGTTGCTCGCCGCCAAGTACGGCGTGCCGGTCTGCCCGCACGCCGGCGGCGTCGGCCTGTGCGAACTGGTCCAGCACCTGTCCATGTTCGACTACGTGGCGCTCTCCGGCACCACCGAGGACCGGGTCATCGAGTACGTCGACCACCTCCACCAGCACTTCGTGAATCCCGCCACAGTCGAGGACGGGCACTACACCGCACCTGCCGAGCCCGGCTTCTCATCGACGATGTACCCGGCGTCCATCAACACCTACCGCTACCCGGACGGCGCCTTCTGGACCGCCGACCGTATCCCCGACCCGCGACCGGAGACCGCCTCATGACCAGCACCCTGCGCGGTCTGCGCGCCCTCGTCACCGGCGGTGCCTCCGGCATCGGCCTGACCACCGCGCACCTGCTCGCCGAACACGGCGCCCGGGTCGCCGTCCTCGACCTGAACGTCGACACGCTGCCGGAACCGCTGCCGGGGTTCACCGCGGACCTGGCGGACGATCCCTCGGTACGGACGGCGGTGGCCGCCGCGGCGGACCGGCTGGGCGGACTCGACATCCTGGTGAACAATGCCGGTGTCGGCGCGGTGGGGACGGTGGAGGACAACCCGGACGAGCAGTGGCGGCGCGTACTGGAGGTGAACGTGCTGGGACTGGTGCGGGTGACCCGGGCGGCGCTGCCGCATTTGCGCCGGTCGGCGCACGCCTCGGTGATCAACGTCTGCTCGATCGCCGCGACGGCGGGCCTGCCCCAGCGGGCGCTCTACTCCGCGAGCAAGGGCGCCGTACTGTCGCTGACCCTGGCGATGGCCGCCGACCACGTCGGCGAGGGCGTACGGGTCAACTGCGTCTCCCCCGCCACGGTCGACACCCCGTGGGTGGGCCGGCTGCTGGACTCCGCCGCCGACCCGGCGGCCGAGCGCGCCGCACTGAACGCCCGCCAGCCCATCGGACGCCTGGTCACCCCCCACGAGGTCGCCGCCGCCGTCGCCTACCTCGCGAGCCCCGACGCCGCCTCGGTCACCGGTACCACCCTCGCGGTCGACGGTGGCATGGCCGGCCTGCGCATCCGCCCGGCCGGGCAGTGAGGATCCGGTGATGGAAAGGCTCCCGCTCGGACATGCCGGCCCCGCCCTCACCCGGCTCGCCTTCGGCGCCGCCGGCATCGGCAACCTGCTCACCCCGGTGGGGGACGAAGAGGCAGACGGCGCCCTGGCCGCGGCCTGGGCGGCGGGCATCCGCTCCTTCGACACCGCCCCGCACTACGGTCTCGGACTGTCCGAACGACGGCTCGGCCGCTTCCTTGAGGACCGGCCCCGGAGCGCCTTCCACCTCTCCACCAAGGTCGGCCGGATTCTGGACCCGGCCCGGGGCCCCATCGGATCCGACCTGGTGAACGGCTTCGCGGTCCCCGCGACCCACGTGCGCCGCTGGGACTTCACCGCGGACGGCGTACGTCGCAGCCTGGAGGAAAGCCTTGCCCGGCTGGGGGTCGACCGCATCGACACGGTCTACCTGCACGACCCGGACGACCACCTGGAGCAGGCCCTGGAGGAGGCGTACCCGGCACTGGAGCAACTGCGCTCCGAGGGCCTGGTCGGCGCGATCGGCGCGGGGATGAACCACTGCGCACCCCTGGCCCGCTTCGTTCGTGAGACCGACGTGGACGTCGTCCTGCTCGCGGGCCGCTACACGCTGCTCGACCAGACCGCACTGGAGGATCTGCTCCCGACGGCCACCGAGTCCGACGTGTCGGTGGTGGTCGGCGGGGTGTTCAACTCCGGCCTGCTCGCCGACCCGCGCCCGGACGCCACCTTCGACTACACCACCGCCCCGGCCCCGCTGGTGGCGCGTGCGCTGCGGATGCAAGAGGTCTGTGTCCGCCACGGCGTGCCGCTGCGGGCGGCGGCGGTGCGGTTCGCGCTCGCGCACCCGGCGGTGACCAGCGTCCTGATCGGCGCCCGCACCGCCGGCGAGATCACCGACGCCGCCGAGCAAGCGACCCGGCCCGTCCCCGACGCGGTCTGGGCCGACCTGCGCGCGCAAGGCCTGCTTCCCGGCCACGTCCCCACCCCAGAAGGTGATCACTGATGCGGATCGCCCTGTTCGTCACCTGCTTCAACGACACCCTCTACCCCAGCACCGGACGCGCCGTGGTGCGGGTCCTGGAACGACTCGGCCATTGCGTCGACTTCCCCCAGGAACAGACCTGCTGCGGGCAGATGCACTTCAACACCGGCTACCGCAGCGCGGCCCTGCCGCTGGTGCGACGCTTCGCCGACACCTTCGCCGAGTACGACGCCGTGGTCACCCCCTCCGCCTCCTGCGCCGGCATGGTCCGCGACAACCACCCCGCCCTCGCCGAAAGGTACGCGCCCCCCGCCCTCCAACAGCAGATCGCCGAACTGGCCCCCAAGGTGCACGAGTTCACCGAGTTCCTCACCGACGTCCTCGGCGTCACCGACGTCGGCGCCCACTTCCCGCACAAGGTCGCCTACCACCCCACCTGTCATTCCTTGCGCGGCCTGCGCCTGGGCGACCGCCCCGAGCGGCTGCTCCGCGCAGTGCACGGCCTCGAACTCCTCCACCTGCGCGCACCCGAGGAGTGCTGCGGCTTCGGCGGCACCTTCGCCATGAAGAACGCCGACACCTCCGCCGCGATACTCGCCGACAAAACCGCCGACGTCACCGCCACCGCCCCCGACGTACTCTGCGCCGCCGACAACTCCTGCCTGCTGCAGATCGGCGGCGGCCTGTCCCAGCAGGGCTCCGACGTCCGCACCCTGCACCTCGCCGAGATCCTCGCCGCCACCGAAGGGGATCCGCGATGAAGGACGACCACGGCCTGGTCTGGCTCGGCACCCCCGCCTTCCCCCAGGCCGCCCGCACCGCCCTCGCCGACACCCGGCTGCGCGCCAACCTCAAACGCGCCACCACCACCATCCGCGACAAGCGCCTGGAGGCGGTCGCGGAGCTCGACGACTGGGAGCAACTGCGCGACGCCGGAGCCGCGCTCAAGACCCGCACCCTGCGCCACCTCGACCACCACCTGGAGCGGCTGGAGGCCTCGGTCACCGCAGCGGGCGGCACCGTGCACTGGGCCGCCGACGCCACCGAGGCCAACCGGATCGTCGCCGACCTCGTCCACGCCGCCGGGGAACGCGAGGTGGTGAAGGTCAAGTCGATGGCCACCCAGGAGATCGGCCTCAACGAGGCCCTCGCGGAGGCCGGGATCACCGCCTACGAGACGGACCTGGCGGAACTGATCGTGCAGCTCGGCGATGACCGCCCCTCGCACATCCTGGTGCCCGCCATCCACCGGAGCCGCGCGGAGATCCGCGAGATCTTCGAACGCGAGATGGGACGATGGGGGCGCCCCGCGCCCGACGGTCTGGGCGACGACCCGCGCGCCCTCGCCGACGCGGCCCGCCTGCACCTGCGGGAGAAGTTCCTCCGTGCCAAGGTCGCCGTCTCCGGAGCCAACTTCGCCTGCGCCGACACCGGCACCGTCGTCGTCGTGGAATCCGAGGGCAACGGGCGCATGTGCCTGACCCTGCCCGCGACACTGATCACCGTGATGGGCATCGAGAAGGTCGTCCCGACCTTCGCCGACCTGGAGGTCTTCCTCCAGCTGCTGCCGCGGTCCTCCACCGGCGAGCGGATGAACCCGTACACCTCCATGTGGACCGGGACGACTCCGGGCGACGGACCGCGCGACTTCCACCTCGTCCTGCTCGACAACGGCCGCACCGCCACCCTGCGCGACACCGTCGGCCGCCAGGCCCTGGCCTGCATCCGCTGCTCGGCGTGCCTGAACGTGTGCCCGGTGTACGAGCGCACCGGCGGCCACGCCTACGGCTCCGTCTACCCCGGCCCGATCGGCGCCGTCCTCACCCCCCAGCTGGTCGGCGCCCAACACGCGGCCTCGCTGCCGTTCGCCTCCACCCTGTGCGGCGCCTGCTACGACGCCTGCCCCGTCAAGATCAACATCCCGGAAGTGCTCGCCCACCTGCGGGCCGAGGTCGTCGAGGCCAAGGCCCGCGACCGGAGACTTCCCACCCCCGAGGCCCTCGCCATGAAGGCCGCCGCCGCGGTGCTCGCCTCACCGGGCCGGCTCGCCGCCGCCCAGAGGGCCGCCGCACTCGGGGGCCGGCTGCTCGCCCGCAACGGCCGCATCGGCCGGCTCCCCGGCCCGTTGCGCGGCTGGACGGACAGCCGCGACACCCCCCAGCCACCGGCAGAGACCTTCCGCACCTGGTGGCGCAACAACCGGAAGCAGCCATGACCACCCGCGACACCGTCCTCGCCCGGATCCGCGCCGCGCTCGCGGACGTCCCCGCCGAGGAGACCCCCGAGAACGTCCCCGTGCCGCGCGGCTACCGCCGCAGCCACGCCGACTGCGACCTCATCGAGCTATTCGACGAACGCGCGGCCGACTACCGCGCCACCGTGATCCGCTGCGCGCCGGAAGCCGTCGCCGACACCGTCCAGGCGACCCTCGCCGCCCGCGGCGCCGCCAAGGTCGTCGTCCCGGACGGCTTCCCGCCCGCCTGGCTGCCCGACCGCCCCCAGCCCTCCGACCCCGGCTGGATCTCCGACCGGCCGCCCCTGACCGTCGCCGCACTGGACACCCTCGACAGCGCGCTCACCACCGCGGCCGTCGCCATCGCCTTCACCGGTACCCTCGTCCTCGACACCGGCCCCGGCCAGGGGCGCCGCGCACTCACCCTCGTCCCCGACCACCACCTGTGCGTCGTCCGCGCCTCGCAGATCGTCCCTGACGTCCCCGACGCCCTCGCCGCGCTCGACCCCACCCGGCCGCTCACCTTCATCTCCGGCCCCTCCGCCACCAGCGACATCGAACTCGACCGCGTCGAAGGCGTCCACGGCCCCCGCACCCTCGACATCGTCATCGTCGACGACCTCTGACCGGTCCGACCCGGCGGCCGCACCCGACAACGCACGGAGCCGGGACGCCCCCCGAACCCGACCCGAACCCGACCCGGCTCCGGCCCCTTCGAGGAGCGGCCCGACAGCCCTTGGAGTCCGCATGAGGATCGCCCTGCACACCCGCGTCCACGCCGACCGGATCGCCGACTACGAGCAGGCCCACCGCGAGGTCCCCGCCGAACTCGCCGACGCCATCCGCGCCGCCGGCGCCACCGAGTGGACCATCTGGCGTAGCGGCACCGAGCTGTTCCACCTGGTCGAGTGCGCCGACTACTCCCTCCTGCTCGCCGGGCTGGAAGGGCTGCCGGTGAACATCGCCTGGCAGGCCCGGATGGCCGAACTCCTGGACGTCGTCCACGACTACTCCGCCGACGGTGCCACGGCGGGCCTCCCGGTGGTGTGGGAGCTGTGACCCGCCCCGGCGTCATCGACGCGCACCACCACCTGTGGGACCTCGCCGTCCGCGACCAGGACTGGATCACCGGCGAGGCACTCGCCCCGATCCGCCGCGACTTCTCGCTCGCCGACCTGCGCCCGCTCGCCCGCCGGGCCGGCGTCACCGCGACCGTCCTGGTGCAGACCGTCTGCGTCGCCCCCGAGACGCCCGAGATGCTGGCCCTCGCCGCCGACGACGACCTGGTCGCCGGCGTCGTCGGCTGGAGTGACCTCACCGACCCCGGCATCGCCGACAGCATCGGACGCCTGCGGGAACTGCCGGGCGGCCACAAGCTGGTGGGTCTGCGGCACCAGGTCCAGTCCGAACCCGACCCCGAGTGGCTGCTGCGCCCCGACGTGCTGCGCGGCCTTGCCGCGGTGGCGGACGCGGGACTCGCCTACGATTTGCTGGTCCTCCCGCACCAGCTGCCCGCCGCCACCGAGGCCGCCACCCGGCTGCCGGCCTTGACCCTGGTCCTCGACCACCTCGCCAAACCTCCCGTGGCCACCGGCCGCACCGAACCCTGGGCGACCGCGATCCGCGCCCTGGCCGCCCGGGCCAACACCTTCTGCAAGCTCTCCGGTCTGGTCACCGAGGCCGACTGGCAACGCCGACGCCCCGCCGACCTGAGCGTGTACATGGACACCGCGCTGTCGGCCTTCGGACCAGAGCGGCTGATGTTCGGCTCGGACTGGCCGGTCTGTACCCTTGCCGCCACCTACGGCGAGGTGATGGACACCGCCCGCGCCCTCACCGGGGGCCTGAGCTCCGCCGAACAGCACGCAGTGTTCGCCGGCACGGCGGCGGCGGCGTACGGCCCGGCCCTGCAGACGCACTGAATCCGCGGCAGGACGGCCGGCCGCGAACGGACAGGCCCGAGAGTGCCTGCCGGCTCCCGCGGATCGGCGAGCCAGCCGGCACACCGTCCTAGTCCTAGGCGATCCTGTGAATACATCGGATGTTAGGGCGGATCGCCGACCGGGAGACGAGGCTGCACTTCTTCGGCCGCCGGGAGCGGGTATGTGCAGACCCTCCTGGCAAAGCAGCGGCGGCCCTACGGCTCGTCGGACGATCGCCACCTGCCCGCGCATAGCCATAGGTGCTTGTACGGCCGACCTGAGTCGCCCCTTGAGTACACCGGGCAACGTGGTGACCTACGAGCGAGGACCCTTCCGCACGACTCCCGGACGCGCGCCGCATTCCGTCACGGCCAGAGTCTTGACACGAGGAGGGCGGAGACTCATTATTCACAAACATCGGATGTCGAGGCGGTGAGAGTCGAGTCGGTGCTTGTCAGCCACTCGCGGCCGCCCGACTCGCCCGACCGATCCGCTCGAAGGGTGGACCGGCAACCGCAGGACATCGTCCTCGGTTCTCCCCTGGCCACCCAAGGCCGGGGAGCACGGACGATTCCCTCTCCCACCCTCCGCGACAAAGCCTGTCCCCACCCTCGAGGCAGGTAGTCCCCCACGTCCGAAGAGGCCCCCATGTCCAAACATGAATGGATCAAAAGCAGACTGCTCCGCCGTACGGGATCGGCCGGGTTGATCCTGGCAGCGGCGTTGACGCTGCCCGCGTTCCCCTCCGCCGCCGCCGCGTCGACCGCGACGCTCTACGCCTCTCCGTCCGGCGCCGGCTCGACGTGTTCGGCGTCGTCACCGTGTTCACTGCAGGGTGCACAGGGTGCGGTCCGATCGCTGCTCGCCGCGGACAGCTCCACCGACGTCACCGTACTGCTCAGCAACGGGACGTACCGGCCGTCGACCACCTGGTCCTTCGGCGCCGCAGACTCCGGCTCCGCCGGCCATCCCGTCGTCTGGAAGGCCGCGCCGGGTGCACGACCGGTGATCTCGGGGGCCTCCCAGATCACCGGGTGGACGCAGGTCGGCTCCAGCGAGGTGTGGTCCGCCTCCGTTCCGGCCGGAAGCAACAGTCGACAGCTCTACATCGACGGTCAGCAGACCCCCGTGGCCACGGCCTCCCCCGCGGACCTGGGCTTCACGGGCTCCTGGCAGGGATCCTCATCGGGTTACACGATCTCCGGCGACACTACGGCCATGACCTGGTTCGGCGGCCTCACCGCGAGCCAGGTCGCGGCCGTGGAGTTCGACTACCCGGCCGGCAACGGACCGTGGACCGAGTCGCGGTGCCGAGTCGCAGGCTTCTCGGCGGCGAGCGGAACACTGACGATGAGTCAGCCGTGCTGGGGCAACGTGACGGCGAGGGCGCCCTTCGCCCAAGGCAGCGGCGGTCTACCGTCCATGCCCACCAGCACGATGCCCACGCTCATCCAGAACGCGCAGGGCCTGCTTCACTCCGGGCAGTGGTTCCTGGACACGGCCGGCAACAAGCTGTATTACCAGCCGAAGGCCGGACAGCAGGTCGCCGGCCTGGACGTCGAGCTCCCGCGTCTCGAATCGCTGCTCCAGGGCGCCGGTACCCTCGCCGCCCCGTTGCACGACGTGACCTTCAGCGGGCTGCAGTTCTCCTACGCGACCTGGAACGCCCCCTCCGCAGCAGCCGGATTCGCCGATGTACAGAGCAATCTGCGCATCACCGGCAGCAACAACCAGGGGCTGTGCACCTTCTCCACTCCCGCCGGAACCTGCCCCTTCGGGGCGCTGACCCAGCCGCTGGCGAACGTCTCGTTCACCGCGTCGAAGAACATCAGCATCACAGGAAACCGGTTCGCCGAACTCGGCGGCGCCGGACTGAGCGTGATGTACGGGTCGGCCAACCTCCTCATCCAGGGGAACGAGTTCACCGACATCGCCTCGACGGCGATCCTCCTCGGCTGCACCTACGACCCGACCCCGACCGACCCGTCCCACGCAGCCGGGATCAAGCAGAACTGCACCCCGAACGCGGGCGCCGTGAGCGGCGACACGATCGGCACCAACGAGATCCTCACCGGCACCACCGTCTCGGACAACGTCATCCACCACATCGGCACCGACTACTCCTCGGCCTGCGGCATCACCCTCCTGTTCTCCCAGAACACCACCATCACCCGCAACAACCTCTACGACCTGCCCTACACCGGCATCACGGCCGGCGTCATCCAGGGACACGTCGACCAGGCAAGCACCCCGAACAACACGACGAACATCAATTCCTCGAACACCATCAGCAACAACATCATCCACGACTACATGTCGGTGCGGCACGACGGCGGCGCCGTGTACGTCGAGGGCCACCAGGCGCAGTACGTGTACCAGGCCGACGGGACCACGATCGACAAGGTCAAGACCCTGGCCAAGGGCCTGCAGGTCACCGGCAACATCGCCTACAACTCCCCCGCGGTCAACTTCACCTACTACGACGACGCCGGCTCGGAGTGGATCAACTGGCAAGGCAACGTCGCCTTCGGCGCCGGCCAGTGGGCGCAGGGAGGATGCAGCCCGACGGGCCACTTCTGGATCACGGGCAACTACTTCTCCGCCCCCTACCAGCGCTACGCCGACTGCAACAACGCGATCGACTCCAACGCCGGCGGCAACACGACCATCCCCGCCGCACCCGCGCCGTCCGACCTCCCCAGCACCGTACTGAGCGGCGCCGGCGCCGGATCCGGGTCCTTCTCGCCGATCCTCACCGTCGCCCCCAGCATCTCCTACGTGTCGTCGACCGCGAACGCCACACAGGTCCTCGTCGCCGGGGAAGGCTTCACCTCCACCACGCCGGTGTACGTCGGCTCCACCCTGGTCAGCAACGTGACCCGGCTGTCCAGCGGCTTCATGATCGTGCCGGTCACAGCCGGCACCGATGCGGCTTCGATCTCCCTCGGGGTCGACGACACCAACGCTGCGATCACCTACAACAACTTCGCCTACTCCGGCAACCGCGGATACGGCGACTACCAGAACGACATCCACTACGCGACCGCCAACGGATCGACCGCCTCCTTCACCTTCACCGGCACCCAGATCCAGGTCCGCGGCGAACAGTTCACCGATCAGGGGAACATCGGCATCAGCATCGACGGCGGACCGCAGCAGACCGTCAGCACGCTGCCCACCGACGGTCTCCGGCACGCGAACGTCCCCCTGTACACCTCCGGCCTCCTCACCCCGGGCAGCCACACCATCGTGGTGACCAAGCTCTCCGGCCAGTACGCCACCCTCGACGGCTTCCGCATCCTCAACGCGACCCGGGTCGACGACACCAACACCGGAATCACTTACAGCAACTTCGCCTACGCGGGCAACCGCACGTTCGGCGACTACCAGAACGACATCCACTACGCGACCGCCAACGGATCGACCGCCTCCTTCACCTTCACCGGCACCCAGATCCAGGTCCGCGGCGAACAGTTCACCGATCAGGGGAACATCGGCATCAGCGTCGACGGCGGACCGCAGCAGACCGTCAGCACGCTGCCCACCGACGGTCTCCGGCACGCGAACGTCCCCCTGTACACCTCCGGCCTCCTCACCCCGGGCAGCCACACCATCGTGGTGACCAAGCTCTCCGGCCAGTACGCCACCCTCGACGGCTTCAGCATCTACGGCAGCTGAGCCGGCCGGTCTCCCCACGACAGCCCACCTGGAACGGGCGGCGGGCCCGCTCGTGCGGGAAGCACCCGCGCCAGCAGGGCCGCCCGGCGGATTCGACCGCCATGCGCACCGACTGGTCGGCCTCACCAGGAGGCAAGCCCGTTCACCATGCCGAAGAAGGCGGGGACC
Source organism: Kitasatospora herbaricolor (assembly GCF_030813695.1). NCBI lineage: Bacteria > Bacillati > Actinomycetota > Actinomycetes > Kitasatosporales > Streptomycetaceae > Kitasatospora > Kitasatospora herbaricolor. The sequence goes on from NZ_JAUSVA010000002.1 coordinate 128,328, forward strand.
ACCCGATCCGGTTCACGTCTTCGATGCCCCCTACCCCCCCGCGACGCTGGACCGTCCCCCGTCGCGCATGAATGGAATGGAGATGCAAGCTGTGCGCAGAACGATGCCTGCCGTAGTGGCGGCGGTACTCACCGCCGCCGCGTGCCTGACAGTGGTGGCGCCCACCGCCCAGGGCGCCGACGCCCCACCGCAAACCATCCCGCGGCTCACCTCCTGGACGCCGGGCACCGGCTCCATGACGATCGCCGCGACCTCGAGGATCGTGGTCGACAGCACCACAGCCGGCCAATCGACCCTCGGTCAGACCCAACTCGGTTTGACCCAGCAGACAGTGGACCAAATGGCAGCCGGGCTCGCCACCGACCTCGCCACCGTCACCGGCCAGCCCCACGCCGTGACCCACAGCCAGGCACAGCCCGGCGACATCGTCCTGAGCCTGGCCTCCACCTCCGGTGCCGGCGCGGAGGGCTACCGGCTCGCGATCGGCGCCACGGCCCAGATCACCGCCAACACCAGTGCAGGGGTGTACTACGGCGGCCGGACTCTGCTCCAGATTCTGCGTCAGGACCCGTCCCACGCCGCCCTGCCGGTCGGCTCGACGACGGACACCCCGGCGAAGCCGATGCGCGTGGTCATGCTCGACATGGGCCGCAAGTACTGGCAGCCCAGCTACGTCAAGGATTTGATCCGCCAGATGGGCTGGGTCAAGAGCAACGTCCTTGTCATGCACTTCGACGACGCCGAGGGCTTCAGGCTGAACAGCCCCGCGTTCCCCGGTCTGGCGGATCCGGCTTCCAGCTATACGCAGGCTCAGATCCAGGAGTTCCAGCAGGTCGCGGCTGAGAACAATGTCACGATCATGCCCGGGTTCGAGTTCCCGGGGCACGCCTCGGCGGTCGCGGACTACTTCCACGTCGGCTTCGGCGACGGTCCCAACGCGGACGGATCCGGCGCGACCTCGGCCAACTCCTGCGGCCAGCAGTACACGTACGGCTGGGTGACGCCCTCGTTCACCATGAACTTGACCAACCCCCGCAGTCTGCAGGTCTCCAAGCAGCTCCTGGACACCTTCCTGCCCTGGTTCAACGGCCCGTACGTTCAGCTCGGCGGTGACGAAGTGCCGGGCGGCCTCGCCGGCTGTCCCGCCGTGCAGTCCTACCTCACCGCCAACTCCGCGACCTACTCCACTCTCGGCGACCTGCTCTCCGGCTTCATCAACAACGTCAATGACCACGTGAAGACCACGAAGCCCGGCAGCCGCAGTGTCATCTTCAACGGCTTCGAGGCCATGAATCACCCGAAGCAGAGCGTCAACACGGACGTCATCGTGATGCAGTGGGACAGCGACGGGGCGACCAGCGCCGCCCTGGCGGGGTACGACACCATCGAGGCCGACCAGCACAACCTCTACCTCACCCCGAACAACTACCACAGGCTGTACCCGAACCAGTCCTGGATCTATCAGCAGTGGGCACCGAGCACGAGTGCGAAGTCGCTCGGCGGTGCGCTCTCGCTGTGGGACGACTACAACATGTGGGCCCAGGACCAGTTCTACGAGGACCTCGCCCGCACTCCCCGCGCCATGGTCGCCGACCGCATGTGGAACACCTCCCTCCCCACCGACACCGTGCCGGCGTTCCAGAGCCGCCTGAGCGCCATCGGCAACGCCCCGGGCATCATCGGGTTCCCGCCCCCCACTCGCGCGGGCAACGGTAAGCCGATCCACCTCTACCCGATGGACCCGGCCCCTTACCCCTCCGGCTGGCACGACGCCGCACCGCCCCCCAACGTGCGCCCGTTCCTGGACACCGTGGGAGGCCTGCACGGCTCCTCCTACATCCTGAGCTCGCCCTCGTTCGTGAGTGACGGCGCCGGCGGCAAGGCCGCCCACTTCAGCGGATCAGGCGACGGCATCGGTCTGGGCGGCGTGGACATCGCCGAGCCCTGGACGTACTCCGTCTGGGTGCGCCCCACGGGTACGCAGTCGGACGCCGCACTGCTGTCGTCCACGGCGGGGGCGATCAAACTCCAGCAGTTCGGCACGCAGGCGAAGGTCGGCCTCACCCGCTTCGGGGTCGGGGACTACTCGTTCAACTACACCGCGCCGCTCAACCAGTGGGTGCAGCTCACCTTCGTCGCGACGCCCGGCACCACCACGCTCTACGCCAACGGGCAGCAGGTCGGCCAGCTGGCCGTCTCCATCCCGCTCCCGATGCAGGCGGTCGGCGAGAGCAACAGAACCACGCTCGTCGGCGACCTCGACACCATGGCGATCTACGACCAGGCCCTGACCGCGGCCCAGGTCACCGCCCAGTACCTGGCCCCCGTCCAGGTCCCGCTGACCGCGTACGTCAACAACGACGGCATCTCCCCTGCCGGGGCCCACGACGGGAACTTCGACGGCTCCGGCTACACCTACCCCGCCGACGCCCTGCCGCAGCCCGGCCTCACCACCGTGGCAGGCACCCCGTTCCTCTTCCCCGACACCGCGGCCGGCCGCAACAACAACGTCGTCGCCCTCGGACAGACCATCACCACGGCGCAACGCCGCTACTCCAACGCCCGACTGCTGGTCGCCTCCAGCTACGGGGCGACCTCGGGTACGGTGACCTTCACCTACACCGACGGAACCACCGGTACCGCGCCCCTCAGCGCGGCCGACTGGTACGCGGCGAACGGCCAACTCACCGCTCCGAAGCGCTACACGCCCACCGGCGGAACGGACAACAGCAGCGTGTCGATGTACACCGTCTCCCTCACCCCCGACCCGCAGAGGGCCCTGGCCTCGATCAAGCTGCCCACCACGGCCCAGGCCGCACCGTCCACCCCGTCGATGCACGCCTTCGCCCTCACCCTGACGCCGGCACCGTGACCGAGCCGGGCACAGCGTGATCAAAGAGCGGGGTGCCGGTCACGGCACCCCGCTCGTCCGCGCGCCGGGTCTGTACGGTCTTCGACCCTGACCGCCACCAGCACTGAGAGATGCGCTTTCGTCTGCTCCACGGACATGGTGGAGTCGATCAACTCCCGGCTTCGGAAGGCGACCCGCAACCGTGGTCACTTCCCGTCGGAGCAGGCCGGAAAGCACGTCCATCCACGTGGTGGCACCTTCGCCCTCGGCTCCCACCCACAGGCCCAGGACGTCCTTGCGGCCGTCCATGTCCACGCCGACGGCCACGTAGACCGGCTTCGACGTGACCGACCCGGAGCCGATCTTCACGCCTGCACGCGGATCTGCCAGGACTTCGGCCACCGTCTGACGGGCGATCACGAGCCGCTCCCGCATGGCCTCCGCCTCCTGCAACTCGGTCTGCAGAACCTCCACCCGCTGCCGGGCAGCACGCTCGCGCTCCTCCAGCAACCCCATCACCGATGGCATCCGGCACCTCCGCGAAGAGACGACACCACACCCCCGTCTCTGCCACCAAGACATCGACACCATGCCTGACCAGCGGAAACGTGCCCGTCACTCTCGGAAGACAACGCTTCTCACCCAGGGCATCCAGGAGCAGCCGGCCGTCCTGCGCGTCGCAGGCATGGCGGACCACCACCGACAGCACCCTGCGGGCCACCGGCTCCGGCAACGCCGGCGTCCCGCCGGGCCCCGGCCCCACCGCCCCGACCGGCCCCCTGGCCGCAGCCGCGCCGCGGGGCCGGTCGGGGCGACTCAGTGCCGGCGTAGCCCTTGCGGCCGGTCATGCGGTCAAGTCCGGTCGGCGGGACCGCGGAGCAGCCGATGCGGCGTCCGTCCTTCAGTTCCACGACCAGACTGCTCTCCAGGGCGAAGCCGGCTACCGCCTCCCACGGCAGGACGTGGGTGCGCAGCAGGTTCCGGACGGTCAGCGTGTCGGCGGTCGCCACCACCCGCATCGTGAGGACCCTGATACCCCCGGCGAGCATCGCGGTGTACAGGGCGATGCGCCAGGTGGAGTCCCGGTCGGGGAATCGGGCGATGACCGACCGGTCGGACACCGCCAAAACGATGCCGATCACCGCGAGCACGACACCGGCGAGGCGGTAGTGGGGGTTCCTGTAGACGTTCATGGCCCCTCGGTCGGTGTGGTCGCGCCGGTGCGCGGGCAAGCGGCCCGGCCGTCGTCGCAGCAAGCCGGCGACGCGGTCGGCTCAGGAGCGGAGGCCGTGGTCCGTCACGCTGTGGCGGCCCTTCATGCTCCCGGCCCGCGCCGCCCGGCGCAGCAGGATCCGGCCCACGACGTCGGCGAGCAGGCCCGTGACCGCGATCGCGAACATGGCTCCGGTGATGATGTGGCGGGCGAGGGAGCCGGGGGTGAAGGCCAGGAGGCCGGTCCCGACGGTCAGGAACACCGCCCAGGTGGTCGAGTCCGTCCAGCGGCCGGACCGCTTGCGGTTGAACATGCCACGCCCCCTTACCGGTCGGTCGCGGTGCGCGCCCGGCCGGACTCTGTCCCCCGCCCGGGTACGGCGGTGGGTACGGGGCCGGTACTGGCCGCGGCTCGCCGGCGGGCGGTCTGGGAGGATCGGCAGGTGGTGCGCGCCGCACACCATTGCCCGAGGCGCGCACCGCCTTCACGTCAGCGGCTGGCCGGCGGGCGAAATGGGCCTGTCGACCACCAGCATCACCGGAGCGGGACGCACCGCCAGGGCACGGCGCAGCACCCTCCGTAAGCGTGGGGCGGTGTCGTGGTCGAGGTCGCCGGCGACTTCGACGACCGGTCCGGCGAGGCTGTCCCGGACGGTGGCGGCGAACCGGCCCGGGGCACTTCGGTCATCGCTTGCTCACTCGGAGGTGTCGGGGCCGGGCCTGTGCCGGGCCTGAGGGCACCGGCCGGTGAAGTCTGCCGGTGACCCGCGGCGTGGTGCCGGGCCGGTTCGGCGAGGTCCTCGCATCCAGGAGGCTGGGCTGTAGACGCAGGAGGTGGGTCTCGGGGTGGTGGGTCTCCTGGTGTTGGCTCTCGTTCAGGGCGAGAAGGGCGTCGTACCGGCCGGCCTGATACGGCAACCGGGTCGCGTGCCGAGGGCCGCGTAGGGCGCGCGCCCGGGTCCATGTACGGGGCCGGGCGCCGCGGTCCGCGCACCGGAGCCGGCCGTCCTTGGGAAGGGCGGCCGGCCCTGGTCCGAACGGAGGTCAGAGGTCCAGCACCTGGTCCGGGAAGATCAGGTCCGGGTCCCCGCCTATGGTCCGGATGTTCTCCGCGTACAGGCTCCGCACGTCCTTGCCGAACTTGACCGCGATCTCGCTCAGGGTGTCGCCGCTCTTGACGGTGTAGGTACCGATGGGGGCGCCGTTCCTCGGGGAGTTGACCGGGGCTGACGGGGTCGGCGTCCGCCCCGATCGCGTGGTGCCGGTGGAGCTCGGGTCGGATATCGGGGCAGGGGCGGGCTTGGGGGGCGCCGACTTCGGCTGCGTTTTCGGGGCCTGGGCCTTGGGCGCGGCCGGCTTGGCCGTGGTGGCGGTGTCGGCCTGGGCCGGCGCGCCGCCCCTGGCCAGACCGGCCTTCCTGGAGCAGACCGGCCAGGCGCCGGGGCCCTGCGAGGCGAGCACCTTCTCTGCGACAGCGATCTGCTGTGCCCTGCCGGCCTGGTTCGCCTGCGGTGCGTATGCGGTGCCGCCGTACGCCCGCCAGGTGCCGGCGGTGAACTGCAGACCGCCGTAGAAGCCGTTGCCGGTGTTGATCGACCAGTTGCCGCCGCTCTCGCACTGGGCAACGGCGTCCCAGGTCGAGGTGGAGGCGGCCGAGGCCGGGGGGGCCGCGACGAGTCCGGCCACCGGCAGCGCGGCGACGGCAGCGCCGGCCACAACGGCTACGCAGACTCGGTTGCGCTTGGTGGTGGCCTTGGTGGAGGTGGTGGCAGCGGTGGTCTCGTGACCGACGGTCATGAACATCCTCTCGACAAGCCCCAGGCAGGCATGCGGAACCAGGCCCCGGCGGGGCCCAGGTTTCGCTCACCTCACTCGACGGGCGGCGGGCACGTGTCCGACGTGCCGTGCCGCCCCGGTATCCCCGCTTACCGCCGGCCCGCCCTTCGAGCTTGGCCGGTCTACGGGCACGGCCCTCGCACCGGGGATCGGCTGCGGGCCGTGCATCGGGGTGAATCCGGGTGGTGCTCGTTGCACCGCCCATGAAGCTACGGGCGGTTGCGGTCGGTAATCAAGTAATTCCCTGACAGTGCAGGTCAGTTGGGTTTTACCAGAGGTAAGGATCAAGAAATCGGGCGGGAAATGTCAGCTTTTGACGGGGTTTGCGTGATCGAAAGGGCCGCCAATGCGCCCCCGATCACGCCAATGCCCCGGCAAAGCCGCCGGCGAGCTCTGCCCGGAGCGATCGCCATGTGACGATCCGTCACCATGTCCTGCGGAGTTCCCGCTTCCGCCGACCGCCTTGGTGGCACCAGTCACAGCCGTCACCCATAACGCCCGGAGCAGTTGCACAGCGTAGTATCCCGCCGGCCCGTACCCGGCGCAGCAGGTCAATCGCCGCGCCTACGCCGAGAGGCGCACGCCCATCAAACACCCCTACGAACGCCGGGAACTGCTGCCACATCAGCGAGGCCACGCACACCCTGGCCACGAACGCCACACCGCCGCCGCACCACCCGGGCCGCCCCCTCCCGTCCCCGGAGGGGCGAGGTGCAGTCCCGTCGTCGGGTCGATCATCGTCAGACCCGTGAACCGCAGGAACGTCCCCGCGGCGCCTCGTCCCGAGCCCCCACGGGACCCCGCCCCGATGCTCCGTCAGCCGCATTGTCGGCCCGCCGGGTACGCCCGCCGGTACCTCCGAGGGAGTCGGCCGCCGCGGCCCCAGCAGTCCGCGCACTGCGACCACCGCAGGCAAGGGGGCCGCGACCGCCCGCGTTCACGGCCCTCACCCGGCGGGCGCCTCCGACGGTCGCGCCCCCGGCACCGTTCTCCTGCGCCGCGTGCAGGATGTCGACGAAGGCGACCGCGCACGCCGCGCTCACCGCCGCGCACCACCCCCTCCTCCACCGCCAGGACCCCGACCGCGCCTCGCCCAGCAGCGCGGCCATTCCAAGGCCCGCGTCGCCACCCGCCACAGCTGCCCCACCAGGGCCCCACCTCGAACGTCATGCCGGCGACCGTGCCCCGTAAGGACGACACCACCGAACTCACCAACCCCGGTGCCCGCCGATACGAACCCACCAGCGGCCAGCGGGACCCTGTCCTCGCCCTGGTGCACCGCCGCTCTTGGTCTACCGAGCGGGCGAAGGGCGGGCCGTCATCGCCGGAATCTCCGGCAGCCCCGGCGGCCGCATCGACTCCGCACCACGCTCCCGGGCCGCACCACCGCCAGGCAGCCCACAGAGTGATCATCCCGAACCCGACCAACACCCCACAGCGAAATGAGCAGCAGAGTCCGCACGCGTCGCCGGGCCGGGCCTCGATTCCGGGGCTCGGCCCGGCGACGCGTGCGGATCAGCAGGTACCGAGGTCCTGCCAGACGCCCCACTGACCGGTGGTGCCGGGCTCCTCACCGAGCGTCCACCACTTGGCGCTCCACTGGTGGCCCTTCCACGAGACGGTGTTGCCACCGATGTAGACCTGTGTGCCGCCCCAGGAGGCGGTGGAGCACGCCGGGGCGGTGCCGGTCACGGTGAGCGTGTAGGTCGCGGAGGACGTGGCCGAGGTGCCGGTCAGCGTGCCCTTGACCGTCAGCGTGTAGGTGCCGGGGACGACCGTGGACACGGTCGACACCGACAGGGCGGCGCTGAAGCTCCCGTTGACCGAGGACGGGCTGACCGAGGCGGCGACCCCCACAGGAACGCCGCTGACCGTCATCGCGATGGACGTGTTCGAGCCGTTGTTGATGATGGCCGTGCTCACGGTCGCGGTGGTCGACGAGCCGGCGGTCACCGTGCCCGAAGACGGGCTGACCTGCACCTGGATGGCGGGCACCTGGACACTCGACGCGGAGGGCGACGGGGAGGAGGCGGTGGCGGCTTGGAGGATGGCCGCCGTCGGGTACTTGTCACCCGACTGCGAAGCGAGCCTGGACGGGCTGTCGTCGGCCTGGGCCTCGACGTACGGGGCGGAGACCTGGGCGGGCAGTGGGGTGCCCGCCGCGTGGACGGTGCCGGTGAGCGCCACGCCGGCGATGGCGGCGGCGGTGACGGCTCCGGCGAGCAGGGCTCGGAGTGGTGCGCGAACGGGTCCGGTCATGGACCGCGCTCCCTTCGAAAGTGGGGACTTCGGCGACTTGAAGCACTCTGGCCTGGACCAATACTGGTGGTCTGGACCACCCGACTGTCAAGAGTCCTTACCAGGCTCTTGGGCTCAGCGGTTCCGCCCGCATGAGCCACAGCAGCTCCAGAGTTCCTGCGGGCCGCGTTCCGCGTCGACCGGAACACCCGCCAGGTCACCCGCCCCGAAGGCCGCACCAGCACCGGCTGGTACCCCGTCACCCAGCACCGTCACGACCCCATCGTGATCGCCTTCGCCGGCACCGACTGCCGTCCCTGCCGTTCACGCGAACGCTGCACCACCGCGGCCCGCGGCACCCGCATGCTCACCCTGCGGCCCCGCGAGGTCCACGAGGTCCACGGGGTCCACGGGGTCCACGGGGTCCACGAACATGTCGCCGCCGCGCACTCCTTGAGCACCATGGTCAACGCCTTCGTCACCGACGACGCGGACAAGGTCCCGGCCGAGGTGCCGTGGTTCGCCCGCAAGCACGACCTGGCGAGCACCGTACGGCAACTCGTCCACGGCCAGCCGTTCAGCCAGGTGCACCAGCCGGCCGCGCAGCAGGATGGTGCCGTGGCCCGCCGGAGCGGGACGAGGGAGGGTTGGCAGGTTCGCGCATTCGGCGTGTTGTGGACCGGATAACGGGCGAGCGGATGCGGCCTGCGATCGAAGCCTCGCAACGTGCCGACCGCGGTGGCTTCTGCGGTCGACCCTGCCCCGGTGGGCCGACCGCAGGTCTGTCGCCTTCGTCGCTGCACCGTGCGAAGAACGCGGCAGTTCCCGCCGCCGGGTCCGTCCCACAACGGTCCCGGCGGCGGGAGTACTGGGGGTGGAGCGGTTTGTGGTCAGCCGATGGCGATGTCGTCGAGCAGGAAGACGGTCGACAGGTAGGCGTCCTCGGTGCCGGCGAACTCCAGCTTCACCTTCTGGCCCTTGTAGGCGGACAGGTCGACCGTCTTCTGGACGTATCCGGAGGAGGCGTTGGCGTTGGAGTAGGTGGCCAGTGTGGTGCCGTTGACCTTGACCTTGAGGGTGTCGTAGGCGGTGGTGCCGGACTCCTGCGTGCTGACCTGCAGCCAGAGGGTGAGCTTGGGGTTGCCGGTGGAGGGCACCGCGATGTTCGACTGGGACAGGGACTCGACGGCGGAGGTGCCGTAGCCCATCATCCAGGCGTACCAGGAGCCACCGTGCGCGGCCTGCAGTGTGGAGTTGGTGATGTCGTCGTCGCTCTGGGTCCAGCCGGTGGTGCCCTGCTCGAAGGCGCCGTTGGTCAGCGCGTTGCCGGTCGAGGTGGGGGTGGAGGTCGGGCTCGAGGTGGGGGTCGGGCTAGAGGTGGGGGTGGAGGTGGGGGTGGAGGTGGGGGTGGGGCTCGGGGTCGGGCTGCTGGTGCCCGGGGCGGGCAGGGCGGTGCCGACGCTGACGGCGGCCCAGGCCTTGGAGACGAGGTACCGCTCCTGGGAGTTGGTGCCGTAGAGGTCGGCGGCGGCCTGGAGGGTGGCGGTGCGGGCGCCGGAGTAGTTGGTGGTGGAGGTCATGTAGGTGGTCAGCGCCCGGTACCAGACAGCGGCGGCCTTGTCCCTGCCGATGCCGCTGAAGGTGTCGCTGTTGCAGGTGGTGCCGTTGTGGGAGAGTCCGCCGATGGTCTTCGCGCCGGTGCCCTCGGCCGCCAGGTAGAAGAAGTGGTTGCCGATGCCGGAGGAGTAGTGGACGTCCACCGACCCGGCGCCGGAGGTCCAGCAGCCCAGGCTGTTGCCGTCGGCGGTGGGGTTGTCCATGCGGCGCATGTAGCCGCCGGACATGTTGAGCTTCTCGCCGATGTAGTAGTCGCCGGGGTCGCCGGCGTTGTTGGCGTAGAACTCGACCATGGTGCCGAAGATGTCGGAGTTGGCCTCGTTGAGGCCGCCGGACTCGCCGGAGTAGTTGAGGTTGGCGGTGGCGGCGGTGACCCCGTGGCTCATCTCGTGGCCGGCCACGTCGAGTGCGGTGACGGGGGTGTTGCTGTTCTGCGAGGAGCCGTCGCCGAAGAACATGCAGAAGCAGTCGTCGTCGTAGAAGGCGTTCAGCAGGCCGGTGTCGACGTGGACGTAAGCGGGGGCACCCTTGCCGTCGTTGCGTATGCCGGAGCGGTTGAAGGCGTCCTTGTAGAAGTCCCAAGTCTTCGCCAGGCCGTAGGAGGCGTCCACGGCGGCACTCTCGCGACTCGAGGTGGTGCCGCTGCCCCAGGTGTTGGTGGTCCTGGAGAAGGCACGGGCGTTCTGCTTCGGGGTCGACTGCGAGCTGTTGTACGAGTCGTAGACGATGGTGGAGCCGTGCGCGGCGTCGGTGAGGGTGTAGCCGCTTCCGGACTGGGTGGTCTCGATCGAGACCTGGCCGGCGGTGACGCCGTTGCCCGTGCCCGTGACGCTCTGGTGCAGCTCGTACTGGTCGAGCGGCACGCCGCTGCCCGCGTCCACGATCACCGCCTCCCGCGACGCGGGGCCGCCCTCGCCCGCGCCGGTGACGGTCGATCGATAGGCGAGCACGGGCACCTTGCCGACCGCGTACACCACCAGGGTGCTGCCGTCCCGGCTGTCGGTCTTGGCGTTCTTGACGTGCTTGGCGTGCTTGACGGCTGCGGCCGAGGCGTCGGCCGCGGTCAGCTTCGGCGTGATGCCGGCCACCTTGAGCGAGCCTTGGTGCGCCTGGTCCGAGCCGGTGATCCTGCCGTCCTTGCCGTAGTGGACGACCAGGTCGCCACCGATGACGGGCAGGGCGTGGTAAGTGCGGTCGTAGCGCACGTGCCGGGCGCCGTCGGTATCGACCAGGACGTCCTTGGCCGTCAGGCGCTCGTCGGGGCCGAAGCCGAGGGACTTGGCGACGGCGTCGGCCTCGCGGTCGGCGGTGCGTATCGCCTCGGCGCGCGAGTCGGCGGTCATCGCCTTGGACCCGGCGCCGGGTCGGGTGGAGGGACTGCTGGCCGCAGCCGTGGACTGGGTGGCCACGACGGTCAGTGTGCCCAGGGCGAGGGCGGCCGCGACGGCGGCCGCGAGGGCGTTCTTGCGAGGCATGACATTCCTTCCGCCGAGCCGGGTTGGGGGAGAGGACCGCAGGACGCCGTCTGGGGGGTGGGGGGCGTTCGGCAGCAGTTGGCTCAGCTGTGGCCATGAGGCTAGGGAAGGCGGGGGACGGCCGAAATCAGGGAAAACCCTTGTCCTGGCGCAGGGGGCCCCGAGGGCGCACGATGGCCCGATGCGAGACTCCGCAACATGGTTGAGCGAAATTCAGGGAGCAGCCGGCGCCGTGGTGCCGGTGGTGCCGGACGACGTGCCCGGCACCCGCCGCGTGGTGCTGTTCGGTCCGCCCGGAATCGGCAAGACCACCACGGCCGGGGTGCTGGGGCGGCGGCTGGGTCTGCCCGTGCTGCGGCTGGCCCCGGGCCCGCAGGACGCCCGCATCTCCTGGACCGGCCTGCTCGAACTCGCGCTGGCCCTCCAACCGCTGCCCGCCGCGGGGGAACTCGCAGCGGCCCTCGACGAGGCCGCCGGCCGGCCCGGCCCCCCGGACGGCGCCGGCCCCGCGCTGCGACTGCGCCGACTGACCACAGCCCTCCTGCGGGAGGCCCCGCCCCTGACGCTGGTGGTGGACAACGCCCAGTGGCTGGACGCGGCCAGCGCGGCCGTCCTGCGCTGGGCCCTGCGCCTGGTCCCGGACCTGCCGGTCATCGTCGCCGAGCGCACCTGGCGCCCCGGGGCCGAAGGCCACTGGAGCGGCGAGGACGCGCACGTGGTGCGCGTACCGTCACTGGCGCACCATCAGATCGCGGCGCTGCTCGCGCTGTACCGGCCGACCGCACGTGAGGTCACCCGGATCCATGCGTGCAGCGGCGGGAATCCGGCCCTGGCCCTGGCACTCGCCGACGACCGCGGTCGCACCGCCGACGGGCCGACCGCTCAGGGTCCCGAGGACGACCCGGTCCTTCCCCCGGCGGCCCGCCGACTGGTGGGCGAGTGGCTGAGCACCGTGTCGGGGGAAGTCCAGGAACTGCTGACCTTCGCCGCACTCGACGACCGGCCCGACCGCAGGCTCCTCGGCCGCCTCGCCGGCCCGGCCGCCGAGCACCTCCTGACCGAGGCCGAGGCCGCCGGACTCATCGACACGGACCAGCCCGACGGGACGGTCCGGTTCACCGCCTCCGCCATCGGCGCCGAACTCACCGCCCGCCTGCCGGACACCGCCCGCAGGCTCCTGCACGCACGCCTGGCCGAAGCCAGCCACGACGGCCTGCGCCGCGACCGGCACACCGCGCTGGCCTCCGACGCCGACGACCCGCGCATCGCCCAGCACGCCGCCCGCGCCGCCGTGAGCGCCCGGCGGCGCGGCGAGCACGCGCTCGCCGCCGAACTCTCCCTCTTCGCCGCCCAGCGCACCCCGCCCCAGGACACCGCCCTGCTCACCGAACGGGCGCTGACCGCGGCCCGCGACGCCGCACACTACGGCGACCTGGCCCGCGGCCGCACCGCTGCCCGCCTCGTCCTGCAGCACGACAGCAGCCCCGCCCAACGCGTCGACACCCTCATCGCCCTCATCGACGCGAGCGGACAGCACCTGGACGACGCGGACCACCTGTTCGCCGACGCCCTCCACACGGCAGCCGGACACCCGGACCTCACCGCGCAGATCCTCATCCGCCGGTCCCTCTGGGCCAACGTCAACGAAGGTGACCCCCAACGGGCATGCGACCTCGCCGAACAGGCCGCCACCCTCTCCGAGGCCGCGGGCGACACTGCCACCACCGCCATGGCGCTGACCCTGCAGGCCCGCTTCCAACGCATCCTCGGCCACCCCGGAACCGGGACCACGCTCGCCCGCGCCCTGTTCCTGCCACGCAATCCGCTCACCCCCGTCAACGGCACACCCCAGCACCTCGCCGCCCGCCACACCCTCTTCGACGACCGCCCCGACCAGGCCCGCACCCTGCTGCTGCCTCTGCTCGTCGAAGCCGAACGGACAGCGGACGCCGAAGCGACCGTGGACATCCTGCGCAGCCTTGCCGAAGCCGAGCTGCGCGCCGGACGCTGCACCAGGGCCCTCGACCACGCCCACCGCGCCCAGATCCTGACCGACCGCACCTCCCTGTCACCCGCCCCGGCCTGCTACACCTCCGCCCTCGTCGAAGGCGCCGCCCGGAACACCGACACCGCCCTCGCCCACGCACGCCGCGGCATCGACACCGCCCGGCACGAGGACAACAAGGTCTTCCTCTCCCGCAACCTCTTCGCCCTCGGACACCTCCTCATGACCACCGGGCACCCCAAGGAAGCCCTGGACGCCCTGGAGGAAGTGCGCGCCCTGGAGGAGCGGCAGCAGGTCCGCGACCCGTCCCTCCTGCGCTGGCACCCCGAACTCGCCGAAACCCTCACCGCCCACGGCCGCCTCGACGAGGCCCAGGACCTGCTGGACGACACCCGCCGCACCGCCACCGAACTCGGCAGAACCTCCGTCCTGCCCGGACTCGACCGCGCCCAGGCCCTCCTGGAAGCCGCCCGCGGCGACTACGACACCGCCGCCCACCGCCTCGGCGAAGCGGCTGACCACCTCCACCACCTCCCCCTCGACCGCGGCCGGACCCTGCTGGCGCTCAGCCACACCGAACGCCGCGCTCGACGCCGCGCCAGTGCCCGCACCGCCGCCCAGAGCGCCGCCGACCTCTTCACCACCCACCAGGCACACCCCTGGGCCGAAGCCGCCGCGCGCACCCTGCGCCGGCTGGACACCCTCCCCGCAGACAACAGAGCCCGCCCCCACCTCACCGGCGCCGAACAGCGCTGCGCCGAACTCGCCGCCGCCGGCGCGAGCAACCGCGACATCGCCGCCGCCCTCACCGTCAGCGTCAAGACGGTTGAAGCGACCCTCACCCGCGTCTACCGGAAACTCGGACTGCACTCACGCGTCCAACTCCCACACACCGTCACCCCCGCCCGTGAATGACCGGCCGCCACGTTCCCCTACGAACCGGTGCGACCGGCACGACGAACGGCTCCCGCTCGCGATCTACCGGCACGCCGGCGGCGACCTGATGATGGCGGCCCCGCAACCACCCCAAGGGGGCGGGCGGGTTGCCGCATGTCCGGTCCGGGGACCCGGCGGCCGCTGCCGCCGAGCCGTTTGCTTGGATCGGCCCATGACGGACTGGTCTCAGCTCAACCACGCCTACGGCACCGCCCAGGACATTCCCGGACTCCTCGATTCCATGAGTCCCGATCCGAAGGATGCCTGCTGGGACAGGCTGTGGTCCTGCCTGTGCCATCAGGGCTCGGTCTTCACCGCCAGTTACGCAGCGCTCCCCGCCCTGGCCGGCGCGGCCCGGCGGTGGTCGCTGACGGAGCGAAGGCTGCCGCTCTACCTCGCCGGCGCCATCGTCGCCGGCATCGACCGACCCGACGACAGCGAACACCCGTTGCTGTCCCACCCGGCCGAGATCGCCGAACTGCACAGACTGACGGAGGAAGCCCTCCAGGACCCCGGGCTGAACGGCGACCCCCTCAATTACATCCAGCTGTTGGGGACGCTGCTCAGCTTCGAGGGCGTCGAGGTCTGGGGCGAGCAGATCGACGGCCTCAACGGTGAAGAGTACGAACTGCCCTGCCCCGCTTGCGAGACCGAGAACTATGTCGTCTTCGGCGAGCACGGCTACTTCTCGACCATCGACAGCATGTACATGAACCACCCACCCGCCAAACGGTTCCCCCTCCGGCCGCAGGATCCTTCGGTGATGAAGGGACTGGCCGGCAGACTCCACAACCGCATCCTCGCGGACGGTCACCCCGACCTCGCGCACAAACTCACCTACGTCTTCGGCACGGCTCAGTGCGCGGAATGCGGCACTCCCTTCGATGTCGCGGAGGCCGTCGTCGCTCGCTGGGGTGCCTGACGCGCCAACAGCCGAGCCATCCCCATCCGGTCCGCCGGACAAGGCCGACCGGCTCGGCCCTGCCGGCGCGGAAGCAGCTCGGGCCCGGTTCGGCCCTGTCCCTGCGCATGACCGACGAGAGCGCGGCCTCGGGCGCGGCCCCGGCGCTTCTCGTCCCTGACGACCCGGACGTCGTGGACGGGCTGCTCAGCGCCGCCGGGTTCGACCCCGCCGCGGCGGTACGGGCCGGCGCGGGCACCCTCGACGCGGCACTGCCGCTCCACAACCGCCACCGTGCAGGCCACCGCACCGCCGACCGCGCCAGCTGTCCGCCTGCGGCAGCGCCGGAAGGCAAGACCCGCCACGAAGCCATAGGTGCCTGACACGCTACGTCGCCCGCGAGATCTACCGACTCATCACCTCAGCCAGGAAGCCCACTCCAGCCCCAGCGTCAGCCAAGTGACATCCGCAGGGGCATCAAGCTGGCGGTCCGCCACGAGGCCACGGTTGCCATCGCCGTCATCAACGAGTGGCTATGACCCACCGCCGCCCTCCGGAAACGATGTCGCTGCCCGAAGTGGCCGGCACCACGGTGGTGGCATGCCGATCGGCCTGAACGTGCGGACCTCCTCCGGAGAGACCCTGACAGCTTGCACCCATCCGGCGCTCGGTGACCTGTGCCGACGAGCCGCGACTTTGGCCTTGCCGATGCTCTGCCACGTCGACCCCTATGACGACACCTGGTTCGACAAGTCGCAGATGCGACTCCTGGCCCCTGAGCTGGAGGCGCTGATCGACAGCGCTTCAGCTCCCGAGGCCGAGGCCGCAGCAGAAGTACTCGACCTGGCCGAGCAGCTTGAACACGAGCCGCACCGCTACCTCATCCTCATCGGACAGGGTGCCTGCGCCGGCACCCCGGTAGCAGCGGAAGCACGGATCCTGATGACAGAGCACGGCTTTGGCGGCGAACAACAGCAGTGTTCCTCCGTAAGAGTGGGGTGCGAACCTTCGGTGGGATAAGCTTCGTGATCAAGAGCTTTGAACGAGTTCAGGAATTGGGGGGCCGGTGTACCGTCACCGTGTCATGATCTCTGCTGCCGTCGTCGCGGCAGTCGTCGGCTTCATACCCGCCACGGCGCAGGCGGCGGGTCCGTCGACTGCTCCCGGCACGGGTGCGAGTGCCACCACCCCGGCCGCAGGGGCCGGGAAGGGCGCGCCCTCGGCGGGCACCTCCGCGCGGAGCGCCGAGGACACCGCCGCAGAGAAGGCCGCGCGAGATGCCGTGGCGAAGGACATCGCCGCGGGGAACGCCGCGGCCGCCAAGGCCAAGGAGGGCGCCCGGTCCGCAGCGCCGGACGCGTCCGCCACGTCGGGTCCGCCCGCTGGTTCGGCCGAGCAGCCGTACTTCCAGGTCTCCACCGGTCGGTCCAACCGCAACGCGCACGGTATGGGGATGGCGGTAGGCGTCAGCACTGACCTGACCCAGGGAGTCGTCACCTACCAGGTCGACTGGGGTGACGGCAGCACCTCCTCTGATGTCGGCCTCCTCAGCGAGGTGAGGTTCCTCAACCACACCTTCGCCGAGGTCGGTTCCCACAAGGTCACGGTCACGGCGACCGAGGCGATCAGTAAGCTGACCGCCCTCACCGTCTTCGAGCAGGTCGTGGACGGCTCCGAGTTCACCCCGTACTCGCCCACCCGGCTGCTGGACACCCGCGACGGCACCGGAGCCCCGGCCGCCGGAGCGGTCGCCCCGTACGCCACGGCCCGGGTGAAGATCGCCGGCAACGGCGACATCCCGGCGGGGGTGACGTCGGTGGCCCTGAACATCACCGCCACCAACACCGCGGTCGACGGGCACGTCATCGCGTACGCCTCCGGTTCGAAGCAGCCGACCACCTCGAACGTGAACTTCACGGCCGGGCAGACCGTGCCGACCCTGGCGATCGTGCCGGTCGGTGCGGACGGGTACGTCGAGCTGGCCAACCGCAGCGGCAGCCCGGTGGACCTGCTCGCCGATGTGACCGGCTGGTTCAGCAGGTCCGCGGCCAACGGGTACACCTCCGTGAAGCCGTCCCGGATCGGCGACACCCGCGAGGGCAGGGGCACCGCCCAGGGCCAGGTCGCCGGGCAGAGCTCCTTCGCCCTGCAGGTCGCCGGCCAGGGCGGACTGCCGGCCCAGGGCGTCGCGGCCGTCGCGCTCAACGTGACGGTCACCGACCCGAAGGGCCCCGGCCACCTGACTGTGTCGCCGAGCGGCCTTCAGCCGTCGGCCACGTCGAACCTGAACTTCACCACCGGGCAGACGGTCGCCAACGCGGTGATCGTGCCGGTAGGCCCCGACGGCCGGATCTCCGTCCGCAACGGCGCCTGGGGCGCAGCGGACGTCATCGTGGACGTCACCGGCTACTACAGCGCGGACGGCAAGGCCGCCTACCTGCCGGAGGAGCCCCGGCGGTTGTACGACTCCCGGCCCTGGGGGCCGCTCTCCGGCCGGAATTTCAACCGCGAAGGGGTATGGACGTCCGGCAGGGCGCTGGAAGCCCTCGTCCTGAACACGACGGTGACCAACCCGCAGGGCAGCGGCCACCTCGCGGTCGCTCCGGAGCCCGGCAACCTGGGCGGCGCCCGCCCGACTCCGCCGGACTCCTCGGTGCTGAACTGGACCAAGGGCGCCACCGTCTCCAACCTGGTCCAGGCGGACTTCAGGAACGTGGAGTACGTCGACATCTGGAACCTGGGCTGGGAGCCGACCGACCTGATCGTCGACCTGGTCGGCATGTACGACCGGTCCTGACGTCCCGTCCGTGCCGGTGCCCGCACCGAGCTGGAGGCGATCCCGGCCGCGGGCCGGTCAGGTGGCCTCTTCCGGACGGCCTTCGGAAACCGAAGGGTGCCGGTGGTGTTGGTAGTGCCGGTGGTGTTGGTAGTACCGCTGGTGCCGGGACCGCGCGACAGCGGTCCCGGCACCACCGGCAATCGGGACGACGACCCACCCACGCCCCTGGTCCTGCCGCCGGTGCCTTCGGCGAGCAGCGGGCAGCGGGCAGTCGGGGGGAGGAGACGCCGGAGACGGCGTGCGCCCCGGTGTACTTCGTCGCATGCATAATCCAACACCCGGCCACCGGCGAAAGGCCGGCGAGGACGACGGCAAGCTCGGGGTCCACGACCGGCCTGTCCCCACGTCACCTGCGGCCATGTGCAGGCCGGACTTGTCGGGTCCTGCACGCATGGCAGGCTGGGCGAATGCCCTCTGGATCCACCGCCGCTGACCGGCACGCTCCCTGTGAACCGACGCCACTCGACGGCGGCGAGCCCTTCCAAGGCTCGAACGCGGGCACGGTGCTCGACTTCTGGCGCTACGCCATGCCCGACCTGCGGACCAACACGACCCGTGGTCTGCTCGCCGAATTCCTGGTCCACCGCGCTGTCGGCGCGGTGAACCGCAACACGGAATGGGAGAGCTTCGACGTCCTCGCGCCCTCAGGGCTGAGGATCGAGGTCAAGACCAGCGCCTACCTCCAGGCCTGGGGACAAGCCCGGCTGTCCGACATCCGCTTCTCCCGGCTGCGAGGACGCACCTGGACCCCCGAGAGCGGCCGCTCGCCCGAGCAGTCGTACAACGCCGACGTCTACGTCTTCGCCGTCCACACCGCGCGCACCCACGCCGACTACGACCCCCTCGACGTCGGCCAGTGGCACTTCTACATCGCCCCCCGCACCCCCGTGGAAGCCACCGCACAGGCCAGCCTCGGACTCGCCACCGTCCAAAGGATCTGCGGCGACCCCGTCGCCTACGACGGCCTCGCACACCGGATCGCGACCTGCACCACCAGCCCGAAAGCCTGACGATTCCCCACACCCCTGACACACGAACGGGTGAGGCGGATTCGGGCTGCCGAACAGCCGGGCGATCGCCGCCTCGACCTCGCCCGCACACCGACCCCGGTGCCACCGGCGGGCAACCAGACCGGGAGCGGGAAGCAGCGCCGACGGGCCCGGGCCGGAACGGCGGGGCCGGGACCGGGACGGGCCGGGCCGGGCCGGGCCGGGCCGGGCCGGCACCCCGTCGAGGGCGGCCGGCTGGACCCGGCACGGTGCAGCAAAGTGACGGGACGGCAGGCAAGGCGAGCTGGAGCGGCAACCAGACGGGCCGGGAACGGAGTGAGCGGGACGGACACGGACAGGCGCTGACTACCGTGGGGCCAACTCCGGCAACACGAACACCGGGCAACCTGGCAGCACACCCCCGACCCTGGTGGAGCACACCTTGGACATCTGGACACCCACGCCACCGTGGATCCACACCGCCACCCACCCCGACACCTCATGGCCTCTGCCCCCGCAAGGAACCACCCACGTCGCGTACCTGGACGGCGGACGGATGCGCACCAGCCAGGGCGTCTTCGAAGAAACCGCCCCGGCGGTGTCGTCACCGGTCGCGATCTCGGTGAGTGTCAGCGTGGCGTGGAGAGGTGGCCGTCGATGGTGCCCGCGCAGCTGCCGGACCCGACGGCTCCCGCGTCGGTCATGGCGCTCGAGGTCCGTGCGTAGGTTGCGGTGATGGCGCGGCGTTGCCCGGCGGGCATGTCGGTGGCGGCCTGGCCCAGGCGCTGGGCCAGTGCCTCGTACGCCGGCAAGGCCGGTTCGGCGCGTGGGCGAGCAGGGCACGGTGGCCCGCGCCGGGCCTGAGACCGGGTGTTGTGGTGCTGGCGGCCGGGTGGGCGGGAGCCGTCAGGTGCCGGGCGTCCGGTGGTCGAGTTCGCTGCGGGCGCGGTTGCGGACCCGCCGGGCGACCAGTGCCCCTGCGAGCAGCGCGGCCACCAGGAGCGCGGTGCCAATGTCCCAGGCGGCGAATGCCACCGCCCGGCCGCTTCGGGTGAGTCCGAGCGCGGCCAGCACCCGGACGAGCACCACGAAGCCGGCCAGGAGGACGATGTTGCCCGGGCTCAGTCTGGTGCGCCACGGCACGATCGACGGCGTGGGCGGCAGGTCGGCGTCCCCCGGCGGCAGCGGGCCGTGACCGGCCGGCCAGCCCGGCGGCGTCCACACCGGCGGCCACTCCCCCACCCGGTTCGTTCCCCATCGCGCCGGGGCAAGGACGCCGGGATGCAGGTCCGGACGGCGCATCCAGGCGGCCCGCTGCTGCGCGGCCGGATCCGGATCGAGGACGAAGTGCAGGCGTGGGCCGGCCAGGCCGGGCATCACGCCGGGGTCGTGGCGCTCCAGCCGGTACCCGTACAGGCCCGCCGCCCAGATCTGCTGCGCCAGCTCGGGCCCCCGGCAGAAGCTCCTGACCACGACCTCGGCGTTCCTGCCGTCCAGGCGACGGGCCAGCGCGGAGTGGTCCATCACCTCAGCCACCGTCCTCGGCGGCCTGGTCGGCCTTGGAACCGTCCCTCCACGCGTTCTCCAAGCCGATGCCGAGGAGTCCCCCGGCCAGGGCTTCGGCAAACTGCCGTTCGCTGCGGGGTAGGAACTGCTCGAGCCACGATCCGGCGGGTGTCGTCGATCTCCTTCGCCGCCTGCCGCAGCCGGGCCGCCAGCGCCTCGACCCGCTCGGCATCCCGCGGAGCGGGATCGAAGCCGATCCCCTCGAAACCCGCCCGGTCGCGCGATACCGCCGCAGCGAGCCCGGGGAATCCGGCCATCAGGACACCTGCCCGGACATCACCCTGCGTACCGCCTCGTCCGCCTGCCGGTAGCCCTTCGGCGATACCTGCAGGCCGCCGCCGAGGGCTTTCAGGGTCTCGCCGAGCTGCTGGAGCCCGAACGACCAGCCTTCTCCGAACCCGCCGCAGGCGAACTCCGGCGCCTGGTGTCCCACCGCCCGCGGCTGGGTCCCCGTCAGCGCCGAAATCGCGCCCCCCATGCTGGCGACCGCCTCGTCCAACCCGCGCCCCAGACCGTCCAACTGATCGGCCTCGACCCGAAACGTTCCCTGCGCCACCATGCCCCCCGGCAAAGGTCGTACGGAAAGTAGCTGCACCCTGACAACACGATCACCATCGTTGCCAGGAGATACGGACGCCCATTGGGCACACCCGGTTGCGGGGCCTCTCGCCCCCGCAGGCACGAAGACCCCGGGCGCACGGGGCGCGGTCGCAATACGGCGGTGGGGCCGCCCCGCCGCCGAACGCCCAGATTCCGAAGCTCGCACCGGAACGACGGCACCCACCGGCTTCGACCCGTCCCGCCCGACGGCAACCAGGCCGATTGGCGCCGGTCCCCTCGGGATCCGGCCGCCCACCATGCTGGTCGTCCGCCGCGGACGAGTCGCAGGGCTGCCTCGCGGTCCGCTCCGACGCACGCGGCAGTGATGACCACCCACCAAGCTGTCCGGGGAGCCCAGCGTGTGGCAGGCGCGGACGGCCGAGGCGAGCGGGGCGGCCGGGGCGGCGGCCGGCCCCATCGCTCGCAGCGCCTTGATCGCAGAGGCCGAGAGCCCGGGGCCGTCCGGCTGCGGGTGGCGAACAGACCGTCACGAACCGGAGGGAGGACTCACGCAACGCCGAAGCCCTGCTCTGTCAACGGGCAGGATCACGATCTGCGGCTCGAGTACTACGAGGTGAAGCCGGCTCGCCGTTCGGCGAAAATCCTCATCGCCTCACCCAGGAATTCCACCATCCTGGGATGGTACGAGTTGTGAAACTCCCTCATGGCGTCGTCCTCCGCGTAGAAGAGTGCCATCCCGACGTATGCTTGCGTACTGGGGGCGTAGAATCGGCAGGCTATGCCGAAATGCCGACCGACGAGCTCCTGGATCCGGGAGTCCCCAGGCAGGGAGCCGTCCAGGCAGGCCGCGATCTCCCGGTACAGCACGTCCCAGTCCTGGTGGACCTGAGGCCTGTCGACGTGGTCCCAGTTGTTGGTCTCGGCGAGGCTCTTCGCCTGCTCTTCGGCCAACGACCGACGACACTCTTCCTCGTACTGATTCCCCATGGCACCAATTCTCTTGTCCGACTGTCAATCCAGGCGGAACAGTGACACAGGCCCACCGGATCGGCAACCTGTTTTGTTGAGCGGATCGGTCGATTCGTCAAAAATGGGCAGCCGGAGGAGTCTCCGCGTGCCGCCAAAGTCGTTTCCTTGGGGGACATCCCGTTCCTGGGGCGGACGTAGGAAACCGGCAGCGGGCGTGCGAGATCCGTCGGATCAAGGTCGCCAACGCGAGCAACCTGCTGTTCCCCGGCGCCCGCCAGGCCGTCCAGATCGAGCGCCGCCGCACCGAACGCAAGACCGGAAAGGCCAGTGCGGCCCGTCCTCCTCGGTCTCGTCCTCGCCGTCCTCGACGACGCGGGGGAGGTCTCTCCTGCGGTCGGGCTCCGGTCAGGGAGCGGCAGACGACGAAGGCGGCGATGACCAGGTGCCGCCGGAGCGTCCCAGCCTCGGCGTGGTCCAGGTATCGGCGCCATGGGCGGCCGAGGAGGTGACCGGTGACAGGCTGGTCGACCAGGCACGACTCGGTGGGCCGGCAGGCCGGACGGGCAGCGGCGCCAGTCGATCCGTACCGGCGGCAACGCCAGCGCCGTCGGCGCCTCCGCCACCGTCGTCGTCCTCGCGTGACAGCAGCTGCCGGCGGGGCGCCGCTGCCTCGCCGGGATCATCGGGACGGTTCCTCCTCTCGGAGGGGGAGGCGGCCGGCGGACTCCAGCCTGGCCAGGCGCTCGTGCTCGCGCTCCGCCCAGCGTCGTACCCGGGCGGGGTCCAGCGCGGTGCCGTGGCCGACGTGCAGTGCGGTGGGGCCCAGGGCGAGCATCGCGCGCAGGCTGGCGAGGTTCTGGCGGGGGTCGTCGTGGAAGGGCGGGTTGGCCGGTTTGCCGGGGATCAGGCCCATGAAGGAGTTGGCGATGAGGTCGCCCGCGACGAGGTCGCCCTCGTCGGTGAGGACGGAGACGGCTCCGGCGGTGTGCCCGGGGGTGGGCATGATGCGGCCGGCGATCCCGAAGTCCTCCAGGCTCGTCTCGCCGCTGATCAGTACGCCGGGTTCGACCGGTTCGGCCCGGACGTGCAGGTTCTTGTTGCGGTCCATCAGCCGGCCCATCGGGCCGGTGGGCAGGTACGGTTCGCGGACCCGGCCGCTGCGGTAGGGACCGAGGTCGGCGACGTGGCCGGCGACGGGTGCGCCGGTGAGGCGGTGCAGTTCTGCGGCGGAGCCGAAGTGGTCGATGTGGCCGTGGGTGAGGACGATCAGCGAGATCTCGGAGGGGTCGACGCCGTGTGCGGCGATCTGCTCGTAGATCTTCCGGCCGCTGCCGGGAGTCCCGGCGTCGACGATGACGGGCCGGCGGCCGAGCAGCAGGTAGGCGTTGACGGCGTGCCGGCCCAGGACCGGGATGGGGACGACCTTCGTACGGGACATGGCGGGCTCCAGGGTGTGGGTGGTGGCTTCGGCTCGTGCGGGCATGGCTGGGGAACGCCGGGCGGCGGTGGGTTGGCAGGCGGTGTGACGCGGGGCCGCCTGGGCGGTCAGAAGCGGCGGCGGTACTCGGCCGGGGTGGTGCCCAGACGTCGCTGGAATGAGCGGTGCAGCGTGTCCACGGAGCCCAGGCCGCTGGCGGCCGCGATCTCCGGGAGGCCGAGGTCGGTCTCCTCCAGCAGTCGGCGGGCGGACTCCAGGCGGGCGGACTCGACGTAGGCGGCCGGTGTGGTGGCGGTACGTCGGCGGAACAGGCGGGAGAAGTGGCGCACGCTCAGGTGCAGCCTGGCGGCGAGGGTTTCGGCCGAGAGGTCCTCGGTGAGGTGCTCGGCGATCCACACCCGTAGGTCGTCGATGCGGTCACCGCCGGCGCTCTGGACCGAGAGCGGCACGCTGAACTGGCTCTGCCCGCCGGAGCGTTTGACGTACATGACCATCATCCGGGCGGTGCCGAGCGCGAGCGCCTGACCGTGGTCCTCGGCGACCATCGCGAGCGCCATGTCCATCCCCGAGGTGACGCCGGCGCAGGTCCATACGCGCCCGGAGCGGATGAAGATCGGATCGGGGTCGACCGCGACGTCCGGGTGCTCGGCCGCCAAGCGGGCCGCGGTGAGCCAGTGGGTCGTGGCGGGCCGGCCGTCGAGCAGCCCTGCCGCGGCCAGCAGGTGCGCACCCGCGCAGATCGACCCGACCCGGCCTGCCCGGGGCGCCACCGTGCGGAGCCAGGCGGTGACTTCCCGGTCGATCACCGGCTCCACCGTGTCGCCGACCAGGTCGATCGCGCCCGCCACGAGCAGGGTGTCCACCCGGCCGTCCACCGCCCCGAGGGTGAGGTCGGCCATCAGGCGCACACCGCTTGAGGTCGGGACCGGTGCGCCGTCGGCGGTGGCGATCTGCACGACGTAGCCGGGCCGGTCGGGTCCGGCGACACGGGTGGCGACCGAGAACACCTCAGCCGGTCCGGTGACATCGAGGAGTTCGACGCCTGGGAAGGCGGCGACGACGACTCGGTGGGGCGACTGGGGCATGCCTTGATCATGCCGCTGGGCCGGAGGTGGCCGCAATGACGAGGTCATCGCAGATCCGGCCATGGGGACGGCCACCGGACGACCACAGGACGCCCATCGGACGACCACCGACGGCCGCCGGGCGGTCCGCCCGGCGGCCAGGCCCAGCCGGGCGGACGGGAGCACTTCCGGCGCGGTTCCGTCGAGCCGCCCGCCGCGAGCACGGCGTACTGGAGGCGTTCCGTACGTGGAGGGGGGTGCTACTCGAGGTCGAGCGGCCGGTTGAAGGGGTCGTAGGAGACGTGGCGGAGGCCGGCAGCGATGTTGCGGTGTCCGTGCCGACGGAAGGTCTTGATCGCCAGGTCGCGCCGGGTTGCCATGTTCCCGGGGCCGCGCCCGGTGCGGATCTTCGAGGTGTCTTCGGCGAAGGTTGTGTCGCGGACGAAATTCAGCCGGTTGGCGATGGGCCACTGTGACCGGGCGAGCTGGCCGAGCCGTGTCTCGCTCTGCCTCAAATCCAGGTCCTCATGCGTGTGTCCCGTTGCTGTGGTGTCGGCGCGTCCGCGGCGACACCAGACGGGCGACCGCCTGCCGGGCGGCCTCGCGGTGGTCAGGGCGGGGCACCGGCACGCGGGGGCCGGCCAGGTCCCGGCCGGTGAGCGACTTGGCTCCGACCACGGTCCAGTCGGCGCGGTGCACCACGGCGACGTGTCCTTCCACGTGGGCCTTGCGGTCCTTCCAGTCGTCCGGTGGCGCCATCAGAACGCGGAGGTCCTGGTGGTTCAACCATTCCAGGCCAAGGATCTGGCGGCCGAGGTGGTGTTCGATGAGCGACAGGGTGGTACCGGTCTCCAGGTTCACAAGCAGGAGCTCCCCCTCGAAGTGGTAGCCGCCGTCGTACTCGCCGGATCCCACGGTCAGCAAGGGAAGAGTGGGATGGAAGGCCATCGCGTTCACGGGGTACTGCGAGCTCAGGAGCCAACGGCGGCGGGCGCGGTCGGTGACGTGGAAGACGCCTACGGTCTTGGCCTCGTCATACTCGTGCGCGCCGGCCACCGCGACCATGCGTCGCCGCTTGTCCGCGACGGCCAGGACGGGATCGCCGACCTCGGCGAAGGAGGAGCCAGAGGAGTCGCGGTCAGCAGGAAACAAGGTCATGCAGAGAATCTTCGCAAGGATCCGGGCGGGACGGGTGTCCGAGCGCTGGTTGAGCCGCCGGCTACGCACCTCGCTCAGCTCCCCGACTCGACGGCTCATCCGCGCACTGAAGCGCTACCCGACCAAGAACACCGGGACTTTCGGACGCCCCTGCCCTGTTGGCGGCGTGTCGTAGGCCGCTCGAAGGTGGTGGGCCACAGCGGGTGGTCCTCCGGCAGGTGCCGCCAGGTACGGGCGATTCCCGTCGTCCCGCCCTTCGCCCATACCCGCTCCACCGGCAATAGTGCCTTTATCAAGGGTTATTGGACAACCGTCAGGAAATCGACTCCGGCGCGAGGATCGCACACGGGCCACCCGTTGCTGCTGGTGGTGCGGTCGGGGGCTTGGGCACGTTGGGAGAAGCGGTGTGGTTTGGGGTGCTGTGATGCTCGTGGGGTCGGTCTCCGGGTGTCGGTTGCTGTGTGTTGTGGGTGGCGGTCCGGGGTTTCGTTGTGGGGTTGTCCGGTCGGGTTGTCCGGTCGGGTTCGTTTCGGTGCGGAAGGGTTGGGTGGCGTTGTGGTGGTCAAGCTTGAGACGGTGCAGTTGGAGATCGAGGGGCCGGTGGCGACGATCTCGTTGGATCGTCCGGAGAAGAAGAACGCGATGAATCCGCAGATGCATGCGGACATGAATGCGGCGTTGGACGAGATCGAGACGGTGGGGGGTGTGAAGGTGGTGGTGGTCACCGGGAACGGTGACAGTTTCAGTGCGGGGATGGATCTGGAGGAGTGTTTCCTGCGTCCTTACGAGGATCCGATGTTGTTCTACCGGACGAATCTGGTGGCGTTGCGGTGGTTCCAGCGGTTGAAGGCGTTTCCGGCGGTGACGGTGGCGAAGGTGAACGGGTTCGCTTTCGGTGGCGGGGTGCTGGTGACGGGGATCTGTGATCTGGCGGTGGCGTCGGAGGATGTCCTGTTCGGGTTGTCGGAGATCAACTTCGGGATCTTCCCGGCGGGTGGGGCGTCGTGGGCGGCGGCGAACAATCTGCCGCGCAAGCAGGCGTTGTACTACATTTTGACGGGGGACACGTTCACGGGTGCGCAGGCGCAGGAGTTCGGGTTGGTGAACCGGGCGGTGCCGGCGGGTGAGCTGGACGCGGAGACGGACCGGATCGTGGCGAAGCTGGTGAAGAAGAACCCGGTGACGCTGGAGTTGGCGAAGCAGGTGTACGAGCACAACCGGGCCTCGGATCTGCCGGCGGCGATCGACTACGACCAGGCGAAGTTGTGGGAGTTGTCGCGTCTGACGGGCAACGAGTGGATCAACGTGGCGTTGAAGCAGTTCGAGAAGCGTAGTTTCCAGCCGGGTCTGAGCACCTACCGTCGTGGGGACGCGGCGTCATGATCTTCACGGGGCCGCATGCGCCGACGCCGGTTCCCGATGTGGCGTTCACGACGTTCGTGCTGGGTGAGGCGGGCGGTCACGCGGACCGGGTGGCGCTGGTGGACGTGGCGGGGGAGAACTCCTTCACGTACGGGGAGTTGGTCGCCGGGGTGGAGAGGGTGGCGGGCGCCCTCGGGGGGCGGGGTCTGGGCCGGGGGGACGTGCTGGCGTTGCTGGCGCCGAACGTGCCGCAGTTCCCGGTGGTCTTCCACGCGGCGGCGTCGTTGGGTGCCACGGTGGTGGTGCTGAACCCGTTGGACACGACGGCGGACCTGGTGGGGCATCTGGGCGGGTCGGGTGCGGTGCTGCTGGTGACGACCGAGGAACAGGCGTCCAGGGCGTCGGAGTTGGTGGCGGGCACCGAGGTCCGGGAGGTGGTGGTGTTCGGGCAGGCGCCCGGTACCACGCCGTTCTCGGAACTCCTCGATCCGGCAGCGGACCTGGCGCCGGACCGGGTGCCGGACCGGGTGCCGGTCGGGGGTGCGGGTGGGGTGTCGGTGGTGGGGGTGGACGCGGGGTCGGACGTGGTGGCGTTGTTGCACTCCTCGGGGAGTACGGGGCGTCCGAAGGGGGTGATGCTGACGCATCGCAACATGAGTGCGAACGTGTTGCAGACCAACGGTGGGGCGCCGTTGGAGGAGGGGGAGCGGGTGCTGGCGGTGGCGCCGTTCCATCACGCGTTCGGGTTGATCATGGTGTTGAACGCGAGTCTGCGTCAGGGCGCGACGGTGGTGACGATGCCGCGTTTCGATCCGCAGGGGTATCTGCAGGCGATCCAGGAGCATCGGATCACGCGTCTGTACGTGGTGCCGACGATCGCGGTGCTGCTGGCGCGCAGTCCGCTGGTGGAGCGCTTCGACCTGTCGTCGGTGCGGACCGTGATCTCGGGCGGGGCGGCGTTGGACCCGGAGATCGCGCGTCTGTGCGAGGAGCGGTTGGGGTGCCGGGTCGCGCAGGGGTACGGGCTGACCGAGGGGTTGGTGTCGTTCATGCAGGTGGAGGGTTCGCCTGCGGGGTCGGTGGGACGGGCGACGACGAACATCGAGTTCAAGATCGTGGACACCACGACGGGTGAAGCGTTGGGGCCGGGGCTGGAGGGTGAGGTCCTGGTGCGGGGCCCGCACGTGATGAAGGGCTACTTGGACGCGCCGCGGGCCACCGGCGAGGTGCTGGAGGGGGACGGGTTCCTGCACACCGGCGACCTGGGGAAGGTCGACGCGGACGGGGAACTGTTCCTGGTGGACCGGATCAAGGAACTGATCAAGTACAAGGGCCAGCAGGTGTCCCCGGTCGAGCTGGAGGCGGTCCTGATGACGCATCCGAACGTCGCGGACGCGGCGGTGATCGGGGTGCCCGACGAGGAGGCCAGCGAGATCCCGAAGGCCTTCGTCGTCCTGCGGGAACCGGCCACCGCCCAGGAGATCATGACCTTCGTCGCCGAACGCGTCGCACCGTACAAGAAGATCCGGCGGGTGGAGTTCATCGACGCCATCCCCCGCACCCCCGTCGGCAAGACCGAACGCCGCAGCCTCAAGGAACGCGAACGCGCAACCCGGTAACTCCAGTGACCCAGGGGACCCGTGAGCCGCAACCCCCTGCCCCACCGGACGGCCCCGGGCGGGCCGTCCCGCCCCACGGGGGCGGCGCCCGGCTGCTGCCGGACCTGCGCCCGACGGGCTACGGCCGTCCGAGGTGCTCGCCGGCAGGTCGGCGGTGACGGGGGCAAGGCCGCGCGGGCATGCCGAGCAGGGGCCACCGTGCGGCACGAGCAGGTACTCCCCCGCGCCACCTCCCGAGCCGGCCGTTCACCGTTGGCGCAGCCCGGCACCACGTCCGGTCCGCCTCCGACGACCAGCAGCGACCCCGCGATGCGGCGGTCCCCCGCCCCCACCGCTCCGGGGTCGGGGCGTCAGTCCGATCGGGGCGTCAGTCCGAGGAGTCCCTCTTCGCACCGTCGCCCGCGGTGTCCGGGTCCGGGACGCGGCCGGCGGACCGGTCGTCGGCGTGGTCCGCCCCTTGCGGGTCCATCGTGGCCGCCCAGTGCTCCGCCCATTGGGCGAGGGGGTTCAGGGCGTGGCGCGCCTCCTGTCCCAGCGGGGTGAGCTCGTAGCGGCTGTCCGGCAGTTGGTGGATCACCCGGGCATCCAGCAGCTCGGTCAGGCGCTGCCGCATCACGCTGGAGGACATGTCGTCGCACTGCTTCTGCAAGGGGCGGAATCCAAGCGGACCCGCGTGAAGCTCCCACAGGATGCGCAGACTCCACCGCCGCCCGAACAGATCGAGTGCGGCCATGAGGGGGCGGCCGGTGGTCGAGCCGCGAACAGGACTGCCAGGTGTGGGTGTTGCCATGTCGCGATGTCCAGCTCTCCAGGGTTGACGCTTCGAATTCCGACACGCTAGCATGGATATCCGCTTCGGAAATCGAAGCGAACGCGGCTGTTGCGGCGCCTGCTCCGACGATCCGGGCGGGAGGAGTCCCTGAAAGCCCGAGTCGACGGAGGCGGGACCGGCGGGGAGGGCCGGTACAAGCGCGTCGCATGGTGCCCCGGTTTCGTGGTCGGCGCCGAGTCGCACGGACGGCGCACCAGGAACCTGTTCGCGGCCGGAGGGGGCGGGTGACCGGCACGCGGGAGTGCGAGTACAGGCTCCACCATGTCCTGAAAACCCGACGGGCGGAACTCCCATGACGCCTCGTCAGCACGTGCCGCGACGGAGCCGACGTCCACTCAGAGCTGGAGACCAGATGACCACGACCGCGTTTCCCTCGGCGGCAGCACGGGCCGCAGCCGCTGCCGCCCTGGTCGAGGACGAGTCAGGGAAGGACATCACCACCGTGTGGAGCGTTGCCGAGGACCTGGTGGCCACGGCCGAGATCCGCACCCGGCAGAGCGGCATCGCCGCCGGCCTCCCCGTGGTCGCCGAGGTCTTCGCGCAGGTCGACCCTGAGGTCAAGGTCGAGCCGGCCGTCGCCGACGGCGCCCGAGTGGCCGACGGCCAGGTCCTGGTGCACCTGTCCGGTTCGGCGCGCAGCCTGATCACCGGGGAGCGCACGGCGCTGAACTTCCTGCAGCGCATGTGCGGCATCGCGACGCTCACCGACCGCTACGTCCGGGCTGTGGAAGGGACCAGGGCGCGCATCCTGGACACGCGCAAGACGGCGCCGGGCCTGCGCGCCCTGGACAAGTACGCGGTCACCGCCGGCGGCGGCCACAACCACCGCCTCGATCTCGCGGCGATGGTCCTGCTCAAGGAGAACCACATCGCCGCGGCGGGCGGGGTGACCGCCGCGATCGAGGCGGTCGGGCGCGGGATGGCGCACACCGGGCAGACCGTGGAGAGCGATGTAGAGGTGCAGACCGTCGCACAGGCCGTCGAGGCCCTCGACGCCGGAGCCCGCTGGATCATGCTCGACAACATGCCGGTGGCCGACATCGAGCAGGTCGTGAAGCTCCGGGCCGGGCGGCCCGACGCCTCCCGGATCCTGCTGGAGGCCTCGGGCACCATCCGCCTGGACACGGTTCTCGCCATCGCCGGGACGGGCGTCGACCTCATCTCGGTCGGGGCGTTGACGCACAGCGCGCCCGCACTGGATCTGACCATGCTGCTGACCACCGGCCCGGTGCCATGCCGGAGGTAGCGGTCGTCGACGCGTGTCAGCGAGACGGCGCGGGTGGCAGCCCGACCGCCGTTCTGGATGACGCGCCGTTCACCGACGAGGAGCGATGCCGCATTCCCGGGGAGTTGGGAACATCGCACGCCGTCTTCCTCCGCGCGACCGGAATCGAGCGTCGTCGGCCCGCGTACACCCTGCGGTTCTTCACCGCCCAGGACGAACTGCCCGCCTGCGGCCACGGCACCGTCGCCGCCCTCGCCGTGCTGGCCGAGCGGGAAGGCAGCGACCACGACTACCGCGGCGTCCTGCGCACGGCCCACCGCAGCTTCGACTGTCGGGCAAGCCGGAGCGGTGACGGCCTGACGGCGTCGTTCGACCCGGGCCCGGTCAGCCTGCGTAGCGCCGGTGGACCCGAACTGAGGGCAGTCGCAGGCAGCCTCGGACTGACGCGGGACGCGGTCGCCGGCGAAGCGTGCGTGGCGTCCAACGGACGGCCGAGGCTTCTGCTGCCCGTCCGATCCCGCGCCGCACTGGCCGAACTCACGCCGGACTTCACCCTGTTGCGCGCAGCATGTGACCGCCACGGTCTGCTGGGCTGCTACGCCTACTCGCCCCCGGACCGGCACGGCCGAGCAGCGGCCCGGATGTTCTCCCCGTCGATCGGCGTCCCCGAGGACATCGCCAACGCCAACAGCACGGCCTGCCTGGCAGCGCACCTTGCCGGCTCCGGCACACGCCGCCTCGCTGTCGACATGGGTGACCACCTCGGCAACCCGTCCACCATCACAGCGACCGTCCACCGCGGCCGCGCGGGGCACCGGATCCGGGTCGGCGGCCAGGCAGCGATCGTGCGCACGGTCATGCGCTGAGGCCTGCGCGCTCAAGGCGTCTTGGTCGGCTCGCTGCCCCGCAGCGCGCCGGCCATGGATCCGAGCATGCTTTCCGATCATCAATTCCGCACACAGGAGGTACCGTGGCCAAGGGCTACTGGGTCAGCGTCTACCGCACCATCGCCGCCCCTGAGAGGCTTGCCGCCTACGACAAGCTGGCCGGTCCGGCCGTCAGGGCCGCGGGCGGGCGGCTGCTCGCCCGCGGCAGCCGGGTCGTCGCACACGACGCCGGAATCGCCGAGCGCACCATCCTGATCGAGTTCGACAGCTTCGAACAGGCGGTCGCCGCGCGCGCGAGTGCGGCCTACCAGGAGGCGCTGGCCGTACTCGCTGACGGCGTCGAGCGCGACTTCCGCATCATCGAAGGCCTCGACTGACGATCGAGGCCCGTCGGGGAGGGACGCGACACCTGCTGCGGGGATCACCCCGGCTCGTGCCCGCCCGGGTGTGGCGCGACACCTTCCACGGCCTGCTCGACGAACCGTCGCCCGAACGCCTCGACCGGGTCACCGCTCCGGTCCTGGTGATCCGGGGCGACCACGACCCGCTCCTCCCCCCCTCCGACCAGGAACGCCTGACCGCCGCCTTCCCGCCCGCCACCCTGCTGGTCCACGAGGGCGCCCGCCACGTCGTCCACTGGGACGACCCCGTGCGCACAGCGGCCGACCTGGCCGTCTTGACCGCCATCTGTGCCCGCCGGCCCTGACCGTCCGGTCCGCCCCGGGGGCAGGCGATCCGGACGGCACGACGCACCGCGCGCGGGCCAGGAGAACGACGCCCCGGCGGCCGTGGGAGCGGGAACGGTCGTCGCCGGGGTCAGCGGGTTCACCCCCGCCGGGAGCTGCCCGGACCGGCGCCGCCGCGACCCTGCACCCGCGATCGCGGCCCGTCGTGGATCCCCGCTGGTCGGCGTGCCCGCAGATCGGCCCGGATCTGCTTGGATACCCGGGTGACCGACCTGACCGCGACCGCTCCCTGCCCGTGCGTCCTCTGCGTCCCCGCCGCCTCCGCGACCTTCCTGGCCCGGCGGCAACGCAGGAAGCAGTGGGGCTCGGTGATGGCGCACGTCCAGGAGTACGGCTGGCACGTGGTCGGCGTGGGTGGCGGCGGGGACGTCCCCGACTGGGCCTTCACCGTCGGCCTGTGGCATTCCCACCGCATCCCCGAAATCGCCATGTTCGGCCTGGAAGTGCGCGGCCTGATGCACTGGATCGGTGATGCCGCGACCCTGCTGCGCGACGGGGCGCCCCGGGAGCCGGGCTCCCTCCTCCCCGGTGTCATCGAGGACTATCGGCTCCGGATCGAACCCGTCGACAACAGTTGGCTCCGCGCCCTGTTCGGCACGGCCGGCGGCTTCTACCGGCGGACTCCCGTCCCCTTTCTCCAGCTGGTCTGGCCCGACCGGGAGCACCGCTGGCCCGCCGACGAGCGGGCCAGTCCGGGCTGCCGCGCGCAACCCGCTCTCCATCTGCCGGTCGACAGGCACCCGCAGGGCGTCTGGACCGAGGAGGCCGCCTGGCAGTGAGCCTTCGCCGCAGGCGCCGGCGGAGGAGATGCCACCGGCCGCGCCGAGCCGTTCCCCGTCCCGTCGGCAGGCCACCCGGTGCGCGGTCTCGGTGCTCCGCGGCGAGCGGGTTGAGCGAACGGGCCCGCCCGGGGCAGGATGGCGATCGTGGACCTGAAGTACCCGTGCGTGTGCTGTGGCCGTCTGACGATGGCGGGGCCTCCCGGATCGTACGAGATCTGCCCCGTGTGCTGCTGGGAGGACGACCCGGTCCAGCTCCGGTGGCCGGACCAGGCGATCGGGGCGAATCCGCGGACCTCCCTGATCGAGGCCCAGCGCAACTTCGTGGCGTTCGGAGCCAGTCACGAACAGTTCCTCGGGCAGGTCCGGGCACCTGAGGAGAACGAACCGCGGGACCGGAGTTGGCGGCCCGTCGATCCGGAGCGCGACCGCTTCGAGCCCCGGGGCGTGCAGCTCGCGGCCTGGCCCGACGACCGCACCGTCCTGTACTGGTGGCGCTACCGCGATCCGGGATTCTGGCGTCCTCCGCACGACGGCCCTTCCTCCTGAGGCGAACCACGGCCGTCGCGCCCGCAGGGTCGGCCCACGGGCGCCACCGGCGGAATCGGCCAAGGGCGTCACCGGCGGTCGTGGGGGTCTCGGTCCTCGGGGTCCTCGACCAGACCGCTGGCATACGGAATCGCCTCCGGATGCTCGCGCTGTCCCGGCTCCGGCTCGGCCTCGGCCAGGTCGGCCAGCACGGCAAGCACGGCCAGGAGACGGTCACGCTGGTCCTTCGGCTGCCGGGTCAGCACGGGGGGCCCGGCGGTGGTGCCGCAACGAGAAGGGCGCGCCGGCCGTCGCCGAAGGACTGCCGGGCGCGCCGGGCGACACCCCCGGGGCGCCGACGGCGACGGTGGCCGAGGTACACCTGCCGGTCGGGGAGACCCGCGCCGGGGAGACCCGCGCCGTGCTGAGGAGCGCACCGGGTGCGCAGGGCGGGCTGTGACACGAGCCCCCTTACGAGGGGCAGGGCAGGACGAGTCCGGAGCAACCCGGACGGCCGTCTCAGTCCGACAGGTCCCAGAGCAGCCGGTAGTACCTCGTCCGCTCCGGGTCGGGCTCGACGCCGTAGGCGTCGAGCAGCGCTCCTTCCCATCCCGGGCCGTAGTTCCACTCCGTGCTCCAGGTGGCGACGGCCAGGTCGGCCCAGCGGTCGGCGAGGCCGAGGGCGCCCAGGTCGACGTGGCCGACGCAGGTGCCGTCGTCGCCGACCAGGGTGTTGGGAGCGCAGGCGTCCCCGTGGCAGACCACGAGCCGGTCGACGGGCGGCGGGTCGGCCAGCACGTCGAGAGCGTGCTGCACGGTGCCGAGGGGGCGCAGGCTCTCGTCCCAGTCGGCGGGATCGATCCGGCCGGCGGCCGCCCTGGCCCGCACAGCCGCCAGTCGTCGGCCGGCCGACCAGTCGAACGGGCATTCCTCCACCGGAAGTCGGTCGTGCAACGCCCGCAGTCCGGCGCCGATCGCGCGCACCGCGGTGGCCGGGTCGCGCTTCCAGTGGTCGTCCACCGCCGTGCGGCCGGGCAGGCCGGCGGTGATGGTCCAGGCCCCCGATTCGTCCGAGCCCTCGGCCAGGACCTCGGGCACGACCGTGTGGGCGGCCGCCCAGCGCAGGCGCACCACCTCGGCCGGCAGGTCGATCCCGCTGCCGGCCGGTGTCCACTTGAGGAACTGTCGCGAGGCCCCTTCGCCGATCTGGAAGGTCAGGCCGCCGACGGCGTTGCGCCAGACCGGCAGCGCGGGTCGTCCGGCCGCGAACTGGGTGACGATCCGGGGGACTTCGATCGGACCTTGGGAGAACGTCGGGATCACCGGACCATTGTCGCAGCGCTCGCCGGGGTGGGGGCAAGCCGGTTTCTGCTCGCTCCGGCAGGCAGCCTTCGACGGGAGCGCTCTCCCCAGTCCGCCGCCAACGGCGTTCCGGGGTTGGTACGTTGACGGAGGACCAGCAAGATGCCTTGACAGTGCCTGCGGGGGATCCTAGCTTCGGAGAGCGCTCTCTCCCCCCATGGACGTCGAGCGCCCGTCATGCACCCTCACCGCACCTTTCCGGCTCCTTCCCCCACCCGATTGGAAGCCATGAGGTCCTTCACCCTGCGGTCGCCGCTCCGGTCCCCGGTTCCGCGACCCCCTTCGCGCGCCCGCTCGCACTCCGCCTCCGGCAGGCTGCGCCGGCGGTTGACCGGCCTCGTCGCGGCCCTGGTCACCGCCGGAGCCCTGATCACCGGCACCACCGGCCAGGCCCAGGCCGTGGACACCCCGCTGTCCCAGGGGCGGCCGGTCACCGCGTCCTCGGTCGAGAACGCGGCCTACCCGGCCGGGCTCGCCGTCGACGGCAACGGCGGGACCCGCTGGTCCAGCGCGGCCGCCGACAACCAGTGGATCCGGGTCGACCTCGGCGCCAACGCCGTGATCAACCGCGTCGTCCTGAACTGGGAGGCCGCGTACGCCAGCAGCTACCAGCTCCAGGTCTCGGCCGACGGCACCAACTGGGTCACCGTCCGCAACGCCACCGGCGCCGCCGGACAGCAGACCCTGGACCTCTCGGCCACCGGCCGGTACGTCCGGGTCTTCGCGACCGCGCGGGCCACCGCCTGGGGCGTCTCGCTCTGGGAGTTCCAGGTCTTCGGCACGGTCGGTACGCAGGCGGTGCCGCCCGGAGCGGTCCGGGTCGCGGAGTTCCTCGCCGAGTGCCCCTACAGCCACCGCCTGCCGGACGATCCGATCGTGCTGCCCGGCCTGCCCGGCGGCTCGCACATGCACAGCTTCTTCGGCAACAACGCCACCGACGCGTTCTCCGACCTCGGCCGGCTCGAAACGTCCGGCGGCACCTGCAACCCGGTGACCGACGTCTCCTCCTACTGGGTGCCCACCCTGTACGCGGACAACGTCCCGGTCGAGCCGACCGGAACCACCTTCTACTACCTCGGGGAGGGCGTCCGGGACGACGTCATCGCCAACACCCAGCCGCTGCCCCGGGGCCTGCGCATCGTCGCCGGCAACGCCAAGGCGACCGGGCCGGACGACAACACCATCTCGCGCTGGTCGTGCCTGCACGCCGGCGAGGTCAACCCGTCCCACAACTTCGTGAACTGCCCGGCGGGCACGATGCTGGAGTCGTACCTGGACTTCCCGCAGTGCTGGAACGGCAAGGACCTCGACTCGGCCGACCACAAGAGCCACATGGCGTACCCCGTGGGCGGAGCCTGCCCGGCCACCCACCCGGTGCCGGTGCCCAAGCTCCGCCAGGTGCTGCGCTACCCGGTGACCGGCGACCCGTCGCGGCTGCGGCTGGCCTCCGGGCCCGGCTACACGATGCACGGTGACTTCTTCAACGTCTGGCCGGCCGCCGAGATGGAGCGGCGCGTCCGCGACTGCATCAACCCGATCGTGAAGTGCGGGGCCGACGGGCGTCCGTGACGACCCGGCAGTACCCTTCACCGGCCCGGGCGGGACGGCGCAGCCCTCCCGCCCGGGACACCGCCGTCCTTCCGGAAGGGCCTCCGATGAGAAGAGCGTTCGTCGGCGCGGCGGTGGCCTCGCTGGCCGTCTGCGGCGCACTCGCCGCCGTCGCGGTTCCCGGCGCCGGCGCGGAGCGGGCACCCGCCGCGGCCGCGACGGTGTCCCGCCAGGCCCCCGGAGGTGCGGCGGGCGCGGGCCCCGGGGCGGCGGCCGGCACCGGAGGCCCTGGAACGGACGTCGCCTCGACCCCGGGGTCGGCGTTCAACCCTACGGACCTCGCCTGGCTGCAGCTGGCCGCTCCGATGACCGAACAGGCTGTCCGAATGGCCCAGTTGGCCACCGTCAGGGCAGCCTCACCGGACCTGCGCGAGCTGGCGACGGCCGTCGCCGTCGCCGACGGTGCCGAACTGGCCCGCCTGCAAGCGCTCCTGGTGGGGGCCGGCGCCGACCGGGCCCGCCCGCACGAGGGCCACGACATGCCGGGCATGACCACCGCGGCCGAGTACGCCGCCGCGGAACAGGAGAGCGGCGCGGCCTTCGACCGCCTGGTCGGCGGCTACCTGCGCGAGTACCTGGAGCAGTCGGTCCGGCTCGCCGACTCCGAGGGCGCGGCGGGCAGGGAGCCGGCCACCCGCGAGCTGGCCGCCGACGTCCGCCGCAACCGCGCCGCCGAACTGGCCCGGCTGACGCCGTAACCGGCGGCCCTCGGCCGGCCGAGCACCTCGGCGGTGCTGCGGTGGCGGGGTCGTCGGCGGGTGCGGTCCGCACGCATCAGGGCAGGATGCCCGTCAGGGCCGGTCGAACCAGGCGAAGGCGGAGATCCGCCAGCCCTCCGGGGTGCGGACGAACTGGATGGTCTTCGTCCCCCCGCCCTCGAACGGTCGGCCGTCCGCGATCCCGGCCTTGCGGTACTCGCCGAACCTGGACGCGATGTCGCCCACGATCTCGGTCCGCTCGGAGGTCTCCCACTCGGCGAACTCGACCAGCCGGCCGTCGGCGAGCAGGGCTTCGCGCGGTGCGACGAACTCGTCCACGGAGTAGACGGTGAAATCGGGGCCGGTCTTGACGATCACGCCGCCCGGGACGACCAGCCGGCGGATCCGGGCCACGTCGGCGGGCTTGCCGCCCCGGTTGTCGAAGGCGCCGTAGAACTCGGCGGTCACCGCGTCGATCTCGGTCTTGGACATGGCGCGACAGTAACACCGCCGGGCCGACGGCGAGGTTCGGTTGCCGGGAACGGGCACCCGGCCCCCAGAAGCCGGCGCCCGGCGCCCGGCACGACGTGGGCCGTCGGCAGAGGAGCGGAAACCCTCGCTGATTTTCTGTTATCGACGCGCCCCAGGTCCGGACTCCTCCTGTGGGACGTGCATTCCGGTGCGTCCCCGCGGCCCGTCCCGGCGGGCCGCCGCGACCGGGAGCGAGAGGCACCATGTGCACGTTCGAGCCACGCCCGACCGGAGGACCGGCATGAGCACCACCCCCCGACCCGGCCACCCACCGGCGCCCGACACCGTGTCCGCCCCGCCGCCCGCCCTGCGGCTGGTACCCCCGCCGGGGGCGCCGGCGCCCCGGGCGGCCCAGCCCCTGCCGTTCACCTCCTACCCGAACCAACCTCCCGTCGGGCCGGCGGAGGCCCTGCTGCGCGAGGCGCTGGAACGAGTGCTCGCCCTCGCGGAGCGCTGGGAGGAGACCGAGCCCGACGCGCCGCACACCGTCGCGCTCTGGGACGCGCTCGGCTGACCGGCCGAGAAGGAGGAGGAAGGGGTGCGGTCCGGACGTCCGGACGCCCGCGGTCGCGCCGGGCACCGGCGACGCCGTGGGATGCCCGGGGACGACCCCCACCCATGCAGGTTTCTGTTATCGGCATACCGCGGATCGGCACTCCGACTGTGGGATGTACATTCCGGTCCGTCCGGCGGTGCGCCGCGACGAGGAGCGAGAGGCACCATGAGCACATTCGAGGACGGCGGCCTCACCGCGGCGAAGGTCGCGGCGGCGCAGCGGGGCGACGGTGCGGCGCTGGACGAGCTGTCGGCGTTCTGCCTGCCGTTGGTCTACAACATCGTCGGACGGTCACTGGGCCGGCCCGGGGAGGTGGACGACCTGTCGCAGGAGATCCTGCTCCGGGTCGTCGCCGGGCTGCCGCAGCTCCGCGATCCCTCCGCCTTCCGCAGCTGGCTGGTCGCGGTCACCGTCCGGCAGGTGCGCTGGTACCGGGCCGCGCAGGTGGAGGAGGTGCCGTCCGCCGCCCTGGAGGAGGTGGCGGAGCAGGCCGATCCGCAGGCGGACTTCGTGGACCTGTCGATCCTGCGGCTGGGGCTCACCGGCCAGCGCCGGGAGGTGGCGCTGGCGACCCGCTGGCTCGATGCGGCCGATCAGGAGCTGCTGGCGCTGTGGTGGCTGGAGGCCGCCGGTCAGCTCGGGCGGGCCGAACTGGCGGCGGCCCTCGGGCTCTCGCCGGCGCACACGGGGGTGCGGGTGCAGCGGATGAAGCAGCAGCTCGACATCGCCCGTTCGCTGGTGCGGGCGCTGGAGCGCCGGCCGGTCTGCCCGGAGCTGGCGGCGCTCGCCGAGTCCTGGGACGAAGTCCCCTCGCCGCTCTGGCGCAAGCGGCTGGCCCGCCACACGCGGGACTGCGCGCAGTGCACGGCGGGCGCGCGCGGGCTGATACCCGCCGAGGGTCTGCTGGCCGGGCTGGCACTCGTCCCGGTACCGACCGCGCACCCGCTGCCGTTGCCGCTGACGGGCAGCGGCGAGGCTGGCGGCACCCCGCCCACGGAGCACGGGCCGGGGCCGGACCAGGGCGCGGGCATGGACCAGGGCGCGGGCGCGGACCAGGGCGGGGGCGCGGACCAGGGCGCGGGTGTCGGCGCGAACCCGGCGCACGGCGGCGGAGCGGGCAAGGGCCCGAGCGTCGGACGGCGGGCGGCCCGGCACGGCCGCCGGGCCCTTCGCGCGGGCGGCCGCGGCCGCGCCACGGTGAAGAGCGTGAGCCTGATGGTGGGCGCGATGGCCGCCGTGGCGGCGCTGGGTGTGCTGGCGGCGAGCCTGAGCGCCGCCGATCCCCGTCCCGCCGCCGTCTCCGCGCCGGCGCTCGCCCCGGCCCCCACCGGTGACGCGCCGTCGGCCGCCGCGTCGGATCCGGCCGTTGCCGCCGCGCAGCCGTCCCCCTCCCCCTCCGCGGAACCGAGCGCCGCCGCCACCTCGGCGCGGCCCACCGCGACGCCCTCGGGCAAGCCGGCACCGTCCGCCGCCGCCACGGCGGCCGTCGCCCCGGCGCCCGCCGCCCAGCCGGTCCGCGGTGCCAAGAAGGGCGTGTCGACCTGGGCCTTCGACGGCGTGGGCACCGCGCTGACGGGTTCGGGAGCCTCCTGGTACTACACCTGGGGGCCCGACCACCCGGGCATCGCGGCGCCGGCCGGCGTCGACTTCGTCCCGATGATCTGGGGCTCGGCGGCGGTCGGCAACGGCTCGCTGGCCAAGGCCACCCAGCAGGGCAGCAGTACCCTGCTCGGTTTCAACGAGCCGGATCTCGCCGCGCAGTCCAACCTGACGCCGCAGCAGGCCCTGGACCTGTGGCCGAAGCTGATGGCCACCGGCCTCAGCCTCGGCAGTCCGGCGGTCGCCTACGGCGGCGCCGATCCGGGCGGCTGGCTGGACCAGTTCATGCAGGGCGCCAGGAGCCGCGGGTACCGGGTCGACTTCATCGCCCTGCACTGGTACGGCTCGGACTTCCGGACCACCGAGGCCGTCGGGCAGCTCCAGCGCTACCTCCAGGCGGTGCACGACCGGTACCAACTGCCGGTGTGGCTGACCGAGTACGCGCTGATCAAGTTCGCCGGCGGCACCAGCTTCCCGACCGCCGATCAGCAGGTGGCCTTCGTCAAGGCGTCGACGGCGATGCTGCAGGGGCTGCCCTACGTCCAGCGGTACGCCTGGTTCGCCCTGCCCGCCACCGAGCCCGGGGCGACGGGCCTGTTCCAGCCCGGGGGCGCGCCGAACGCGGTCGGCTCCGCCTACGCCGCCGCGGGGCGCTGACCGCCGGCGCGCGGCGGCGGTCCGGGGTGCCCGGGCCGGGCAGGCCGCCGGCACGCGGAGCCGGCGGGATCGCGTCCGTGGTCGGAGTGC
Organism: Kitasatospora herbaricolor; assembly: GCF_030813695.1. Classification (NCBI taxonomy): domain Bacteria; kingdom Bacillati; phylum Actinomycetota; class Actinomycetes; order Kitasatosporales; family Streptomycetaceae; genus Kitasatospora; species Kitasatospora herbaricolor. Next base: position 169,062 of record NZ_JAUSVA010000002.1, read on the forward strand.
CAGGGCGGGCCGGCCCCTGGTGATCCGCTCGCGCGGGCCGTCGGCGTCCGGAGCCGGGCGGCCGGGGCCCTGGTGGCTCGTCAGCAGTTCCACCAGGGCCGCGCCCTCCGCCGGGCGCCCGGCCGGATCGGCGGTCGGCGCCCGCTCCCCGGCACCCGCGAGGGCCGGGCCGAGCGCCCGTACCGCCATGAACGCGGCGGGCTCCGGTCCGGTGTCGACGGTCCGGCGGTTCACCGCTCCGGTGCGCCAGCCGCGAACGGACCCGCTCCGTGCGCCGGCGCCGCGCGCACCCCGCTGCACGCCCAGGGGCGCGGACGTCGCCCAACCACCGGCGCCGTCCTGTCCACGGCCCCGGTCTGCTGCCTCACCCCTCCCGCCTCACCCCTCCCCTGCGCACGGTGAAGCCGATCGCTCAGCTGTGCTATTTTTTGTGAGCAATCGTTCAACTACGGAGGACGCGATGGGGCGCAAACAGCTCTGGGACCAGGACGAGGTGCTGGCCTCGGCCATGCGGCTCTTCCGCCACCGGGGGTACCAGGGCGCCTCACTGCGGGACATCGAGGAGGCCACCGGGCTGCACCCCGGGAGCCTGTACCGGACGTTCGGGAACAAGGACGGGCTTTTCCACGCCGCACTCGACGCCTACAACGAGCGGGTGGTGCGGGGCCGGGTCCGGGTCCACCTGCTGGAGCCGGCGGACCCACTGGCCGGCATCCGCTCGTTCTTCACCTCGGCGGTGGAGACCGGCGCCGAGCCCGACCCGGGCTGCCTGCTCACCAACACCGCCGTCGAGTCCTTCGCCCTCCCCCAGGCCGCCGCCGGCGTGCGGCACGGCCTGGCGGCGATCGAGGACGGCTTCGCCGACGCGCTGACCCGCGCCCGGCACCGCGGCGACACGCCGCCCGACCTCGATGTCGCGACCACGGCCGTCCACCTGCTCGCGCTGTACCAGGGCCTGCTGGTGCTCGTCCGGGCCGGCCGCCCCCGCACCACACTGCACAGCGTCACCGACGGCGCGATGGCGTCGATCGGCTCTCTGAGGACCCCACGGAAGCAGGACGACCATGAGTGACACCCAGCGGCTCTGGACCGACTACGCCGCCTGCTGGTCGGCCGACCCCGCCGACCGGCTCGCCGCCCTCGGCGCGGTCGCGGTGGACGAGGTCGCCTATCGCGACCCCGGCACCGAGGTCGGCAGCCTGACCGACCTCGCCGCCTACATGGCCGGCTTCGCCGGCGCCTTCCCCGGCCACCGGTTCCGCATCGACGAGGTGCTGGAGCACCACGACCGCTCCCTCGCCCGCTGGACCCAGCTCGACGACCGGGGCGCGAGCGCGTCGGCCGGCATCAGCAGCGCCCGCCACCACGAGGACGGACGCCTCGCCGAGATCACCGGCTTCTTCCTCCCGGCCTAGAAGTCAGGGCCGGCACCCGTGAGCGTCAGGTGATCACCGGCCCGGCCGGCCTGCCTGCCTGCCTGCCTGCCTGCCTGACCTGCGGTTGCGCAGCGCGGCGGATCCACGCCGTTCACGTACACACGGAGCACGGTCACGAGGGTGTCCGTCCCGGTCGGAGACGACCGGGACGGACACCCTCGTGCCGTCTCCGCCGTCACCCCCGCCCCTGGGGGCCGGCGGTTCTCGGTTCGCCAGGGCCAGGCGCTCCCGTCGGGGCGGCCGGGACGGCGGCGACCACGGCTCGTCAGCCACCCGGCTCCTGCTCGGCGAGGTGGCTCTCCAGCGTCACGTTCAGATCGGCGACGAAGGCCTCGAAGCGCTGGAGCAGTTCCGGCGGGTAGCCGGCCATCGCGGCGTCCAGGCGGTGACCCAGCGGGCCGAAGAACTCGTCCGCGCGTTCCTGGATGTGCGCGCCGCTGCGCAGGGTGACGATGCGCCGGTCCGGGTGCTCGCGGGAGCGGGTGATGTGCCCGGCGCCTTCAAGGCGGTTCAGGAGCGCGGTGGTGGCGCCCGTGGAGAGGGCGATGCGCTCGCTCAGGCGCGCCGGCGAGAGCGGGGTCCCGCGTTCTTCCGCGGCGGCGATCTCCAGCACCGCGGTCGCGTCGGTCGAGTGCAGGCCCAGCCAGGCGGCGAAGCGTCGGCCGAGCTCGGCGTAGTGACCGCCGTAGATCCTCAGTCCTTCGATCAGCCGCTCGCGCTGCGCCGCCACACCGTCGCCGGTCGGTCCCGCCATGGAGGCCCGCCACCTTTCTCGCCTGCCGCGCGGTCCGCGTCGGCGGCCGCTTTGACAACCTACCGCCCCCAGTTTACCTTCACCATGGAATTACTTCATGATGGAGGTATCAAGCGTGCGAGACCCGTCCCCCACCACCAGCTCCCGTGAGACCGCCGGCCCCGGCGAGAGCTCCGGCCCCGGCGGAACGACCGCCCCCGGCGAGACCGCGGGCCCCTACCGGTGGCGCTGGCTGATCCTGGTGGCGATGCTCGTCGCGGAGGTCATGGACCTCCTGGACGCCTCGATCGTGAACGTCGCCGGCCCCGCCCTGGAGGAGTCGCTCGGCGCCGGCCCCGTCGGCCTGCAGTGGGTGATCGGCGGATACGCGCTCACCCTGGGGGCCGGGCTCGTCCTCGGCGGCCGGCTCGGCGACCGCTACGGGCGCCGACGCATGTTCCTGATCGGCCTGGCCGCCTTCACCGCCACCTCCCTGCTGTGCGCGCTGGCCCCGACCATCGAGACCCTGATCCTGCTGCGGCTCCTGCAGGGCGCCGCAGGGGCGGTCCTGCTGCCGCAGGGCCTGGGCCTGCTGCGGGAGAACTTCCAGGGACCGGAACTCACCAAGGTCTTCGCGGTCTTCGGCCCGGTCCTCGGCCTCGGCGGCATCATCGGCCCGGTCCTGGGCGGATTCCTCGTCGAGGGCGACTTCCTCGGCCTGGGCTGGCGGTCGGTGTTCCTGGTCAACGTGCCCGTGGGGGTCGCGGCCCTGATCATCGCCGTCAGGTTCGTGCCGAAGAAGCCCGGCCACCCCGGCGTGAGCGTCGACACCCTCGGCGCCGGGCTGGTCGCGGCCGCGTGCGCGCTCCTCGTCCTGCCGCTGAACCAGGGGCAGGAGGACGGCTGGCCCCTGTGGACCTGGCTGTGCCTGGCCGCCTCGGCCGTCGCTTTCGCCCTGTTCGCCCTCCGGCAGCGCCGGATGTCCGCAGCCGGTCGCGACCCGCTGGTGAGCCCGGGCCTGCTGCGCAAGCCCGCCTTCACGGTCGGGCTGGGCGGCATCGCCCTGTTCTTCGCCGGGCTCGTCGGCACCCAGCTGGTGCTCACCCTCTATCTCCAGATCGGCCATCACTTCACCGCCGGCGACGCGGGGCTGGGCAACCTGCCGCTCGCGGTGGGCACGGCCGTCGGCGGCGCCCTGAGCGGTGCCTTCCTCGCGGACCGGATCGGCCGGGCCGTCCTGCAGATCGGTCCGCTGGTCCAGCTCGCCGGCGCCGCCCTGCTCTGGTTCCAGCTCGACGGCCGCTCCCCGGCCTCGTTCTCGGTCTGGGACATCGCCGCGGGTGTGGCCCTCTCCGGAGTCGGAGCGGGCCTGGTGATCGCCGCCCTGTTCGGCTTCGTCCTCGCCGCGGTGGACGACGACGAGATCGGCTCGGCCTCCGGGGTGCTGTCCGCGGTGCAGTCCATCGGCGGTTCGATCGGCGTCGCGGTCTTCGGCTCGGTCTTCTTCGCCCGGGCCAAGAGCGCCGACTTCACCGGTGCCTTCCACCACGCCCTCGCCGTCCAGGGGTGCCTGCTGGTCGCGTTCCTCGCCGTCACCCTCCTGCTGCCCCGCCGGGCACGCCCCGAGGACGAGCAGCACGGTACCGGCGGCGCGAGCCCCGCCGACCGGGAGCAGGCCGCCGTGTGACCCCACGCGCCCCGGGGCCGCCCACGCTGAGCAGGCGGCCCCGGGGCGCGCCCGGTCCCGGCCGGTCGAGGACCGCGCAGGGCCGGGCCGACGTCAGGTGGTCGCACCTGGCCGCGCCCCGCGCGCCCGTCAGCCGCTGCCGCAGGGCGGGCAGGGTGCGCAGCGCTCGATCCGTTGTCGTGGACGACCGGACCGTACGGTCCGGTCGTCCACGTGCCGGCGGAAGCGACAGCGGTGGCCGCATTCACCGCCCGGAAGGTGAACTGCCGGTCGGCGCCGTGTGCTCAGCCGCCTTCGACGGCCATGGTGAGACGGATGACGGTGCCGTTCTCCGCGCTGGTCCGGATCTGGACCAGGTCGCACATCTGCTGGACGAGCCAGAGGCCGCGGCCGCCGACCTGGTCGAGCGTCGGCCTGATCCGGCCGGCCATCGGGTCCGCGATGAACCCGCCGTCGCGGACCTCGCAGATGACCCGGCCGTCCTCGGCCCAGGTGCGCAGCGTCCCGCCGCCCGCGTACTTGATGCTGTTGGCGGCGACCTCGGTGACGGCGACGAGCAGGTCCCGCAGCCGGTCGCCGGGCAGACCGTGCCGGGCGGCGCAGAGGGTGACCCGCTCACGGACCGCGGCGAGGGCGCCGGCCGAGAAGACCAGCTCCTCGTCCGGGTCGCAGGGGTCCCCGAGGGCCTCGAACGCGTACGGCACCTCGGCGTACCCGGCGACCGGAACCGGCCCGTCCTGGCCGAGCAGCAGCGGATGACAGCCTTGCAGCGCCTCCAGGGTCCCGTCGGAGACGGCGCCGGTGTCGAACGGGCAGAGCAGCCACCACACCGGGGACTCGGCGAACGCCCGGTTCAGCAGCCATTCGTGGTACCGCAGCTCGGCGCTCTCGGCCCTGGTACGGCCGGACCACCGGTTCTCGCTGATGGCGCGGACCGGTCGCCCCGACCGGGCCACCTTCTCCATCCAGGACTGCCAGACGGGGATCAGCCGCCCCGGGTTGCTGCTGATCTCGCCGGTGTCCAGGAAGGCAACCCCGTCCGCGCTGCCGGCGTCCGCGAGCGCTTCGCGCAGCAGTTGCTCGCGCGGGCCCGAGACCGCGACCACGACCGTCTCGCCCGCGCCCAGGGCGTGCTCGACGAACGAGACGGTGCCGGTCAGGAAACCTTCCTCGTCGGCGTAGGGGAAGAGGATGTGCCGCAGCCCCGTCTCCGGCGCGGGAACGGCAGCGGAAGCTGTGTCGGGGTGGTTCACTGCTTCAACTCCACGGGGATCTCAGGGCGCTCGAACCCGAGCAGCGACCAACTGCGACTCAGGGTCGCGTTGGCATGGTGGAGTTCGATACGGCGGTCCGGCAACCCGCGGGCCACCCCCGCCAGGGCCGTCAACCCGGCACTGTCCATGAATTCCAGATCCCCGCATTCCAGGTGCAACACCGGTGCCGACCTCAGCAGCTCGCCGAGCGCCGTGCGGAAGGTCTCGGCACCCTCCGTGTCCACGACACCGCTGACACTCCACCTGTCCCGGGACGCATGGAACAGCCGGAATGCCGGGCCGACCGGTCCTCTGCCCAGATGCTGCGGATGTACTCCGGCGACCTGGTCGACGGCTTCCGGGGTCAGCACCGCCCGGGTGTAGCGGCAGACGAGGATCGCGCCGCTGTCGGCGGCCAGGGCGTCCAGCCTCAGTTCGTACCGGGCGAGGACGTCGGGGCGGGTGTCGGCGCCGGCGAGACCGCTCAGGTCCGCCAGCACCCGCAGGGCACGGAACCCCTCCCGGGCGGCACGCTCCGTTCCCTGCCTGACCTCTCTGAACAGCGCGTCCCAGGACACGGGGCCGCGCGGCGCCCCGCCGGTACCCCCGAGGACCAGCACCATGTCGCCGAACAGCTCGCCGTCCGCAACGAAGGCACGCGCCGGCCCGGCCGTGTCCTCACCCGGACCGGCCATCCAGCAGATGTGGTCCCCGACGTCGACCGGATCGAGCGTCGCCACACCGCGTGCTGTCCTCACCCCGGCTCCCTCTTTCGCCCCGCCCTCGTCAGGCCCACTCTACTCGTGCCCGATCATGCGGTTCCTACGCTCACGCGTGCACCGGGCCGGGCCACGGGCCGCCCTCGTGGCGCCGGGTGGGGGGGTGAACCGGTCAGCGTTCCGAGCATCCGGCGGCCGGCTTCGGGGGACGGCCGGAGCGCACGGGCGGATCTCCCGCGTGCGGTCGGCCGGGCGAGGAGCGCCGCCGGTCGGACCGGCGGCGCGCAGGCGGCCAGGACCGGTGGACCACCGGAACCGGTCGGCCCCGGCGGCGAAGTCCCGCTGGAAGGCGCCGCTGTCTTGAGCGGTGCCCCGCTCCACCGGGTGCTTCCCGCTGGTCGGGGGCCGGTGGTCCTGGGCGGCGGCCGGGGGTGCGAAACGCCCCCGCCGGGACGCCGCGCAGACCCTCGGCCGCCCCCCGGAGGGAGCCTAGGAGGATTGGCGCGGCGGTGTTTCACCCTCCGTGCAGACATCCTTGGCCTGCCGCGCAGTCCTACGCTCCGGACTGCCGGCGCAGCTGGGTGGGGGTGATGCCGTAGGCGTGGCGGAAGCTGCGGTTGAAGGCGGCGGCGCTGGCGAACCCCCACCGGGCGGCGAGGGCGTACACCGGCAGGTGGCGGAGCCGGGGGTCGGCCAGATCCGCGTGGCACCTGCCGAGCCGCCGATGACGGATGGTGGCGGCGACGCTCTCGCTCCGGCCTTCGAAGAGCTGGTGCAGGCGGCGCAGCGAGATGTTGTGCCGGGCGGCGACGGCCCCCGGGGTCAGATCCGGATCACCGAGGTTCTCGTCGATGAAGTGGGTGATTCGCGCTCGCAGGGTGTCGGCCAGCAACTCGGGCGGGAGACGGGCTGCGGTGTCGAGGTGTTGTGCCATGAGCGAGGTGAAGAGGTCCGTGGCGATTCTCCCCAGGCGACCGTGGGCGTCCGCCGCCAGTTCGTCACCGTGCGCGGCCAGTGACGAAAGGTACTGGGCGAGGACCGCTCCGATGCCGGAATCCACGGGCATCGGGCGGGCCAGCAACCGGTCGATCCTGTTGGACAGGGTGTGACTGATGTCCGCCTTGGGGATCTGCAGGATGGTCGATCGCACCGGGGCGCCGTCATCCCTGGCTCCGGATTCGTAGGGGCGGGAGGTGTCCCACAGCACCATGCCGCCGGTGACGAGTCCCGATTCCGAGCCTTGCTGGCTGATCCACATCGGGCTCCCGGTCACGACGGCCAGGTGGTACTGCTCCGGATCTCCCCACCGTATGAGACCGGGGGTGCGGCGCGACCGCAGCGGCGTGTACGAGAAGGTCGACAGTTGCACCGGCCCGAGGTCGAGGACGGAGGCATCCGCCGCGAAGTCCCCCGGCCGGTCGTGGATGATCTCGGTGGGCGAGATGGCGCGCCCGACGAGGTCCGCGAACCAGTCGAACCGTTCTTCTCGCGACACGTCGGCCGAGGACTGCGAAAGCATCATGCGGCATTCCCCCTGGGAGTTCGGGTCGTCAGTGATCGCCGCGAGGGCGTGCCGGCCAGCCGGCCCGGGCGCCCGGGCCGGCCTTCCCTCAGTCTGCTGTGACCCGCAGGGCGGCGAGGACGACGGAGCCGTCGGCGGAGGTCGCGAGGACCCGCCCGGAGCGGTGCCGGAGGGTCAGGGCGTCGCCGTGCCGGCGGATCCCGACCGCCGGCGGGTCGGCGTGCGGGAAGGCCACGGTGGCGGACGGCGCGGCGGCCGGGCCGCTGCCCGTGTGCACCAGGAGACCGGAGCCGTCGGCGTGCGGGACGGTCAGCGCCCAGTGGTCGCCGTCCACCGCCGGGCCGCCGGGGGCGACGCCCTCGACGGTCAGCTCGGGCGCCGGCCGACCGGCCTCGGTGGTCCGGCGGAGGGTGGTGGTCCGCGCCGGCTCCGCGCCCGGCCCGTCGGGGAGGGTGGCGATGAGCAGTCCGCCGGTGGCGAGCACCGCCGAGGCGACGGGGTCGGCCTCGGCGTCGTCCAGTCGGCGGCGGGAGCGCAGCTCCCAGCCGGGCAGGTCCCAGCGCCACAGCTCGGTGAGCGGCGAGCCGTCGGGCAGGGTCGAGACGACCACGGCCGCGCAGCCCCCGGCCGTGCGGGCGATCCGGCCCACCAGCTGCTGCCCGCCGCCCAGTTCGCGCCAGACCAGGCTCGGCCGGGGGGTCAGGGTGTCCAGCACCGAGATGCCCTCCTGGTCGGCGGTGATCAGGTGACGACCGTCGAAGGACGGCACGAAGTGCGCGGCCGGCAAGGTCGCCCAGGGCCGGACGGCGCGGGTGGCGAGGTCGAGCCGGGCGACCTCGCGCACCCGTCCGTAGCCGGCCACCAGGAGCGCGCTGCCACCGTGGTCGGCGAGCACCAGGCGGTCGGCCGGCACGTCCCAGCGGGCCCTGGTGCGTCCGTCCGCGGCGAGCAGCCGCACCCCGGCGTGCCCGCAGGCCACCAGCACCGACCCCGACCCGAGCAGGGCGGCGTCCAGCACCGGCAGCGTGCCGGGCCGGTCCGGGGCGGTGTGGACGGGCGTGGTCCCGGCGGCGCGGGCGCGCGCCCGGGGCCGGGGCAGGTCGGCGACGGCCAGCGGGTCGGCGCGACGGCTGAGCCGGTCGAACAGGACGGTGTCGCTCCGGCCGCCCGGGTTGTCGCCGAAGCCGCCGTCCCGCACGGCGGCCCGGGCGGCCGCGGTGGCGAGTTCGCGGTCGGTGGCCGGGTCGGCGGCCGGCAGGTCGGCGAGGGCCATGGACAGCGCGGAGCGTCCGGTGTGCCGCCCGTCCCCCTCACCGGCCAGCAGCGCGAGGGCGAGCCCCTTGGTCGACTCCCCCGCACCGAGCGCCAGCAGGTGGGGCAGCGCCCGGCCCCGGGCCGGGCCGCCGAGGGCCACCGCGTCGCGCAGGTCGGCGGCGACCGTGGGGCGCAGGGCCTCGTCGGGCCAGACCGCCTCGACGGCGCCCAGCCGGTCCCCAGCCTCCCGGCAGTGCCGCGCCCAGGCTAGCCGCAGGTCGCGGGCCTCCTGCGGGTGGCCGGCGGTGAGCCGGTCGACGGCGGCGGCGAAGGCTCCCCGGCGGTGCGCCGTCCGGATCGCGCGCTCGTGCTCGCCGGCCCGCCACCAGAGCCGGACCACCAGGTCGGCGGCCAGCTCGCGGCCCTCGGCGAGTTCGGCGGCCTGCGCGGTGCGGCCGTGCCGGTCCAGCAGGGCGACCGCCTCGGCCGGCTCGTTCAGCAGGTCGGCGAGGACGAACGCCGCCTCGTCGACCCGGCCTTCGCGTTCCAGGGACTCGGCGGCGCCGCGGTAGAGGGCGGACAGGTGCTGGTGGACGGTGGGGGCGGACAGCGGCGAGGCGCCGCCCGGGCCGGCTGCCCCGGGGGTGGCACGCAGCTCCCCCGCGTAGCGGCGCGGGAGGGTGAGCGAGAGCCAGGGCCGCTGGGTGCCGGGGGTGTCCCCGGCGACCCGGACGGCGTCGCGCAGGGCGTCCTCCCAGCGGCGCTGCTCGAAGGCGCGGGTGAGTTCGCGCAGGTAGCGGGCGTGCCGGCCGGCCACCAGCCGCCCGGCCGGGCTGCGCATGGTCAGGCGGGCCAGCAGGTCCGCCAGCGGCGGGCGACGCCACCGGCGCCCGGCGGCCGGGGCCGGCCGGCCGGCCGCCCCGGGAGTGCGGGCGGCGCCGGTGGCGCCCGCGGTGCCGGCGGTGCCGGCGGCGCGACGGCGGGCGGCGGACAGCCCGACGGCGATCGCCACGACCAGCACGAGCGGGTTCGGGCCGTGGTCGCCGAGCAGCCGCAGGAGCCAGAGCAGCCGCAGGAGCCAGAGCAGCCCCAGCAGCCCGGCCAGGCCGAGCAGCAGGGCGGCCGCCGGCCGGAGGGCCGTGAGGCCGCGTGCGGCCTGCCGGGACAGCGCCGCGAAGCCGCCCGGCCACCGGGAGGACCACCGGCGGCCCGCTCCGTCAGGGGCGTCCTCGGTGAGCCGGTGGGCCCGCTCGCTGCGGGGGCCGATGCCGGCCGCCGTTCTCAGGTCGGGCCGCGGGCGGGGCGGCAGGGCCTCCAGGACGGCTTCGGCCGTGCCGCCGTCGGCGGGGCCGAGCGGCCGCGGGCGGTGCAGGGTGAGGCCGGTCAGGTCGAGCCAGCCGGCCGGGTCCAGCAGGGCCAGGCCGGAGATGCGGTGGGTGAGCGTCCGCCCGCCCACCGGGTGCACCAGGTGGCCGGGCTCGGCCGGGGAACCGTCGGCGAGGTGGGCGCCGAAAGCGAGCAGGGCGCCGTTTCCCGCGCGCCGCAGCGGCAGCCCCGGGGCCCGGTCGGCCCTGGCCACCACCGGCTCGGCCAGTACCAGCAGCCAGCGGCCGTCGGGGAGTTCACGCAGCTCGGCGCCGTCCCGCCAGTGCGCCAGGACCCGCTCGGCGGCCTCGGCCGCGCCGATCACGGGAACGTCGAGGACGAAGCCGGCGGCCGGGGTGGTGCCGGACGCCGGAGCTGGGGTGGCGTTCAATCGTCGCTCCCGATGAGGTGGTGGATCCGGCCGGTGTGCGCGTCGCCGATCACGATCCGGCCCGGCCGGGTCTCGGCGGCGATCAACGGCAGGCTCGGGTGGACGGCCGGCGGGGTGGGGCCGCCGGAGAAGCGGCTCAGGGTGCGGACCCCGTCGGCGCGGACGGCACGCACCAGGCGGCCGGCGCGGGTGCAGGTGATCAGGCTCGGCGTGCCGCCGTGGTGGACCAGGCCGATCACGTCGGCGTTCTCCCGGAAGGAGAGGCCCGTAGGTGTACCCGTGCCGGTCCGCAGCTGCCAGGTCCTGCCGTCCTGCGACCAGCCGACGGTGGCGCCGCTGTGCACGAGATGGCGGGCGCCGGCCGCCTCGGGCGGCAGCGGCCCGCTGAAGAGGCGGGGCTCGCGGAAGCGGTCGAAGGGGAGCCGCTCCTCGGCCCCCTGGGCGCTCTCCCCGTCGTCGGTGACGGCGCCGTCGGGCGCGATCCGCCACCAGCGTCCGGCCAGCGGGAGCAGCAGGTCGTCACCGCCGCGCAGCAGCGGCAGGACGGGCCGGGTGAGCAGGGCGGCCGGCAGCCCCCGGTCGACGCCGAAGGCGCTCAGGTCCGCGGTGAAGCCGCCCGGCTCGCCGCCGCGTCCGCCGAGCCGGCGGCCGCTCACGTAGGGGGCGAGGCGGTCGCCGTCGGCGTAGAGGGCGATCAGTCGCCGGCCGATCCGCCCGGCGGCGATCACCGGGCCGGGCAGCCGGTGGCGCCGGGCCCGGACCGCGGTGACGTGGGAGTTGTCGCCGCCGGGCAGGTTGACGGCGAGCAGGGTGGTCGGGCGCGGGCCGCGGGCGAGCAGGGTGCGGGCGTCGCCGGTGAAGGCGGGCAGGGCTCCCCGGGGGACGTCGGCGGGCAGCTCGGCCACGGTCGGTGCGGCCGCCCGGCGGAACTCCGCGCCGCGCAGTGCCCGTACCGCGATCCCCGCCGCGGGCAGCGGCAGTTCGGTGCCGGCGCCGTCGAGGCGCACGGTGACGTGGGTGGCACCGGCGGCGGACCAGCGGCTCGGCTCGCCGGTGAGCACCCGGGCGCGGGCCGGGAGCAGTCCGGCCAGCCGGGGGGAGGTCAGCAGCCACACCCGGTCGTCGGCGTCGAGGCTCTGCTGCGCCCGCCGCACGTCCTCGGGGGTGGGGTCGGCCGGGCGGCGGGCCTCCAGCCAGGCCGGCAGCAGCTCCGCGAGGTCACCGGTGAGCCACCGGCCGGCCGGGTCGCCGAGCACGCCGACGACCAGTTCGGTGCCGCGGGCCGCCGCCCGGCGGTGCAGGACGAGCAGCGCGGCGAGCTGGACCAGCCGCCCGGCGCCGGCCTGGAGGGGGCCGGTGTCGACCAGCGCGACGACCCGGCCGCGGGCCGCCGGAGTTCGGAACTCGGTTGCGAAATACAGCAGTTCACCGTCGACCAGGCGGCGCAGGAACTCGTCCGGGTAGGTGTCGGCGAGCAGCCACTCGGCGGGCAGCAGCTGGTCCGGGCGGCCGGTGCGGGCGAGGCCGCCGAGGCCCTCCGGTTCGCCGAGGCCGTCGGTCAGCGGCTCGTGCTCGCCGACCAGGGCGTCCAGCCGGCGCAGCAACGGGCCCAGGGCGGTGGCGAGTTCGGGGGTGAGCGGGGCGAGAGTGGCGGCCCAGGGGGCGAGGGCGGCGGGCAGACGGGCGGTCGTCATCGGGCGGCGCTCCCGGTGTACGGCTCCAGGGCGGCCGCCGTGGCGGGTGGTGGCGGGTCGGCGACCAGGGCGTGGCCGGGGACCAGGACGCAGAGTTGGCCGTCCGCGGCCCCGAGGGCGCGGCGCCAGAGTGCCGGGGCGGGCCCCGGGCGGGCGGTGGTCGGGACCAGCAGACCGGCGTCGAGGCCGAGGTAGCGGGCGCCGTCGGCCCACGGCAGGTCGCCCTCGGCCCCCAGCACCAGCAGCAGTCGGGGGGCCGAGGGCAGGGCGCGACGGCCGTCCGGGAACGCCGTGGCGTCGGCGGGCGGCTCGACCGGGCCGGGGCCCCGAACGGCACCGGGCACCCCGGAGGCGGCGAGCACCGGAACGGCGCCCGGCGGCTCGACGGCATCGGGCGGCTCGACGGAATCGGGCATGGGGCCGTCGTCGGTGAGGACGGCGAGCCGGGCGCCGCCGAGCAGCCGGTCCCGGGTGGCGGCGGCCAGCGCGGGCACGGTGTCGCCCACCGCCAGCACGGCGGTGGCCGACAACGGCGGCTCACGGCGCTCCCAGCGCAACGCGAAGGACGGCGGCCCGGGCGGTGGGCCGGGCCGCGGGCCGGGCGGGTTCAGGACGTTCACGAGGGCGCGACCGCCGCGACCAGCTCGGCGCGTATGCCGGCCAGCGCGGCCGGCAGGTCGGCCGGGTCGAAGCCGGCGTCGATCTCCCGCAGGGCCGCCTCCAGCCGCAGCCGTGAGTCGCGCCCGGCGGGGAGGCCGCGGTGATCGGCCAGCAGGGCGGTACCGGTGCGGGCGATCCGTTCGGCCCGGGCGGCGGTGCTGCGGGAGAGCTCCTCCGCCGCGTGCGCCAGGCTGCGGTTGGCGGCCTTCTCGATCAGGTCGGCCAGGGTGTCCCGGGCCAGCGCCTGGGTGTCGGCGGTCGGGGCGATCAGCGGTAGCACCCACAGGTCGCGCGCGGAGGCGGTGCTACGGCCGTCCAGTACGGCGGCGGCGGCCACCAGGTTCTGCGAGCGCACCGCCCGCCGGTCGCTGACCGGCACGCCGGCCCCGCGCAGCCGGCGCAGCGCGGCCGCGACCAGCGGGGTCACCTCGTCCAGGTCGCAGGTCCGGGCGGCGGCCGCCAGCCGGTCCACGGCGGCGAGCAGGCCGGCCGGGCCGGCCGGGCGGTCGGGGCCGGCCTGGGTCGGCGCGGGACGCCGGCCCTCCTCCAGCAGTTCCTCCAGCCTGGCGTCGGCGACCGGCTCCACGAACACGCGGGCCAGGAAGCGGTCGGCGAAGGCGGCCAGGGCGGGGTCGTCCGGCAGGTGGTTGGCAGCGCCGACGCAGACCCGCAGCGGGCTGGCCAGCACCGTCCGGCCGCGGCGGAAGACCCGCTCGTTGAGCAGGCCGAGCAGCGTGTTGAGCACCGCCGTCGATCCGAGGAACACCTCGTCCAGGAAGGCGACGTCGGCCTCGGGGAGCATCCCGGCGGTCTCGAACTCGACTCGCCCTTCCCGTAGTTGACGCAGGTCCACCGGGCCGAACAGCTCGTTCGGCTCGGTGAACCGGCCGAGCAGGTACTCGAAGTAGCGGCCGTCGAACTGCGCGGCGACCCGGCGCACCGCCTCGGACTTGGCGGTGCCGGGCGGCCCGACGACCAGCAGGTGCTCCCCGGCGACCGCGCAGAGCGTGACCACCTCGGCGACGCTCTCACGGTCGGTGATGCCCCGCCCGGCGGCGGCCACGGCGGCGGCGACCAGCTCGGCGTCCCCGGCGGGACTCGTCGGGGACGCCGGGCCGGTCGCGGCGGGGTCGGTGGTCGGGTGCGTGCTGGTCTCGGTCACGAGCACCGGAGTCTACGGCGGCCGCACCGCCGCCCACCAGCGGGTTTCGGCGGCGGTGCGGCCGCCGTAGCGGGAGGATCACCGCCCGGCCGGCGACCAGCCCCGCGGGCGGCCGCTCGTACGCGAGCGGCGCCTCGCCGATCCCGTCGGTCTCGACCTGGACCTCCACGGCGCCGACCCTGGCGAGTCCGGCACCTCGATCGGTTCGGCGCGGGTCCCCCGGGACGGGGCGGCCAACGAGACCTCGTGGGGCAGGGCACCGAACCCGACCGGGAGGGCGCCGCCGGTCAGCTCGCCGGGCCTGCGCCGCCGGGCCGTCAGACGCCGGCCGGGACGCGGACGACGACCGCCTCCCCCGTCCGGCTGTGGCGCTCCTCCCAGGTCTCCAACGCGCTCCGGCTGGCGTGGTCGAGATGGCGCAGGCCGGTCAGGTCCAGCTGGACGGTCCGGCCGGTGGGCAACTTCTCCAGCGCGTCCAGCAGCCGGGGCAGGCGCAGGAAGGTGGCGTTGCCGGCCAGCGTCACCCGGACCGTCCCGTCCGCGCGCTCGTCGACGTCCACCTGGAGGTGCGAGGTGTCCCAGGCGCTCTTCAGCACGGAGAGCAGCAGGCCGAGCAGCACGCCCTCGAAGAGGTTGGTCACGACCACGGCGACCGCGGTGACCACCAGGATCAGGGCCTCGCCGCGATGCTCCCGCCAGAGCGGGACGAGCGCCCTGGCCGGCACCAGCTTGGCCCCGGCGTGCACCAGGACGCCGGCCAGCGCGGCGAGCGGGATGACCGAGAGGACGGCGGGGAAGAAGGCGGCGAACAGCAGCAGCCAGAGGCCGTGCAGCACGCGGGAGGCCTTGGTCCGCGCCCCGGCCTGGACGTTGGCCGCGCTGCGGACGATGACGGCGGTCATCGGGAGGGCGCCGAGCACGCCGCAGACGGTGTTGCCGACGCCCTGGGCGATCAGCTCCCGGTCGTAGTGGGTGCGCGGGCCGTCGTGCAGGCGGTCCACCGCCGCGGCGCTGAACAGGCTCTCGGCGGACGCGATCAGGGCGAAGGCGAGCACCGTGCCGAGGACGGCGCCCTCGCCGAGCGCCGCGAGGTCCGCGCCGCCGGGCAGGTCGACCACCCCGGCCAGGCCGGCGACCTGGACCTTGCCGACGGAGAGGTCGAGCAGCGCGGTGACGGCGGTGGCCGCGGCGACGGCGGCGAGCGGCCCGGGGACGATCCGGGCCCGGGCGGGCAGCCGGGGCCAGAGCACCAGGACGGCGACGGTGCCGATGCCGACCGCGGCGGCGGTGAGCGCCCGCGGTGAGGCCGCGCTGTCGGCGAGCAGGCCGGGTAAGCCGGCGAGCTTGCCGAGTCCGCTGCCGGGCGCCTTGGCGTCGGCCAGCGCGTAGAGCTGGCCGGAGATCAGCACCAGCCCGATCCCCGCCAGCATGCCCTGGACCACCGACACCGAGATGGCGCGGAACAGCCGCCCCAGCCGAAGGGCGCCCATGGCGAGCTGGAGCAGCCCGGCGGCGGCGGTGATCACGCCGAGGGTGGCGAGCCCGTGCTCCTGGACGGCGGCGAACACCAGGACGGTGAGCCCCGCGGCCGGTCCGGACACCTGGAGGCTGCTGCCCGGCAGCAGCCCGGTGAGCAGCCCGCCGACGATGCCGGTGAGCAGGCCGAGTTCGGCCGGGACGCCGGAGGCGACGGCGACCCCGACACAGAGCGGCAGCGCGACCAGGAAGACGACGAGCGAGGCGGGGAGATCGGCTCGCAGGGCGGCGAACCGGTGTGCGCCGGGCGAGCGGCCGGCGGCGGGCCGCAGGGCTGGACGACGGGTCATCGGGTCCTCGGTTCGGTGGTGCGGACGGAGGGCAGGGGCCGGGTCACAGCGGGAGGAAGAGCCCGGAGTCGGCCCGGTGCGCGAGCACCAGCCCGGTGTGGACCTCGTAGAACCAGCCGTGCAGCCGGACCCGGCCGTCGAGCAGCCGCCCCGCGATGCCCGGATAGCCGCGCAACTGGTCCAGCTGGGCGAGGACGTGGCGTTGCACCGGACCGGCCACGGTCGGGTCGAAGACGTCCGTCCCGTCGGCCAGCAGCGTGCCGCGGTCGGCGTTGCGCAGCCAGGACCGGACGGCGGGCGTCACGCTGAGGTCCTCGCCGCGGACCACCGCGCCGACCGCCCCGCAGTGCGAGTGGCCGCACACCACGACGTCCCGCACGCCGAGGACTTCGACGGCGTACTCGATGGTGGCGGTCTCGCCGGCGGCGCTGTCGGCGCGGTAGGGCGGGACGATGTTGCCGGCGGTGCGCAGTTCGAACAGGTCGCCGGGGTCGGCCCCGGTGATCAGGGCGGGCACCACCCGCGAGTCCGAGCAGGTGATGAAGAGCGCTTGCGGCGACTGGCCGGTGGCGAGGCCGTCGAGTTCGCGGCCGGACCGGCCGGCGCGCTGCGGGAAGGCACGGGCGCGGTCGATCAGCGGTTCCATGGGAGGGGGTGCCTCCTTCTGCCTCCTCGCCGTGGACGGCGGGGGCGGGCGGTCGGATCGGGGCAGTGGTCGTCGGCACAGGCGCCGGGCCCCGGACCGGCCGCCGGGCGCGGCAGGTCCGCGCGCCGATGACCGTCGGTGACCTTCCGGTGACCTGATGCTTCGTCAAGCGTCAGTAAAGCATGGGTATCCGAAAGGCAAAAGCCGTGCCTGGGAGGAACCTGTGCCGGTCCGGTTAACATCTTGTTACCGCACCGTGCTGGCGCTCGAACGGAAGAGAGCGTGTTCCGGAACGGATCGAAATCCCGTCCGGAGCCCCGCCCTTGGGGGCGGCGCACGCCGGACGGCACCGGTGGACGGCACCGGTGGACGGCACCGGCGGAGGTCGCCCCGGCAACGAGCCGAAGGCGCCGGATCGTCGCGGAGCAGGTCCCGGTGGTTCGGTCAACTTCGGTCATGACATGACCAATACGAAAAAATGCCCCCTCGGGTGCTCTCCGCACGACCTAGCGTGATCGGCAGTGCGGGTTGACGAACCGTCAGCCTGCCTGGCGACCTGAGGTGGAGAACCTGTGCTGAGAAGCCCGCGTCCGCCCGTTCCGATCCGCCCGCTGCGCGCCGCCACGGCCGCCGCACTCACCGCCGCACTCCTCCTGCTCGGCCTGGGGAACACCGCCCCCGGCGCCGCCGCCGCGACCACGGACGGCACGCCCGCCGCCGGCGCCGCGTCCACGCTGGTCAAGAGCGTCCAGAACGTCACCCACCCCGGGGCGGTCCCGGTCGACCACGGCGACACCGTCAACTGGACCATCGGCTACCAGAACGCGGCACCCGGCGACGCCGCCGCTCCCGCCACCGTCACCGACCCGGTCACCGGCGCCGGGAGCGCCCAGACCTACCAGCCCGGCTCCCTGCGCGTCCCGCCCGGCTGGACGCCCTCCTGGTCCGCCGACGGCACCGACTGGACGACGACCGACCCGGGCGCGGCCACCGTCGCAGTCCGTGCCCAGAACCCCGCCGCGCGCAGCGGCGGCACCGCCCTCTCCGCGCCGCTGCTCGCCCCCGTCCGGCCGACGGCGCAGTCCACCGGCGGCGACGGATTCACGCCGATCCTCCACCGGACGGCCTCCGGGGAGGTCGAGTCGTGGAACATCTACCACCACGCCGGCCCCACCGCCCGGCAGGTCGTCTGCAGCAGCCTGTCGACCGGCCTGCCGTGCACCGGCGGCCCGTGGCCGCGCCCGCTGAACACCGCCGTGGGCCCGCTCGGCACGGGCAACACCGGCGACATCGGCAGCCCCCTGACACCGCAGTACGTGCTCGACCCCGAGCGACCCGGCCTGGTGTACTACCCGGCCGTCACCGCGGGCGCCGTCGGCGTGGGATGCCTGGACCTCGACGCCCGGGCCAACTGCGGCTTCGTCGCCCTGCAGAGCACCGGCGGCACGCCCAGCAGCGCCAACAGCCTGGCCGGCCTGGTCGCCGCCGGCGGCAGCCTCTACGGCGTCGCCACCACCGGGCAGGTCCTCTGCCTCTCGCTCGCCCACCGCACCCCGTGCGCCGGGCAACCGTACGCGCCGGTCGTCGCCCCCAACCACGACCTGCCCAGCACGCCCACGGCCCTCTACCTCGGCGCGCTGACCGTCGTCGGGGACAGGATCTTCGCGTCCTCCTCCCCGCAGAGCGGCGGCTCCACGGCCTCCGGCCCGCCCGTACTGGGCTGCTTCGACACCACCACCCGGGCCGTCTGTGCGGGCTGGGACTCCGCGCACCCGGCCGGCCCCAACGCCGGCTACTACACCTACAACGCCTACACCGCCTACGACACCGCCGGCCGGCCCGACGGCGTCTGCACCACCACCGTCGGCGGCTCGGCCCTGCTGACCACCTGCTACGGCCTCGACGGCTCGCCGCGCACCGCGCCGGCCACGCTGTCGACGCTGGGCGGCGGCGTGCTGACCTTCAACCCCGAGACGGTCGGCTCGGACGGCGTGACCCGCAGCTGGTTCCCGGTCTGGGGCGGCGGCGTGCCGGGCGCGACCGTCTGCCACGACTGGACGCACGACGCGCCGTGCGCCGGCTTCCCGACCCCCGCGCTCCACCCCGGCGTCAACGGCGGCAACACCCGTGACTACGGCTACGCCTACGACGCCACCACCCGCTGCCTGATCGGTCTGGGCGACGCCGGCGTCCTGTTCTCCCTCGACCCCGCCAACGGCACCTCCCCCTGCGTGCACAGCGGCGCGGCCGTCACGCTCAGGCCCGCCGACTTCTACTGCGACGGCGGCCCCGGCCACGTACAGGCGTACACCCGGGCCCGGCTGACCGACATCGACCTCTCCCATGTCGACCTGGCGGCCTCCCGCGTGATCGTCGGCGACCCGGACGGCACCGTCGTGGCGACCCCGGCCCTCACCGGGTCCGGCACGGTCGACCTGTCCGACATCCCGGTGGCGGCGCACCCCGCGATCACCGTCACCGTGCAACTGGTGCTGACCGCGGCCGGCGACTTCACCGCCGACAACCACCCGGCCCTGGTGGTCGAGTACCAGGGCGACGCGCCACAGATCTGCTTCCGCACCACGGTCACGCCCGACTGCGCGACCACGGCCCTGTCCAACACCGCGAGCGGCACCGACGCGACCGGGTCCCTCACCTCCAACACGGTCACCACCGCCGTCGCGCCCGGCCCCGGCTGCCGGCCGCAGGTGAGCGTCCAGAAGGAGATCTGCGCGTCCGGCCACCCGCGCGACTGCGGGCCGGACGGCCCGGGCCCCTGGGTCAAGAGCAGCCCGGTGGGCCTGCTGAGCCTGCTCGGCACCGCCTACTGGCGGATCACCGTGACCAACGCGGGGCCGGTGGACGCCGTGTCGGTGACCGTCAACGACGCCGTGACCCCGGGGTGCCGAACGGCCGCCGGCACCTTCACCCTGGCCGCCGGGAGCAGCCGGCGGATCCACTGCGACTCCTTCCTGCTGGCGCTGCCGCTGAAGAACACCGCGAGTGCGAGCTTCGTCCCCGCGAACTCGCCCGCCGGCACCGCCCCGACCACGACCGCACCGTCCTCCGCGGTGGCCTGCTCCCTGCTCTGCATCCTGGCGGCGCCCGGCCGCGAGTGATCCGGACCGGCCCCCGGGGATGACCTCCCCGGGGGCCGGTCGCGGTCCCCCGCGAGGGGCCGGTGGCCCGGACCGTCGAGATCCGGGCCACCGGCCCCTTCCGGCTGAGCCGCACCTCGGCCCGGCCGGCCCAGGCCTGTCCTAAGGAGCCGACCGCTGCGCGCGGGCCAGCGACTCCCGGCTCAGCCCGCGGTGGCTGACGTACCCGGACAGCGCGAGGGTGAGATCGAGTTCGGCCAGCAGGCAGCGCAGGACGTGGTCGACGCCCTCCTGTCCGGCCAGGGCCAGGCCGTAGAGCACCGGGCGGCCGAGCAGGACGGCCCGGGCGCCGAGGGCCAGGGCCTTGACCGTGTCGGCGCCGTTGCGCACACCCGAGTCGAAGAGCACGGCGATCCGGTCGCCGACCGCGTCCGCGACGGCCGGGAGGGCGTCCAGCGCGCCGATCGCGCCGTCCACCTGCCGCCCGCCGTGGTTGGACACCACCACGCCGTCCATCCCGTGGTCGGCGGCGAGCCGGGCGTCCTCGACGGCGTTGATGCCCTTGAGCAGGATCGGCCCGTCCCAGTGCTCCCGGAGGAAGGGCAGGTCGGCCCAGCTCAGGCCGGGGTTGGGGAACATCTTCGCCCAGTGCAGCGCGGCGGCCCCCGGGTCCTCCTCGACCGGCTTGTCGAGCTTGGCGAGGAACGCCGGGTCGGTGAGGTAGTTGGCGATGCCGACGTTGCGCAGGAAGGGCAGGAACCCGCGGTTCAGGTCGGCGGGCCGCCAGCCGAGCATGGGCGTGTCGAGGGTGAGCACCAGGGTCGAGAAACCGGTGACCTTGGCGCGCTCCAGGAAGCTCAGGCAGACGTCGCGGTCGGTCGGCCAGTAGAGCTGGTACCAGCGCGGGGCGTCCCCGCCGGCCTCGGCGATCTGCTCGAAGGAGTGCGCGGCCTGGGTGGAGTGGATGTAGGGCACGCCCAGCGCGGCCGCCGCGCGGACGGTCGCCCGCTCGCCGTCGGGGTGGGCCAGGGTCTGCACCCCCATCGGGGCGATCAGCAGCGGCGCCGGCATCGAGGTGCCGAGGACTTCGCAGGTCAAGTCGCGCTGCGCGCCGCTGCGGAGCATCCGCGGCACGATCCGCCAGCGGTCGAAGGCCTCCCGGTTGGCCCGCGCGGTGGCCCCGCTGCCCGCGCTCGGCACCACGTAGCCGAGCGCCTCCGGCGCGAGGGCGGCGCGGGCCTGGTCCTCCAGGGCGGCCAGGTCGGTCGTCAGGTCCGGGGTCCGGTCGGCGAACATGCCGTTCAGGTAGATGCCCAGCTGGTGGTCGCCGTAGTTTCCGGGCGGGTGCGGCGCTTCCTGCGTCAAGGCTGTCTCCCGAGGCGAGTTGGCACGGCTGGTGTCCCGTGCGAGAGGTAGCCTGCAAGCGCCCACCCGGCCCGTCAAGGACCGGCGGCCGCGCCGGGCGGATCACCCGCGGCCGGCCGGATGCCCGGCGGCCGGAGCGGCGCCCCGGCCGCTGGTTCCGCTCCCCCGTCCGGGGCCGGGCGGCTGCGAGTACGGTGGGTGGGAGCGCTGCACTCGGCTAGGGAGGTGCGCGGCCGTGCCGACGATGACCTGTGAGGGCTGCGGGCGGCAGGTGCCGTGGAACCCGTTCGCCTGCTGCGGCTGGACGTGTTTCACCAGGCCCCGTGATCCGGACGAGGAGATGACCGAGGTGGCGGCGGCCGCGCCGGCGGCGTTGGCGTACTTCTTCCGGCTGCGGCGCGGTTACCGGGTGCACGGCGGCCCGCTGCCCGCTGCCTGGGCCGCCCGGTCCGGGGGCTCGTCGGCCGCCGCGCCGGCCGGGCCGGCACCGGGGAACGCCGCACCGGCTGAGGATTCCGGGGGCAAGGACGCGCGGGACAGGGACGCGCGGGCTTCCGCCGCCGGGCCGCGGGCCCCGTTCCGTCCGTCCTGGGCCGGAGCCGGGGTCGGGACCGGCACCGGGGGCGGCCGGGTGGAACCGCTGGCCATGGTGTGGCTGAGCCGCACCGGTGGGCGGGCGGAGGCGGCCCCGGCCGGTCCGGCGGCCGTGGTGCGGGCCGCCGTCTCGGAATGCCGCCGGCGGTGGGGACGGTCCCTCCGGCACCGGCCGGGGACCGGGGCCTGAGCCCGCACACCGGCGGACCTTCCGGGCCGACCTGCCCCAACCGGCCTGCCCGAGCCGGCCGGACTCGCGCCGGAAGTGATCACGGATGTCGCGGGACCCCGGTACCCGCCCGTTCCGCCGGCTCGAAGGCACCACCGTGCGTGGCATGTCCTCGGCCCGCAGCGCGTGCGTGCGATCACGACGGGACGACTCGGGGATCTTCGACCGGTGCTCCGACGGCGGCCGGTGCCGCCCGCGCCGATCGCGGTGCGCCCCGGTGGCGACCCCGACCGGCGGGCCGCCACCGGGCCGGCGACGTCGGGGCGTGCGGGCCGCTGGCCCTGCCACCGTCGGCCCGCGGCGGTCAGTCGCGGCCGGCCGCCGCCTCGGCGAGGATGCCCGGGTCCACGTCGAGAAGCTCCGGACGTCCGGCGTCCGCGCCGGCAGGACAACCGTCGGCGGCGTCGACCCCGTCCACGGCGTCCGCCCCCGAACCGGCGACCGAGCCGGCGGCGGCACCGGCGTGCGGACCGGCCGGGACGTCCGCCGCGAGGTCGCCGGGGACCTCTTCCTCACGCAGCTGCTCCAGCACGCCCTCACGATCGGAGAGCAGGACGGTCAGGATCCGCCGGGCGGAGCGCAGGAAGTCGGCGACGTCCCCGCCGGCCAGGGCGTAGAGCACCACCGTCCCCTCGCGGTGGGAGACGACTATGCCCGAGCGCCGCAGGACGGCCAGCTGCTGGGAGAGGTTGGAGGGCTCGACCCCGATGTCGGCCAGCAGCGCCCGCACCGGGAGCGGACCGCCCTGGAGCAGCTCCAGCACGCGGATCCGCACCGGGTGGCCGAGCATCCGGAAGAAGTCGGCCTTGACCTGGTAGAGCGGGGGCTGCGGCATCAGACCTCCAGCTCGCTCTCCACCAGCTGCAGCCGGCGACGGGCCATCGCGAGGTTCGCGCGGTTGCGGTCGAGCGCCAGGTAGAGGAACAGCCCGCTGCCGTTGCGGGAGGTCAGCGGCCGGATCAGGTGGTACTGGTTGGTGAGCGTCACCAGGATGTCCTCGATGGAGTCCTTCAGCCCCAGCATCTCCATCGTGCGGGCCTTCGCGCGGACCAGGTCGGTGTTCCCCGCGGCGGCGACGGCCAGGTCGAAGTCACGGTCGCCGCCCAGGGTGCCGAGGGCCATGCCGCTGCCCACGTCCACGAGGGCGACGCCGATCGCGCCCTCGATCATCATCGCTTCCTTCAACGCCACGTCTGTGTGTGCCATGACCGCAACGCTAGTCCTTGAACTGACTGTGCATCATGTGAATTGCAAAAGTCCGCAATTCGTGGATCCGGTGCGGTACCTTGCCCGGACGGGACCAGGGCAGCACTGATGAGCCGTCAGCGAACAACGGCATGACGCCCGGCCGGCCGGCGCAGGATGACGGGCATGGACGTGATCGACGTACTCCCCGACCTGCGCATGCTGCGCTTCCCGGTGGGCGCCGCCTACCTCTGGCGGGACGGCCGGGAACTCACCCTGGTGGACACCGGGACGGCGGACCGCGCGGCGGAGATCGAGAAGCTGCTGGACCTCCCGCTACGGCGGATCGTCCTCACCCACTGGCACGAGGACCACACCGGCTCGGCCGCCGAACTGGCCGCCCGGCACGGGGCGCAGGTGGTGGCGCACCGCCTGGAGGCCCCCGTCGTCCGGGGCCGTACGGCGGGGGCGCCGCCGGTGCTGGAGGAGTTCGAGATCCCGATCCGGGCGGCGCTGCCGCCGCTGCCGCCGGCTCCGCCGTGCCGGGTGGACCAGGAGGTGGAGGCGGGCGACGTGCTGGACTTCGGCGGCGGGGCCGTGGTGGTGGCGGCGCCCGGACACACGGACGGGTCGATCGCGCTCCATCTGCCCGGCCCCCGGCTGCTGTTCACCGGCGACGCGGTCGCCAACGTCGGACGGACCATGCTGGGCGTCTTCAACACCGACCGGGCCCGGGCCGTCGAGTCACTGCACCGGCTCGCGGAGCTGAAGGTCGAAACGGCGGTCTTCGGACACGGCGATCCGGTCGTCACCGGCGCGGCGGCCGCCCTCCGCGCCGCCGCCGCGGCCACCCGGTGACGGCGGCCGGCCGGCCCTCGCCCCACCACTCACCCCGTCCCTCGCCCTCGCCGCCCGGCCGGTGCCCGCCGGCCTGACGCGGATTCGATCACCCGCGGGCCGGCCTCGCGCGGCCGGACGCTAGGGTGCTCCGGGGCCGGGGTCGAGCAGGGGGAGGCACGGGGTGCTGACGTACACGGAGTTGAGCGGGCCGGAGCAGCGGGTGTGGGACGGCTTCGCCGCCGGCACCCTGGTGGACCTGCGCAGCGGATCCGCCGGGCCGGACGACCCGCGGGCCGGTGCCGGCTGGGGCGAGGAGCGCACCGTACGGGCCGAGGTGCTCAGGGCGCTGCTGCTCGGCGGTTCGACCGGGCGGCTGCGGCTGGCCGGGGCACTGATCACCGGGGCGCTCGACCTCGCCGACGGCAGCGTCGGATGCACCGTCACCCTGGAGGGCTGCCGGATCGAGCAGCCCGTGGTGCTGCGCGGCGCCTCGATGCGCTCCACCGGCTTCATCGGCTGCTGGATACCGGGCCTGGACGGCTGGCTGCTGCAGGTCGAGGGCAACCTCTTCTTCCAGGACTCCACGATCGAAGGCCGGTTGACCCTGACCCGCGCCCACATCACCGGCGAGCTGCGACTCAGCGGCGTCCGCCTCACCGCCCGTGAACTGCTCGGTGTCGAGGCCGCGGACGGCGCGGCGCACGCCGCCGGCACCTGGGCGCTCTGGGCCGGCGGGCTGGTCCTGGACGGCGGCTGCTTCGCCCGCCACGGCTTCACCGCACGCGGCGGACTGCGGCTGGTCGGGGCCCAGTTCAACGGCGGGCTGTTCATGGAGCACGCCACCATCGACAACCCGGGCGCGGACGCGATCAGCGGCGAGGACCTCAGTGCCTCCACGATGCTGCTCAGCGACGGATTCACCGCGAACGGCGCGATCCGGCTGCCCGGGGCGAGCGTCCGCAGCCGGCTCTCCCTGGACGGCGCCCGGCTCACCGGCGGGCCGGTCTCCCTCGATGCCACCCGGCTGCGCGTCGGCGATCTCCAACTCACCACCGCCACACGGCCTGTGGGCGCCGTGGACCTGCGCGAGGCGCAGGCCGCCGTGCTGCACGACAACGAGCACAGCTGGCCCGCCGACACCCGTCTCGACGGGTTCGTCTACGGCTCCCTCCAGCTGCCACCCGACGGCCCCGGCGCGGACGGCGTGGCCGCCCGCCTCGCCTGGCTCGACGCCCTGGCGGGCTACGCGCCCCAGCCGTACGAGCAGCTCGCCTCCTGGTACCGGAAGATCGGCCATGACGACGACGCCCGCCGGGTGCTGCTCGCCAAGCAGCGCCGGCGCCGTCGCACCCTGACCCCGCTGGGCCGGGCGTGGGGACTCCTGCTGGACGTCACCGTCGGCTACGGGTACCGCCCCTGGCAGGCGGGCCTGTGGCTGCTCGGCCTGGTGGCGGTGGGCACGGCGGTGTTCGGGCGCGGCACCGCCTCCCCGGTCCAGCCCGGCCAGGGCGCGCCCTTCAACCCGTTCGTCTACACCCTGGACCTGCTGGTCCCGATCGGCGGGTTCGGCCAGCGCACCGCCTGGTACTGGACCGGCTACCACCAGTGGCTCGGCTACGGCCTGATCGCCGCCGGCTGGCTGCTCACCACCGCCGTCCTGGCGGGCATCACCCGCTCGCTCAACCGGGCCTGACCGGGCGCGGCGCAGGCGTCGGGACGGACGCGCGGCGACGGGGCGGCCCCCTGGCCCGCCCCGCGCGCCACCGCACGCGCTGCCTCGGACGGTTCCCCGGACGATTCCTGGGGCCGTCCCGCCGACCTGGCCGTTCAGCGCTCCCGGCGGCCACGCGTCGCGGCCGGCCGCGGCGGCCCCCGGCGGCCCCCGGGTCAGGACCCGGGCAACGCCGCGATCGTGGCCGCTGTTGTTGAGACGTTAAGCAACCGTTGGTGCCGAAAGTTAGTTTACGGTCCGTCGGTAGAAATCCGCTGCGCGATATCCATGGGGGTTGATCATCGCGATGAGTACGACCGTGACCCGGAGGGCCGGGTGTCCGCAGGAGCTCCCGGGCGGTGACGCCGCCGAGAGGTGGCGGTACGGCATCCTGGGCGCGCTGGAGGTGCACCACGGGAGCCGGCCGGCCGCGGTGGAGCGCCCGCGCCACCGCGCCGTCCTCACCTGGCTGCTGCTGCACGCCGACCGGCCGGTGACCACCGAGCAACTCGTGGACGCCGTCTGGGGGGAGAACCCGGTGGCCACCGCGCGGGGCCGGGTCCACGCCGCGGTCTCCGAGCTGCGGAAGACCCTCCGCACCGGCGGTGCCCAACCGCTGGTCTCCCGTAACGGCGGCTACTGCCTGCTCACCGAGGAGGCCGACGTCGACGTCGTACGGTTCCGGCAGGGCCTGGACGCAGCGCGCCGGCTG
The DNA here is from genome assembly GCF_030813695.1 of Kitasatospora herbaricolor. NCBI lineage: Bacteria > Bacillati > Actinomycetota > Actinomycetes > Kitasatosporales > Streptomycetaceae > Kitasatospora > Kitasatospora herbaricolor. The sequence goes on from NZ_JAUSVA010000002.1 coordinate 195,144, forward strand.
TCCTGCGGCGGTGACCCGGCCGGCGCCGCGTCGGCGCTGCGCGAGGGACTGGGCCTGTGGCGGGGGACGGCGCTCGCCGGGCTGGAGGCCCCGTTCGCCGAGGCCGCCCGCGCGCATCTGGAGGAAGAGCGCTTCGCCGCCCAGGAGTTGCTCGCCGACCTGGAGTTGTCCCTGGGACGCCATCAGGAGCTGGTGCCCGAGCTGGGTGCGGTGCTCGACCGCTACCCGACCCGGGAGGGGATCGCCGAACGTCTGGTCCTGGCGCTCTACCGCAGCGGGCGGCAGACCGACGCGCTGGCGGTGATCCGCCGGGTGCGCCTGCGGCTCGGCGAGGAGTACGGCCTCGATCCCGGCCGGTCCATCGGCGACCTGGAGAGCGCCGTCCTGCGGGGCGACCGGGCCCTCCTCGGTGTCCCCGGTCCGGGGACACGGGAGCCGGCCGGCGTCCTACCGGGTGCCCTCGCCGGACCGCCGGAGCGGCAGCCCGCCGAGCCCTCGTCCGGCAGCGGCCCGGCGCAGGCCCCGGCCGGGGATCTCGACCCGTCCTCGGCGCCCGACCCGTCGCCCGACCCGGTCGCCCTCGCGTTCCGCCCCGCCCAACTCCCGCCGACGGTGGCCGATTTCGCCGGGCGTTGCACCGAACTGCGGGAGTTGCGGGACCTGCTGCGGCACGCCGCGGACCAGCCGGGCGAATGCGGCCTGCGGGTCTGCGCGGTCACCGGGCCGGGCGGGATCGGCAAGACCGCGCTGGCCCTGCACGCGGCCCACCGGGCCGCCGCGCACTTCCCGGACGGGCAGCTCCACGCCGACCTGCGCGGCGGCGACCGCGTGCCCGCGGCGCCCACCGAGGTACTGGCCGCCTTCCTGCGGGCCCTCGGCGTGCCCGCCGGCGCCGTCCCCGCGGAGGAGGAGGCCCGCGCCGCCCTCTACCGGAGCGTGCTCGCACGCCGGCGCGTGCTGGTGGTGCTGGACGACGCCCGGGACGTCACCCAGATCCGCCCGCTGCTGCCCGGCTCCGGCCGGTGCGCGGTGGTGGTCACCGGTCGCGGCAAGCTCGCCGGCCTGGTCGGCGCCCACCGGCTGGACCTCGAACGGCTGGACGACACCGAGGCCCACGCCCTGTTCGCCGGTATCGTCGGCCGGCGCCGGGCCGGCGCCGAGCCCGAGGCCACCGCCGAGGTCCTCGCCGCCTGCGCGGGCCTGCCGCTGGCCCTGCGCATCGCCGCCGCCCGCCTCACCGTGCGGCGCCACTGGACGGTGGCCGCCCTGGCGGCCCGGCTCGGCGACCGCAGCAGGACGCTCGACGAGCTGCACGTCGACGACCTCGCCGTCCGCACCTGCTTCGCGACGAGCTACCGCCGACTGCCCGCGCCGGACGGATCCGGGCGGACCCCCGACCCGGCGCGGGCGTTCCGGCTGCTGGGCATCGCACCCGGCTCCGTGATCAGCCAGGCCGCCGCGGCGGCCCTGTTCGACCTGTCCCCCGCCCGGACCGAGGCCGTCCTGGAACAGCTCGTGGACGCCGGCCTGCTGGAGTCGCCCGCCCCGGGCCACTACCGGCTGCACGACCTGCTGCGGCTCTTCGCCGCGGAGCGGGCCACCGCCGAGGAGTCGCAGGCCGGCCGGCAGGCGGCAATCGGACGGGTCACCGACTGGCACCTGAGCAGTCTCGTCGAAGCCGACGCCCTGCCCTTCCCCGGCCGTCCGCGCACGGCTGCGCCGGCCGTCCCCCTCACCGCCTACCGGGAGGACCGGCTGGTCGCCGACGGGGGCGCGGGCCTGCGGGCCGCCGGCTGACCGGCGGGCAGCCGAGGAGGGCGGGCGCGAGCGGGCGGGGCCGCGAAACGGGCGGGAAGGATCCGCGAAGAAGGCGGGAAGAGCACGGGAGGCAGGCGGGAAGCGGCCGCTGCGAGAGTGGGGGTGCAGCGGGCGGGGACGTGCTGCCGACGAGCTTCCCCGCACCGCGGCCGGGCCCGCCCTGCCCTCGACTGCCCTCCGCCTCGGACCGGTTGACCGCGGACGCGACAGGTCCGCCCGCGGGCCGAGGCTCCACCGACCACCACCGACCGGCACGACGGACGCCGCTGCTCCGCGTGCGCCCGTCGTCGCCAACGAAAGAGAACTCCCTGATGCGCAAGAAGCTCGCCGTCCTGGGCGCCGCCGCCCTCCTCGCCGGCGTCGGCCTCAGCACCGCACCCGCCGCCTCGGCCGCCACCGCCTCCCAGTACTGCGGCAAGGGGTACACCACGAGCGAGCCCCAGCTGAGCTACGGCGACAGCGGCCCCGCGGTGATGGCGCTGCAGTGCCAGCTGAACGAGGACATGGCCAACACGCACCTCACCGTGGACGGCGTCTTCGGCGGGCTGACCTACAACGCCGTCGTCAAGTTCCAGGGCTGCAACGGCCTCCAGCGGGACGGGATCGTGGGCCCGAAGACCTGGGGCCAGCTCGACGCGTGGAGCTACCTCCCCGGCGAGGCGAAGCTCAACTGCTGACCGCCCCGCCCCTCGACGGGAGCGGCACCGCGGTACCCCGGGTGTTCACCCGGAACGACAGACCTCGCAGAGAGAAGAAGCACCCATGAGCAGCAGGAAGGGCGTCAGGACCGGCGCCACGACGACACTTCTCGCCGTCGCCCTCGCCGTCACCGGCGTTCTGACCACCGGCCCGAGCGCCCAGGCGGCCGTCGGCCAGGGATACGTCAACGGCTTCGACGCCGTGGGCGACGACTGGAACGACGAAGGCGTGCTGTCCGTCACCCAGCACTCCCACAGCGGCGCCGCCGGCCTGTGGCAGATGGTCCTCTACGCGGACGGCTACCTCTCCGAGTCGGGCGTGGACTGCAAGTTCGGGAACGGGACGGACAGCGCGACCCGGCAGTGGCAGTCGAACCACGGGGTGACGTCCGACGGCGCGGTCGGCGGCCAGACCTTCGGCAGGGCCGGCGGGCGGCTGTTCCTTTCCTCCGACGGGATCGTCGGATTCAGCGGTGAGGCGCGCACCGTCTACTTCGTCCGCAACACCACCAGCGGCGCCTACGGCTTCCGTGGCCCGCTGCGGGGCTTCACCCAGGCCGACTACGCCTACCCGGACGGGTGCTGAGCTCCCCGCTCGTCCCGGTCCGGCCCGTTCACCGGGCCCGGACCGCCCGCACCATCAACCATCGGACCAGGAGAAGAGACATGGGTAGGAACCTCCGGCGCCGGGCCTCGGCGGTGGCCGGCGCGGCCGCACTGGCCGCCGCACTGTCGACGGGCGCGGCACACGCCTCGTCGAGCGCGGGCTACATCGGCGACGGCTACGCCAACGGTTCGAAGGCGGTCTGGTGCGTGCAGCACCTGGCCAACGTCGTGGCCCGGCAGAACGGCCGTGCCACCGTCTCCGAGGACAGCGTCTGGGGCCCGCGGACCAAGGCCCAGGTGCAGTGGTTCCAGAGCTTCGTGGGCGTGAAAGCGGACGGCATCGTCGGGCCCTTCACCGGGGACAACCTCCTCTACCGCGGCGACTCCCACGGCGGCACCTCGGGCGACTGCTTCCCCTACATCCCCAGCGACTCCGGGCTGGGCGACTGAGCCCGGGGGCGGCCCCGGCGCGACCGGGCCGGCCCCGCCCACCCAGACCGGTGCGGCACGCACCACCGGGTGCGCGGACCCCCGCCGCGCACGGAGGCCGGCGCGCCCCCGCCGTTTCCGGGGCGCGCGCCGGTTCCGCCCCCGGCTCCACGAGCCCTGCCGGCCCGCCGCACGCCGGTCGGACGCACCCCGCTCCCGACAGACCGGAGAAGACCCATGCCCGTGACCCTTCCGCTCGCCCGGCTCCGCCGGGGCCGGCCCCGCCGCCCGGGCGCGCTGCTCACGGCCGTCGCCGCGGCCTGCTGCCTGCTCGCGGGCGGTACCGGCGCCGCGCAGGCCGCGCCCGCCGCCGTCCCGCTGACCTCCGCCTCCTGCCCGGCCCTGATGGCCCAGGGCGAGCAGGACGGCTGCGTCACCGAACTGCAGAACCTGCTGGACACCCACGGCGCCAGCATCGTGGTCGACGGGGACTTCGGCCCGACCACGGCCGTCGCGGTCAAGGGCTTCCAGTCCGCCGTGGGCCTGACCGTCGACGGTCAGGTCGGCGCCGCCACCAAGAGCGCCCTGTACGCCACGCCGACCGCCGCCGTCCGGCTCACCTCGCCGCACTGCGCCGTGGTGGTCCGCCAGGGCGAACGGGACGGCTGCGTCACCGAACTGCAGCGCCGGCTGAACGGCCGCGGCGCCGCGCTGACCGTCGACGGGGACTTCGGCCCCGCCACCCTCACGGCCGTCAAGAACTTCCAGTCCGCGAACGGCCTGGGCCCGGACGGCCTGGTCGGCCCCGCGACCAAGGCCAAGCTCTACGGCGAGCCGGTGCCGCCGGCCCCCGCCGACCAGGGTTCCGGCCGCTACGCCGCGGTGGTCAGCTATGCCGAGGCCGCCCTCGACGCCTACCTGCCCTATGTCTGGGGCGGCGGCCACGACGGCCCGACCGGTCCTTCGATCGGCACCTGCGACGGCTACACCGGTGTCGTCACACCTTGCCCGGCCGACCGCACGGTGGGCCTGGACTGCTCCGGCCTGACCCGCTGGGTGTACTGGCAGGCCGGCGTCGGCGACATCGGCCAGATCACCGACAACCAGATCGCCAACCCCCGGTTCCACCCGGTCGCGCAAGGCGCCGCCGTCCCCGGCGACCTGGTGTTCTTCGGTGCGAGCACCGCTGACCCGGCGCACGTCGGCATCTACACCGGCGCGCCCGGCGGCGTGCCGACGATGATCAACGCGCCCGCCACCGGGAAGTTCGTGGCCTCCGAGCCGGTCTCGGCCCACTCGTCGCTGATCGGCTACTACCACTACAGCTGAGCCCGGGGCCCGCCCACGGGCACCGGTCTCCGAGGCCGCAGGGCATCGCCCCTGCCGCCGACACCCCCTGACGGCCCGACGGCGTCCCGGCGGCACATCGAGAGCCCGGGACACCGCCGACCGACCCTTCCATCACCTTGTCGACAAAGGGAGTTCTCCGCATGTCACGCGTCACCCGTTCCGCCCGCTCGCTCGCCGTCCTGGGCCTCGTCACCCTCACCGGCACCCTCGTCGTCGCCTCCCCCGCACAGGCCGACACCTCCCGCTCCGCCTGCTTCAACGCGGTCGGCACCCGCACCTCGCCGAACGGCGTCTGGACCATACCGAACGTGTACCTCCGCCAGGGCTCGACCGGCATCTGCGTCAAGGAGCTCCAGGAGGACCTGGGCGCCTTCGGCCTGACCGACTACGAGTGGGGCAACGGCGACTTCGTCGACGGCAAGTTCGGCCCCCGCACCGACTCCGCGCTGCGCCGCATCCAGGCCGACTACAACCTGTCCGCCGACGGCGTCGCCGGCCCGCTCACCTGGCAGCTGCTCATCTCCCACACCACCGACTGATCCCGCCCGGCGGCCGGCTCCCGCTGCCGCCACGCCCCGACACCCGCACCTCCCGAACGAAGAAGAGCACACCGATGCGCAAGAAGTCCGCCGCCCTCGGCGCCGTCGCCGCCCTGTTCACCGCCCTGGCCTTCGCGAGCGCCGCCCCGGCGTCCGCCGCGACCAGCCCGATGAACTGCGGCTACTGGTCCACCCAGGAGCCCGAGCTGAGCTTCGGCGACAGCGGGGCCCCGGTCCAGGCCCTGCAGTGCGAGCTGAACTCCGCGATGGCGAACACCGGCCTGTCGGTGGACGGCAAGTTCGGCGGGCTGACCTACAACGCCGTGGTCAAGTTCCAGGGCTGCGCCCACCTCGACAAGGACGGCATCGTCGGCCCGAAGACCTGGGCCGCGCTGGACCACTGGAGCAACTACGGCGGCTACATCCCCTGCTGACCGTCCGCCGCCCCGCCCGGACCGGTCGACGCCACGGCCACGCCCCGGGCGGGACAGCCTCGTCCCCGCAGTCGTCCGACAGAAGTGGATTCCCTCATGCGTCACAAGATCGCCGCGGTCGCCCTCGCCGCCCTGCTCGGCGGCGCCGGGCTCGCCGTCGCCCCGACCGCCTCCGCCGCCTCCTCGGGGTACTGCAGCTGGACGTACACCAGCAGCGAGCCCCAGCTGAGCTACGGCGACAGCGGCCTCGCGGTCAAGGCCCTCCAGTGCCAGCTCAACGCGGACATGCGCGACACCCACCTCGTGGTGGACGGCAAGTTCGGCGGGCTGACCTACAACGCCGTGGTCAAGTTCCAGGGCTGCGCCCACCTCGACAAGGACGGCATCGTCGGCCCGAACACCTGGCGCGAGCTGAACGCCCACATCACGGACACCAGCTCGGACTACGTCTGCTGACCGGGCGGTGATTCCGCAGGCAGCACCGCCCGGACTCGGGCAGCGGCCCCCCGGGTGCCGCTGCGGAGCCGGCCGAACCACGTGAAGACAGCTACCGGAGGAACAGCATGACGATCAGGAACAGGCTCACCAAGGGGGCCTGCGCCACGGCCCTGGCCGCGGCGGCCCTCGCCGGGGCCACCACGAGTGCCTCCGCCAACAGCGCCCCCTACATCGGGGACGGCTACCCCAACAACACCCACGCCGTGTGGTGCGTGCAGAACTCCGTCAACTACGCCATCTCCCACTACGCCTTCGGCCAGTACCCCGCGATCGCCGAGGACGGCGTCTGGGGGCCCAGGACCAAGGCCGCGGTGCAGGAGTTCCAGTACCTGTTCAGCGCCAACACCACCGGCGTCATGGTGCAGGACGGCATCGTCGGGCGGATGACGGGCGAGCACCTGCTCCAGTACGGCGACCCCTACTACACCGGCGGCCCGGTGCAGCCCAGCGACGCCTACTGCACCCGGTACCTGCCGAACGGCTTCTGAGCCTGCTCCGGCGCACGCCGACGGCGTCCGGCGGAGGGCGGACGGGGAGAGAGCCGCCCCGGGCACCGCCGGCCGCCGGCCCCGACCCGACCGTCCCGACCCGACCGTCCCGACCCGACCGTCCCGACCGGCCCGGTCCCACCGCTCCGAGTGGAGCGGTGGGACCGGGCCGCCGGCCGTCCGGCGGCTCCCGGGCACGGGCGCGGGCCCGGCCGCGTCCTGCTCCCCGCCCCCAGCGCCTCCGCCCGCACGGACCGCGCGCCGCCCTCAGGTGCCGTCAGGTCCGGCGGCCGAACAGCGGGCCGAGGACGAGTTCGGCGGCGCCGACGGCGACCGCGAGCCGGCCCGCGCTGCTGACGGAGACCGGGACGGGCTGCCAGTCGGGGTCCGGGATCCGGGCCTCGATCTGCGCGGCGACGCCGGCGAGGTAGACGTCGGGGGCGGCGAGGACGGCCCGGCCGCCGAGCACCACCCGGTCGATGTCCAGCAGCCGGACGAGGTTGGCGACGCCCACGCCGAGCAGCCGGGCGGCGGCGGCGTGGTCGCCGCGGCGCAGCTCGGCGAGGCAGAGCACCTCCAGGCAGCCGTGGTTGCCGCAGTCGCAGGGCGGTCCGTCGATCTGGACGGTCTGGTGGCCGAACTCGCCGGCGTTGGTGCGGGTGCCGCGGTGGAGGGCCCCGTCGAGGAGCAGGCCCGCGCCGAGACCGCCGGCGAGGTGGACGTAGGCGAGGCCGCCGCCGGGCCGCTGCGAGGTCGGGGCCTCGGCCAGCGCGGCGGTGTTGGTGTCCTTGTCGACGACGACGGGCAGGCCGTCCAGCCGGGCGGCGAGTTCGTCGCGCAACGGGTAGCGGTCCCAGCCCGCCGCGTCGCGGGCGCCGAGCGGCGTGAACCAGTGCAGGACGCCGGCGGCGTGGTCGAGCGGTCCGCGGCAGCCGACGCCGGCGCCGAGCAGCCGGGCCCCGGGCGGCAGGTCGGCGGCGGCCCGGTCGATCCGAGCGGTGACGAGGCGGACGGCGTCGGCGGGGCCGAGGCCGCGCTCGACGGGTTCGGTGCTGACGTGGTGGTGGCGGCCCGCGAGGTCGACCAGCAGGACGGTGAGCTCGTCGCGCTCCAGGTGGACGCCGACGGCGCAGGCGGCCTCGGCGCGCAGTCGGAGCATGGTGCGGGGCTTGCCGCCGGTGGAGGCGGCCTGGCCGGCTTCGACGATCATGCCTTCGGCGAGCAGCCGGGCGGTGATCTTCCCGATGGCCTGCGGGGTGAGGCCGGTCCGGGTGGCGAGTTCGACGCGGCTGCCGCCCTGCGGGGCGCCCCGGAGCAGGCCGAGGACGAGGGCGGCGTTGTGGTCGCGCAGTCCGGCCAGGTTGGTGCCGGCCGGTCGGCTGGTGCCGGCCTGGCCGGGGGGCGGCGTCGTCATGGGCTCATTCTGCCTGGGCCCGGGCGTCCGGGCTTGCACTTAGGAAACAGTGTTGTTTAACTGGATCGCATGACCAACGAGAGCACCCCCGGTACCGGGCACCCCGCCCTCCGCGTCGGACTGGTCGGCTACGGCCTGGCCGGTGCGGCCTTCCACGCCCCGCTCATCGCCGGCACGCCCGGCCTGCGCCTGGACGCCGTGGTCACGGCCGACCCCGAGCGGCGCGAGCAGCTGCGCCGGGAGCACCCGCAGGCCCGCGCCGTGGACACCGCCGAGCAGCTGCTGGCCGACCCGGGCACCCTCGACCTGCTGGTCGTCGCCTCCCCCAACCGCAGCCACGTGCCGCTCGCCCGGGCCGCCCTGGAGGCCGGGCTCCCCGTCGTCGTGGACAAGCCGCTCGCCGCCACCGCCGCCGAGGCAGCCGGCCTGGTCGAGCTGGCCGAGGCCCGCGGCCTGCTGCTCACCGTCTTCCAGAACCGCCGCTGGGACGCCGACTTCCGGACCGTCCGGCAGCTGGTCGCCGACGGCGCGCTCGGCACCGTGCACCGCTACGAGTCCCGCTTCGAGCGCTGGCGGCCCGAGCTCAAGGAGGGCTGGCGCGAGTCCGCCGACCCGGCCGACGCCGGCGGCATCCTCTACGACCTGGGCAGCCACCTGATCGACCAGGCGCTCACCCTCTTCGGCCCCGCCGTCCAGGTGTACGCCGAGGTGGACGCCCGCCGCACCGGCGCCGCCGTGGACGACGACGCCTTCGTGGCGCTCACCCACGCCGGCGGGGTCCGCTCCCACCTGTGGATGAGCGCCCTCGCCGGACAGCTCGGACCGCGCCTGCGCGTCCTGGGCGACCGCTCCGCGTACACCGTCGACGGCATGGACCCGCAGGAGGACGCGCTGCGCGCCGGACAGCGCCCGGGCCCCGGCTGGGGCGAGGTCCCCGAGACCGGGTACGGCCTGCTCGGCACCACGGAGGGCGCCGCCGGGCACCCGTCGCTCCCCGGCGACTACCCCGCCTTCTACGCCGGCGTGGTCCGCTCCCTGCGCGAGGGCGCGCCCGCCCCGGTCGACCCGCGCGACGCCGTCGCGGCGCTGACCGTCCTGGAGGCCGCCCGCCGCTCGGCCGCCGAGGGCCGTACCGTCACCCTGACCGAGAGGACCTCCCGATGACCCCCGACGAGGCCACCGTCCTGATCCGGCGGATCGAGGACGAGGAACGCCGCCTGCGCCTGCCGCGCTTCGACAACGACGACGCCTGGCTGCTCGGCACCCTGCTGGTCGGCCTGGCGCGCGCCGAGGAGGCGCCGGTGGTGGTCGACATCCGGCGCAACGGCCAGCAGCTCTTCCACTACGCGCTGCCGGGCAGCTCGGCCGACAACGACGCCTGGATCCTGCGCAAGGCCCGCACGGTGGACCGCTACGGCTGCTCCTCGTACCTGGTCGGCCTGCGCTTCGCGGCCAAGGGCCGGAGCTTCGAGCAGGACTCCCGGCTCGACGCCGACACCTACGCCGCCCACGGCGGCGCCTTCCCGATCCACGTGGAGGGCGTCGGGGTGGTGGGCACGGTGGCCGTCTCCGGTCTCCCCCAGGCCGAGGACCACCGCCTGGTGGTCACCGCTCTCGAACGGCACCTGGACCGGCGGCTCGAAACCGTCTGACCCGCCGCCCGGCGGGTGGTGCCGGGGCGGCGGGCCGGCAGGGCAGGCGGGCCGGGCAGGCAGCGCCGGCGGGCCGGTGATCCGCGGGGGCCGGGACCTTGGACGGGTCCGGCCCCCGTCCGGCCCGCTCAGTCGTTGACGGTGTCCGAGGTCTTGAGGTCGTTGATCTTCTCCTGGTAGGCGGCCAGCACGTCCGGGCAGTAGACCTTGATCACCTCGGCGCCGGCCTCCAGGATCCGCTTGTCCACGATGACCGGACGCATGCCGGGGCCGCCCGCGCCGTTGGCGAGCTGGACGAGCCACAGGCCCCGCCGCAACGAGGAGTTCGGGTCCTCGCAGATCGCGCCGCCGTCGGTGCCCAGGGTGTCGGCGATGTTGCTCGGGTTGCGCGAGGCGAAGCCCTTGGCCACGAGGGCATCGTTCAGCTGGTTCGCCTTCCGGTAGGCCTCGTTGGTGTTCTTCTGCTGGGTGTACGTGAACAGTCCGATGATCATCATGCCGACCAGCACCACGATCGCGCCGACGTAGATCCAGCGGTGTTCGGACCACATCCGGGTGGGGCTCATGCCACGCCTCCGTCCACCGGAACGGCGTCCGCGTCGGGCTGTCGCCAACCGGGCTTGCGGGCCTTCAGGAAGCCGAACGGGATGACCACACCGAGCAGCAGCAGTCCGCCGCCCACGATGCCGACGTACGCCCAGCCGCTGCCGCCGCCGAACTGCGAGGACGGGATGAAGCCGATCACCATGGCCAGCGCCGAGGCGACGAAGCCGACCACGCAGAGCGCGGTGAGCATCGGCGCCCGGTAGCCGCGGGCGTGGTCCGGCTGCTTGCGGCGCAGCTGGATCGCGGCCACGAACATCAGCAGATACATGATCAGGTACACCTGCGTGGTGATCACGGAGAAGATCCAGTACACGCTGGAGACGTTCGGGATCAGCGCGTACAGCAGGGCGATGGCCGTGGTGAGCAGGCCCTGGGTGACCAGGATGTTCTGCTGGATGCCGTGCTTGTTGAGCCGCTGCAGGAAGGGCGGCAGGTACCCCTCCTGGCGGGAGATCAGCAGCAGGCCCTTGGACGGGCCGGCCAGCCAGGTGAGCATCCCGCCGAGCGAGGCCGCGCACAGCGCGAACGCCACGATCGGGACCAGCCAGCCGATGTGGAAGTACTGGAAGAAGGCGTCGAAGGCCTGCATGACACCGGCGGTGAGGCTGAGCTGGTCGGCCGGGATCACCCAGCTGATGGCCAGGGCGGGCAGGATGAAGATCAGCAGCACCATGCCCATGGCCAGGAACATCGACTTCGGGAACTCCTTGGCCGGGTTGCGCAGCTTGTTGACGTGGACCGCGTTCATCTCCATCCCGGAGTAGCTCAGGAAGTTGTTCACGATCAGCACCAGGCTGGCGATGCCGGTCCATTCGGGGAGGATGTGCGAGGCGTTCATCGGCGCGGCGGAGGCGTTGCCCTGGCCGAGGAAGACGAACCCCAGCAGGACCAGCAGCGCGCCGGGGATCAGCGTTCCGATGATGAGCCCGCCGGAGGCCAGCCCCGCGACGGCGTTGGTCCCGCGGGAGGACACCCAGACGCCGGTCCAGTACAGGACCACGATCACGATCGCGGTGTAGACGCCGTTGCTGGCCAGCGCCGGATTGATCACGTAGGAGATGGTGCTGGCCACGAAGGCGAGCAGGCTGGGGTAGTAGAAGATCGTCATGGCGAACTGGCACCAGACCGCGAGGAAGGCCAGTGGCTTGGACAGCCCCTGCGCCACCCAGTTGTAGACCCCGCCGCTCCAGCCGGAGGCCAGCTCCGCCGACACCAGCGCGGTCGGCAGCAGGAACACGATCGCCGGCACCAGGTAGAGGAAGACGCAGGCGAGTCCGTACACGGCCATGGTGGGCGCGGCGCGCAGGCTCGCGACCGAACTCGTCGTCATCATCGCCAGCGTCAACCAGGAGATCTTCTGAACCCCGGCCGCGGCGCGGACCGCGCCCGCCGTCTTCGCCTTGGCCGGCCTGCCTGCGTCGTCCGCTGGTACGTCCCCAGCGCTCATCGGGCACCTCCTCGTAGCAAGCCGCGCGCGGAGACGCACGCCACGGCCTCCATGCTGGTGACCGTACGCAGCCACCGCACTGCGGCTGGACCGTTCGGGTGCGGGTCCGCTCGGGGTGGAGGGCCGTTCGGGGCACAGGGCCGTTCGGGTGCGAGGCGGTCCGGATGCGCGGCGCCGTTCGAGCGCGCGGAGGTCGGAGCGCGGCGGGAGGTGCGCGGGGCTTCAGGCCGTCAGGGCCCGGGCCGGTGGACGGGGAACCGAGCGAGCACGGGGACCGGCGGGCGGGAGGAGGCCGGCAGGCGGGAGAGGGCCGGCAGGCGGGGGAACCGGGCGCCGGGCGGCACGGGACGTCACCGGACGCCCGGCCCGGGCCCCGGGTCAGCCGGCCTGCTGGGCGGCCTCACGACGCCGGCGCTTGCCGAGGGGTGCCTGGGAGAGGTCCTCCGCCTGGGACCTGAGGCTCTTCCAGCCGTAGCCGCGCTCGGAGAGCCAGGCCCGGGCCGCGTTCTCGGCGCGTTCGGTCGCCGTCAGGATGTCCTCCTCCGCCTCCCCCGTGTCGCTGAAGCGGAAGGTGAAGGCCGGCCGGGCGGCGATGTCGTAGCTGAGATGCCCCTCGGGCGTGAAGGCGGCCTGCAGGACGTCGTGCTCGGCGGCGCGGGCGAGGAGCTCGGCCCGCTGGTCGGCGTCGAGCCCGTCGAAGACGCCGCGGACGGTGATGCGGAAGGTGCGAGTGCTCATCCGCCGACCATAGGCAGGGTCGGCCCTCCGGTTCCACTGTGTTTCCGGCGGCCGCCGCTCCCGGCCCGGCGGCAGGCCCGGCGGTGGACGCGGCGGCGGACGCGGCGGCGGGCCCGGAGGTCCCGGCCGGGGGACGGCGCCCCCGCCGGGCGGCGTCCCCCGACCGGGTCCGGGGCCCGGCCGGGGGACGTACCCGGGCCCGTCGGCCCGGTCGGTCGGCTCAGCCGAAGCTGAACCAGTTGAGGTTCACGAAGTCGGCGGGCTGGCCGCTGTCGAAGGTGAGGTAGACGTCCTGCGTACCGGTGACCCGACTGATGTCGGCCGGGACGGTCCGCCAGGTCTGCCAGCCGCCCGTCGAGGCCAGCGCGAAACCGCCGACCGGCGTGGCCGTCGGGCTGCCCAGGCGGACCTGCACGAGCCCGCTGATCCCGGCGCCCGCCCCCGAGGCGACCCGGGCCGAGAAGCGGGTGGCCCCGGTGGTGCCGAACTGCACCCCGGAGTACTTCAGCCAGTCGCCGTTGGCCAGCCAGCCGACGTCCTGGCCGCCGCCCGTGTCCGAGCAGGTCTCCACCGTGGCGCCCGACTGGGCGCTGAAGGTCTCGGCCTGGATGGTGCCGAAGGCCCCCGTCCCGCCGGTCGCGGTGGCGGTGGGCGTGGGCGACGGGGAGGGGCCGGGGCCGCCCGCCGAGCCGCCGACGGTGATGGTGAACCGGGTGGGTGCGCCCGACTGCACCTTGCCCTCGAAGTCCACCGCGGCCGGGTGCACGTCGTCGTACGGGAAGGCGTACCCGAGGCCGTCCGGGGTGGTCGAGTGCAGGATCCGGGCGTAGTGGTTGGTGCGCGCCCGGGTGTAGAAGGCGGCGGGGTTCTCGCCCGTGGGCTGGAACGCGTTGTCCAGCAGCGTGGTGCGGTTGAGGGCGGCGGCCAGCCGGGCGCTGAGGTTGCCCATCTCGTCGTTGCCGGTGGTGAAGGGCGCGTCGCTGCAGGAGAAGATCGCCAGGGTGGACGGCTTGCCGAAGCTGCCGACACCGGGGAAGGTCAACTGGTCGCCGGAGACGCGTCCGGTGACGGTGCCCCAGGTGAACTGGGTGTCGATCCGCAGGTCGGTGCTGCGGTACTTGTCCCAGACCTGGTTGACGTAGTCGTCGAAGTAGCCCTTGAAGAGCGCGCTGTTGCCGCGGATGGCCAGGTTGGGGCTGAGCACCCGCAGGTCCGAGCCACCGCCGGGGACGATCAGCTTGCTCCAGTCGGAGCCGTCCGCGGCCGACTGGGCGCGCAGCGCGGCGGCCACCCGGCTCAGGCCGTCGGAGGGCAGGCCGCGCACGGTCTGGGTGGCACCGGAGGTGTCCAGCCGGAACGAGATCGGCAGGCCGACCATGTCGACGAAGGTGATGTTGGCGTAGAGCTGGTCGTTGTTGTACGTGAACTCGCAGAAGTCGTGCCGGACGGCGATGTTCGGGTCCGAGGGGTTGCTGACCGACGGCAGGGCGAGCCCGCCGCCGCGGTTCATCAGGAAGGTCAGTTTGGCGCCGACCGAGAAGTAGATCCGGCCGCTGTCCAGGTGCGGCAGGGTGACCCCGCGGGCCGCCCCGCCGGACGCGTTGAGCGCGATCGCGCAGTCGACACCCAGCGGCGTCTGGTCGGCGGACGGGGACGGCGGGTGGTAGAGCGTCCGCCCGTCCGACTGGACGAAGGCCCAGTTGCCCCCGGCCGACGGGTCGCGGCCCAGCACGTAGGCGTAGACCGTGGCGCTGCCGGTCGTGTTGACCAGGTCCAGCGGAAGGGTCGGCGCGGTCGCGGCGCCGGCGGTGGAGTCCAGCAGCCGGGTGAGCAGGGGCACGGAGAGTGCCGCGCCCGCGGACGCGGCCAGCAGCTTTCGGCGGGTGAGCATGGTGGGGGGACCTCCTGGTCGGGCGCGCTCGGCTACGAACGCGGGAAGTACCGCTCACCCTGATGGCTGTGTCAGGCGCCGGTCAAGACATGAAGCAGAGAGCGCTCTCAGATTTAGGATGCCTTTAAGAAAGAACGAACTGACGAGGCCCTACACCGCGATCACCGGCCTCTTGTCGGCCACCGGCGACCGTTTGTCGACGACTCCTGAACCTGCCGACAGCTGATGCGACGACAGGGCACCCGAGCGCCGGGCCGGACGGGCTTGCCCCTGACGCGCGGGTCAAGGGCTAGCGTCACCGCACCCCGCCGCCCACCGCGTGCCGGGCCGCCGCCCAGAACCGTCCAGGAGGCCGACCATGACCACTCCCCTGCCCACGACCACCCGTGAGGTCCGGCTCGCCGGCGTCCCCGGGGGACTCCCCCGGCCGGAGCACTTCGCCCTCGTCCGGACTCCGCTTCCCACCCCCGGACCGGGCCGGGTACTGGTCAGGAACCGGTACTTCCTGGTCTTCCCCGGCCTGCTCACCCTGATCGGCGGCGAACGGGAAGGCCTGCCGCTGCCGACGCTGCGCCCCGGGGACGCGCTGATCGGTCCCGCCGTCGGCGAGGTGGTCGCCGCGCCGTCCGGCAGCCCGCTGCACATCGGCGACACCGTCTCCCACCTGCTCGGCTGGCGGGAGTACGCACTGGTCGACGCCGCCGGCTGCACCCCGCCGCCGCGATGCGGATCCGCCGGTCCCGGCGCCGGCGCCTCCGGGATCGTCGGCCGCAGGCTGGCCGCCCTCGACGCCGAGATCGACCGGCTGGCCGGCCTGCGCGAGAACCTCGCCCGGCGGGCGGCGGGCGAGGACTGACGGCAGAGCCGCACCTGGCGGAGGTCCTCCGCGTACGGCTCACCGACGACCGCGAACAGCCCGGGCAAGGTCCGGCCGGTGGACCTGCCGCCTCGCCGCCGCGCAGAGTTGACGCCGCCGGTGCGGACCCGGCTCCCACTGCGTCACCATCGCGTACGGCGTGCGGCTTCTGTTCGCAGAGGCCGTGTGCGGAGAGGGTCGTGTGGCTATTGATCAGCTGGGCACCGACAACACGTTCGCGGCTGTCTCGACGGGGGGTGTTGCACTCGGGAAACCCGTGAGCGATGGACGTCACATGAGTCGGCTGACGGGCGGTCAGGCTTCGGAGAGGAGCCTCGGCAGCTTGCGCATGTCGTCGAACACCACGGTGTTCGGGCCTTCGAGCCACTGAGCGGGGGTCAGGCCGCCGGCATAGCCGAGCGACCGCATGCCGGCCGCGCGGGCGGCCTGGACCCCGTACTTGCTGTCTTCGACGACGATGCAGGCTGCGGGTGCGACACCCATCCGCCGAGCCGCGTGGAGGAAGAGATCAGGGGCGGGCTTGCCGTGAGCGACCTCGACGGCACTGAAGATGCGGCCCTCGAAGTACTGGTGGATCCCGGTGTGGCCCAGGGTGTGGCGCATCTTGTCGTGACTGCCGCTGGACGCCACGCAGGTGGGGAGCACGATGGCGTCGAGCGCTTCGCGAATGCCGTCAACCGGGGTGAGTTCGGCATCGACGGCCTCGCGATGGAGTTGCTCGAACCTCTCCTGCCAGGCCGCAGCCCGACTCGCCCCCAGGCGGGTGGCGATCTGCTCGCCGATGGAGGAGCTCGACCGACCGATGAACTTCTCCATGACTTCAGCTTCCGTCAGCGGCCACCCCAGCTCGGCACGCTCCCGGATGCCGAATCCGCGCGGGCGCAGGGGCGGGGGCGGGGGCGGGCGCGGGCGCGGGGGCGGGGGCGGGGCCGGGGGCGGGGGCGGCCGAGGGTAGGCCGACCACCCCCGCCGGTGTGCCGCCCGAGCCCGTCGCGCGTCGGTCCCGGGCCGGCACGGGGCGGCCTGACCGCCGGTCAGGCGTCCCGGCCCCGCAGCAGGGCGGTGCCGAGCAGCAGCGCCCCGGCGGACCAGCCGGCGAGCACGGCGAGGCCGGTCCACGGGGCCACCGGCAACCGGTCGAGGCCCGTGGTGGCCTGGACCGCGAGGCCGGCGGTCATCGGCGCGAGCTGCTGGAGGTGACGCTGCCAGTCGGGGTCGGCGACCACCCGGATGAGGAGCGGGAACAGGTGGAGGAGGCCGAGGACGACCCCCGCGGCGGCGGCCGGTTCCCGGACGGCCGTCGCCACGCCCAGCGTGAGCAGGGCGACCAGGGCCAGGTAGAGCACCGATCCGACGGCCGCGCGCAGCGTCGGCCCGTCGGCGAGGGACAGCGGCGGGTAGCCGTGCGCCGGGGTGAAGCCGCTCCCGGGGAGGATCAGCCGTCCGGCGAGCAGGGAGCCGAGGACGGCGGCGGTCGCCGCGAGCAGCACAGCCCCGGCGAGCGCGGCCGCCTTGGCGGCGTAGGCGGTGCCCCGGTCGGGCAGCGCCGCCAGGGTGGTGCGGATCATGCCGGTGCCGTACTCGCCGCCGACCGCCGCCGCCGCGAGCAGCACCACCACCGCCTGCCCGAGGGTGACGCCGGTCAGGGCGAGCCGGGTGGCGTCCTCCCCGCAGCCGGCATCCGGGCAGGACACGCCAGCGGCGGCCGCCGCACTCAGCCCGACGCTCGCCACGACCAGTACGAGGAGGGCCGGCCAGGTGCCACCGGCGGTGCGCAGCTTCGTCCACTCGGCGTGCAGGGCCCGGCCGAGGGCCGGTCGTGGAGCCCGGGTGGCGGACGGCGGCACCACCGCGCGGGTGGAGGGCCGCGGCTCCGCCGCGCGGGAGAGGGGCCCGTTCACACGTCCCTCCTGCGCAGCAGGACGAGGGCGAGGGCGCCCGCCGCCAGGGTGTACCCGGCGAGGACGGCGAGCCCGGCCCACGGCGGGAGCGGGAAGTAGCCGAACTCGGGTGTGTAGGCGCCGTCCACCTGCGGGTACCGGGGCACGGTCTGCTGGATCGCGAAGCCGGCCGCCGGGGTGAGGCGCAGCAGCCACTGCGCGGGCCCGGCGGGCAGCACGCCGGAGGTCGCGAACAGGTACGGCAGCACGACGGCCGCGACGACGGCGGTGACCGCCGTCGCGCCACGGCGCAGCACCACGCCGGCGGCGAGGGCGAGCAGGGTGACGAGGGCGAAGAGCAGTGCGGTGCCGGCCACCGCGCGCAGTTCGGTGGCCGCGGGGACCGGGAGGGCCCGGAAGTGCGCGGCCTCCGAGCGCAGGCGGCCGAGCGGGACGGCGAGCGCCGCGCCCGCCAGGCCCGCCGCCGCGGCGGTGGCGCCGAGGACGGCCGCCTTCGCGGCGAGCACCCGGCCGCGGCCCGGGTGGGCCGCCAGCGTGGTCCGGATCAGCCCGCGCCGGTACTCGACGGTGACTGACCCGGCGCCGAGGGCGACCAGGACGAGCAGGCCCGCGAATGATCCGACCAGGAAGTTCTCCACGGTGTGGGCCGGGCCCATGGGCGGCCCGCCGACCACGGGGGCGATGTCCCCGGCCCCGGTGACGGTGATCCGGCCCGCGGATTCGGTGAACCCGCCGCGCAGGGTGTCGCTGTAGCTGCCGGACGTGCCGGCGTCGCCGCCGGCCTGTTCGCCCTGCCAGCCGGTGTCCTGCCAGCGGCCCACCAACTCGGCGGGGCCGAACTCGGCGGTGGCGACGGCGGGGGCGTAGCCCGTCCCGGCGCCGGTGTCGGTGGCGGCCTGCGGGGAGGCCACGAAGAGCCCCGCCCGGAGGGTCCGCGGCAGGCCGGGCAGGTGGGCGGCGCCGAGCGTGGTCCAGTGCACGCCGTCGCCGGAGGCGTACCCGGTGATGTCGTCGCCGGCGCGGACCAGGCGCAGCCGGTGGGTGTCGCCGGTGAGGGCCGGGCCCGGGGTGTCGTGGGTGTAGTCGTCCTGCATCCGGATGCCGTGGCCGCCGGTGAGCATCACGGCCGCGTATCCGGACCCGCGTTCGGGGCCGGCCTTGACGATGACGCCGGCCTTGGCCCACGGCTGGACGCCCGGGACGGCCTGGGCTCCGGGCCCGGGTTCGGTCCGGCCGGTCAGCGGGCCGACCGGGACGGTGATCGCGCCGTCGCCGTCCAGGGTGCGGTGCACGAAGTAGAAGGCGTCGTTGACGGCCTGGCCGCCGGGGCCGCGCGGGAACCCCGCGTCGGCGGCGCCATCGGGGGCCGCCGTGCCGAGCAGCCCGACCAGGACGGTGGCCAGCGCGGCCACGGCCGGACCGATCACCCAGCCGCGCACCGTACGGAACTTGGTCCACTCGGCGCGCACCTGCCGCCGGAATCGGGCCGTCCGCCGGCGCCGGGGGCGGGCCCGGTCCCCTCTCGCCACTTGATCCGTCACCGGTGGGCCTCCGCGTCCTCGGCCCGGTACTCGGTCGCGTCCCGGGTGAGCTCCAGGAAGGCGTCCTCCAGGGTGACGCGGCGGGCCGTCACCTCGGAGAAGGGCACCGCTCGGGCGCCCAGCAGGGCGGTGATCCGCTCCCCGGTCAGGCCGGTCACGGTGAGCGTGCCGGGCCCGGCCGGCGCGGTGCTGCCGCCCGCCCGCTCCAGCGCCGCGGCCGCCCGCGCCGGCGCGGTGGTCCGGACGGTGGTCCGGCCGCCGGCCGCGGCCGCCAGCAGGTCGGGCACGCCGGTGTCGGCAACCACCCGGCCCCGGCCGACCACCACCAAGTGGTCGGCGGTGCCTTCCAGTTCGGCCATCAGGTGGCTGGAGACGAGCACGGCGCGGCCCTCACGGGCGAATGATCCGAGCAACCCGCGCATCCAGACGATGCCTTCCGGGTCGAGGCCGTTGAACGGCTCGTCCAGCATCAGCACCGGCGGGTCACCGAGCAGCGCCGCGGCGATCCCCAGGCGCTGGCGCATGCCCAGCGAGTAGCCGCCGGCGCGGCGCCGGGCGGCGGTGGCGAGGCCGGCGAGGGCGAGCACCTCGTCCACCCGGCGGGCGCCCAGGCCCTGCGAATGCGCCAGCCACAGCAGGTGGTTGCGGCCCGTCCTGCCGGGCTGCAGGGCACCCGCGTCCAGCAGTGCGCCGATGTGGCGCAGCGGATCCCGCAGGCTCCGGTAGGGGCGCCCGCCGACCAGGGACCGGCCGGCGTCGGGGGCGTCCAGGCCCAGCACCACCCGCATGGTGGTGGACTTGCCGGCCCCGTTCGGGCCCACGAACCCGGTCACCCGCCCCGGCCGCACGGTGAAGGTCATCCCGTCCAGGGCCTGGACGGCCCCGAAGCGTTTGCGCAGGCCGTCGACCTCGATGGTCGCCCTGGCGTCGTCGTCAGTCATGTCCAGGAGCATGGGCCGGGCGGCGTGACAACGGCGGAACGGCCGCTGTCACGCCGCTGTTAGGCCCGGCCGCATACCCTGCCTGCATGTTCTCTCGACGCGGCACCGTGCGGTGGCGCTTCACCGCCCTGTACGTCGGCCTGTTCCTGCTCTCCGGCACCGCCCTGCTGGCGCTCGCGGGCCTGCTCACCGCCCGGTCGACCCGGGTCAGCGAGGTGGTACCGGGCACCGCCCCGGACCTCTCCGCTGCCTCCGAGCCCGCCCTGGCCAGGATCGAGCAGCTCCAGCAGGAGGTGTCCCGGCTGCAGGAGAGCCGGGCGGACCAGTTGCTGCTCGGGTCGGCCGTCGCCCTCGCGGTGATGGCCGTCCTCTCGGTCGCCCTCGGCTGGTACGTCGCGGGCCGGGTGCTGCGGCCGCTGCGCACGATGACCGCCGCCACCCGCCGCATCACGGCGGACAACCTGCACGAGCGGCTCGCCGCCGGCGGCCCGGCCGACGAGGTGAAGGACCTCTCGGACACCATCGACGGGCTGCTCGAACGCCTGGAGGGTTCGTTCGCCGCCCAGCGCCGCTTCGTGGCCGACGCCTCCCACGAGCTCCGGACCCCGCTGGCCACCATCCGCGCCGCGCTGGACGTGGCCGTCGCCAAACCGGCGCCGGTGGCCGCCGGAACGCTCACCCTCGCCCGCCGGGTACGCACCGAACTCGACCGGGTGGACGAGCTGTTGGAGAGCTTCCTGGTACTCGCCCGGGCCGAGCACCGGGCCCTGCCGGACACCGTACGCCTCTCGCTGCGGGCCGTCGCAGCGGAGGTCCTGGCCGCCCGGGCCGCGGATCTCGGCGCGGGACACCTCACCCTGCTCGACGCCGGGCCCGCCGGCGGGGGCGACACCTCCGGGCCCGGGCCCGTCGGTCGGGAGGGGACCGTCCTGGGCAGTCCCGCCCTGCTGACCCGGATGGTCGAGAACCTGGTCGACAACGCGATCCGCCACAACGAAGACAGCGGTTGGCTGCGCGTCGCCACCGCCGAGGACGGCGCGAGCGTCCGGCTGACCGTCGAGAGCGGCGGGGCCGTGCTCGACCCTGAGCAGGTCGCCGGACTGACGCGGCCGTTCCGCCGGCTCGGCGCGGCACGGACCGGTACGGACGGCGGCTCGGGTCTGGGCCTCTCGATCGTCGCGGCCGTCGCCGCCGCCCACGGCGGCAGCCTCGACCTGCACGCCCGCGCGGAGGGCGGACTCCGGGCGACCGTCCGGCTGCCCACGGCCGGCCCGGCCCGGAGCGGTACGGACGGGCACGATACGGACAGGCACGACGCGGACGGGGGCAGCGCGGACGGGCACGGTGAGGCCCCGGCCGTCGCGCCGCTCGAAGGCCGCACGGGCGGCGGTGCGTCGTGAGGGTGCTGGTGGTCGAGGACGCCCGGGCGCTCGCCGAGGTCGTCGCCGAGGGGCTCCGTGACCAAGGCATGGCTGTGGACATCGCGCACGACGGCCTGGAGGCCGCCGCCAAACTCGACCTCGCCCCGTACGACGTCGTCCTGCTCGACCGGGACCTGCCAGGCATCCACGGCGACACCCTCTGCCGCATGATCACCGACCGGGAGGACACCGCGATGGTGCTGATGCTGACGGCCGCGGACGGCCCGGGCGACCGGGTCAGCGGGCTCGGCCTGGGCGCGGACGACTACCTCGCCAAGCCCTTCCACTTCCCGGAACTCGTGCTGCGGATCCGCGCCCTGGCCCGCCGGCGGCCCACCGCGCAGCCCCGCATCCTGCGGGCCGCCGGGCTGGTGCTGGACCCGCTGCGACGCACCGCGAGCCGCGACGGCCGGCAGCTCGACCTCTCGGTGAAGGAGTTCGGCGTCCTCGAAGCCCTGCTGCGGGCCTCCCCGGGGCACCTCTCCGCCGAGGCCCTGCTCGACCGGGTCTGGGACGAGCACGCCGACCCGTTCACCAACACGGTGGCCGTCACCGTCGGCCGCCTCCGCCGCAAGTTGGGCGATCCCCCGGTGATCACCACCACCCCCGGCGTCGGATACCGCGTCAGCGACCCGCCGGACGACCCGGCGACACCGTAGGAAGGCCGCCGCCGCGCCGGGGGCAACGTGCAGATCAGATCCGATGAACGGGCGCCGGGGGCACTCGTAGGCCGGAGCCGTGGGGCGCAGCCAGCACCGGTCAGATCGGCCGGTCGGGGTGGGAGAAGGTCAGGCCCTCGGCGGCGAGAGGGCGCCGGACCGGGACCGGCTCGGTCACGGTCTCGCCGGGCGGCTGGCGGAAGTCGGCGCCCTGCTCGACCGTCGGGGGCCCGCTCCCGCCGGACCGGGCGAGCACGGGAAGGTCGGCGGCGGGCTCGGAGAAGGCAGGCAGCCCGAGGCTGCGACGATCGGGGGTCATGATCCCCAGTCTGGCAGGTCGCCGGCCGGGCCGAGGCCCCGGCCCGGGCCGTCCGCACGGGACACCCGAGCCGGGACGCCGGAGAGGGACGCCGGTGGCCGGACGAGCAGGCCCGGGTCAGAGCCGCGCTCTGCGCGTCAGTGCGACGACGGGTATGCGCCACCCGGCCCGCTCCTGAAATCCGGCGAAGTAGGGCGTGTGCTCCAACTGCCGGGCCCAGAGCCGCTCCCGCTCCACGCCCTCGACCTCGGTCGCCGTCACCTCGTACGTCTCGGTGCCCACCTCGATGCCGGCGACGGGGTCGGCGAGCAGGTTGTGGTACCAGCCGGGGTGGCTCCCCCTGCCCCCGTTGGCGGCGAAGACCACCAGGCGCTCCCCCTCCCGCAGATAGGTCACGGGCATCGTGCGCGGCTGCCCGCTGCGGGCGCCGACGGTGGTCAGCAGGAGCAGGGGCACCCCCTCGAAGTCACCGCCGACCACTCCGCCGGCGGACCGGAACTCGTCGATCACCAGCTGATTACGCTGCAACCGTTCCGACATGGATGTCAGTCCCTTCTGAGTACCGCGGGTCGCGTCACCGTCGACGCGGGTCCGCTGCGAGTAGGTGCGGACGGGTGGGCCCGGTAGCGGGCGAAGTTGATCAGCCGGCGCCGCTCGTTCATGATCGCGCCGAGTCCCGCTCCGGTCCGCTCGTCGCCGGCCTCGGCTCCGGTGCTCATGATCCGCCGCCCCCCTCGCTCGCTCCTGGCCTCCACCTGTGACGACAGGACAGCCCACCGGAATGTGAGGCCGATGCGCCCGAAGGCGCGGGACCGCAGGCAGGTCACCGCACGGCCGACCGCGCCGGCCCGCCGTCCGCGGTCGTCAGGTCCGTGGCTCCGCCGACCCACGGACGGCCCTCCTCGCGCGCCGGAGACCCCGCAGATGACGGGACGCCGGGCGGCACGTCATCTGCAGGCCCTTGCGCAATCGGTGGTCCCAGGGTCGGTAGATGCCCAGCGGCGCTCCGGAGAGGGTGTCGAGCGGGTAGAGCGGCTTGGGTGACTCCTCGCGGCGCCGGGCCCGCGAGCCGGACTCCTCGGCGGGCCGCCGGGCGGACCGGCCGGCCGGGCGTGGGGGCGGTGCGCCGTCGGCGCACCCCTGAGGCCCGGTCCCGCCGTTCACCGGCTGTCACCCCCGGCCGTTCACCGCCGGACGACGGGCACGCCCGGCGCCGGCCGAGCCGCACGGGCCGGCCGGCGGCACCACCTGCGAAACCCCCGTCTGTCGGCGGGCGGGCACCACCACCGAGAGATGGCGTGTTACCGCCGGTGGTACAGCCGGCCGACGCGCGCTCACCACAGCGCCCCCGCACTCCGGGCAGCCAGCAGAATGCGAAACCCCGTTCGGAAACGAGGCTTCGAGATGCTGGACCTCAGCGCGACGCGGGGAAAGACCAGGACGGGCCGAGCGGCACCGGCCGACCGCTGACGATGCGAAGCCGGACTGGACCTACGAGCTGTCGTCGGCAGCTGGTGGTCCCTTGGCCGCAGCGGGCCCCTACGGGGCGGTCTCGTAGATGACCTCGGTGTCCTCGCGCAGGATCCGGCGATGCGCACCAGTGCGTCGCGCTCCGCGGTGTCCGTCGCAAGGCCTCATCAGAGCTTGGAGGACACCCAATTCCGATCACAGGTCTACGGATCTGGATCACCGGGATTACGGGCCAACGCTCGGCCGGACAAGCAGGGCGGGCGCCTGGCGCGCGAGCGGCGCCCGGCTGGAGGGCCGAGCGCCGTTCCATGGGAGCGTGCCGTGAGGTGGCCGCATCGCACGCTAATGGTCGGCGCCAGAGGTTGATCAGCTGGTATCCGTGGCCTGCTGGACCGCTGCGGAGTAGGTGGCCGGGACGAGCGCGACGTAGGCGCCCTGGAGGCCCTTGAGAGCCGCCTTCAAATCCCCGGTCGGGTCGGGCGTCACTTCGGCACTCACCTTGTCCTTCTTGCCCGGCGCCGGTTTAGCCTTCTCGGGCTAGGACAGCTAGGACATACCTGGAAATCCGGATCAACCAGTTGGAGGCCGACTGGGCCCGGGACCGGGCCAGGGCCGACGAGGTGACGCTGCGCATCGACGACCGCGAGAGTCTGCGGGGCGAGCGGGACCGGTTGGCGGCGGAGGTGCGGCGCGGTACTGCTCGTCGACGACCAGCCGGCCAACCTCCTGGCGTTGGAGAACCGTCCTCGCCGCAGCCGACTGCCAGCTCCTGTCGGTCACCTCCGGCGACGAGGCGCTGAAGGCCCTGCTGCAACACGATGACATCGCCGTCATCACCCTCGACGTGCAGATGCCCGACATGGACGGCTACCAGACCGCGGCGCACATCAAGCGCCGCGCCCACACCCGCAACATCCCGATCATCTTCCTCACCGCCATCGGCACCAGCACCGAGCACTCCTTCCGCGGCTACGCACGCGGGGCTGTCGACTTCCTCGTCAAACCGTGCGACCCCTGGATCCTTCGGGCAAGGTCACCGCCTACACCGAGATGCACGTCGCGAAGCGGGTCCACCGCCAGGCCCCACCCCCGGACGGCGAGTCGATCTGGTTCGTTCAGCCCTGACCAGGCAGGGCCGGCTGCACCACCGCCTGGCGGGCCTCCCGACCGCAGGCCCGGCCCGTGCAGGGCCCTGCAGTTCAGGCGGCGCAACAGACGTGGGAGTCGGCGTCGTAGTCGGAGCCGCGGTCGGTGTTGACCCCGTCCCAGATGTTGATGCCGAGCGTCCAGGCGCGGTCTGCTGCGGTATCGCACGGGCTTGGTCCGCGATCCTCAGGCCACATGATCGGGTGTCCGTGGCCTGCGGGGCGAAGGGCCGGATGCTGGCCGGTGGGCACCGCGTAGTCGCCGGAGGGACCTGGAGCTGGTCGGCGGGCGGGGCCAGGAACACCGCGCCGCTCGGTGGCGGGCCGTTTCGGTCGGCGGGCGGCACCGGTTCCTGGCGGCTGGTCTCGGAGAAGGCGGGCGGCCCGGAGGGGCGGGCTGGTGGTGGTCATGCCCGCAGTCTGACCCACCCACGCATGATCACTCACCGCGGCGGCCCTGTGGCGCCCGGCCTGCGACGACAGCGAGCGCGGCGCTGCAACGCTGGAGACGGGCCGGCTGGCGGCCCGGGAGCTCGGCGGCGCCCGCCGGGAGATGTGCGTCTCGTTGCGGCGGGCGCCGCGGGAAGAATATCGCGGCGGCACGGCCCGCACCTGGGCTCACACTGTGGTGCCGGCCGGGTGGTGTTCGCCGGCCCTGCGCACCTGAAACGGAACGAGTTGTGCCGTTCCTGGCGGCTTCCGGGGATTCCGCTCGTAGATTTGGTGTCAGGAAACCGGGTTGACGATGCAACAGGAGTGCTTGTGGCAAGCGGAGCAACGTTCGGTACAGACAGCGGTGTGGGATCGACGATCGCCCTGCTGGAGGACAAGCTGCCCGGCGTGCGGGAGCGGCGCCGGCAACTGGAGGACGAACTCGCCGCCGTCATAGCCCAGGAGGACGCGATGGTCGGTGTGCTGCAGGGCCTCCAAACGCTGTCCGGCACAGTCCTGGACGGCGGACCGACGAACAGGCAGGGCGCAGCAGCGACGCCGGGCACGCGGGAGGTGGTGGCGGAGGTGACAGGCGCGGGGCCCGCGTCGGATTCCGCACCGGAGGTGGCCGAACCGTCTGTGGGTGCGGCCGGCGGGCCGGTCGACGAGGAGCCGGCATCCAGGCCCGAGCCGGAGCCTGCCGCGGCGAAGACGGTACGCAAGCGCGCGGCGAAGAAGACGGCGAGGAGCACGCCAGGGAGCGCGGGGGCGGCGATGCAGGCCCCCGCCACGAAGACCACTGCCAGGAAGGCCACGGCGAAGAAGAGCGCTGCGGCCGGCGAGGCGACGGATGCGGCGGCCGCTGTGCCAAGCGCTGCCGAGCCGGCCACGGCCGAGAACAAGGGCACCGCACGGGCTGCCGGGAAGGCCACCGCGAAGAAGGCCACGGCCGAGAAGCCTGCACCGGCCACGAAGACGGCGACGGCCGAGAAGACGGCCGCGAAGAAGACGGCGGTGGCGGCCGACCAGCCCGCACCGGCCGAGGAGGGCCCCGTAGCCTCCGTGCCTGCGGCGCCTTCGGGCCGCCGTCGCAAACTGACCGACGCCACGAGCGTGCTTGCCGTCCTTGCGGGGGCCTCCGGCCCGTTGCGCGCCCGCGAGGTGAGCGGGCTGCTCGGCCTGGACGACGAGGACGCCAGCGTGAACGCGGTGCGCACCATGCTGGAGCGCCTCGCCAAGATCGGCAAGGCGCAGCGCAGCGGCCGGGGCCTGTACGTGGCGGCGGCGGACTGAGAGACCGCTCCGGGGTCGCCCCGCTGACAGCGGGGCGGGCAGGCCCTGTCGTGCCGTGCACGATCGGCGAAGGGGGTGGTGGGCGGCCGGTGCCGCGACACCCGTCGGTGTGAGCCGGCGGACGGCGGCAGGGACAGCCTCGCCGTCGGCCGGCTGTCGATGACACCCGGCCCGGGAGCGGCCGGCTGAGCAGCAGCCGGCCGAGGCGGCCCCGGTATTCCCACTGCAGGGGCCGGCTGCTGTCCCGGGGCCTTTCTGGCCGGGCTCAGGACGGTACAGGCCCGGGGGTGTTGGAGCGGGGCCCCTGGTCTGGGGCACGGGCGGCGAGCTGGGCCCGTCCGAGGCCGCGTCGCGCGGTGGCGGGCGTGCGTTTCGACGCCGGGGCCCTGGAGTCCCGCGGGGAGGATCCGACCCGCGTGGCGCGGGTAGACGTCGTCCGGGCGGTGGGCCTGCACCTGTACCCCGCTGTCGGGGATGCCCTCGCATCCCTGTCGGGCCCCGACACGGCAACCCCGGTGCTGCTGCCGCCGATCACGGACGTCACGTGCCGGTGGCGCTGACGCCCCGGCCAGCAGGCGCTTGGGCAGCGACGTGCCGCTCCCGTGCGAGGCGGGGGCCCGGTCCGGGCGGGCCGGTGCGCCGCGCGTCTCGTAGTCGGCGGGCGCTGCGGAAGGGCCAGCGAAGGGTCGCCTTTCCCAGGCCTCCCCTGGGGTCACCGGCTGCCGGAAAGGATCTCCTTGCGTGCCGGCGTGGTGCCCTCCACCACGAAGAACGCCAGGACCAGGTCGTGGGCGCCCGGGACGACGTAGCCCTCTGGCGTGGTGCAGGCCGTGTTGGTCAGCAGGCGGCGCTGGAGCAGTTCCTCGGCGCTGCGCAGGTGGATCCTCACCGTGGCGGGGTTCAGGCCCAACAGCTGGGCGGTGTCCTCGATGCGGGTCTTGGCCCGCATCCAAGCGGTCAGGGTTTCGCGTAGCGGTCGGCGGTCGGTGTCCAGGCGGCCGAGGAACTCGTGCGCCCACCGTCGCACTTCTGGGGTGTCAAGGATGTCGGCAAGCACCGGGGCATCCGCATCCGGCCGAAGGTGCGCGGTTTCGGCCCGCACCTGCAGGGCCAGGCCGACCAGGGCCCGTTGCCAGACGTCCTGGAGGTCGACTCCCAGGAGGGCGGCGGCTTCTGTCATGCGGCGGGCGGCGGTGTTGCGGTGGGTGCCGAGCATCCTGGCGGTGGCGGCCGGCGGGAAGACCAGACCCAGGCGCAGCGTGGCGAGGAGGGGTTCGCGGCGGCTTTCGGGCAGCTCGAGAAGGGGGTGCAGCAGGTGTGTGGCCCAGGTGCTGGCGTGCTGTTGGTCGAGAACGTAGGCGAGTTGGACTTCAGTGACGTAGCAGTGGACTCTGCCGGGTAGGCGTTCGGCGACGGTCAGGGCGCGGGCGGCGTCCTGGTAGGCGGTGGGGGTTTCGTCAAGGGTGTGCAGGGCGCTGCCGCCGAGGAATCGGTGCGGTGCTGTGCGGGTGTGGGTGACGAGTGTGCTGAGTGTTCTGGCCTCGATGTCGCCGATCGTGCTGGGGACGAGGATGACGATGCGGTCGGGATGGGTCGGGCAGGCGGTGATGACGGCCTTGGTGCCGATTTCGTCGTGGCACTGCTGGACGATCGGGGGCCGTTGTGGCGGGGGGACCTTGAGGATGAAGGTCCGAGCGATGCCGGCGTCCAGGGTGCCAGGGTCCAGGCCGACGGCGGCGCTCTTGGCGGCGTTGACCTGACCGGCCATCAGCAGACTGAAGACCGCTTCACGTACGACGTGTTCGCCGCTCTGCAGGCGGGACTGCCTGCGCTCGGCCTCCTCGAGGGCGAGGCGTGCGGCCAGCAGGTCCAGGACCCGTGCGAGGGCGGCGCTGACCTCCACGCAGAAGGAGTGGCAGGTGACCGCGAGGACCGGGGCGGGGCTGGTGGAGCCGACGGTGAAAAGGCGCATCTGGCGGCCGTCGGGGAGGTCAAGTGCGGCGGATCTGCCCTTGCCGGCGGCGGCCAGCTCCGCGATTTGCTCCCTTGCCGGGGCTGTCGCTCTCGCGGCGTTCTCGGGGGCGGCGGCCACCTTGGTGCCGCGGGCTGTCGTCAGTGTGACCTCGGCGTCGCTGACGGACGCCAGCCAGGAGACGATGCGCTGAGTGCCCTCGGCACGGCCCAGGTGGCGTAGCTGCTCGATGAGCTGGGAGTGCAGGTCGGCGGTGCGCTGCATCCTGCTGTGGTGGTCGTCGGTGAGCGCGCGGTGCAGGCACATCCACTTGGCTGGTTCCGGGCCGATGGTGAGCAGCGGAACCCCGTGGCGGTGGGCCTCCCGGCGCACTTCGTCGGCCGCCTCGGTGCCGTCCCGAAGGGCGACGGCCAGTCCTGTGGCCTGCCCGGCGACGAGGAGGGACATGAGATCGGTGAGGTGGCGGCAGTCGGTCAGGCGCGGGTCGTCGGGCTGGACGATGACGATCTGGTGGCGTGTCTTGTCGCGCTCGGGGAGGTGGGCGGGGGCCAGGACGAACACGCCTGCCGACGGCCGCTCCATCTGGACGGCGGGCGGATCCTCTACAAATCGGAGTCCCACATCGGGCACACTGATGGCGAATTTGAGCGTGGACACTGGCCTGGCCTCCCCGGAGAGTGGAACCCGTGGTTTTCGGGCCCCATCCACTGCGTGCCCTGGGGTGCGACAGGGCTGCCGGAGGCCGGCTGCCTCCGAAGTCTGCACAGATTCAGAGAACGCGAGTGGTGATCATAGGAAGAATCCCGCTCGGCCGTGACCAAAAGTGACAAGGTAGTAGCAGAACTGCTGCCCGCTGGGGTCATGCCGGGACCTGACTTGGAGGCAGAGCAGCTGTGACCCACGCCGACGGCAAGCCCGGGCAGAGCCTCGCGGAGAGGATCGAGACCCTGCGACGTGCCGTGACCCCGGTCGGCGCGCGGCTGCCCTCCGACGCCTCGGTCGCCACCGCGATAGCCGCCAGGGCCGGCGCTTCGCTCATCGACGAGAACACCCTCTACCGGCTGCGCACCGGCCGGACCGTCAACCCGAGCATGAAGGTCCTGAAGGCACTGGCCGACCACTTCCAGGTCTCCCCCGGCTTCTTCTTCCCGGGCTCCGTCTGGGGGCCTGAGGAGCACCTGGCACTGGCCAACGCCCTGCAAAGCGCCCAGGTGCGCCGGCTGTGCATGCGGCTGGGACGGATGTCCTCGGAGGAGCTCGCGCAGGTCGACCAGCTGCTGCACGGCAGGAACGTTTGAGCAGGCGGCGGGCGGCGTACGCCGGGGCATCCGCCAGGCGCGAATGGTGCGCCCGCTGAGGTTCCGGCCGCCGCGATGGTGCGCTCGTGCAGTAGGTGGCCCGACAAAGTTTGAATATGTTCAAGGTGATCCGCCCGGCAGTACGACACTGACCGCCGCCGCAGCCCGGGGCATGCTTCGGACAGACGGTGGCGCGGGCGAGCGCCACGAGGAGGCTTGCGACCATGTCTGTGAACGACCTGCCTGCCACCGCCCCGACCGACCTGCGCGGGCTGCTGACGTCCTGCCGGGGGCGCATCGAGGTGTCGCAGGAGAGGGTCGCCGGAATGGTCGGGGTGTCGAGCCGTCACTACGGCAACCTCGAGCGAGGCAACGTTCAGCGGCCCTCCACGCTGCTGCTGGACCGGGTCGCCGACGTGCTGAAGATGAGCACCGACGAGAAGCAGTCCATGTACAGGCTGGTCCGCGGGGCCCGGGCCGCCTGACAGCCACCGGTCCGCACCCGGCCCCGGCGCGGGATGCGGCCGTGACCACGGGTCCCCGCGGCCCCCGCACCCGCTTCAGGCCCTGCGCCCGGTGGCATCACGGCTCCCCCTCGGCGTCCCGAACCTCATGGCGAACGCGCGGGGCGCCGCAACGCCCTCAGGCCGTCTTGAGCGAGCGGTCAACCTCCGGCGAGACAGTCGTTGCCCGACTTCCAGTGCCGCACCCAGCCGTTGAAGTCTCTGGCGTCGGTGGCCGGCGCCGGGGCAGCTCCGACCTCGGAGACCATCCAGATCTCACCGCGACGGGACCCTGCCGTCACCAACAGCAAGAACGACGGCCCGTCCTCGGTTCCGAGGACGACCGACCCATGAGTGAAGACGGCGTCGATGCGTGAATCAACGGCGTCGACCGTCTCGTCGTCCTCCCATAGCCACGCCTCATCCAGAGGGAACGGCTCTCCCGGGTGGCGAGAGCCCATGTCGGGCCAGCCTGCTGACAGCCACCCCAGCGGTTGGAGGCCACCGTCCTCGGGGGGCCGAAGCTGCTGCCGTTGCTGATCTCCGCGATGAAGGTCCGATAGGGCTCCGGCAGCGTCACCCGGTTCTCGGTTTCCCAAGCCGCAACCTCGTCGTGGCCCAAGGCCGGTTCGCGCCACTCACGAGCGAACGCTGAACGCAGGAAGTCGAGCGTCGGCTCATCGGGACGCTGATCAGGAGTGGTCGTCACGGGAGCACGCTGGCACAGGCCTCCGACATCGTGATCTCGCGGCCACGCTGCAGACGGTGCCGACCATTCCGCGAGGCCCCGATCGTGGCCACTCCTCAAGCGCTGAAGAGACTGCGCCGCTTGCCAGTGCAACCGTCTACGAGCAGACGGCCTTCCCGGCCCCACCGGTCGCGGTTGCCGCCTGACGGCTCAGGAGTCCGGTTCCGCCGCGTTGAGACAGGCCTCCAGCGCGGCGCGCCGGTGCTGGGGCAGGTGATCGCCGAGAGGGGTCCGCCGCAGGCTGTGTTCGCCGTCGCAGATCCAACTCCGCTCGTCCGCGTCGAACGACCACGACTGCGCGCCCCACATCGGGTGGCCTCCGAGCAGGCGCCGGGCCAAGGGCTCGCATCCGTCAGGGGCGCCATGGGCGATCAGCGCCTCGGCGACGGCGGCCACGGCCTCGGCGGGGGCCGCGCAGTCACCCAGCACCGGCAGAAGAAGCAGCAGACGGACATGCCGATCGGTCACCCCGACCGCTCCGTCCGGGGCGGGGAGGATCGCGGAGAGCTCCGGCCAGCACAGGCCCGGACCGGTACGGTCCTGATCCGTGCTCGCCAGGACCGTATCGGAGCTGCCCGGATGGACCAGAAAGTAGTCCATGACCGTGTACTCCTCGCCGCTGTTGTAATGCACGACGATCGAGAACCCGCCCGTCAGCGGCACCGTGAACATCGGCCAGGCCCACTTGTCATGCAGGCGCTCCACCATGGCGCCGGCATCACCGGCGTCCACACCGAAGACCTCCGGCGGCACACCCTCGCACAGGTCTACCAGGTGTGCGGCCCAGAACCCGGGCTCGCCCAAGAGCGGGAGACCCTCCACAACGGGAGCCGAGGAGTACCAGTGCCGCGCCATCGCCATGCCGCGATTCTGGCGCACGAAGATCCACTCCGTGCGACCGCCCCACGAGGGGCGGTGGTGGGTCAGCTCGCCCGGCGCTCGTGGCCGTCGTCGTCGGGCCCGAAGACGTCCTCGACCCTGCGGCCCATCGCCTGCTCCCACTCCTCGTCGCTAACCTCGTCGCGCTCCAACGCGGGCCTCTCCTGGTTCGGTGGGCAGGTGAGCCGGGACGGCGAGCGGGGGGGTGCTCGCCGTCCCGGGGGGCCGGTCCGGGTGGGACGGGTCCCCCTCACAGTGCCCCGCGGCGAGGCCTCGGCGCAGCCGGCCGGGCAGAGGATCCCGTCCTGCGGGAAGTAGGTGGTCGCGGTTTCCTCCAGGCGGGATCGGTCGCGCTGATCGCTGCCCCGTGTCCCCGGTACGGGCGTTTCATGGCCGGGCAGGCCCCGCCCTCGCGCAGCCCTTCTGCGGGCTTGCGGGTGCCAGGATTCGACAACGGGGAAGGGAGGGGTGTCATGGCCTTGAGCGACGGGCAGTTGTCGTCCTTGGCGGACTTCGCCACCGCCCGCGCGGAGCGGCTGCGCTCCGGGCCGGTCAGCATCGAGGCGATGCGCTGGCACGTGGATGCCGGCGATGCCGTGCTGCTGGGTGACTTCCCCGGGGCGCTGGTGCGCTTCGTTCAGCGGTGGTGGCGCGCGGGCGAGGGGTGGTGGGAGCCGCTGGAGGAGGCGGCCGGTGCGGCTCTGGACGAACAGGCCCGCCGCTGGGCCTTGTCCCAGCAGGCCGTCTTCACGCAGCAGGGCCCGGGCCTGCAGGAGCGGGAGTGAGCGGCCCGGAGGCGTACAGCGAGGAGGCCCTGCTGGGTTCGGTCCTGCAGGATCCCTGCAGGGCGCTGGAGGTGCGCAACTGGCTGCGGGCCGAGGACTTCGCGGACCCGTGGCGCCGGGAGATCTACCGCGTGCTGGTGGACCACCATCTCTACGCCCATCCGACGGTTCTCGCTGCCGCGCCCGCGCAGCGCGCCCAGGTGCTCGGCCGCCTGGTGATGGAGGACCTGCACGCGCGGGCCGGCGCCGACGGGTGGCAGGTGAGCGGCGGCGACTGGCAGCAGGTCGCCGCCTACGTCACGGGCCTGCCAGCGGGCGTGCCGAACGCCGCCAACGCCGCCCAGTACGGCCGGGTGGTGGCCCAGGCGAGCCTGGGGCGAACCGTCGGAGCGCAGGGCGAGTTCGCGGAACGGGCGGTGCTGGCCGCCGTCCTGGCCCGCCCGGAGGAAGGCGCGCGGCTGGCCGGCTGGCTGGGGGCCGCGGACTTCCAGGACCCGTGGCTCGGGCAGATGTACAAGGCCCTGGTCGAGGAGAAGCTGTACGCCCACCCGGCGGTCACCGTCCGCTCCTCCCCCGCCGAGCGGCAGCAGGTGCTCGCCCGGATGCTCGACGAGCAGCTGCAGCACAAGGCCGCCGGCGAACGCTGGTCGGTGCCCGCCACCGCCTGGCCCGCCGTCGCCCAGCAGATCCACGCCCTCACCACCACCCAGCAGGTCCCCCACCCCGAGCACGCAGCGCAGCTCGGCCAGCGGGTCCTGCAGACCAGCATCCAGCAGCAGGTCGCCGAGGGCTCCTGGCGCATCGAGAGCACCCTGCGGGTGCCGGGCGCGCCTGGCGCCGAGATGGAGATCAACTCCATGCTCGCCACCCTCCAGCAGTTGGAGGACCGGTGGGAGCAGGCCATGGGGCGGCCCGGCGCCGTCGGCGCGGCGATGGCCCCGCAGCCCTCCCCGCGCCCGGCGACGGCCTCCACCGAGGACGCTGTCCTCGGCTCCCTGCTGCGCGACCCAGGTCAGCTGCAGCAGGTGGGCCGCTGGCTGCGCGCCGAGGACTTCACCCAGCCGGGCCGGGCCCAGCTGTTCACCACCCTCCAGGACGCGGTCCACAGCCGCGGCACCGTCGACCCGGCACTGATGGTGTGGGACGCTCACCGGCGCGGCACCGCCGGGCCCGGATCGCTCGCTCCCGAGCAGGTCTGGGAGATGTACCAGAACGGCCGGCCCGGCATCGCCCAAGGCGAGGGGCGCCGGCTGGTGGAGGCGAGCATCGTGCACCACGTGCGCTGCGCGACGTCGGCGATCAACACCGCCGTCGGCGACCCCACCGCCGCCCCCGGCATGGTCATCGGCACCACCCGCGGACACCTGCAGCAGGCCTCTGCCCAGGCCGCCCGCCTCACCCAGGCCACCTGGTCCACAGCCCGCACCGACGCAGGGGTGCGGTGACGGCCCCCGCCGTGGCGGCGCCGCCCGGACAGGACACCGCCGCGCAGGTAGGCCCGCCGCCCGGCATGCTCGCGCCGTGGCGCAGCCTGCCGCGGATCGCCGGTGTCCTCGCGCAGGCCTTCGCCCCCGCCGCCGCCCGCCCCCGGTGGCTGCGTCGACTGTTCGCCCCGTTCTGGCTGATCGAAAGCGGCATCCAGCGGTGCTCGGGCCGGGTGCTGTGCTGCGGTGCGGCGACCCTCGTCCTGCGCCGGCCCCAGCCCTGGACGCGAACCGCACGGCAGAGCGTGCTGCTCCTGCCCGCCGCGGTGGCCGCGTTCACGGCGGTGCTCACCCCGACCGCCCTGGCAGGGGCCTTCGTCGGCGGCGCCGTCGCCGGAGCGGACGGCGGCCGGTGGGCGATGCACGGGGTGCTGCTCGTGGTCGCGGCTCTGCTGCTGTGGCAGCTCGCCTCCCTGGTGCGGACAACCCGGGCAGGTGCGCGGCTGCGCCGTGAGGTTCGGACCCTGCGCGGGCCGTGGGCGGAGGTGGGATCGTTGGCCGGCGGGCGTGACGGGCAGGCAACCCGCGATCTGGTGCGCTCCGTCCTCACCTGGGCCGACGACAACGGCATCGCTCTGGTGGCGGTGGCCGCCGACGAGCGCCTGGCCCGCCTCTACGGGCGGGTGGGGTTCGAGCCGCTCTCCCCCGCCTCCCCGGTCCTCCTTCGCCGGCCCGGTCCGCCCGGCTCCTCCTGGCGCCCCGGCGCGCCCTCCGGACGACGCTCACGTGAGCTCTTCCCCCGACGCACACGACGCTGTGGTTCCCGGACGGCAATGGCCTGACGGGACAGCGTGGCGCCCGGCAAGGTGGGCATTCACGAGGAACTGACGCGCGAGGAGCACGGCGACGGTGCCACGATCAGGGCTCTGTCGACGCGCTCGTCTACACCGTCTCGACGGTGGTGGTCACCGTCGTGGTCACGCGCGCGAGCCGATAGGACACCGACCTGGGGGCGTGGACGCGGTACCACTCCAGCCGTTCGAGTGCCTCGCCGCGTTCGCGGTACATCCCGCTCACCGCTCGCCATCGGCCGTCGGAGCGGGCCTGCACCGTCCAGGAGTCCTCTGTCGTCTGCATGCTCTGCGGGATGCCCTGCGCCATCCGTCCAACGTAGCGGGCACGGCGGCCGAGAGGCTCCTCCTGGTGCCCCGCGCCGCCCGGGCGGGCCGCCCGGGGTCTGCTTCCGGGCGGCCCGCCGGCGGAGGGGGTCAGGCTAGCGGTTCGGTCCAGGTCACCAGGAGCGCGCCCATCGCGACTCCCGGGCCGAGGCCGAAGACGAGGCCGCAAGCGCCGTCGGTGGGAGGGGTGCGGTAGGTGCGCTCCAGGACCGAGAAGATGGTCGGGCCGCCGAGGTTGCCCTCCTCCGCGAGGACGTCGCGCGAGTGCCGGGTGAACTGCTCGTCGACGTCCAGCGCGGTGGCGAGCTTGGCCAGGATCGCCGGGCCGCCCGGATGCAGGATGCCGAAGTCGAGGGGGCCGTCGGTGTTCTTGTCGAGCCAATCCATCAGGACCGGGGCCAGGTCGGTGACCGAGCGCAGGGAGGCCCGGGTGGAGGAGAAGCGGTCGCCGCGCTCGTCGGTCTCCTTGCGGTAGCGGTCGGTGGTGTGAGGGATGACGTACTCGAGGGTGTGGTCGATGCGCAGCGACGCCCCCGGCCCGAGCGGGCGGGCGCAGACGACGGTGGCGGCCACCAGGTCGCCCCACAGTGCCTTGTAGATGAGGTCCTCGATCGACAGCAGCGACTGCTGGTAGAGGGAGGAGAGGAACTCCCCCGCGACCACGAGGATCTTGTGCTCCGGGTACCGGGCCAGGTGCTCCTCCGCGATGATCAGTGCCTGGCTGCCGCCCGCGCAGGCGAGCTGGGTCATGGGGCGGCGCCGGATGCCGGGGCGTAGCGGGAGGGTGTTCTGCAGGTGGACGTCGAGTCCGGGCATGCGGTCGCCGCTGGAGCTGGTGGTGATGATGCAGTCGATGTCGTCAGGGGTGACGCCGGCGTGGTCGATGGCGGCCCGGGCGGCGTGTTGGGCGGCTTGGAGGATGGTGTCGAAGACGTCGTCCTTGCGTTGGGCGGTGGTGCGCTCGGCGGTTATCTCTTCGTAGGGGCGCAGGTAGCGGCGGGTGCCGGGGAGGTTGGTGAGGGCCTTGCGGGCGACTTCGAGCTTGGGGTGGTTCGGGTTCCAGGTGAGGATGTCGTCGCGGATCTGGGCGGCGTCGACGACGTGTTCGCCCAGGACGAGGGCGGGGCGGCTGACGTATGCGCTCAACGTGGGTCCTTCGGTCTGGCCCGGGGGCGGGCCGGTGGGAGCCGGGTGGGTGAGGGCCGGCGGGTGGCGGGGGCCGGGGCTGATGGTGGCGGGTTGGCGGCCGCGGGGGGGAGGGCGCTCACGTCGTGCGGCGGGTTCGCCGGGTGGCCCGGTCGCGCGGTGCCGGGCGTCCGCGCCATGAAGGAACGGGTGTCAGCGCGGTGCCGGCGGCGGGTGGGTGCCGCGGCCGTGCCGGCGGCGGGTGGTCATGACGGGCGGTCATGAGGAGCTCGGCGCCCCGGGCGGGCCGGGTGGCCCGCCGCCTGGTGCGGGGCTCCGTGGCCTGCCTGCACGTGGTCTTGGTGGGTGGCTGCGGGGGCCGCGCTCTTGCGCGGCCGGGGACGGCGCCGGGGCGGGCGGTGCGGTCGGGTGGGCGCGCGCACGGCTCCTGGGGCCCCGCGGGATCTGTCTGTCCCCGGTGCTCTGGTGGCGTGGTGCGCGGGCATGTGACGGCTGGGCGCCATGACATCCTTCCCCCTGACGGATGCTGCTGGCGATCACGCTACCCCGCGATTTCGGGTCTGCCATCGGCCGTTCGGAAATGAGCGGAAAGGTGCAACCGGGGTCAGTGGGTGCACTTACACCGCCTCGGTGGCGGGCGCCGTTCACGCGTGGGCCGGCTTGAAACGGGCTGGGTGACTTTGAGGACCCTTTACCCAGCGTTCGGTTCCTGATGGTGAACTCGGGGGCGATCACAGGAGGGCGGGGCTGACCGACGGGAGCGCCCGCGGCGGGTTGCTGCCGGTGCGCCATGTCCCGTCATGACCTGGTGGCCCCGGCGCTCCACCGGAGTTCCGCCCCGCGCCGGGCGCGGGGCGCCAACCTGCCCGACTCCCGCCTTGCCCTTGCCCCAGCAAACTCGTTCGTATCCGTCTGGCATGGGGGCGTGGACCTGGCCGTTCATGCAGGACGGCTCCGCTGCCCGGTCCGGGATCATTGCGGCCCCGGCCGGATGTTCCTCCACGGATTCGACCACGAAAGCGATCCACGGCGTGATGTGAGGAGGACACGCACTGGCCGGCCCTGCCCAACTGTCCGCCGGCCTCGATTGCAACGTGTGGAGTAGCGGATGGAATGGCACACCGGTCGAATCGGACGACGGTGACCCGCTGCTCACATCCTCACCGACGACGGCTCTGAGGCGAACGTGGCGGGGGGCTGCTACGACGCGCCGGCACCGGCTGCCTGCTGCGTGATCTTGTAGAGCTCGAAGCCGTCCAGGACCTGCTCCACCACGCTGTCCTGGCCGGTGGCGTGAGTGGTGTCGCTGTCAAGGTCGAGCAGGTGGTGCAGGCAGGCGAGGGTGAGTTGTGCGGCGCGCAGGACGAGCGGCAGCAGTGCGTCGGCGGGGCCGGGCACGCTGGAGAGGGCGCAGTCGAGGGGCTCGGCAGCGCTCTCGTGCAGGGGCCGGCCGCCGGGCAGCAGCTCGGCTAGGGCGAGGCGGATGAGTTCGATGAAGCAGTGTCCGAGCGGGGTGCGGTCGGCGCTGAGCAGGTCGGCGTCCATCCGGTCGAGGACCTCGGTGATATCGCGGGCCTGGGCGGTGCTCGGAGTCGGCTGGTCGTCCAGCAGCCGGGCGGCGAGCGGGTGATGGCGCATGTAGGCCGCGCGCAGCGTCGTACAGGACAGGCGGGCGAGGGCTCCGGTGAGGGCGATCGCGGCGTCGTACTCGGTCAGGGCCGGGTGGCGGTGCGCCAGGTCGCGAAGTGCGTGCGCGGGGTCGGTGGTGGCCGTCGGGTCGGCGGCCCGGCGCACGAGGTCCACCGCGAAGATCTCGCCGTCCTCGTACAGGTGCTGGTAGGGGTCGCGGGACACGGCGCTCTCCGATGGTCGCGGCAGAGCGGCCCGGGGTGAGGAGCTCTGCAATCGGCTTGGCGGGCAAAGGCGTTGCCCGGTGTCCAGATGTATCACCCCGCAGAGGGGATGCTCTGACCGCCCCGGCTCAGGGGTACCGCGCCGTGGACGGTGGTGTGCTCCCGGCGCGGGGGCGGAGCGCCCACGGGATAGGGGCCGGCCGATGTCCGCAGGAGGCCGGGGTGGCGGGCGCCGTGCGGCGGGCACCTTCACGCAAGGGCAGGGAAGCGGGCGGCGGTGGGCGAGCGCCGGCGCTGTCCGTCCCGGCCGGTCTCCTTGGCGTCCTTGGCGTCGCTGGCCTCCTTGGTCCTGTGACGGGCCCGGGCGGCGCGGGTGCGGATGGCGAGCAGTTCGTCCTCGCTGACGCCTCCCCACACGCCGCTCTCCTGGTTGGTCTCCAGCGCCCACAGCAGGCACTGGGGGCGTACCGGGCACGGCCGGCACACCGCCTTGGCCTCGTCGATCTGCAGGAGGGCCGGGCCTTGGTTGCCGACGGGGAAGAACAGCTCCGGGTCGCGTTCGCGGCACAGGGCGCGGTCCAGCCAGTCACGCCGCGGGGCCTGGGGGTCTTCGCGGCGGGTCATCGCATTCCTCGCTTCACGGTGGTGGGACGGGGCTGGTGCCGGGCCGGGCGCGGCCTTGGTGTTGTGGTGGCGGCGGCCGGTCCGGTGGTGGCGGCGGCCGGGAGGGCGCCGGTGAGACGTTCGGTGAGCCGGTGAAGGTGGCGGGTCAGGCGGTCCGCACCGTCGCCCGGCGGGGGCGCGGCGGGCAGGTCCATCACCTCGCGCAGGGCTCTCAGTGCCGCCCTTGTGGCGGGTCTGTCCTTGTTGACGATGTCGTTGAGCCGTCGGCCGGCGGCGTCCGAGCGCGAGCGTGCCTCTTTGATCTGCTCGGCGGTGGGCCGCAGGCGTGTCGCCGGGTCGCGGTCCTGGGCGAGGAGATTGTCCAGTTCACGGCCGAGGACGGCGACGGCGTTCTGCGCGCGGGCGGCGGCCTTGTTGTCGATGCCGGCGGCGAGCTGGTCGGTCAGACGGTGGTCTGGTCGGGGGTAGTGCGCGGCGATGGTGGCCCGCACCGCGGCGCGCTGCTCGGTGAGGACCTCGTCCAGGAGGGCACGGCCGGCGTCGAAGGTCGCCGTGTAGGCGGCCTGCTCGGCGTAGTGAGCCTCCATCGGGCTTAGGCCCAGGGCCTGGGCGGCGGCGCGGGCCGTTTGGGCTGCGGCGCCCGCCACGTCGTGCAGGTGTGGCTCGTGGGCGGTGGCGGCGCGCTCCGCGTCGGCGAGGGCGAGCAGGCGCCCCATGACCGCGTGACGCCCGGTCGTCTCGGCGGCCAGTGTGTGTGCGGGAGCGGTGCTGCTCTGGTCGGCCAGGGACCGGCGGCCTTCGCCGGCCTCCCGGCGGGCCCGGGCGACGTGGGTGTAGGCCTGGGTGAGGACGGCGTCGGTGTCCGCGGCCGCCCGCTGCGCGGAGGGCACCTGGCGGCGCCAGTCGAGAGCGGCGTCGGCGTCGGATGCCGGCTGGCCGGGCAGCGGGAGCGGCTGAGGCGGCTGGAGGACTCCGGCAGCGGCGCTCCGCATTCTCTCGCGCACCTCTTCGTCCAGCGGCGGCAGGTGGCGCAGGGTCACGGCAAGGGCGGTGTCGAGGCGCCGGTGGTCCGTCTCCTCGGCACGGGCGGCCTTGTCCGGCGTGCGGTCGGCGGGTTCGGTGCGCACGTGGGCGGTGACCGCCTCGATGCGGGCCGGGTGCAGGTGCGGGTCCAGGACGAGGAGGTCGCGTTGCAGGTCGACGGCGTCCTCGCGCCAGCGGGCGCGCTGGGTGTCGGTGAGGTCGGCGGCAGGCTGCGCCGTGAGGGGGTCGAGGTCGGCCAGGCGCTCCAGGTACCAGTGGGCCGCGGCGAGAACGGCCGGTTCCTCGCGCGCCGGCCAGGAGGAGTTCAGCATCCGCCAGTTCGCGACGAGCAGCTGCCGGTCCTCCTCGACGACGGGGCCGGCGGCCTGCCGGATGGCACGGGCGGTACGCAAGGCCGCCATCACCAGCGGCACCTGCGGCACCTGCACGCCCGGGTAGTGCGAGGCGAGTTCGGCGAGCACGTCGGCACCGGGCAGCGCGGTGAACGCCGCGCCCCAGGCACTCCCGGCGCGGATCCAGTCCGGTCCGCCTGGCGCGGCGCCGAACGGCTCGTCCGCGCGGTCCCACAGGCGGTCCTCGAGCCAGTCAGCCTGCGCCGTGCGCAGCGTGTCGCGGCGCGCGTCGCCGGCGGGCAGTTCTGCGAGCGCCCGGTGCACGATGTCGCCCGCCCTGATCGGCACCAGCGTGGCGTCGTGGTCGGTGGCGTGGGCCATGACCTCCAGGTGTCCGAGGCGGTCGGTGTCGAGGAAGAAGTGCGCGGCGGCGGTCGGGTCGGCGGTGAGCAGCGAGGGTCCGTCCGTACCGCCGAGAAAGGGGTCGGTGTAGACGCTGGTGAGCGCGTACTGCACGGGCTCGGACGGCGGCGGGGGCGCGGTCAACGGCCTGGCTCTCTTTCTGGTGGCGGGAACCGGATGGGGTCGCAGGGCGAGCGTGCGCGGGCGGCGCGGGCGGGGACAACCGCAGGGGCGCCTCGGTCCCGGTGGGCGGGAGCGGTGGCCTGTCCCTCCCACCTGGCGGGATCAGGCACCGTCCGACGGGCGGATCTCACCGGCGGCGACGGCCGCCGGGGCGGCGCGGGCGGGAGGGCTTGGAGGCGGGCGCCCGGCGCGGCGGTGGGCCGGGCGGGGTCCCGGCGCCGGCTTGCGCGGCTTGCTGGGCTGCGGCCTCAAGGCGTTCGCGGTCGGCTTCGCGGCGCACGCGCAGCAGGTGCAGGCGGTCGGTGATGCGGGCGGTGCGGTAGAGGTCGAGGGCCTTGGACAGGTGCTGCCACTCGGCGCCGCGGTCACTGTCAGGGGGCGGGCCGAGCGGGTCGGTGCCGGTGACGTTCTGGCGCAGCCGCCAGTCGGCGACGGCTGCGACCAGGCGCCGGTAGAGGTGCTGCTGGCCGGTGTCGTCCTCGTCGGGGGCGGGGATCTGCTCGATCCACTCCTCGGGCGCTTCCTGGCCGGCGAGGGTCGCGGCCAGGGCGTCCTGGCCGAGGCGTTCGGCACGGGGCAGCAGGATGGGCGCGGCGGGCCGGCGGTCGGCCGACCCGGCCACGGCGGGGGCGGCGGGGGCGGCGCTGGCCGCCGGATCGGGCCGCACCGCCGGGTCGGGGGCGTGGCGGCCGCGCAGCAGTCGCAGGTGGGCGAGTTGCTCGAGGGCCTGGCGGGTGAGCTGTTCGGGCGCCGGCCCGGGGTGGGGCTGGTGGGCGGTGCGGGCGCGGTGGTGCAGGGCGCGGATACGGGCGTCGAGGGCGCTCCAGGCGGCGGCGTGCTGCTCGGCTTCGGGCTTCGGGCCCAGTGCCGGTAGGTGGGCGGGGACCTGGTGGAGGGTGCGCCAGGCGTCGGTGAGCGCCGCGGTGCGTTCCCACCGTGCGCGCAGGGCGCGGCCGCCCTGCGGTGGTGGGAGGGGGCCGAGCGGCGCGGCCCAGGCGGGGATGTCGGCGGCGAGCTGGGCGCCGCGGGCGGCGAGGTGGCGCTCGAGGACGTCGCGGCGCTCGGTGAGGTGGCGCCGCCAGTTCTCGGGGGTGTGCGGGTCGGTGAGGGCGGCGGTGGGAGTGAGCCAGTCAGGCAGATCCGCGGCGTCGCCGCCGGTGGGCGGACGGTCGGGCAGCAGCCGGCGCAGGTGCCGCTCCGCAGCCGTGCGGGCGATGACGGCCTCGGCCCGCTGCCAGCCCTCGCGGGCAGCTGCGGTGCGGGTCCGGGCCCGTTCGGCGTCCTGCTGCGCTGCGGCGGCGGGGTCGGGCGCGGTGGCCGGGGAGCCGGGCCGGGCGCGCTGGTAGTCCTCCCGGGACCGGTCACGCCACGGCATCGCGCGGCGCAGCGCCTGCTCGGCGCGCAGGCGCACCAGGTCCTCGACGGCAGCGAGTTCCGCCCGGTGGTCGCCTTCGTCCTCGGCCCTCAGGCGGGCTCGGCGCGTCGCGCGCAGGCGCTCCGCGAGCTGGCCAGCGGTGAACGTGCCGTACGGGCGCTGCGGCCACGCCGGGTGGCGGCGGCCGCCGGCGGTGACCGCCCGGGGGGCCGCGGCGGTCTCGGCGTCGGCGGCGTGCAACTCGTCCAAGGCCCGGGCGCGGTGCTGCTGGGCGAGGGCTGTGATGCGCTGCAGCTGGTCGTCGCCCAGGGTGCGCAGCAGGCGGGCGTTCGGGTGCGGGTCGGCTTCGGCGTGGGCTTCGGCGGCGCGGGCGGTACGCAGGCGCCGGTCGATGCGCCATGCCAGGACAGCGCCGGGCACATCCACCCCGGCGAGGGTGCCCTCTTGGTGGGCGGCGGCCAGGATCCTTTCGGGGGTGAAGCCGGCCTTCTCCGCGCGCCCGAGTGCGTTGACGATGGCGGTGAACGCGTCGTCGGCGATGAGCGGTTCGGCAGCCGCGTTGAGGGCGGCGCGGGCGGCGGCGGCGTAGCGCAGGCGGGTGGCCTGTTCGGTGGCGTGGGCGTACTCGGCGGTCAGCTGCCGGATGCCCCAGGCTCGCTCTTGCTCGGTGCGGATGGTCTGGCGGGCGCTCGGGGTGAAGCTGCTGTAGGTGGCGATCCGGGTCAGGGCCGCATCGAGGGTCTGGTCGTCCTCGAGGGCGATGTAGAGGTGGTTGCCGGTGCGGCCGCGGGTGGCGGCGACGTAGGCGGCCTCGCGGGAGGTGCGGGTGGTGAGCAGGGCGTGGGAGCGGATGACGGTCATGCCCTGGGCGCGGTGGATGGTGGAGGCGTAGCCGAGCTCGCAGTGCTCGCGCAGGTAGTCGGCGGGCAGGGTGAGGCGGCCGCGGTGCTGGGTGTGGCGGATGACAGCGTCGCCCTGGGGGGTGTAGCGCTCGATCGCCCACACGTCGCCGTTCTTGACGAAGTCTTTCCCGCCGCGGCAGGTGAGTCGGCGCTGGTTTCGGCGGGTGACGATGAGGTCGCCGACGTGCGCCTTGTGGCCGTCGCGCAGCTTGACGGGGTTCGGGCGCCAGCGCGAGGGGGCCAGGAGTTGGCCG
Source organism: Kitasatospora herbaricolor (assembly GCF_030813695.1). Taxonomy (NCBI): domain Bacteria; kingdom Bacillati; phylum Actinomycetota; class Actinomycetes; order Kitasatosporales; family Streptomycetaceae; genus Kitasatospora; species Kitasatospora herbaricolor. Next base: position 238,653 of record NZ_JAUSVA010000002.1, read on the forward strand.
CGTTCCATCCGCCATTTCTGGGCGCGGCGGTTGAGAGTGGCGACGAGGTCGCGGTCGGGGGCGGTCATCAGCGGGGTGCGTCCGGCGGTGAGGTCGGCGGCCCAGGCGGTGAAGACGGCGTCCGCCATGGCGGCGGTGGTGCCGCCCTGGATGCGGCCGTGCCGGCGGTACCAGGTGAAGGCCTCGCCCGGGTCGCCGTCGCGCAGTGTGAGGGAGGCGCCGGCCTCCTGGGGGTGGCGGAAGCGGTGCACGGCGGTGAGGTGGACGGCGCCGACCTCGCTCTGCAGCAGGCGCAGTGCGCCGCCGGCTTCGACGGCGGCGAGCTGCGCGGGGTCGCCGATCAGGCGCACGTGGGCGCCTGCCTTCGCGGCGCGGCGCACGATCGCGGCCAGCTGGGTGGTGGCGGCCATGCCAGCCTCGTCCACGATGATGACGTCGCCCTTGCGCAGGCGCTCGGCGCGCGGCAGGACGAGCTTGCCGGCATCCGCGAGGCCCTGGCGGCGCAGCCAGGAGTGGAGGGTGTGGGCCGGGCGGCCGAGCTCCTCGGACATCACGTGGGCGGCGCGGGCGGAGGGTGCGAGCGCCACGGTGGTGCGGCCGGCGGCGGTGATGGCGTTCGCGGCCAGGCGCAGCGCGGTGGTCTTGCCGGCGCCGGCCGGTCCGATCGCGGCGACCAGCGCCCGCTCCGAGGTGGCGAACGCTTTCGCCATGGCGCGCTGCCCGGCGTCCAGCGGGCCCTTGTGGCGGGCCGCGCTCTTGTCGAAGGTCCGCTGCGGGCAGGCGGGGGTGAGGCGGGCTCGGGCGGCGGCGACGATGCGGTCCTCCGCCGCCAGGATCGCCGGTGTGGTGTAGAGCTCGGCTGCGCGGCGGCGGTAGACGCTGGTGCCGTCCGCGCGCTGCAGCGGCGCGAAGGCGGGGTTGATGTCGGGCGGGGTGAGGTCCAGGCACAGCCGTGCCAGGGCATGTTCGGTGATGGCTTCGGCCCAGCCCTCGCTGCCGCGGCCCAAGGTGGCGGCGGTGACGTGACGGTGGGCCTCGGCCAGCAGGTGGCGTTTGCCGAAGACGGCGCGGTGCAGGGAGACGGTGGCCACCACCTCGCGGGCGGCCGCTGCCACGTCCAGGCGGGGCGGTGGTCCCTTGTCGCGGCGTACGTCACGGGCCACCCTGCGGGCGTTCGCCAGCAGGTTGTCGACCAGGGGCCGGCCGAACGCGGCGGCCACCCCCAGCTGCCAGCCCTCGCGCAGCACCGCGAGCGGGACGGCTGACTTCTTGGCCGGGCGGGTCTCCAAGGTCGCGCGGCGCATCAGGGCGATCCGCGCCGCCGGGGAGGGCTCCTTGCCGTGCTCGGCCCGGTAGGCGGCGATCAGCCGGGGCAGCTGGGCGAGTATCGCCCGGGTGCGGGCGGAGTTCGCGTCGATCAGCTCCGCGCTGATGCCCGCGATCTCCATCACCGGGCGCCGCCCTTCCTCGAGCTGGCGCTCGGCCACCACCAGGTCCAGTGCGGTGCAGGTGCGGCGCAGGACCTGCGCGTTGTAGAGCTCGGACGCGGCGACGGCCTGGGCCAGCAGCAGCCGGCCGTCGATGGTGCGCCACCGCCCGTCCGGGCCCTGCACCTTGTTGGCGATCAGCACGTGATCGTGCAGCAGCGCATCCCCGCACCTCGAGTCGAAGTGCCGGAACTGGGCCGCCACCAGGCCGCCGGTCACGTCGTGCTGGGCCACGCCGCCGGGCCCGGTGCGGGTGGCCAGCGCATGGTCCTCGATCCACGCCAAGGTGACGTTGATAGCCTCCTCGTGGGCTCTCTCGACAGCGACGCGGGTGGCTTCGTCGCCCAGCGCCCACAGCAGGATGACCGACTTGGGCGGTGCGAACACCGGGTGGAACGCGGCCACGGGCTGGCGCGGCGGCCGGGTGCGGCGGGTGATGAAGCGGTGCAGTTCGGTGCCGCCAGCCGGGTCGCGCTCGTACTCGGCGCGGAAGGCCAGCGCCCCGACCTGGCGGCGCAGCGAGCGGCGCTCGCTGTCGGTCGCGGAGCGCCCGGCGTCCTTCTCGCAGGCCTTGGTCCGCTCGTCGATCGCCACGGCGAGGGGGGTCGGTTTCTGGCCGAGCTGGTAGAAGGCGGCTCCCAGACGGGCTGCTCGGTGTGCCTGGCGCACCGTCGCACCCGAGCGCAGTTGTTCGGCGATGAGCTCGTCCGCCCGCGGGTGCAGGCCCTCCCCGAACAGGGCCCGCATCTGCGCCTCGGTCACCTCGCCGGCGACACCGAGGATGGCTGCGGCCCGCCCCGTCCACCGCCCGGGCGGCACCTGAAGGGCCGTCTGGTGCTCGGCCAGGTCCCGGCCGCGGGGGCGCAGGTCGTCACCGCTGGTGATCTGACGCATGAAGTAGCGGTAGCCGTCCCCCGGGCTGGTCTTGCCGAACGCCACCGTCATGGGCGCCAGGGTCCGCGACGCTGTGCCAAAGATGCAAGAGGTGTCGGGAACTTGGCCCCCTGCCTCGGGGCCCTGGTGGCCGGGGCCCCCTGGTGCGCTGCCCCGGCACAGGGCGTCACCGGGTGGTGTTGTCGCAGGCCCAGGGCATGGCGACGGCTGCGGGGGTGGGGCTCGGGTGCGGGGTGGGCCGGTGCCGCCGGGTGGGAAGTGCCCGCGGAGTGGGTTCGCAGGATTCCGCCTGGCGGGATCTGACGGGCGCGGACTTCCCGGGCGGGGGCGTTGGTGGGTTGCCTGGTGGTCGGCGCGGCGCCCGGGTGTTCTCTTCCGGGGGCGACGCGGGTTCCCCGATCGCGCCGTTCGGTGCGGATGAGTGAGAGAGGCGGGATGGTCATGGCGAAGGGGGTCCAGCGCAAGGCCGTGGGAGATGCTCTCCGTGCCGCTGTGGCGCGGCTCCGTCCTCGTCGGCTCTGTCAGCCTCCTCGCCCCTGACGCCTACCTTCAGCGGCGCGCCGAGCGCCTCGCCGACACCACGATGGACACCGCCGCAGCCCTGTCCCGGCACCTGGATCACACCCGCGCCCAGCGGCAGACCATGCCGATCCTGCTGCAAGCCTGCTGAACAGAAGTCTTTCGGGGGAATAAGTCATGAGCCACCCAGTCCCGATCACCGACGCCAGCCGGGGCGTTGGTCTCGCCATTGCCCAGGCTTACCAAGCCGCCGGCGATCGCGTCGTGATCACCTGCCGCTCCAGGTCCGCGCCCGCCGGCTTCCCGTCGGTGTCCTGCGACACCACGCAACCCGACGAGGTCAGCGCGGCGTTCACCAGGATCGAGGAGCAGCACGGCACGGTTGAGGTTCTGGTGTCGAATGCCGGAATCACCCGCGACAAGATGCTGCTGACGATGACCCAGGACAACTTCACCTCAGTGCTGGACACGAACCTGACTGGTCCCTACCGGGTCACCAAGCTGCCGGCACGCAGGATGCTCCGACGCCGCGAGGGCCGGATCCTGTTCATCTCCTCCGCTTCAGCCATCTACGGGCATGCTGGGCAGTCCGACGACACCGCCTCCAAGGCCTGCCTGAGCAGCTTCGCCCGGTCCCTGGGCGCGCGAGCTCGCGCCTCACGGGGTCACGCTGAACGTCCTCTCCCCCGGTCCGACGGACACGGCGATGGTGGCACTGGCCGCAGGGGTACAGCTGGGCCGGCTGGCCCTCCCGAAGGAGATCGCGCGAGCTGCACTGTGCCTCATCTCGCCGAGGCCGCATACATCACGGGGCAGGCCCTCGCCCTCGACGGCGGCACGTCCATGGGGCACTGAACTCCCGCGCTGCCGCACAAGTCGGCTGGACCGCCCACATCAGGACTTGAGACGAGATGAGAGGTCGATCATGAGATGACGTGGCGTGCGGCCCGCTCCGGAGGAGCACGGGCCGCTGGGCTGCCGCCTGACACCGGTGTTACCAGCACCAGATCTGACGGCAAGCCCTTCCCATCACCGCCGATGGATGACCGAGTTCGCGCTCATGTCATCTCCGGCGACGACCCGGGCGGCCATCCTCGACAGAGGACCTGCCACCCGGTGTACCGCCCGGTCGCGGGCGGGTCCAACAGGCGATGCCAGCCCTGGGGGGCGATAGCGGGCCCCAGGGGTTCGTGCTGCCTCCACCTCCAGCAGAGACACCTCGATGATGCCTGACTTCATTCCCGTTTGTCACGCAGGCGCGAGCGCGCCCTATACCAAATCTACGGGCCGTGACGCCTCGTCAACACGCGGTATTGCACAAGAAGAGCCCAAAGCCTCCGTTTCCGCAGCGAGGCTGGAGCCGCTGCGGCTGGACGAGCCGATGAGGCTTCGCCTGAGAGCGGCCGTGGCGAGCAATCGACCCCAGGTACAGCCGGTGACCGCGGCCTCGGCGGCCCGGACTGGCGGCCCCGGAAGGCTGCCACGCCAGCGCCCGATGTCATCTGTGCCGTCCACCTCGGCCGAACCGGACGGTACGCAGGCGGGCGCCGAGCGGGCATTCTGGTGCAGGTTCCCGGCCGCCTGGCTGGCTCGGTACACCGGGGACATGATCCGCACCGTGACCATAATCGCCGACTACGCCCGGCGCAGCGGCTCGTGCTGGGCGTCGAACTCGACCCTCGCCGGCGCTCTCGGGCTGCACGAGAAGACCGTGGCGGCGGCACTGCGGGGGATGGAGGGCGTTTTGGTGCTGGCTGACCAGCCCTCGCCCAACGGCACGCTCGGCCGGCGGACTCAGCCGGTCGACGATACCGAGCTCGCGGTGACCATCTCCGCAGTTGCCCGTAACACCCTGTCCGGCCACCGCTTCAAGGTCTACTGCGCGATCTCGCTACGCGCCCACCTCGGGCTCAGCGCCTCCGCGTCCGTGCTGGCGCAGACCTGCGGGATGACCGCGGAGGCATGCCGGACCATCGCCCGGGACCTGGTGGCCGACGGCTGGGTGTCCCGCGCCGCCGCAGTCGGCCGGGCCCCGAAGTACGACGTGCACCCGGCTCCCGTGGCCGGTGCGGCGGCGCAGCTCGCGCTGTTTGCGCAGCCCCGGCAGTCGGCCCGTCCCGAGGGCGTGCCCGCGATCGAGGCCGATGCCGCCGACCTGACCGATGTCGTCTGCACGGGCCAGCTGGCACTGTTCGGTGAGGGCTCCGAAGCTCCCGCAACCCCCGTCGTTCCGGCTCCCGCGACCCCCGTGGTCTCGCTTCCGCAGGCCCCCCTCGTTGCAGCTCCACAAACAGGCCACCTACAACAAGCCCACTGCAACAAGCCCCGGGCCGTCGATGGTTGCTTGTCCCGCGTAGCGGACACGTTGGTGACGCGCGACGCACGTGCGCGCGAGGACGTGCCCGCCGGGCCAGGCTCGGTGGACGCCTTCGGCCGCCCGCTTCGCGGGGACACGCAACCATCTCCAGTCGCCACGGGAACGAAGGCGGGCATCCGGTACGGCCAGCAGTCCGGGGGCCGGCTGCTGCGCTGGGACGTCGGCCTCGATGCGGACCTGCTCGTCGCCCTGCAGCCTGTCGAGGACCTGCTGCGGCGCCTGACCAGCACCTCGACCCGGGAGTTCCTCGCCGGCCACGTCCGCACCGCCCTGGAGGACATCGCCCGCTGGACCGGCACCGCCCACGCGCCCACCGTGCTGGCCGAGCGCCTGACCTGGCGACTCAAACGCCAACGCGGAAGCGCCCTCGTCGACAACCCCGTCGGCTGGATGCTGCGCCGCGGCCTGCCCCAGGGCCGGTGCTGTCGCCACGAGGCATGCGACGACGGCATCCGCCTCAACTCCGGCGCGGACTGCGTGACCTGCGAGCTGCGCGTACAGGACCGGCGGAGCACCCGCGCCGCCGTGGCCAGCCAGGTCCTGGCCGCGATGCCCGACGCCACCGACCGCGAGCGCCAGGCCGAGCACGAGCGGCGCCTGCACGACCTGGCGACGCGCCGGGCCGAGGCCCTGGCCGCCGCCGAACGCGAGACGGCGCATCGCCGCCTGCGCCACGAGGCCGAGCGTCCCGAGCGCGAGGCCAGGGAGGCATCCGCCGAGGCGGCCCGCCTCGCCGTGCCGTGCGAGGACTGCCAAGCGCCGCAGTCGGCCGGGCTGTGCCTGCGCTGCAGCAGCCGTCGGAGCACCCGCGCGGCCATGGTCGAGACGGTCAACCTCCACCTCGCGGTGACCACCCTGACCTGCTGGGACGACGTGCGGGCCGTGGTCGACCGGGTCAACGCCGAGATCACCGGGCAGTTGATCGAAGCCCGGAACCCCGGGGCGGACCGCTACATGATCGCCGCCTCCGACCGGGTCAACGCCGAGACCTACCGCGACCAGGCACACCACCGCGCGCTGGAGCACTGGGCCCGCTCCGCCGCCGCCTGCGAGGAGGCCGAGCTGGTGAGCGCGGCCGAGCTGCGCCGCGCCCACCGGTACGAGAGCCGCTCGGACGCCGAGAAGGCCGCGTTCGAAGCCGGGGAACGCGCCCGGCTGGCCGCCGCCCGCGAGCTGCTGGAGCAGCAGCTGCGGTTCGTCCGCTCCCTGCGGCAGCCCTACCCGACCACCGTGCGGTCCCACCGCCGAGACCTTCAGGAGTGCTCATGAACACCGGCGACGCCCCGGCTCGCTCGACGGCGGCACCGGCCACCCCGGTAACTGGCCGTCTGGACACTCTCCAAATCGACCCGGCGCCCGCAGGCCCGCATCCCCCGGCCACACCTTGCGGTGCTGGTCAGCGCACCGTCGGTACCTTGGCGCGGACGTACGCCGCCCAGTTGGCCTCAAAGCTCGCCGGGGCAAGCCCGGTGGCGGTGGCGATCTGCTGGTCGTACTCCTTGGGCTTGGCGTAGTGGGCGGCGACGAATGCGAAGGCCTTCTCCTCGCCGTACGTCTCGGCCAGGTAGGCGATGGCGAGGCCGGCGAGGTCGTAGTTGGCGTTGCGGGCCCTGCCGTCGTCGGCGTAGACGTCGAGGCCGTCGGGGAGGTGGCCGTCGAAGCGGTAGCCGCGCAGGGCGGAACGGGCTTCGAGCTGGGCCCGGTCGTCCTTCCCGCGCTGCGCCATGTACTCGGCGAAGCCTTCGACAACCCATGGGCGGGTGTTCTGCAGCCCTTGGACGAGGACTGCCTCGGTGCGGAACGGGGCGACGATGGCGTGGCCCATCTCGTGGCGGCTGATCTCCCTCACGCCGTCGCGCCAGTCGGCTCCGGTGAAGTAGCTCTGGGCAGTGTCCATGACGATCCTCGATCCGCCGGAAAGGATCTCCGTGAGCTGCTTGGAGTCGTAGGCGGGCAACGCCATGTTGACGCCGGCTTCCAGAGCGTCGTCGTCGCGGCCTTCGCCGGAGTAGAGGTGGTTGTAGACGGCGCGGTCCTTCTCCAGGACGACGAAGAAGCCGTGTGCGGCTTCGCGTCCGCCGGCCCCGGGCAGGCCGGACTTGTTCCAGGCCTCGAGGTCGTCGTGGGCGGCCTGGGCGATGAGGTCGATGTCGCGGGTCACTTCCGCGCCTTGGGCCTTGCCGGCCACGACCACGAGATGGTCGCGGTGCTCGACGGTGAGGTCGTCGTAGTAGTCCCACGGCGCGGGGTAGTAGCTGCCGTCGGAGACCTTGCCCTGCAGGTCTTTCGACCCGCCCACGGCAGTGATCGTCGGGGCGTCCCCGCCTTCGACCCGCCAGTTGTAGACCTCTGGCACCGGCAGGATGTCGACGCCCTTCACCTGGTGAACGAAGGTGACCATCATGTCGCGGCCGTCCATGGGGACAGCGAACTCCGTCTCCCAGCGGGCTGTCTCCCAGGGAATCTTGACCAGGTTTCGGAAGACCTTGCGCTGCTTCTCGACCTCCTCCCCGGTGAAGGGGCTGAGGAAGGCCTGCTCGTCCTTGGCCGCCAGCGCTGCGGTCATCTTGTCGGCCACCCTCTGCCACGGGGATCCGGTGTGGACGGGGTGCTTCTGGTTCGAGACGTGGTGGACGACCGCGCCGAGGCAGACGGAGGCGAGGCCGAGAACCGTGGCCAGGACGATGAGGAGAACCTTCCTGTCCCTGCCCCTGCCCTTGCCCTTGCGCGGCGGCTGCGAGGCCGTGGGGGTGGCCGGACCAGGGGGGTAGGGGGGCCGGGGGACGCTGTAGGCCCCATCGGCCCACGGGGGCAGGGTTGGGTCCGGATGGTTCCGCGTCGACAGATGGGACGGGTCGGGCATGGGACTCCTTCGTGAGGACGCGCGACCCGCGGTCGCGCGTCGTGCGAATGCGGGAGCAGTCGGGTGAGGCAGGGCATCGCCTGGTGTCACCGCTGGTTCCAGCCGATCTCGGCTGCCATCAGGTGGCCTTCCAGGCGGGTGAGGTCCGCCATTCGCGCGGAGGCCTCGTACGCGGCGAGAACCCGCTTCGTGGTCCGCACGGCCGCTGCCGGCCGCCTGAGAAGGGGCCGGATCCACTGGCTGACTGCGTCGTCCAACTCGGTGGCAAGGGTCACCCGGTGCAGGATGGCCATGCGCAGGGCCGTCTCGGCGTCCACCGACCGGCCGGTGAGGAGAAGCTCGCGGGTGGCGGCCGGGCCGATCTCACTGATGAGCCGGGCTGCGGCTCCTCCCCAGGTGCCGGGAAGGCCGAGAGCGACCTCGGGCAGGCGGTACAGGCTGTCGTGTGCGCCGACGCGCAGATCGCAAGCCACCGCGAGCGCGAGGCCGGCGCCAACGGCCCGCCCCTGGACACGGGCGATGGTGACAGCGTCAAGTTCCGCAAGCCCGCTGAACACGAGGCGGGCGGATTCGCCGAGGCGGCGGATTTCCGCTCCCCTCGGGTCTTGGGTGATGAGTCGGTCGAGCTCCTGGCGGTCGCCGCCGAGGCTGAAATCGTCGGACTCCCCCGAGATGACGAGCACCCGGACACTCGAGGCTTCGCGCACTGCTGTGAGCACCGCAAGGAGGTCCCGGAGCATCTGCGCATCCAGGACTGCCCTGGTGAGCTGGATCCGGGCCACGCTCCCCTGATCCGACGTGACGGCGGTGAGCGAGGAAAGGCAGGGCAGTTGCAGCATCACGTCAGCCTTCGCGTCGGGAGCTTCAGGGACGCCGTGCGATGGGAAGGCTCTCCATCCGCCGAAAGGCGACCCGCGACTCCCACAGCGGAGGCGACGGCAGGTAGAGGCCGGGCAAGCGGCTCAGGAGAGCTTCGACGAAGTGGATCGCCATGGTCCGGGCAAGGCCGGCGCCGATGCAGTAGTGAGCGCCGGCTCCGAACGCGAGGTGCCTGCGGCCGGTGCGTCGAACATCGAAGGTGTTGGGCTGCTCGTAGACCGTCGGGTCGTGCTGGGCTGCGCCGATCAGCAGGTAGGCCACCTGGCCTGCGGTGATATTCACGCCGGCGAGGGTGGTGTTCCGGGGGGCGACTCGGCTGATGACCTGGACCGGTGGGTCGAAGCGCAGGGCTTCGTCGACCAGCATGGACGTGTGTTCGGGGTGGGAGCGTAGCCAGCGGGCCTGCTCGGGATGCTGTACCAGGAGTAGCACCGTACTGGCCAGGAGCGCCCCGGTGGTCTCGAGCCCGGCCATCAGGGAGAACATCGCCAGTCGGCGGACGGTCACATCCGATGCGGGGCGGTTGGGCGCCGCCGCGTCCCACACGGTCAGCCAGTTGGTGATCACATCGTCTCGGGGGCAGGCTCGCCTGTCGGCGATGATTGCCGCGAAGTACGCCTGGAGTTCGCCGCTGGCCAGGTCGGCCTGTTCGAGGCGCCGGGGAGTGGGAAAGAGCTCCTGGGCATAGATGTGTTCCCGTGTGAGCTGGTGCAGCCGGTCGAAGTCCCGCGCCGGGAGGCCCAGCCAACGGCCGACGACGTTGATCGGGAACTGTTCACTGGTGTGCACGAAGTCGGCGCGAGGCCCCTCGGTCAGGGCGTCTTCGAGTTGGTCGAGCAGTTCGTCGGTTGTCTCGCGTATCGGGGTGGTGAGGCGCTGGAGAGTCTGCTTGCCGAAGGCCTCGCGCAGGACTCGGCGTTGTTCGGTGTGCTCCGGGGGGTTGAGGGACATGATCACGTGACCGAGTTCCTGGGCGGACCGGGATGTCCACCGGGTGCCCTGGCTTTGTCGCCAGTGCCAGTCCAGGGAGGTCCATGCCCGGTCGCGCAGGATCGTCTCGCACACCTGATGGCTGGTGACGAGTACTCCGCCCCAGGGGGAGGGCAGTACCGCGCCTAGTTGGTGGAGTTGTGCGAAGAGAGGCAGTGGGTCGCTCTGCCCACGAGCGGAGCGGAGCTGGGAGAGCAGAGCGACCACATTCCGGGCTTCGCCCGGCTCGAAGCTCGCCTCCCGCCCGCGCGGGCTGGTTACAGTCCGGGTCGGTGCCGGGTTCATCTCGTCGCTTCCTCCACATCGTGGCTGCCAGGCCAACGGCCTGAGGGCGGCACCCATCGGAGGCCCGCACTGCAGCGGACGCTAGCCACCCTTCCGGATCCGTGTCTGGGTTCGTGGCCGTCGACGGGAGAGGTGACCCACACTGCGGGATGGCCCGCCACAGGATCCCGTCAGACGGAATTTGTGGTCCGCAGCGGAGCTGTCCGTGCCACGCACCCTTGGGCCACCACGACTGGGGACGGGCTCATACCGAAAGCTTGAAGGCGGACGGGGGTGGGGGCAGGCGCCGGTGGCGCGGGTCAGGAGCGGAGGGGCCCGGCGGTCATGCGGCCGAGGGCGAGGTGGCCACGATCCTGCAGGTCCGCTCGGCCCTCGCGCAGACCGGTGTGCAGGTAGGAGGCGCCGAGGCGGACGGTCAGCAGCAACAGCAGGTGTTCTTCCACGGCGTCGAGCGGTCGGCCGTAGCCGGTGAAGAAGGCGTCCCGCAGTTCGGGGCGCGTGGGCCACAACGCCCCCAGCAGCCAGACGAACTCCTCGACCACCGGGCCGTGGCGGGCCTGCTCGAAGTCGATCAATCCGTGTTGCCCGGTCTCGTCGACCAGCCAGTTGCGGGTCGCGTAGTCGCCGTGGAGGAAGCGCAGCGGCAGCCGGTCGGCCAGGGCGGGGATCTCGGCGGCCGCGGCGTCGACGAGGGCGAGCACGTGGTCCGGCACCTGCCCGGCCAGGGCCTCCCGGCACTGCGCCGCCTCCCGCGCGTACGCGCCCATCGCCTCGCGCACCGCCGCCCGGTGGTCGGCGGTGCCCGCGTCTGAGCGGTCGTGCCAGCGCCGCAGCAGCCGCCCGGCGTCCTGGTGCAGCCGCAGCTCCGCGCCACGCCCCAACGGCAGGTCCCGTACGACGCGGCCAGGCAGTGCGGTGCTGAGCAGCGCGCGCAGCCCCGGGTCGCTCGCCAGCAGCCGGGGCGCCTGCCGCTCGGGCAAGTAGCGCGCGGCGTAGGCGTAGCCAGCGACCTCTCGGGCGAACGCGCCGTCGTCCGAGCTGATCTTGAGGAACGCGGCGGCGCCGTCGGGGCCGCTGAGGCGCCACACCCGGGAGGTGGCCCGCGGCCAGGAGCAGTCGGCCGCCGTCACCGGGCTCGGCAGGTGCCCGGCGAGCCAGACGAGCAGCTCGGGCGGGGGCGGGAAGTCGGTCATCGGATCGGGTCTCCGAACAGGACGGTGGTCGTCACGGGGCCTCCAGGTCAGGGGGATCGGACCGGCCCGGTTCGGGTCGGTGAAGCCGAGGCCGCGGTAGAGCTGCTCGCCGTCCGGGGACACGGTCAGGCGGACCTGCCCGCAGCCGGCGTCGGCGAGCCGCTGCCGGGCGGCGGCGGCCACACGCCGCCGTCGACGACCCCGAAGCGTTCGATTCCTTCGCGGCGGGCGGATGCCGTCAGCACCTCGAAGTCGATCATTCGTAGAGCCCCTCTTCCTGGAAGGCGAGCACAGTGCAACCCGGCGCCATCACGTTGCATGGCAGCTCCAATGGCCTTTCTTAGAAAGGAGTTGATGCCTCGTCGGGAACGGTTCCGGGTTGGAGATCCTCCCGCTGTTCGAGGCGCCCGATCAAGCCAGGAGATCCCCGGAAAGAATGGACGAAGACAAACCTTTCGATTAGGCGTGCCTTCTGGTCTCCTCCTCCCCGGATGCGGCGCAAGGCGCTCCAGCAGGCGTCGGCCGACCACGGTTCACCGGTCGGGGCCTGTAAGGCGGTGGGAACGGGCGAAGGCCGGTGGCGTCGAGGCGGACCAGGCAGGTGCGCACCCGCCCGGCCGGGAGCGACCGCTGCGCGGACCGCACGTCCTCCGACACTGTCCTTCGCCCCGTACCCCGCGGCAGAGACACTGTGATCCCGCCCGGCTCCACCCCGAGCTCGGCGCACCGGCATCCGCGTTTCGGTGGGCTCTGAGCGCCCTGCTGCTTGCGTGACCATGGGGGTCATGAACTCGGCAAGATGTCACGCAGGGCTCCCTCCAGGTCAGGTAGCCGGTCCAGCAGCATCAGAGCTGCCTCATGTCGTGCCCGCGCGTAGGACTCGAGCGCGGCGTCGACGAGGTGCGGTCGTTCCACTGGTGCCGACAACGGAAAGGTCGAGCAGAGCATGGCTGCACAGCCGACACGCAGTGAGGACAAGAGGTCGTCCGCGGGCGCTTCGGGGTTGGCGTCTCGATAGGCGCGGGCGAGATCGGTGTATCCCTTGAGCCAGCTCTCCACGCCGTTGGACAGGACGCTCTTGGGGTCGCAACCAAGACGCACGATCTCCCAGGCGAGATACCCAGGTGCAGGTGGCCCGAAGTCCACGATCGCCGCGACATCGTCGTCCTTCAACAGGACGTTGGGACCGGCCAGGTCGCCGTGCATGACCTGGACCGTCAGCTGTGGAAGCGAAGCGAGGACGCGCTCGACGTGCCCCAGAACGGCTTGTCGCTCACGCGCCGCCTGCAGCGCCCACGTCTCGAACTGTCCGAGCCTGGGCCTGTTCTGGAATGCGAGAATCAGCCTTTCGAAGCGGTCACGTGCGGCGGTCACGTTGCACACCGCGGCACCAGGCTCCAGGGTGGGTGCGGCGGCGGGGTGAGTGGCGAGCCGGCTGTGAAGGCGACCCATCGCTGCGCCGACTGCCGCCCACCGCGCACCAGTCAGGTTGCCCTCGGCAGTCTCGGTGTGCGGCACGTATGACCACAGTGACATCGGCAGGCGGCCGTGGGTCGCGAGGAGTTCGTGCTCGCGCGTGCGGGTTGCCCGGGCAGTCGCGACACCTCCGTCGGCGGCGTACTCGGACAGCTCGACCGATGCCCGATCCAGATCCAAGCGGTCTCGACCGCGATAGACCTTGGCGAAGTGCCGACAGCCCGTCTGGTCCACGATGGCGTAGTTGTCCGTCGCGGTGCCCTCCGGGATTCGCGTGATTTCCGCCGGGCGCAGTCCGTACGCGAGCACCAGCGTGTCGGCGACCGCCGTGATCTGCGCCCCCTCCGCGGTGCGGCCGGGCTTGGAGGGCGCGGCGACCGGCTTGGTGGCGGGCTGGTGAGATGCGGTGGACATGGTCTCCTCGTCGAAGCGCGCAGCGTTATTGGTCGGATGATGAGCGAGTGGCAGGTGGTCGGGTCGATCAGGATGCGGGCACGGCGGTGCTGGTGAGGTGTTCGGGGCGGGCGGTGTGCGGGGTGAGCGTGGGGTGGACACCTCTGCTGCAGGCCTGCAGCAGCTGGCCGAGAGCGACCGGTTCCCCGGCCCGGCCGGCCGCCAGGTGCTCAGCGAGCTGCGGCGGGCCGCGCCGGGTGCAGCAGGGTCGCAAGATCGCCGACGGACAGAGCTCCGTCAATGCGGTCATCTGATTGCGCCTCCCCCGTTCGGGTTGTGGCATTCCCGGGCCCGACCCGGCACCGCCACGAGTTGCAGGCACGAATCAGACCGTCCAGGCCGACACCGCGGCGCCCTGCCTCGTGAATCGGCTGATTGAGGCAGTGAGCGCGGTGACCGGCACGGCTCTTCGTGGCGAGGTTGGCCGGTTCGGCGTCGCGCAGGCGGAACGTAGGGCCGACCGCGGGCGCTGCGGCACCGAGTAGGGATGCTCGTCGCATAGAGTGCGGGCGCGCGGGTGTCCACGTCGTTCACCAGAAGATGATCTTGGGCGCCTTCGCTTTCGTCTCCGCAGGCTTCCTTTGGGCCGCACCACCAGGAGGAATCAGTGTCATCCCCGCAAGTGATCACCCCCGTGGACCAGCTCGCCGAGGCGAAGAGGCAGTTGGGTTTCCCCCGTATCGTCGTGATCTGTGGCTCCACTCGTTTCATGGCCGAGATGGCCGAGGCCGATGTGCGGGAGACCAAGGCCGGGAGGATTGTCGTCAAGCCGGGTTGCGACCTGAAGTCGCCGCACGCAATGTGGTCCGATCCTGTCGAGGCTGAGGCGCTGAAGTTTCGACTCGACGAGTTGCACCGGTCGAAGATCCTGCTCGCTGATGAGGTGCTCGTGGTCGGCGACTACATCGGCGACAGCACCCGGGCCGAGATCGCCTACGCCCGGTCGCTGGGCAGGCCCGTGCGGTTCACGCACCCCGAAGTCGATCCCGACGCCTGAGGGCTCGCCCCCGCACCCTCCGCCAGCACCTCGTTGGAGTTGATCATCTGGCGGGTGGCGTGGTGGTGAGAGCGGGCTTGAGGAGCTGCGGAGCGCATCGCGGCCGTGATGGCGGTAGCGAGGGGCCGCTGGTGGTCCGTCACGTAGAAGTGGTCGCCTTCGTACATCTCGAGTCCGCGGAAGTGCGTGGTGAACGGCTGCCAGGCGAGGAGGCGTTCCTCGCCGATCAGCCTGTCGCGGCGGCCCCCGAAGACCGAGAGCGGAACGGGCAGCGGCTCGGGGACGAGGGGAGGCACCCAGGTGTCCAGGAGTTTGAAGTCGCTGCGGAACGCCGGGGCGAACGTGCGCCAGAGGGCTTCGTCGTCGAGGAGCTGCGGCGTGCTGCCGCCGACGTCTCGCAGCCAGTCTCGCAGTTCGTCGTCGGACATCAGGTGAGGGTGGGCGTCGGCGTCGGCTGCGCCTCGCGGGGCGCCGTAGGCGGACACACCCAGCCAGGTGGGGAGCGGGTTCCCCTCGTGGTGGAGCCGGCGGGTGAGCTGGTGGGCGATGAGGGCGCCCAGGCTGTGGCCGAAGAACCCGAAGGGCCGGTCGAGCAGGGGAGCGAGAGCGGTGTGGAAGTAGTCGACCAGCCGGTCGCAGTCGTCGATCAGCGGGAGTGTCTGCAGGTGGCCTCGGCCGGGGGTTTCCAGGAGGCAGAGTTCCCAGTCCTTCGGGAAGTGCTCCGCCCAACCCCGGTAGAGCAGGTGTGAGCCGCCGGCGTGGTGGAACAGGAACAGGCGCGCCGCCGGGTCGCTCAGCGGCCTCGGGCGGATGACCGGGCCAGCCGGTGTCTCGCCGACGCGCTTCGAGATGACGAGGGCGTGCAGTTCCGCCAGGGTGGCGGCACCGCTGATGACCACGGTGTTCTCCGGCAAGTCGAACGCGTTCTCGATGCGGGTGGAGATCTCGAGCATCAGCAGCGAGTCGATGTCGAGGTCGTCGGCGAAGTGCGCCTGGTCGGTGACCTCCCCGGGGTCGATCTCCAGTACGCCGGCTATCAGGGCGCGGAGATCCTCGATGGTCACGGTCGTACTGGTCACGGGTGTTCCCCCGGTTCCTGTGTGGATGGACGAGTGGGTCGGTCAAGGAGTGAGCAGCACAGCGGCTGCCGCGTCGTGGCGAGGGCCTCCGGCCGTGGCGAGCACCCTACCGGTGGCGCCGCTCTCGAAGTGGGCGGCTGCGGCGGCGCACTGCAGGATGCCCAGAGCCCCCGACAGCGGGCCCAGTTGGGCTTCCAGGTCGATGTGGCGCGTGGCTGCGAGCAGCCGGCGCGCCCCGGCTTCCGCCCCGTCCCCGAGCCACAGGCCGACGGATTCCTCCTGCGCCACACCGGCGGCGGCCAGCGCCCCGGAGAGGTCCTGTGCCCGCGCGTACCCGGCGATCGTGGCGCGAGGCCGTGCGCCGCGGGAAGCGGCCGCGTGCGCCGGTTCGAGGACGACGGCGACCGCCACGTCGGTGGACTGCCGGCCGAGCAGCTTCGTCGCCACGTCGTTGGCCGGTTCGACGCCGACGACGACGGCCGCTTCGGCGCGCCCGGCCACGACGAGGTTCCGGGCCCAGGCGAGGGCGTCCAGCCCGCTCGTGGCGCCGTTGCAGACGGTGAGGTTGGGGCCGCGCAGCCCGTAGCGGATGGCCACCCAGCCCGCGGTGACGTTGCTGGAGGTCTGGGGCAGGCCCAGGGGGCTGAGAGCCCTGACGCCTGCTCCGGCGATGGTGGCGGCGGCTTCGCACACGCTGTCCGCGTTGCCCAGGTTGGTGCTGACCACGACCGCGGTCTCATCGGCCGCCCCCGTGAACGCGGCGGCGTCGTCGGTCAGGCCCGCGTCGTGGAGGGCGGACTCGGCAGCCCACAGGGCGAGGCGGGACGCGCGGTCCTTGTGGCGCAGCTCGCGTCCGCTGAGTCCGGTGGCGACATCAAAGCCGCCCGCCCCCGGCAGGGGCCCGAGGAGGTCGCCGTACGTCGCCACGCCGGGCAGCGCCAGTCCGATACCCGCGACGACGACCTCCCGGACGTTCGGGATCCTCCTGCGCGCGATGCTCGTCGTGCTCATCGGGCTGCCTCCACGATCGCGACGGCGTTGATCCCTCCGAAGCCGAACGCGTCGATCTGCGCGATGGCCAGGGGGCCGGCCGCGGGGACGCCCCGCACCAGGCCCAGGCCCGCGGCCTCGGGGATCGGTTCGGTGAGTCCCAGGACCGGGGGGACCGTTCCTTCCTTCATAGCGAGGACCGCCATCACGAGGCTGAGAAGTCCCGAACCGCCCAGGGTGTGGCCGGTCATCGCCTTGATGGCGGTCATCCGCGGACCGGATCCGGCACCATCGAAGATGCGGCGCAGGACGCCCGCCTCCGCCGCGTCGTTGAGGGGGGTGCCGCTGCCGTGCAGCATCACCAGGTCGATGTCGCGGGCCCGCACCCCCGCCCTGCGGTGGGCGTCGAGCACCGCGCGGGTGATGCCGTCGGGGTCCGGTGCGGTGGCGTGGTGAGCGTCGCAGTTCATGCCCACACCGCGCACCCGGGCGTGCACGGGCCCGTTCCCGGTGCCGGCGCGCTGGACGACGACGGCCGCCGCGCCCTCACCCATCAGCATGCCCTTGTGCGTGGCGTCGAAGGGGCGCAGCGCGTCGGGGATGCCGTTCTGCACCCGGTCGAGCGTGCCGAAGCCGCTCTCGGTGGCGGCGTCGGTGCCCGCGACGACGACCGTGTCGGCCGTGCCGGCCTCGATCATGTCGGTGGCCAGGCCGAGCGCGTACAGCGTGGCGGAGCAGGCGTTGGCGAAGGTGTAGGTGGTGGACGCCCCGAAGGCCGCCTTCAGGGCGGTACCGAAGTGCAGGTCTTCGAGGGCGACGTCCACGCCGTCGCGCCACCACAGTTCGAGGCTGCGTTGTTCGCGCATGGTGGTTCCGACCAGTACGGGTATCTGGGAGAGGTCCTCGCCCAGGCCCGCGTCGGCGGCCGCCTGGCGGACGACGGTGGTGAGCCAGCGGGTGGCGCGGCGCGGGATGTCGCCGCCGGCGGGCCGGTCGTCGATCTCGTAGGCGTAGGCCGCCCGGTACTTCTCCGGGTCGAACGCCTTCAGGGGTGTGCGGCTCTCCTGGCCCGCGCACAGCGCGGCGAAGATCTCTTCGGGGCTGGCGCCGATGTTGGCGATGGCGGCCATGCCCGTGATGTCCCAGGTCACGGTCGGGCAGCCGCCTTCCTCAGCTCGAAGGCGGCCAGCTTGCCGGTCGAGGTGGTTGGGAGGGCGTCGAGGAACTCCAGGCGGGCGGGCCGCTTGTGGGCGGCGAGGCCGCTGCGGATCGCGGCGCTCACCGCGCGCCGCACCGCGGCCTCGTCGGATCCCGGCCGGGCCACCAGGTACGCCACGGCCTGTTCCAGGCCGTCGGCGTCGCGGCTGCTGACGACCACGCAGTCCTGGACCCCTTCCGCGCCGCGGATGACGTTCTCGATCTCGCTCGGCACGACCTTGTAGCCGCCCAGGTTGAGCAGGTCATCCGCGCGGCACAGATGGGTGAACGTGCCGTCCGGCGCACGGCGCACCACGTCGCCGGTGTAGGCACCGCCGTCGGCGAAGGTGACCGCGGCGGCCTCCGGGAAGCCGATGTAGCCGAGGGCGACGGTCAGACCGGCGATGTGCAGGCGGCCCACCTGGCCGTCGGCGACGGGCGTGCCGTCCGCGTCCCGGACGGTCGCGGTGATCCCGGGCACCGGGACCCCGAAGGTACCCGGGCAACCGGTGTCCGGCGGCGTGCCGACGACGATGTGGAGCACTTCGGTGGCGCCGAGGCCGTTGACGAGCCCGGCCTGGAAGGCGGTGCGGATCCGCTCGCCGAGCGGAGCGGGCAGGTTCTCGCCCGCCGCCACGCACAGCCGCACGGAGTCGGAGGCGAGCTCCGTCCCGGGGGCGTTCAGCAGCGCGGCGTACAGCCGGGGGACGGAGAACAGCACGGTGGGCCGGTGGCGCTGCAGCGCGGCGGCCAGGGAGTGGATGTCGACCGGGCCGCGGACGAGCGCGACGCGGGCGCCGGCCGCCAGCGGGCACAGGACGGAAGCGCCGAAGCCGTACCCGAAGCTCATCCGGGCGCTGGAGAGCACGGTGTCCTCGGGTATCAGTGCCAATACCTTGCTGATGCCGTCGGCCATGGCCGCGATCGCACCCGCCGAGTGCCGCACCCCCTTGGGCATGCCGGTGCTCCCGGAGGTGTACTGCACCAGCGCCTCACGCCCCGCATTCCACACGACCGGTGGCCCGGCCTCCGTCGGGCGCCGCGCGGGACCGGGCTCGGCCGCCGCCAGGCCGGCGCGGACGTCGGCGCCGGCGAAGCGGGTGGCCGTGGCGAACAGTTCCTCCAAGGCGCGCTGCCGCGTGGGGGCGGCGTCGAGGTGCACCGTCGCGGCGGCGCAGTCCGCGGCGATGTAGCGGACTTCGTCGTCCGTGAGCACCGGGCTGATCACCACCGGGACGCAGCCGTGCCACCACAGGCCGAGGACGGCGACGACGGTCGCCACGGAGTCGTCGGCGACCAGGAGGCCGCGGGCGCCCTCGGGCACTCCCGCGGCCTTGAGGGCGCCCGCGTACCCGCGTGCCGCCTCCAGGAGGCCCGCGTAGGTGATCTCCTCGGCCTGGGGGTCGAGGTAGCTGGCCCGTCCGCCCCGGCCGGCGAAGACATGACCCGCCACCAGGTGGTCGACCAGGTCGATGCCCTGGGGGTTTGCCGCCCTCTCACTGAGCACGCACACCGCGGAGTCCAGGCTGGTGAGGGCCGCGGCTCCCTCGGCGGACAGGGGGCCGAACTCGCGCTCGACCGCGGCCGCGACCGCGACCTTCTCCAGGGAGCTCATGCCGAGGTCCTCGTAGAACAGGGCGCCGGGCTCGATGTCGTCCTTGTCCACTTCCAGGACGGACGCCACGATCTCTCGCAGCTTGTCGCGCGTGGTGTCGGTGGTCTCTGCGTCGCGCACCGGCGGGGTCCTTTCCGAATCTTCATGGCCGAGAGGGGGATCTGATGGGGAGGAGAGCGTGAAGGAGGCGGAGCCCTGCTCCCGGAGCTGCACCGGCCGGCACGTCGCTTGGCTCCGGTCGGGAGGGGAGAACGGGGCGGGATGGCGCAGAGCTCGACGGGAGCGCTCAGGCTCCGAGGCCGACCTCGCAGGGGAAGCGGACGGAGACGCCCTGGGGCTCCTCGGTGAAGATGACCCTCTTGGAGATCGCGGCCATGAACCCGAGCTCGAAGATCGTGCCCTTGCCGACGGGCCCGCCGGGGTTGCAGACGACAACGGCGTCGGCTCGCCGGAACGCGTCCATGTGCACCAACTTGTGCCGCCACGTGTCGCGGTCGTTCTTCAGGTGGTCCTGGTAATCGAAGAGGATGAAGTCGGTGCCCGCGGTCTCCGGCTTGATCCTGGTGCTCAGCGGGCTGAGCACGTCGGCGCCGCTCTCGCGCAGACGGGCGACGGTGTCCTCGATGTCCCCGAGGGACTGCTGGAAGCTGCCGCAGACGACGGCTGTCCGGAACTCCCGCCGGATCACGCCTTCCATCATGTCGTCCGAGCCGCACGCGGACATGCCTGTCTCCAGGTAGAACCGCTGCAGCTCGGGCCCCACGATGTTGAAGTAGAGGCCGGTGTCGACGTAGACGCTGGTGACCAGCGCGTCCACGTCCGGCTGCGGGAGCTGCTGGAACGCCCCGGTGGCGTACAGCCGCGTTCCCTTGTTGTCGACGACCTCGTGGAACTCCTTGAGCCCGGCGCAGAACTCGCCGACTCGTTCTGCCAGGGCCTCGTGGCCGAGGCTGCCGTCGAGCGCGAGCTGCTCCCTCGTGAGCAGCTCCAGCTCATCCCCCTGGGAGCGGAAAACGCTCACCCGCTCCGATCCGAAGTGGACCAGGACCCTGTCTTCTGCCGTCATTTTCTGCTCTCCTTCTCGTTCCAAAGCATTGGGTAATTGCGACCTTCGCCGAATCGACTGCGAGGCTCGCGGGCGTTCCGGGGGGGATCAGCCGCCTTGCCCGCGGAAGGCGCTGAGGTACTTTGCGGCGAACTCTTCTTCTCGGCCCCGGTTGTATTGGGTGATGAAACGCGGGTGCTCCAAGGGCACGATCTTCTCGAAGAGTCGCCGTCCCTCGTTCACCTTCGAGAGGAACCTGAAATTCTCGCCGCTGCCGATGCAGTAGCACACGGAGGCGTCGATTCCGAATGTCAGCTGCTGCTCCAGGGTGTCCACGAGGAAGAAGTGCAGGAGCTCCAGCAGTTTCTTGTTCTCGTAGTAGTTGCAGTTGACCTCTTTCCCCTTGGGGCCCGTTCTCACCAGACCGAGGGGGCACACAAAACTCATGACGAAGTCGGCGTAGAACCTGTCGCGGCCCCCGTAGCGACTGATGACGTCGTGCAGAAACCCGGCGGAAGGCCGGCTGACCGCGTAGCCGTCGACATCGACTCCCGTTTCGCTCTCGAGGAGCTTGGCGTCTTCGAACGGGACCCCGGTCACGGCTGTGCCTCGTCGGGCGGGCGAGCTGCCCAGTACCAGGCGACGCGGCTTGTCGTCGCCGTAGTACTTGCCGTAGAACGCCGTCGTCACCTCCCTGACCCGGTCCCTCTGGGGGCCGCTGAACGGGTTGATGACCGCGAACCCGGGAGGTACCTGGAGCGTCGTCCCCGCAAGGACCTCGTTGAACTGCAGGATCCGATGGGCAACGGTCGTTCGCGCGGCCATGGCGGAATTCCTTCCTTCACGCTGGCCACTCGGACCAGTCCGATCGCACCCGGCCGTCCTCGTTTCAGCCTTCCCCCAGAGCCGGTGGGCCATCGCGGAAACGGCCTGCTGGAGGAGCGGCGGAAAGGTCAGGCGGCGACAGCCGTCAGGTAGATCTCGGTGATTTTCGGTGAAATTTGAACGTCTTTAAACCCGGCGCGGTCGAGTTCCGCGCCGATCAGATTGGCCGTGTCCATCCCGCGGTAGAGATCGACGAATTCAGTGCCGGGGATGATCAGCCCCGGTATGACGCGGCCGCGCTGAGTATACAGAAATCCGTTGGCCACGGAGATGATGATCGCCGCACCGGACTTCAACACCCTGTGCGCCTCCGAGGCCGCCGCGGACGTGTCGAAGAACGACGAGTTGTATGTCCTCAGGGAGACATAGAGATCGAAACTGTCTTCCGGCAGGGCGGACAGGTCTCCGGCACTCGAGACGACGGTCCTCGACGAGGGAATGCGTCCGCCGATATTCGCAAGGCCACGTTCCGCGATGTCGACGAAGGTGATCTGGGGACAATCTGAGAACAGAGCTTCCGCTTCGAAGCCGGCTCCGACGCCGACGTTGAGGATGTTGATGGCAGACAGAGGCATGGCGGACGAACCCCTGTGCACCGACCTGAAGTCGTCGGCCCATCCCGGGTTGGCGGCACGAGCGTCGACCGCGTAGTCGTAGGAGCCGTACTTCGCGTCGAACGCTTCGGACAGCGCGCCGCTCACGACGCGATCAGCCTCTTCGCTCCCGATCCCGTACCTCTGGCGGATGAGAGAAGCGAGCGCGGCCTTCCCCCGGTTCGCGTTGACGTCACTCCGGGACAGGAGGAACCCCCTCGTGCGCAGCTGAGCGGTGACGGCTTCGCTGATGCGGTGTGTGGCGTAGTGGGGGTTGCGGTCGATGTTCTGCTCGCTCGCCGCGTAGAAGCCTCGGTTCTGCTCGAGGATCTCCCGCTGCAGATCGTCGGGGAAGCGGTGTACATGCCCCTGTGCAGTGACGGGATCGTCGTCGAGGTAGCTAGTCAGCGCGGGGTCGGGCAGGCCGATGTACACCCTGTCGACGCGCACTTCCTTCAAGAGCTCGGCAAGCTCGAACGACCCCCTCGCCGACAGGGTGTTGACCGTCAGATAGATGCTGTGCGCGCTGGATGTTCCGAGCTCCTGCATCTTGCCCCGCAGAGTGCGGTACCAGGATGCGCCGCGCATCTCGCCCTCGAAGGCGGAGCAGATCAGCTCGTTGTGTTCAGACACGAGCGCAACGCCGACTCTCCTACCTGACTGCGGCGCCCTTTGCGCGACCCCAATGACGTGCTTCATCCAATGGGTACTGTTCGGGCTCATCTGGGCCTCCAATTCTTACCTTGCGCGGAACATGCGGGGGCGTCATCGCTCCGCAGGGACATGGGCGGCCCGGCTCGGTCCGGGGGATACACGGCACGGACGCCGTATCCCGCAAGCGGAGCGGGCCGAGCTCTACCGGCTCGGCTCGCCGGGCTGCGTACGCGGCGTCGACGAACTTGTCGTCCGGTCCGTTGTGCTCGGCGACTGCGGCCAGTGGCGGCTCTCGTGTACCGGGCCGGACAGGTCCGCCACCGCCCACCGGCCGTCGAGGTGCTCGATCATGACCAGTCGCCGGCCGAGCGTGCCCTGCCCCGGGTACGGGCGCAGCACGCTGGGGCGGGTACGGCAGTGCTCGGCCCCAGCAGCGACCCGGCGCAGGTCGACTCCAGGGGCGACGGCTCGAAGAAGCGGCGCGAGAGCGGCCGGTGGGCCGTTCGGCGGCCGGTTCGTCAACAGCTCGTGGCTGCCGCTGGACACCGTGAGGGTGGAATAGTCCATCAAGGCTCCTTGGAGGTGACGGCACTCGGCCGCGCGCAGCGATCGTTAGTCGAACTTCGTCCTCTGCAGGTCCAGTGGGCGCACCCCACTGCCGGCCCTGCGGCGGTCGACCAGCACACGGGGCGTTCAGGGGCACCAGCACACACCAGATCCGCCGTCGACGGGAGGCACGTTTGAGGGGCACTTTTTCGGCGAGGACGGCCCTCGGCCGCCTCGGCGCGGTCGGGCATCGGCGTCCGCCTCTGTCCCTTCCTTCCTCGGGCGGTCACCGAGAGCCGTTCCGAAAGGGCCGGTAGCACCCGGCGCCCCTGAGTGGGACGACGATGTGCGATTACCGGCCTCGCGAGGCGGTGCACAACTACGCTACGTAAAAGGTGAAATGACGAGGACTCACCCGCAGTACGGGTTTGCCGCTGCGCGCCGCGGTCGTCCCAGTGAACCCGGCGCGCGGTCTTCCCGGCCAGGGGGTGGAAGACGTGAACACGTTCATCGCCTTCATGATCGAAAGCAGGGGGCGTGATGGCGACCGTTGGCCGTAGGCGAGCGGAGACCGGTGTGATCTCCGGCTACGTGCTGCGCCTGCTGCGCGAGAGCGCTGCCCTGCCGCAGAGTCGCCTGGCCGAACTGCTCGGCGTGGACCTCGGCACGCTCCAGGGCTGGGAGAGCGGGCGCAGACCGCTGGGCAACGTCCGGGGCGCGGAGCTGCTGCAGCTTCGCCGCCGCCTGGCCGCCCTCGGCGCGGCCGGGGCCCTGTTCGGGTGGTTGGACGCGGCGATGGACGCCGACCTCGTCCTGGCCGCCGCCCTGCAGCCGCCCGAGGACCTCGCCCTCCACCCCCTGGCCGGGTGGGTGCAGTCCCGCGAGAGCGCGCACCTGGTGGCCTGGGCGGTGCGCGGCATCACCCCGCCGGGCCTCGCCCCGTACGCGGCGCGCACCCGCCGCGGGCCGGTGCCCACCGGCCCGCACCTGTCCGCCGCCGACCGCGAGGCGTTCTTCCTGAACCTGCGCCGCACCTCCGAGATCGCGGGATCCCGCGGCGACCGGACGCCGCTGCGCCGCCAGACGCTCTACCTCTCCTCCTACGACCCGGCCCCGGATGCCGAGGACTGGGCCGCCCACGCCTTGGCCGCCATGCGGCCGGCCCTGGCCCTGCGCGGGTACACCCCCCGCTGGATCGAGGCCCGCACCGCCGCCACGGTCGCCGCCCGACAGGGGGACCCCGAACCCCTGATCCATTTCGTCGCCACCGCGCTGAGCGGAGACCAGCACGGCGAACTCGCCAACCTTGGGTACTGGGCATACTGGCTGGGCGCCATGCCCGCCGACCAGGCCGACGACGCTTTCCTCGACCGACCCGAATCCGCCGCGTGGAACCCCCTTGCCCTCTTCCGCGGCCTGGTCGGCTCGATGCATCCGGCGCCCGGCACCGTCGACCTGTACGTCCACTCCGTCACCACGCTCCTGGACCTCCACCCCTGGCTGTCCGCCGCCGACCCCGCCACCACCCGGCACCTGCTCACGCTGACCGCGAACCTCCTCGACCTGCGCGTCGTCTCCTCGGTATCGGCACGCGCGCTGGAGTCGGTCCACTACCGTCTGCAGCAGACGACTTGACGCACCGGCAGGAGCACACGACGTGACCGAACACACCGACGAACCCACGGCGACAGGAACCGCCGCTCTCCTGTTCGAGGCCCGGGAGCTGGCCGAGCTGCCGCGCACCGGCTGGCGCTACGACGGCGTCCCCCTGGCCGTCGTCGAGACCGTCGCCGACCACAGCCACAGCTCCGCCGTCATCGGCCTCGTCCTGGCCGCAATGGAAGGCGCGGACCCCGGGCGCACCGCCCTGCTGTGCGTCCTGCACGACCTGCCCGAGACCCGCACCGGCGACCAGACCCCCGTCACCCGCCGCTACGTCACCGCCGCCGACCCCCGCGGCGTGGCCGCCGACCAGGTGGCCGCCGCGCACCCGGACGTCCAGAGTGTCGTGCTCGGCGCAATCGGCGAGTTCGAGGACGACAAGACCCTCGAAGCCCGGTGCGCCCACGACGCGGACAAGCTCGACTGCTACCTGCAGGCCCTGCGCCTGCTGCGCCTGGGCTACCCGGTGGGCGGCAAGGCCCGGCGCTGCCGAGAAGCCCTGGAGACTGCCTCCGCGCAGCGCCTCGCGGCGGCTGCCGCGACCATGGATCCGGCCCAGTGGCAGCACGACCTGCTCCGCGTCCCGGCCGCGCGCTGAGCGGCCGCACCAGCCGCCCACCACCGCCAAGGGCAGCGATCATGAACGCGATGAACACACACGCGGCCCCGACCCCCTACCCCGGCCCGGCAGGCGGCGCTTCACTGGTCGCACCGGACCGCCCAGCCCCTTTGCCCCCGGAGCGCGCATGACCCCCACCGACACCGCCCTTGCCGCGGTGGACGCTGTCGTCCTGACCATGAACGACTGCCCCGAGCAGGCGAGGGCGCTGCGCTCCCTGCTCGCCCAGGAAGGAGTCGACCTGCGCGTGGTCGTGGTCGGCAACGGCGTCCAGCCCGAGGACGTCCCCGCCAGCGTGGCGACCCTGGCACTGCCGGAGAACGTGGGCATCCCCGAGGGCCGCAACATCGGCGCCCGGGCACTGGCGGAAGACGGCGGCGGCGAGTTCGTCTTCTTCTTCGACAACGACGCTCACCTACCAGCCCTCGATACCCTGGCCCGCCTCGTCGAGGAGGCCAGGCGGCACCTGCGGACCGCCTGGGTCCAGCCCCGGATCGCCGACCCTGACACGGGGGTGACCGTCCGGCGCTGGGTGCCCCGGCTGCGCACCGCGGACCCCGACCGGCCCGGCACCGTCGCGGCGATGGCCGAGGGCGTCGTCCTCGTCCGCCGCCGCGCCTTCGAACAGGTCGGCGGGTGGCCCGGCCACTTCTTCCTCTACCACGAAGGGTTCGACCTGGCCCTGCGGTGCTGGGACGCGGGCCTGACGGGCTACTACGCTCCGCAGGTCGTCGTCCACCACCCCGCCAGCGACCCCGCCCGCCACGCCCTCTACCAGCGTCTGGTCGCCCGCAACCGGGTCTGGGTCGCCTACCGGCGCCTCCCCGCGCCCCTGGTCCCCCTCTACATCGCCACATGGGTCGCCATCACCGTCCTGCGGGCCCGGCGCGCCCCCCGCACGCTGACCCCGTGGTTCTCCGGCCTGTGGGAGGGGCTGCGCGGCGGCCACGGCGAGCGGCGCCCGATCTCCTGGCACACCGCGTGGCGTTTGACCCAGGCCGGACGCCCCCCGGTGATCTGACCTTGGACAGGCGCGGTCCTGATCCCGCCCCTGCGGCCGAGGGCCGCCAACCACCGTGCGCGGAACGTGATGTGCTGCTTTCGCGCAGTCGCGGACCGCGGGTGCGCAGCGCCGCTAGTGCCGTGACCGAGAAGGTTCGCCGGGTTGGCGGTGGCGAGGCTTGAACCGGTTGGATGTGAGCGGACATCCGAGGAACGGGGAGGCATGGTGGCGGAGCCGGTCAGAGCGCGTCGATTGACCGACCAGGAGGGCCAGCCTTTGCAGCGGATCGTGCGTCGGGGCAGCACGAATTCGGTGCGCTACCGGCGGGCGATGATGCTGCTGGCCTCCGCCGGTGGCAACCGGGTGCCGGTCATTGCTCAGTTGGTCCAGGCGGACGAGGACACGGTGCGGGATGTAATCCACCGGTTCAACGAGATCGGGCTGGCCTGCCTGGACCCTCGGTGGGCGGGAGGCCGTCCCCGCCTGCTCAGCTTTGATGACGAGGACTTCGTCGTCCAGACGGCCACCACCCGCCCTGCCAAACTCGGGCAGCCGTTCACCCGCTGGTCGATCCGCAAACTGCTCGCCTACCTTCGGCGGGTTCACGGCCGGGTGATCCGGATCGGGCGCGAGGCTCTGCGCTGCCTGCTCGCTCGACGCGGCGTCACCTTCCAACGCACCAAGACCTGGAAGGAGTCCATCGACCCCGAGTTCGACGCCAAGCTCGACCGGATCGAGGACGTCCTGGACCGCTTCCCCGACAGGACGTTCGCGTTCGACGAGTTCGGCCCGCTCGGCATCCGTCCCACCGCAGGCAACTGCTGGGCCGAGCAGGGCCGGCCCGACCGGCTCCCGGCGACCTACCAGCGCACCCACGGTGTGACGTACTTCCACGGCTGCTACTCGATCGGTGACGACACTCTGTGGGGAGTCAACCGGCGCCGCAAGGGCATGGTGAACACGCTGGCTGCGCTCAAGTCGATCCGGGCCGCCCGGCCGGACGGCGCCCCGGTCTACGTGATTCTCGACAACCTTTCCGCCCACAACGGCAAGAAGATCCTCCGCTGGGCGAAGAACAACAACGCCCACCTCTGCTTCACCCCCACCAACGCGTCCTGGGCGAACCCGATCGAGGCCCACTTCGGACCGCTGCGGCAGTTCACCCTTGCCAACTCCAACCACCCCAACCACACGGTCCAGACCCGTGAACTGCACCGTTACCTGCGCAGGCGCAATGCCAACGCCCGCCACCCCGATGTCCTCGCCGCCCAGCGCAAGGAACGCGCCCGTATCCGCAGCGAGAAGGGCCTGCGCTGGGGAGGCCGACCGCTCACCGATGCAGCCTGACCCGCCCCCACATCCAGGAGCCCCGCGATGGCAGTAGAGATCGTCTACGAGACGCACGCCACCACGATCGACAACGTGGCGGGCATCGCCACCGGCTGGCTTCCCGGTCAGCTCTCGGAACTCGGCCGCCGCCAGGCCGCGGAACTCGGCGAACGCCGACGCGCTGGCAACTTCGCCGCGGTGTTCACCTCCGACCTCCATCGAGCCGTGGAAACAGCCCAGATCGCGTTCCCCGACGGCAGGCCCCCAATCCACCAGGACGTTCGGCTACGCGAGTGCAACTACGGCGACCTCAACGGAACCCCGGTCTCCCGCATTGCCGCCCAGCGGGCTCGTCGCATCGACGAACCCTTCCCTGGCGGTCAGAGCTACCGCCAGGTCCTCGCGGCCACCGACATGTTCCTCCACGACCTGGCCATACGCTGGGACGGCAGTCGGATCCTGGTGATCGCCCACTCGGCCAACCGGTGGGTCCTGGACTGCCTGCTCACCGGCGCCTCATTGGAGGACCTCCTCGAAGCCCCACCCGTCTGGCGCCCGGGCTGGGACTACACGCTTCCCGGCGGCTGGATCGCCTCGACCCGGTGAACCTTCTCGGTCACGGCACTAGCGTGGTCGCCACCGACCAGGTCCGTCGGTGGTGCGATGTCAGGGGGCGGGCAGTGGCGACACCCAGAACACCCAACCAGCAGCTGGCCGGCGTGATGGACGAGGTCGGCCTCACCCTCGAAGCGCTGGCCCGCGCCACCAAAGCGGTGGCAGCCGAGTCCGGAGTCCGGCTGGGCACGTCCCGCTCGGCCGTCCACGCCTGGGTGAGCGCCGGTGCCGTTCCGGCGGGCAACACCCCCGCCTACGTCGCCGAGGCGCTGTCCCGAAGACTGCGACGACCTGTCACGGTCGCCGAGATCGGCCTGGGCGAGGACACGAGCACCGACTTCATGCTCCTGAGCCCCGCGGCCGCCGCAACCGAAACCGGAAGGCTCCTCGTGCACCACCGCCGCGATTTCCTCGCCCTTGGCTTCTCCGCCGCGGCCCTCCTGGCCCCGCTGGCTCTCGATCCCCCAACCGCCACGGCTCTGCCCGCAGCCGGCCCCGGACGCCGGATCGGCAGCGGCGAGGTCACGGCGGTGCGCCAGTTCACCGCCGCTTTCCGGACCTCCGACGAGCTCCTGGGCGGCGGGCACGGCCTCAGCGTCGCCGGCGTCTTCCTCAGCGACGTCGTCGCGCCGATGCTGCACGGTACCTACGCCGACGACCGCGTCCGCGCCGACGCCTTCGAAGCCGCCGCCGCGCTGGCCACCCTCGTCGGCTTCAAGTGCCACGACGCCGGATACGAGGGTGCCGCCCAACGCCACTACCAGCTCGCCGTCCACCTCGCCCGCGAAGCCGACCCCGACGACCGCACCGGACAGGCCGCCTGGGGCATGCGGGCCCTCGTCCACCAGGCCCTCGACCTTGGACAGCCCGCAGGCACCGTCGACCTCGCCGAAGCCGCCCTCGCCCGTACCCGCGGCCGCGTAGACAAGCGCACCGAGGCCCTGCTGCTCATCACCGCCGCCCGCGCGCACGGTGCCAGCGGCAGCCCGAACGCCGCCTCGGCCCTGATCGACGCCGCCCGCGACGCCGCCCGCACCGGCACCGACGCGCTGCCCGCCTACGCGGCAGCCGCCGGCCCC
Organism: Kitasatospora herbaricolor; assembly: GCF_030813695.1. NCBI lineage: Bacteria > Bacillati > Actinomycetota > Actinomycetes > Kitasatosporales > Streptomycetaceae > Kitasatospora > Kitasatospora herbaricolor. The sequence continues at coordinate 267,977 of NZ_JAUSVA010000002.1, forward strand.
ACTGACGCCGTCATCGCCTCCCACACCGGCCGCACCCTGACCGAGATGGGCCACCATGCCGCCGCCGAGCGGCATTACCGCGCCGCCCTGACCGACCGCACCGACCACGTCTACCGCCGCACCCGCGCCCTCACCCTCGCCAACATCGCCCGCGCAGTCGCTGCCCAGGACCGCCACGAGGAGGCCGTCAACCTCCTCGCCCGCAGCCTCGACCTGACGGACGGCATCGCCTCCCACCGGGCCCGCCGCGAACTCCTCGCCATGCGGCCGAATTTGGCGCTGTACGCGCGGCGCGGGATCCGCGGCGCGGCCGACCTCGCGGACCGCGCCTCCCGCCTGGCGGCGACCTCGTAGGGCGAGCCGTCCGTACCGGGCGCGAGCGCCTACGGGAGGCAGCGGTCACACCGCGGATGGCAGTTCGGTGCGAATCCGGTGGACGACGTCGCGCACCACAGGCTCGTCGCGCCACCGGCCGAGCCGGTCCACCAGGTCGTGCAGGTAGGTGTGGGCGCGGGGCGAGCGGACCCCTCTGAGGATGTCCACCGACCGGTGCGCCTCGTCCAGCGCCGGTTCGAGGTCGCCGTCGATCAGATGGACGCCGGCCAGCACGGCGCGCCTGATGCCGACCGCCCGGGTGAAGCGCTCCACCGGCATCGCCCCCGCCCGGTCGGCCCACACCATCGCCGACCGGGTCAGGCCCAAATCCCGATGCGCCTCGACGCCGTCGGTGGCCAACCGCTCCGGGGTCAGGTATGAGAGCCACCCGGGGTCGTGCGCCCTGGGCCGGATTCCCGACAGCAACCTCTCGCAAAGGGCAAGGGCCGCTCCCGCGCCAGCGCCGTCGCCCTGCTTGGCCAGGGCCCGGGCCTCGGCGAGCTTGCAGAACGCCAGGACCCTTGGGGCGGCGTGGCCGCGTCCGCGGGCGTAGGCGGCGGAGGCCATCTCCGTGGCCTGCGCGCACCGGCCGGCCAGATACGCCGAGAGGGACATCGTGGCCAGGACGTAGGAGCCCATCTCCACGTCGCCCGCGGCGCGGGCCATGCGCAGCGCCTGGATCAGGAGCCGGTCGGAGGCGGCGCGGTCGCCGGCGTCCATCGCGGCCCACCCGGCCACCCGCGACAGTTCGGCCAGCGCCCTGTGCAGGGCCTGCCCCGTTGAGTCCGAGTACGTGCCCTCCAGGAGCGGCCCGGCTTCCCGCAGGCAGTCCATGACCTGGCTGCGGCGCCAGTTGCCGCCTCCGAAGCGGGAGTCGGCCACCTGCGCTTCGGCGGCCGCCGACCACAGGCGCTCGACGTCAGTCGGGCCGACGCGCACCGATCCGACGTGCTCGTCCGGCTCGTCCGGCTCGTCCGGCTCGTCGGCCGGGTCGGCCAGCCAGCGGAGGGTCGGCGTGGTGAAGGCCGCGCCCGCCGTCAGCAACAGGTCACGACGGTCCACGCTTCTCCAGCAGTTCACGGCACCCGCAAGGGCGGCCTCGCAGTCGTGGGGGAAATCCAACCCGGTGTCCGTCCCGGAAACCGGCGCAACGCCCCACCCTGCATCCGAAAGAGTGACAACCCGGCCCAGAAGGTTGCCGAGCACCTCGACGACGCACTCCTGCGCCGCCTTCCTCGGAGTCGCGCCGGCCAGCCACGCGGCGACGTGGGTGTGGGTGTACGCCGTCCGCCGAACGCCCACCTGCGCCGCGGCGTTGACGAGGCGGGCGAGTTCCCGGTGCGACGCCCCGCACGCCGCTACGAGTGCGCCCAGCCGCACGTTCGGCTGCCTCGTGTCGCCGGTCACGGAGCGACGGAGACCAGGTAGACGTCGTGCTCGCGGTAGCTGTTGTAGTCCGATGGGCAGCCTTGGCCGCTCTCGACATGCGCAGTGGTGATGCCGCGGTTCTTCGCCAGCTCCCAGGCGTCGCCCGAGGTCTCCACCCATCTCCCGGCTGGTACCCGGTCCGCCCCTACGAACTCCAGCACCGCCGGATCGGGCAGGGGCTGGATGGGCAGGTGCTCCATGCCCGGGTCGACCGCGACGTGCCAGTGCAGCGGGGACGTCTGGCCGGGCCGCGCCTGAACCACCCTCACGTCACGGGGGTAGGTGTATCCGTGGACCAGGTGGCCGCCGTACTGGGCGGCGAGGGCCGTCAGCAGTGGCAGGAGGGCGAAGGCCGAGAGGATCATGCCCGCCCCCTTCCGTCGCCTGCGCGAAGTGGATCGCGGTCGGCGCTGGTCGGGCCAGTTGTCGGGCGACCCGGTGCGGGTGGGCACGGGGTGGGGTGAAGGGCGGTCGGTCATGGTCGGCTCGCAGAGGTTGTGCGTCGCGGGGAACGGGATGGTCGGGTCAGGCGGGGGCGGCCGCGTCGAGGGCGCTGGCCTCGGCACGGCCGCCCTGGCCAGGCATTCAGGAGAGCCGGCTGACCGGCTTAGTCACCGTGCGGGGCTGCCGGGTCGCCAGGTGGTGGGCGGCATTCCAGAGCGCCATCAGCGCGTGGATGCTCAAGTCGTTGACCGCCGTACTGGTTCCGGTGTCGGCCATGCCTGCCGGATCAGGACCAGGCCGGGGCGCCGATTGCGCCATCCGCAGCGGGGTTCCCGCGTTCACGGTCGGTGCTCCACCGTGCGGCACCCGGACGGTGGCGGCGGCGACCGGGTGCCGGGTGCTGAGGCCGGTCCTGCTCGCCCTGCACCCGGCAAGACCACCGGTCACCACCCAGCCGGCCGTAAGCAGCAGATCGCCGGTCCGGGAGTGTCACCAGGCGAGCCCTTCTGCGGACAGCGCCGTGACGGGTTGGCGGACGAGGCCCGGTGCGATGCCTGCCGCATCTAGGGCCGCACGCAGTTCATTCGGGTCAACGCTGCCGTCGCAGAGCTGCGCGGCCTGCTCCGGGGTGGCGAGCAGGCGGATCACGGCCGGCTCGCACGGGCGTTGGACCAGCGGTCCGAAGCGGCGCACAACGTCCGCCAGCCGCGCCTGGGCTCCGCGATGCCCGATGAGCTCGGCGTGGGCGGGGCGGGTGGCGACCGTAGTGGCGCAGATGCGGGCCAACGCGCGCGGGAGGTCATCGCCGTCAGCTGGACTGAGCGGGCCACCCGGAAGGCGGGTCCGGCCGGACACCGGGTCGTGGTGCAGCAGTACCAGCCCGGTGGGGGCGAAGAGCCAGCCGGCGACCCCGGTGACGGTCGTCTCGTGGCGTCGGCCGAGGGGCGTCCAGGGTTCGGGTGTGGTCTGGGGCTGGGGTGCGACCTGGTGGATGTCCAGGACCCTCGGGGTGCGGGGGCGGCCGTGCTGGAGCTCGACGCAGGCACCGTCGATCCTGGCGCGCAGCGCGGTGAGGATGCGCTCGGCGTCGCCCGGGACCTGGGTCGCCAGGTCGGTGGGGGTCACCAGACGCAGGGCGCCGCGGTGGCCGCGGTCGGCTGTCAGGGCGGTGAGCTGGGCGTTGGTGAGTGGCGGGTGGTCGTGGACAGTGACGGTTCGGGGCACGGCGGCGTCGGGGTACCAGTCGACGGTGAGGAGTGCTGCGGGGTCCAGGCGGGCGAGACCGGTCAGGGCGGCCGCGTGGCGTGCTGCCGCCTGCGCCGGGCTCTCCTGCGGCAGCGGTGTGCCGCCGGGCAGGGCGGATGGCGTCGAGCCGGCCGGGGTGAGCAGGATGCGCCCGTCGAAGGCGGTGATCAGGAGTTCGGCCCGGATCGCCGGGGTGCCGGCTCCGGTCGTGAGGGTCGCCGGGCGGTCGAGGTTTGGTGCGGTGGTGGTCACGAGGGCGCTCCGGGGCGGGTGTGGGCGGTCTGTGACGCGCTCCGCAGGGCGTCGTGGAGGGTGAGAGGAGGGAAGGAGCTGCGGATGCGGCTGAGGAGGACGGCCCCGGTGACGACGGCTGCGTATCCGGCGAGCGGCAGCGTGGGGACGCCGAGGACCGCGGTCGCTTCCTCGCACAGTCCTGCCGCGCTGCCTGCCCGGATGGCCATCTGCTGGGCGATCTGGTCGCTGGTCAGGCCGCCGACGGCGAGAGCGATCGCCCGTGATCGGCGGGGGGAGAGCCGGACCGGGCGAGGTGGAGCGATACCCAGCAGGTGTTCGGGCAGCAGCCGGTGGGCTGCGGTGAGGGCTGCCGCCTGGACCAGGGTGGTCGCCCCCAGGAGGCAGCACACCCGGTCGACGGGATCCTCTGTCTCCAGGTCGGGCAGTCCGACGGCGGCCTCGCGGCGGAGTCTCCCGTCAGGCAGGAGTGCGAACCGGATCAGGGCCAGGTCCTGTTCGCTGAGGATCGGTGCGGGCGGCAGGGTTTTCTGCGCCGCCGGATCGTCGCCGGCCGTCGGGGCGCTGCCTGGTGGCTCCGCCAGCGGGTAGAGATCGCTTCCGGTGAGGACATTCCGTCGCACCGCAGCGAACACCGCATGCTCCAGTGAGCCGGCGCCGAGGCGATGACGGGCCTCGGCCAGGTATCCGACGAGGGTGTACTCACTGATGCCCATGGCCTCAGCGGTCTCCTGCCGGGTGAGGCCCTGGGCAGTGAGGGCGAGGGCGCGGCGGACCCGCGGGCCCAGCATGACCGGGAACGCCGACTTCTCGATCCCGATCTCGGCTGAGGAGACGGGCTCCCACCAGGCGGCGTGTCCGGCCGCCTGGTGGGTGGTGCGGGCACCGAGCGCGGCCAGGACGGTCGCGCGGCCGCCGGTGACCTCTTTGCGCGTGAGGCCCTCCGGCACCGCGCTGCGGGCGAGGTTCGCACCGGCCAGGACGAGGCGCAGCAGGCGCACCTCCGTCGGGTTCAGGTCCGGCCTGGCCGGCGACGTGTCGGCAGGGCGCTGGCCGGTCACGGTGGTGGGGGCGGTCACCGGACCGGCTCCGCGACGGTGCGCTCCCGGGTGCCGTCGGCCTGGCGCGGGAGCACCACCTGCCGCGGGTCGGCGAGTTCGGTCAGCAGCTGTTCGGTGTCGGAGAGGGCGCACATGGTCAGCCCTTGCGGTGTGTTGCCGACCTGACGCCCGCTCTGTTCGTCCCACTCCTCCGAGAGGAGGCCGGCAGGACCGCGCAGGGAGAGCAGCCGGTCGAAGAGCGCGGTCGCTTCGTCGTGGCGTCCGATGAGGGCGAGCGCGTCGGCGAGCCAGAACGAGCAAGGCAGGAACGCCCCTTCCCCGCCGGGCAGACCGTCCACGTCGTTCTCGTCCCCGCGCCCGTGCCCCGCCACCGGGTATCGCAGCACCAGCCGCCCGCCGGGGGCGAGTTCGCGCTGGATCGCCTCCACCGTGCCGATCACCCGCTTGTCGTCCACGGGCAGGAAGCCGCTGCGGAGCATGAGGAGCAAGGAGGCGTCCAGGTCGGTGCCGCCGTAGAACTGGGTGAAGGTGTTGCGGTTCGCGTCGTAGCCCCGCTCGCACACCTCCGCGTGGATCCGGTCGCGGACGCCCGCCCAGCGTCGCTGCACCTCCTGCGGGACCTGGACGTCCGTCTCGGCGGCCAGGCGAAGGGCGCGGTCGAACGCGGTCCAGGCCATCACCTTGGAGTGCACGAAGTGGCGCCGGGGGCCGCGGACCTCCCAGATCCCCTCGTCCGGATGCTCCCACAGGTCCTCCAGGCAGCGCACCATCGCCACCCACAGCCGGCCGGTGGCGTCGTCCAGGGCGATTCCGCTGCGGTGGGCGAGCCACAGCAGGTCCATGACCTCGCCGAACACGTCGAGCTGCAGCTGGCCGGCCGCCGCGTTGCCGACCCGGACCGGCGCGGAGTATTCGTAGCCGGGCAGGTGCCCGAGCTCGACCTCCGGCAGGTCCCGTTCGCCGCCGACGCCGTACATGATCTGCGGCTGCGCCTCGCCGGCCACAGCCCGCACCAGCCATCCCAGCCACGCCCGCGTCTCCTCCAGGTGCCCGCGGCGCAGCAGGGTGGTGAGGATCAGGGCGGAGTCCCGCAACCACGTGTACCGGTAGTCCCAGTTGCGTTGGCCGCCGAGGAGTTCGGGCAGGGACGTGGTCGGTGCGGCGATCACCGCGCCGGTCGGGGCGTAGGTGAGGGACTTGAGGGTGATCAGCGCTCGGGTGACCGCGTCGCGGTAGGTGCTCTGGCAGTTGACGGGGTTCGTCCACTCGTCCCAGAACGCGTACGTCCTCTGCAGGTCGGCGGCCGGGTCGGCCGCGGCCGGCGCGGCGAGGTGGCTGTCCTGCCAGGTCGTCGCGAAGTGGACCCTCTCGCCGGCGTGCAGCTCGAGGCTGGTGACGGCGACTGCGTCGGGGCGGATCCGGGCCAGGTCGTCGCCCGCGCTGGCTGCGCGGCCGGTGGCGGTGACGTCGAGCCACAGGGACGCGGGCCCTGCGGTGGCGACCACGCAGCGCCCGCCCGAGCTGTGCTTGGACGGCCACATGTACGGCACGGCCCGCCCGTAGTCGAAGCGGGGTGCGAACACCGAGCGCACGTGGACGGTTCCGTCCAGGACCTCGGCGGTGCGCACCAGGCGGGGCCCCGTCTGCTCGTGCTCTTGGTATGGGGGCATGAACGTCGTGACCCGCAGTGTTCCGGTGCCGGTCGTCCAGGTCTGGGTCAGGACCAGGCTCTCGCCGTCGTAGACGCTGCTGTCGGCGCGGCTGCTGCCGGTAGCTGGCCCGACGGTCCAGTGGCCGTGGGTGGCATCGCCGAGCAGCCGGGTGTAGTGCGGAGCGGAGTCCGGCCGGGCGCCGCAGCCCCACACCACGGCCCCGTTGGGGTCGACGAGGGCACTGGAGCGCAGGTCGCCGACCAGGGTCAGGTCCTCCAGCCGGGGGCTCGCCGTGGTGAGCTCGCGGCCAGCCCTCGCGTGCTGCGGCACGGCGTCGTCCAGGAGCGTGAGGGCGGTTGATGCGGTGGCCGGGGCCGTGGTGCTGTGCGGCATGAAGTCGTCCCAGAGGTGGGTGGGTGGGTGGGTGGGTGGGGAAGGGGAGTAGGTTGTCCGGCCGTAATGGCCGGCGCGGCATCCAGGTCGCACCGGCGGCGCTCGGCGTCTGGCTCGGCGGTGGGGCGTCCGGTCGGCGGCTCGGTGTCGACACGGACGGTGCCGTTCGGGGCGAACGCCCCTGTCGTGCGTATTCATGGGCGACGCCCCAGGCTGCGGCGGCCTTCAGCAGGCTGGCCGCCGACCCGCAGGACGGAAGGACCGTCGGTCGCGGTGCGCTGGGTGTGGCGGCGCCGGTCCATCCACGCGCCCAGCCGCTGACCGGTCGGGGACAGGAAGTCGGGCCGCTCCTGCCCGTGAACGAGCCGGGAGCGGGCTGCGGTGCGGTGCATCTCCAGGGCGACGGTGGTGTCCGCCCATGCGCACACCGCCTGTGCCCGGTGTCGCTGACGCGCGTCGGCCAGGGGCAGCGCGAACCCCAGATCGTTCCAGCCGTCGTCGGGCCGCTCCTCACGGATGCGACGCAGCGCGGTGCGCAGGTCCGGGTCGAGGGCAGCGAACGCCCCGGTCAGCTCGGCGAGCGCCGGCCACGTGCCGTCCTCGGCACCGTCGGCCGCCACCGCCAGCAACTCTCGGGCACCTGCGCGACCCGGAATCAGCGCGGCTTCCACGACCTCCGAGGTGTGGGTGGTCGGGTGGTTCGCGGCGGCATGGACCAGGGCGTCCGCGTCCAGGCCCGGCGGCAGCTGCCCGGCGGTCACCAGGACCTGCAGTGGTCCGGTGCCGAGGGTGAATGCGTGCAGGACCTCCTCACGCTGCCTGCCGCGCCGGGGCAGGACCTGCGCCTGTACGTCCGGTCCCGGCGAGCCGATGATCTCGTTGGCCAGCCGACGCGCGACGACGCTCGTTGCGCAGTGCACGACCACACGGGACAGGGCGTGTGTGGAGGCGAGGTCGAGTACGAGAGTGGCCAGACGCCCGGTACGGGAGCCGCCGGGAGGTAGCGCGGCCGCCATGAGGCGGTAGTCGCGCATCCGCCCGGCCGCGACGACCTGGCGCGGCGTCAGCTTCGCGACCAGCAGCCCCGTGCGGTCCGGATCGACGCCCTCGGCCTGATCCCGGTCCACCGAGGTCAGCACAGGCGTCGACGACAGCCACAGCACCGCGCGTCCTGGTGGGCAGAATTCGTGACGCCCCACCCGCTCGGCAACGTCCGGCAAGTGTGCGTCGAGGGCGACGATCAGGTCGTACGGCGAGGGGTGGCGGGCCCGCCGGTAGGCCTCGGCGACGATCTCCAACCCCCGGGGGGAGACGATCACGGTGCCCGGCAGGGTGGACCCGACGCACCCCAGGACCGCCGACGCCGCGGTGACCTGCGGCACGTCGAGCGGGGTGACGATCGCCGGACGGGCTGCCTCGTCCCGATGCAGCACTGCCACGGTCGCCCCGCGCTCGCGGCGCTGCTCCGCGAATGCCGTCACCGTCGCGCTCCAGGTCGGGCCGGGCGGCACGACGACCAGCACCCTGCCCGCGTCAGCGTGCCACGCGATCGCCGTACCCAGGTCCGGCTGCTCGCAGCGCGGTACCCTCACCATCGCCCGCCCGCACGTCAGCGCTCCGAGAACCGGGTCCACCAGCTCCCGCAGGTGCTCCGGTGGCGCCGGTGGCACGGCCGGAGCCGACTGCGGGACCACGTCGGCCGGGCGGACGATCCCTGCCAGGCAGCCCAGAGCGACCGCCTCGTGGTCCTCCCATACACCGAGCGCGTCCAGCAGCGCAGCCAGGCGCTTGCCCGCAGTGGGCCGGGCGATGCCGAGCTCCACCCCGATGGCCGCCCGCGACGACGTGCCGGCCAGCAGGCGCAGCAGCAGCCGCTCCTCACCGGAAAGTCCCGCCATCAAGCCGTCCGCGACCGGCGGGAAGTCCTCGGCGGTCAGATGCCCGGCCAGGACGTAGCGCGCCACCACCCCGGAGCGCCCGCGCACACCGGCCGCCACCGCGAGCGCACCCAGCTCCGCCTCAACACTGTCACGCGGGCAACCGAGTCCAGCCGCGACGGCCTTCAGCGGCAGCGGCCCGGCCAGGTGCCGGGCCCAAGCGAGCGACATCGGATCGGCGGGCAGCGCCCCGCCGTGCTGCACCGCGCTCACCGGTGACCCCCGCCGAGGATGTGGTGGCCGGGTGCCTCGGCCCCGTTGATCTTCCGCAGGCGAAGGCTGGGGGCGGGTCCGCTCGGCAAGCCGGCGGTCACCGGCATCACCGTGGCGGACCGCGTCCGTGCCGCGCGCGCGGTCGCGTACTGGCCGCGGACCTGCTCCGCTGCGAGGGCGAAGCCGTCGACGCGGATGAACACCACCGGCCCGCCGGTGGCGGGGCCAGGCCCGAGGACGGTCCGGGTGAGGTCGGGCGGGGCCGGATTGGTCAGCAGCCACACCTCGGTGCCGTCCGAGTAGGTGGTACGCGTGCCCACGCTGATCCGGTCGGGGGTGAGCACCTGGTCGGTGCGGTACGGCAGCGGGGCCGCGTCGAGCAGCGCAACAGTCAGGGTCGCGGGAGTCGCGGCGGTCATCGCCGGCACGGGGGCGGTGCTGGTCATCGAGGGATTCCTGGGGCAGGTCTGGGTGTCGGTCATGTGCGCGGGTCCGCGGGCCCGGCCGCGGGCGGCCAGGCCGCACTCTTCGGTGCGGGCGACGCCGGGCGGCAGCAGGACGACCTCCGGATCGGGACCCCCGCGACGCCGCCGCTCACACGCAGGCTCCAGCCCCGGACTTCCGCACACCGCGTCGCGGCCGGCCCGTCGGGCCTCGGACGGTAGGTGACGGCCTCGACGCTCTCGCCGTCCACGACCAGGCGGCTCGACCTGAACGTGGTGGACACCTCCAGCGCCCGCTGCGAGGCGGCCTGCGCCCCGGGGCCGAGCGGCGGCAGGTCGCAGGGAACCGCGACGGTGACCCGCATTCCGTCCGCATACCGGGCCTCCACACGCGTGTAGTGCCTGACACCTCCTACCAGCTGCACCTCGGCGGTGATCCGCACCGGCTGGCCACCGCCTGCCAGAAGGGCGACCGGCAGCCCCGTGGCACCGCTGACGTACGAGGCCCTGTTCTGCACGGGCATGGGCGCGCCGTCTCGGCCGAACCCCGGATCCAGCACCAGCTCGGCGCCGCCCGGCTCGCCTGCGGCATGCCAGTGCGTCACATCGGCATCCAGCTCGAGATGGCGTGCGGCCAGTACGGCTGCGAGGGGCTCAACCAGTAGGCCGGCAGTGGGCGCCTGCGCAGCTGGGGTGGTGGACACGAGGATGGACTCCATTCGTCTGGCGCGTGCGAGGTCCGCGGGGACCTTGGTGCTCTGGCTGGTGGGGGCGAAGGCCCGGTGTCGTCTCTCAGGTCGGCGCTCCGCGACCGGCGAGTTCGGCGCGGAGCTCCTGTTCGGTCAGCGGGGTGCAGTTGGTGAGGGTGCGCAGCAGGTGGGTGGCGAGGACCCAGGGGAGGTCCGGGTCTCCTGTCGAGAAGTGGCCGCGTACGGGCCCGGGCCCATCGGGGTCGGAGGGGTCCGATAGGAACTTGAGGCCGGCGAATCCCCACAGGGTGGCCGTGCGGGCCCGCACCAGCAGGGCGCCGTTCAGGGCCCGGCAGTGGGTGGGTGAGGACAGGGCGTGCGGGGCGCACACCGGCGGATGTTCGACGGCGGTGCCCTCCGGCCAGGAGTCCTCGAGGGTGAGCGGGCGCCCGCCGGGGGTGGTCGGGAGTGGCAGGAGCCAAAGGTGGCCGTCGTTGGTGCGATCTGCCGGTCCCCCGCACACCCGGCATCTCAGGTGCAGCATCAGGTGGTGCTGGCGGCCGGGGTGGGGGCTGCTCCAGAGGGGTACCCCTGCGGTCTTGCCGGTGCAGCGCAGGATGAGGACTCCGTTCACGCGGTCGGACGGCAGCTCGGTGGGGTAGGCGATCCCCGTCGGCCGGCCGCCGGCGTCCGTGCGGGACGTCAGGCTGTTGTCGTACTCCTCCTCGCTCCAGCGGGTGATGCGGGGAACCGTCAGCAGCGGGGCAGCGGTGGCCCGGGTCACTTCGTGCCTCCGTACGCCACCACCGTGCGCACGACGGCCGTGTCGCCGCCGTGGGCCGGCGCCTGCCGCTGCCAGCCGTCCAGCAGGGTGTCGACGGCGTCGCGGCCACGCGGATGCCGCGGCAGCCGGGCCTGGGCGAAGAGGCCGGAGACCCGCGCGTCCCGGTCGGATTCCCCGGTGCAGCGGTGAGTCAGGACCAGCGCGCTGCCCTGAGGCAGTGCCAGGCGCAGCGCGGAGAACAGCCCGCGGGCCTGGGGGTCGCTCAGCTCGTGCAGGACGTCCGCGAGGACGACGGCGATCGGGCGCTGCCAGTCGACGTCGGAGTGCTGGCGCAGTTCTTGCAGCAGGCCTTCCGGTGCAGTCAGATCGGCGCGGATGTGGCGGACCTGGCCCGGGGCGGGTGCGTGGAGCAGCGCCCGGGCGTGGGTCATCACCATCGGGTCGATGTCCACGTACGCGATCCGGGCGGTGGGGCGGATCGGCAGGATGGAGGTGTGGATCGGAGCGAGCGGGCTGCCGGGCGCACCGGTCGTCAGACCGCAGCCCAGGTCGACGAACTGGTCCAAGCCGTCCTCGGCCAGGCGCCGTACGACGCGGTGGAGGTCCTGCCTGGCGCGCAGGGCCGTTGTGGTCCAGTCCTGGTCCTCGGCTTGTAGGAGGTCGAGCAGGGTCCGGTCCGGGCCGAGGTGGTCCTTCCCACCGAGCGCGAGGTTCGCGAGACGGGCGGACGTGGGCCGGTCCAAGCGCAAGTCCTCGCGGGGCCAGGGTGGTGGTGTCGGCACGTACCACGGCATGGGGGCGAGGCCCTCGGGCTCGATGGTGGGCTTGGGTTGGACGTGGATGACGCCGACGGCGCGCAGCGTCCCCGGTCGGCCGGCGGGCCCGACGGCCGCGGCCGGGGCGCGGCGCTTGGGCCGGGTCATGCCGCGCGCTCCGCCGGCTGCGTGCGCGAAGGGGGGATCTGCCGGCCGTCCGGACGCAGACCGCCGGTGTCCTCGAACGTCAGGATGCCGTTGCAGAGCAACCCCCAGCCCTGAACGGGGTGGCTGGCGATGACCACGGCGGCACCGGCGTCGGGCTCCTCGAATGCGGGGCATTCTGGTCTGTGGGTGCAGGTCACGGGGCTCTCCGGATCGGGTGTGCACGGGCTGGGTGCGCCGACGGGCGCGGCGAGCAGGATCGGGGTGAGGTGCGGGATCCTCAGGTCGTCGGCGGGGCACACGACGACGAGGGCGTGGCCGTTCCACTGGCAGGCGCGAGCGACCCAGTCCGGGCCACGGCTTTCGACCGCCTCCACTTCCTGGCTGGCCACGATGAGGGAGCCGAACAGCGCGAGGCCTTCCGGGACTGCGCTGGCGGCGAGAAGGGCGAGCGGAGGGTGACCGGGGCCGTGGACGGCCGTCCAGGCTCCGTCCGCGTACCGGGTGACCGCGACAGGCCGGCCGTTGCGGTTCTCCTGCGCGGCGGTGGCGGCCAGCCGGTGGCCGACCAGGACGGCCATGGGCCCGGATCGGCCAGTCGGGCCGGTTGCCGGCGGCGGGGCGCTGGGGAGGTCGGTTCTTGGCACGGTTGCTCCGGGTTGAGTGGTCGGCTGGTCTCGAGGGCCGGGCAGGCACGAGGGCCCCGCCTGCGGTGGCGGGTACGACGGAGTCGGGACGGTGTGGCCCCGCCCCGCCCCGGCGCGCGGGTTGCTTCGCCGGGCGGGACGGGCGAGTGGCGGCGGCTACGCGGCGGGGGCCAGGAGGACGGGCAGGGCGCGTAGCGCGTTCGATATGAACGACTCCTGGGGCAGCAGCTGCTCGCGGCCCACAGCGAGGCGCACGTCCGGGAACGCGCGGAACAGGGCGGTGAGGGCCTCCTCGGCCTCCAGGACGCCCAGGGACGCACCCAGGCAGTAGTGGCGGCCATGTCCGAACGCCAGGTGGGACTTGTCGGGGCGCGTCAGGTCGAAGTCGTTCGGGCGGTCGGGATGCAGGTGCGGGTCGCGGCCGGCGGCGCCGAACCCGAGGAGGACCGGCGTACCTGTGCGGATGAGCACGTCCTCGCCCAGGTCGATGTCCTGCGCCGCGTAGTGCAGCGGCAGGTGCATGATCGGCGGCTCGAGGCGCAGCGTCTCCTCGATGACGTCACGCCAGGTCGCATCGCCGCGGTGGACCTGGGCGAGCTGCTCGGGGTGGGACAGGAGCAGCGCGGTGGCGTGGTCGATCAGGTTGACCGCGGTCTCGGACCCGGCGCCGATCATGAGGATCAGGGTCGAGACGAGTTCCTGCTCGGTGAGCTGGGACCCGGTGGCGTCGCGGGCGGCGATCAGTTCACTGGTCATGTCGTCGCCCGGGGTGTTCCGCTTGTCGGCGACCAGGCGGTGCATCGCGGCGAACAGGTCGTCCAGGTTGGCCTGCGCCTGGTCGGGGGCGGCGGTGGTGTCCAGGACGCCGTCGACCACGCGCCGCATCTCGGGCCGCTGTTCCTCGGGGACGCCGAAAAGGTCGCAGATCAGGGTGGTGGGCAGCGGGTAGGCGAGCCGGGCGTGGAGGTCGACCTCCTCGCCCGGCGCGGCGGTGCGCAGGTCGTCGATGAGGCGGGTGACGATCGCGCGGACCTGGGGCCGCAGGGCGTCGATGCGGCGGGGGCCGAAGGCGGGTGCGGTCAGGGCGCGCAGCCGCTGGTGGTCGGCTCCGTCGCTGGTGAACATCGACTCCACCGCGACCCAGCTGGCGAGGGGCCAGTCGGCGCCGATGGTGCCGTCGATCCAGTCGGGCCAGTGGCGGCGCGGGTTCTTGGCGAGGCTTCCGTCGGTGAGGAGCTGCTTGATGACCTCGGGGCGGGTCACCGACCATGCCTGAACCTGGCCGGGAAGTTCCACCAGGACGGCCGGCCCCGATGCGCGGAGGCGGGAGGCTTCGGCGTGGACGTCGGTGCCGCGGGTGTCCAGGACGTGTGCTCGGGCGTGGGGGCAGCGGGGTTCCATGAGGTCTCCTGGGCGGGTTCGGTCGTGCGGACGGTCGTGGTGGGGGGGCGGAAGGTCGTGGGCAGTGCGACGGCGCAGCGGTGGAAGGGGCCGGGGCGCCAGCGGATGGCGGCGGCAGATCCGCTGAGCGCGAGGTCGGGAAGCCGGTCGAGGAGGGCTTCGATCGCGGCCGTGGTGATGACTTCGGCGGGGCCGGCGGCCGGGCAGCGATGTGGGCCGGCACTGAACGCGAGGTGGGCGTGATTGCCGTCGCGGCGTTGCTGTCCGAGGTTCGGGTCGGTGTTCGCCGCGTGGTGACTGATGGCGATCGGCATACCCTCGGGCAGGTCCACGCCGTGAAGGAGTTGCGGGCCGACGGGGTAGTGGAGGGAGAAGTTGCTCATCGGGGACTGGCTCCACAGGACCTCGGTGAGGGCCATGGAGGTCGGTGTGCTGCCGCCGGCCACCCGGTCCGCGAACCGCTCGTCGGTGAGGAGCAGCATGAGTGCGGTGGTGATCCAGGCGGTGGTCGGCACGGTGCCCGCGCCGACCATGACCACGAGCTGGTGGATCATCTCCTCGTCGCTGAGGGCGGCCGGGTGGGCGAGGAGCCAGGAGGTGACGTCCGCGCCGGGGTGGGCCCGCTTGTGGGCCACCAGCTGGCCGAGCAGGGCCGCGAGGTCGGCGCTGCCGCGTTCGGAGTGGGGCCCGGCGTCGATCATCGCCGCGGCGGCCGCGACCATGTGCCGCCCGAGATCCTCGGGCACCCCGAGGAGTTCGGTGATCACCTGCAAGGGCAGGACGGCGGCGTACTGCGCCACCAGGTCGGCGTGTCCGTCGGCCGCGAACCGGTCGATCAGGCGCTGTGCGCAGCTTTGCACGTAGCGGCGCAGTGTGTGGGAGGTGACGCGCTCCAGGGCGTCCTCGATAGGGGCTCGCAGCCGGTCGTGGGCGGGGCCGTCGGCGAAGAGGAGGCTGGGCCGCCAGGCCATCATCGGCAGCACGGCGCTGGCGGGCGGAACCGCGGTGAGGTCCCAGCGGCGGGCGTCCTTGGAGAACCGCCCGGGGCTGCGCAGCACTTCCAGGGCCGCGCGGTAGTCGAGGACGAGCATCACGGTGACGCCGGGCTCGAACTCCACCGGTACGACGGGCCCCCACTGGCGCAGGTGAGTGTAGAACCGCTCGGGGTTGTCGGCGAAGCGTGGATCGGCCAGTGACAGAAGCGGGGCGGGCCGGTGGCCGGCGTGGGCGGGGCAGCCGGGCGGCGGGGCCGCGGCGCGGGCGTTCACGAAACCTCCGGGGTGCGGGTCAGCAGGTACTGGATCAGGGCGATGAGCGCGGCAAGGGAGGACTGCGGGTCGCGGGCGTCGCACAGGCTCAGTGGGGTGTGGGGTTCGAGGTCGAGGGCCTGGCGGATGTCGGCCGTGTGGTGGTCGGGGCTGTCCGGGAAGGTGTTGACGGCGACGACGTAGGGGATGTGTCGCTGTTCCAGCAGGTCGATCGAGTCGAAGCTCTGGTCCAGGCGGCGGGTGTCGGCGAGGACGAGGGCGCCGGTGGCGCCGGTGGCGATGTCGCACCACAGCGGCAGGAAGCGGGCCTGCCCGGGTGTCCCGAAGAGGTACAGGACGAGGCCGTTGTCGAGCGTGAGGCGGCCGAAGTCCAGCGCGACCGTGGTCGTGGTCTTCGTCTCCACTCCGGCCAGGTCGTCGTGCGCCATGCTGGCGACGGTCAGCGGTTCCTCAGTGCGCAGCGGCTCGATCTCGGACAGCGAGGCGATCAGCGTGGTCTTGCCGACGCCGAACGGCCCGCTGACCAGGATCTTCGCGGTCGCGTGCACCCCGGCCGGCAGATGACGGACGCGGTCAGGCCTTGAGCCTGCGAAGACCATCGAGTATGTCCTCCAGCTTCTTACGGTCGGGGAGTTGGGCCATCGGGATGACCCGCAGGTCTCCGGTGTCGACGAGGTCGGTCAGCAGGATGCGGGTGACGGTGACCGGCAGATCGAGATGCGCGGCGACCTCGATGAGGGACAGAGCGCCCTGGGCGCACAGGGCGAGAGCTGCACGGTGTTCGGGACCGGCTCCCGTCGCGGTGACCTCATGGTGCGCTTCGACCAGGGTTTCGACAGCGTTGAGGATGTCCCGGTTTGGGCGAGCCCGGCCGTTGGTGAGCACGAAGGCGCGCACCAGGGCCGGGCGCCCCCCGCTCATCCGGAATGCCCCGGAGCGGTCCGGGCCGGTGTGGCCAGCGCCGTGCCGATCCGCTCCACGAGCTTGGTCATCCGGTAGCCGATGTTCCCGACGTCGGCGGCGCCGTCGGCCGCCAGCGCCAGGAACGAACTGTCACCGGCGGCGCAGAGGAAGATCAGTCCGCCCTCGTAGGTGATCAGATTCTCGAGCCACCCGGACGGGGAGGCCCTGCAGAACGGCGCCAGGCTGCGGCTGAGGGCCTGCAGCCCGGTGACAGCGGCCGCGAAGCGCTCCGCGGACGCCTGGTCCTGGCCCTCGGACGCGCCGGCGAGGAGGCCGTCCGCGCTGACCAGCACCGCGCCCTTCGCTCCGGGAATCTGTCGGACCTCGTCGGTGAGGAGGCCACTGACGACGGCGAAGTTGTTCACGGGTGCTGTCCTTCCGGGGATGCGGTGGCGCGCGCGTCGCGCACGCCTCGGGTGAAAGCCGACAAGCGCGAGCGGCTCGCCTCAGCGTCGGTACTCGCCACCAGCTGCTCGGGACGAGCCGTCGGCAGCTCCGGCTGAGATCGCCGTTGGCGGCGGCGCTGGGGCAGTCCGTTCACCAATGGCGTGGGCGCAGCAGGGACGGGCTGCGGCTCGGGGTCGGCGGTGGCCAGCAGACCGGAGGGCAGCAGGACCACCGCGCGAACCCCTCCGTACGGCGACTGCTTGTCCACCGAGACACGGAAGCCGTAGCGGCCGGCTGCGGCGGCCACGATGAACAGGCCCAGGCTCGCCGGTTCCCCGATCTGGCTGAACGGCAGCGTGGAGCGGCCCTCGAGGATCTCCGCGGCACGAGCCCTCACGCGCTGCTCCATGCCCACGCCCCGGTCGTCGATCGTGATGAACACGCCGGCTGGGACCCGCTCCATCGCGACCTCGATCGGGGAGCTGCCCTCGGAGTGACGTGCGGCGTTGTCGAGGAGCTCAGCCAGGGCGAGAGCCAGGGGCTCGACAGCCCGGCCGCGTATCAGCGTGGCGAAGTCGCCCTGCTCCACCACCCGGTGGAAGTCGCGGATGCGTCCCTTGGCGGCGCGGGCCACGTCGATCAGCGGGGTGTCGGGGTGCTGACGTCCGGGCCACGGGGCGCCAGCGAGAACGGCCAGCGCCACGGCACGGGCGCTGATCTGCGCGTTGGTGTGGTCGATCCGCATCAGCCCTTCGAAGACATCCGGATCGTCGAACGCCTCCTGCATGTGGCCGATCAGCTTCTGTTGCTCGTAGGCGTGGGCCAGCACACCGCGCATCGTCGAGCGCACCGCCGTAGCTGCGGCGTTCTCCGCCTGCTCACGGATGCCGCCGACCGTCCGCGCGATGCCCGCCGCGGCCTCCTGGAGGAGCTCCCCGAAGGCGGTGCCCGCAAGCTCCGCCCGCACCGATCGCGGGTGTGTGCCATCGAGGTGACCGAGCAGCAGGGCGGGGACCTCACTCTGGACGAACGCACGCAGCTCCGCCTCGCGCGCCTGGCGGTCTGCCTCCAGGCCGGCCATTGTGCCGCGCAGCCGCGAGCCGACGGCGTACTGCCGCAGCCACCCGGCCGTCGCCGCAACGGCCGGCACCGCGACTGCCGCCGCGAGAAGCTCCGAGTTCACCGCAGCCCCCGAGCCAGGTAGAGCGCCAGCGGCTGCCCGAACTGCTGAGCCGGGACGCCAAGGGCCCCAGGCCTACTACCGAGGACCCGGCAGCTCCGCTGCGGGTCTGGCGGCAGGGGCTGCTGCCGGCCTCGGTTGGACGACGTCACAGTGATCGCTCCAGGGCGGTCGGGCGTGCTGCAGGGCATGCCGAGATGGTCAGGGGAGGACGCGGAAAGGGGCCGGCTCCGGGGCTCACCCGGGCCAGGCGGGATCTCGGGGAAACCACCTGTGGGGGGCGTCGTTGGGCCCTATCGTCATGACTTTGAGCGAACCGCCTGTGACAGCTCGTGGGAATCCCGTGGCCGGGGCGAATGCCGCTAACGTCGCTAAGGATCATTTCGAGGACAGGGAGCGCACCGTGGCGCTGACCCGCAACACCCTGCTGGAGGCCGTGGTCAAGGAGCTGGGCTGGTCCCAGGACCGCCTGGCTTCCCACCTGAGGCGAGTGGCCGCGGAACAGGGTGCCACGGAGCTGCTGTCGGTGACCCGCTCTCACATCTCCCAGTGGCTGCGCGGAGTGCAGCCCTCGGGCCAAGCCCCGGCTATCTTGGCCGCGACGCTGTCCCGCGGACTGGGACGCGCGGTCACCCTGTCGCAGGTCGGGCTCGGCCCGGCAGGCGACGAGAACAACGGGGTGTCCGGATGGGACGTCGACACACTCTCCGCTCTGGCCGACCACGGGGGCAGCGACATGATGAACCGCCGAGAGCTGCTGGGCAGCTCCCTCTACTCGGCCCTCGGGACCGCTCTCCCGTCCGACCAGTGGTGGGACCAGCGCCTGCTGCTCGCCCGCCGGCGCCCACCGCTCTCCACCCTCATAGTCACCAGCGTCCACGTCGAGGCGCTCCGCGAGGCGACGACCTGGTTCTCCAACCGCGACCAGCGACTTGGCGGACGGGCCGGACGGGCCGCCCTCGGCACCTACCTGCGCACCGATGTCGCCGACTACCTGGCCGGACGCTGCCCCGACGAGCAGACCCGGCGCGACCTCGTCTCCGCAGCCGGCGAGATCGTCTACGTGGCCGGCTGGATGGACTTCGATTCCGGCGCCCACGCACGCGCCCAGGCCAACTTCCGCCTCGGCCTCGCTCTTTCCGCCGAGGCCGGCGACGGCGCCCTGGCAGGCCACATCCTGCGCGCCGCAGCACACCAGGCCGTCGACCTCGGACACCCCGGCCGGGCACTGGAGTACACCGAAGCCTCCATGGCCAGATCCCGCTACGGCGCCGCCAGCCACCGCGAGAAGTCCCTCCTCGGTGTCGTCCACGCCCGCGCCCTGGCAGCCGCCGGCCGCAAGCACGACGCGCTGGCCGCCCTGCTGCGCGCCGAGGACGACCTCCGCGGCGCCGGCACCCCGGCCGACAGCCCGGAGCCGGCCCGGGTGCACTTCTTCACCGAAGGCAGCCTCGCCCACGAGGCCGCCTGCACCCTGCGAGACCTTGACGACCTCCCGGGCGCCGAAGCCGAGTTCGAGCGCAGCGTCCGCACCCGACCGGCGCATCTGGCCCGCACTCACGCCGTCACCCTCGGATATCTGGGCGATGTCCAGGCCCGCCGCGGCCACGTCGACGCCGCCTGCGACACCTGGCACCGGGCGCTCGACGCCATGGCCGGCATCCAGTCCGGCCGTACCCATGACACGGTGACCCGGATGCGCAGCGCTCTGTCCCCGATCCGGACCCGCGGCCAGGGCCCCGCCGCCAGCCTCGACCAGCGTGCCCGGGACTTCCTGCAGGCCGTAGGCTGACGGCGCCAGCACCACGCATGCCCGTCGTGCCGTGCCGTTCGGGCGTTTCATACGGATCAGGGGAGACAGGAAGCAGCCATGCCAGAACCGATCGTGGTCACGCCGGTCGCTACCGTCGTCGGCGGGCACCGCGAGCCAGCCGACGACTACCAGGGCGGCGTCCAGTCCGTGATCCGCCTCAACCCCGACTACCCCCTCGACGCGGTGCAGGGCCTCCAGGATTTCAGCCACCTGACCGTCACCTGGCACTTCCACCTCGCGTCGCCCGACGACGTCGAGCTCCACGCCCGCAGCCCGCGCGGCAACCCCCGCTGGCCGGCCACCGGAACGTTCGCCCACCGAAATCACCGGCGCCCCAACCAGCTCGCAATCTCCTACCCGCGCCTGCTGAAGGTCGACGGCCTGGACCTGCACGTCACCGACCTCGACGCCGTCCACGGAACGCCGATCATCGACATCGCGCCGTACTTCCAAGCGATGGGCCCGCGCGGACCGGTAACCGAACCGGCCTGGCCGGACGAGATGCTCGCCACCTACTGGGCCGACGCCGCCGACCGCCCCGTGTGAGATCGCCCGGCCGGAAGGACCGACGTAGCAGCCGAGCCCCTTGAGTTCCCCGCCGGGGCGGCACCCGACAGTTCCGGCGCCGAACTGTCGTGGGTGTGAGGGCTGTGACACCTTCATGGCGCGTACGCTCACCGCGGGCCTGCCGCAGCGGCGACATCGTCCAGCCTCGTACCGGTGGCGCGAGCGATCAGCGTGGACAGGTGCAGCAGGTGCGATTCCGGTAGGCGGCCGGCAGCCACCGCCCGCGCCAGGGCGGGCTGCAGGCGACGCTGCTCGTCGAGCCCGGCCGCCTGCGCGATGACCAGCGCGGCATCGCAGCCGTCCCGCCCGGCCGTGTCCAGCCCAGGCCACCCGTGCTCGTCCACCAGTTGCGTCAACGCGGTGACGGCGTGCCGGACGTCGGTGAGGTAGGCCTCAGCCGCACCGTACCCGCCGAACCGCGCGAGGACGACCTCCTTGCGCTGGACCTCGCTGGCCAGCCGGACCAACTGGGCCCGCACCACAAATTCGAGCGTCAGTTCGCTCCACCCGTCGCCCCTGGCCACAGCCGGGGCCACCGCTGCGGGTCGCGGCGCCTTCGGCACCGGCACCGCGCCCATCCCCGGGGGCATCCGCGGGCAGAGCGCCGTCGAGGTGTTCTGGCCGTAGCTCGGCAGGCGGCTGCCGAGGCGGCGGAAGAAACCGGAATTCGCCCGGCGCCGGAGCCCGGCCGCCTGAGTCGCGCTGGTCATCGTCCCTCCAAGGGAAGTCGGATCGAGGGATGCACCGTGAGGTCAGCCCGCGAGGAAGACTGAGCCGTGACACCAGCCGGTGCCGTACGCGGGCGGCCCGGGCAGGTTCCAGAAGGCGCAGATCTGCTTGCCGTCAGCGGTGGGCAGGACCATCCACTCGTCGCAGTGGGCCGTCACCAGAGCCATGCCTCGGCCGCCGGTCTTGTGCAGGCTCGGCTGGAGCACGATCGGCTCACCCGGGTGCGGGTCCTCTACACCGATCGCCAGCACTCCGGGCACGTGGCCGATCCGAAGGCGGATCTCGAAGTCGGTCACCTGCTCGGGCCCGTGGCGCAGAGCGTTGGTGACCAGCTCGCTGACGACCAACAGGACGTCCCCCTCGATGTCCTCACCGAGGTGCCACTGCGCCACCGCGTCGCGGGCCAAAGACCGGGCCAGCCCGGCGGACCGGTCGTCAGCGGCCAGAGTCAGCAGCTTCACCGCATGCAGCTGCCCTTCGGGATGCCGACCGGCGGCGAACACGCCCTCCACCAAGGCGGCTCCGGGCGGTACAGACCTGAGCGTCATGCCGTTCCCCTTCGGAGTGATGGTCGGCGCGCACGCCGGTACGGAGGCCAGACGGGTGCTTGCCGCCCGTTGCTCGGGCTCGCCCAGACTCGCCCTGCCGCACAACAGCGGCAACCAACCCGACTTGGGCCGAACCGTGCCATCCGGGCCGGAAGTTGGGCCGAATCCGGAATCCGGCCCGGATTGATCTCCGTATCCGGGCCAATTCGGCCCGACTTCCTGACAGCACGCGCTGCTGAGCCCCGCAGGCACGCACAATGGCCGGTATGACGAATCGTCACGGCCGCGCATGCGTGGGACGACTGCGGAAGACCCCCGAGGTACTCGACGGAGGCCACCCCGCCCTCGTGGCAGCCCTCCAGAGCTGCTGCGGGATCAGCGCTCTTCGCGCTCACCGGCAGGCCAACGGCTGGAGCCGCCCGGAGACCATCACCCGCCTGGTCGCGCTCGCCGCCCAGCGCGGCGAGCCGCCCTTCAAGGGAACCCGGGAACTGCTGCGAACCTGGGAAGACCTCGGCGTCCAACCCCGCGAGCGAGCCCTGAAACTGCTGTGCGAGCTGTACCAGGCTGCGCCCGCCGGCCTTGGTCTTGCCTCTTCGGGCTCGGCCGCCGCGGTGTTTCCTGCCATGGCTCCCGTGCGGCTGGAGCAGCCTGACGCGGTGCAGGACCTGGCCGAACGGACCCGTCGTGCGATCAACCGGACCCTTGCCGCGACCACGGTCAGCCCGGGAGAGCTGGACCTGCTCGACGAACGCCTCCACATGGCCCGCTGCCTCTACGTCACCGCCCCGCCTGAGCAGATGATCCGGCACCTGCTCGGTGACCTGGACGACATCCAGGCGCTCGCGGCCGAGCGGCAGCCGGCCGCCGCGCAGTCCCGCCTGTCCGAGCTCACCGCCATCGCTTCCACCCTGGTGGCCGATGCCATGATGAAGCTCGGGCGCCTTGCCGAGGCACAGCGCTGGTACGGAACCGCCCGGCTGGCTGCCGATGACTCCGGCAACCCTGAGCTCCGGGCCCGCGTCCGCGTACAGACCGCGATGCTCCCCTACTACTACGGGCCCCTGCAGGTCGCCGCGCAGCTCGCCCGCGAGGCCCGCCTTCTGAGCCGGGGCCGCCCCGGACCGACGGCAGTCTTCGCCGTCGCCGCCGAGGCCCGGGCGCTCGCCCGGCTGGGCGACCGTGACGGCGCGAAGGCGGCCATCCGCCTGGCCCAGGACCTGTTCGAGCACTCCCGAACCGGACATCCGGACGACGCCTGGGCTTTCCCCGAGCGGCGCCTGTGGCTCTACCTGTCCGGTGCGCTCACCGCCCTCGGTGAGACCAGCCAGGCCCGGCACGCCCAGCAACAGGCACTCGCGCTCTACCCGCAAGGGCACGCCGGCATCGACCCGGCCCTCCTCCACCTCGAGGAGGCGATGTGCCTGGTCCTGGAACACAGCCCGGCCGAGGCCCTGCAACTGGCCGTTCACGCCTACGGCGAGGTACCTGACCCGCACCGCACCGCGATCCTTAGCGCCCGGGCCCGGGACGTCATCGCCATACTCCCTGCCCGGCTTCAGTCCGGCCGCCCGGCCCGGCAGTTCGAAGAGATGCTCGCCCTGCCTCCCGGGCAGGCGTGACATCAGCCCTCGGCATAGGACAGCCTGACCACCATGACCATCACCGCAGCCGGCGGCTTCACCGCCGCACACCTCGCCACTGTCCTTGAGCAGTCGTGCCGCTCGGTCGGACTCTCTCCCGACGGTGCCGTTCTGCTGCGCGGCCACACCAACGCCGTCTACCACCTTCCCGTTGAACAGGTCGTCGTCAAGATCGCCCGGTTCGGCACTCCACCTGCAGCCGTCCGCCGCACCGTCGCCCTGGTCAAATGGCTCACCCAGCAGAACTTCCCGACCGTAGACCTGCACGCCGTCCAGCAGCCCGTGAAGGTCGACGGCCACCTCGCCACGTTCTGGACCTACCTGCCCCAGCCCGGCCGACCGGTCGCCGCCGAACAGCTGGCTGACCCCCTTCGAGACCTGCACCAGCTGACCGGGCCGCCTGTGTCTCTGCCCTCCGTGGACACCGTCGCCGCCATCCGCCGCTCCCTTGCCGCCACAGGCGCCCTGACCGCGACAGAACGGAACTACCTCGGTCGGCATCTGGAGCAGTTGGAGGTGCAACTCTCCGACGTCACTTACCTGCTGCCGCCCTCCGTCATCCAGGGTGATCCCCAGCACCGCAACGCCCTGCACACCAACGACGGACGGGCAGTCCTGTGTGACTGGGACACCGCAGCGTTCGGCCAGCCGGAATGGGACCTGACCACCATCGAGATCCACTGCCGACGGTTCGGCTACGGCCAGGCGCACTACGAGGAATTCGCCCAGCGGTACGGCCTCGACATCACCACCTGGGAGGGCTATCCGGTCCTGGCCGCACTGCGCGAGCTCCGGATGATCACCACCAACGCCAAGCGCGCGGCCCCGGACAGTGCGACCCTCCAAGAGGTCCGCCGTCGCATCAGCCAGCTTGCCGACCGGGCGGCCGACCAGCGCTGGAACATCCTCTGAGCAGCCCGGGCCGACGGCCACCGTGGCAAGCTCGCGCACGCGGGCGAGGATGGCCACGGTGTGGTTGTGCTCGGCACGGACAACTGACCTGTCGGCGCCGCGTTCCCGGCAGGGGGCGTCCGCGTCCGCGGCGTGGCAGTGGATGTGCATCTCGTTCCAGTTCGTTGGCCGAAAGGCTCCTTACGGAGCTTCGTTGCGGTGTGTACTGGTGCTGTACCGATCAGCAACCATTCAAGGAGCCAGAGCGGCGATCTTGAAGTGGCCGATGCGGATACATGTCACTGCCCGCAGATATCCGCATCCGGAAGCCGGTGAGGGATGCCCCAGCCTGAGAAGGTGCTCGACCCAACGCGTTCGCCCGAAGCTTGGTTCGGCGCCGAGCTTCGCCTGCGGCGGAAGGAGGCCGGCTTCACCACGTCCAAGGCCTTCGCGGTTGAGGTCCAGGTCAGCGCGGATGTGGTGCTGAAGATCGAGAAGGGCCAGTACCGCTGCCCGAAGGATCTCGCGCCCCGAATCGACGCGGCTCTGAAAACCGGCGGATTGTTCGAGCGGGCGTGGGCTATGGCCTTCGATGCGGATAAGAAGCCTCGTGATGCGGATACTTCGTCCAGCACCGTGGGAGAACGGCTTGGTCACTCGCTCGAAGGGCAGATCCTGGGAGAACGCACATCGTCTGCATCTGCCGGGAGTGAGTCCGTGCACCGTCGTGCTTTCCTCGCCATAGGAGGGCTTGCAGCCCTCGCCCCCCTGGACCTCACCAAGGTCCTCACACCTGGAGCAGACCTGACGGCACCAGCCAAGGTGAGCCCCAGGGAGATCCGTCAGCTTCAGGAGATCGCCAGCAGCCTTCACGCCTGGGACAACGCCTACGGCGGCGGCGGCCTCGTCAGCGAACTCGCCGCGAACTCGATGCGCTGGGCCGTGACCCTCCTGTCCGTCGACTGCCCGTCGGCGATCCGGCCGGACTTCCTGGCCGCTGTCGCCCGGCTCGGGCTCGTCGCCGGCGCGAGCAAGTTCGACGTGTTCGAACACTCAGCCGCGCAGACATCCTTCCGGATCGCCGTCGAGTGCGCCGAGGAGGGCAAGCACTGGCACCTCCGCGCCAAGGGGTACAGCTTCCTCGCCCGACAGGCCATCTGGACCGGTGAGCCGGACGACGGCCTCACCTACGCGGAGAAGGGCCTGGTCCGTTCGGACCGCCTGACCGCCACCGAGCGTGCCATGCTCCACACAGCCAGAGCGCGGGCCTTCGGCAAGATGCACAACGTGCCGGAGACCATCGCGGCCGTCGGCGCCGCAGACGACGCCTTCGCCGCACGCCGGCCCCAGGACGATCCGCCCTGGATGACGTACTACGACGAGGCCCAGCACAACGGCGACACCGCACACGCCCTCTTCGATCTCGCCGTCGGCATGAAGGCATACAACCCGGCCCAGGCCGAGCAGCGATTCCGAACCGCCGTCCACGGCCACGGCGAGGCCTTCCCCCGGTCCCGGGCCATCTCGGCAACGAAACTGGCCTCGTTGACCATGCACCGGGGGGACCCGCACGAGGGCGTCGTTCTCGGACGGCAGGCCGTTGCCCTCAGCGGCGTGCTCACCTCGCGCCGGGCAGCCGACGACCTCCTGGAACTGGGAAGGTTCGCCGTGCACCATCCTCGACTCCCTGACGCGGTCGACCTCAACGAACGTGTCACCGCTACCGTGCAGGCATGACCGACATCGCGCATCCGCCCCGAGCCGCTCTCGTAAAGGCGTGCGCCGCGATCGGCGCAAGCGCTCGCGACGCGGTCGCCCTGCGCCTCGCGGAGAACGAGCACTGGCGGTTGCCGGACGGTGTCATCGTCCGGATCAGCCAGCCGGGACGGTGGACAGCGGCGGTCCGGGAAGTGCACGTTGCCCGATGGCTGGCGGCCAACGGTGTGCGAGCGGTCGAGCCACTTGACCTGGAGCAGCCAGTCGAAGCCGACGGCCGGCCGGTCACGTTCTGGAACGAGGTGCCTCGCCACGAGCACGGGAGCATCGCCGACCTGGCGGCCGTCCTACGTGCACTCCACGCCCTGCCCGAACCCGACTTCGAGCTCGGCGAACTCGACCCCTTCGTCCGGATCGGCGAGCGGCTCCAGGCAGCCACTACGCTTCCACACAGCGATCGGCAATGGCTCCTCGACCTTCACCGAGACCTCGCCGAAGCATGGGAGACCGGCCTCGCCACCAGCTCAGCCCCAACCCCGATCCATGGTGACGCCTGGCCCGGCAACATCGTCAGGACGGCCGCTGGCCCCCTGGTCATGGACCTCGAACGCTTCTCAAGAGGCCCGCGCGAGTGGGACCTCATCTCCACCGCGGTTCGGGCCCGGACAACCGGGGCCGTCACCGAGGACGAGTACGCCCAGTTTTGCGAGCTGTACGGCTACGACGTCACCACCTGGGACGGCTTCGGCATCCTGGCCGGCGCCCGCGAGCTGCGCATGGTCAGTTACGCGGCACAGCACGCAGCACGCAACCCCGATTGGCGTCGTGAGGCGCAGTACCGTGTCGACTGCCTACGCGGCCGACACGGACATCGACCGTGGAAGTGGACCGGCATCATGTGAGTCCTGCGGCAGACCTGGTAGTGGGGGGCTTGCTGGGCTTGCTGTAGTGGCTGGCCGGTGCAACTTGCTCTGCAGGAGGACATGCGGACGGCAAGGAACTCTTGGTGCGCCAGATTTTGGGATGGTGCTGAATTGAGGCAACACGGCGGCCTCGCGCCCGTCCCGACAGGTTGGTCAGTTCCAGCCCTGTCCGCCGTCGTAGAAGATCTGATTGGCGCCGCCGTTCACGTCGTACTGGATCGCCCGGACGCCGTCGGCGGTATTCCAGCCTGGGATGTCGATCGCCTTGTAGAATCCGGAGGTCCACGTTTCGAATCGGACCTCCGATCGCTGGGGGCCGTAGGCCTGGGCGCGGTGGAAGAACTGGTTCTGGTCGGCAGTACTCGTCACGCCGGTCTTGCAGGGGTACTGCATGAGCCCCACGCCGTTGGCGTTGCTGGCGTACGGGATGTCGATGCACATCCCGGAGTTGACGTTGCGGATCTGGACGTCCCAGGTCCTGCCGTTCACCGGGACGTAGGTCCACTTCTGGTTGGCCCCGCCGTGGCAGTCCCACTGGCGGATGGCCGCGCCGCGGGCGGTGCTCCAGTCGGCGACCTCGAGGCACTTGCCGGTGGCCGCGCTGCGGATGGTGAATCGGCTCAGGGAGTTCCAGCCGCTGGCGGCCTCGGCCGGCGAGGCGGACATGGGAACGGTGAGTGCGACGGTGGCGAGTGCCGCGAAACCGGCGAGTTTACGGACATGGCGAAGCAAGGAAGTCTCCTTCGATTGAATGTGCAGGCCACTGACGCCGACGGGATATCAGCCGTCCGTGACACGCCACGAAGTGCTAGATGAACTCGCCAACCTCAGAAATCGACTGTCATTACGCCTGACGGAATGGTCATCACGAGCGAAATCCAGCAGCATACGCAATGTCGATGACTCAAAAGGATGGTAAGAGATGGCGCCAGAAATCATGGGTACACAACAATTAATCCGGCATGAGTGGGCTTTACTTCAGCACCTTGGGAGAGGAGCAGAGTGCTTATACTGCCGCTCCGGCCATGGCCGGACGACCAGGACCGCAGAACCCCTCCGTTTCACCTTCAGTGGCTTGCGAAACCAGCCTGGCGACCATTCTGGCCTCTTTGACCATTCCCGGGTCGGACCCTAGAGGGACACCCCGCCGCAATGCACCCTGCACGAGATCTGCCGCGCCAGCGAATCCACCATGCGGGAAAATAGGGACTGAGATCCCGCAGAGCGGGATGTAGGCGATTCCGACACAGAGAAGTAGATCTTCCGGGCGCACTCCATGGCCGCAGGCTCCGTGGTGCTGACCGGGAACGCAAACCAGCGCAGCTCCCTCGGTGCCCAAGCGGTCCCAGGGTGCGCCCGGCGGGCGCGCCCTCGGGGGCTTCACCCTTGCCGCCGTAACCGGCCTCCGGAATTCCAAGGCGCTCCGCTACCTTCACCCCCGCAGAGACCACCCGGACCAGGCCCGCACTGAACACCGTGCCCCAGCCCCCGGGCCCGGCCCACGCCATTCGGCGCCCGCCGCTCTCGCCCCCGCGCTCCAGAGCCTCGCGACCCAAACCGAGACGGAGCTCCTGACCGGGGGACTGGACGTCGTCCCCGGTGCCGTGACGGACGTGCTCAATCACAAGGTGGCCGTGGTCGCGCAGCGACTTAGAATCCAACCCCGGTCCGCCTTGCGCTACATCGAACCCTCGGCCGTCGCCGACCAGATCGCCGACGCCAGCGCCCTGGGCACCGAAGGTGCGTGACCGCGTGCGGCGTACGACCGGTGCGGCTCGACCAGCGCACCGCAGGCCTGCGCCGCTGGATCTGCTCCCGCCCGCTGATGGCCCTGGCCAAGGTGATCAAGTACGCCTCCAGTAACAACGCCTCCCACACCGTCCAGCACGCCACCGACCTGGTCTTCGAGATCGGAGTCGCGATCGGCCCCGACTCCACGACCTACAGTGCCGCGCTTCCGCTCGGGCTGCTCTACGAGGCCGCCGACCTGATCGAGCAGATCGACGAGCACATCAAGGCCGACGGGTGGAGCGTCTGCCCATGAGGCGAGACCACGGCCAGGGCACAATCAATGCCCGGGTGGTCGGGGTCATGTGCGACGACACCAGACTCATCCAGACGATCCGAGCCACGACCGTCCCCCCGGACTGACTCCCCCAGCCGGCCCGCGCCCGGACGAGCAGCCCCGCTTAGAGCTCGTAACACGATCTCGTGGATGTGGGGTGGTGGGCCGTGTCCGGTGTGACGATTCGTCCGTTGGTGGTGATGTGACTGCACCGTGGACGGTCGATGACGAGCTGCGGGCGCTGATCGAACCGGTTTTCCAGCCCTTGCCGGAGCGGCTCCGGGTCCTCGACCGCTGGACGACTGGTTGCGCCTGCAGGACGTCTGTCGGCGGCGCGCGAACCGTGACCCAGTTTGGCCGGATGAAAATGGACCCGGTGCTGGTGGTTTCGGTGGTTCAGTCGGCGGTGTCGGGGTCGGTGGGGACGCGTCCGAGTTCACGGCCGCGCATGCGGTAGGAGTCTCCCTTGAACGAGTGGACCTCGGCGTGGTGGACGAGGCGGTCGATCATGGCGGCGGCGACGGTCTCGTCGCCGAAGACCTCTCCCCACCGGCCGAAGGGCTTGTTGCTGGTCACGATCACGGACGCACGTTCGTATCTGTTCGAGACCAGCTGGAAGAACAGGTTCGCGGCCTCGGCTTCGAAGGGGATGTAGCCCACTTCGTCGACCACGATCAGCGGGTAGCGGGCCAGCCTGGTCAGTTCGGCCTGCAGGCGGCCGGTGTGGTGGGCGGCGGCGAGGCGGTCGACCCACTCGGCGGCGGTGGCGAACGCGACCCGGTGGCCGGCCTGGCAGGCCCTCACGGCCAATCCGATGGCCAGGTGTGTCTTGCCGGTGCCGGGCGGGCCCAGAAAGACGGCGTTCTCCTTGGCCGCGATGAAGTCCAGTGTGCCCAGGTGGGCGAGTTGTTGCTTGGTCAGGCCGCGCAGATGGGTGAGGTCGAGTTCCTCGATCGTCTTGATCGCGGGGAATCGGGCAGCGCGGACGCGGGCCTCGCCGCCGTGGGATTCGCGGGCGGAGACCTCGCGCTGGAGGCAGGCGACGAGGAATTCGGTGTGGGTCCAGGACTCGGTGCGGGCGCGTTCGGCGAGTCGGTCGGCGGCGTCCAGCAGGGTCGGGGCCTTCATCGCTCGGGCGAGGAAGGCCAGGTCGGCGGTTGTCTGGCGGCCGGTGCGGCGCCGGCTGTCGGTCGTTGGGGTCGCTTCGGCGGTGGTGGGCATCAGCTGGCCTCCTTGTCGTTCTTGCCGCCGTCGATGACGGTGAACAGCCGGTCGTAGTTGTCCAGCGGGCGTTGCTCGACCTCGACGTCGGCCGCGGGGCCGGTGGCGGCGTCGGGTGCCTGTCGCAGGTGCGGGACGGTGGCCTGGTGGCGCATGCGCCGGCCGGCCTCGGCGTGCTCGGGGTCGGTGATGGTCTGGTGGCGGGCCCAGCAGCGGGGGTGCTCGGCGACGAGTTCGCCGTCGGTGGTGACGACCTGGACCTGGTCGGTGTCGGTCAGGACGGTGACCCGGTGGCCGATCGCCCGCGGGTGGACGGAGTAGTCGCAGGTGTCGACGCGGATGTAGTGGTCACGTCCGAGCCGGGTCTGGAAGCGCCACCAATGGCCGGGGCCGGTGGTGGGCAGGGCGAGCATGCCGGCCCGGTCGGCTTCCCAGCGGTCGGCGGGCCGTGCTTGCAGGGTGCGGTGGACGCGGCGGTTGGCGATCTGGAGCCAGGCGTCGAGCTGGGTGTTGAAGTCGGTGGGGCCGGCGAAGGTGCGGCCGGGAAGGAACGAGGTCTCCAGGTAGCCGTTCGCGCGTTCGACCAGGCCTTTCGCCTCGGGATCGCGGGGCCGGCAGAAGTAGATCCTGGTGGCCAGCAGACCCGCGAAAGCGGCAAACTCGGTGGTCGGCCGGCCGCGGCCGACACCGGCCTCGTTGTCCCACACGAGCATCCTGGGGACGCGGCCCCAGCCAGACAGCAGTCGCCAGTGGCCGTCGATCAGGTCTGCGGTGGTCCGCGAGGGCAGCATCCGGGCGGTGATCATCCGTGAGTGGCCGGACACGATCACCAGGACCGGCGGGCGGCCGCTCTGCCCGTAGCCGAGCGGGATGTCGACCGCGGGGAACCACAGGTCGCACTGGGCCAGCTCGCCGGGCCGGTAGGTGGTGCGCGAGACCGGGTCCACCGGCAGGTAGGCGGGCCGGAGCTCGCGGACGCGCTCCTTCAGCACGGTCATCCCGTGCTCCCAGCCGATCCGCTCGGCGATCACGGTGGCCGGCATCGTCGGCGTCTGCCGCAGCAGCTCGCGGATCCGGTCCTCGACCGGGTCGACGACCGAGCCCTTCGCCGGACGCTGGTACTTCGGCGGCCGGTCGTTCGCCAGGGCGCGCTTGACGGTGTTCTTCGAGATTCCCAGGTGCCGCGCGATCGCCCGGATCGGCATCTGCTCGGCCCGGTGCAACCGGCGGATCTCTGCCCAGTCCTCCACGAGGATCACCCTTCCCTCCTGACCTTGATCAACAAGGCCAGGATCAGACAGAGAGCACCGTGTGGGTCACTTTTGATCCGCCGTCAGAGGGTCCGCTTTCGGCCGTCGCCGACAGACGTCCCATTGGTGCTCCTCACCGGTATCAGGTGGAGCAACTCCTCTGAAAATTACACCTGTTCGATATATCGTTGGCGCAGGTTCGGGCGAGAGGCGTCTTGGTGTCGAGAGTGTCAGGAACCATCGTGTCAGCCATAGTTGAACAAGACGGCCATTTGCTGATGGTTCGCGAACGTCTGCCAGGGGAGCGGGAACAGTGGGTGTTCCCTGGTGGCGTGGCCGAGCCGGGGGAGCTCGCGCACCAAGCGCTCATACGGGAGGTCTACGAGGAGACCGGGCTGACCCTGGCCGGGCCGACGAGTCTGGCCTGCATCTCCCAGCACGTTGTCACCGGCGATCCCGGCTGGGACGGCACCTGGACTGTCTTCACCTTCCGAGCGGAGGGACCGACTGGGACGCTGGGCCCCCTGGATCCCGACGAGCTGGTGCTGGAAGCCGCCTGGGTCCCGGTCGGCGAGGCCTTGGCCCGATTGGCCGCGCACCCGTCCCGCCGACGCGGGGAGCCGCTCATATCCTTCCTGAACGGCTCGTCATCGCCCGGCGCACTCTGGCTCTGGCCCGGCGGTCAGGAAGACGCGCCGGTCGTGGTCCCTGTACTTCCCTGCTGAGAGCTCTCGCAGGATCACAGTGTCTGGTCCCCTGTGCCGGCATCGACGACCTCGACCGCGTCGTGCGGCTCACATCTCACGCCGACGGGACCAGAGTGAGCGTACTGACCGCGGGCCACCGGGGTCAGCTCACGGAGTGGATGCAGAAGCTCCTCCTGACGGACGTGAGGGCGTTGCTGTTCGCCTCGGGTGTGGTCCTGTGCGAGGGAGCGACCGAGCTGGGCGCCCTGGGCCAGTGGTGGAAGGACGGCGCGGCCGGGTTCAGCGACCCGGGGAGCGCCAACATCACCATGATCGACGTCGGAGGCGACTCCAGCTTCGGCGGTTACATCAACTACCTGGAGGCATTCGGTATCCCCTGGGCCGTGGTGGCCGACGGGCCGGCGATCAAGCCGCAGAGCAAACTCGGCAAGCAGCTCACAAACATGAGGCTGGCCCCCGCCACGGAGACGCCCGGCGACGATGGCGACTTCGAGGCGTCGCTGGCGTAGGGCCGGTCGGGTCCCCATCGTGAATGGAGGCCCGACCGGGAACACCAGAGTCCGCAGCGGTGATGGGGTTGCCGTCCGTGTCGTAGCCGGTGGCGCTGCCGTTCAGCCAGTCGATGGCGGCCTTGACGCCGGCCTGCTCGTCGGCGCTGCCGGGGTCGACGCAGCCCTGGGACTGGCCGGTGCCGATCGCGTCGAGGTCGGCGACGGCGTAGCCGAGGGGGAGGAAGTAGTTGTCGAAGAACGGCTCGTAGGTCATGTCCCACTCCCGTCCGGGCGCTTGACCGGGGTCTCGATCATGACGGTCTGGGTGAACGCCTGGTCCATGTCGCTCTGCGGCATGGTTCGAGTCTGGGGATTGGCCTACCTGTTCTGGGCGGCCTTGACCTGCGCACGGAAGTCGACAGAGGTCGCTTTGGCCTGGGTGGGGTCACAGATGCCGCTGTCGACGTTCTGAACCTGGAGTCGCGGGCACGGGTGCCGCGGGCGCGAACCGTGCCGGAGGCGGTGAGTGCTCCGGCGATCGCCACGACGATGAGTCATCCGTGAAGGTGTCTCATGGCGGGAGCCTTCCAGAGGAACAGCGGCCGACGGCACTGCCAAAGTTCCATGACATTGGCCCGTTGACAGTGGTCTGGCTGCGAGCCGAAGGGGTGCAGCGCGAAGGTGTCGCCGCGGATGAGCCCGGGGACCTCGGCAGGGCCGGGCGGAGAGGGGCGGGTGGGCTGGGCAGAAACGGGGGTGGCCTCACTCCTCACCATGGCGCAGTGCAGCCATGGTGAGGAGTAAGGCTTACCAGGTTCAACCTCAGCCGGGCCGCCTCTGCGGTGGTCTCCCTGCCAGGTTGGCATCTGCTTGGGGAGGGACGGTCCGGCCTACCTGGCGGGTTGCGTGCGATGCGTGGTCGTCGACCTTCGGGCTCAGGGGGTAGGGGCGCCGATGGCCTCGAAGTTGGTGATGTGTCCGCTGGTGTTGTTGGAGTTGTGGGTTATGGTGACGCGCAGGTAGCGGGCTGTGGTGCTGACGGGCAGGACGTCGCCGGCGCTGGTGGCCACCGAGTCGCTGGTCTTGCTGGCGATGGGGTCCCACTTGGAGCCGTCGGTGCTGGCCTCGACGTCGTAGTGGTAGAACCGGGTGCCGTCGACGTAGTTGGTGACGATGACGCTGCTGAGGGTGTAGGTCCCCTGCAGGTCGACCTTCCACCACTGGGGGGCGGGTCCGGCGGCCCAGTAGCTGTCGTTGCCGGGGTCCTCGTCCACGGCCAGGTTGGCGTAGTGGGTGCCCTCGTTGCTCTGTGCGGTTGCGGGCTTGTTGAGGGCGACGTTCTGCTGCAGTGCGGGTGCGGTGCCGACCGCGGTGAACGTCAGCGCCTGTTCCAGTTCGGTGCGGGTGCCGCCGACGGAGACGGCGTTGGTACTGGGCCAGTTGCGCGGTGCGGTGGTCTCTGCCTGCCGGGTGGTGTCGCTGGACAGGCTCAGGACCAGGCCGCTGTAGCGGTTGACCAGTCGGTAGGAGCCGATGGGGTTGAAGGAGGGGTCGGTGTTGCGGATGAAGAACCACTGCTGTCCTACGTCAGCGGGGTTGGCGGTGGACAGAGTCGGCTTGGTGCCCCAGGCACGGGTGGAGGGGCTGGTGGAGCTGACGCCGAGGGCTCGGCCTGTGCTGTCCTTGATGAGGTAGGAGCCGTCGCCGTTAGGGACGAAGGCCCAGGCTTCCAGGGCGGAGCCGGTGGCCGCGGCCAGGGAGGTGGTCTGTGTGCTTCCGGAGATCCCGGTCAGGGTACGGCCCGAGACGTTGGCGATGCGGTAGGTCTTGGTGGTGTCGATCGGTGGGGCGGCCGGCGTGGTGGAGTCGAGGGTGATGTTTCGGTACTCGGCTCCGCCCGAGGGGCAGCCGTAGTTGCAGTAGCTGCGGAAGGTCTTGCCGACGATCGTGCTACTGGTGCGGTTACCTGTGTCTACGAACCAGTGGTACCAGTAGTCCTTGTACAGGACGGATCCGGTGTCGGCGATCTTGTACCACTTCTGGGTCGCCAGGTTGTCGGTGGCGAAGAACGGCTCGGCGTGGGCGGAGTTGTTCGGGTTCAACGGGTTGGCGCCCGCGATGTAGAGCCCGAGGTAGGCGTCGTAGGAGACGTTCATGTAGAGCAGCGGCGTCTGGGCGGGCATGGTGCCGGCGGCGAGCTGGGTGTTGACGCAGCCGGTGTTGGACGGGCTGTACTCGGCGGTCGTGGGGAGGTATCCGTTGGCGTTGGAGGCGTCCACCGGGACGATGGTGCTCTCGTTGCCGCCGACGCCGGCCTGGGACCAGGCGCCGTTGTACCACTTGTGCCAGGTGCCGGTCGCCATCTTTCCAGAGATCGGGGCCCGGGCGACGCGCTCCAGGCGCTGGATGGCTCCCGGGCAGCCCGGCTTGTTGATGACGCTGGAGGCGTAGTACAGGTAGAAGTACCCCGAGGCCGTGTCGACGAACAGGCGCTGGTCGCCGTCGCCGTAGTAGTACGTCTGGTTCGGGAACGCGGTCGTGTCGCCCCGGGTGGTGCTGTAGGGGGAGGTGATGGCGTGGCCGGCGATGGTCCAGGTGTGACCCTGGTCGGTCGAGGTGGCGTAGTCGATGGAGTCGTAGTGCATGCCGTCGCCGAACGGGGCCGGGGTGAACTCGTTGTGGACCAGACCGGTCCACGCGCCGGTGTCGGGGTCGACCCAGGTACCTATGAGGTCACAGTAGTTCCGCTGAGAGTACGAGCTGCCGGCTGAGGCGTTGGTGGAGGTGAGACCGGTGGGGCTGTTGTTGCACAGCACGGTGGTGTCACCGTTCGCGGTGTTCAGGGCGGTGTCCGCCCTGACGTTGTCGAAGGTGGTGCCGGTGCTGAACTGCCATGCGCGCATCTCCGTCGCCCCGTAGAGGGCGGTGGACTGCTGTGTGCGGAAGGTCCCGTCCTTGTCGATGAAGGGGGTGGAGGGCGAGTCGGCGACGGTGCTGTTGGGGCCGACGGCGCCCACGGTGAGCGCGTAGGCGGTCGTGGGGGGAAGCGGGGGCGTGGCGGCGGCGGTGTCGGGGAGCACCATTCCGGCCGCTACGAGTGCTGCGGCGGAGACGGCTGTTGCGAGTCTGTGCCAAGGCCTGGACACTGTGGTCCTCCTCGTGGGGGCGACGTGGATACGAACGCGCTGCGCACGGTGCGGTGCTGCGGCCGGTCGGCCGGCGCGGTGGGTCGTGGCGCCTGCGTGGGCCGGACGCTGCGCGACTGCCGTGGATCTTCGGATCGGTAGGCAGGTGGGGGCGGGCGCAGCGGAAGGGGCTAATTCTTTACCCCTGATAACTAACTGGGGGAAGTAAATGGGCGCGGGCGGGGGGCGTCAAGACGTGACGGAGAGCCGTTGCCGGATCGTGACCCACGCGGGGGCGGTTCCGAGGTGCCGCCTGGGCGCCCCGCCGGGAGTCCGCCGGCAGGTCGGCCCAGGTCCGGGCATGCGGAGGCGGCCGCGGATTGTCCCACGGCCGCCTCCGTCCTTAGGAGGGTTGCCTGTGTGTCAGTTCGGCCGGATGGCGGCCGGGGTGAGCGGCACTGCGCTGTCGAGCGAGGTGATCCGCTGCTCGACGGCGTCGAGCGCGAGCCGTAGGGCTCCGCGGATCACGGCGTCGTCGCCCAGCCCGGAGGCCTGGAGGCGGGGCGGGTGCAGGCAAGAGCGGGCGAGTTCGTCGGCGAGGCGCGGAAGCAGGAGGTCGGCGGCGCCCGCGAAGCCCCCACCGAGCACGACCAGGTCGGGATCGAGGGTCAGCACCATGGCGGTGGCGCCGTGAGCGATGTCGGCCACGAAGCGGTCCACCGCCCCGAGGGCGGCGGGGTCCCCGTTCCGCGCCTTCTGGAAGACCTGATCGGCGGCGGTGGCGGGGTCGGCGGCGGGGTCGCCGTCACCATGGGCGATCAGGCGGTCGGCCGCGTCGTGCCAGCCCACCCCGCGCAGCGCACCGATCTCGCCGGCCGCGCCGGTGGAGCCGCGGTGCAGTTGGCCGCCGATGACCAGGCCTGCCCCCAAGCGCACTCCTGTCATCAGGTAGAGCATCGTAGGAGCACGGTGGCCGAGCCACCGTTCAGCCAGTGCGGCCAGGTTGGAGTCGTTGGCCACCTCGATCCGGCAGGGCAGCACTGCGCCCAGGCGTTCAGCGGGATGGAGGCCGCTCCACCCGGGGAGCAGGGTCGAGGCTGTCACCGTGCCGTCGGGCCCCACAACACCCGAGGTGCCCATGACGGCGGCCCATATGTCAGCGGGGTCCAAGCCTGCGGATTGGAGTGCCGCGCGCAGGGCACGTTCGGCGGCGGCGAGCCGGGTGGTGGCGGAGTCGCGCGGTGAGACGGCCTCATGGCTGTCGGCCACGGTTGTGGCTGCCAGGTCCGCGACCTGCACCTGCACTCGGCGGGTGCCCACGTCGATGCCGACCACGTGGCCGACCCCCGGGCGGAATCGGTAGTGGCGCGCCGGGCGGCCCACGGACCTGCGGTTGCCGATGTCCGTTTCTGTCGAGGCCAGCCAGCCGTGGGCTTCTAGCGCCTCGGCGACGACTTGGGTCGTGCGCCAGGAGAGCCCGGTGGCCTCCGCGACTTCCCTCAGCGGCTGTGACTCACCGGCGCGCAGGACTGCCAGCACCGAGAGTTCGTTGACCCTGCGGAGCGAGGTCTGGTCGCGGGCGGCACTTGGAAACGATTCGGTCACGGCGCTGGAGCTCCTCTTGACGGCGGGACAGGGGAATCCATTTACTTCCCCCAGTTATATATGTCAGGTAAAAAAATACACCCGTCAGAGAGGTACCCAACCATGGGGCGAACCAAGGAACATCACGCACCCAGTGTGGCCCTAGTAGGTGCCGGTGTTCGAGGACTGGGGTACGCGCGCCGCGCTGCAGCCCAGGGGGCGCGCATCGTGGCCGTCGCCGAACCACGAACCCAAGCACGGGCCGACTTCGCCACGGAGTTCGGTCTCGCCCCCGACCAGGCCTTCGCCGATGCCGCAGACCTGCTGGCCGCCGCCCGCGTCGCGGACGCCGTGGTCATCGCCTCGCCGGACCCCTGCCACGCCGACCAGGCCGTTCTGGCCGCCCGTCAGGGCTACGCCATCCTGCTGGAGAAGCCGATGGCGCTCACGGAGGAGGACTGCGCCCGGGTCATCACGGCGGTGGAGCAGGCCGGCGTAGTCTTCGCCGTCGGGCACGTCCTGCGCTACACCCCCTACACCAGGCTTCTCAAGGGCCTGCTCGACGCCGGCCGGATCGGCACGATCGTCAGCGTCGAGCACCTTGAGCCCGTCGGATGGTGGCACCAGGCGCACTCCTACGTCCGGGGCAACTGGCGCCGCGAGGACCAGTCGGGCCCCATGCTGCTCACAAAGTCCTGCCACGACATCGACTGGCTCATGCACGTGATGGGCGAGTCCCCCGCGCGGGTCGCGTCCTTCGGCTCGCTCAGCCACTTCACCGCCGCCAATAAGCCTGCCACGGCCACGGACACCTGCGTGACCTGTCCGATCGAGCAGTCCTGCGCGTTCTCCGCCAAGCGGTCCTACCTCCAGTGCCTGGGCGATCCCGTCCGGGAATACTGGCCGTTGTCGATGGTGACATCCGACCGCACCGAGGCCGGAGTGCTCGAGGCGCTGCGTGAGAGCCCGTACGGGCGCTGCGTATACTCCTGCGACAACGACGCGGTGGACCACCAGGTGGTCGCCCTGGAGTTCCCCAGCGGATCCACCGCTTCCTTCACCATGACAGCGTTCACCGAGCTCACCCACCGCAAGACCCGGATCTTCGGTACGCTCGGCTGCCTGGAGGGCGACGGCGAGGCCGTGAGAGTGCACGACTTCGTCACCGACCGGTCGGAGGAGCACCGGGTACCCTCCCTGCACGGCGCCTCCGCCGCGGACGGGCACGGCGGCGGGGACGATGCCCTGGTAAACGCCTTCCTCGATGCCGTCGCCAGCGGCGACCAGAGCCATCTGAGCTCCGACGCCCGGACCAGCCTGGCCAGTCACCGCGTGGTCTGGGCCGCAGAGAGCGCGCGGCGCACGGGAACCGTGGCCACCCTGCCCCACGACCTCGACGTCCCGCCCAGCTGACCCCGGCAACTCCTGCCCCGTCGCAGCTCCGCGCCACCGCCCGACCGCCGAAGACCTTTCGCCCCCACCCCCCACCTCACGGAGAAGACAATGCACACCCCCACCCACTCCCCCGCACCGATGACCCGCAGACAGTTGCTGATCCGCTCCGCCACGGCGGCCGCCATCGCCGTCCCCGGGGCCGGCCTGCTCACCGCCTGCGCGGGCGGTACCGGCACCGGTTCGCCGTCAGCACAGGGAACCCAGACCGCGGACAACCCGTTCGGCGTCGTTGCCAGCGCCCCGCTCGACGTCTACGTCTTCAAGGGCGGCCTCGGCGAGGGATTCGCCAAGGCATTCGAGGATCTTTACGGGCAGCGCTTCCCCGGCGCCAAGATCTCCCACAGCAGCGGAACGGACGTCACGGGCGACCTCCAGCCCCGCTTCAACGCCGGCTCGCCGCCAGACTTCGTCTTCGACGACGGCGACAAGAAGATGAAGCTGGACGTCCTGCACGCCAACGGCCAGCTCGCCAACCTGGACGTCCTGCTCGACGCCCCCTCGCTCGACGACCCGTCGAAGAAGGTGCGGGACGTCCTGGTCCCCGGCACCGTCGAGGCCGGGCAGATCGGCACGAGCATGTTCTCGCTCAACTACGCGCTCACCGTCTACGGCATCTGGTACTCCAAGAGCCTGTTCGCGAAGAAGGGCTGGAAGGTCCCCAAGACCTGGGACGAGTTCACCGCCCTGTGCGAGACGATCAAGGCAGCGGGTATGTCTCCTTGGGCGCATCAGGGGAAGTACCCGTTCTACATGCTGGTCGTGCTGATGGACATGATCGCCAAGGCCGGCGGCGAAGCCGTCATGAAGAAGATCGACAACCTCCAGCCCGGCGCCTGGCAGGAGGATGCCGTGCTGCGGTCGGTCGAGCGGATCCACTCGCTGGTCGCCGGGGGCTACACACTGGCGGGCACCGAGGGCCTGACTCACACGGAGGCGCAGACCGCCTGGGCGCAGGGCAAGGCGGCTTTCATCCCCTGCGGTTCGTGGCTGGAGCAGGAGATGTCCGGCAGCATCCCTGCCGACTTCGACATGGCCGTCATGCCGGTCCCCCACGTCCCCAGCGACCGGATGCCCGCCACGGCAGTGCGTGCCGTGGCTGCCGAGGCATTCATCGTCCCCACCCGAGCGGCGAACCAAGCCGGGGGCCTGGAGCTGCTGCGGATCATGTGCTCCAAGGCCGGCGCCGCCGCGTTCGCCAAGGAGGCCAAGTCGCTGCCGGTGGTGCGTGGCGCCCTCACCCCGGAGATCACCGCCGCAATGTCGCCCGGCACCAAGTCCAGCAGCGACCTGATAGCCGCGGCGGCCGACGACGTCATCACCTGGAAGCACCCCACCTGGTACTCGCAGCTGGAGACGGACCTGGAGACCGCGATGGGCGAGCTGATGGGCAACCGGATCGGCCCCGCCGAGTTCGTCAAGCGCGCCCAGAGCGCCGCCGACCGGACGGCCGCCACCTCCTCCATTCAGAAGTACACGCGCGCCTGACACGCGGTCGGCGTGGGGTGCCGCCCAACCGCGGCGCCCCACGCCGAGCGCCCGAACGTCCGAGCGAACACCAGGAACGGCCCGCCGTGAAACTGAGCAAGAACACCCGCAAGAACCTCTTCGTCACCGCCTGCCTCACAGGCCCCGTCGGACTCTACGCCGTCTTCGTCCTGTGGCCTTACCTGGAGACCTTCGGCTACTCCCTGACGAACTGGTCCGGGGTGGCCCCGCCGAGCCGATTCGTCGGCCTGGACAACTACACCGCGCTGTTCGACGACCCTGTTTTCCGCACCGCACTGTGGCACAATCTCCTGCTCCTGATCCTCCTGCCGCCCGCCACCATCGTGCTGGCCCTGTTCCTCGCCTTCATGCTCAACGTCGGCGGCCGCGGCAACACAGCCGGTATCCGCGGCGTGCGCGGCTCCGCCTTCTACCGCATCGTCTTCTTCGTCCCGCAGGTGCTCTCGGTCGCAATCCTGATCGTCATGTTCCAGGCCACCTACCGGTCGGACGCAGCCGGACTCCTCAACGGCATCGCCATCGCAGTGGGCATCACCGACCCCGCGCACCCCCTGCCCTGGCTGGCATCACCGGACGCCGTGCTGTGGTGCATCATCGCCATCCTCATCTGGCAATGGGTCGGCTTCTACATGGTGCTGTTCTCCGCCGCCATGCAGTCGATCCCCAAGGAGATCTTCGAAGCCGCCCTCCTCGACGGCGCCAAGCGAGGTCAGACCTTCCTGCGAGTGACGATCCCGCTCCTGTGGGGCTCAGTACAGACCGCGTGGGTCTATCTCTCGATTGCGGCCATGGACGGATTCGCCCTCGTCGCCAGCCTCACCCAGGGCTCCAGCTACGGCGGCGGCCCCGACCACCACAGCGAAGTGCTGGCCACGTACCTGATGCGCAACTTCCTGACCTTCGGCAAGGCCGGATACGCCTGTGCCATGGGCGTGGTCATCTTCGCGATCACCCTCGCCCTGGCGACTTTGATGCTCCGCTTCACCCGACGCGACAACGTCGAGTACTGACCGAGGAACCTCCATGACCAGCACAACCGAGATGCCGACCGCCGCACGCCGGCGCCCCAGTGCAAGCGCCAGCGCCAGTCAGAAGAGATTCGGCGAAGCCGGCAACGTCCTCAACGTCTTCTCCCACGGCTTCCTCGCCCTGTGGGCCATGATGATCGTCCTCCCACTGCTATGGGTCGTGCTCGGCTCCTTCAAGACCAGTGCACAGATCGGCACCAGCGCCTGGACCTGGCCGACAAACTGGTCCCTCGACGCCTTCGCCCGCGCATGGTCCAAGGGCATCGGCAGCTACTTCGCCAACACCCTTCTCGTCATGGCAATGTCGGTGACCGCCACCATGCTGCTCGGCGCAATGGCCGCCTACGTCCTAGCCCGCTACGACTTCCGCGGAAACCGCGTCATCTACTACATCTTCGTCGCGGGGGCCATGTTCCCCGTCTACCTTGCCTTGGTCCCCCTCTTCTTCCAGGTCAACCAGTTCCACCTGCTCAACAGCTACGTCGGACTTGCACTGGTCTACACCGCATTCTCACTGCCGTTTACCGTGTTCTTCCTGCACGCCTTCTTCAAAACCCTCCCAACCGCTATCCAGGAGGCCGCCTTCGTCGACGGCTGCTCCCACACCCGGGCGTTCTTCCAGATCATGATGCCCATGGCAAGGCCGGGCCTGATCTCGGTCGGCATCTTCAACATCCTCGGCCAGTGGAACCAGTACCTGCTGCCCGTCGTCCTGATGCAGCGCCAGCGAGGCGACACAGAGGCCCACCAGGTCCTCACCCAAGGTCTCGTCAACCTCTCCGCCACCCAGGGCTACGCCGGCGACATGCCGTCCCTCTTCGCCGGCATGACCATCGCCATGCTCCCGGTCCTCGCCGTCTATCTCTCCTTTCAACGCCAGGTCCAGGCGGGCCTCACCTCCGGCACCCTCAAGTAGCGATCCTGCCGATCCGGGGTGCCGGTGGAAGGGCAGGGCCCTCAACCCACCGGTAGCGGGACCAACTGGCGAGGCGCCGGTGAACACCACGCTCGTCTCGGGAACCTCAACCCGCCCAGCAGCCATGGCCTGCTGGTCAAACTGCCGGGCTCGCTGGCGGGCCAGGTCCGCGCACATGCCCGTGAGAGCGATGCCACGATCTCGGCAGTGGTGGCCAGGGCCCTGGCCGAGTTCCTCGATCGGGACGACCCGGGAAGCGTGCGGGCAGGTGAGCGGCCGGGTGCTGGAGTCGCAAGCCGTCTTCGACCGCCACGCGGCGGCGGATCTGTCCGCGGCCTACGCGGTCTTGGTACCACAGCGGCGGGTCCGGATACGGGCTGGCCCGCAGGAGGGAGGGCCGCTGGATGACCAGCGCGGCGATCTACGCCCGGGTGTCGTCCGGCCGGCAGAAGAAGGACCAGACGATCGGCTCGCAGACGGCGGCGCTTCGGGCTCACGTCGCTCAGCTGCATCTTGAACTGCCCGAGGAATGGGCGTTCGAGGACGAGGGCCACTCCGGAGCCACCCTGATCCGCCCGGCGCTGGAGCGGCTGCGGGACCTGGTCGCCCAGGTCGGCGTCGATGTCGTGCTGTGCTATTCGCCAGACCGTCTCGCCCGCAAGTTCGCCTACCAGGCCCTGCTGATCGCGGAGTTCGCCCGCACCGGCACCCGGGTGGAATTCGTCAAGGGCCCGCGCGGCGACAGCCCCGAGGACAAGCTGCTCATCCAGTTCCAGGGTATGTTCGCCGAGTACAAGAAGGCCCAGCTGATGGAACGCTACCGGCGCGGCAAGACCTACCGGGCCCGCACCGGGCCGGTCAACGTGCGGGGCGGGGCCCCGTTCGGCTACCGCTACCTGCGCAAAACCCCCGAGTGCGGCGCCACCTACGAGATCCTCGAGGCGGAGGCGGCGCTGGTAGCCGAGCTGTTCCGCCGCTACACCGACGACGGCGTCTCGATTGCCGACCTGACCCGCTGACTCACCGAGAGCGGCACTTTGACCCGCACCAGCAAGACCCGCTGGGACCGCAGCGTGGTGTGGGGCATGCTCCGCAACTCCGCCTACGCAGGTCAGGCCGTCTTCGGCAAGACCCAGACGATCGACGACATCAGCCACGAGGGCCTGCGCATCCTGCTCCGCGAGGAGGGCGTCTCCTTTCAACGCGTGAATACCTGGAAGACCTCCCGCGACCCCGACTACGCCACGAAGAAGGCCCGCGTCGAGCACCTCTACGCGATCGCCGACGGCGAGGTAATACCCGAGGAAGGCGAGCCCGAAGTCATCTTCTGCATGGACGAGTTCGGCCCGCTCAACCTCCAGCCACACCCCGGCCGGCAGTGGGCGGAGCGCGGCGGCAGGCACAAGGACCCCGACCGCGATCCCCGACCGCGCAGACGGGCGACCTACACCCGCCCGCACGGCGTTCGGCACCTGTTCGCCGCCTACGACCTGGCCAAGGACCAGCTCTACGGCCACATCAAGAGGACCAACAACCGCTCCAAGTTCCTGGAGTTCTGCCGCTACCTGCGCTCGCTGCACCCACTGGAAGTGCGGATCGCGATCGTCTGCGACAACTACTCGCCCCACCTGACCACCAAGCGGTGCCAGCGGGTCGGAACCTGGGCTGCGGCGAGCAACGTCGAGATCGCCTACACCCCGACCAACAGCTCCTGGCTCAACCGGATCGAGGCCCAGTTCACCGCCCTGCGCTACTTCGCCCTCGACGGCACCGACCATCCCAACCACAAGGCCCAGGGCTCCATGATCCGCCGCTACATCATCTGGCGGAACAAGCACGCTGCTGATCAGCGCCTACGTGAGGTCATCAGCAGGGCGAACGTTGCTTGATGCGGCACTAGGCAAGGAGGCCGGTCGCACCGATGCGCCGGTGCCCGACCACTCCCCCGGGGCCCCTCCTCGGGATCGCCCCTCGGTCGGCGCCGGGCTGCGGCAGGATGAGGGCCAACCTGCTCCTGGAGGAACGATCGTGAGCCTGCTTCCCGGCCAGTGGAGCCTCCTCGAAGAACTCGCCGCCGCCCACGCCTCCGCTCCGGGCTGGCTGCAGGGCGACCACGAAGAAGGAGACGGCCGGCGGCGCAACAGCGCCGTTCAGGCCCTCGCCCGGTCGCAGCTGTGCGAGCTGGCGCCCGCGGGTCGTCCGGAGCTCGCGGGCCCGCGCGGTGGCGGCTGGGCGGCGCGGATCACCGCGGACGGCGTCCTGGCCCTGCAGTACCGCTGCCGTCGCGACCAGCCCGCACCCGCACCGCGTCCGGCCGAGGTGGCGGACCCGGCGTTGGTCCCGCTGGAGCTCCTGGACTCCGAGTTGGAGCCGCTGCGGCGCTTCCTCGCGATCCCCGGCCTCGGCGACGCTCGGGTGGTCCTGGTCCGGGACGTCGTGGAGCAGACGCGGGCCGTGCCGGGCGGCCGGCGCTGGCAGCTGACCGCGACAGCGCAGCAGGTCGAGGCGATCGGCTTCGTCCTGCGCCTGGAGGCACTCGCGGGCACCGCCCGGGCCTGGCACCGCTTCCTGCGCG
Organism: Kitasatospora herbaricolor; assembly: GCF_030813695.1. NCBI lineage: Bacteria > Bacillati > Actinomycetota > Actinomycetes > Kitasatosporales > Streptomycetaceae > Kitasatospora > Kitasatospora herbaricolor. The sequence goes on from NZ_JAUSVA010000002.1 coordinate 312,412, forward strand.
AGTACGGACCCCCGATCCGACCCGCCCGGTGACCACGGGCTCGCTCACCACGAACCCTGGTGAACCCGGGCAACGTCACCGTGGTGCGGTGCCAGCGGAGTACCGCAGAAGCGGACCGCTTTCTTGATCATCGGCCGTTAGACTCCCGGGGCTCGGACGATGCCGACGGAAGGCCAAGCCATGGACGATGACCGATGGGACCGGTGGCCGGAGCCGTGGGTGGGCACGGATTGCGACATGCGGACGGTCGCGGGCGCGATCCCTCGGGAGGTCAAGGACGGGTTCAGGTACGACGAGATCCCTTGGCAGCGGTTCCCGCACTTCTACGGCCCGGGCGAGGAGATTCCCGGTCTACTCGTGACGCTCGCTTCCAACGATGCCCACGCCGGCCGCCGGGCCTTGGAGAAGCTGTGGGAGGGCCTGCACCACCAGGGCAGCACGATCGCGGTGGCAGCACTGGCGGTCCCGTTCCTGCTCCGGATCGCGGCCACCGGGTCCCCCGGGCTCCGTGCGGGAACCCTTCGCCGGGTCGCCGAGATCGCCCGGTGCCAGCACTTCGGGGACGGTAGTCGCGAAGGGCTCCTCAAGGTCGCCGAGGATCCGAAGGAGGCGGAGGGCACCACGATGTGTCCGGTGGACTGGACGATCCAGGCCGCTCGCACCGCCATCACCGCCGACCTGCACCTCCTGCTCCCCTTTCTCCCCGACCCCGAGCCAGAGGTCCGCGCCGCCACCGCCTTCGCCTTGGCGGCGGCCGCCGAGGTGCCGCGCATCTCCTCCGCCGTACACAGCAGGCTGGCCGTGGAAGATGATCCAGTGGTCCGGGTGAGCCTGATCCTGGCGATCGCCCAACTCGCCCGCGAAGACCAGGACGAACACGCTCCCGCCTGGGCCCGGGCCCTGTGGTCGGACGCCACCTAACCGCCCGAGACCCGCGTCGGCGCCGCCCTCGCCTGGCTGTGCCTGGTCGACGGCCCCGCACCCGACGAACTCCGCACCCTCCTCACCGACCCCAACACCGACCGACTCGGCGAGCTGTTCCAGCAAGCGCCATGGCTCCCCCCAGTCGACTACCACGGCAGCGGGCTACGCCGCTGCATCCACGAAATGCTCACGCCGGATGTCCCCTGGAACAGCGCTTGATGCTCCTGCGCCCGGAGGGCAAAGGACCATCACCTCGGAGCTTTCAACGGTCAGCCGCAGGTCCTTCGGCCAGCGCGGGTGCCGGCGAGCCGCCCCGTTCTGCCGGGTCACGTGCGTCCCGGACACCGACCCAACCAGGCTCCTTCCTGTACGACTTGTTCCCCGCCCGGGTGAACCGGGCCCCGCGCCGCTTCCCCTCGCCGGCCCGGGCCCGCTAGGAAGATCCACATCACCTGACGGATCTTCACAGAGCGGACTCCTCCCGGATGCGGACCAGGACCACCCTCACGCGCGCCCTCGCAACCACGGCGGCAACCCTGCTGCTCGGCGCGGCCCTCGCCTCCCCCGCCGGCGCCGCGGCGTCGGCCGCGCCCGCCCACCGGGCCCCGGGCGAAGTGGTCACCACCACCCTGCTGGACGCCCTCGACGCGCTGCCCGTCACGGACGAGGACCGGACCGGCTACGTCCGCACCGCCTTCCGGCACTGGATCGACGCGGACAAGGACGGCTGCGACACCCGTCGTGAGGTCATCATCACCGAGGCCATCCAGGCCCCGGCGGTCGGTGCGCGCTGCGCCCTGACGGGCGGTGAGTGGTACTCCCCCTACGACGCGGTCACCGTCACCGACGCCGCCGGCCTGGACGTCGACCACATGGTCCCGCTCGCCGAGGCCTGGGACTCCGGAGCCTCCAGCTGGTCCGCCGCGGAGCGCCAGGCCTACGCCAACGACCTCGACGACGACCGGTCCCTCATCGCGGTCACCGCCAAGTCCAACCGCTCCAAGGCCGACAAGGACCCGGCGGACTGGCTGCCGACCAACACCGGGTACCGCTGCACCTACCTCACCGACTGGACCACCGTGAAGACCCGCTGGGGGCTGACCGTCGACCAGCGCGAAGCCGACGCCCTGCACCGGCTCGCCGCAGACTGCACGGACGAGCCGATCACCGTCACCCTCGCCCGATGACCACCGCGCCGTACCGCTGCACGTAGATCGGGGACCGGACCGCCGTCAAGACGCGCCGGGGCTCTCAGCCGACAGGTCCGACGCTGAAGCCGAGGGTGGTGAGGCGAGGACCAGATCGCCGCGACCAACGGATCGAGACCGGCAGCCCTCGCTGACGGCGGTTCACCGCTGCCCCGGCCGCGCCAGGGCAGCCGGGGCAGCGTCGGTGTTCCGGGCGGGGATGGACCTGGGCGACGGCGTTCTGGAGGCGGGCGAGGACAGCGGCGGTGGCCTCGCGGGTGACGGGGTCGCTCTCGTGGTCGACTTTCTCGGCGAGGAGTTCGGCGGCGGCCGCGACGACGGCGGCCGACAGGGTGACCTCGCGCAGAGCCAGCATCTGGGCGGCGGCGCGCTGGCCGGGGCTGGAGTCGTCGGGGCGCTGGGGATGAGGGCGGTCAGGCCACGCTGGCCTGGCCGGGAGGCGCTGGTGCTGGTCACCGGGTGATTCTCCCGCGATGCGCGTGGCGGGCCAACCAGGTCATTCGCCATCAGCGAGCCCCGCAGCCGACCCGGCCTGGTCGAGGGCGAACTCCATGACCGCGAGCAGGGCCGGCAGGTCCCGCTCCGAGGCGACGGCGGTCATGGCGAGCGCGGTGCGCGCACAGCCGGTCAGCAGCATCACGGTGGCCAGCTCCGGGGCACTCAGGGGCTCGCGGTGGTCGGTGAGGGGTGCGAGGAGGCAGCCGGCCGGGCTGAAGTACAGGTCAAGGCGCCTGCCCAGCCTGTCCGTCTCGTCCTGGCCGGCGGGCAGGTCCGTGAGGGCGTACCGGCCCAGGACCTCGCCGACGGCGTGCTCCATGTCGGTGAGGACCGCACCCGTCTCCGTCCAGGGGTGCCGCCCGGCCAGGGTTCGCAGCCACTCCTCGGCCAGCTCCCCGCACACCGCCGCCCGGCGCACCACCAGCAGGTCCTGGTCCTGCGGGCGGTCCGCGAGGGCGGTCGCGGTACGGGCCGGCGGGAGGGTGCCGCGGTCGGGGCGAGGGTCCTCGTTCGTCATGCCCTCTCAACCCGCCCGAACCCGTGAGGGTCACGGGCCGGGCGGCGGCGAGTACGGCGTCCGCAGCACGGCCGGGCCCGGGCGGTCCTGTGACCTCCTGGGGCCGCACTGCAGGTCCGGGCGGGAGGGACAGTGCTCCGTCCTTCCCGCGAACGTCCCAGGTCCCGGGCAGGCCCGCGTGAGCCGCCGGCGGCCCCGGCTCTGCTCACCTTGGCGGGCGCGCCGCTGGTGGATAGGCGTCCGGCCAGGAATCGAGGTGGCTACGGGGCTGGGGTGTGGTTCGGCAGGGGAGGGTGTGGTTGGTCCGGGTGCGCCGGGCCGAGTGGGTGGGTGCGGCGGTGTCGTTGTGGGCTGGGGGGTTCGTAGCGGCGGGGGTTTCGGATAGGGAGTCCGGCGTGGGTGCGGCCGGCTGGCGGGTTGGGTCTCCGGGGGCCGAGCCGGACGTTGAGGAGCAGGGTCTCCGGGGTGGGGTGCGGCATCCGGGTGCGCATTCGGTCCAGGTCGTCGAGCCATAGGCCGGGTGGTTGCGGGGGCGCGGTCCGAAAGCGCAGGACCCGGTCCGACCGGGTGGTGGGCGGGGAGATGCGGATCCGTATCTCGGGTTGCTCCACCCGGCGGTAGGCCGCTCCTGCGGGCCGAGGGGAGGGGGCCCACGGCGGCTCAGCCGTACGGGCGGCCCGCTCCCATGCCCTCTCCCACTCGGCGACGGCGCCGCGTGAGGCACCGAGGGCTTCCGCGAAGGCGATGACGTGGCCGCGGCGTGGAAGGGCCTCGCCGCGAAGGATCGCGCTGAGGCTGCTCTTCGGCAGCCTTCTCCCGCCACCCTCGGTCCGGCCGGCCTTGTCCTGCCGTTCCAGCAGGGAGGGCTGGCCGCTCCTGGCCCGCAGTTCGACCATGGCCCGCACCAGCTGCCGGTAGTCCTCGATCATCCCGGGGTGCACCAGCAGGAGCCGGTCGTAGGCGACCGTGAGGTCGTGGAACTCCGCGCGAGCGGCGCGGCGCTCGGTGCGACGGCGCTTGGCGTGCGCCCAGCGGGCGCCCTTCCACAACTTGCGGGCCTTGGCCAGGTCACCGTCGCAGGCCTTCGTGAACGCCTCCACCAGGGACAGCGACGGAACGCTGCGGCCGCTGGCGGCACGGGAGAGCATCGAAGGGGTGTAGGAGGTTCTCGCGGCCATTGCCGTGTAGGTCAGCCCGGCACGTTGGCGCTGCTCACGCAGCCACAGCGCCAACGTCTCGCACTGCCGGGTGACGACGACAACGGCGCTCTCACGCCGTCCCACGAGCCGCTAGAGGCCCTCGGCCGGGCGCGGGGCGCGCAGCCGCTCCAGGGTGCGGCAGGCCAGGAAGGCGACGGCGCCGACGAACTCCAGGATGCCGAACATCGGCAGGCCGGCGACGGCCAGGGACGCAGCGAGGATCATGATGACGACCACGATGACGATCTCACCGTTGGTCAGGGTCCGGCCCCCGCGTTCGGGGCCGCAGGCAGGCATGGCAGTGACGGAGCGCAAGGGTTCTCCCTGTCGTTGAAGGTGCGCGTCACCCGGAGGGACGCGCACGAGCTGGGCATGGCCGCATATTTGACGGTCCGACAGGGGGATTCGAGGCCCCCTGACCGTCGGACGGTGTGATACTCCCACTAAGCCAGCCCGCGATCACAATCGGTGTTGACAGATGGCGGTCATTGATTCACGGACGGCCGGAACACCCTCCCGAACGCCACCCCCCGGCAGTTCGACCACCGAATCGTCCGAGCAGCTCAGACATGCCGAACGCCTCGGATTGGTACACATTTTTCCGGGCCGTGGTTGCCCGGGCCCCACCGACGGTGCCACCCTCTCAACAGCGCTGAATCCGGCCACCGAGCCGGATCCACCCCTGGCGTCGTGGCCGCACCATGGAACAGGGACCGGGCATCACCGCGAATTCGAGCGCGGCGCCCACGAGGGTGGCGCACCCCAGCGGTGCGACCACCCTCCGCTCGTCTCCAGGGCCTGAGAATGCCGGCGCGAGCGGCCGTCGCCCCGACCACGCCGCCCAACCCGCGGCGTCGGCCGTGGACGCAGCCGACGGCCGACGGTCTTGGTGATCGGTACTGTCCTGCCGGGCCTGGAACAAGGTGGGGCGCTCTCCGACTGTGTGCAGAAGGAGGACGGTTGCCCCGACACGAAGACGGGGGACACCGCGCTGCGCGGCCCCGTCCTCAGAGCCCGGGCGGCCCGGCACGTCCGGATCCGGCACTGCCGCAAGCAGAGCACCGTCTCCGGCCGAGCCCTACCGTGGGCTGGTCACCACCGGCCCGGGCATTCGCGCCTCGCAGGACTTTGACGCAGAACACCCGACTGCCCCTCGCCGCCCGCGGTCGGGGTGTGGTCGTGGCAGCAGAGGAGGCCACCCGATCGAATGACCAGCGCAGGACGGCGCGGCGGCCCGGGCTGGCCGTCCCGGCGGTTCGTACTCCGTCACCAACAGCCGGTCACCCAACCGCCCAGCCCAAACCCAGCAGCCGGCCGGGCAGCACAGATAAGTAGGCCGACGGCCACCACACCCCGGCAGCCAGCGGGGCGGCATGTGGTGACCTCAGGGATCCGTCACCGGGGGAGGGCCGCCCAGCTCGGGGACCAGGTTGGCCCCGCCGAGGAAACCCCGCCGGCCACGCGCCAAGGCCCGGGCCAAGGGGCTGGTGTGCCGGGGCTGACGGGCCGACACCTGTCGACCTTGGCCCCGCGCTCTCAGCTGGGCGATTCTCCGATGTAAGTCCTCGGCATGCGGATTTGTTTGATCGAAGCCGCGGGACTTGGGACCGGCACCGCCTGGGTGGAAATCACTTGGGCACCGGTCTGCCTGGCGGCTTCGGCAATGTCGCGAAGGACGCCGTGGACGACCTCGTTAGCGATGCCGTGTTGGAAGGGGTTGTCGAGCATCAGCAGTCCGGGGTACGGGCAGTCGCCGCCCATGTCCTGGGCGAGGAAGAGCAGTGCCCTGCTGTAGGCGAGGAAGAAGAGGACCATAGCTTCGGCGCCGAGGGCCTGATGCCAGGGCCGGGTGCCGACGTAGAAGGTCAGGTCGTCGGCGCTGATCGCCACGTTGCCGGTCACCCACACATCGTCGCGATGGCGGTCGAGGAACTCGTTCATCCGTTCGGCGAATACCGCGCATCGGTCAAGGGGTGTCATGCCAAGCTGCGGGTCCTCTTCGCTCTGCCGCTGTAGTTGATCGAGACGTCGAGCGGCCGCCTCGGCTGCTTCCGTGGAGGCTGCTTTGCGGGTGATCATTTCGTCGACTACAGGCAGCGCCATGAGCTTCTGCTGCAGTTGAGCAAGTCGGGCTGCCATCTCTTCGAGGGTACTCACGAACGGCGCGAGGCTGGCGGCGCGATCAGTGTTCAGCCGGGCGGCGAGATCGTGGTGGCGGCTCTGGGCTCCCTGGTGGTCGGCCTTGGCCTGGTGGAGGTCTCGGCGTGTGCGGGTGACAACGTCCTCAAGGTCTTCGGCCTCGGCGGTCAGCGATCGCTGCTCCAGTTCTCCGCGACGTCGGCGCTGGTCGTCGGTCACAGGCTGCATGCACACGTAGCAGGAGCCCTCGGGGTGGTCACGGTGTGTGTCGATCTTCTGCTCGCAGGCAGGGCAGAGCCGTACGGGCAGGCTGCCGAACACATCCACCGAGGCGATCAGCCGGTCCATGCGAGCGATCTCGGCCTTGACGGTGTTCTGGGACTGGATGTGGGCTGCAAGGACCTGTTCGAGGTCGGCAACTGTCTCGGCGGCCTGTGCCAACTCCTGGGTGGCACGCTCGTACTGCCCGGAAAGCGTGGGGTCGTAGCCCGGCGTAACTCCACTGGGGGCACCCACGGCGACGAGGAGTTCTACCTCCTGGGTCAGCCGGCGCCGTTGCTCGTGGACCGAGTCGAGTTCGGCACGAAGTTCGACGCGAACCGAGTCGACCTGCTGCTGTGTCCGGGCGATCGGGAGCTGCAGGTTCTCGCACAGGGCAGCAATGGCCCGGTCTGTGCTGTCGTGGACTTCCCTCTCCGCCGCTTGGGCTTGCGCAAGGTTGCGCTGAGCCGCTGCGACGGCGAAGTCGTTGTTGTTATACCTGGCGGGGGCGAAGCCGAGCAGGAAGCTGATCACCGCACGCCGGTGGAATTCCTGCTCCTTGTCGGCGAACTTGGTCCAGGAGTCCTCATTGCGGTAGATGTGGCGCAGCACGCTGCGGAAGCTGAGGGGCACAAGTTCTGTCGCAGACGCGGCGTGGATGCCTTTGGGGATGCTGAGGTCGGGCCATCGAAGCGCTCTCAAGATCCGGCCGGAGAACTCGGCGACGGGAAATTCGTTGCCGTTCACGACAACCTTGTTCTGGCGCCCGTGCTCCAGGCTGCGCCGGATCTCGGTCGGATCTCCGTTGATGGTCAGGTCGGCGAGGATCTCGGTGTACTCGTCAGCGACCGCTGCCTTCAGCGCGTCGGCGGGGCTGGAGCGGTTGCCCAGGCAGTAGTCGATGGCGTTGAGGGTGGTGGTCTTCGAGCTGTTCCGGATGCCTTGGACGATGTTCAGGCCAGCCGTGTTGAAGGTGTACTTGTCCATCTCGCCCGATGCGTGGACCAGTGTGATCGCCTCGATCCGGAGCCCGGACCGGGATGGTGCCGTGAGCTCGGTCATGGCCTGATCTCCTGGTGGTAGGCAAGGTCTGCGACTTCCGTCGGGAACAGCTGGTAGACGAGATCCTTCAGCTCGGTGCCGGACCACTCGGCGAGGTTGCCGCGCATGGCGTGGCAACGGGCCACGATGGGCTGGAACTCCTCCATCGCCGCCAGGACGGTGGCAGTCTTCTTGCCCCTGACGGTCAGGCGGACGCGCTCGGGCTTGTGGCTCGTCGTGATGGTGACGAGGTCGCGGGCTCCGAGGAAGGCCAGGAACTGGCGATAACGGGGGTCCCAAGGGCCGAAGCGGTAGCGGATCATCGGGGCCTCGACTTCTTCGGGCATGGATGCTCGGAATACCGTGCCGCCGTGGGCTGTGTCCGCGAGTACCTCATGCGCGCGTTCCAGGAAGGCGGGGTAGCGAAGGAAGAAGTCGAGCTTCGCAAGCTTGGTCCGTCCGGCGATGTGCGGGCCCGGCTGGCTGCCGCACTCGGCGAGGAGAAGGAGCAGGCGCGAGGCGTGGAAGTCCGGCGAGTCGTCAGGGTCCCAGGGCCGGTGAAGCGGTGGAACGACACTTCGGCCGATGCTACGAGGCATCGGCATACCGGTTCTGGCAGCGGGCGGTGATGTCCGCAAGGACGGCGTGGGCACGAGCGAGGGACACGGTTCCGCTGCTCACTGCGGGAAGGCTCTCGACCCGGGAGAGGGTTTCGAAGTAAGCCTCCGACCCTGCTGGGATGCGTCCGGCGCGGCGTTCGGCCATGACTCGGGAGCAGACCGCGTAGACCTCGTCCGCGAACTCATCCATCTGCTCGCGCATCGGAGCGAGGCCGGCCCGCCAGGCCCGGCGGTACTTGAAGGCGTTCTCCTGATGGGCCTCCGCTTCTTCGGCCGAGATGCCTGCGACAGCGAGCTTGTTCGCCAGTTTCGTCAACGGTGCGGTGCTGCCGTCAGGACGCCGGCCAGTGGCTTTGGCGATCGCTGCCTGCAACATGTCGTGAAACTCTGCGGCCATCAGGGCACGGGGCTGGGGAGTCATCGCGTCGCGGGCGATGCGGACGCCCAACCAGACCATCACCTCCTCCACCTCGGTGGTCAGAGGTGGCTGCCCCAGCTTCTGGCCGACGATCGGCCCGAGCCTCCGAAGCGCCCTGTCCTCGACCTCCGAAATGGTTCTTCCCTCGATCAAGACTTCGAGACGGTCGACGCACCAGCCAACGTCGCGCTCGTCCGGCAGGACCACACCGTTGAGCCGCTTGACGATGTCGGCCCGCGTCTCCAGCGGAACATGGCCACGGGGCACACCGCGCTCGGTGACGAACGCGTGGAAGTCGGCCTGCGGGCTCTCGTTGACGATAAAGGTGAAGCGGGCGTCGGTCGGGAGGGGCTTGCCGAGAAACAGCTTGCCCAGGTAGCTGCTCTCGGGCTTCTTGGGAATGTCCGCGCGGCAGACATCGGCGACACTGTGGCGCTTGCCGGCTTCCTCAATCGTCTTCACCTGGCGGTAGACCGGGGCCTCGCCCTTGGTACAGACGATGTCTTCCAAGTCCTCCCAAGAGACCTGTGTCCACATGCCTTCGTGCATGTCGAGGCAGTCGAGGAGAGTGATCACGTCCTGGTAGGCGAAGCCGCGCCGGCTCCGCCGTCCTCCGTCAGCCGGCGCTGCAGACACCCGCACCCCGATCCGCCGCGGACAGCCGCGTGGTGACCGCCGATGACCATGTTGGCGGCAGAGGCACCAACATCACCCCCTAGACCATCAGTTGATGATCGGCCAAGTAGACCACTCAGTGACGGACGGTGGCAATGGGTGCAACAGTCCGCGAGAGATCCACCGGCCATTCACACGCCATTGCCCAGATCCATCACAAATCGAACAGCATGACGTCGTGCAGCTCGGGCCCGCCCCGAGGGATCGCCGAGCCGACACGGTGGTGGCCCGATGCCCGGCAGCAAGCACGCGCGGTAGCAGCCTCGGGCCGGCTGTTGAGCACGACCCCGAGACGGCCACCAGCAGGTTCGCCTCCCACATCCAGGAGCCGGCCAGCGCCGCCCGGATCCGGTCGAACTCGTCCACCGGGGCCAGGTCCGCAGCGGCTCCAGGGCGGCCTCCCTCCGCCAGGATGCGGCGCAGCCCTGAACGAGGACGTCGTACTCCGGCCGGGAGATGGCCGCCGATGCCTGTTCGGCGGGGAGGCGCAGGGTGCGGCCGTAGCCGTGCATCAGGTCCTCCTCCAAGCGGTGCGGGGCAGCCCGGCATGCGGGCCATCCCGGGGCACTGGCGCTACTGGTCGGCGTTGCAGTCGTGGTCGGCCTCGACGTAGTCGCCGTCGGCGAACTGGGTTTCCAGGGACCAGCGGCAGGTGCACTCGGCGCGGCCCTCCCAGCTGATCTCGCCGCCGCCTTCCTCGTCGCAGTCGTGGTCGGTGTCGACCATGGTGCCGTCCTCGAACAGCGCTTCCCCGCCGTCGCCGCAGCTGCATTCCCACTGCGCGTACCAGGAGATCTTCGGCGGCTGCTGGGTGGTGTGGGTGGTGGTCACTCGTCTCCTCGGAAGAGGCGGGCCGGCCCGGCTGGGACGGCGGTGTGAGGGGTCAGCTGGCAGGCGGTCCCGGAGAGAGCTACCCGGCAGCGAGGTAGGCGCCGGGTAGCTCGGCCAGGTACAGGTACTGGGCGAGTTCGTCCGCCTTCGCGCGGGCCGTCGCCGGGTCGGGTCGGGCTGCCCGTGCGCAGCGGCGTGGGCAATGAAGGCGTCGAGGTCGGCGGCGTACTGCACCAGGGAGTCGTACAGCCGGGTGGTGGTCTCCAGGTCCAGTCGCTCCTCGCCCGCACCCGCGCCCGTGCCAGCCGGAAGGTCTCGGCGGTGTGGCGCAGCAGGGCGGTCACGTGGGTCGCCGGCATCATCAGCTCGCCGCTGTCGTGTCGGTAGAGCGTGAGCGGGAACCGCGTGGGTCCCCTTCGGTCGTGTTCATGGGCATGCGCGAGCGTGCGGGGGTGGTGTCGGTCAGGTGTGGAGGGCGTCGAGGAGGGCGGTCTCCTGGGGGCTGAGTTTGCCGTCGGTGCGGGCCTTGTCCTGCTTGCGCAGCCAGGCGCCGGGGCGAAAGGTCGGGTCGGTGTCGGTGCCGGTGCGATTGGCGGGGCCGTCCAGGGTGCCGCCGGCGGCGAGGTAGGCGAGCAGGCGGCGGTAGGAGCGGTTCCAGTCCGGCTCGGTGCGCCACATCGCGTCCAGCAGGGTGAGCTTCGCGTCCTGTTCGACCGTGAGCTTGGTGTTCTTGCGCTGGCGGCCCATCCGGGCGCCGACCGCGTGGCCGTCGAGCTTCTCGGCGGCCGGGATCGCCAGGTGCCCGTGGGTCTCGGCCCAAGCGCGGGCGTGGGCGAAGCCGCGGTCCCAGGAGCGGGCGTGCTTGTCCCAGATCATGCCGAGCTGGTCGAGCTCGTGGGTCCGCACCGGGGCGAGGAGGCCGGCGCCGCGCAGGTAGCGCTGGCGGTCGAGCCAGGAGATCAGCGCGCCGTCCCGGGTCTTGTCCGTCGGGTCGAGGTGGTGGTGCCCGGTGTGGAACGCGGCGGCCAGGGCGAACATGCGCTGCCACTCGGTGGCGCGCGGGTTGAACGCGCGCAGCTTCACCGTCCGGAGGATCTGCGCGGCGTGCTTGCGGGCGTTGATCCGCAGCCAGTCCACCGGCGACTCCCCCGCCGGCTGCTCGGCGTCGCCCCGGCCGGCCCCGGCGTCCACGGCCTCGCCTGCGTCGGGGTCGGACACGGCGGTGTGGTCCCTCTCGCCCGCCCGCTTGGTGCGCAGCTCGGTGATGCGGCCGACGACGCGGGCGTCGTGGGCGGCCAGGGCCCGCAGGACGCGCCAGATGGTGCGGAACGAGCTGGCCTCGATCTCCTCCTCGGCCTCGGCCCGCGCCGCCTCCCCGGCATCGCGCACCGCGGCCGGGTCGGCGGCCATGGTGTCGTCGCCGATGGCGGGGGTGGGCAGGTAGACGGGGATGATGACCCAGGAGACCTTGCCCTGCCGGTAGGACTGGCGCAGGGCCCGGCCGACGGCCTGGACGACGTCGATGACCGAGGATTTGGGGTCGGCGAAGACGATGGCGTCGACGGCAGCGACGTCGATGCCCTCGTTCAGGAGCCGGCTGTTGCAGATGATGCAGCACTCCTCGCCCTCCTCGCCGGGCCGCTCGCCGGTGGTGGCCGTGAAGGTGGCGAACGCGGCGCGGCGCTCCGAAAGGCGGTCGGAGCCGGCCACCGCAAGCGCGGTCACCCGCTCCGGGCGGTCGGCGACGGGGAGCAGTTCGGCGGTGGCGTTCATGGTGGCGGCGAACTCCCGGGCGGCGGCGACGCGGGAGTGGAAGGTGATGACCCGGCGGAGATCAAGGTCGGCGACCGCGCGGAGCACCGCGATCTGCAGGGCCAGGCTCAGCAGTTCCTCGTTGGAGCGCTGGGAGCGCAGGTCGGCGACGGCGGGCAGGTTGAGCAGTTCGCGAAGGTCCTCGTCCGTGACGACCGGCACCAGCACCCGGTAGTCGGCGAGGTAGCCGTGCTCGATGCCCTGTTGCAGTGTCCAGGTGAAGACGCTCCGTACCCGGCGCGGCGGCCAGGATGGCGTCCAGGATCTCCCCCGGCGTGCGGGCGCCCAGGGTCAGGCGCACGACCTGGTCGCGGACCGCCAGATCACGCTCGCGGCGTCCAGGAACACCGTGGAACGGGCCTGCTGGGTGTAGGGCGGGCGCTTGGACACCAGGCCCGTCGTCACCGCCTCGAACCGCACACCCTCCGAACCCTCCGGGAGGGCCGGCAGCTCACGCGGCACCGACTCCCCCGCCGAACGCACCGGCACAGCGACCGAAGCGACCGGATCGACCGCATCCTGCCCGGTGGCTCCGGGCACCGACGCGGTGGTGCGCTCCGAGGCGGCCTGTACGCCGGGTTCTGTCACCCCCGCGGCCGCCCCTGCCGTCTGCGGAGCGGCGCCCTGATCCTCAGCCTCGCCCTGGACCGGAGCGGGAGTTGGGGCCGGCTGCCCGGGTACGGGCGCCGGGGCGGGGCGGGTCAGCGCCGGGGCCACCGCGACGACAGGCTGCGCACGGCCTCGGCCACCGGAACCGGTGCCTGCACGGGCCCCGATGCCGGTGCAGGTGCCTGTGCCGGTGCGGGTGCGGGTGCGGCCTGGTCGCCGGCCTTGGCCGTACGGACGGCGGCCGGGGTGGGATCCAGCAGCGGCGCGATCCGCACCACGTCCGCGAGCGTCAGACCGGACGCCTTCGCGATCGGCGCGGCCTGCGCACCCTCGTACCCCGCCAGCCCGGCAACCCGGCGCGCACGCTGAGCGGCGAGCTTGTCCAGCTCCTTCTGCGCGGCCGCCACGACCTTCTCGGCCTGGCCGATCGGTGCGCAGCTCGCGCAGGCCGGCGAGCTCGGCGGTGTACGTCCGGCGGTCCATCAGGCTTACTCCCCCTCGTCGGCGGTGGCGGCGGTCGGATCGGTGGTGACGTAGGCGATCGGGCCGCCCGAGACCGACGACAGGCGGGTGCCGAGCAGCAGACCCGCCAGCCGGGCGTCCTGCGGGTCAGCCGGGTCTGCGGCGTTCACCGGGGAGGTCAGGTCGGTCAGGTAGCCGGCCAGCCGCGCCTTGGTGAACCGGTAACGGCCCGCAGTGCCGACCGCGCCGTCGGCCTCCCACTCGGTGAGGCCGGTCAGCACCGCAACCACGAAGGAGGCCACCGTCACCGGCAGAACGGCGCCGGCCGCGACGCGGGCCGGATCGCACCGCCACCAACCGGACAGCGCGGCCAGCAGCTGCGCCTGGTCCAGGCCGGTGCCGAAGCCGATCCACTCCCGGCCCGGCTCCTCCACCCGCACGGGGGCATCCGAACGCAGCACCGCGACCTCCGGCGCGCCAAGCACGGTGAGGTCCGTGGCCGGGCGGGTCTGCAACCGCTGGAGGGCGGCCAGCGGGAACACCTGCCGCCCCGTGTCGCGCACGCCGGGGACCACGCCGGTGGCCATCAGCTTCCTCACCGTCGGAATCGAGCACCCAAGGGCCGTCCCGGCTTGACCCGTCGTCACGAACACACCCACAACCCCCACGCCTATCGCCCTAACTTGAAAAGCTAGGACGACCCTACGCCTCTCCGTCGTCGCCGCCATGCCTTTTTAGCAAGTCGTATAAGCGTGGCCCAGTCAGGGGTGTCGCCCCCACAGGTTCGAGGAGCCCTGCCGTGTCGAACGCCGCTGCCCAGCTCGATGTCGTCATCGTGGAGTCGGCCCAGGAGCGGGCCTTGCGGCCGCAGGGCCTCTATGTGGCGGCCTGAGCTGGCCGGTGCCGAACTCCGGCGGCGCCTACCAGCTACCGCCTAGGAGGCGTCCCGGGGGCGCGCCGGAGCGTGGGCCGGCTGGCCATGGACCGGCTGCGCGGGCAGGCCGCGACGGCGCAGGCCGTGGCGCTGGCCGCCGCCGACCTCACCGCCCCGGCCCCGACCTCCTGGAACCTGCCTACGACCGGCGCAGACGATTCCTCGCGCCCCTCGCCGTGCACATCGCGATGAGCCTGCTGACCGGCTGGGCCGCGGTCCAGGACTTGCGCGACCGCTGGTCCGCTGGGCCCGGCACTCGGAGCTCAGGCCGGCGGCGATCCACCAGGCCACGGGCATCGCCCGCACCACCATCGACCGCATCGCCTGACCGGCGGGGCCGGGCCGGGTGCCGTGCCCGTCGGCGACGGCAATCGTCCTGGAGCCCGCCCACGCCCGGGAGCCGGAGCCAGCGTTGAACCGGCCGGGTTCCACGATCGGGGCACCCGGGCGCCGGTGATCTCCAGCATCCGCACCAAGATGTCGGTCGGACCGGCCCGGTGCAGCCGTGCGCCCTGGTCGGGCACGTTGTCAACGACCAGGGCGCTGGGAGGGTACGTGAGTCAGAACGCCTGGGCAGGGTCGTCCAGCCAGGCGTGCCAGCTGTCGGGAGTGACGGTGAGTCCGAGCCGATCGACTCCGGGCTGATCGGCGGCGTGCCACCAGGCGAGGGCATGTTCGAAGTCGTCCCACAGGCGGCGGCCGCCGTACTGGCGGACCTGGTGCGCGTCCTGGCCGTCTCGGAAGGTCGCGGCGGCCCAGGCCGGGGTTGTCAGGGAGTAGAGCCACAGGGTGCGGGCGCCGTCGTCGTGGGGCTGGATGGCGTGGACGATGTCGCGCAGGCGCAGGCCGGCGGCGAGCGGGAAGGGGTCGAACTTGCCGTGGCCGGGCAGTGTGGCGGTGGTGGTGTGTTCGGCGACGGTGCCGCCGTCAGCAGGGTTGCGGGGCCAGGTGAGGCGTTGGGAGCGCATCTTCATGAACTCCACCGGCTGGAGGAACGGGCCGGAGGCGGTGCCGTCGCCGTGGACGGTGAGGCGGACCAGTGCGTCGGCGTTGGAGTAGTGGGTGCCGAACGGCGCCAGGATCAGTCCGCCGGGCCGGGTCTGCTCGATCCAGGCCTGCGGGATGGTGCGCAGGCCGTAGGTCGCGGTGATCCGGTCGTAGGGGGCTCCGGCCGGGCGACCGAGGGCTCCGTCCCCGCAGACGACGTGCGGGTGGTAGCCGGCGGCGGTCAGGGCGGTGTCGGCGCGGGCGGACACTGCCGGGTCGATCTCGATGGTGGTGACGTTGGTGTCGCCGAGGCGGTGGCTCAGCAGGGCGGCGTTCCAGCCGGTGCCGGTGCCCTGCTCCAGTACCCGCATCCCGGGCTCGACCTGCAGGTCCTCCAGCATCGAGGCGACCAGCGAGGGCTGCGAGGCCGAGCTGGTGGGTACCGTGCCGGGCTCGGCGCCCTGGTGCTCGCCGTCGTCCCACTGGGTGACGATCGGGACGTCCGCGTAGGCGGCCGCCAGCCAGGCGGCCTTGTCCTCGGTCCGGTCGACGGGCCGGCTCGTCCCGGTGGCCAGTTCGTGCGCCCATATCAGGTCGGGCAGGAACAGCGAGCGCGGGACGGCGTCGAAGGCCGGCGCCCACGCGTCGGCGACCGGGAAGGACCGCCCCGTCGCGGGGCGGCCCTCGCTCTCGGGTGCGAGCGTCACTTCCGGTGTCCCCCGTCTCCGGGCGGCGGGCCGCCGTCGGGCGAGGGCGGGTCCTGGGGCGGTGTCCACGGGGTGCCGGGGAGGTTGTCCCCTTCACCACCCCTTGACGCGCCGCTGTGGGCCTGGGCGATGTCCATGACGGGCTCCTTGTCGTGGTTGTGATGGTGCCCTCCCGGGACCGGGAGGAGTAGAGGTCCCGGCCGGCGCACCGGGGCGCGGGTTCATGCCGGGCCGGGGCCGGCAGGGCGTGCGCGCAGGTCGGCGTAAACGGTCTTGCCGAAGGGCCCGGCGGTCGCACCCCAGTGGCCGCCGGTGAGGTGGTGGACCAGGGCCAGGCCGCGGCCGGACTCGGCGGCGGGGCCCGCGTCGATCAGGCAGGGCAGGGTGCGGGAGCTGTCGCGGACGCTGATCCGCACGCTCCGGTCGGTGACGCGCTCGACGGTGACCGCCATGCTGCCTCGGCAGCCGGTCTTCGCGGCGTTGCCAGCCAGCTCGCTGACGATGAGTTCGCCGGCCTCCACCACGTCACCCAACCCCCACCCCCGCAGGGCGGTGCGCACCAGGCGGCGGGCCGCGGCGGCGGACTGCGGCTCGTAGGGCAGCAGCGCGGTCGTGGTGTCCGTGACCGGTGGCCGTTCCTGGGTCTCCACGGCCACGCTCACCGTGTGCCCCGCAGCCGCCGGTGCCGCCGCTACCCGCACCGCGGTGGGTGGGCGGGCTATGGGGTGCGTGGTCACGTCGGACTCCGCTCTCTGGTCGGCGGGTGACGGCTGCGCGGGCCCGACGGGGGACGGGCCCGCGCAGCGGCCCCAACTCGCCTGCACACCGACGGGGCCGGGTGTCCGGTCCGTCACTGCGGGCGACGGTTCGACGGTAGGGAGTGGGCCCGCGCGGCTTCAACGCGGTTGCTTCCGATTGCGGGGATTCACCCGAGGGCCTCGATCGCGGCGGTGATCAGGGCGCGGGCCGCGGCGCCGTGGACGGCCATCTTCGCCAGCCCGGCGAAGGCGCGGTGGTAGTCGGCGAGTTCGCGGGGCTGGGTCACGGTGACCTCGGCGGTCAGCGTCTCCACCGAGGCCTGCTCGTTGTCGAAGAGGTAGAACGCCTCCAGCGGCCACACGGTGCGCTGCGCCGTGAAGGGGATGATCCCGAGGGAGACGGTGGGCAGCGGCATAACCGCCAGGAGGTGGCCGAGCTGGCCGGCCGTCGTCTCGGCGTCGCCGATCCGGTAACGCAGCACCGTCTCCTCGATGAGGATGACGAACCGGTGGCGGCCGTCGTGGAGCAGCCGGCCCCGTTCGGTGCGGGCGGCGACTGCCTCGGCGACGTCGTCGGGGGTGCCCTGGAAGTCGGTGATGGAGCGCATGAGGGCGGTGGCGTAGGCGGTGGTCTGCAGAAAGCCCGGAACGACGTTGGAGACGTAGGCCCGGCACACCGACGTCTCCTGGTGGAGGGCCAGTGACTCCTGCTGCACCTGGCGCATGCCGGCGCGGTGGATCCGGCGCCACTCCAGGTACATCAGCTCCACCGCGCGCAGCGAGGCGATCAGGTCGGCGGCCTGGCCGTCTGCGCCGCACGCGGTGCACCAGGTGCGCAGGTCGCTCTCGGAGGGCGCCGACTTCCCGCTGAGGATGCGGGAGGTCTTGGAGGGGTGCCAGCCGCACCGGGCGGACAGGTCCTTGCCGTCGATCCCGGCGTCCAGCATCAGCTCGCGCAGGCGGGCGGCGAGCGCGGCGCGGGCCGCCTGGGCGCTGGAGGAGGGGGATGCGGGCATGGGCTGTCTGCTCGGGCGGGGGCTAGACGGGGTACTGGTCGTGCGGGACGGCCCGCTCCCACACCGCTTCGAACGCGGTGGCGCAGAGCTTCGCCACGGCGGGGTCCTCGGTGTAGGAGGTGCGCGGCTCAGCCCAGTCGCCGTCCCCGGTGAAGTGGTTGAAGCGCACGGCGTGGTCGTCGAACAGCCAGAAGTCGGTGCCGGGCAGTGCCAGGTCGCAGGTGTTGCGGCGCGCCAGCCAGCGCACCTGTTCGCCGGCCGTGATGTTGACCGGGGTCATGGCGTGCAGGTACCGCGTGTAGAGGGTGACGGGCTCGGACACGATCCGGGCCCGGCGGATGACGACCCCCCGCGCGTTCGCCTCACGGAGCATGGCCGTCCAGTCCTGCCAGTACTCCGACTCCGGGTCGAGATCGGACTCGCCGGTCCGCCGGAACCGCTCCACGGCCTCGGCCTCGTCCGGCACGCCGTAGCTGTCGCGCATCTCCAGGTGAACCGCCGAGTACCGGGCGGTGGCCAGCAGGTCAGAGAAGCCCATCTCGCTCTGCGTCATCGCATGCCTTTCGCAGGATCGGGATCATCCGGGTGGGGATCCACACCACGGCCTCGTGGCCCGGGATGCCGGCCTCGTGGTCCGGTGCCCAGCTCCGCCCCCCGATCTCGGCCTCCAGGTCCTCCTCGGCCTTCACGCCCTGGAACACGATCCTGCGGTTGGGGCGGTCCACCCACACCGTCGGCGAACCCTCCTTACCCGTCTCCGGGTCGATCCCTACGAAATCTAGCCCCACGACACCCTCCTGCACCAAACCGGTTGCGGTCACTTGCGAGCCACTGTCCCGCGCGACTGACAGCCCGTCAAGGGTGCGCGGTTGCAGCAGAGCGGCACGCGCCGCAGACTCTTGGGGGGCGGGTGGGAAACCGCAGCCACTGGTGGGGTGGGTGGCGGCCACTCGTCTCCTCCGAAGAAGTGGGGCCGGGACGGCGGTGCGGGGGCCAGCCGGCAGCCAGCACATCCCCGCAGGCGGATCGGCAGGCCAGTGGAGCGGTTCCATCCGCTGCTCGGGCCGGGCCGTCGCACAGTCTCAATCTCGGCGGAGCCCCGTGACTACGACTGGGCAGCCCAGGTCATCGACCCCAGAGGCCCCGGCCGCACCTCCCCGATCCTGGCTGCCACTTCCTGGCGTTGCTCGGAAGCCTCTCCAACCACTTCTGTTTGTATACATAGGAGTAGATTGGAGGCAGCCGAAGGCGCTGCAGTTGGTGGCGTCCCCGCAGTCGAGTCTCACGCCGATGTACGGCAGACCGAGCGCCCCGGCAGTCACTGCCTCGCAGCTGCCGATCCACTCCCTCTCTTGCACTGCGACGTGAGGGAAGAAGGTGGCTTTGTGACCACGCCAATCATTCCCCCCGGCTATGCCAAGGCGGAGTGGGACAGATACGTCCGGCTGGGCCGAAAGCTGGTCAAGCAGATCAGCGGCATCCAGTTTGCCCTCGGTGACATCGTGATCGACATGCTGGACGGCCGGGACCGCGGCCATGGCGAGGTGGGTGAGGTGATCGAGCTCTTTGCCCACCAGATCGGCGTTAACGCCGACACACTGCACACCTACTATCTGGTCGCGCAGAAGTGGCCGCAGGAGAAGCGACGAGACGACGTCCCCTATACGGTCCACAAGGAGCTGGCCTACTCCCCCCGACGGTTCGCACAGATCCAGCGAAACCCCCGCGACCCGTTCACCGGCGAAGAACGGTGGACCGTGAACGAGGCGCAGCGCGCGGCCGCCCATGTACCCCAGACGCCGACCAACCGGGAGGAACGCCTCGACAAGGCGCGGCGGCTTCTGAGCAGCGACGAGGACGCGGCCGAGGCAGTGAGTGAGCTCATCAGCCGCCCGGACGTCCGGGCCAGGGTGGTCTCCGATCAGCGCAACCGGCACATGCTGCGTCAGGCACAGTTCGAACACTGGCGCCAGGTCGACCGAGGAGTGGAGGAAGCCGAGGA
Organism: Kitasatospora herbaricolor; assembly: GCF_030813695.1. NCBI lineage: Bacteria > Bacillati > Actinomycetota > Actinomycetes > Kitasatosporales > Streptomycetaceae > Kitasatospora > Kitasatospora herbaricolor. The sequence goes on from NZ_JAUSVA010000002.1 coordinate 332,030, forward strand.
CCTGCTGCCTGCCGACGACACCCAGGAGACCGCGAGTGCACCTGAGCCGACAGCACCGGCCCTCGGGTACCAGCAGGCGCCGCTGGAGATTCTGCAGCTGATCGGGACGTTCGCCTCGTTCTTTGTATCGCTGCAGCGAATCATCCCCGCCGTCCACTCCCAGGACTACACCGAGGACACAAAGGAGGCCGTTCTGGACAACGTCACGAAGGCGCGCTCGTTCCTCGACTGGTGCGAGTCCGCCATCACGACCGGAAGGACCGACATGGACCAGGCGCTCGCACGCCTGCTGGAGGACGAAGGCGAATAGACCATGACCACCACGCGCCGCCAGGCGGCGCACGACACCGGCGAGGATATCTGGACCCGGGTCGCGAAGGCGGGCGAGGATGGCCTGCTGAAACAGAAGGCCATCGGGCACAACACCCAAGGCCAGTTCGAACGCGGCAAGGCATGGATCAAGGACACAAAGTGCAAGTCCGAAAAGAAGGCCTGGGTTTACCACCACGGGGCCTACGTGGTCACCCTCGACCCGGACAAGTGCACTCTCTACGCCTCCGACCGACTCAGGTCCCTGTACAAGCAGGCGGTCAGGATCTATGACTGCTCGCTGTCCGTCCTGCCGCCGGAGGCCCAGAAGCTGCCGACAGTCAGGCTCCTCACTGTGCAGTGCCAGTCGATTATCGCTGCCATGGACGTCCTTGAGGCTTCCGGCTTCTCGCCGGAAACTGCGGTCAAGGCCGAAGGAACCACTCGGCGGGCAAGAAAATCTACGGCTTCTCGGGGGAGCCGCAAACCAGCCGCTCGGTGAGAGGTGCCCAGCCGCCCCGCCCCACTGATGATTTCAAGCAGGGCACCGCAAATCAGAGCACGACTTTGCGAGACCGGCCCGGGCGAACGTCGCCTCGGGCCGGTACACGCTGATCGGCTCCAGGGTGGATCCACAGAGCGCCCACACAGGCACTCGCCGCGAACGTTTCGATCCCCGTAGAACCGCAACGCATCAGCCCTCCTGCTTGGGCGGCTGGCCCGCAGCCGGGTCGGCCCGGGCGAACTCCGCGTGGGCCGCGCTGGACGGCGCACCACACGGTCCGAACGGAGCTGGCCGAGGCCCGGTGGCGGGGTTCCGAAGCGAGACTCCCACCCCGGGTGGGGGCCACGGTGTGCCCGCCTCCGACGCCGGAGCCGCCCAGCAGTGGCCCTGCACTGCCTTGTAGAGGAGGCGGTCGTGATCGCCCGGTCACACCCCGACCCCTCCTGCAGCACCGCGTCGAACACGAGATCCGCGGTTGCGACGGCAACGGACCGCTGAGGGCCGCGGGGCGCGGCACCTGGGCGCAGCGACTGCCGACGACGGAATCCCCGGCGGGGGTCTGCGGCGGCACAGGACGCGGTCTGCCCGCCTCAGGTCGTGGCCCGGCGTGCCCGTGCCCGGGTGCGGGTGCGGGTGCGGGTGCGGGCCGCATCCGCGGCACGCACACCCTGGGCGGCCGGGGCCGTGCCTGCCAGGCGCAGCCGCAGTCGGTGGATGCGCAGTCAGCCACTGACGTGCCTATCCGAGGGCAGCCGGGGTCCGCGACCGCATGCCGGGGAGCCGTGCGGGTGAGATGCCCGGGTTCCCCGGACGGCCTGCCGCTCCCGCACCGCCGGGCGTGCGTTGCTGGGCCCAGCGGATCGCCATTCCGGCACCGCACGTCCAGCAAGGAGTTCGTCTTGCGCAGCACTCTGCTCGCCGCGGCTGTCGTCATGGCCGCCGCCGCGGCCGTCGTCCCCGCCCACGCCGCCGTCGCCCCCGAGCCCGCCCAGCCCTCGAACGGGAAGGTCTGGGAGAACCTCAGCTCGGTCGGCCTCACCGACGACCAGCGCCTGGTCGCCTTCCCGGTCCTGCACCCCGACCGGGCCTGGACCATCGGGAAGATCGACGGCCTGCAGGGGGACACCCGCCTGGTCGGCATCGACTACCGCGTCCAGAACGGCCTGCTCTACGGCGTCGGCGACCAGGGCGGCATCTACACGATCGACGACACCACGGGTTGCGCCACGAAGATCTCGCAGCTGTCGGTCGCGCTGCAGGGCACGTACTTCGGCGTCGACTTCAACCCCGCCGCGAACCGCCTGCGGATCGTCTCCGACACCGGGCAGAACCTGCGCCACAACATCGACGACCCCAACGGCGCTCCCGCGGCCGGCACCACGGCCGTCGACGGCACCCTCACCAACCCGGCCGTACCGCCCGCGACCACCGGCACCACCGCCACCGGCGTCACGGGCGTGGCGTACACCAACAACGACCTCGACGCGGCCACCGCCACCACCCTCTTCGACGTCGACACCAGCAACGACCGCGTCTCCCTGCAGTCGCCCGCCAACACCGGCACCCTCGCCCCCACCGGACGCCTGGGCGTCGATGCCGGACCGGACGCCGGTTTCGACATCTACTACTCCCCCAGCCACGGCAGCAACCACGGCTACGCCACCCTCGGTGTGAACGGCACGCGCACCTTCTACCGCGTCGACGTCCTCACCGGCCAGGCCGTGGCGCTCGGCAACTTCACCTCCGACCAGGCCGTCGTCGACATCGCCGTCCCGCTCGCCCAGGACTGACACACGGACCGAAGCACCGGCTGACAGACGCACCGTCAGCTGACAACAGAAGAGGCGGAACCGTCCACCACGGCCATGGTGTACCGACGGTCCCGCCCACGCGGTCGGTGCCCGCCGCAACAGCACGCACCGGACCGCACACCACATTCGAAGACGCCCCCCGAGCGGATTGCCCACCACACGATCCAACGCACCCGGGCTGCCGCTGCGGGACGGACACCACCACCCGGGGGTTCACCAGGTGGCCCCGGCCGGCGGCGCGTCGGCCGCACCCGGGCCCGCACGGCGACGGCCGCGTGCACCAGAGGCGGGCCCGCCCCGCCGATCATGGGCCCGCGAGCGTGAGAGCCCGCGCGACCCGGCGGGCGGGTACACCCTGCGAGGCATCGACGCGGCAGCACACAGAGCGTCCGCACCTGGGCGCGCACTCGGTGACGGAGTACCAGCCGGAGCTGCCGGCCACCGCCCGCTGAACGCCGCGGGTGGCTGCGCCGGCGAAGGCGGGATCGGCACCGGTTGTCCCGTCAGCGGAGCTCGCGATCTCGAGGCGCCGATTCTGAAATGGCCGGGCCGTCAAGCTGCGCTGCGGGGGTAGGCGGCCCCTCGGTCCGGGCTGCAGCGGAGCATCGCACGAACCACACGGCGGGCCCCCGGTACAAGCCCGTCCGACGAGTCGTCCTCTCGTTTCGGGGCCATGGGCAGTCACCGGATGAACTTACCCGGGATACGAAGCACGCCACGAAGAGGACGCGCCCCTCACCGACGCCCACCGGCCGCACCGCACACCGCCCCGGGCGCCGCACTGCGCAGCACGATCCATGCGGCGGCCGGCTCTGCGCAGCCGCGCGTGCGGGTGCTCAGAGGTGGCTGTGCAAGCGGGTGCGCGCGCAGCGGCTCGTCCGGGTTCGCCCACGCCGTCATCGCCTCGCCTCGGGCACCGGTCACCGCGGCCGTGTGCCCCTCCAGCCGCGCCGACAACAGGTAGCCGACCACGCGGCCGCCGGGCCGTTCTCCAGCAGCCGGGCCAGCGAGCTGGTATCGACGGCCACACCGAAGATGGCCGCCAGCCACACCCCACGCGACCTGCCACCATCCGGCCCCCGCCCAGCCCGAAGGCCGACCACCTGCTGCCCGGCCGGGAACAACCTCGACCCTGGGCGCGAGGGAGCCGACTGCCGGCGGCGGCGCCGCGAGGTCGAAGACGCAAGCGAAGGCGATGACGGTGGTGGTGGGGGCGTCCCGGCCGCCCTCACCACCTCGGGGCTCGGACCGTGCAGTCTAGTGTCGTCAGGCCCGGGCCAGGCGCAGGACCTCTCACCAGTTGGTGAGCAGGAGGTGGTTGAGGAGGAGGGCGAGGACGACCTGGCTGACGAGCCAGCGGCGATGGTCGCGCGCGGGGAGCAGCGCTGCCGCCGGGAGGAGCCAGATGGTGAGGGGTAGCCAGATGCGTTCCGTCTCGGCCTTGCTCATGCCGGAGAGGTCGGCGATCAGGATGCTGAGGAGTGCGGCGCAGGCGAGGACGGCGACCGCTTGCGGGGCGCTGGGGGTGCGTCTGCGCAGGTGGTGGAGGGCCGAGGGTGCGGCGGCCAGTGCGCGGCGGGCTGCGGCGATGACGACGAGGCCGGTGCTGAGGAGGGCGCAGGCGAGGTCGGCCCATACCCAGTAGTTGTAGGGCCGGATGCCGCCGGCACCTTGGTAGTAGCGTTGGGCGAGCAGTGGGTAGGCCTGCCACCAGGCGAAGCCGGCCAGGGTGAAGGTGGCCACGACTGCGGCGGCCCCGAGGACGGCGGCGGGCAGTGGTCTCGCGGTGCGGGCGGTGGCCAGGACGGCGAGGGCCGGGACGGCGAGGAGCGGCAGTCCGTAGGAGAGGTAGGCGGCGAAGCCGAGCATGAGCCCGGCGCCCAGGGCGGCGGCCAGGGGTCTGGCCGTGGTCCGGATGGCTGCCAGGGCGAGCAGGGCGAGTCCCCAGGTGGCGACGGCGGTGAAGTATCCGTCGGCGGAGACGCCGATCCAGATCGCGGCCGGGGACAGGGCCAGGAAGGGCGCTGCTCTGCGGGCCGTCGTCTCGTCGGCCAGGGCCCGGACGGCGAGCAGGACGGCGACGGCTGCCGAGCTGCCGGTGGTGATGCACCAGGTCGCGGCCCAGGCTCCGCCGCCCAGGCCGAGGCGGTCGAGGCCGACGAAGGTCAGGACGGCGCCGGGCGGGTGTCCGGCGACGTGGGTGGCCCAGGGCTGGGGTTGGGTGCTGAGGATGTGGTGGGTAAAGTCCCGCAGGGCGGCGGGGATGTCGGTGAAGCGGTTGAGTTCCGAGAGGTATTCGTAGTCGGTGGCCAGTCTGCCTGCGACGCCGCGCTGCCAACCGTCGACGAGTGCCAGCGTCCAGGTCCAGGCCATGGCCGTTGCCCAGGTCACCAGCAGGAGCCGGCGCCAGGGCAGGCGCAGGGCGAGGCCGGGCATCCAGGTGATGCCGAGCACCGCGACCAGCACTGCGGCCGGCGTTCCCGGGCCCCAGTGGGGCAGCCAGTACGCCTGCAGGGGTGGCCACGGCACGTGGAGGGTTCCGTCGGTGCGCTGGATCTCGGCCCCGATCAGGACCGCCGCCGCGATCAGCAGGATGCCGGCGCCGGCGGCCACCACGTCCGCCCGCCGGCCGCTTCGCGCCGGGTGCGTCTTGTTGCCTTCGGGGTCGGTGTCCACGATCGTGTCGTGCTCGGGTGCAGGCTCGGGCTGCTCGACGTGCAGTCGTTGGTGTTCTGCCGCGCTCGGGTGGGAGTCGGTCATCGGATGCGGCCCTTCGAGGCGCGACCTGCTGCGGGTGCGACAGCTCCGGACTCGGTCGTGAAGCTCGGCGCGCCGTCATCGCCGCCGGGCCGGCGGCCGGTGCGGACGCCGGCGTTGTCGTCGAAGGACACAGTGAGCGGTTCCTGCTCGTCGCCGGTGGCCGGGGTGAGGGAAAGGAAGCGCCGGCCGCCGGCGGACCACTGCTCGCACAGGCGCATCCCCGCCCGAAGCGCGACCTGCCGGCCGGCACGGGGGCCCAGGCGTGCCCAGGGGAAGGGAGCGCTGCGCTGTCCCTCGCCGTCCTCCAGTCGTACGGTCAGTCGCTCGTGTGTTTCATGTGGCTCGACCTCCAGGAGGAGCAGACCTCTGGGATCGAGCAGTTGGCGCACCCGGCGCAGCAGGGTGAGGGGGTCGCCGCCGATCCCGATGCTTCCGTCGGCGAGGATCACGGTGCCCCAGCGTCCTTCGCCGGGGAGCGTCTCGAAGACGCTGGCCGTCAGTACGGTGGCGCCTGCGGCGCGGGCGAGTGCGCCGGCGCTCGGGGTGACGTCCACGCCGAGCACCTCGGTGCCGCGCCGGGTCAGGGCGGCGACGAGGCGACCCGGGCCGCAGCCCACGTCCAGTACCGGGGCGCGGCACCGGTCCAGCAGCGGCTGATCGGCACCTGCGGCTTCGCAGCGCCAGCGATGTACGTCCAGGGGGAGCAACGTCCCTTCCGCCGTGCGCAGTGCCAGCCGTGGAGCGGTCGCGCGCAGGGCCTCGGCGAAGAGGTCGGCGGGCCTGCGCGGCACGCGATTGGCCGAGTCGACGGCGTCCTGGGGAGGGTGCGTCACTGTCGTCCTCCTTGTGTTGCGCCGTGGTGCAGGTGCCTTTGGCGTCGTGCTCGTCGCACGAGCAGTGCCGCGGTTCCCGCGGCCACCAGGGCGGCGGCCGCGATCGCGGGGCCGGTACGTCGCCTGACCGGGGCCGGGGGGTGGGGGGCCTGGGGCCGGGCGGAGGCGGTGTCGGGGGAAGGGGATGGTCGTGCAGGAAGGGCGTTGGCGTCGCCGGGGACGGGTGGTGCGCCGGTGGCGGGGGTGGGGAGGACGTCCGGTTCGCTTCCTGCCCCCGCAGGCGGTTCCGGCTCCGATTCTGGGGCGGTCCGGGGCCGGTGTTGGCGGGCACCGCGTCGCCCTGACAGGAGACGCGCGGCGAGCAGCAGGGCGGAGGCCCCGAACAGGGTGGCGGTGATCAGCAGCCAGCGGCCCAGGTAGATGTTCTCGGAGAGTGCGGTGGCGCCGGGGTAGGGCTCGGAGAGGTCGAGGATGAGGGGGAACCAGACCAGCAGGAGCAGGAGGGCAAGGAAGGCCGGCACCCGGACATGGTTGACGGCTCCGTTCCTCCCGAGGTGGCCGGACGTGGTGGTGCGGGGTGGGAGGGCGGCTTGGGTGGTGAGGTCGGCGCCGGAGTAGAGCGGGACGAGGACGAGGTCGTGCAGGAGCGCGCCGCCGATGAACCAGAGGGCGACCTTGAGGGTCTGGCCGCTGAGGAGCTGAACGGCGGCATAGGTGGCGAGGGCGAAGCAGGCGGCCATGAGGAGCAGGTGCAGGGGGTGGGCGCCGTACCAGTGACGGAAGCGGTCCGGTGCGGGTGGGCGTCGGTTCACCGGGTCACGTCCGGAAGGTGAGGTTGCCGACCCATTTGGTGTTGTTGACGCCTGGGTTGGCGGGAACGATGATCCGTGCCGGGTAGCCGTGGTCCGGGGACAGGTCGGCGCCGTTGACGTGCAGGGCCAGCAGGGAGCGGGGGTCGCGGATCTGGTTGGCCGCCAGCAGCACCTTGCTGAAGGACCCGCCGCGTTGGACGGACTCCACCAGGACGCTGCCGGCGTCCGGCAGCCCGGCGAGCGCGGCGAGGTCTGCCAGGCGCAGGCCCGACCACATCTGGTCCTCGGTGGACCAGCCCTCCACGCAGGCGATCGGCAGCGCCGCCGTGAACCGGGGCATCGCCAGCAGTGCGTCGCGGGTGAAGGTCAGGGTGCCGGCCGGGCCGTGGATGTTCAGCCGCCAGGCGGGCCCGATGTCCTCGCCCGTGATACCGACGGCGGCGGCGGTCTTGTTGACCTGGAAGCCGTTCGGACCGTCGGAGGGGTTGCGGTTGTGCGGGGCGAGCAGGGCAGTGCGCCGCCAGGGGCCGCCGATGCTCTGGCCTGCCGTCACCGCGAGCAACGCGAGGGAGCCAGCGCCGGTCAGGGCCAGGGCGCCGCGTCGGCTCATGGTCGCCGCGCGGGCATCGGCCGCGACGAGACCGGAGTCGTCGGGCGGTTCCGGCACCGTGTGTGCGGTGTCCGTACGCAGGACCTCGGCGAGGCGGCGCGACCGCAGCGCGCGCCACATCCGGTTCAGACGCAGGGCGACGTGCACGGCGAACGCGGCGATGAACACCCAGGCGCCGTAGAAGTGCAAGGGGTAGAAGGAGCCGGGGATGATGTAGTGCAGTTGGATGTTGAGGATGCCGGTGGCGAACTCGAAGATCACACCGCCGACGAGAAGAAGCAGCGAGAGCCGCTCCACGGCGTGGGCCGGACTACGGGTGGGCGGCCACTCGAAGAGCTTGGGAATGACCGACCAGAGCTTGGCGAGGACGACCGGTACGAGGACGACGCCGAGGGTGACGTGGACGCCCTGGGTGAGTCGATAGAGCCAGGAGGGGTCGGTGGGCCAGGTGAAGAGGTAGAAGCCGAGGATCCCCTTGCCCGGGGTCTGGTCGTTCACCGCGCCGAGTCGCGGGTTGTAGGCGGCGTAGGACAGCAGCCCTGTGACGAACAGGACGCCGATCCCCGCCAGCAGCACCAGGCCGAGGACGGCAGTCAGCCACGGCCCGCGGATCGGTGAGCGCCAGAACCCGGGCTCGAACGGCCCCGGCGGGCGGGGCGGGTCTTTCGCCAACGCGACCGCCCGCCCCACCAGCACACCGACCCGGCCGGACGGGCTACCGTCCTCCTCGGATGTCCCGGGCACGGTCGGCCTCGGGGCCGCGGAGGCCGCGCCGGGGCCCGGGCCTGCGGGACGGACGCCCTCTCCCACCGGGCCACCCGGACGGACACCACTGTCGGTGACGTCGGGGCCTTCGCGGTTCTCTTCACCTGACACTGCCGAGTCCCAACGTCACCTGTCGAAGATCGGGGTCCTACGGGCTCCCGCAACGCGATTCTCCGAGACGCCGCGCGCCAACCCCCGCTCATCCGAACCGGTGGGCTGCGCTACCCCTCCTACGGCCCAACCCAGCAGACAAGCAGGCCGGACACGGATCAGTCCCCATGGCTCTCAGACGCGAGGGCACGGCGTACCGGCATGAGCCCGCTGTCGCCGGTCTCTGAAAATTGACCCCATTCAGCTCCGAAAGGGGTGCCTTCGGGCCGGCAGGCCCTCGACGCCCCCCGTTGTACCGTCCACAGGTGAGTGCGGGCCGACGGTCCGGGAGCGGTGGCGGATTGCCAGCTGGAGTGGCGGCCGAGGTGTGCACCGGCGAGGCGGGCCGCTGAGTGCTGTGGTGGCCCGGGACACCTCCCGGGCCACCCCGAGCACGGCCGGGCACTGCTGGGAGCCCGAGCCGAGTACGGCGCGGCCCGGCCAACCGGGGGGATCGGTGGCCGAGCCGCAAAGCCAGGTGCTGTCACACCCGCTCCTCGACCATAGGCCCGGTCCGGGAGAAGCGGGCGGGACGCACCGGCACCTTCGTGGCCTTCACCCGGGCGGCGCACGAACGGCAGCGGCCTCCACCCGGCCGGGTGGGCCGGGTGGCCGCACCGGCGCGCGCCGGCCGGTCGGGGCGCCTAGCGTCGCCGGTGAGGGGCGGAACTCGCCGTCCCCGTACCGAAAGTGATCCCCCATGAACAAGCGCATAGCCCGGACGCTGGCCACCACCGTGCTCGCCGCCGGCATCGTCGCCGTCCCGGCCGCCGGCTCCGCCTTCGCCGTCGGCCACGGCAACCGCAGCTCCGAGCAGTTCTACAACCACCAGGTGCAGGCCGGCACCGAGCACGTGTACTACAGCGAGAGCACCACGTACTACGCCGGGAACGACTGCGACGAGTACGGCCGCAACGGCTACGGGCAGCAGGGCGGCTACGGCCACCAGAACGGCTACCACGGTGGCGGCATCCTGGGCCTGGGCCTGCTCGGCCTGTAACACCGCAGCACCTCCACCGGCCCTGAGGCCGAAGGAGGCGGGGCCCCACCCGTGAAGTGCCGGAGCCCCGCCCCGCGCGCACAGCCGCCCCAGAAGCCGGCCCGCGCACGCAACCCCCATTCGCCGCCCGCAGAACCCCGGACTGCCCCCGGGACCAGCAATCACCCGGACAGCCCACAAACATTTCGCACCTGCATAATGTGTGCATCTGTGCCCTGGCGTGCCGAACCACCACCGCCGGGCACGGCCCTACGATGACGGCCGTGACGAACAACCGGCCCGACGACCTTCCGGAGCCGACACCCACCCCGGCCGAACTACGCCTCGCCTGGCAGCGGGCCAAAGCCCTGTGGAGCTCGGACCCCGATGACGACGACGCATACAGCGCGTTCATCAACGCCGGCACCGCCCTCTACCGCAATCCGCCCCAGGCGGCCGCCACCACGGTCCCGAGATCCGGCACCGACACGCCCCGAGCACCCAGCGACACGACGCTCCCCGCCTACCTGCGCCTCAGCCCCCTGCACCAACGCTCCCAGCCGTGGCACGCACCAACACCCTGATCGGGCAGCACTGGACGCTCCTGGGCCGTACTTGCCCTGCCGGTGGCACGAGTTCCAGGTCGGCGGTGGCGCGCGGCCCGGGCCCGGCCATGCCGCCGCCGGTCACGGCCGAAGACGCCGCCGCCCGCCCGCACCCTCATCGCCGTCCGGGCGCGGAGGCGCAGGCACCTGCCGCCCCTCGCCGTCGGCCCGGCCCTCGACCCGCGGCTCCTCCCCCACATACTCTCCCCCTCCTGAGTCAGGCCCAAGACCTGCAGCAGCAGAAGGCAGTCCTCCTCGTCGCGGGCGTAGGAGGCCACCACCGACCAGGCCCGACGCGCCACCGGCCCCGGCACCTGGAGCCTCTCACCGGCCACCGGCTCAACAGCGTCGACGAGCCTCTGGAGGTCATCGGTACCAGCCACGCAGGACCGCATCAGCCACCCGGCACCAGCACCAAGGGGTCACACCTCACCGCCAGGAAGCCGCCCCGGGTCCGGACTTCGACCGAAAGGCGAGCGGGCCGAGCACCCTCGCACCGGGCCGGCACCCGCCGGTGGTCAGCGCGTCTGGCCGCGCTTGTTCATCCCGACCTCGGCGATGTGATCCACACCGTCCGCCAGGGCCTCGCGCACGAGCCGCTCCCTCTCGGTCAACCGACGGTGATAGCCGTCGTCGTAGGCCTCCACGACCTGGAGCGTCCACATCAGCACGTCGGCGCCCTGCAGCACGTCCGCTCCCTGCACCTCGCGCTCCACCAGATCGGCCTGCTCACCGCGCCCGGCCTCCGGCAGCGCCTTCACAGCCTCGCCGACCATCCGGTCCGCACCACCGATCAGCTGATGAAAGTCGTACAACCGCCACCGCGCCCGCTGCGTCGTCTCCAACGCCTGCGACAGCAGACCCAGCGCCTGGACCGTCGCACCGTCCATCCCTGCCGGACGGACATGCCGCGGGACCTCTTCGTTGCCGCTCACCATGCCTACCTCACTCGCCCAGGGCCGTGTCGTGCAACGGAAGTGAGCCGGTTGCCGGAGCGGGCGATTCCTGGAGATTCGCCAGCCGGGCCCAGGTCACTGCGGCATGCAAGTGGCCGGCCACCCGCGTCTGGCTCCTTCCCACAGTCCTGCACCACTACCGTTCCACGAGGGTGAACCTGCTCCTCGACGTGTTGGACCTCGCCCTGCGGCGGGTGCAGGCCGGGGCCGGCGCCGACCGACAGGCGGCCGGCAAAGTCGGCCCCTTCGCCCCCGGTCGCCGCTGCCAGGTCAGGGCCGTTCGTCGTGGTGCCCGCACACCCACGCCAGCGCCGCGAACGCACCCAGCACCAGATCCACCTCCGCGCCCGGGGTCGCACCCGCCCGCAGCCGCACCTCCGCAGCCTGGCACTCCGCAAGCAACTGCGACCGGCACGGCCCCACCAAGCCCATCGCCTCGTCCCCCGTCACCGGCGCCACCGCCCGGGTACCCACCGCCCACCGGTAGGCCTGCAGCAAGCCCTGCTCGAAGGCCGTCCACGGCCTTCGGCGCGTGCTGAGTTCCTCCAAGGCGGCGAACACCTCATCGGCCGCACGAACGCCCACCACCATCGTCGCGCCCTGCATCGTCATACCCACGACGCTACGGCCCGACATCAGCACACGTCCCCTCTCGCTGCGCCGGCCGGAGGAACAGCAGCAACAGCCGCAGCCTCAGAAGGCGACGACCGAGAAGTCGATCATCAATGTGGCGAACACCGGCGAACCACGAGGGTGCGGCGCAGCGCCGTGCCCAGCGGCGTCCAGCCCCAAGAGGCCATCAAGGTCGAGTTCGCCGCCGCCTGCCTCGACGACCGTCCTGGTGTGTCTGTCCGCAGCCTGGCGATGCCCGCGTGGCCAGCCCAGTGGGGCGGGGACGGCCGGGGCGTACGTCCCGGCCGTCCCACTCGGCCGCTGTGCGGGGCCCGGGCCGTGGGGGTGTACGTCCGGGCCGGCTCGTAGGCGTGCCGTGCCGCGTCCCGATGGGGACGCTCCGGTTCAACGAACAGTTCCCCTGGAAGGAACGGGCGCCGGCGCGAGCCCGGACGACGGCTCACCACCCGGGCCACGAACCGCCCTGGATCCGCCTGGCCGCTCACCGGCCGCACCTGGGATGCGGGCCCGACCTGAAAAGCGCAGGGTGGGCACCACAGCTGCTCCCTGAGCCATCCGTCCCGGACGCCCTTCATGGATCCAGGGTGAGGGGGAAGACGCAGGCCATGAGGATCATCAGCGAACGATCACAGCCACCGGCCCGCCGCCGCTGGCCGGTGTATGCGGCAACCACGGCGGCCGTGACCGCGAGTGCGGTCATCGGCGGGCGGGCCGTGGACCCCGACAGCGCCTGGTACCGGTCCCTGGCCAAACCGGCATGGCAACCCCCCTCCTGGGCGTTCGGCGCCGTGTGGACCCCGCTCTACGCCTCCATCGCCTGGGCCGGCGCCCGCGCCCTGCTCGCCGCCCAGCCCCGCGACCGCCGCGCCCTCGCCACCAGCCTGGGCGTCAACCTCTCCCTCAACACCGCCTGGAACTGGGTGTTCTTCCACTACCGCAGCCCAACCGCCGCGCTGGCGGGCACCGCCCTGCTCGACATCAGCAACGCCGACCTCATCCGCCGCACCACCACCATCGACCCCGTCGCCGGCGCGGCACTCACCCCCTACGCCGCCTGGTGCGCCTTCGCCACCGCCCTCAACGCCGACATCGCCCGGCACAACCGCCGTTGACACCCTCGGCGGCCGCTGACCCACCAGTCCGGCCCGTGAACCACCCTCGAGCCGGAAAGACCGGGGACCGATACGTACTTGGCCCGGGCCGCTCGGAGATGTGAGGCGGGCATGCCTCCCAGCGCGGCCAGCCCGAGCGGCAAGCGCCGCCAGGCGCCCAGCACGCGGGCCGCCACCCGCACCTCCACGCCCCGCCACACCGGCAGACCCTGGTCCGGCAGTCCGGCCACCGCGATGTACGGGAGCAGCCAGCAGCCAGATGAGGGCGGCGCCCGCCGGCGGCGAGCTGGGGTGGCCACCCACCCGAAGCGACACCCGCCGACCGCATCGCGCACCCGCAGCGCAGCGCAACTGAGAAGGCGGGCGGCTGTGCACAGCCACGCAACCCGTGGACAGCGTGGCTGGTTTTGTTCACGGGTTACGGAGTCAGTTCGTCATGGCTGCGGGAGGCGTGGTCGGGGGAACCGATGTTCACGAGAACGGCCGGCGCCCGCCGGTCCTGTACGGCCGGGGGCCCGGGCAGGTCCGGCGCAGAAGGTGACGCCCGCGAGGTCGGTTATCAGGATGGTCCCTGGTGGACCGGTGGTGAGTGCGGGCATGCGGGCGCAGCGCGGCATGCAGGATCGGGGCGGCGTCGAGGTCGATTTCGCCGGTGGCCTCAAAGGGGGCTGATTTAGGGCGGGAGAGACCTCCGGCTGTCTACCCGTCGTGTGGGAGCCGGGTCGGCCGTGCGGATGGTGAGGGTGAGATCGGGTTGTCTTCAGGCGGCGGTGGTGAGGTCGGCGCGGCCGTAGAGGAGTGCGTAGCCGCGGGGCAGTTGGGCGAGGATGCGGCTGGTCAGTGCTTCGCCGGTGAGGTGGGTGAGGGCGGACAGGACGGAGGTGACGTCCCAGCGGGCGTGGAGGGGGGTGGTGTCGAGGGTGGTGGCGACGGTCTCGACGAGGGCGGGTGCGGGGACCGGCCGGGCCAGAGGGGTCTGGGAGGAGAACAGGGCGCGGGCCCGGTCCGGCAGGGCCGCCTGGAGGTCGCGGCGCTCGTCGCCGGTGAGTTGTCGGCCGAGGGCGGCCAGGACGGTGGCCAGGACGCGTTCGGCCTGCTGGTCGGTGGTGTAGTGGCCGGCGTCGCGGACCTGCTGGAGGAGGTGTTGCCAGGTCATCGCAGCGGACTTTCGGTGCGGGCCGCCGGGTCGGTGGTGGCGGCGGAGGCGGGTTCTGCGGTGCGGCCGGCGCGTGGGTGGCCGAAGAGGAGGTCGTAGCCGGGCGGCAGTTGCAGCAGGATCTGGCGGGTGAGGTCGTCGCCGGCGGCGTCGGCGGTGGTACTGAGGACGGCGCCGATGTCCCACAGGGCGCTCTGTTCGGTGGCGCCCTCGATCCAGGTGGCGGTGGCTCGTACGAACCGGTCCGGGCTGAGCGGTTCGGCGGCCTGCAGGGGGTTGAGCAGGACCAGGGCGAGGGTCTCCGGCAGGCGGGCGGCGAGGTGGGCGCGTACCTCGCCGACCAGGTGCGCGCCGAGCAGGGCCAGGACCACCCGGCCGGCCCTTTCGGCATCGCGGGGGTCGTCGTAGGCCCCGCGTTCGCGGACCTCGTCCAGGAAGGCTTCCCATCGCATCGTCACGGCGCTTCTCCCTCCATCGCGAAGCGTGTCGTCCCGGGGCGCTGCGCCTGCGGGCGCGCGCCATCGGGCGGGTGGTGATCGGGGGTGGCTGTGAGTCGCCCTTCGAGGTTTGTGAGCCTGAGCAGCCGCAGGACGTCCGGTCCGACTGCGCGAAGGACCAGGCGTCCGCCGTGGCGCTCGGCCTGGCCCCGGGCGTCCAGGAGGGTGCCCAGGCCCGCGCAGTCCATGAACGTCACCTGCGACAGGTCGAGCACCACGTCGCGGTGCTCGCGCAGGGCGGCCTCCAGGCGGCGGTGCAGTGCGGGGGCGGTGTCGAGGTCGATGTCGCCGCGGGCCCACACCACGGCGACTGTGGAGCGCTTGTTGTCCATGGCATGACTCGCTGTCCTGCCGTGCCCGCGCCGTCCTGGCGGCCGTGTCCGTCGCCCCCGGGGACGCGGGTCGGGATCCGGGACGTGTCCCGCACGGCCCCGGGGAGCCGACCGTGCGGGACATCGAATCCCGGGTCAGGCCTTGATCTGCTTGCGGTCGCCGCTGTGGCTGATGGCGATCTTGCGGGGCTTGGCCTTCTCGGCGACCGGGATCCGCAGGGTCAGGACACCGGCGTCGTAGTCGGCGCTGATCCCCTCGGGGTCGAGGGTGTCGGAGAGCATGACCTGGCGGGAGAACACGCCGAGCGGACGCTCGGACATCTCCCATGTCACACCCTCGCCCTCGCGGCGGGGGCGGCGCTCGGCCTTGACGGTCAGCATGTTCCGCTCGACGTCGATGTCGATCGCCTCGGGGTCCACCCCCGGCAGGTCGAAGCAGATCACGTACTCGTCGCCGGCACGGTAGGCGTCCAGCGGCATCGGGGTCGGACGCGACCAGGTGCCGGTCGTGCTCAGGAACTGCTGGGTCAGCCGGTCCAGCTCACGGAAGGGGTCGGTGCGCATCTGCATGAAAAACACCTCCAGGTGGATCGGGCTGCAGGAGCCAGTGCGCTTCACCTGAATCCGTTCTAACATGTCATCCATCGGATGACAACAACCGAAGTCGCCTGGAGCGTGACATCGATGCGAGACAAGCCCACCCCGCCGAACAGCGGTGGCGGCCCGGCCGCCGAACCGGCGTCCTTCCTGGCCGCGGCCGCCGCGCTGGCCGCCATCGACAACGCCGTCCGCACCGCCAGGACCCCCGGCACCGAGCAGGAACCCACGGCGCAGCCGGACCCCGACCAGGCCCTCGCCGCCCTCCTCCTGCTGCGCGAACTGCGTACCGAACTCGCCGGCTGGGAGGCCGGCCTGGTGGAGAGCGCCCGCGCCGCCGGCGCCACCTGGGCCGACCTCGCCCGTCCGATGGGCGTCGCCAGCCGCCAGGCCGCCGAGAACCGCTACCTGCGCCTGCGCCCCACCACCGACCCCGGCCCGGGCGACACCGGAGCGGAGCGCGTCAAGGCCGTCCGCGACCGCCGCGCCGCAGAGCGCAACGTCACCACCTGGGCCCGCACCAACGCCGCCGACCTGCGCGTCCTCGCCGCCCAGATCACCGCCCTGCCCGACCTGAAACCCGAGGCCCGCCCCGCCCAGACCGCCCTGCACACCGCCCTCGCCGCCGCGGACCCAGCCGACCTCGTCGCCCCCCTCACCGGAATCCGCCCCCACCTCGACGCCCACGACGACCTCGCCACCCGCCTCGACACCCTCACCCAGCACACCGACCGACTGCGCCATGAGAGCAACCGACGACGCGCCTGACACCACCGCCGAACAACCCTGGCAGCACACCCAGGACCAGCTCACCCGCATCCGCACCCGCACCCTCGCCGAGGCCGGCGACGCCATCGCCGCCATCGACACCTGCCTCACCACGCTCGACACGCTCCGCAAGGACCTGACACACCGACCCTGGACCCGCAGCCCCTCCCCGCGCGTACCACCGGTCACCGGAGCTGAGACGGTGACCCGCCACGCAACGGCGACTTCGAAGCCAGTCGTCTGACAGCGGCCGGTCCCCTCCGTCGGCGCTCGTGACGGCGGCTTCCACCACCGTCAGCGCTTGAAGTAAGACCGGCGCCAAGGGCGTGGCGCAGCCGGATGGCTGCAGCCCGGTGATCCTCAGCGGCGAGCGGGGCTCGACGCCACAGGCTGAGTGGTTGTTCACCAAACGCGGCGTGCGCGGTAGCCGCGCTCACCCGATTCTGGTCCTCTCGCTCCCGGCATCGTAGGCAAAGAGTCGGCCATGTTCACCGACGCCATTGACGAGAACGAGGTCTACCCGACGCTCCGCGAACTCGTCGCCGCTCTTGAGAGCAACATCCGGGAGTCCTGCGAGAACACCATGTCGCCGACATCCTCTGCGCCGAAGTCGACGCCCGGATCCCGACGACGAGCGCTCCGACGCCAAGACCACCGTCCTCAAGGCGAATGGTTCCCCAACGGCCCGCGCCGCACTTGGGCGTGAGGAACTGCAGGACATCGGCGCCCCCAGGCTCGAAGTCCGCGCCACCGCCCCCAGCAGACCCCACGAGCCGAGCGCACTCAAGAAGGCCGCGGGCGCCCTCCTCGCCTGATCACCCCGGGCCCCGCCCCGCCGCGGTGGGACGGCCCGGGAGCATCACCTACTGCTCGGTGAGCAGGGCTTCCCGCAGCCGGCTCAGGGTGCGGTTGAGGATGCGGGAGACGTGCATCTGGGACACCCCGAGGCGCTCCCCGATCTGGGACTGGGTCATCTCGGCACCGAAGCGCATGGAGAGGATCGCGCGCTCACGCTCGGGGAGGGCCGCGACGAGCGGCTTGAGGCTCTCCAGGTCCAGGACCGCCTCGAAGCCCTTCTCCTCCACGGCGAACCGGGCGGCGATGCTGCCCTCGGCGTCCTCCTCGTCGCCGGGCATGTCCAGCGAGTGCGTGCTGTACGCCTCGGCGGCCTTCAGGCCCTCGATGACGTCCTGCTCGTCCATCGACAGGTGCTGCGCGATCTCCCGGGGTGTGGGAGCCCGGTCGAGGGCCTGCTGGAGGTCGTCGCCGGCCTTGGCCAGGGTGAGGCGCAGCTCCTGCATGCGGCGCGGGACGTGGACCATCCACGAGGTGTCGCGGAAGAAGCGCTTGATCTCGCCGGTGATGGTAGGCAGG
This sequence comes from Kitasatospora herbaricolor, assembly GCF_030813695.1. Lineage (NCBI taxonomy): Bacteria > Bacillati > Actinomycetota > Actinomycetes > Kitasatosporales > Streptomycetaceae > Kitasatospora > Kitasatospora herbaricolor. Next base: position 349,594 of record NZ_JAUSVA010000002.1, read on the forward strand.
GCGAAGGTGGAGAACTCATAGTCCAGGGTGGGGTCGAAGCGGTCGATGGCCTTGATCAGGCCGACGGTGCCGACCTGGATGATGTCGTCCATCGGTTCGCTGCGGTGGCTGAAGCGGCGGGCGGCGAACTTCACCAGGGCCAGGTTGAGTTCGATGAGGGTGCCGCGGACGTAGGAGTACTCCCGGGTTCCTTCCTCCAGGTCCCGCAGCCGCAGGAAGAGGTTCTTGGACAGGGCCCGGGCGTCGGCAGGCGCGACCTCGCGAAGATTTTCGGCCCTCGGCGGGACCGGCGCCGGGGCAACGGGAGCTTCCCTGGTGATGCGATCGGCGGGGGCGGTGGTCGGCGCCACGTCCTGAACGGTCATGAGGGTCACTCTCCTTGCTGTGCTGGGGTGGGGAATTCGGTGGTGTCCGCCGCTCTGCTCCCCCGGCCGACCGAAAGTATGCGTGCAAGATGATAGGCGGCTGATTGGTTGCTTTCGTGCCTTGAGGGGAGAGCGGGCGGCCGGCCACTGGGCCGATTCGATGTTCGGGGACAGCGCAGGGCGCCTGCGAGCTGAGAGGTGCTCGGCAGGTGAGGCGGATCGGTGTCGCCGCAGCGGTGTCAGGCGGCTTTCCCTGGCGGCCTGTCGTCGTGTGCGGGCGGGGGTTCGGTCACTGGTGCGGCCCAAGGGCGGCGAATGCCGGTGGTGCTCGGTCTACTGGACGGTGATTCCGATCAGGCAGGTGTCGTCGTCGGTGTCCGCGCTGCTGTGGCGCAGGAGGTGGTCGAGGCGGTGTTCCAGCTCGGCCACTGCGTCCGAGCGGCTCGGGGCATGGGCCTGGGCCGTGATGCGCAGATGGTCGAGCGAGGCCTGCAGGGACCGGTCCTTCCGCTCGATCAGGCCGTCCGTGTACAGCATGAGGGTGTCGCCGGACTGCAGCTCGATCTCGCCCTCTTCGTAGTCGGCCTGGTCCAGTGCGCCCAGCAGGATGCCGGAGATCGGGGTCAGGTGAATGGCCGACTCGTCGCGGAGCAGGAGGGGAGGCAGGTGGCCGGCCCTGGCCCAGCGAAGGAGGCGGGTCCCAGGCTCGTAGAGCGCGCAGACGGCGGTGGCGGTGACGTTCTCGGTCAGGTGGTGCGTCACGCTGTTCAGCCAGGAGAGCAGTTGTGCGGGCCCGGCGCCGGTGGCGGCCAGGCCGCGCAGGGCGTTGCGGAGCGCGACCATGCCGGTGGCGGCGTCGATGCCGTGCCCGGCGACGTCGCCGACGCAGAGCAGGACGTGACCGGAGGGCAGATCGACGGTGTCGTACCAGTCACCGCCGACCAGGTGTTCCTTCTCGGCTGGGCGGTAGCGGACGGCGACCCGCAGGTCGTGCAGTTCCAGCGGGCCTCGGCTGGGCGGCATGATGGCGTGCTGGAGCTGCAGGGCGAGCCGGCTGCGTTCGGCGGACTGCTGTTCGGTTTGGGCGAGCTGGTCGCGGGTCGCGGCCAGCGCGACTTCGGTCCAGTGCTGGGAGGAGACGTCCTGGTAGGCGCCGCGGATGGCGGTGAGCCTGCCGTCCTGGTTCAGGACCGGTTCGGCGACCACCCGGATGTGGCGGGCGATGCCGTCCGCGCGTTTGAGGCGGAAGGCTGTCGACGCGGGGCGCTGGTGGTGCAGAAGGGTCCGCAGGAACCGGCCGATGGTGTGCTCGTCGTCCGCGTGGGCGTGGGCCGCAAGGTGCTCGATCGAGATGGGGTCGGCGGTGTGCGCCAGTCCGTAGAGGTCGAACAGGGTGTCGTTCCAGGCGATCTCGCCACTGCGGAGGTTCTGCTCGAATCCTCCGATGCGTCCGAGCCGCTGGGCGTGCTGGAGGAGGCTCGCGACCCGGGCCGTCCCGTCCATGGTCCGCCAGTGGACCACCACCTGGGTTCCGTGGCGGCTGATGTTCACTGCGGCCTCGGTGGCCAGCGGGACGCCGTCGACGAGCGCCGCAAGATGCATGGCCGGCGAGCGGAAGGGCTCACCGGTCGCGAGGACGTGTTCGATCTTCTCGAACAGTCCGCCCGACTCGGCGGCCAGCGGGTAGGCCTCCATGAGCCGGGCGCCGAGGATGGCGGTGCGGGGCCGGCCCGCGAAGTCGACGAAGCGGGGGTTGACGTGCTTGATCAGGTAGTCGGTCGGCAGGTGGGCCGTGTCGAAGACGGGCTGCAAGACCATGCACGGGTCCGGCAGCCCGTGGATCAGCTCCAGGAGTTCGGCCGTCTGCGGAGCGGCGGCCGGGTCGGTGTCGCCCGCCGGGCGGGACTCCAGGGCGGTCGCGCACAGCTCGGCCAGGGTTTCGAATTGGCGCTGCAGCGACTGCGACTGTGGCGGGAGCCCGTTCGGCCAGCAGATTTCGAGCACGCCCGTGATCCGGCCACCCACACCGGCCGGGACGGCGAGGCGGCCGCCGGTGATGTCCCGTTGCCCGATGGAAGGAAGCCGCGCCGCGTCCGGCGAATCGTACGCCGTGGCGGCGCGCTCGGTCAGCGCCCGGCGCGCCGGAGTGGGAACGCCGGGCGGGACGTGTCGCCAGAGCCGCGCCTCCTGCTCGCCGAAGCCGGCGCTGCCCGCCAGTGTCAGGGACTGATCGGCATTGGCCGACCAGATGGCCACCGCCTGTGCCCCGAGCGGCCGCAGGGCATGTTCGAGGACCGACTGGGCAACGGCCTGGACGTCATCGGCGATCAGCATCCCGGTCTCGGCGCTGCGCAGTCGCAGTCCCAACGACGGCTCGGCCGCCGTCGCGACGAAGTCGCGGGCGACGTCGGCTATCCGGTCGTGCGAGGCCTGGTTGACCAGGTCCGCGGCCAGTTCCAGGACGGAGACGTTCGACTGGGCGGCCAGGTCCTCCAGTTGACGGGAGGCATCCGCCGGGCCGTAACCGAGGCGCTCGACGAGGATGCCCTTGGCGAGTTCGACCAGGGCCCGACCGTCGGCCTCGGCCCGCGCCTGGGCCAGCTCGCGGCTAAGGCGCTCGACCGTCGAGGTCAGACGCCCGACGACGCCGGCGTCGGCCGGTGCCTCCGATCTGCCGACGGCCCGGAAGGGGGGCAGTACGGGCGCCCCGTCCGAATCCTCCGTTTGGTCGGCACACGGAGGCTGCTGGGGGTCGCTCATCGGTCCCTCCTCGGCTTGCATGGTTGTGGGGTGGACTGACCGGACGGGGTTAGGGGCGCAGCCAGCGCTCGATGCAGGCGATGAGGTCGTTCGCGTCGACGGGCTTGGTGACGTAGTCGCTCGCGCCGGAGGCGAGGCTCTTCTCCCGGTCACCCACCATGGCCTTGGCGGTGACGGCGATGATGGGCAGGTCCGCGTGTTGCGGCATCGCGCGGATCGCGGCGGTGGCGGCGTACCCGTCCATCTCCGGCATCATGACGTCCATCAGGATCAGGTCGATCCCGCTGTGCCGGTTGAGGGTGTCGATCGCGGCTCGGCCGTTCTCGGCCTGCAGGACCTGCATGCCGTGCAGCTCCAGGATGCCCGTGATGGCGTAGAGGTTGCGGTCATCGTCGTCGACGACTAGCACGGTGCGCCCGGCGAGCGAGCCGTCCACGTTCTGGGCGAACAGGGTTGCTGAGTCGTCGTTGCGGACCAGTGGCAGTACGTCGCCCGGCTGGTCGGCGCTCAGGTGCAAAGCGATGCGCTCGCGCAGCTCGTCGAGGCTGGAGAGCAGTTCCAGCGGCTGGGTAGTGGCGCGGTCCTGCAGGAGCCGTTCCTGTTCGGCCCCCAGGCGCCGGTTGTTGTGGGCCAGGACCGGCACGTTGTGCAACGCGGAGTCGTGGGCCATGGCCTCCAGGAAGTCCAGCGCCGCTCCGTTCGGCAGGTCCAGTTCGAGGACGACGCAGTGGCAGGGTGTGGCAGCCAGTGTCTCCGCCGCCTCGCGGGCGCCGACGGTGGTGATGACCTCGACCGGGCCGCGCGGGTCGCCGAGGTCCGCGTGTCCGGCCAGGTCGGCGACGGCGCTCTCGGCGACGAGGGACAGCAGGCCGCGAGGACGCTCCTCGACGACCAGTAGCCGCTTGGGCCGACTGATCTCCAGCACAGCGCTCTGCCCATCCAGCTCCGCCGGCCCGGACGGCGTTGCCTCGGCCGGCCCGGCCTCCAGGGCAATTCGCGGAGTCCCGACGCTCAGCGCGAGGAATTCTGCCCGGGACGCGGGCAGGTACAGGGTGAACACACTGCCGTGGCCCGGTGTGCTCCGGGCGGTGATGGCGCCGCCGAGGAGGAAGGCGATCTCGCGGCTGATGGAGAGTCCGAGGCCGGTGCCGCCGTACTTGCGGCTGGTGGTGCCGTCGGCCTGCTGGAAGGCGCCGAACACGCTCTCCAGGTGCTGAGGCTCGATCCCGATACCGGTGTCCACCACGTGGAAGGCGATGACGGGTTCGTCGTCGCGGCGGGCGGCCTCCGGCACGCTCGCCGCGTCTGCGACCTCGATCCTCAGCTCGACGCTGCCCCTCTCCGTGAACTTCACGGCGTTGGACAGGAGGTTGCGCAGGATCTGCCGGAGCCGGTAGTCGTCGGTGACGATGTCGGCGGGCACACCGCCGGCCGTGTTGATCTCGAAGGCCAGGCTCTTCTGGGTCGTCAGGGGGCGGAACGTCGCTTCGACGTAGTCGAGCAGCTTGTTCAGCGGGATGTGTTCAGGAGTGACGTCCATCTTGCCTGCCTCGACCTTGGAGAGGTCGAGGATGTCGTTGATCAGCTGCAGCAGGTCGGAGCCGGCCGAGTGGATGATGCCGGCGTACTCGACCTGCTTGGCGGTCAGGTTGCGGGTCGGGTTCTGGGCCAGCAGCTGGGCCAGGATGAGCAGGCTGTTCAGCGGGGTGCGCAGCTCGTGGCTCATGTTGGCCAGGAACTCGGACTTGTACGTGGAGGCGAGGGAAAGCTGGTGGGCGCGGTCCTCCAGCTCCTGGCGGGCCTGCTCGATCTCCAGGTTCTTGGTCTCGATGTCCCGGTTCTGCGCGGCCAGCAGTGCGGCCTTGTCCTCCAGTTCGGCGTTGGAGGACTGCAACTCCTCCTGACGGGACTGAAGTTCGGCGGACCGCACCTGGAGTTCGGAGGTCAGCCGCTGGGACTCGTCGAGGAGTTCGTCGGTGCGGGCGTTGGCCACGATGGTGTTGACGTTGACGCCGATGGTTTCCATGAGCTGTTCGAGGAACGCGCGGTGCACCGGGGTGAAGTCGTGCACCGTGGCGAGTTCGATGACGCCCAGGACTTGGTCCTCGACCACGATCGGCAGGACGACGAGTGCCTTGGGCTCGGCGCGGCCGAGGCCGGAGGAGACGCTCACGTAGCCGGCCGGCAGGGAGTCGACGGCGATGGTGCGCCGGCTGCGGGCGGCCTGGCCGACGAAGGACTCGCCGAGCCTGAAGCGGGCCGGGGCCTCGCCGGGCTGGAAGGCGTAGGAGCCGATCAGGTTGAGGAACGTGGTGTCGGCGGTCTCTTCGGCGAGGTAGAAGGCGCCGTACTGGGCGCCGACCAGCGGGGTGAGTTCGTCCATGATCAGTTCGGCGACGACGGCCAGGTCGCGGCGGCCCTGCATCAGGGCGGAGATCCGGGCCAGGTTGGACTTGAGCCAGTCCTGGTCCTCGTTGGCGCGGGTGGTCTCGCGCAGGGACTCCACCATGAAGTTGATGTTGTCCTTGAGGTCCGCGACCTCGCCGGAGGCATCGACGGTGATGGATCGGGTCAGGTCGCCCTCGGCGACCGCGCTGGTCACCTCGGCGATCGCGCGGACCTGGCGGGTCAGGTTCCCGGCCAGCTCGTTGACGTTCTCGGTCAGCCGCTTCCAGGTGCCGGAGACACCCTCCACCTCGGCCTGGCCGCCGAGCCGGCCCTCGCTGCCGACCTCGCGGGCCACCCGGGTGACCTCCGCGGCGAACGAGGATAGCTGGTCGACCATGGTGTTGATGGTGGTCTTGAGCTCCAGGATCTCGCCGCGCGCGTCGACGTCGATCTTGCGGGTCAGGTCGCCGCGGGCCACCGCCGTGGTGACCTGGGCGATGTTGCGGACCTGGCCGGTCAGGTTGTTGGCCATCGAGTTGACGTTGTCGGTGAGGTCCTTCCAGGTGCCGGCCACGTTCGGCACCCGGGCCTGGCCGCCCAGCGTCCCCTCGGTGCCGACCTCGCGGGCCACCCGGGTCACCTCGTCGGCGAACGCCGACAGGGTGTCGACCATGGTGTTGATCACCCCGGCCAGCGCCGCCACCTCGCCCTTGGCCTCCACGGTGATCTTCTGCGAGAGGTCGCCGCGCGCCACCGCCGTCGCCACCTGGGCGATCGAGCGGACCTGGCCGGTCAGGTTGGAGGCCATCACGTTGACGTTGTCCGTGAGGTCCTTCCAGGTGCCGGAGACGCCCCGGACGGTCGCCTGGCCGCCGAGGTTGCCCTCGGTGCCGACCTCGCGGGCGACCCGGGTCACCTCGTCGGCGAAGGCGGAGAGCTGGTCGACCATCGTGTTGATGGTCTCCTTGAGTTCGAGGATCTCGCCGCGGGCGTCCACCCGGATCTTCTGCGAGAGGTCACCCTGTGCGACAGCGGTCGTGACCTCGGCGATCGAGCGGACCTGCGCGGTCAGGTTGTCCGCCATCACGTTGACCGACTCGGTGAGGTCCCGCCAGGTACCCGACACGTCCCGGACGTCGGCCTGCCCGCCCAGCCGGCCCTCGGTGCCGACCTCGCGGGCCACACGGGTCACCTCCCCGGCGAAGGCGGAGAGCTGGTCGACCATCGTGTTGATGGTCTCCTTCAGCTCCAGGATCTCGCCGCGGGCGTCCACCCGGATCTTCTGCGAGAGGTCGCCGCCCGCGACCGCCGTCGCCACCTGGGCGATCGAGCGGACCTGCGCGGTCAGGTTGCCGGCCATCGAGTTCACCGAGTCGGTGAGGTCCCGCCAGGTGCCCGAGACACCCTTCACGTCGGCCTGCCCGCCCAGCCGGCCCTCGGTGCCGACCTCGCGGGCAACGCGGGTCACCTCACCGGCGAACGAGGACAGCTGGTCGACCATCGTGTTGACGGTGTTCTTGAGTTCGAGGATCTCGCCGCGGGCGTCCACGGTGATCTTCTGCGACAGGTCGCCCTTGGCGACGGCGGTCGTGACCTGGGCGATGTTGCGGACCTGGTCGGTGAGGTTGCCGGCCATGAAGTTGACCGAGTCGGTCAGGTCACGCCAGGTGCCCGCCACGCCGGGCACCTGGGCCTGGCCTCCGAGCCGGCCCTCGCTGCCGACCTCGCGAGCGACGCGGGTGACCTCCGCGGCGAACGAGGACAGCTGGTCGACCATGGTGTTGACGGTGTTCTTCAGCTCAAGGATCTCGCCGCGCGCAGCGACGTCGATCTTCTGCGAGAGGTCGCCCTTGGCGACCGCGGTGGCCACCTGGGCGATGTCCCGCACCTGGGTCGTCAGGTTGCCGGCCATCGCGTTGACGGAGTCGGTGAGGTCCTTCCAGGTCCCGGAGACCCCGGGGACCTCGGCCTGGCCTCCCAGCTGCCCTTCGGTTCCCACCTCGCGCGCGACGCGGGTGACCTCGGAGGTGAACAGCGACAGCTGGTCGACCATGCCGTTGAACACCGTGGCGATCTCGCCGAGCAGCCCGTCGGCGTCCGGCAGCCGGGTGCCGAAGTCCCCGTCGCGGACGGCGGTCAGGCCGGTCAGCAGTCGCCGCAGATCGGGTTCCCCCACCTGCTCGGCCTTGCCATTGCCGCCCCGCCGTGCAGCCGGGGGCTTAGTCGAGCTGGTCATCGCAGGTCGCCTTCCTGAGCGCAGACCATAGGCCCGCCATGGCCGAACCAGGGCGGGAAGGGCAGTTGAACATACCGGTGGGGACGCTACCCCACCGCTTCCACCAAGAGCGAACTACCCGGAAGAGCCCTGCTGGCCGAACCAGATGCAGTCCGACGCATGCCCGGCAGCCGCCCTGGCACGCGTCGAGAACGACATACGCCGCGCTCCACGTGACGGCACACTTCGCACTGTCGACCTTCACCTGCGATCCGGCAGCCGCCAGTCGAATCTCCGGCTAGAACCGGCTGCCCCAGCGCCCCGCCAGCCTGTCCATGCTCCGCCAGACACGGAGTCAGGTGTCGGCGGGCGGCGGCGCGTCGGCCGGCGGACGGCGCAGTTGCTCGTTGAGGCGCAGGGCCTCTTCGAGTTGGTCTTCGAGGATGACGATGCGGCAGGCGGCCTCGATGGGGGTGCCCTGGTCGGCCAGGTCGCGGGCGCGCATCGCGATCCGTAGTTGGTAGCGGGAGTAGCGGCGGTGGCCGCCGTCGGAGCGCAGTGGGGTGATGAGGCGGTGCTCCCCCAGCGCCCGGAGGAAGCCGGCGGTGGTGCCGGTCATCTCGGCGGCGCGGCCCATGGTGCAGGCGGGGTAGTCGTCGTCGAAGGAGTTGGGGCCCGGGTCGGGGCTTGGATCGGGGTCGGAGCCGGGGATGTGGGGCCGGTTGGTTGCCGTGGTCACTGCACCTCTTCTGTGTTTGTTCGGGGACGCGTCGAGGGGCCCCGAAGCCATGGCGGCTCCGGGGCCCCGAAGGGATACATCACCATCTGCCGGCCGGAGCCCACGGCGAGGTCGGGTGCAAGGTCTCCCTTCAGGGAGGGCACCGACACCAGCCACTCCAACGAGGGGCGGATGACGTCGGCGCAGATCAGGACCTTCATGCCGTTGGACAGCTCGGACGGCAGCCAGGTCGAGCGGCGACCGCGGTGGGTGAGCCAGTGCAGCGGCGCCCGCCGCCACTGGGCGCCCAGCGACTCGGCGCCACTGGCCAGCCACCGCTGCTGCCAGTCGGCGCCGGGAAAGTCCTCCAGCCAGTCGAGCAGGTGGGCCAGACCGCGGACGCGCTTGCCCTGGACCACTGGGTTCGTGAGCACGGACGGCGTGCTGGTCGTGTGCTGCCAGACCGCAGCCCGCCCCATCCGGGTGGTAGCCCAATCACCGGGGATGGTCCTCGCGGAGAACCTGTCGCGCGGCAGCTTCAGGGCCGCCGCCGTGCTCACCGCCTTCAGCGTCGCGGTCGTCATGGCCGGCCACCGAACAGGACGCTGAGAGTCTCGGCGCGGTAGCCTGCGGCAGGTGCCGGGACAAGCCGCGCTGCCGCCTGCCGGGTCTGCTCGGCGTGGTGGGCCAGGACCCGACGGATCACCTCCTCCTTCCGAGGGGTGAGGTAGATCTGCGTCGTGGTCAACTGGACATGTCCAAGCACGAATTGGACATCAGTGAGCGGAAGTCTGGGGTCCTCAGCCATCCGGTAGGCCGCGGTATGCCGCAGCGCGTGCAGCGTCGCCGAGGTTCCGGCGAGCGCGTTGACGCGCTCGAACATCCGGTGGGTCGCGTGATAGGTCAGAGGGCAGCTTGGGGCGCGAAGCGTCCACCACAGAGGCAGCCGCCGTCCGCGCGGAATCGCTTCCTCCATCTCCAGCTGGTAGAGCCGCAGCCAGACGAACGCGTCCGTCGAAGCGGGAAGCTCCTGCACCTCCCGGGTGCCCTTGCGGACCACCGCAATCAACTGACGGCCCGGGTCGGCACCGCCCTGCGTGGCCGACAACAGCTCGCTGGCGCGGGCGCCCGTGGACACGTAGAACGCAACCAGAGCCCGGTCGCGGTGGGAGGGCAGCCGCGCGAAGATCTCGTTGAACTCCTCATCCGGGACGCTGCGAGGTACCCGCTTGGGCACCGTCGGCCGATAGAGCCCAGTGCGCTCCTTGGAGTACGGCTCCATCGGGTTGTGATGCGCATGGGCACGGCCTCCACGGCGCGACCCATGCAGAGGGAAGGGGTTGAGGATCGGCCCCGTACCCGCATCGAGATGGAAGTCGTAGAAGGCCCGCAGGACCGTCTCGCTGTGCGCGCGCACCGACGCCGCGTACGGCTTTCCGCCCGTGGTCCACACCCCGGCGGCCGACGAGCGCCAGTGCGGACGCTTCGGTTGCCCGGCAACCAGCAGCCACCGGGAGAAGTCCCGGGCCTCAAGGCGCGTCGCCCGCTCCCACGGAACCTCGACCGCCCACAGGAACCGGAACCAGCGCAGCAGGTCCATCCCGTACGAGCGCGCCGTCGCAGACGGCCGACCGACCGCTTGGAGGTCCCGCAGATACGCGGCGACGCCGCCGACTGGCGACCCGGACGGATCGAGCAGCTGGTACGGCTCCCACAGCTCATCCGTGGCTACCAACTCGCCGGCGAGGGGCACGACCAGCGACGCCAGATCTCTCGATGAATCCACGGCAAGACTAACGATGAATCCGCAATCAGGTCACTGACCTGGGCATACACTGCCGATAGTTCAGTCAACAGGTAGCAGGGAGAATCCGGCTCGGCCGTGCATCTGTCTCATGATCCGTTTGGTTCGCGTGTTGACTCCCTCGGTGCGGCCGTTCTGGAACGGGAGGGTGAGGCCGGCGTCGACGGCGGCCCGGTCGAGTTCCAGGCCGTTCGCGAAGGAGTGCAGGTGGGGCAGGTCGACGGAGCGAACTGATGTGATCCAGTCGGTGAGCTTGGCGTCGTTGCCCTCGGCCGGCACCAGCAGTTGCGCGAACTCTCCGGTGAGACGGGCGAGTTCGGTCATCTCGGAACAGCTTTGGGTGAGCTCCCTCAGGAGGGCGGTGTCCGTGTCTCGCAGTTTCTCGGGACGGGTGAGGAGGAGGCGGGCGAAGCGCCGCGGGGTGGTGACGGGCCTGTCACCATCGGCGCGGCCCTGGGTGACGTAGCGGACCAGGAGGTTCGCGCTCCCGGTGCAACCGAGCTCCCTGATCTCGCGCAGGAGGTGGGTGACGGGCACCGCGGGGTCCTCGGCCCTGCGCCGGCGCAGGTGGTCGCGGTAGGGATCGACCAGCGTGGGTTTGTAGCGGGGTGCCCGGCGGTCGCCGGTGGGCTCCTTCATGCGGGCGTACCGCTTGACGGTGTTCAGCGCGACGTCGAGGCGGCGGGCACATTCGAGCAGCCCGACGCCCTGGCCGAGCAGCTTGTGGACCAGCGTTCGCGGGTGGTCTGCTCGCGTACGACTCCGGGCCGGGTCGGGTTCACGGCGGTGGCCCAGCAGGCGGCGTGAGAGCGGATCTCGGCCAGGACCTTGCCACACAGGTTGCTCCACAAGTGCCATCTGTCGCTGACCTGCACCGCTTCGGGGAGGCCCTGGCGGATCGCCTCGCCGTAGGAGCCGGAGCCGTCGCGGCAGACGTACTCGGCCCCGGGGTGCTCGCACAGCCACGCGACCAGAGTCTGGGTGGTGCGGTCGGGCAGGACGTCGATCCGCTCGCCGGTCTCGGCGTCGATGAGCACGGTGGCGCAACGCTGGCGCCGGCGCAGGGCGAAGTCGTCGACGCCCAGCACGCGCGGGACGCGCAGCCGCGGCACCGACTGGCGCATGAGCACGCGCAGGGCGGTCGAGCGGGAGACCGTCGCAGCCAGGACGCGGGAGAGGCGAGCGCCCGCCCGGCCCGCTAACTCCTTAACGATCTCACCGAGTTGATCGGCGAGACGGCGCGTGCGCCGCTGGTAGCGTTCGATCAGGCCGGGGACCTGCTCACGGAACGTCTGGCGCGGGCAACCCAGAACCGGGCAGGTCAGGCGTCGGACTCGCACCGACACCACGACCCGCCGACCGTCCACCGGCACATCCGCGACCACTCGATGGTGGAAGCCATGCACGTGCGGCGTCGGCTGCCCGCACGCTGGGCACGGCACAGGCTCGTCCTGGGTCCGGGCTGACACCCGGATGACCTCGCCCTCGTCCACCACGTCCTGGACGACCAACACCGACAGCCCTGAAAACACCATGCTCACAAGCTCGTTGGCATCTCGCACGTAACAACAACGACGACCGTCACCCTTCGTTACCACCGATTACGGGACAGAGCCGGAATCCTGATACTCCCGCCGGGAGCAGAAGCCTGGCATTGGCGAACGGCTGCCTGGCGGAGTGATCCGCCGGACAGCCGTCCGGGTGGTGGGGGGTGGGTCACCCCCCAAATGCGGCGCGACCCGACTTCACGGGCAGGGTGACGCCGCTGGTCTCGGTGCCGAGGGTCAGCGTTGTGGCCTGGTCGCCGTTCGTGCCGACATAGTGAAGCGTGTTCCTGGTGTCCACGGGGAGGAGGATGAGGCCGATCTGGTGGTCCTTGGCGACGGTGACCTGCATCGGCTGTCCCTGCCACTTGTACAGCTGGAACGTGTTGCCCGGCACCACGCTCTCCGCTCTCTCGTTGAAGACGGGAGTTCCGGTTCGGTCGTAGTTGCGGGTGTCGAGCCAGCCGCGGGAGATCACACGGTAGGTGCCCGTGTCAGGCACAGCGGTCCGCATGTTGACGCAGCCGGTGTTGGCGCCGTCGCGAATGTTCGGGTCCTGCGGTCCGGGTTCCACGTCCTCTATGCACCTGGTGACGGGGGTAGCCGGATCCGCGTAGTGCTGACCAGCCGCCGGCGCGCGGGTCCCGTCCGCCTTGATCTCGTCAAAGTCGACCAGCAGGGCGATCAGGTAGGGGGATGCGCCACCGATCTTGGCCACCGCCTTGAACGTGGGAGCGCCTTCGAGGGTAACCGACTCCCTGAGAGGGGTTGAGAGGTACTGCAGGGTGGCCTTGGTGAGATCCGCCGAGTCGCTGTTGGTTAGCTTCTTGTATTCCGTCGTGCTCAGGCCTTTGCCCGTCGACTGGGTCATCTCGTCGTAGACGGAGTTGTTCCAGTTGGGACTGGTGACCAGGGAGCGGGTGGTCTTGGCGGCGTCGAGGCGGGTCGAGAGCGAGACGGTGTCCGCGGCGGCGGGCCAGCTGTTCTGGGTGGTCCAGGTGAGGTCGGACTGCTGGACGTCCACCTTGGACTCGGCCATGATCCCGTTCGGAAGGTCGTAGAGCCAGTAGTCGTACCAGCGGTGCAGCTGCGTCAGGTACTCCAGCGGCCGGATGCGGTACGGCGACTTGTGCTCGTCCTGGGTGATCCAGAGCTTGCTCGGAACCCCCCAGTCCTGCAGGGCCTTCCAGTAGACCGAGGCGTTCTCCGGCCGGACGGCGTCGTCCCGCATGCCCTGGACGACGAAGACGCTGGCCTTGGGCTTGTCCGCCGCGTCGTTCGTGTAGTTGCGCTCGTCCCAGAAGGCGTTGCGGTCTCCGCTGTCGTACGCGAACTTGTCCGTGATGTCGCTGGCGAGCCTATCCTCGCAGATGGCGGAGCTCAGGCCGTCGTTGTACTCGGAGGCGAGGGTGTTCACGTCATACCCGACGTATTGGGCGCCAGCGTTGACGACGGCGCCGTTGGAACGCTGGTACCGGTACCAATCGGAGATGCCGGCATGGGTGACGATGGTCTTCAGGCCGTCGACACCGGAGGCCGCGCCCTCGATCGACAGTGCGCCGTCGTAGGAACGGCCCTGGAGGGCGGCCTTGCCGTTAGACCAGTCCGCCGCGGTGATTTCCGTGTTGGTTCCGGGCTTGTAGCCCTTCGCCCGGCCGTTCAGCCAGTCGATGGCGGCCTTCACACCGGCCTGCTCGTACTTGCTGCCCACGCCGAGGCAGCCCTCGGAGTTGCCGGTGCCGAGCGCGTCGAGCTCGGCGACCGCGTATCCGCGAGGGACGAAGTAGTTGTCCATGAACGCGTCTTTGGCGATCAGGTCCCAATCCTCGGGCGGAGCTGCCAGCGGCGCGCTATAGTCCCAGCGGAGGTTCGGCGTCTTGAATTGCGACGGCTCCGTCCCGTTCATCTGCACCTGGGCGAGATTGAAATTATCCCCGCTGCGAGTGGTTCCGTTGTAGATGCTCGGATCGATGATCGTCGGGACCCGAACATTGCCGTCCTTGGTGGTGTCGGGTCGTTTGATGCGGAGCTGGACCTTGTCCGCATTGCCGTCGCCATCGGTATCGACGATGTGACCGTCGACGTCGGGGACCGTGATGTTGACCGTCAGCCTTTTGGCGTCTGCCAGGGGATAGCGTACGACGGTTTGGTTGCCCGCGACGTTGGGTGGAACCGTCAGGGCGTGGGCCGGATTCACGATGGCCGACAGGCCCGCCAGGAGCGTTCCGGTGACCGTGAGACCGAGGAGTCTTGTGGGGAGGCTTCTCATGAACGGAGTATTGCGGCTGACAGAACGCCCACATCAATGCCAGATTTCCATAGATCTCCGCGTCACTGGCCGTCCACGGCACGGAGGGGTCCGGGTGGAACGTCTCCACAGTCACCGAGCAGGTCACCGAGGACAGGCGGATAGGCAGGATGGCCCTTCGCCCCTGGCCGGGGACACAGTCCATGCGCTGGCCGCACGGCGGATGGACGAAGGAGGACCACTGGTGAGCACGCTCGGCTGCTGGCGGCCGGAGAAAGGATCCTTAACAGCGGCTGCGGGAGCGGGTTCGGGCCGAGAAGGAGCATCAGCGGCTCGAACGCGAACTGCTCAGCTTGACTCTGTCGGGGGATCTTGGGCTTTCCCGGTGTGCCCGTCTGATCGGCGAGCCTACTCGGGCTGTTTCGTAGGTCGATACAGCTGCCGAGGTGCCTGTTGTCTGTCCGTCCCCGTTCTGGTGAGCAACTGCCGCCTTTGACCGCGCGGATTGCGCGGGCGAGCAACCCGGCTGGTACGACGGCGATGTGGGTGAGAGACCGGCTGGACGGGCTGTGGCACGACGAGGACTTCGCCGACTGGTACCCGCGCGACGAACGCCCCGGCCTCTCGGCCGCCCAACTGGCCACCGTCTGCGTACTGCAGTTCCTGCTCGGCCTGTCGGACCGGCAGGCCGCGGAAGCGGTCCGCTGCCGTATCGGCTTCACGTACGCCCTGGCCATGGAGCTGGACGACCCCGGCTTCCACCACGGCGTGCTGGCCGACTTCCGCGAACGCCTCACCCGGAACGACCGCGCCGACCGTCTCCTGGACCTGTGCACTGGCCCGCCTGAAGGAGGCCAAACTCGTACGTGAGCGCACCACGCAGCGCACCGACTCCGCCCACCTACTGGCCGCGGTGCGCGACCTGACCCGGCCGGAACTGGTCACCGAGGCGGTCCGTGCCGCGCTGGAGAAAGTGGCCCGCACGGCCGGACATCTGCTGGTCGGCCTGACCGACGAGGACTGGGGACGCCGCTACGGCCACCCGGTGCGCCTGGGCAAGAACCCCACCCGGCCCAAGACCAGAATCCTCGCCGCCGGCGACGACGCCTGCCGCCTACTGGAGCGCCTCCCCCAGGTCGCCACCGCGCACCACCGACTGGCCCTGGTCTGGGCCGACGGCGGCTACACCGGCAACCTCATCAAGTACGGCCTCACCGTCCTTGCCCTGGTCCTCGCCATCGTCAAGCGCAGTGACGACATGCGCGGCTTCGTCGTGCTGCCCAAGCGGTGGATCGTGGAGCGGTTCTTCGCCCACCTGATGCGAAGCCGCCGCCTGGTGCGGGACTTCGAACGGTCCACCGGCAGCGCCGAGGCGATGGTCCACTGGTCGATGACCCTGCTCATGACCCGGCGCCTGGCTCGGCCACGGCCTTCGCGAGCGTGAACCGGCCCAGCGCCGGCTCGGCCAGCCACCCGCGCGCCACCAGCCGCTTCGCCTTCGACCGCAACGCCTCCACCTTCCCAGGGACCGGGTCCAGGCCGAAGCAGGCGGTCATCTCCTGGCACGTCAGCGGGCCTTGACCCAGCCGGCCCCGGTCCGCGAGAGCCTGCACGATGCGCTGGTAGTCCGCCGACAGTGCCGACCAGGCCAGACCCGCACGCCACACCGGCACCACCGACTTCGGCTTCGCCGCCGCCGAAGACACAGGCAGCGAGGACGGTCCACCGCGATCCGACGGCTCCTCGGCGGCATCCGCGCCGACGGTGTCTCCTTCGTCCGGGGACAGCACCTCGCCGACGCGTGAACGGGCGATGACCCACTCGTTCCACTCCCGCTCGGCCGCGACCAGCTCGGCCTGGACACGGTCCGCCTCCTCCCGCAGCGCATCCACACGACGACGAGCGGTCAGCTCACGCTGTTCCAGCAGCCCCACGACCGACGGCATCCCCGACCTCCACCAGAGCGACGACACGACACGTCACCACTCCCCGAGACCACCAACCCTACGCCTGACCAGCAGAAACGCAGTCCTCAAACCCGGAAAGACAACAGTCACTAACCACACCCGTCCTGACCAGCTAATCAGCACCTCCCGCGCAGCGGGGGACGCTCACTGCTGTGAAGTCGCTTGATCTTGCACTTGTGCTGGCCAGAGGCCTGTGTCTCACGTTGCTTGCCCAATGCGACACAGCTTCGCCGGAGCGATCGACCTCACCAAGCCACTCCACCCCTGGCCCATCGCTTCAGAATGAGGCACGGGGTCGTCGCAGGCAGATGATGCTACAGGCGAGGTGGAGCAGGATCGGGTGGGAGTCGGCGCGCATCTCGTAGCGGGTCCGTGGGCCTTTGAATCGATGGAGCCGGGCGAAGGTCAGCTCAACGACCGGCGGGCTCTGCCGAGCTGGGAGCGGTGGATGACCGGGTCGTCCGCGCAGAATCAGCACACTTCGCCGGGCTGGACATTTCAGCACTGCCGCTGCCTCCGGCAGCTCGCCATCGATCCGTCCTGGCCGGCCGACCTTGTCGGCCTGCCCTGCGCAGCCCGACTGCAAGGTAACGCGAGCTTGCAACAGCATGGCACAAACCCGTGTCCGATAGCCGGGGCCGGCCCCTCTGAAGTCGAGCTGCCCTTCGGCACGTCCCTTGAGTTATGGAAATCTGGCATTGACGCGGGCCTTCACGCGGCCGCAATACTCCGGCCATGAGAAGCCTCCCCGCAAGACTCCTCGGGCTCACGGTCTCCGGAACGCTGCTCGCGTGCCTCCCGGCCGTGGTGAACCCGACGCCCGCCCAGGCGGTCGCTCCGCCCAATGTCCAGAACAACCAGACCACGGCGCGCTACCCCCTGGCCGACGCACTCACGCTGACGGTGAACATCACGACCAGGGTCGACACCGACGGCGACGGCAGAAACGACAAGGTCCAGCTCCGCATCAAACGACCGGACACCGCCGGCAGGGGAGACGCCGACGTCCGGGTCCCGACGATCATCGAGCCGAGCATCTACAACGGCACCATGCGCAGCGGCATTAAACAGCACCCGGCCAAACTGAACTCGGACGGCACGCCGCCGCAGCTTCAGGCGCCTCTGGTGCCCCCCGCCATCGATCACCCAGCCCGCAACGACGACGATGTGTACAGGGCGGCGCCGGCCGAGACCTGGACTCACATGACCAGCGAACGATACCTCGACGACGAGTTCGTCCCCCGCGGATACGCGGTCGCCGAACTCGACGCGCTCGGCACCGGCCACTCCGAGGGTTGCATCGGCGTGGGCAGTAAGAGCGAGCAGGCCGGCGTCGTCGCCGCCATCGACTGGCTGAACGGCCGCGCGGCCGGTGTCGACGACGCCGGCCTGGTGGTCACGGCAGCGGACTGGTCCAACGGGAAGGCCGCCCTCCAGGGCCTGTCCTACAACGGCGCGCTGTCGATCGAGGGCGCGGCCTCCGGCGTTACCGGCCTGAAGACCATCGTCACTGAAGCCGGTATCGCCGACTGGTACAGGTACGTACGCTCCAACGGCGCCGTCGTCGGCGCCGCCGGAACGGGCTACGCCGGGTGGGACCTGGACAACCTCGCCTCTGAGTACAACAACGGCCCCTCACCGTGCGGCGATAGGATCACCTCCAGCATCACGGACAGGCTGGAGCGTGACACCGGGGACCGGAACGCCTTCTGGGACGAACGCGACTACACGACGGGCCTCGAGAATAGGCCCAACGCCAGCGTCTTCGTCGTTCAGGGCATAAAGGACACCACCGTCCGGCCGGAGAACGCCACCCTCTACTGGAATGCCCTGCAGGCGTGGGGAGTCGAGAGCAAGCTCTGGATCACTCAGGCCCAGCACGAGACGCCGTACGTCACCCGCCAAGTTGAGTTCCTGAGGCAGCTGCGCTTGTGGTATGACCACTACCTCTACGACCTCCCGAACGGGATCACGGCGGAACCCAGGGTCGACGTCCAGCAGTCCGACCTCACCTGGACCACCCAGGCAGTTTGGCCGGCGCTTGCCGCGGACGCTCCCGATGGCGCGGGCGCGGTCACACTCTCGACGCGCATCGACAACACCAAGACAGCCCGCTCCCTGGCCGCCGGCGCCAATTGGGCGAACAGCAAAGTCGATTCGATGACTCAGAATACCGAACCAGCAGTGACGGGCCCTGTTGCCTACAACGCTCTCACCAACAGCGACTACATGGACCTCAACCAGGCCACCCTGAAATACCTCACTCCCGTCCTGAACAAGTCGGTCACACTCGAAGGCACTCCCTCCTTCTCGGTGGTGGCAAAGACCCAGGGCGCCTCCCCCTACCTGAACGCACTGGTGGTCGACGTCGGGGACGAGGGCTCCCGCCCCCGTGTGATCTCCCGGGGTTGGCTCGACACTCGCAACTACGCCGCCCCGGGCACTCTGGACCTGAAGGCGCAGGTCGTGGTGCCGGAGGACGCCTACCGGCTGTACAAGTGGGATGGCCAGCCGATAGAGGCCACCGTCCCCCAGGGCCACCGGATCGGCCTCGTCCTCCTCCCCGTGGACAGCAGGAACACTCCGCACTACGTCGGCGAGAACGGCAAGCAGTCCACGACCCTGTCCATCGGCACCGAGACCAGCTCCGTGACACTGCCCGTGAAGTCAGGCAAGACCGCACTCCCCGGGTGAACCCCCAACAGCACCCCAGGGCGGCTGTCCGGCGACCCCCTCCGCCGGACAGCCGCCCGCCACTGCTGGCTTTCATCCGCACTTCCCTGACGGAAAATCAGGCACATGGCCGTCACTGACCGGCAGCCGTTTCAACGTGCTCTGGAAGTTGGACCCTGGAAACAGGCGAGAGTTCTCCACCCGATTCCGCGAGACCGATTCGTCGTCCGGTCGAGGCCGAGGAGAGACGGACCCACCCGCGACCAGCTCCGCCTCTCCCAGACCGCTTCTGAGGCGCCAGCGGCACCACCCTGATCTGGGCTACTTCGCCCGCCAGGCACTGCGCCTGCTCGACGACTACCGGATCCGGCACGGCCGCCTCGACGAGCCGATCCCGGTGGGCGAACTCGGCCGCACAATCCGGGTGGAACTCAACCACTCGGACACGTCGATACTGCCGGGCGGCTACCGCATCAGCGTCGGCGAGGCAGGCCTGATGCATAGTCCGGCCAGGGGACGTCAGTGCAGGTCACGGATGGGTGATGGGCCCGCAGGGACCGTCACGTACACATCGAGGCTCCGGTTGACGGGGTGACCGACCAAAGTCGCCCTGTGCCACCGGAGCCTCGATGTGCCGTCAGTCTGCCACTGTCTGCCTAATCAAGTCGCCCAGCCTCGCCGCGCGTGAACTGTCCATGTTGACAGATCGGTTGACGGCTCTGCCCGATCCGCGCGACCGTCGCGGACGACGCCACGAGCTGACCCCGGTGCTGCTGACGGCCGCCTGCGCAGTCCTGGCCGGCGCCCGCTCCCATCTTGCGATCGGCCAGTGGGCCCGTCACGCTCCCCAGCACACCCTTGCCCGTCTCGGCACCCGCGCCCACGGGCCGCTCGGAGTCCGTACGCCGCCGTCCACCTCCACCCTTCGCCGCGTGCTGATCCTGGTGTGCCCTGGCGGCCTGGCTGACCTGCTCGGCACGGCTCCAGGCGGGGCCGACACGGTGGCCGTGGACGGCAAGACCGCGCGCGGCTCGCGCACCGAGACGCTGGCCGCCGCCCACCTGCTCGCGGCCGTCAGCGGGGCCGGGAACACCGTCACCCAGCTGCGGGTTCCGGCCAAGACCAACGAGGTCACCGGCTTCGCCCGCCTGCTGGCCCCCTTCGATCTGGCAGGCGTGACCGTCACCGCCGACGCCCTGCACACCCAGCGCGAGCACGCCCGCTACCTGGTCGAGGACAAGAACGCGCACTACCTGCTGCTGGTCAAGGGCAACCAGCCCCGACTGCACGCCGCTCTTCGGTCCCTGCCCTGGTGCCAGGTACGGGCCCGGCGCTACGACCGCGAGCGCGGCCACGGGCGCCGCGAGACCCGCTCCACCCGCGTCCTTACCGTCACCGATCTCCACCTGGACTTCCCCCACGTGGTCCAGGCCGCGAAGATCCTGCGTCACCGAACCGACGTCCGCACGGGCAAGGTCACCCGCCAGACCGTCTACGCCGTCACCGACCTGACGGCCCAGCAGGCATCCCCTCGGAAGGTCGCGCAGCTCTCCCGCTCGCAGTGGACCATCGAAAACCGGCTCCACTTCGTACGCGACACCACCTTCGCCGAGGATGCCTCCAAGATCCGCACGGGGCATGGCCCGGAGAACATGGCCACCCTTCGCAACCTTGCCATCGACACCCTCCGTCGGGCCGGGCACCGCAGCATCGCGGCTGCGCGAGGTCTCGTACGTGCCCCACAGTCGCCCCCTCGACCTACTCAACCTGCCCTGAACAGCAACAACCCGTAACCACGACGACTATGAATCAGCCCTGGTCGGCGAGGCGGACACCCGCATCCTCGCCGTCGCCCGCAACCTCCAGGCCGAGGGCTACGACGTCACCGTCGTCTCCAAGGACCTCCCCCTGCGCATCAAGGCCAGCTCCGTCGGCCTGCTCGCCGAGGAGTACCGCGCCGAACTCGCCGCCACCTCCGGCTGGACCGGCATGTCCGAACTCCACGTCACCGGCGACCAGGTCGACGCCCTCTTCGGCGCCGGCCACGACCACACCGTCGAGGTCGACGGCGTCCAGGACCTCCCCGTCCACACCGGACTCGTCCTCACCTCCGAACGAGGCCGGGGCCCTGGGCCGCGTCGCCGGCGACGGCCGCGTCCGCCTGGTCCGCGGCGACCGCGAAGCCTTCGGCCTGCGCGGACGCAGCGCCGAACAACGCGTCGCCCTCGACCTGCTCCTCGACCCCGAGGTCGGCATCGTCTCCATGGGCGGACGCGCCGGCACCGGCAAGTCCGCCCTCGCCCTCTGCGCCGGCCTCGAAGCCGTCCTGGAACGCCAGCAGCACCGCAAGGTCATGGTCTTCCGACCCCTCTACGCCGTCGGCGGCCAGGAACTCGGCTACCTGCCCGGCTCCGAGTCCGAGAAGATGAGCCCCTGGGCCCAGGCCGTCTTCGACACCCTCTCCGCCGTCACCAGCCCCGACGTCATCGAAGAGGTCATCTCCCGCGGCATGCTGGAGGTCCTGCCCCTCACCCACATCCGCGGCCGCTCCCTCCACGACGCCTTCGTGATCGTCGACGAGGCCCAGTCCCTGGAGCGCAACGTGCTCCTCACCGTCCTCTCCCGGATCGGCCAGGGCTCCCGCGTCGTCCTCACCCACGACGTCGCCCAGCGCGACAACCTCAGAGTGGGCCGCCACGACGGCGCCGTCGTCGAGAAGCTGAAGGGCCATCCGCTGATCGCCCACATCACCCCCACCCGCTCCGAACGCTCCCCCATCGCCGCCCTCGTCACCGAGATGCTGGAGGATCCGGAGGTCTGAAGAACACGGCCAGCACCGACGTGGACCGGCAGAACACGCGCCGGGGTCGATGGAGAGACAGGGAAGCGGGTGCGGCCGAGCGGCCGGTCGCGACCGGACATGCTCAGAGCGTAGGCCCCGGCTGACCGGGTAGAACGCCTGATCAATGCGGTGCCCGCGTGCCAGTGCGACGGGACTGGTCCGACCACCTCAACGAACTTCCCACCTGGGCCTGGGACCGCGGCGGCGGAAGCGAGCGCCCCACCTCGAATCCGAAAAGCTCGCAGACTATGGAAAGTTGGCAATTCCGACGGCCTCTGTTCACTTGCCACACTACGGTGCATGGCATCCCCCACAAGACTCCTCCGAGTCGCGGCCGCCTGCGCCCTAATGGCGTTACTGACGGTCACCAACGCATCACCCGTGGCCGCCCAGGCCCCCGTCCGACTCCTGGTCAACAACGAGACGCAGCCGATCTACGGCATGTCCGACGCCATCTACCTCACCGTCAACATCACTGTCCCCGATGCCGACGGACACATCGTCGACACCGACCGCGACGGCAAGGCCGACACGGTGCAGCTTCGGCTCAAGCGACCGAACACGCCCGCCGGCACCAAGATCCCCACGATCATCGAGCCGAGCCCCTACAACAAGTACCACACTCCCAGTCTCCCCCTCCACGAGAACGTCTTCGCCGTCGACGGCACCCCCGCCGGAACGCAGGTCATCGAGGACCCCATGGTGGTCCAGCCACCTGCGGACGCGGACTTCGGCGAACCTCGCCCCTCCAAGGCGGACCTCACGGACATGACGTGGGAGTCGTGGTTCGACAACTACTTCGTTCCGCGCGGTTACGCCGTCGCGGACCTGGACGCCCTGGGCAGCGGAGGCTCCACCGGCTGTCCCCTCCCGGGAAGCCGTGCCGAGCAGGCCGGCGTCAAGGCGGCCGTGGACTGGCTCAATGGCCGAGCGGTCGCCGTCGACGCCACCACCGACCTGCCCGTAACAGCATCGGGCTGGTCCAGCGGGAACGTCGGCCTCAAGGGCAAGTCGTACAACGGTGCACTGTCCATCGCGGGCGCGGCGTCGGGCGTCGCGGGGCTGAAGACCGTCGTGTCCGTCGCGGGTATCGCGGACTGGTACCTCTACCCCCGCTCGAACGGTGCCACCGTCGCGGAGGACGGTGTCGGGGGAACCGGCTACGACATAGACAACCTCGCCGCCGACAACAACACCGGCCCGAACCACAACGCCTGCAATGCCAT
Organism: Kitasatospora herbaricolor; assembly: GCF_030813695.1. NCBI lineage: Bacteria > Bacillati > Actinomycetota > Actinomycetes > Kitasatosporales > Streptomycetaceae > Kitasatospora > Kitasatospora herbaricolor. The sequence continues at coordinate 372,344 of NZ_JAUSVA010000002.1, forward strand.
CATCGCGTCCGACGTCACCGCCAAGCTCGACCGCCCCAGCGGCGACCGGAACGGCTTCTGGGACGAGCGCAACTACGCCGCCGACACGAACAAGGTGACGGCCAGTGTCTTCATCATTCAGGGCATGCTGGACGAAACCGTCCGCCCAGAGGCCATGATCTCCTACTGGCGGGCGCTCCAGGGCGCCGGGGTCCCGAGCAAGCTCTGGACCTTCCAGGGTGGCCACATGCGGCCCTACCAGCTCCGCCGGGACGAGTACGTCCGACAGATGCACCGCTGGTACGACTACTGGCTGTACGACCAGAAACTGAACGGGATCATGGCCGAGCCAAAGGTCGACGTCCAGCAACAAGACCTCAGCACCTGGACCACACAGAGTTCCTGGCCCGCCCCCGGAACCACCGACGTGCAGCTCAAGCTGCATGCGAGCGGCTCCCTCACCACGGGCAGTGCACCCTCGGCTGCCCAGTCCATGACCGACAAGGGCGACACTGTCGCCACCGAAAGGGTGATGGACGCCAACGGAGCGAGCAATGCGGACTCACTCGCCTACATCACTCCCAAGCTGAGCCAGCCCGTCACCCTTCAGGGCATCCCCTCCTTCACCGTCAACGCCTCCCTCCAGGGGACCACCCCGTTCCTGACCGCCCTCCTGGTCGACTACGGGTTCGAGGCGAAGGGCTGGAGCGGCTACTGGGCATACACCGGCTCCACCAGCGGCCGGAACACCTTGTGCGACGGTATCTCGGCCGGCACCAACGACGGCTGCGCCGATCCCTACACCACAACCTTCACCCGCTCCGCCATCCACCCCACCTTCCGGGTGATCTCCCGCGGATGGGCCGACGCGAGGAACCAGTCCAGCCTCTACAACTCCAACGTGGTCACCGACGGTGTGCCGTTCACAATCAAATGGAACGGCCAGCCCACCGAGTACACCGTCGCCGCGGGCCACCGGCTCGGCGTGGTCCTCGTAGCCTCGGACCACGGCTACAACAACCCACGTTTCGTCGGCACGTCGGGAAGCGAGACCACCAAGCTCACCGTCCTCACGGAACTCAGCTCGGTCACCCTCCCCGTAAAGGCCGGAACCGAGGCGTTCGGAGTCCGACGCATATCGAAGTGACATGAGCGGATGCCCGGAGCAGAAAGTGCTCCGGGCATCCGCTCCAGTCGGGGACAGCTCGGACCGGCGGAGCTCACCGGGCAGCCTCGAACCCGGCGGAGGGTCGGCTATGCTCCACCGAAAAGGTTTTGAGCACCAAGGGCCCGCCGCCGAAAGGCCACATGGGAGCCGTAGTGCACCGACGAGAAGGGACCGGACCCGATGACGGACCCGGCCGGGACGAACGCCGGTGGCAAGCCCGCCCGTGCGGTCGGCATCAAGGAGGTCGCCCGCGCAGCGGGGCTCTCGATCACCACCGTTTCGCACGCTCTCAACGGAAAGGGCCAGGTCAGTGCCCATGCCCAGGAGCTGGTCCGGGACGCTGCGGAGCGCCTGGGCTACCGCCCGAACCGTGTGGCGCAGGCGTTGCTCTCTGGTCGCACCGGAATCCTGGGCCTCGTCGCCGGCCACCGCAGCTCGGAACCTTGGGAGCGCACCTACCGCCCCTACTACGCGGCCTTCACCGCCGGCGCCATGCTCGAGGCCGTCGACCGCGACTACGCCCTGACCGTCGTCCCCGCCGGTCCCCGAGGAGACCTGTGGACCCGGGTTCCCATGGACGGGCTCATCGTGGTCGACCCCGTCGCCGACGACCCCGTCGTCGCCGAGGCCTTGCGCCGCGGTCTAGCCGTGGTCACCGACGGCCGTCCCCTCGAACCACATGTCGCGCTCCCGTACGTCGAGAGCGACATCGCAGGCGGGATCGAGCAGGTCATGGACCATCTGCACGCCGGCGGTGCCCGCTCCATCGGCCTGCTCACCGGCCCCGAGTTCGACTCGTACACGCTCAGCAGTGACGCGGCACACGCGGACTGGGGCGAGCGACACTCCGTGCCCACCCCAGCGGAGAGGGTGCGCCCCGGCGAGCGCGCCCTCGACACCGCCCGCCGCCTGCTCACCGGCCGCCCCGACGCCGTCTACGCCCTGAACGAGACCTACGGGCAGGCAGTCCTGGAGGCCGCCGCCGAGCAGGGCCTCGCCATCCCCCGCGACCTCATGGTGGCCGCCATGGGCGAGGCCGAGCCCGGCGCCCGCCCCCCGCTCACCATGCTCTCCCTCGACCCGCGCCAGACCGGCTCCGCTTGTGCCGGCATGCTCATCGACGTGCTCGGTGGAGCCAGCCCCGACGCGTTGACGCTTCCCAGCAGGCTAGTCCCCGGCGGGTCGACCAGGAGGTCCGACCCTACGCCCATGCGTGGCCGGGCCTGACCTCGTCCTTACAGACGGCGGCCGCCGTGGTCCTCCGGTCCGCGATGAGGAAGGCCCGGCCCATCACGCCGAGGCTACGACGTCGATGTGCGAGCATCCCTCCCGGGCCGCGAGCGGCCATGCCGTGAGGCCCTCTTCCGGGGACTCCACGAACGTGCCGTGACGGTGGGCGACGACACCGGTGGCAGGCTTCCCCGACAGACGGGCCAGTACGTACGCGGCTGCCAGGCTGGTGACGTCACGGATGGTCCCCAGCGGCAGGAGCGAACGGGTTTCGGCTATCGCCTCGTGCTCGCCGGCGCGCAGCACGATCCTCGTCCCGGGCGAAACCCCGTGCGCGGTGATGGCGACGGCGATGTTGTCGAGGTCGTCGGAGCCGACTGCGGCCAGGGCCCTGGCCCGATCCAGATGCAGCCGTTCGAGTACCGCCCGGTCGCCGCCGTGTCCTGCCATCACCGGTATGCCCAGTGACCGGGCGAGCCGAACGTTCGGAGCGTGCGGATCCCGTTCCACACCGACGACGGGGACACCCAGGCGCCTCAGTTCCCCGCACAACCGCAGCCCGACCTGGCCCATGCCGACGACGATCACGTGCCCTGACCGGGGTACGGTACGGGGCCCGATCAGGTCGACGAGTCGGGGGCTCAGCATCCGGTCGACGACCCCTGCGGTGAACATCGCGCTGAAGACGACCGTGCTGAGCATGACCACGCTGGACACAACCTGGTAGACGGTGGAGTCGGCTGGGGCTGCCGCCGGGCCGACGGTGGCGACCACGCGGGCGGCGTCGAAGAGTGCCTCGGCGCCATGGTGACCGAGGGTGAGCAGCCACGCCCAGTCGCCGAGCAACGCCGCGAGCATGCCGGTCATGCCCGCGAGCATGATCCGCGTGCCTGCGTCGTGCGGACGCAGCTGGCCGGTCAGCCTGCTCAGCCGAGGACGCCAGCGGATGCGCTCCGGCTGCCACCATCCGGTGACAGGGACTGTGCCGGCAGCCCAGACCGCCCGTGCCCGAGGACCATGGCGGTGCAGAGCAGCGAGTTCCGCATCGACACAGGGTCCGGCCAAGGCCGGAGCGACCAGGTCCGCAGGCGAGGTGACGTCGCAGTGCGGGAGCAGGCGCAGCAGCTCGTCCGCCATCGTCCGGTCGAAGATCGTGACGACCGTGGGTATGCGCGTGGTCATGTGGGCGACGGCCAGCGCGTACCGCAGGGCTGCGGCGTCCTCGTGGAGCAGCACCGCGATTCCCGCGGGCCCTGTCGATACGGCGGCGCGGAGGTCCTCGTCACCGGGGTGTGCGAGGTGCTGGACAGCGTGCCGGCCTTCGCGCAACGAGGCACACACCCGGCGTGCCAGGTTGGTCTCCCCGATGACGACGAAGGAACGGGTGCCGTTGGGGGCGGGGGATTCCTTCATGGTGTCAGTTCAGTCCTCAACCTGCTGCAACGGTGCGACGGAAGTCTCGGCGTGTGCCTCGCTGTCCGCTTCGTAGCCCCGGATTCGACGATAGGACCGACCGGCCCAGGTCTACGGCCCGCTGCTGCCCCGTACTCCTGGGGCTTCGGCTCCCGACTGGTGCGGTATCTCACGTATGGAATGCTGTCGAGGCAGGGCCGCCGACGGTAATGCCAAATTTCCATAGGCTGTGCGACCGCGCCTGACGGCTCCGAAGAGTACCGCCCCCTGTGGTGGAAGCGGGGCGTCACCAGTGGCCGCCCGCCGGGGGCCTCACGTCTCCAGCCTCGGAGCCGTGCGATTGGCCGACGACTTCACAGCTGCGTTGTCCGGGGCCGGCTCCGCCCGCCCCGGACGGGGACCGAAGGGCAGCACAGGTGTGGTCCGCACCATCGGTGATGGTGCGGACCACCCCCTCAGACGTCGGACCCGACCAGCTCGGTGCCGCGGGGCGCCCCGCATCGCGGGACGGCGGAACGAGCGGGTCCGGGCGTGGGGTGGGGCTGCAGGACAGGCCCCACCGGGAACGAAACGCCGGGTGCCGGGTTGGCCGCTCAGGCGGCGCGCACGGCTCCCTCGGCGGAGCGTGGCACCCCTGCTCAGCGAGGGTTGCCGGCGCCCAGGGGCCCTCGCAGCTCGGCCATCCACGCCTCGACGTGGTCCGCCCTGCGGGGCAGCGCGGACGACATGTTCCGATGGCCGTCGGCGGTGACCAGGATGTCGTCCTCGATGCGGACACCGATGCCGCGGTACGCCTTGGGAACAGTCAGGTCGCCCGACTGGAAGTAGAGTCCCGGCTCGACGGTCAGGCACATGCCGGGTCGGAGGGTCGCGTCCACGTAGGCCTCGGTCCGCGCTGCGGCGCAGTCGTGGACGTCCATCCCAAGCATGTGCCCGGTGCCGTGCAGGGTCCATCGGCGTTGCAGGTCGCAGGCGAGGACCCGCTCGACCGGCCCCTCCAGGATTCCCCAGGCGACGAGCCTCTGGGCCAGCACCCGCTGGGCGGCGTCGTGCACGTCGCGGTAGCGGGCGCCGGGCCTGATCGCCGCGATCCCGGCCTCCTGGGCGTCGAAGACCGCGTCGTAGACACGGCGCTGCATCTCTCCGAAGGCGCCGGCGACGGGCAGCGTCCGCGTGAGGTCGGCCGTGTAGAGGCTGTGCGTCTCCACGCCGGCGTCCAGCAGGAGCAGGTCGCCGGCGCGGACCGCCCCGTCGTTGCGGGTCCAGTGCAGGGTGCAGGCGTTCGGTCCCGAGGCGCAGATCGGGTGGTAGCCGACGTCGTTGCCCTCCACACGTGCGCGCAGGGAGAAGGTGCCCTCGACGTAGCGCTCGCTGGTGACCTGGGCGCGCCCGAGGGCCCTGACGACGTCCTCGAAGCCGCGGACGGTGGAGTTCACGGCCTTTTGCAATTCACCGACTTCGAACTCGTCTTTCAGCAGCCGAAGTTCACTGAGATGGACGATCAGCTCCTCGTTGTACGCGGGGACGGTGCGCTCGGCCAGGCTGGCGTCGATGAGGGTGTCGTGTCCATGGACCGCCCTCACCGGAACCGAATCCCGCACGACGTGTTCCCGTAGGGTTCGCCGGTCCCGGCACGTAATGCCCAGCCTGGCTTCGTTCTCCGCGAGGCTCATGCGGGGCCCGGTCCACAGCTCACCCGCCGCGGAGTCGAGCCAGAACTCGCCGCTCTCGCGGTCGGAGGGCGGCGTCAGGTAAAGGATGTGCTCATGGCCGCCCCCGGGAAGGGGCTCCAGGACCAGTACACCGCCTTCGGTCTGGTCACCGGTCAGGTGGACGTACTCGGTCGCCGCCCGGAAGCGGAAATTGGTGTCGTTCGAACGGCGCTTGCGGTGACCGGCCGGAACGACCAGCCGTTCGTTCGGGAACCGGGCGGACAACGCCGCCCTTCGGCATGCCGTGTGCGCCGCCTGGGCTGTCAGGGCCGGGGGGCGGGCCGGAGGAACGGCCCAGCCCTTTCGCATGTTCTCCGTCAGCTCTCGGGACGCCTCGCCGAAAAGACCGTTCTTGCGCCGCCCGGATTTTTCTTCCACTGGGGTTTCCGGATCGCTTTCGCCGTCCGCAGGGCGGCTAGTAGCGAAATCCTCTACAACTTCCTCGGGCATAGCGGATCCGTCCTTCGTGAGGGGCCTCGAACGTTCGCAAGCAGGCGGAATTCCGGTGGCTCCGAGGGGCGTGGGTCACCTGCTCGACCGAGCTTGGAACGACCCTCGTGCGCACGTGGACGAGGCGGGTGAATTTCTGCCGTGGGGATCGAACGCAGGACCGGGACTTCGGGGAGCCAGCCGGTCGCGATGCCGTTACGGTAACGACAGGCCGACCGTCACGCCAAGTGGTGGTATCTGTTCGATCACACCAAAGCAGGCCAAAATACCCATGCCACATACCCATAGCGGTATCGGACGGCCGCCTGGCACGAATTCTGACCGTTCGCGTGCGGCCCGGATGGCGGGAGCTACCGGTGGCCGATGGACGACGGGGCATTTCGCTGGACCGGACCACGCCGGTCGGCAGCGGAGTGCTTCAAGACGTTGCCGAACGGTCACGGGCAACAGCATGCGCCTTCACGGGGCGTCCTTCAGGATCGCGAGCGCCCGTGTCGAGCCGTCGGGCAGTCGAGTGAGGCTCATGTGGTAGGAGAGGCAGCGGACGATGGGAAGGCCGCGTCCATGGAGCGCATCGGTGTCGTCGTCGGGTCGGCCCTGGACGAGGAGGTCGGGCAGCACCTGGTCCGATCCGGTGTCCGTGACCTCGATCTCCGTGGTGTCGTGGTGGCGGTGCACGCGCACCGTCATCCTCTGTCCCCCGTGAGCGACGGCGTTAGCGGTCAGCTCGCCCAGGACGACGCCGGCTTCGTCCGTCGCCACGTCCCAGTCCCCGAGAAGGGCGGTGGCCCACCGCCGGACCAGGTGAGCCATCCTGGGGGTCGCGAGCAGTTCGAAGGCGACGATCCGGCACTCGTGGTCGTGCCCGCACTCTCGGCTGAGAGGCTCGACCGGGTATGTGGAGGGCGGTCGGGCCGCAGGGTCCATCGCGGTCGCGGCTGTCAGCGGAGCATTTTGGCTCGGACGGCATTGGGTCGGTGACCGGCGGGAAGCGGTGGCGGGGCTCATCATGGTCTCCAGATGCTGTTCGTCGTGGGGCGTCGGGCCGACCGGCAGGAAGGGGGTGGCCAAGGGTTTCTGACGGCACCGCTGCGGTAAGGCCCGAAGACGCCCACGGCTGCCCGGGGCGGAGTCCCCTGGGCGGTCGTCCCTTGCGCCTCTAGGCCCGGATCACCTCCCGGGTGTCGGGGCTGACCACCATGGCCTGGGCACCCTGCATGCCGTTCCGACCGGTCCCTTGTCGACGGTGGCCCGGACGTTCACCGAGAGGGGGACGGCGTCGGCCGTGCCGCAGACGGGGCTCTTCGCGGCTGACACCGTTCACGTTCATGATGAACCGCGCCGACGCGGGGCCGATGGCGGTGGCTCGGCCGTAACGGGCGACGCGCACGGCATTCCAGAGGCCACAGCGCCCAGGTGTCCGGTGGTGATACATCTCATAATCGGGAGTGTTGCAGGTAAATGAACTCCGACGGCACTGCCGATTTTCCATAACCCGAAGTGAATTCGGGAACGAGGGACAGCCCGGCATCCGCGTGTGCGGATGCCGGGCTGTCCGGATCTGAGCGCGACTGCGCGCTCGGCCTCAGCGGCCGATCGGCGAGTCTCGGCCGTCCCGGAACTCCACGGTCGGGCCGGCGTCGAGTGGCGCAACGTGGGGGAAGTGGCAGGCGGTCAGGTGTCCGACCGCAGAAGTGGTGAGCTTCGGCACCTCCGTCGCACACCGGTCCTGTGCCTTCCAGCACCTGGTGCGGAACCGGCAGCCCGAAGGCGGGTCGGCCGGGCTCGGCACGTCACCGGTCAATCGGATCCGGCCGCCCCGGCGGCGCTCGGCCGCATTGGGATCCGTATCCGGTACCGCGGAGAGCAAGGCGTGGGTGTAGGGGTGGCGGGGGTCGGTGTAGAGACTGTCCCGGTCGGCGATCTCGACGATGCTGCCGAGGTACATCACGGCGATCCGCTGGGAGAAGTTCCGTACAACGGCCAGGTCATGTGCGATGAACACGAAGGCGATGCCGAGTTCACGACGCAGACGCCTCATGAGGTTGACGACCTGTGCCTGGACGGAGACGTCCAGGGCGGAGACCGGCTCATCGGCGATGATGAGCTTCGGGTCCACGGCCAGGGCTCGTGCGATGCCGACGCGCTGGCGTTGGCCCCCCGAGAACTCGAACGGGAAACGGTTGGCGTGTTCGGCCCGCAATCCGACGAGTTCGAGAAGTTCGTCGACCCTTTCTCGGCGGCCTCGGGGCGACAGAACACCGTTGACCTCCATCGGCATGGAGATGATCTGACGGATGGTCTGCCGGGGATTCAAGGAGGAGTAGGGGTCCTGGAAGATCATCTGGATTTCGGAACGAACGGGTACGAGCTGGCGGCGGGAGGCCCGTGTAATGTCCCGCCCCCGGTAGAACACCTGACCGGAGGTGGGATCGAGGAGTCGCGCCAGGAGCTGGCCGGTGGTCGACTTGCCGCACCCGGATTCACCGACCAGGCCGAGTGACTCTCCCTCGTCGAGCGTGAAGCTCACGTCGTTCACGGCCTGGACGATCGATCGCTGGGTGCGGAAGTGCTTGGTGAGGCCCCGGACTTCCAGCAGAGGCGCGTCGGGCTCGGTCATGTGGAACTCCGGGCGGTGAGCTGGTCCGAGTGAAGGTGCAGTTGAATGCTGCCGGGCAGGTGGCAGGCGGCAGAGTGGCCGCCGACGTCCAGGGCCGGACGTTGTTCCTCGCAGGCTGGGCCGACGAGGTGGGTGTACCGGCAGCGGGGGGCGAACAGGCAGCCGGGCGGCAGGTTGCGCAGATCAGGGGGAAACCCCTCGATGGGGGGCAGGTCGGCCTCCGGGTCCGAGTCGAGACGGGGCACCGACCCGAGCAGACCGCTGGTGTACGGGTGCCGTGGGCTCTGCAGGACCTTCGTGACTGTGCCGCGCTCGACCGCGCGGCCCGCGTACATCACCATGACGTCGTCCGCGACCTCCGCGACCACTCCGAGGTCATGGGTGATAATGAGGATGGCGGTGCCCAGATCCTGCTGGATCTCGTTGAAAAGGTCGAGGATCTGAGCCTGCACCGTGACATCCAGTGCGGTGGTCGGTTCGTCCGCGATGAGGACATCCGGTTCGCACATGAGGGCCATAGCGATCATCGCGCGCTGACGCATGCCCCCGGAGAACTGGTGCGGGTAGCTCTGGGCCCTGAGCTTCGGCTGGGGGATGCCGACGCGCGCGAGCATCTCAACGGTCCGGTCCCGGGCCGCAGCCCTCGATGCGCCCATGTGCCGGCGGTATGCGTCGGAAAGCTGCTCGCCGACGGTGTAATGAGGGGCGAGCGCCGTGAGGGGATCCTGGAAGATCATCGACACACGCCGGCCGCGGACACTCCGCAGCTTCTTCTCCGTAGCACCGACGAGCTCTTCACCGTCGAGGCGGATTGAACCGGAGACACTCGTCCTGCGCGGGTCGTGCAGGCCGAGTACGGACAGCGAGGTGACGGACTTCCCGGAGCCGGACTCACCGACGATGGCGAGGGTCCGGCCGCGCGCGAGGTCGAAGGAGAGCCCGTCCACGGCCGTGACCTCGCCGTCCTTGGTCGCGAACTTCACGGACAGGTCCGTGATGGACAGGAGAGCACTCATGAAGCACGCACCCGGGGGTCGATGACGGCGTAGGCGATGTCAACAACGACGGTGAAGAACACCAGGGCCGCCGCGGCGACCAGGGTGACGGCCATCATCGAAGGGAGGTCCTGGTTGGTCACGGACCTCACGGCCAGCTGGCCGATGCCGGGGATATTGAAGGTCGTCTCTGTGATGAGCGCCCCGCCGAACAGCACGCCGAGATCGAGACCGAGCAGGGTCACGATCGGGGTGAGAGCGCCGCGAAAGGCGTACTTGAAGAACACCGTGCGCTGGGACAGGCCTTTGGCGAGCGCTGTGCGCACGTACTCCTCCCCGAGCGTGTCGATCATCGAGGACCTGGTGTAGCGGGAGTAGCCGGCGATGTAGATGATCGCGCACACCGCCCACGGCAGTAGCAGGCCACCGAACCATGCGCCGGGGTCCTGCCCAAGGGGCACGTACCGCGGGCGGGGCAGCAGTGCGCTCTGGTCGACGAGGACGTAGGTAGCCACGATGCCGAGCCAGTAGATCTGCACGGCCGCGCCGACCAGAGCGAACCCGGAGACCGTCTTGTCCAGCCAGGTGCCGCGCCGCCAGGCCGCGAGCATGCCTGCGCCGATGCCGAAGACGAGGAAGGTGGCGACGACGCCCACCACGACGGAGAGGGTGGCGGGGAAACGGGCAGCGAGGATGTCCAGGACGGGCCGCTGGTCGACATAGGAATAGCCCAGGCAGGGCGCGGGGCACGGGATGTCCCCGATGGTGCGTCCAACGAAGATGCCGCTCACGTAGTCCCAGAACTGGACGAGGACCGGTTGGTCGATCCCCATGGTGTGGCGGATCGTGGCGAGGCTTTCGGGTGTACAGAGCTGACCGCAGGCCAGGCGGGCCGGATCGCGGGGGATCTGGAAGAAGAGGAAGAAGGTCACCCCGGTGATGAGGAGGAGGATCGCGGCGGCACTGAACAGCCGGCGCAGGAGGAAGAGGGCCATGGGATCAATCGCCTTCGGCGTTCGCTGCTGGGCGGGGAGCCTGAGGAAGGGGCCAGCCGGTCGCGCGGGTTCGGGAGCATCACCCTGCCACGACCGGCCGGCTGTCTCGTGGTCGCTCAGCTGCCGCTCTTGATGTAGATGTTCAGCGGGGACAGAGCGCTGCTGGTCGGGGCGATGAAGGCACCCCCGATGTTCGATCCGGTGAGAATGGTGGACCGGGTGTTGACGAAGGGGATGACGGGCACCTGCTCCATGATCTTCTTGTCGAGTGCGGCCCATGCGGCTGCCTGCTCGTTCAGGTCGGCCAGCTGGCCGACCCGCTTGATCTCGGCGTCGACGGCCGGGTCGTTCAACTTCGAGTAGTTGTACGAGCCGTCGGCGTTGGACGAGTCGAAGAGCGCCGGAATCGTACCCGCCCCGGTGGGGGAGTCAGCGGCCCAGCCAGCGTTGTAGAGGTCGAAGCCGTTGTCCTTCTTGATGATCGCGTCCAGGTAACTGGTGCGGTCGATGGGCTTCTTGACGACCTCGAAGCCAGCCTTCTGCAAGGCGTCGGCGATCAAGAGGGCACCCTTCTCACCGTTGTCGTCCTGCGTGTAGGCATAGACGATCTTGGTGCCGGTCTTGCCTGCCTTCTCCAGGATCCGCTTCGCACCGGCCGCGTCACCGTTCGTCGGCACGTCGGGGAAAAGGTTGTAGGACTGGAAGCCGATCGTGGAGGGCGAGAGGATCGTGGAGCCGAACTCACCGTAGGTGGCGCCACCGTAGACCTGGCGCACCTGCTGCCTCGGGAAGGCGGTGAGCAGCGCCTTACGGACCTCAAGATCGGTCACCCGACTGGTGTTGATGTTGAAGTACCGGACATACGGCGTCATGCCCGAGATGGTGCGTGCCTGCAGTTCGGAGTCCGTCTGCGACTGCGGGACGAAGGAGGAGTGGATCTGGTTCGTGAAAGAGAGCGCATTCTTGTCCGAACCGGACTGCGCGACGATGCGCTGCGACGCCTGCTGCGCCTCCACGCCGAACTCGAACTTCCAGGAGTCGGGGTAGTTGTGCCGCAGCGGGTCGGTGGAGGCGTCCCAGTACTGGTTGCGCTCCATCACCATGGAAGTGTCGTCGTGGTGGGTGATCTTGTACGGACCGGTGGACTGAGGGGAACGGTCGTAGTCCTTGCCGTCCTTGCTCTGCTGGACCGGCGCGGTGCTGGGCCAGGAGACGGAGAAGGGGAAGTCCGCGTGGGCTTCCTTGAGGTGGAAAACCACCGTCCTACCCTTGGCCTCCAGGACGCTGTCAGGGAGCGACTGACCTGCGGCGGGGCCAGGGTAGGCATTCGCGTAGTCCGCCCCCGACAGCGCGGTCTGAACGTAGTTCGGTCCGCCGGCCTTGCTCTTGTCGTAGGACCGCTCGATGCCGTACTTCACGTGCTCCGCGGTGACTTCAGTGCCGTCATCGAACTTCAGGCCGCTCTTCAGGGTAAAGGTCCACGTCTTTCCGCCGTCCGACGCCGTTCCCGTGTCCGTTGCCAGATCTCCGACCAAGACGCCCCTGTTGCCGATGAACTTGGTCTTGGTAAGGCTGCGGGTGATCAGGAGGGACGCCGTGCCGGCGTCGGTGGAGTACACCCGGGCGGGGTCGAGGTGGGAGAAGTCCGCGCTCTGCAGGACCGTGACGGTACCGCCGCTCTTCGCCCCCTGCACCGGCACCGCCGGCCCGGTGGAATCAGCCGCGTTGCCCAGCGTCTCGATGACCGGGGGGACGGGGGTTGAGGCCCCGCCAGCCTTGTCCGCCCCGGAACCGCCCGCCGCGCTACAGGCTGAGAGCATGAGGGTGGCGACGAACAGAGCAGCGGCGCGTCTGTGGGTACGTGAGGTCATGGTGCTTCCTTGGGGGCGTGGAGGGTGACGCGACCGGTGCGGACCGGTCGCGTGGCTTGATCAGTGCGCGGACTTGGGATCGAGCGCGTCGCGGACGGAGTCGCCGAGCAGGTTGAAGGCGACGACGAAGACGAGCATCGCCAGGCCGGGGACGGCCATGAAGGTGATGTCGTTCAGGTAGTGGGAGGCACCGTTTTTGATCATCCGGCCCCAGTCGGGGGTGGGCTCGACGATGCCGACACCGAGATAGGAGAGCGCGGCCTCGGTCGTGACCATCATCGGCACCTCGAGGGTGACGGTGACGAGGATCGGCGTCCAGAGGTTAGGCAGGAGCTCCTTGGTCATGATGCGCCAAGGACTGCAGCCGGCGACCTTGGCCGCTTTTACGAACTCCCGTTCACGGAGTCCGAGCACCTGCCCCCGCAGCAACCGGGCGGTTTTCGTCCAGCTGAACAACGAAAGCGCGATGATGAGGGAGGCGACGCGAAGACCGGTGGAGGCGTTCTCGTCGTCCGCGACGAATGCCGCGAGGATGAGCGGCGTGAAGGCGAGGAAGAAAAGTGTGGCCGGGAACGCCAGTGCGACATCTATCACACGACTGATGACGAAGTCGACCTTGCCGCCGAAATATCCAGCGCCCACTCCGGCCAACGTGCCGATCACGGTGACGATGAGCACAACTGCCGTGGCGATCAGGAGAGATGTGCGGATCCCGTACAGCAGCTGCATGAGAACATCGCGACCGAACTCGGGCTCGACGCCGAGCCAGAACTCTCCGTCGATCCCACCGTTGGCCTTGACGGGATAACCGAAATCGTTCAGCAGCCCTTGGTGTTCCTGCCCGTACAGCGTGTACGGGTCGTGACCGTACAGGACCGAGACGATCGGCGCGCCGATCCCGAGCACGAAGATAGTCAGTACGACGGCAGCACAAATGACTCCAGTGCGGTCGTCGCGGAATCGTTCCCAGGCCAGGCGACCGGGTGTTCGGAGCTGAGCGGTTCTCATACCCCGTGATATTCACACCGCGTTCATGCTGGGGGAACTGTCAAACTTCCATAGCCCCTAGAGGCTATGAAACAGGTCATCACCGGGCAGTGCCCCGGAGTGACGGCGCACCCATCCGCTGTACGCCGGCGACTCCCGCATCGCCTGCTGATGAGCGGTCATGGCCGTCTGGACGAGCTCCTGGCCGTAGGGGGCGAGCGCGCTGTCCCGACGCCACAGCAGGAGGTGGCGCATCCACAGGGGATCGTCTTTGAGTGGCTTGACCACGACGTTCTCGTCGCCTCTGAACGACGCTTGGCAGGCGGTGACCGCCCGTCCGGTGGCGACCAGTTCCCTGCGGAGCTGGGTGTCGGAGAGCCGGTAGCGGCCGTTGGGATGGAAGCCCGCCGTGGCACATTCATCGTGAAGATGCTCCGGCCATCCCATTCCATCGGAGTGAGGTACCACCCACGCCTCGCCAGCCAGCTCGCGTAGGTCGATGTACAGTTCCCGGGCCAGCGGGTGTTGTGCGCACACCGCGACGAACACGGGCTCGATCGCCACGACCGCGCACGCCAGTTCGGGCTTCAGCTCCATGAGGTGGCCCGGGTAGTCGGCGACGAGCGCGAGGTCCAAACGTCTACCCAGGACCATCTCCACCAGCGAGCCGATCGCACGCTCCGCGTGGACGGTCACATGGGTATCGGGAGCGAGTTCGGACAAACGGTCCAGCAGGCCCCCCACCCACGGCGGCATCGTGCCGCCGAACCGGATCTGCGCCAAGCCGCCGGCCCTCGGGCGGTAGGCGAGGATCTCGTCGACATTGGTCAGCGCAGCCTTGGTCCGAGCCAAGACGAAGGTACCGAACGAGGTGGGCTGAGCCCCCTGACGACCCCGGCTGAAGATGGGCGCCCCGAGCTCGTCCTCGATCCTTTGGACCTGCTTGCTCAGCGTCGGTTGTGATACGCCCAGGGCGGCTGCGGCCCGCGTAAGGCTCCCATGGTCGGACACGGCCTGCAAAATGCGCAAATGGCGCAGTTCGAGATGCATTGCCACAGGCTAGGGCAATACGGGATTCACCCGACAGGGGTGCGGCACACATCTTTCCCGCACTCCCCCCGCCACTCCGAGGGCCGAGGAGGCGCCTGCCAGGGAGGGAGGGCGTCGGCGGCCGGTATCAGAGGTGGAGCGGACCCTCCCGGACGACTCGCATCGTGACCACACCGGGGTCGGCCGCACCCCGGACATGACCGTTGGGGGCGGCCACGGTGCGGTGGAAGAAGTCGACGAGTTCGGCGGTGACCACCTCCCCGGGAAGGATGTTGGGGATTCCGGGCGGGTAGGCGGCGAGGGTATCGGCGGAGATGCGGCCGATCGCCTCCTGTGCGCGAACCGTACGGCTGGAGGCGAGGAAGGCCTGGCGAGTGGTCATGCGGACGGGACCCGGGGCCGGCAGACGCAGGAGGCTGGGGATGGGCTGCTCACCGAGGGGTACAGGGAGGGCGTGGAGGGCCCCGACGAAGCGGGCAGGCTGCGGGACCGAGCAGGCGCCGATGACCGCGACCACCGCTGAGTCGGTTGCGACCTCAACCATGACGCGGTGGTCGCGCATCAGACGGCGCCTGGCCTCGTGGCCGGATATCCCGCCGCTGCGGGTGTCGATCGGTACGCGTAGCGGATCGGAGGCGGTGATGTCGGGAAAGCGGTCGAAGTCGTCGCTGACGACGGCGAACCGGCCCGCGGATCGGATCGCCCGGCGAATGTCCTCAGCGGCGTCGATGGAGCCGGCGATGCGCTTGCGGCCCGTGGCCAGGGTCTGCCGGGCCACGTCCAAGGAGGCGAGCAGCAGCGCGCTCGCGCTGGTGGACTGGGTGAGGTGGAAGGCCCGCTGGATGAGCGGCTCCAGCACGTCGGCGAAGGCCCCGTCGGCCAGGTGGAGCATGGCGGACTGGGTGAGGCTGCCGGTGAGCTTGTGGGTGCTGGAAACCACCAGGTCGGCACCGTGGTCTAGAGCGTTGGAGGGGAGGTCGGGGTGGAAGCCGAAGTGTGAGCCCCAGGCCTCGTCGACGATCAGGGGGACCCCGGCGGCGTGCGCGGCTTCGGCGAGGCCCCGGACATCGGCGACCGCACCGAAGTAGCTCGGGGTGACAACGTGAGCGGCGGCGGTGTCCTGGTGGGCCGCGAGGGTCTGGGCGAGATCGGCGGGCGTGACGCCGTGGGCGATGCCGAGGCCGGCGTCGACGGAGGGATGAACGAAAGCGGCGTTGAGACCCGAGAGGACCAAGCCGTCGATGACGCTCGAGTGGACGCTGCGTTGGACGACCAGGGTGCGGCCGAGGGAACGGGCGGCGAGCGTGGCGATGCGGTTGCCCTGGGAGGCGCCGTTGGTCAGGAACCAGGTTCGGCGCGCCCCCCATGCCTCGGCCGCAAGTTGCAGGGCCTCGTCCATCGGGTTGGGATCGCCGAGGTCGAGGCCTTCCACCAGGGGGGGAACGTCCAGCCGCAGCGGCGTTTGGCCCATGAGGTGGGCGAGCCGGTCGGAGCCGGTCGGGTCGGCGGCGTGTCCGGGGACGTTGAGGCGGAGCCAGTCCTGTCGGGCGTGGGCTTCGACAGCTTCGGCGTACGGTGCGCGGTGCTGGTCTCGGAGGGGGCGCGGGAAGAGCATACGGCTGGTCCTCGGGCTGGTGGTGGGGTGGAGTCCGTCGCACCGTGAACGTGGCGGAGTCCGGGTCGGCGGTTGCGGTCGGGTGGCTTCCTCCCCCGCGGCTGTCCGGGGCGCGGGGGAGGAAGCCGGTTTCCAGAGCGTCGGCGGACCGCTGTCGGCCGACGAGCTTTCGGGCGTGCACACGGCGGCCGCACGGACGGCAGCGGTTGGTGTCGGCATCGGCCGGGGACGGTTGCTCAGGGGGCAGTGACGGTGTTGCGCTGGTCGTATCGTTGCCGGACGAGCTCGGCCCAGCGATGGGCGGCCGGACGCCAGGCCCGGGCGGCGTCGGCCTGCGTGTCGTCGAGTTGGGAGACGATTTCGTGCGGTTGCTTGCCCGATCGCTTCAGCAAGGCGGAGTCGCGGCTCCACTCGCTGATGATGTGGCGGTCTGCCTCGGGGTGGAACTGGGTGCCCCAGGCGTGGCGGCCAAGGCGAAAGGCCTGGTTCGGAGCTTCGGTACCGGTGAGGAGCGGAACGGCGTGTTCGGGCAGGGCGGTCATCTCCTCCTGGTGCCAGAGCACGGCAGGCGGGTCGTCGGGGGTGTCCGCGAAGACCGGGTCACCGGCGGCGGCGGGTAGGACCTCGAGGGCGTGGATGCCGACCTGCGGTGTGGCGCGTCGCTCGACGCGGCCACCGAACGCCGCTATCAGGAGTTCCGCGCCGAGACAGATGCCAAACGTCGGGACGTCGTCCTCGACGCCTCGGCGCAGGAGCACGCGGGTGGCGGGAAGCCACGGGTACTTGTCGTCCTCCCAGGGCCCGGGGGAACCGCCCAGGACGAGTAGGCCGTCGAAGTGCCCGACTCCGGCGGGTAGTTCGTCGCCGGCGTAGGGATGGAGGACGTCCAGCTTGAGGCGGCATTCCGCCAACCACCCGCCCCACAGGCCGGGCGGACACTCGGCCTCGTGTTGTACGACAAGGACGCGGGGGTGGGTGTGCTCGTATGGCGCGGTCACAAACGGCCTGCTTCGATTGTGGACGGAAGGACGAGGGCGCCCTTCCACGGGGGATCGGCTCCCGGAACGCACGTCACTTTCTCCGGTGTGTCGATGCCCTGGCGGATGCGGACTACGTCCTGCTGAGCGCACATCATGGGAACCCCTTGAAGAAGGTTCTCCCGGCCCGCAAAACGTTTTGGGGTACGGGCGGGAAGTATCCCCAAAACGTTTTGACGGTGTCAATGGGGCCTCGGCGCAGCCGCCTCGGAAGGAGGATGCGGGACAGGCGGCAGTTCACCCATGCCTCCCGAGCGCCGGCGACGTCGGACTGACCCTCGTAGTCAGCGGTACTCACCGCCCGCCCGAAGACGCAGCGGTATGTGACCACACCCCTCAACCGCCAGGGCCGCAGCGACGGTGGCGCTACGCAGCCAGCTTGGAGCAGACGCCGAGACATCGGACAGGACCTGCGGATACAGGAGGATCCGGACTAACGGAACAAACTTCCGCAAAGGCATTGACGAGCCGCAGGGGTCTATATAGCTTGGTGTTACGTAAAGACCTGATCAGCCCGAGGACTCGAGGCGCTCCCCCCTCTCCCGTCGCGGCGGTCACTAGTCGACGGCCCACTCATAGCGGTCAAACGACTGTTCGCAGAACCTCACTCTGTGTCGAGGAGTTGAGAACGATGATCATCACCACTACCCATGGACTATCCCACCACGATCGCTGTTCGAACCGCTCGACGGCCAGCTATCTGCGCTGCTACCCAGTCGACGTGTGGCAGATGGCATCACACGTCAGCGCCCTCGAACGGTATGCCGGGCTGCTCGGGCTCCCCACCCCGGTCCTGTTCTTCGACAACGGCCGCACATCCTCCGAGTACCTGCCCCGATTGGAGGCGCTGATCGCCTACGTAGCCGATGGACGGTTCTCGACCGTAATGATCCCCGGGATGTGGGTGCTGTCGATCCACGACCGAGAGGCGCAGCAACGGTGCGCCCGTCTGTCGCGGCTGGGTTGCCAGATCATCGCACTGCCGGAGCGTCACCCCGTCGCCCTGGCCGACCACCCGGTGACCGCGGACTCGGCGCAGCACCGGAATGAGCTGCCGGCCTCCCGGCGCCTTTGACACAGCCCCGAAGGGACGGCCAGCCGAACAACGCTAATCCTGCCAGCCCGGCAGGAAGAACATCTTCGGTCTCTGTCCTTTCGAATCTACGCACCCTTGCCGGTAGCACCAGTGCCGTTTACCGGGCGCGCGAACCCCAGAAGCATCATCCATCTGGAGGTCCACTGTGACCACTCCTCTCTCCGCGCATCTCTCCCCCGCCATGTACCTCCGCTGCTATCCGCGCGATCCGCACGCGATGGCACCCCACCGCGACGCACTTCGCCGGTTCGCCGTCCGGCTGGGGCTCCCCTCGCCCGTCATCTACCTCGACAACGGCTGTCTCAGCACCGGCCGGCGCCCGATGCTGGAGGAACTGACCCATTGCGTGCTCTCAGGCAGGCACAGGGTTCTCCTGATACCGGGCCTGTGGGTCTTCTCGGTCGACGATGTCCTGGCCCGCCGGACGGCCGGCATGTTGTCGGCAGCGGGCTGCTCGAGGCTCTTCGTCCTTCCCGGGCGAAGCCGGGCCGTGCCCGAGAGGCGGTCTGACGACTCCCCGCTGCGCGCCGGCCATGAAGCGAAACAGGTAGCCGATGCTCAGGAGTTCTGATCCGGCGTGGTCCGAGTGGGTCGGAAGCACGGTGGCCTTGCCGGACGGCTCCACAGGGATCGTCCGCATGGCGCGACGGGAATGCGCTGGCGACACGCTCTGGGTAGTCGATACCAGCGGAACCATGCACATGATCTCCCGTCGGAGAATGGGACGGCAGCCATGCGCTCACATCCAGATTCCTGATCGGGCACCGAAGGACGAGAATTAGGTCCTGACAGCACGGTCCAGGCACACCGCCGCGACGGGCGCTCCCAACAAGACGCCGGCGTTCCCCCTGCCTGCGAATCTCCACTCGACCCCTGCCAGCCAACCGAAGTAGAGACGCGCGGAGGAACCGACGATCCCCTGGCGCGACATGTTAGATTGGGTTCTTACATAACTGTCGGCGTTAAGGTGGGACGAATGCCGTCCCGTCAGTGCCGAGGTGATGTGAGGCCGCGATGCAATCCAACCAGCTCACCGGCGGCGAGCCCGCGCTGCTGCGCCGACTGAACGTGCAAGCCGTGCTGAGGGTTCTTCGCGGCGCCGAACCAGCGACTCTGACTCAGATCAGCCACGCGGCGACGCTGTCCCGCCAGACCGTGGACGCGGTCATCACCGAGCTGACCAGGGAAGGATGGATTGAGGAGACCCCTCCGGAGGCGGGCCTCGGCCGCCCTGCACGCCGCTACCGCTTCCGGGCGGAGGTCGGCCACGTCCTGGGCATCGACGTCGGCGTCGACAGGGCGTTGATGCTCCTCTCTGACCTGGACGGAACTGTCCTTGCCAGGCGCGACAGCTCTCTGCGCGCCGGCGACAGGGAAGAGCGGCTGCAAGACCTGCACGAGGCGGCATCCGCCTTCGTGGACGATGCGGGCGTGCCCCGGCGCAGGATGTACGCCGTCGCCCTCGGGATGCCGGCCATCATCGACGATTCGGGCCGGGTCCGACTGTCGACGCCGATCCCCGAATGGAACGACCTGGATCTCGCCGCCGAGGCGAGCGCGTGGTTCGACTGCCCAGCCTTCGTGGAGAACGATGCCAACCTCGCTACCGTGGCCGAGCACTGGATCGGCGCAGCGCAAGGGTCCGACGATGTCATCTGCATTCTGTCCGGGAACCGCAGCGGTGCGGGAATGATCCTTGCCGGCCGACTGCACCGAGGTCAGGGCGGCGCGGCCGGGGAGATCGGCGCTCTCGCCATTCTCGGCTGGCTGGGCGAGGAGATGGCCGAATTGCGCGAGGATGTCGACGTGGCAGCTGTCATCGCCGCTGCCGGGACGGGTCAGCCTGAAGCACTGGAGCGCGTCGACCGGTTCGCCCGCACGCTCGCTCAGGGCGCCGCCGCGATGATCCTCACCGTCAATCCTGGCCTGGTAGTGGTGGCAGGGGGCTTCTCCCGGGCAGGGGACACGCTTGCGGATCCGCTCCGCCATCACCTGGACGAACTGTGCCTGTACCCTCCCGAGGTCGCCATGTCCCCATTGGGCGTCGACGGAGTCGCCCTTGGCGCCGTACGCTTCGCTCTCGAACGCGTAGACGCCGAACTCTTCGGCCTTCACCGGGGCGGGGCGGTGTCTGACCGACGGCGCCCCGAGCCGCAGTTGAATGCCGCCGCCTACAAGGACCCGCGTCCCGCCCCCTGAGTGCACACCCGGCACGCCGAGGCCGCAGGATCCGCAGGCCGGTAAGGCCGCCTCATCGGCCCAGGCGACAACGCCCTCCGAGCGTCCCCTCAAGTCACCGACCGGCCACGGGCCGCCCAGCCGGCTGCAGGCGCCACAATCCCCGTCGGCGATACACCTGTTTCCGAAACCAGACATTTGGGTGCATACTTGCAGAACACTGCTACGTATATCCCAGATACGACGATCGTCCCCGCTGGTCACCGGTGCTGCCGAGCACCTGGTGCCACCGCTGATCGGCGCGGACGGCAGGCTGCACGGTGATCGCGACCGAGTCAGGCGCGGCCGCGCATCAGAGGAGCAACGAAATGACAGTTCCGTCCTCTACGGGTTTTCGGACACATCGCGCGGTGCGTATGCTGCCAGTGGTCGCGCTCCTGTCCTGCGGAGCACTTTGCGTCGGCTCCTGCAGCGGCCTCACCCCCGGCAGCAGTTCCACCGGACAAGCCTCGACCGGGCCCGTTTCGACTACCCTGCCCTCCACCCCAGTGACGCTGGAAGTCATCAGTTCGGAGAATACCGGTACCACCAAGGCTCTCGGCGAGGCCTTCCACGCCAAGTACCCGAATATCACGGTGGACTTTCGCTACACCGCGTTCGACGACTACAACAAGAGTCTGAACCTCGCCCTCTCCGCGGACGACGGACCGGACCTGGCCCTGCTGAACAAGCTCGGCACCACCGTGGACGACAACCTCCTGCGCTCCCTCGACCCCTACGTCAAGGTCTACGGGTGGGACAAGACCTACCCCGCAGCGGAGCTGGACCAGTGGAGGGCGACCGACGACGGGCGCCAGCTGGGCACCGGGCACCTCTGGGCGGCGCCGGCCGGGTTCTCACTCGTGGGCCTGTACTACAACAAGGACCAGGCCTCTCGTCTGGGCATCACACCGCCGACCAACCGGGCCCAGTTCGACGCGGCCCTCGACAAGGCCAAAGCGGCAGGCGTCCTCCCGATCCAAATGGGAAACCTCCAGGGCGGCTCGTCTTTCGGGTTCCAGTCCATCGTCGACTCCGTCGACGGGGCCGCCGAATCCCGCGACTGGGTCAACGGCAAGAACGGGTCCACAATCAACACCCCTGGGGGCAGGGAAGCAGCAGACACTCTGCTGAACTGGGCCACCGAGGGATACATCCCCGACGGTGCCAACGGCACGGGCCTCGTCGCCTCGGTCGGGAACTTCACCAAGGGCCAGGGGCTGTTTTTCTTCGACGGCAGCTGGGACGCCCCGGTCATCGAAAAGGGCATGCCAGGCAACGCCGGGTTCGTCGCCTTCCCCGGATCCGACGGCAGCACCACCGGCATCGGCACCTCGTCCGCCTACGGGATCCCCGCCAAGGCCAAGAACCCTGACGTCGCGGCCGCGTTCCTGGACTTCATGAACACCGAGGAAGCCGCCCAGATCGAGCTGGACACGGGCTTCCTCCCCGTGGCGCACGCTGAGACCGTCAACAGGAGCAGCGTCGGTGTCATGAACGAGATCGTCACCGCCTGGGGGGAGGTCAGCAAGAACAACGGCCTGGTCAACTTCTTCGCCAACACCAGCGCCACCATGATCGACACGCTCACCTCCCAGAGCCAGAAGCTCATCGGCGGCAAAATCAACTCGCAGCAGTACCTGGACGCCCTGCAAAGCGACTGGGACAAGGCACATCAGTGACTCCCGCCCGCAGAAGTCACCGACCACCTCCTTGGCGACGGCACCACCCCGCACCCACGGGCCCCCGCCCCGGTCGAAATCGGCCGGAGAGGGTGCGGACGCCCATCCGCACCCTGCGCGTGGGACCGCATAGGCCCACCGACTGGCGTGCCTACCTCTACCTGGCACCCGCGCTAGCCTTCTTCACCGCCTTTGTCGCACTGCCCTGGCTCCAGACCGTGTGGCTGTCCTTCTTCACCTGGGACGGTATCGCCACCGGTACGTGGAACGGACTAGGGAACTACCACGACGTGATCTTCGACCCGGTGCTCGCCGCTTCGCTGCTGCACGCGTTCGGCTTCGTCGTCTTCTACTCCGTCCTGCCCATCAGCGTCGG
Source organism: Kitasatospora herbaricolor (assembly GCF_030813695.1). Lineage (NCBI taxonomy): Bacteria > Bacillati > Actinomycetota > Actinomycetes > Kitasatosporales > Streptomycetaceae > Kitasatospora > Kitasatospora herbaricolor. The sequence goes on from NZ_JAUSVA010000002.1 coordinate 394,837, forward strand.
CCTCCTCCTGGCCGGTGTCATGGGCACTCGACGCGGACACGGATATTCCCTGAGCCGGACCCTCTTCTTTCTTCCCCAGGTCGTGCCACTGGTCGCCGTCGGTGTGACCTGGCGCGGAATGTACGGAAGCACCGGCATCATCAACCAGATTCTGCGGGCGGTGGGCCTCGGCGGCCTCACCAGGGCCTGGCTCGGTGACTTTACCTGGGCCTACGTGGCCGTCGGGCTCGTCGGCACCTGGGCCATGTTCGGACTGTGCCTGGTCCTCTTCCACGCCGGCGTCCAGCGGATCGACACGAACCTCTACGAGGCCGCCCGCATCGACGGGGCCGGACCGGTCCGCGGCTTCCTCTCCGTCACCCTTCCCGGCCTGCGCCGGGAGATCGGCGTTGCCACAACCGTCACAGTCGTCGCGGCCCTCGCAAGCTTCGACGTCGTCTACGTCACCACTGGCGGCGGCCCCGGTGATTCCACCATCGTTCCCGGTGTGCTCATCTACAGGCTCGCCTTCAACGACGGACGGGTCGGGGCGGCCTGCGCGCTGGCCGTCGTGCTGAGCGCCATCATCTCCGCAGCGGTCCTCACCATCGGCCGACTCACCCGGTCCCACACATGAGCAGCTCAACTCCGGCGACGACAGCGCGAACCACTGTGCGGCGCACGTACCACCTTGCGGGCCCGGCCGTCATCGTGGTCTTCGCTGCCACGGTCGTCATCCCCTTCCTGGGAATCACCCTCGCCGCCCTCAATCCACCGGGCACCATCGTGTCGGGACTTCGTTGGCCAGCCGAACCCACGCTGGAGAGCTTCACCCAGGCATGGTCGAGCGCCGGCTTCGGCGACCTGCTGCGCAACAGTGCCCTCATCGCGCTCGGGGTCGTCCCAGCCGCCCTCCTCTGCTCCGTTCTCGCCGGATTCGCCTTCGCCACCATGCGGTTCGTGGGCCGGAATTTCCTCTTCGCCTTCCTTCTCCTCGGGCTTGCCCTGCCTTACGAAGCCGCAGTCGTCCCGCTCTACTACAACTTTCGCGCTGTCGGGGTCACCGACAGCCCCCTCGCGGTAGTCTTGGCCCTCATCGGTCTCTTCACCCCCTTCGGCACGTTCTGGATGCGCGAGCAGTTCCTCGCCCTACCGAGGGAGTTCGTCGAGGCCGCCGCCGTCGACGGCGCCAGCAGCTGGACCACACTCTGGCGGATCCTGCTTCCCTGCGTCCGGCCCGCCCTCGTCACCCTCGGACTGCTCTTCTTCCTGTGGTCCTGGAACCAGTTCTTGCTCGCCCTGATCCTCATCCAGAACCCGGCCCGACGAACGGCTCCCGTCGGGCTCGGATTCTTCGTCGGTGCCCACACCATCGACGTGCCCCTGCTCGCTGCCGCCACCCTCATTGTCATGGCGCCCGTTGTCTGCGTGTTTCTCTTCTTTCAGCGCCACGTCATCGCCGGCATTCTCGTCGGTGCCGTCAACGGCTGACCGAAGCCTCCCCGACCGCCCCCGAAGCCCACAGAACACAGCCGAGGACCTGCCACCCATGAGCACCGTACCTGACCCGACGAGCCCAACCAGGCTCCTGCGCCTCATGCTTATCGGCGCCGGCGCCAGGGGCAGCGCCTATGCCCGCTACGCCGCGTCGACCGGCCGCGCCGAGGTGGTGGCCGTGGCGGAACCCGATCCGCGTCGCGCGGCCGAGGCGCGCAAGGCACATCCGAACGCCGAGTTCGTCAGCGAATGGCAGCACCTGGCCGCGCGACCACCGCGGGCCGACGCGGTCATCATCGCGACTCCGGACCGCGACCACGCCGAGCCGGCCATACGGTTCGCGGAACTCGGCTACCACCTGCTGCTCGAGAAGCCGATGGCCACCACCGAGCGGGACGCCCGCGCCGTGATCGACGCCGTCCGCCGGGCCGGAGTCATGCTCTCGGTGTGCCACGTCCTGCGATACACCCCCTTTACCATCGGCGTGAAGGAGATCATCGACGCAGGAAGGCTCGGCGACATCGTCAGCGTCGAGCACCTGGAGCCGGTCGGCTGGTGGCATCAAGCCCACTCCTACGTGCGCGGCGACTGGCGCCGTGAGGACCTCTCCAGCCCGATGCTCCTCGCCAAGTCCTGCCACGACCTGGACTGGATCGGCTACATCATCGGTAAGCCCGCCCGCCGGGTGTCATCCTTCGGCGGGCTCATGCACTTCCGGCCTGAGAACCGTCCCGCCTCCGCTACCGAGAACTGCCTGACCTGTCCGGTCGAGCCCACCTGCCCGTACTCCGCCAAACGCCTCTACCTCGGCTGCCTCGGCGACCCGGAGCGGGAAATCTGGCCACTGGACGTCGTTACGGGTGCCCGCACAGTCGAAGGTGTAGAGGAGGCGCTGCGGGACGGGCCATACGGGCGTTGCGTCTACGCCTGCGACAACGACGTGGTCGACCATCAAGTGGTCAGCCTCCAGTACGAGGGCGGCGCGACGGCGTCGTTCACCATGACCGCGTTCACGCCGTTCACGCACCGCAGAACCCGCATCTTCGGCACGCACGGATGCTTGGAGGGCGATGGTGTAAAGGCCGTCCTCACCGACTTCGTCACCGGCAGTGAACAGACACTCGTCCTGGGCACCCCCGGAAGTGACGCGGGCAGCGGTGGGCACGACGGCGGCGACGAAGGCCTCATGGACGCCTTCCTCGACGCAATTGCCACCGGCGACCCCTCTCCCATCCTCTCCGACCTGGTCACCAGCCTGGAGAGCCACCGGATCGCGTGGGCGGCAGAGCGATCCCGACATACCGGGGCTGTCCAGCCCCTCGGGAACTGAGCTCCGGAGCGTTCACAGTGCATGACCCGACCCCCTCGGAACCGGATGTGCCGGTCATTCCGGCATCGGGCTCGAGCAAGACACATGGCTTCGCCGGCCAGCAGGTTGATGTGGTCCGTTTGCCATCGCCTGCGTGATGCTGGCGACGGCACTCGGACGGCACGAGGCGAAGGTTGTTCCGTTCCTCCGAGCCGCTGTGTCGCCGGTTGGTGGCCAACCGCCCGACCTACAGGGAGAGCACTGCTTTCTCCTCCTGTCGAAAGCTCGTCCTGGCGGTCGTCGCTTGACCCTTAACGCGAATAGATGTCTCGCTCCACCGCCTGGGGGTCCTGCCGTTCCTCCCAGCACAACCGCCCGGCCGTCACCCGATCGGTGGCCGCTCGGATGGCCCACCCCTGCGGTCGCCCGCCCGGGTTCCCTGCCGGGCGACCGCAGCGCCTCGCAACGATAGGCTCCGCCCTCTTGACAGGACGAAACCTAGAGCTCCATTGTATCGAACACTTCGTTACTAAGGGGAGGAATCCATGAAACGACACTTGCGGCCCTCGGTCGCCACGCTCCTGAGCAGTTGCCTCGCGGCGGCCTCGGTTCTGGCCGTGACCGGGCCCACGCACGCGGCCACACCAGCGTTCGACACGGCTCCGGCGGCCGCCAGCCTCACCCGCCTGCTGCAAACGAAGGCCCAGCAGATCACCTTGGTACCGGTGGCCAAGACTGCCGCCGGTGACTCCTTCTCGATCTCCGGCGCGAGCGGCGCGATCCGGATTGAGGGCACCTCGCCGGCAACCCTCCTCACCGGCGCCGGCTGGTACCTCAAGCACGTCGCCAAGGTCGACGTCGGCTGGCCCGGCGACAGCCTCGGCAAGCTTCCCGCCACCCTGCCGGCCGTGCCCGGCACTATCACCAACACCGCGGTCGTAGCACACCGTTACGCACTCAACGACACCGACGATGGGTACTCGGGCGCCTATCGCACCTTCGAGGACTACCAGCGGGAGATCGACCTCTTGGCGCTGCACGGCGTCAACGAGGTCTTCGTCCAGATGGGCGCCGAGTACCCGTACTACAAGGCGCTCCAGAACTTCGGCTACTCCGCGCAGGACCTGCAGAAGTGGATCCCACAGCCCGCCCACCAGGGCTGGTGGCTGCTGCAGAACATGTCCAACACGACGAACAACCCGGTCAGCGACAGTCTGATCAACGCCCGCGCGGCGGAGGGCCGGCAGATCGCCGACTACCTACGCTCCCTCCAGATGACCCCGGTCCTGCCCGGCTACTTCGGCACCGTCCCGACGGACTTCAAGACGAAGAACCCCAGCGCCACCGTCGTCCCGCAGGGCACCTGGCAGGCTTACCAGCGGCCTGCCTGGCTCGACCCCACGTCGCCCCTCTTCAGGCAGGTCGCCGCCTCCTACTACGCCGTCCAGAAGGACAAGTTCGGCGACAGCGCGATGTACAAGATGGACCCCATCCACGAGGCAGGGGCCAATACCACCGGCATGGACGTACCGGCGGTCGGTGTCGCCATCCAGAAGGCCCTGAACACCGCACACCCCGAGGCGACGTGGGCCATCCTCGGCTGGACGGACAACCCCAAGCCCGACATGATCAAGAACCTCGACAAGACCAGGATGCTCATCGTCGACGGCCTCTCCGACCGCTACAACAACCTCGACCGCGAAACCACCTGGGGCGGCATCCCCTACACCTTCGGCGCGATCGACAACTTCGGCGGACACACCACCATCGGCGCGGCCACCAGCACCTGGATCGAGCGCTTCGACACCTGGCTCCACAAGCCGAACAGCGCCCTGAAGGGCATCGCCTACCTCCCCGAGGGCACCGGCGGCAACCCCGCCTCCTTCGACCTGTTCACCGAACTCGCCTGGCAGCCGGCCAAGATCGACCAGAGCGCATGGTTCGCCGACTACGCCTCACGCCGCTACGGCGGTACCGACCCGCACGCCACCGCGGCCTGGGACCAGCTGCGCAAGGGTCCGTACAGCCTGGTGACCGGCTCGTCAGCGGAGCCGCAGGACAGCCTCTTCACCGCTCGACCCGGCCTCACGGTCAACAGGGCCGCTTCGTGGAGCCCCAGTGCCATGCGCTATAGCGCCGGTACCGTTCAGAAGGCCCTGACCGAACTCCTCCAGGTCGACAGCACCCTGCGCACGAGCGACGCCTACAAGTTCGACCTCGTGGACACCGCCCGCCAGGCGCTGACGAACCGCTCCCGCGTGCTGCTGCCGCAGATCAACACCGCCTACAACGCCAAGAACCTCACGACCTTCCGCGCCCTGGTCAAGGAGTGGGCAGACGACCTGGCCCTGCTGGACAAGCTCACCGCCTCCGACTCCCACTTCCTGCTAGGGCCGTGGCTGGAGGACGCCAAGGCCTGGGGCACCACTGCGGCGGAGAAGGCCCAGCTGGAGTACGACGCCCGCTCCGTCCTCACCACCTGGGGCAACACGGAGAATCAGAGCAACGCCGGCGAACTGCACGACTACGGCAACCGTGAACTGTCCGGCCTGATCGGCGACCTCTACGCACCGCGCTGGGCCGCCTACTTCAAGGCCCTGGACACCGCACTGGCCGCGAACACCGCGGCGATCCTCCCCACCGCGGCCGATGCCTTCGCCGGCGACGACCAGTGGGCCAGGAAGACCAACGTCTACCCCACGACCGCCGTGGGCGACCCGTACGCGCTGGCCAAGCAGATCAGCGACACCCTCCCGGCAGTCGCCCTCTCCGGGCCGATCACCAACATCCCCAACAGATGCGTCGACATCCCCAATGCCGATGCCACGAACGGCAAGGCGTTGCAGCTGTACTCCTGCAACACCACGGACGCCCAAACGTGGACGCCCGGTGCCGGTACGATCAATGGCACCAGCACCGACAAGACCATCCGCGCGAAGGGCAGCTGCATGGATGTCCGGGGCGGAGCCGTCACAGCCGGATCCGTCGTTCAGATCTACCAGTGCAACAACACTCCGGCCCAGGACTGGATCAGCAACCCCGACGGAACCCTGAAGAACACCAAGTCGGGCCTGTGCCTGGCTACTGTCGCAGGCAAGACCGACGTCGGCACCGGACTGGAGATCGCCGTCTGCAACGCCACCAACGCGGCCCAGCGCTGGACGCTGCCCAGCTGACTCGAACCTCCTGAGTGCCGGCCCGTACTCTCAGCCGAGGGTGCGGGCCGGCCTCATGCCCGCTCGCTCAAAGCGATCCGGGGCTCGACAGCGTCCAAGGCTGCGCGCACCGCGCCCAGGGCCACGCCCCGCTCCCCCAGCTCGGATGCCACCACCTCAGTGGGCACCAGAAGTTGGTTCTCCAGATGACGGCGCACGGGCCCGAGGAGGGTCTCACCGGCGATGGACAGGCCACCCCCGATGACCACACGCCCCGGGTCCAGCAGTAGCAGGAGCAGCGCCAAGCCCCGGGCGAACAGGCCGGCAACCTTGTCGACCACGGCCGTCGCGATAGGGTCACCGCACTTGGCCGCCGCGAAAAGCACCGCGAGCCCCTCCTCGTCCGTCTCCAACCCGGAAGGCGCCTCCACCGCCGCACTCGCGTAGGCGGCGAGCGCCACCTGCTGGAAGGTGGAGGCACCCACCAGCCGTTCGAAGGCACCCATGCCGTCCGGCGCATCCGACAGCGCCTCGACCCCGCCGTGTCCGGCCGGATCGAGGTCGATGAAGCCAAGTTCGCCGGCGGCCGCCGACGCCCCGCGGTACGGCTTGCCGTCGATAACGATGCCGGTGCCGATGCGCTGCCCCCACTGGACCAGCACCAGACTCTCGCCCCCCTCATTGGAGTCACCCGCGGCCAGCTCGGCGAGGACGGCGAGAGTGACGTCGTTTTCTAGCAGAACCGGGCACCCGAAGCGCTCAGCTAGTTCGGGAATGATCGACAGGCCCGCCCACCCCGGAATGCTCGGCGCCTTCAGGACCGTGCCGCTCCCACGGTCGACGATCCCCGGTGTGCCTACACAGACGGCCCACAGGTCGGAGTCACTCAGCCGCGCTCGCTTCAGCGCCTCGGCGACGGCCCACTCGGCGATGACGACAAGATCGGCTCCGCGGGTGTGGGGCGGAACCGCCGTCCGGTAGCTGGCGACCGCCCGGCCCTTGAGGTCGGCAACGATCACCAGGACCTTGTGCGGACCGATGTCGACACCACAGACGTGGCCCGCCTCCGACCGAAACCGAGCCAGACGCGCGGGCCGACCCAGGGGGCGGCCGTCCTGTTCATCGGCAGGATCCGCCGCGATGTCCTCCACCAGGCCCGTCTCGCAAAGATCGGCCAACGCCCGCGTGACCGCCGGCCGGGACAGCCCGGTCACCGCACTCAGATCCGAGACCCGACAGGCGTCCAGCTCCGCAGCCCGCAGGGCAGACAGAACCGCCTCGCCGTTTATCCGGCGCAGAACATGCGGGCCACGTGCCGCAGCAGGACCAGCCATTGTTCGTCCACCATACCTTCAGCTGTACATACGGATGCGCCCGATCGGCTGACCCGACCGAGCGCACTCTAACAGTAACCAACTGTCCGTTATTAATGAAGGGCGTGATCCCCTTCCCTGTGCCTGGGGTTGGGGGGTGGACGCGCCCCGACCGCAGGCACGGATCAGCCCTCCACCACCGGGGCCCAGGCACTGAACAGCTGGCTGGCACCCGGCGTCTGCTGCTTCATGATCTGGAGCCTTCCGTCGTCCCCGACCGCGAACACGAGAACGCGCCCGGTTCGGTCGGTGGCCGCTGCCGGCTCGCCGACGAGGAAGCCGTTTCTGTCGGACCACGCCCCATAGCCCCCGTTGGGGGTCGACTGCTTCTGTGTACTGACGCTGCCGCCGGCATTGTGCTCAAACAACGTAATGCGGCCGTCCCCGGTGGACACGGTGTCCTGGTTCGGAGCACTCACCGCGGCGACCGGGCCGATTCCACCGTCGCCGGCCAGCCCCTGTGTTGTTGCGGACCATGAACCGTCCACCCTCTGCCAGGTGTGTTCCACGCTCCCTGCATCAGCTGCCGGGACAGACCCCGTCGCGGGAACGGCCGTCGTACGGTAGAAGACGTCGAGTCGGCCATCCGCGTTCTTGGCGACCGTGGGAGGACCCGCCGGCTCCCTGAAGGCGAAGGCCTGCCTGGTGAATGCCGTGCTGTTCTGAGCGTCCTGCCGCCAGTTCAGAATCGAGCCCGTCACCGTCGGAGTCCCCGTGAACTGCGGGTTCGTGTAGCTGTAGGCGAACAGCTGGATCCGGCCCGCGGAGTCCGTCGCCGCCGCCAGCCCGTCCTGCACGCCGGTGCCGGTGTCAACGGTGGACCAGCTGGAGAACGTTCCGCCGGGCGTGGTCTGGCCGATGGTGCTGACGCCACCGGTGGCGTTCTTCACGAAGATCTGGACCCGCCCGTCCTTGTTGGCGGCCGTCACCGGCTGCCCGGTCGGACCGGACGCTGTGCTCGGCCGCCCCAGCGACACCCAGTGGTCCTCCCACCCACCGTTGGGTGAAGCCTGCGACAGGGTGGTGATTTCACCAGTCTCGATGCGTAGGGCTGATACGAGGAGTCGGCCGTCGGCGTTTCGCGTGACCGACACGCCCGGTGCGAGGGCGAAGCCCGGGTCGGTGGTCCAGTTCGGGCCGGACCAGGTGCCGTCCGGGGATTCCGACCAGCTCAGCAGCCCGCCGCCCTGCACCGAGAACGCCTGCAGCGTGCCGTCCTGATTGCGCCCGACCCAGTTGGTCCCCCGCCAGAACCGCGGGAACTGCCGCGCATTCCATGCGGGATAGGCGGCGTCGTACTTGATGTCGGAGGAATTGTCGAACGGCGTGTAGGCATTCCACGCAGCCTTCTTCGCCGCGCTGGCGGCCGGGGAAAGGTCCGCCTCGCTGAAGAGCGTGTTGTAGTCGCGGTACTGCACGATCTGAACCCGCGACCCGAGCCCGCCCGCCTTCAACGCCTCGCCGGCGGCAAGAGCGGCGACCACATGGTCCGGGTGATCCCCCAAGGGATACTCCCAGTACCGGAGGCGGGCGTCGGGGGCCGGGTCCTGTGTCCTCACCACCGTGGGCTTGAACTCCCGTAGCAGGCCGCTCAACAGGCCCACCAGGTCACTCCGCGAGTAGGTCTGACTGGCGGCCACCATGCTGCCGGCCGGCACGACCGTGGCGCGGGTGCTGCCGTCGTTCCACAAGCGCTGCAGCGAGTGGTTCGCCGAGGTCGTGTCAGCCGGGTTCGCCTTCGTGGTTGAGCTGCCGTCTCCGTCATCGGGAAGGTTGACGAACACCAAGTTGGCCGTGACCCCGTTGGCACCGACGACAGTGTCCACCTCGACCTGCCGGGAGCCGCCACCCAGCGACACGCTCAGCGCGGAGCGGCTCCACGAGGTTCCAGCGGGAGCGCCCAACATCCTGAGCCATGCCTGGCGCGCCCCTTCCGCCCGACAGTAGGCGTACTCCTCCCGCTTCAGGACGGAGTCCTGGCAGTCCTTGGGAACGGCGGTCGTAACGCCGGGGGCGGTCGCAGGGGCGGGAGCATAGCTGCCCTCCCCTGCCGTGAGGTAGACCGTCGTCAGCGTTCTTCCGCCTCCGGCGTTGATCGCGTTCTGCAGATCGGGGTTCATGAACAGCAGATCGTCGTCCTGGTGCGCGACCACCTGGAGGTAGCTCGGCAGCGTCCCCGTTCCCGTGACGGCCGTCGCGGCCACCGCCGGCTCCATGGTTCCCACGAAGCCGGCTACCAGAGCAACAGCCCAGCACTTCCTGATCAGCTTCATCGACATGCCTCCTGTTGGAAAATGGCATTCTTCGTCAGCCCGGAGGCCGTCGCACGGCAGGTATCGGAAGCGGTGCCAGTGGCCGGCGCTGGCCCTCCCCCGCTCTCGGGGCCTCACGTTGTGGTCCTGCTGGACCTGCCTGCGTACGGCAGGACTGAGGCTGAGGGCGCCCGAGGAACCCCAGAGTCATTTATAACGAATGGTTCCTAAATATGTTTGGCGTCGTCCGCTTTGTCAAGAGGATCCAGAGATTCCGTGCTGCCACCTGCAGCCGAGGAAGCTGGGGCCCACCGCAACGGTGGATGCCGCCACCCAGACCCCCACGCAGAAGGGCGGCCCGGGATCGGAGAACCCCGGACCGCTAACTCAACAAGCTACGGATGCCTTCCGCGACGGGTGCGGTCGTCGCGGAAGGCCGACCGTGGGTCAGGACCCGGGCGGCGTGCTGTAGGGGGCGGCCCAGGTCTGGTGGACGTAGATGTTGTTGGGTGCGGCCCCGCAGGCGTAGAGGCCGACGGGGGTGCCAGGGGTGGTCGTGGTGCCCTTGTAAACGTCAAGGCACTTGGTGGTGCCGGCGAGCTTCAGGTTGCCGTCGCGGTTGTAGGTCCAGGTCTGCCGCTCGGGTGCGGAGCCGCAGGGGGCGACACCGACCCACTGACCGGACGCGGCGTTGACGACGCTGGTGCTGGTGCCGCTCTGCGCCGTGAGGCAGAAGTCTCCGGCGTCGGCTTGAAGGAGCTTGATGCTGCCGTCGGTGTTCATCTGCCACTGCTGGTTCGCAGCACTGGTGCACTGGTAGAGGATGACGGCGCTGGTCGCCCCCGTTCGGGAGTGGAAGTTGTCCAGGCAGAGCGAGGCGCCGTCCCATGTGTTGCGGGAGGCCGTGATCTGACCGCGGGCTGTGGTGCTCCCGCAGCCGTTCTGGGCAGTGACCCTGAGCATGGCGCTGTCGTGGGGGGCGATGGTGAGCGCCACGGTCCCGGTCAAAGCGCTGCTGGTGTGGGCCCACAGGTCGCGCACGTCGTAGGTGCAGCCAGCGGCGTTGAAGCCCAGGGACTTCAGGTCGAGGGTCTGGGTCGTCGACGCGGATCCCTTGTTGAGCACGACCACCGCGCGACCTCCGTCGGCCAGCGGCTTGACGACGACGTCGACGCCGCTGTCGGAGATCGAAACCCCGGTAGTGCTGTTGCGTCCGCCGCCCGAGACGCGGTAGCCGCCGGCGCCCAGCGGGTCCTGGTCGACGGCGATCACCTCGGGGTTCTTGAGGATCTCGACCGAGGCGTTGAGGTGTGCGGCCTCCGCCGGGTGGGCGGCGATGTAGGCGGGGGAGAACTTGCGGGCGTCGGTGGAGATGACCAGGGGGGCCGCCATCGCGGAGAACAGCGACATTTGGCTGCGCTCCTCGGCGGTGGTCATGCCGTTGTCGCCGATGAGCAGCATGTCGGGGTCGTTCCAGTTGCCCGGGCCCTGGTAGCGGCTGAGTTCGAGCGAGAAGTCGACGGTCTGGTAGACGCCCCAGTTGTAGCCGCTGATCTTCTGGTCCCAGGGATCCGTGGCGGCCTTGTAGTTGTAGATGTCGGGGCCGATTCGCCACTGCTGGCCCAGGTCGCGGACCCAGTTCATCTCGGCGAACTTCACGGAGCTGTTGCCCATGCCGGCGGGGGCGGAGATGTTGAACAGGACGTTCGGGGCCGGCTTGCCGGCGGCGTTGGCCTTGGCGACGGCGGTCTTGAGCGCGTTGGCCATCTTCGCTGTGAGCGTCTTGGCATCGAAGGTGAGTCCGACGGTGCCGCAGTTGTCGTACTTGAAGGCCTCGACGCCCCAGGCGACATAGGAGTCCGCGTCGATCTGCTCGTACCCCCAGCTGCCGTTGGGCTGGTTGGGGGCCGTCTCGGCGGCGATGCTGCAGGTCTTGGTGCCGCGGGTGTTGTAGATGCCGAACTTGGCACCCAGGCTGTGCAGGTAGTCGCCGTAGGTGGTCAGGTCGGCGTCGAAGCCGGGCTGCTTGGCAGGGTTGCGCACGTCGGTGGCGCCGCCCCAGTTGAGGGCGCCGCGCAGTTTGCCGGTGCTGTCCCGGTACATCCAGCAGTCGTCGACGGTGACGGTCTTGTAACCGGCCGCGATGAGTCCGGCGTCGGACAAGCCCTTGGCGTTGTCCATCATGTACTGCTGGAAGGAGTAACCGAGCGCGTTCGAGCCGTCCAGCGGGGCTTGGGCGTAGCACTGGCTCCGAGCCCAGTTGTTGTAGCCCATGGGCGGAACAGCGGCGATGGCCCCGTTCGGGGTGGCTGAGGCGGCGTAGTTGGCGGCGGCCTGGGAAACGCCATCGTTGGCCGATGCCGGCGGAGCGCTGAGCGCGGCGCCGGCCAGGAGGAGGGTCGCGCTCAGCAGTATGGGGAGTGCTCTGTGCGCACCGTTGCTCTTGATCATGCGGGGGATGCCCTCTCGTGACTAATTTTGCATGAAACTAGGCAAATACTGCATCTTCGAGCGCTTGCACGACAGAGTGAGGGCTCCGGATGCGGGGAGTCAAGGGTCGGGCGGACGCCTTCTCGCCCGACGACCCCCTGCAAGCGCGCAGAAATTCGCGCCAGTTTGCTTCAATATGCTTGAAAATAGATCTATTTCCGCATATATGGACAAGCCGTCGTACGTGCCTGACAGTAGTGACTATCGGTGATGCCTTTTCATGCAAGGAGTCATATCGCATGTTTGAGCATTCATCAGTGTCACGTCGCAAGGTGCTGAGAGGGGCCGTGGCAGGGGTAGTGGCGGCCGGGGCCCGTTCCGATCAGCGGTACCATCGACCCCTCCCCAAGGCGTAAACCGGGCCAGACCACCATGATCGGCGTGCCGTTCGCACCCCGCCCTGCCGTCCGTACAGGCGTCATCGGGCTCGGCAATCGCGTCGGGCCATGACAGCCGACGGGGCCGCCGTTCCCGGTTGCGTCTTCACCGCGGTCCGCGACATCCGCTCCGAACGTCCCGGGCCGACCAGACTCGAACGGAGCGGTAAACCGCGCCCGCCCACTTACGGCGGCACCGCCGAGTCCTACCTGCACTTCTCAGGCGCGACGACATCGACCTCGTCTCCGTCGCGACGTTCTGGGAATTGCACCACGCGCAGGGCAGAGCCGCCCTACTCGTCGGCAGGAACAGGGTCGTCGAGAGGCCGATCGCCACCGAACTCCCCAACTCTACGATCTCGTCGGAGCAGACCCGCCGGCTCGACCAGGCCGAGCAGGGCCGTCAGTAGTCCCGGGTCCACCTCGGGAGCGTACTTGCGCCCGCCGCCGGGCCGGCGCACCCGACCCCACGGCTCCGCCCCGGACTCCAGCCCGTCCACACCGGGAACGTGGTCTCGCTGGCGCGGGCCGCCCGGGCGACGGCCCGGATCCCGTCATGGCGCAGCAGCCGGGCCTCGGTTCCCATCAGCAAACACCGCTGCCACCCATCTAGGTGTGGACTGCGGATTCAGGTCAAAGGCGCCCCGCCTCGACGATGCGGCGCAGGAAGGCGCGGGTGCGCTCCTGCTGCGGATCGCCGAAGATCTGCTCCGGTGGGCCCTCCTCTAGCAGCACTCCCTGGTGCAGGAAGCACACCTTGTTCGACACCTCCCGGGCAAAACCCATCTCGTGTGTGGCCAGCAGCATGGTCATGCCTCCTTCGGCCAGCTCACGGACGATGGCCAGCACTTCGGCGACGAGTTCGGGGTCGAGGGCCGAGGTGATCTCGTCGAGCAGCAGGGCGCGGGGGCCAGTGGCCAGGGCGCGCACGATGGCCACCCGCTGCTGCTGTCCGCCGGAGAGCCTCTCAGGCATGCAATTGGTCTTGTCCCCAAGGCCGACTCGCTTGAGCAAGACACGGGCCTGTTCCTCTGCCTCGGGGCGCGGTACTCCGTACACCCGTGTCGGCGCGAGGGCGACATTGCGCAGCACGGTCATGTGCGGGAAGAGGTTGAAGTGCTGGAAGACCATGCCAACGTCGCGGCGCAGCCGGTCCGCGTCGGTGCCGCGGCCGGAGGTGACATCGCCGTCGACTCTGATCTCGCCACCGCTGATCTCCTCGAGGCCGTTGACGCACCGCAGGAGGGTGGACTTGCCGCTGCCGGAAGCGCCGATCAGCGTCACTACCTGGTGCCGTTCGACGTTCAGGTTGATGCCGCGCAGTACGGGAGTGTCCCCGTAATTCTTGTGGACCGTGTCGATCTCGATGAAGGCCATGTCAGGCTCCCTTGCCGCGGCGCTGCTCACGGATGACCAGGCGGTCGACCAATCGGGCCTGCGGGATGGTGATGAGGACGAAGAGCACGGCGACCACGGTCACCGAGGACAGGTTGAAGTGGTTGGACGCGAAGATCTTCGACTGGTTGAAAGCGTCGATGGTGCCGATGACATTTACCAGCGCGGTGTCCTTCTGCAGGCTGATGAAGTCGTTGAGCAGCGGCGGTACGACGCGTCGGACGGCCTGCGGCAGCACGACATGGCGCAGCGTCGCGCTTTGCGAGAGGCCGAGGGAGCGTGCCGCCGCGCTCTGGCCGGGCGCGATGGACTCGATGCCGGCCCGGAACACCTCGGCGACGTACGCGCTGTAGGTGAGGGTGAGCGCGAGGATCGCGAACCAGATCGGACTGAGCGAGCTGAGGAACGGTACCTCGGCGAGGGGCAGTCCGAAGCCGATCAGATAGATGATGATGATCGCCGGTACGGCACGGAAGGCATCGATGTACGTGGTGGCCAGCAGCCTTAGCGGGCGGCCGGCTCGGCCCGGCGCCATCCGGGCGAGGGCGAGGGCGAGTCCCCACAGGAGGATCAGGATCTGGGCGATGACGGCGATGAAGAGGTTGGTGCCGAAGGCTAGGGTGATGTCCGAGAAGCTGACTCCCATCACTTCGCCGTCGAAGAAGGTGCGCTGTACGGCCCGGTCGTTGGCGAACAGGAACCAGACCGACCCCAGCAGCACGAGTGCGGACAGACACCAGCCCAGTACGGTCCGGGCGTCCTCACGGGCCTCGGACGCAGCTCGCCGGGCGTCCGCTCGCCGGCCCCTGGACCAGGCTGCGGTGGCTGTACGGCCCGAACGCACCGCCCGTAGGGCCGGCCGTAGCAGGGTGAGCACGGCGGCGGTCACGACTGCGGCGCCTGTGGCCGCGGGTAGGCCGGAGCCGGGCAGGATGTCGCTCACGGACCAGGCGGTGGCGGCGGTCAGCGTCACGGTGGCGGCGACGGCCGCCACCGCGGCGGTCGCGAGTGGCAGGGCCGGCCGCGGTGGGGCGGCCGCCGTCGGCCTGTTGCCGTCGGTGACCGACGCAGTGGAGGCGTCTATCACTTCGCGCTCCACACCGGGACGGTCGACGGGTCTCCGCCGAAGGCCTCGGCCAAGTAGGTGGAGGAGAGCTTGTCGAGCGTGCCGTCCTGCTTCATCGAGTCGATGGCCCCGTCGAAGGCGGAGGCGTTCTTGCTGTCCTTGGGGTAGAGCGCTCCGTAGGACTCGCCGGTGTCGTACTGCCCGATGACCTGGAGCTTGCCCTTGGACTGCTGGGCTTGGCCGAGCACGATGGCGACGTCGGTGAGCGCGGCGTCGATCTGGTGTGCCTGGAGGGCTGCCTGGAGTTCGACATCACCCTTGAAGACCTTCGGTTGGTCCTTGGGGTGAAGGTGGTCCCGGACGAAGTCGGCGCCGGTTGTGCCCTGCTTCACTCCGAGTCGCAGGTCGGCGATGTTCGTGTCGGTGGCCTTGGAGTCCGACGGCACGAGGACGCCGATGTTGGAGGAGAAGTAGGGGGCTGAGAAGTCGACCACCTTGCGGCGGGCGTCGGTGATGGAGATCTCGGCGAGCGCGATGTCGAAGTCCTGGGCCTTGCCCGCGACGAGGGCGTCGAAGGACACGTTGCGCACTGTGAGCTTGGGCAGGCCGGCCCGGTAGGCGAGGTTGGCCGCCATGCAGTACTCGAAGCCGCCTGCGATCTGCGCCACGGTGTCGCCGTTCCACCAGCCGGGGCTGGGGAGGTCGCCGACCACGGTGAGGGTGTCCTTCTGGACGGTCGTGAGGTGGATCGAGCCACGGGTGCCGGTCACCTCGCACTTGCCGTAGACGCGGGATCCCTTGGAGTCGGTGGTGTGGGTGGTTGCGTCACCGATGCCGGCCACGGAGCTACCACACGCGGTGAGGGCCGCCAGCATCACGGTGGTGGCCACGGGAACGGCGAATGTCTGGATGTTGCGCATGGAGATCCTTGGAGAAGTGCCTGGGGGGTGGTGGTGCGTTATAGTGCCCAAAACGTTTTGGGCACGTCAAGGCCTTCGACTCCATTGAAGAAAAACGTTTTTGGCGCCCAGAGCTGGGAGGCTCGGTCTCCGGCGCTGGGCCGCACGGCGGATGACAGGAGGGGCGACCGACTCATGACCAGCGGGAAATCGATGCGGGCCGGAGCGACGGGTCGCCGGACCGGAATCCGCGACGTGGCGCAGGCCACCGGGCTGTCCATCACCACCGTGTCCCATGCCCTGCGAGGCAAGGGCCAGATCGCCGCGGCCACCCGCGAGCGAGTGCGTCGGGCCGCCGAAGAACTTGGCTACCGCCCCGACCCCGTCGCCCAGGGCCTGGTGACCGGACGCACCGGCATCCTCGGACTTGCCGTCGGCCACATGTCGAACCGCCCGTGGACCAGCACCTACCGCCCCTACTACGCGGCGTTCTCGGCCGGCGCCACCATGGCCGCGGTCGAGCGCGACTACGCGCTCGTCGTCGTACCGGGCGACCCGGCCTCCGGGCTATGGACCCGGGTCCCTCTGGACGGTCTGATCATCGTCGACCCGGTACGGGAGGACCCATTGCTCGCCGACTGCGCCCGCCGAGGGCTGCCGGTGGTCACCGACGGCCGCCCCATCGATCCGGAGTATGACGACGTACCCACTGTGGAGAGCGACTTGGAACGCGGAATGACCGAGGTTCTCGGCCATCTGCGCGACGCAGGCGCCACCCGAATCGGCCTGCTCTCAGGGCCGGAGCTCGACGCGTACACCCAGGACTCCGAGCGCCACTACCGAAGGTGGTGCGCCGCGGAGGGGCAACCGGCGGTCATCGAGATCCCGGCCGCCGCGGAGGACCCAGTGGAGGCGGCGCTACGGCTGCTGTCCCGCTCGGAGCGCCCGGACGCGGTGCACGGTCTCAACGAGACCTACGGCCAGGCCCTGCTGACCGCGGCACGCCAACTGGGTCTGGACATACCCGCCGACCTGATGATCAGCGTGATGCGCGAGAGCGACCGATCCGAGGACTCCGGACACTGGCACATGCCACTGACCGCACTCAGCCTGGATGCCCAACGCCTGGGCGCCGCGTCCGTCGCGATGCTGATCGACGTTCTCGGCGGGGATCCGCCGCGCAATGTGGTGGTGCCTTGCACCGTGATCGTCCGCGACTCCTCGCGCCGCCGCTGAGGGATGCCGGACCTGCGGGCCGACCTAAGGACATCCGGGCCGCTCCTTAGAGCTCGTAACACGATCACGGGGCAGCCTTCTTGAGGCGGCGCCAGCAGATCAGTGAGCAGGCCAGGGAGACGAGGCCGTTGTGAAGGTCGAGGCGTCGTTCCCAGCGGATGGCCAGTCGCTTGAACTGGTGGAGCAGGGCGAAGGTCTGCTCCACCACGTAGCGGAGCTTGCCAAGTCCCTTGATGTCGGGCTGCCCCTTGCGGGAGATGACCGGCAGGATCCCGCGTCTGCGCAGTTCGCGCCGGTTGGGGTTGCTGTCGTAGCCCTTGTCGCCGAGGAGGGCGTCGGGGCGCTTGCGGGGATGGCCGACCCGGCCGGCCACCGGCGGTACTCCGTCCACCAGGGCGAGGGTCTGGGTGACGTCGTTCACGTTGGCCGCGGTGGTGATCACGTGGAGCGGGGTGCCACCGCCGTCACAGATCAGGTGGTGTTTGCTGCCCGTCTTGCGGCGGTCGACCGGCGACGGGCCCGTCGCGGCTCCCCTTTTTTCGCGCGTACGTGGGAGGCGTCCACGCACGCGCGGCTCCAGTCCAGTTCGCCGGCCGCGTTGAGCTCGGCGAGCAGTATCCGGTGCAGCAGGTCGAAGACGCCGGCCTCCTGCCAGCGCTCCAGGCGCCGCCAGCATGTCTGGCCGGAGCCGAAGCCCAGCTCCAGGGGCAGCTGCTGCCACGGGATCCCGGTGTGGAGAACGAAGAGGATGCCCTGCAGGCAGAGCCGGTCCGACACGGGCTTCGGTCCCGGTGACCGCTCGGGCCAGGCCGGCAGGACCGGCTCGATCATCGCCCACAACTCGTCATCCACGGCCCACGGCTTGGTGCTCACGCCATCACGAACAGCTCAATCGTCGTACCGGTTACGGCCGACCTGCACCGATTCACAAGATCGTGTTACGAGCTCTTAAGACCGTGTCCTACTCGGGTGGCGCCGGCAACTCCCCCACCTGGAGCAGGACCGGCTCGGACGCGTGGCCCATCAGAGCCGGGGATGACTCGGCTCGGGCGCGTTGATCACAGCTTGGCCAAATCAAGATTGGTTTAATCCAATAGGCCTAGACCACACTGGCACGACGCTTGACGTACACCTTCGCCCTGCGCTTCACTCCTTACTCAAGCGAACGTCGCAGCCTCGCAAGCCACCACCCGTGGCCGATTACCTTCCCGGGTACGCCCTCGGAACCCGGCTCGTGCGAAGCCCGCCAATCCTGAACGAAAAACGCCGAGCCTTACCGGTCCTGGGGAAACGCCGGTGGGGCACACTACGCGATGCCAATATCGGCCGGCTTCCTCCGACCAAGCACCGGTTGGATCTCCGACCAGCCACCCGGCGTACCTCGGTTCACCTCCCCGAGCGCCGTGGCAGATCGCGGAGCCGGGGTGCACCCATGACACAGGATCGGGAACGTTACGTGGGCCGTACTTCTGCACGAGCCGATCTCGCCCGCTTAATACTAACGAACGCTTCGAAAGCAACAGATTGGACGTCAGATGTCTCCCCATCCAAGACGCCGCCTCGCAGTCGGTGTCGCTGCCACCCTCACCGCCGTCCTCACCGTCGTGGGTACGTCGATGGTGAGTCCTGTCGCAAGTGCCGTCGAAGCGCCGACACCCGGTCCGACGGCCACCGAGGAATTCGACGCAGCCCCCGCCATCGCCTCGCTCAAACGACTGCTACCGGCGGCGACCGTGGCGCAGTTCACCTTCGCGCCCCGGTCGGACGATAACTCCTTCACCGTCTCGGGCACCGCCGGGGCGATCACCGTGCAGGGCGCCAATCAACGCAACCTGCTCGCCGGCGTCGGCTGGTACCTGGAACACGTGGCCAAGGTCGACATCGGCTGGCCCGGGGACAGCCTCGCGAAGCTCCCCACGACACTCCCCGCCGTCGGCACCCCCACCACCGTATCCGCCGTCGTTCCGCATCGTTATGCGCTCAACGACACCGACGCGGGCTACTCCGGCCCCAACCGCACCTTCGCCGACTACCAGCACGAAATCGACCTGCTCGCCCTGCACGGCATCAACGAGGTCTTCGTGCAGACCGGAGCCGAGTACCCCTACTACGAGATGCTCCAGAACCGCGGCTACACGTCGCAGGAACTGCTGGACTGGATTCCCGGCCCTGCCCACCAGCCCTGGTGGCTCCTGCAGAACCTGACCGGCACCGGCGGGCCCGAATCCGCACAGCTGCTCCAGAACCGGGCGGACGAGGGCCGCGACATCTGCAACCTCCTGCGCTCGCTCGACATGACCCCGGTACTTCCGGGCTTCATCGGTACCGTGCCGGCCGACTTCGCCGGCAAGGAGCAGAACAAGGGCGCGAACGTCATCGACCAGGGTAAGTGGGACGGCAGCCCAAGGCCCGGCTGGCTTGACCCGAATGACCCGTTGTTCCCCACGGTAGCCGCTGACTACTACCGCATCCAGGCGCAGCAGTTCGGCAACTCCACCATGTACAAGATGGACATGCTGCACGAGGGCGGCCAGGCCGGGAACGTAGACGTGACGAAGGCTGCCGCGTCCGTACAGAGAGGGCTCTGGGCCGCACACAACGGCGCGACATGGGTGATTCTCGGCTGGGGCGACAATCCGACGACCCAGGTGCTGAACGGCATCGCCGACAAGGACAACAGCGCGCTGATCGTGGACGGGTACTCCGACCGCATGCGCGACTTCGACCGTGAGTCGGGCTGGCAGAACACACCCTACGCCTTCGGCACCATCCACAACTTCGGCGGCCACACCACGATCGGCGCGAACACCAACGTGTGGACGGCCTACTTCCACTCCCTGCTCACCAAGCCCAACAACAAGCTGCGGGGCATCGCCTACCTGCCGGAAGCCACGGGCGGCGACCCGGCGGCGTTCGAGCTGTTCACCAATCTGGCCTGGACCTCCACGCCGGCCGGCCAGACAGCCGCGGAGATCAAGCAGACCGACTGGTTCAGTGACTACGCCACCCGCCGCTACGGCGGCTACGACAGCCACGCCACGGCGGCCTGGCAGTGGCTGCGCCGCGGACCGTACGGCACGCCCACCGGTGTCGCAACGGACAAGGCCAATAGTTGGGACGAGCCGCAGGACAGCCTGTTCTCGGCCCGACCGGGCCTCACCGTGAAGAAGGCCGCTCCCTTCAGCCCAACGGACATGCGGTACAACGCCGCCACCGTGCAACGCGCGCTCGCCGAGCTCCTTCAGGTCGCACCCGCCCTGCAGAACAGCACGGCCTACCGCTACGACCTCGTCAACACGGCCCGGCAGGCACTCACGAACCGGAGCCGAGTGCTGCTCCCCCGGATCAACGACGCCTACCTGAAGAAGGACCTCGAAGCGTTCAAATCACTGACCGCCGAGTGGAACGACGACGAGAAGAAACTCGACGCCCTCCTCGCCAGTGACGAAAACTTCCTCCTCGGCCCCCTGCTCGCCCAAGCACGAGCGGCAGGGACCACTGAAGGGGAGAAGGACCGTCTCGAGGTCGAGCAGCGCTCCATCCTCACCACCTGGGGCAGCACCGCCCAGCAGGACGAAAAGCTCCACGACTACGGCAACCGCGAGTTGGCGGGACTGGTCTCCGAGGTACACGCCAAGCGCTGGTCGACGTACTTCAAGGGCCTGCAGGACGCGCTGCAGAACAACACCGGCACACCGCCGGACCCCAACTGGTTCACCTTCGACACCATGTGGACCACCAAGCCCTCCACCCTCACGGACCCCGTGGCGAAGGCAACCGAGAGGGCCAAGTACGCCGTGAAGGTCACCGGTGACCCGATCGACCTGGCCACCGCGATCAACAACTCGCTACCACCGGCCGGGCCCCTGGGCCCGATCACTGGCAAGGGCGGCAAGTGTGTGGACGTGGCCGGGGCGAATGCGCTCAACGGCACCGCCGTCCAGTTGTGGGACTGCAACGACAGCGGGGCCCAGATCTGGTCGCTGGACACGGACGGCAGCATCCGCGCCTACGGCAAGTGCATGGACGCGAAGGGCGGCCGCACCACGCAGGGAACCGTCGTCCAGCTCTACGAGTGCCAGAGTCCGCTGGTCCCTGCCCAGATCTGGACGAGCGGGCCGAACGGCTCTCTCATCAACCCCGTGTCGGGGCTGTGCCTGGACGCGACAAAGGGCTCTACCGCCAACGGCACGCGTCTCCAGCTCTGGGAGTGCAACAAGAGCACGGCTCAGAACTGGACCAAGCCGTCCTGAGGCCCCGCGCCCGCAGGCGTCGTCCGACCCCGGAGCTCCGGGACTTCACCGTCGGACGGCGCCTGCGGGCTCGCTCGTGCTCCTGGGCGGCAGGGCACGCCGTTTACGTCCAGGACGCGCTCGGCGGCCACCGCGACCGGACCCGGCAGCCTCACCCGGACCGGCCCCGCCCATAGCGGACCCGTCGCCCCCTCCACCCACCGGTTGACGACGAAAAGCACGACAACAGCGTCCTGACCGGTGCTCAGAACCCCAGTGATCCAGCAACGGGATCCCGGTCGGACGCTCGCATCAAAACGACCTTCGATACCCTGGTGGGCGGGGCCACGCAGATGGCCCGGACGAGGGGACGAGTGTTGTGGTGGTGGCCGAGGCGGCCCGCGGGCCGCACGTACTGCGCCGGATGAACGGCGCGGCCGTGCTGGCAGCGCTGCGGGCTGCCGGCACCGACCTGCGCCGGGTGTCAGAAATCGCAGTGACGACCGGTCTGTCGCGCCCGGCGGTAACCCGGGCGCTCTCCGATCTAACCGGGAGCGGACTCGTCGAAGAACTAGACAGCGAGGACGAGAGCACCCGCCAGGTAGGCCGCCCCGCCCGCATGTACCGGTTCCGGGCCCGTGCCGGACATGTCTGCGGCATCGACATAGGCCCGCACAAGGTCCTCGCCGTCGTCAGCGATCTCGCTGGCCGGCCCGCCGCCCTGCACCGCGAGAACGTGCCCGCAGGCACCCGCGGAACCGAACTCGTCACCCTCGCCCAGCAGACCGTACTGAAAACACTGCGCGCCGCCGGAGTGAAGACCTCCGACCTGTGGGCCACCTGCGTGGGTACTCCTGGCATCGTGGACCGAGAGCGGGGCGTGGTCATCCAGGCCCCCAGCATCCCCGGCTGGGCCGGCTTGTCGGTCGCACCGACCCTTCAAGCCTGGCTCGAGTGCCCCGTCTACCTCGACAACGACGTCACCCTCGCCGTCCTCGCGGAACGCGCGACGGGCATCGCGGACGACGACAACCTGGTCCTGGTGCACTGGGGAGAACGGATCGGCACCGGCATCGTCATCGACGGCAAGCCCTACCGCGGCTCGTCGGCGGCGGCCGGGGAACTCGGCTTCATCGACCTCTCCCCCGCCACGGAGCGCGAGCACCCTACCGACGGAGTGACGGGCCCGGCCGGCCTGGGCGCCTTCGAAGCACTCGTCGGCGCCGACGCGATCCGCACCCTCGGCCTGGCCGCCTACGGCCAGGCCGGCACCACCCCGCCTCGCGGCCTCGCCGACACCACCACCGGCCCTCAGCAACTCTTCGAAGCGGCCAGACGTGGTGACCCCGTCGCCCAGTCCGTGGTCGACCGGGTCGCCGCCGACTTCGCGCACGGCCTGAGCGTCCTGCTCCTCCTCCTGGACCCGGGACGCGTCATCATCGGCGGCGGCCTGTCCATCGCCGGCGAGAGCCTGCTCGCCCCAGTACGCCATCACCTCGCCCGCCACATCCTCCTGCCCGCCAACGTGGTCGCCTCCACCCTCGGTGACCGCGCCGTCGCCCAAGGCGCCACCCTTTTCGCCCTGGAGCAAGTCGAAGCGAGGATCTCCCCGCAGGTCCACGGTTCCTGAACCATCGCGCGCGACCCTCCCGACCCCGGTGCGGCACCGGGGTCGGGAGGGTCGACGGCCGCTGTCGAACGGCTACTTCGAGGAGGGAGGGGTGGGCAGCGGAGTGCCGTCCTTCGCGAGGAGGGACATGAGGACCAGGGAGTCGGTCCAGGCGAGCGGAGCCATGGCGGAGGGACTGCCGCCGCTAGTGACCTGCTCGGGGAGTTCACCGAGGGCATTGCGGTGTGCGAGGACCCAGTCGAGGACTCCATCGGCCCGGGCCGTCTGTCCGGTGCCGTACCAGGCAAGCGCAAAGAAGCTGGTGCTGGGGGTCCAGGTGGCGTCACCCCACGAGTGTTCGGGGCCATCGCCGGGGAGAAGGCCACCGTTGGACTTCCTGAGGGCCGTGTACGTGCTGTCGAGGGCGGGGGCGAGGTCGGCGGGGGCGGCGTTGAAGGGGGGCGCCATGAACGTGGCAGCGCTGTCGTGGCCGTACTTGGGGTCGGGGGAGCGCATGTAGCCGTTCGGGGCGAAGAATTTGGCGATGCCGTCCGACAGCTGCCGGGCGGCCGCGGTGTACCGGGTCGCGTCGTCGGAGCGCTGGAGCTGGGTGGCGAGTTCGGCGGCGGCGTTGAGTCCGGCGAGCAGCGGTGCAGCGGTACTGATGTTGGCGGTGGGGGCCGAAGCCAACTCCCAGTAGTCGGGCGAGGCAGGGGGCAGGCCGTTGGCGTCCAGGTGGGCGGCGGTGTAGTCGGCGGCCTTCTTGATCATCGGGTAGATGTCCGTCAGCCTGGCCATGCGGGTGTCCTGCGGGGCGGCCTGGTACCACTGATAGGCGGACCAGGGTACCCAGCCGTTGGCGTCAAGCTGCCAGTGCCTGCCGTCGCGCACCATGGAGGTGTCGAAGTTGTAACGTGCTTCCCAAGTACCGTACGAACTCTGGGTCGTGGCGTTGAACTTCAGGATCTGGTACGCCTCGACGTCGTGGCCAGTGGCGGCGAACGCGGCCGAGATGAAGCTGGAGTCGCGAGGCCAGGAGTACTCGTAATATCCGTTCCCCCAAGCGGCGGCAACCGCACCGTTGGGCTGGGTGAGCGCGCGCATCGAGAGCAGGGCACGCTCAGCCGCATCGCGCTGGGGCCCCGCGCCGAGAATCTTCCCGGAGTCGAGCCAAGCCTTCGATTCGGCGATCTGCGTGAGGGCACCGGGATCGTTGGCCGCTACACTGACCGCCGCAGTGGCGCCGGTGGGAAGGTAGCTCCACGTACCGTCCTGCCGGGCCAGGACGTTGCTGTGATCAACGTATCTACTGCCGGACGCCTGCGCGGTGGTGGTGCTGTTGCGGACCAGGCCTGTCGCGACGGCGTGGTAGCACTTCTCGGCCCAGGATCCGCATCGCTCGCTGTCACTGGGGTTGACGTAGAAAGCCAGACGGTACGTCTTCTCCTGGTTCCACCCCCCCTGCCTGCCGTAGTACGTCGCGTCGTAGTTCCAACTGCTGAGCGAGCCGAGTACCGGGGTGGTCACGCCCGACCAACTGATCGCCTGGTTGCTCGCGGCCTCGGCGAACAGGTAGTACTTCTGGCCGGGCACGATGGCGGCGTCCAGCGGGACCTCCAGCCAGCCCTGGTCCGCCAAGGTCGAGTCGATGGTGAGGGTCTTGGTGGCGATCGTTGTGGTGGCGTTCGCAGGGGCGGGGGTGGCGCCCGCTGGCACAGCACGGACGGAGACCGTTATCGCCCCGCTGCCGGCGGCGCTGCCGATGTAGAGGCTGACCCGATCGAGGTGGGAGTCGTTGGTGATGAACTCCTGGACGGCCGTGTTGTTCGGCCTCTTGACGCTGAACAGTGCGACGGAGTGGGATGCCTGTCCGTCGTAGGGGGCGACAGAAGCCGACGCGGAGGGCACGGTGGCCAGCAGGGCGGTCAGGATGGACATGGACAGAAGTGCGGATCTCACGCGCATCGGTGAGTTCCTTTCCTGGAGGTTGCAGCGGGGGGATCGGGGTGTCGAAGGTGCTGGTGCGACGGTTCGGCAAGCCTGACCTGGCCCGTCGGCCTGCGGGCACGGGGGTGGGCGCGGGGCCGGGCCCATGTGGAAACCCTCGTCCAGCCGCTCGACTGCAAGCCGTCGGCGGCCTTCGACCCGCCTGGTTCGGCTGTCCGGCGGCCGCATCGACGCATGCGCAACCACGAAGCACTCAAAGCGCTTTGATTGCATGAGGGAGAGGTGCGTCGCGACTTCCCCTGGACCGTGGGTGGCGTTTTTCGGAGGGGTTGGGCATCGGCGTTTGCGAAATTCAAGCTCAGTCGACCGGGCAAGTCAAGAGATCGCATAATGGTCCAGACCTATTGGTCTAGACCGGTTTGAGTGACCTCCTCCAATGGGGCCTCGACGGGTCGTCTCCCCACCGGAGTGAGTGATGCCCCTTCCCTCCTAGTCGAACGCCAACCGCAGGGTCTGCCTCCGACAAGGCGGCTATGTCCAGTTGGCATGGGGGCTTTAGTCAGGTATGCCACATTTTGCCTCCACCGGGAAGTTGGCGGCTGGAGCGGCCCTGACTAGCCTGAAGACATCGCACGGGGCTCCGCATGATCCGCTCTGACGTTCTGCATAGCGTCACTCCCGACCACTGAGCTCTTCCGCGACAGCAGATCGAACGTCATCGTCACCACCCTGGACAGCGTTCGAAGGACCCACGAGGGAACGATTCCACCTGTCCTCCACGCATGTTCCGGACTGGCGCCGGCCAGCTGGGGTGCTACGTCGGGCGGATGTGCGGAGAAGCGAATCGGGGCACCGGGACACCACTGACACCGACCCTGCTGATACCAGAATGCCGGGGCAACGGCGTCACCTGCGGGCGCGTTCAAACACGGCCGGGATCGCCCCGAGATTCCCGGCCCTCACCGAAAACCGCTCAACCACCGGACCACCAGGCGTCGGTGACAAGGAAGGCATAATGCGCAAGCCACTGATAGGCATCAGTACCTACTGGCTGGACTCAGTCGTCTGGAATGATTCCCGGGAATCTCCGGCCGCTTTCCTTCCCACCCACTACGTGCACATGCTGCAGGCAAGCGGCGGCACGGTCCTGATGCTTCCCCCCGATCAGCCGACCGTGGCGGAACACGTGGTCGCCCAACTCGACGGCCTCGTCATCGCTGGAGGACCCGATGTGGCGCCGGAACACTACGGCGCAGTGCGCGACTTGCGCACCGGACCGCCCTCGGTGGCGCGCGACAACTGGGAACTCGCTCTGATCAAAGCCGCCGTCGCCACGAGGGCTCCCCTGCTGGGGATCTGCCGGGGGATGCAGCTCCTGAACGTGTCCCTCGGCGGAACCCTGGTGCAGCACCTGGACGGTCACCTGACGCCCGGCATCTTCGGCGCACACCCTGTCAATCCGATACCGGGAACCCTGTACCACTCGTTGGTCCCCGAGAGGAGCACGGTCGCGACCTACCACCACCAGGCTGTCCACCAGCTGGGCGTGGGCCTGGTGCCGAGCGCCCTCGCCGACGACGGCACCATCGAAGCCATCGAGGCCGTGGGCACACAGTGGGTCCTCGGTGTGCAATGGCACCCCGAAATGGGATCCGACACCCGCGTCCTGGAAGGACTTGTCAAAGCGGCGAACCGACGCTGACGCGGGCCGGTCCAGCAATAACGGCGGGAGGGGCCGCTGCCTCGACGTCGACCCGGCACCCTAGTGGCCACAACCGCCCGAATCCCGTCGAGCCCCCGCGCGGCCGCCCCGGATCCGCCCTCACCACCGATTTCCCCCGCGGGAGAATCTCATGTCCATTCCCCTTCCCGCCGTCACACCTTGCCCCGAGCGCATTCTCACCCCTGCCAACGGGCCGGGCCTGCGCTGGCTCGCCGGTCTCCACAGTGATCCGGCCTCATGCCTGGACGCATGGGTAGCCAACCGCCTCGCCGCGATCCCCCTCGGCAAGTTCAACGTCCTGCGGGTCGGCGCGGAATGCGCGTTGCGTGTGCTCAACGCTCTTCGGACCGACGGCCTCGCACCCGTCCTCCACGACTCCGAAGCCGCCACCGTCGACTTCCTGACGGCACCCGGCACGGCCGTTCACATCCGTCCGGGCGTGGGCGAATTGTTGCAGCACGGCGTCATAGGATGCCCGGCGCCCGGGCGCTGTGTCGCCAGGCCCGCGCCCACGCATGTCTCCCCGGAGCGGGTAGGCGGAGCGAGGGCCGTGAGCTGGCTGGTCGAGCCCGATGCCTCCGGTGCGCTCTGGGACCTCGCGAGGATCGTACGAGTCATCTACTCGCTCCAGGCAGGAAGCGAAGATTCGAGGTACGGCGCGCAGTCGTGGAGGAGAACGCGGCAACCACGGCAGCCGCTCAGCGATTTCTTCGATGCCGCCCGCGCTGTCGCGAGCAGCCGGGACTTGCGGTGAACTCCGTGGGCGCGTGTCGCCGAGCGCCCACCGAGCACTGACTCCTCGTCCCACCTCGGACGAGGAGCGATGGTCCGGCAGTTCCACCCTCCGGGAGCGAACCGGATCATCGCGATGGACCGCGGTCAACGAGCCCGGTCCGTCAACGGCGTACTCGGTGGGGCGGAAGACCTCAACCGGGCGCGCCAGGGGGACGCCGTCCCACCCTGACGGGGCGGCGTGCGGGGCCCGGTCTTACTCAGGCCGGGCCCCGTCTCCCTGCCCGCGAACGTTCCAAGGGTTATCAGCAGCCGCCCTTTCGGTACGTCCGTCCTTCGACGTGTTCGGCGTGCAGGCACAGGCAACGGGAAAGGGGACGTCCAAGGCGACACCGGGCCGCTGCCCTACATTCCGTCGGAGTGGCGGACCCCGGCCCTGGCACCTGCCATGGCCGGGGTCGGCTTGGCCTTCACTACCAATGAGTTCGACGTTGTCCGACGGGAATTCAGCGACCTGGAAATCCGGGCTCACGGGACAGCGACGGGTTGACTACGTCTACCGCACCCACACACGCCGGATGATCACCGACTTCGTCCTCACTGTCTACCACGCGGCCGCGGCAGGTCGTGGTGATCCGGAGTCTGCGCCAGTTCACTCACAACGGTGCTGCGAACTCGGAGGAGATCAGTTCCCCCGAGATGTAGCGGACGTCCAGCCAGGACGTCGAGATCATTACGTTCGACGAGCTGGAGCAGCTCATGCGGCCAGGGCTTTTGACCCGTCGCACGAACACGATCAGATATCGACGCGGGCTCGGCCGGGGGCACGGCGCCGGAGCGCCGCGTGTCCGCGCCGGCCCTGGGGGACACATGAGCGAGGGTGCGCGGGCGTGTCAGTATCCGTGGGTACGTTCGGCGGCCTGGCGGCCGAGGGCCGGGACGCGGCGGAGTTGGCGGGCGATCTCGCCGCCGGTGCTGACGCCGATGGCGAGGGCCAGGGCGATGGCGGCGGCTCTGCTGAGGTCTCCGAGGCCGTCGGCGGGGCGGCCCTGGATGAAGGCGAGGACGCCGGTGTAGGTGAGGGAGCCGGGCAGAAGTGGGCCGAGGGCGGCGCTGATGTGGGGCAGGGGCTGCAGTCGGCGTTGGCGGGAGGCGGTGTGGGCGAGCATGGCGCTGGTGGCGGCGGCGACGCCGGTGGCGGCGATCGGGCTCACGTCGGCCTGCCGGGTGAGGACGGCGAAGACGGTCCAGGCGACGGCGCCGTTGAGGGTGACGAACAACAGCGTGTAGCGGGGTGTTTGCAGGAGGATGGCGAGGGAGATCGTGAGCCCGGCTGCGGCGAGGAGTTGGAGGCCGGGGGCGGTGCTGCGTTCGAGGGGGTCCTCGGGGCGCAGGGTGGCGCCGAGGAGTTGGCCGATCGGCAGGACGGCGAGGACGCCGAGGATGACGCCGGTGATGAGGTAGAGCAGTTCGATGAGGCGGGCTGCGGCGGTGAGGTAGAAGCCGGTGAGGCCGTCCTGGACGGCGGCGACCAGGGCGCGGCCGGGCAGGAGGGCGAAGAGGCCGCCGGTGATGACCTGGGAGCCGCGCAGTCCGGCGCCGGCCAGTGCGAGGACGACGCCCGTCACGGAGGCGGGGGCGGCTGCGACGACGTACTGGTAGAACTCCGGGATGCCTCGGTTGTGGAAGAGGCCGGCGAGGCGGTCGCCGATGAAGGAGGCGACGAAGGCCGCGGTGAAGGTCAGGGCTGCTTTCGCGTCGGCGCGGCCGCCGACCAGAACGGTCGCGCTGGCGGCGAGGCTGCCGGCGACCAGGGAGGTGAGCCAGCCCGGGTAGGGGGCGGTGCGGCGGCGGATGGCGGCTAGGCGGCGGCGGGCCTGTTCCAGGTCGAGGCGGCCGTCTGCGACGTCGGCAACGAAGGTGTAGGTCGCTGACAGGCGGGTGTAGTTGGAGGCCCGGCGCCAGACCGTGCGGTCCAGGATCATCGCGCTTTCGTCCTGGGAGGGACGGTGGCTGATGGAGAGCATGGTGAAGGTGGCCTGCGGTTCGCAGTGGGCCAGCCCGAAGGTGTCGGCGATGGTGAGCATCGCCGCTTCGACGTCCTCGGTGCCCTGTCCGTCGGCGAGCAGGAGTTCGCCCACGTCGAGGGCAAGGCCCAGCACGTGGGCGGTGCGCCGCTGCGTGCTGGCCCGGTTCTCGGTGCCGGGGCTGGCGCGGCGGCGCAGCCGGTGCAGGTGCCGGTGGCGGCCTGCGGGTGTGTGCGGGCTGGGCATGGTCACAGGGAGGTGAGGATGTCGTTGACCATGCGGGTGCCGCCGCTGGCGAGCAGCATGACGGCGATGGCGGTGAGCAGGATGCCGGCGACCCGGTCCAGGAGGGCTGCGGTGTTCGGGGAGACGCGGCGTACGACGTGGCCGGCGAGGTAGAGGGTGATGCCGGTGACGGCGCCGTAGGCGAGGCCTGCGACGGTCATGGCGACGCCGGCCTTCCAGCCGGAGACGTCGGCGCGGTAGGCGACGAAGAACCCGAAGGTGGTGCCTCCGAAGGTCAGGGGGAAGGTGAGGGGGGTGAAGACGATGGAGCGCCATGGGGCCTTGGGGCTGCTGGTGGCAGGTTTGCCGTTCTCGGGCGGTGGTTTGGCGTTGGAGCCGGTCATCATGGGCACGGCGGCCAGGATCAGGGCGATGCCGCCGGTGGCGGAGAGCGCGGCGGTGCTGATGCCGAGCAGTTCCAGCAGCGGCTCGCCGACCCACAGGGCGAGCAGCATGAGGACCGTGACGTTGCGGAACAGGCCGAGGGCGAGCTTGCGCTGTTCCTTCGGGGTGTATCCCTCGACGAGAGGGAGGTAGGAGGAGAGGGCGGCGATCGGGCTGTAGAGGGCGAAGAGCGCCAGGAACAGCAACAGGGCGTGGCCCCAGTGGAACTCCGACACGGGGAACCTCCTCGGCTCGGGTCCGGCCGGTCAGTAGGTGACGGGGTCGCGGACGATGGGGCAGGTCATGCAGTGCCCGCCGCCGCGGCCGCGGCCGAGTTCGGCGCCGACGATGGTGATCACTTCGACGCCGGCCTTGCGGAGCAGGGTGTTGGTCTGGGTGTTGCGGTCGTAGGTGAAGACGACGCCGGGCTCGACGGCGACGGCGTTGTTGCCGCTGTCCCATTGCTGGCGCTCGGAGGCGTAGACGTCGCCTGCGGTTTCGATGATCCGCAGGCCGCCGGGGATGCCGAGGGCCTTGGCGACGACGTCGGTGAAGGGGGTGGTGCCCTCGTCGGTGACTTCGACGCCGGGGGCCTTGTCGCCGGGGCGCAGGGAGAAGGTGTGGACCCGGTTCATGATCGCGGGGTGTTGGGTGACGATGTCGCGGTCGGCGAAGGTGAACACGGTGTCGAGGTGCATGGCGGCGCGCAGGCGCGGCATGCCGGCGACGATCACGTGCTGGGCCGCGCCTTGGGCGAAGAGGGCGGCGGCGACCTGGGTGATCGCCTGGCGGGAGGTGCGCTCGCTCATGCCCATGAGGACGACGCCACCTCCGACGGGCATGATGTCGCCGCCCTCGAAGGTGGCCTGGCCCCAGTCCTGCTCGGGGTCGCCCCACCAGATGGTGGAGGTCTTGTAGTCGGGGTGGAAGGTGTAGATCGCCTTCATGAGCAGGGTTTCGTCGTGGCGGGCGGGCCAGTACAGCGGGTTGAGGGTGAGTCCGCCGTAGAGCCAGCAGGTGGTGTCCCGGGTGTAGAGGGTGTTGGGCAGTGGCGGCATGAGGTACTCGCGGGCGCCGGAGGCTTCCCGGGCGAGTGCCACGTAGTCGCTGCGGAAGTCCTCGGGGAGGTCGCTGGTGGCCAGGCCGCCGATCAGGTGCTCGGCCAGTTCGCGTGGCGCCAGTGACTGCAGGTAGCCGCGGGTGCCGTCGATCAGGCCGAGCCCGACCTCGTTGGCGGTGATCTTGCGGTCCAGCAGCCAGTCGCGGGCACCGGGCACGGCCATCGTCTGCGCGAGGAGGTCGTGCAGTTCGACCACGTCGACGCCGCGCAGGCGAAGCTTGTTGACGAAGTCGGCATGGTCGCGTTGGGCGTTCTCCACCCACATCACGTCGTCGAAGAGCAGGTCGTCGGAGTTGGTCGGGGTGAGCCGCCGGTGGGCCAGGCCCGGAGCGCACACCAGGACCTTGCGCAACCGGCCGACCTCGGAGTGCACGCCGTGACCGGTCTGCATGTCAGTGGTGTCGTTCATGACGATCCTCGGTTCTCGGGTGATGGGCAGTGACCCGCCGGACGGCGCCGGGGCGCGGTCCGGCGGGTCCGAACGGCGCCTCGGCCTGCCGGTGGTCTTCGGTCAGGGGGCGGCGAAGCGCAGGACCGCGGCGACGCCGTCGTCGGCGGTGCCGGCCGGGATCTCGGAGAAGCGGGCGCCGCCCATGGTCGCGGCGCGCAGCAGGAGCGGGGCGGCGAGCGCCTCCACGGCCGCGGCGTCCTCCAGGGCTTCCGGGGCGCTGGCGACGAGCAGGGGGTTGGCGTCCGTCGCCCACTTGCGGGGGTCGTCGGCCCGGTCGGCTGCCAGCAGCAGGGTCGCGACGCGCCCCTCCGCGAGGGCGGTGCTGACGGCCGGGATGCCGTGGACGGCCAGGTTCTGTGCCCGGGCGCTCTTGTACTCGGCGACGGCGGCCGCGTGGCTGCGGGATGAGGCGGCGTCCACGGCCTCGTCCACGGCGCTGCGCAGGACGGCGAGGGCGTCCTCGCCGCCGCGGCCGCCTGACACTTCGACCACCTCGGCGCCGGGGCGACGCTCGGCGAGCTGCTCGCGCAGGATCGCGGCGGCCTTCGGGTCCCCGCCGACGAGGACCAGGTCGGCTGCGACCGCCTCGCAGGCCTCGACGATCTGGGCGGCAGCGGCGGCGGCGTTCTCCGTCCACGCGTTCACCGACCGGCGGTGGTAGGAGGCCTGGTTCGGTCCCCCGGCGCGGACCCGGGTGATGTGCAGGGTGCTACCGCTGAAGGAGCGGCTGGTGGACGGGTCGAAGGCGCCGGCGGCGTAGGCGTCGATGTCGGCGCCCTCACGGTCGACGGCTACCATGACGTAGGGCAACTGGTGGTCGAGGTCCAGGACGGTCTCCAGTGGGTCGGCGAGCGGCTGCACGACGGCGCGGTTGCGGGCCGGGGGCCTGGAGAGAGTGAACGCAGCCAGCAGTCGGCCCTGGCAGGCGAAGAGCGACTCTCCCTGTGGTCCGACCACGTGCGGTGATCCCCCAACCGCGGAGTCCAGCGCTGCGAGAGTTGCTTCCTCGACCCCCTGTTCCTCCAGCTCGCGGCGCAGGGTTCGCCACACCACGGCCAGGCGGTGATCCGCGTGCTGGTCCTCGCGGCTGGTGTCCAGATGGAGCGATACCACTGGGCCGGCGACATCATAGAGCGGGCGAAGCAGTTCAAGATCCACGAGGTCCTCCAGAAATCCGGCGCAGTGGCGACAGTCAT
The DNA here is from genome assembly GCF_030813695.1 of Kitasatospora herbaricolor. NCBI lineage: Bacteria > Bacillati > Actinomycetota > Actinomycetes > Kitasatosporales > Streptomycetaceae > Kitasatospora > Kitasatospora herbaricolor. The sequence continues at coordinate 427,571 of NZ_JAUSVA010000002.1, forward strand.
AATGACTGAAGATTCCTCCCCAAGACTTTTAGTCTGCTGTGTGACTTTTGCGTGTCGGCTCACGGCAGCCCCAAACGATCAATACCAGGATCACCAAGTGACCGCACGGCGGCCAATTGCACTGTTTGAGCATTGAACCGGGAAACGTGACGACCCTCGAGTGCTGGCGTGTGACCCGGTTGGACGACACCGAGCCAGCGAGACCTGCTCGCTGCGCCTCTGCCTTCCTTCAGGCGACGAACAGCACGGCTACGCGCTGCCGAGGCGCTTCGGGCGTGGCGAGGAGCGCAACGACGTACTGGGGTCGGCGCTTGAGGGGCGGGGCAGCGGGCCTGCGGTCTCCAGGGCCTGTGGCATCGACATCTACCCGAGCGGCCCTTCCGGGTCGCTTGCCACCGCGATGACGAAGGCACCCGACCACGCGAGCTGCGCCCGGACGGTCCACGGCCCGCGGCGCATGGCCACATCGCCCAGTCTCGGTCCGACCGCGAACTCGGACGCGAGCGCCTTCGCGACCTGCTGGACCTCTTGGTCCGGCGGATCCACGCGAAAGATCGGGGCTGCGTTTCGAACCGATGCGGTTCGATCTCGTGTATCAGGCCCACGTTCGGCAGACCCTCGGGCTATCCAATTCTGGCATTGATGCAGGCTCCCGGGCGCCGCAATACTCCGTTCATGAGAAGCCTCCCCACAAGACTCCTCGGTGTGACGGTCTCCGGAGTTCTACTCGCGTGCCTCTCCGCCGCCGTTACCCCGACGCCCTCTCTGGCGGCCGACCCGCCCCCGCCCCCACCGAATGTCGTAGGGGGCCAGTCCGTCATCACGTACCCCCTCGCGGACGCCACGAATCTGACGGTGAACATCGCGACCAAGGTCACCGACAGCAACGGCAAGCCGTACACGGTCCAGCTCCGCATCAAGCGACCCAATACGTCGCACAAGGTCCCGACAATCATCGAGCCGAGCATCTACTACGGCCATTCCCTCGCTGGCCTCGCAAAGCATCCGTCCACACTGCTTCAGGACGGGACACCTGCGGAGCTTTCGGCGGCACCCGCCGCCGACCTCCCGGCCCCCCTAGCGGGCAATGCCTACGCGCCGGCCGATGTCTGGAACGGCAGCAACACGACCGCGGACAGTTACCTCGACAACTACTTCGTCCCCCGCGGATACGCTGTCGCCGAACTCGACGCGCTCGGCACCGCCCATTCGCAGGGCTGCATCGGAGTAGGAAGCGCGAACGAGCAGGCAGGCGTCGTCGCGGCCATCGACTGGCTGAACGGCCGCACGACGGGCGTCATCGACGGAACCCAGACGCCCGCCCTGGCATCGGACTGGTCCAACGGCAGGGCTGCTCTCCAGGGCATCTCCTACGAAGGCGCGCTGGCGATCGAGGGCGCAGCATCCCGGGTCGCCGGTCTGGACACCATCGTGGAGCAGGCCGGTATAGCCGACTGGTACACGTACATGCGCGCCAACGGCTCCGTCGTCGGCGCTGCTGCGACAGGCTACGCCGGGTGGGATGTCGACAATCTCGCCTCTGAGTACAACAACGGCCCAACCGCCTGCAACATCAGCGCGAGCATCTCGAGCGGCCTCGGGCGTGACAGTGGAGACCGCAACGCGTTCTGGAACGCGCGCAACTACATTTCGGATGTCACGAAGAGGCCCAACGCCAGTGTCTGGGTGATCCAAGGGATGCAGGACACCACGGTCCGACCGGACAACAGCACGACGTACTGGCAGGCTCTGCAGGACTGGGGTGTCCCGAGCAAACTCTGGATCACTCAGGACGAGCACGTAACGGCGTACCAAGACCGCCCGATCGAGTTCCTGACGCAGTTGCATAAGTGGTACGACTACTGGCTCCTCGACCTGCAGAACGGCAACGACATTATGGCCGCGGACACCAAGGTCACCGTCCAGAGCTCGGACCTGGTCACGTGGACGACCCAGAGTTCTTGGCCCACCCCCGTGGACCCGAACAATCCGGACGGCGCCAACGTCACACTCAGTGCTCATCTGACCGGAAATCCCACCCCCAGGACCCTGACCAGGGATTCCAACTGGGCTGCCAGTCGGGCCGATTCGATGACCATGGCAACCGGGACCGACGCCGCTGGCAAACCCCTGAACAACCACAACGACCTCACCAACAGCGACTACATGGAACTCAGCAACGCCACGCTGAAATACCTCACGCCTGGGCTGTTGAACTCGGTCACCCTCGAAGGCACCCCCAAGTTCTCCGTGGTGGCGAAGAGCGTGGGCGCCTCCCCCTATCTGGACGCGCTGCTGGTCGACTTCGGGGACCAAACGAACACCAGGGTATACAGCGACACATATGGGCCATCCCAGTGCACCGAGGACGTGGTACCCGAAGCCAAAGAGCCGAATCCCGACGTGCGGGTTCGAGCCGTCAGCAACACGGGTTGTGAGAACATGCGGAAGAGCGAGGAATTCACCCAGAACCTCTTCGGCCATCCCAACTATCGGGTAATTTCTCGCGGTTGGCTCGATATGCGCAACTACGGCGGTCAGCCCGGGAACGTCAACGAAAATGCGCAGCAGGTGGTCCCGGAGAACACCTACCGGGTGTACGTCTGGAACGGCGAGCCGATGGAGATCACCGTCGCTGCGGGCCACCAGATCGGCCTCATCCTGCTCCCTGGCGACAGCCGGAACCAGCCGCAGTACGTCGGCCCAAATGGTGACATGGCCACCACGCTGTCGATCGGAACAGAGACCAGCTCGGTGACGCTACCCGTGAAGACGGGTGCTGCCACGCTGGGCAAAGCGGTGAAGTGACTTCTGCTACGACCCCGGGACGGCTGTCCGGCGGACCACCCCGCCGGGCAGCCGTCCCCCGTTTCGGCGGGCAGGCGCCCGCCAAAGCCTGACGCATGGTTGTGATGACGCTTGGGCGGGGACATGGACAGAGGATAGGGGCGGGGCCTGACGCCGGGCCAAGCAAATTGGGAGCACCCCATCGGGGACATCACCGCAGCATGCAGGCCAACGCTGCGATACGGCCGGTCGGGCCCCGCGTTGCCGGCTGTCGTGAGGGCAGCGGAGAATGGCGGGACTGTTCCGAGATCACGGCGGTTCCATCGTGTCCGACCCTCGCCAGCCGGCAAATTCCCCCGACCACCACGGCCTGGAGGGCCACGGGGGGGCGACCGGCGGCAGGCCGTGGAGACTGCCTGCGCCGTGGTGGCCTTCTACAACTCCCGGATCCACGGCCTGCGCCGCGCACCGCAGACCGGCCCCGACACGGGCGAGGACATGCGGCGGATGCTGGAGGGCGGGCAGCAGGCGCTGGCCGACATGAAGCGCCTCGAAGACGGAGTGGACCCCGCCGAGACGGGGCGGACCGCCGACCGCTACGCCTCTGTGCTGAGGGAACTGATGGAGGGCCAGCAGTCCGCCGTCAGGGCCGGCACGGGTCCAGTCTGCGGCTGGTCCAGCTGGGCGGGCTGCATTCCTGGTGGCAGCAGCGGGCGTGCCAGCGCCGCGATCTGCTCCAGCTCGTCACGGTGGTGGGGCAGGGCCCGCAGCAGCGCGGCGTGCAGCGAAGCGAACTGCAGCGCCTGCGCCGTTCGGCAGCCAGCGCCAGGGCAGTACCGCCGCACCCGCGCTCCTGGCGCTACGGCGCCCGCCCGTCCCGGCCCACGACCACCACCTCGTCGACGGCCGGAGGCGACCCGGCCCCGTCCACCACCTCCGCCATCGCCTGGTAGCACCGGTCGTGGCCGGACGCCGAGGTGAACCGCGCCGGGTTGCCGAGCTGCTGCGCCTTGGCGTAGCGCAGGGCGGTGACCTGGCGACTGTCGGCGGCCCGTACGGCCAGCACCAGCAGCTGGACGCGGTCCCCGGCCTGGTGGAAGGCCTGGGCGCCAGTCAGGGACTCGGCGGAGCCGCCGGGGCGGTTCGATGACGACGTCGCCGCGCCGCTCACGCACATACGCCTCGGCCTGGGCGAACCAGGCCTTGCAGTCGGCGCGGATGGCAGCCCCGGCGCCACGGGCGTCGCCGCGCAACGGCCCGAAGTAGTCGGGGTGGAACACCTTGAACTCGTCGCCGACGAGAAGGATGGCACCGGGACGTATCGCGCGCTTCACCAGCAGGGCGCTCTCGCTCTTGCCCGCGCCGGGCTGGCCCATCACGTACACCACCACCGGCTGCTCCTGTGCGGTGATGCCGCCGAGGAGGGGCACGATGTCGAAGTCGAAGATCTCGCGGTGCTCATCGGCGGACAGCCGGGGGTGGTCGACACCCGGCGGCTTGGCCAGGGCCTGCGCTGTGCGGCGCAGCGGCTTGGCCAGGGCGAAGGCGCGCTCGGCGTCCCGGACCCACTGCCAGGCGCTGGTCGCCCGCGACCGGCCCCGCATGCACACCTGCTGCTCGGTGCGGGCCAGCTCCCGGCGGAAGCGGCCGGTCTCCTCGGCGCCCCAGGGACGGGCGTGCTCGGCGAGGGTGGCTGCGGCGGCGCCGGGCGGCCGCAGCCAGCCCTGGGCGGTCAGATGGTTGGCGTACAGCGGCTCCAGGGCTGCCGCACCGCGGACGACGGTGTCGACTTCGACGACCTTCACCCGGTGAGCGCCCTCCCTATTGGGGGGCAGCTGGCCGCCGAGGCCGCCGCCCTGGTGCGTACCGCCCTGACCGACGAACAGTGCAAGCAGCTCCACGACGGGCTGGAGCAGGCCATGGCCGATCCGTGGTCCTGGCCGGCGAGCGACAGCGACGACTTCATCCGGCAGATCGTCCTGTCCGACCTGATCGCCCACAAGTGATCCTGCCTGACCCGCTCGTACCTCACCTGTGGGTGATCACCCTCACCGTGCTGTAGTCCCGCGCAGAGCCGGCCGTCCGCTCCGCTGCGGCTCGCTCTGGCTTCCGCCCTGCCGGATCAGGGCGAACTCGTGGGGCCAGCGGGTCTCCCACGCGTTGATCACCGCCTCGTCGGTGTGCCGGAACAGGAGCTCCACCTCCCCGGGCCGGCCGTCGGCCGCCACCAGCTGCAGGCGGCACCTGGAAGCGCCGCTCTCGCGGCACTCATGCCCGCTCACCAGCAGCGGCAGGCCAGCTGCTGGATCCGCGAGTAGTGACGCCAGCCGGTCGTGGTCGGGCCGATGGCCGGGGATGAACTCCAGGTCGAACTTCCAGGAGTCCTCGATCGCGCCCGCCGTGGTCCAGCCGGTGACCAGCGCCGGGACACCCGCCGCGGTGAACAGCCCCACCCGGCGCAGCAGGCCGCTGCCGAGCCAGTGCGGTCGGGGACCCGCGGTGGCGGGGTCGAACCAGGTCAGGTGCCGCATCTCCTCGGCGGTCGCCGGCCCGGTGTTCCAGAGCGGGTGGTGGCCTTCGGCGCGGATCTCGGCTTCGAAGTCGGCGGTCAGGGTGCGCCACTGCTGGGCGGGGATGCCGCGCAGGACCACGCTGGCGGTGGAGCCGGCCAGGCGCAGGACGGGAGCACCGGTCGGATCGCGGTCGGTGCGCAGGCCGGGGATTCCGCTGACTTCGCCGTCGGGGCCGGCCGAGGGCAGGACGGTGCTGACAAACCAGCGCCGGTAGGCCGGTGCGGCGGCGAAGGAGATGTGCAGACCGTACGGAGTCGGGCTGACCCGCTCGAAGCCGAACGGGGCGACCATCGGCTCGACAGGCCAGGCACAACGGAGCATGATCCACCACTCCAGGGCCTCCTGAGCCGGGTCGGCCGGATGGGGGACCGTCGGCGCGCCGGGCCCCAGGGCAATGAGGTGGGCAACCGACAACTGGTACTGCTCACGGGTGAGGAGGGACCGGAGACCGGCAAGGCGGGTGAGCTTGGCCGGGGCCATGGCATGTCCCTTCGAAGCCGCCGGTCCGGCTCGTTGGGATCGTCGACCAGCTGGCGATCGGATGGGGTGGGCGATACCGGCGGCTCTGCGGATCCTTCCGCCGGGGGATGCGGGAGACCGGTTCCCGCTCGGCGCGGCCGCCATGGGGCCGAGGAGATCATCGTGCATTGGCTCGTACGATGCAACGACCACGGTGGGCGGGTCTGTGCCAGATCGGCTTCCGGCCGGTTCCGATCCCTGGCGGAGACCCTGAACTGCCCGCCGGTGACGACCGACGGCGGCGTCCCCGGCATCACCTGCCTGGTGGAGCACTTCCCCAAGGCCTGTCCCTACCGGAGCGCCAGGTGCCCGAAATCCGGTGCTGGATCACGGGTAGTGCCTCTACTCTGCGGGAATGCGCAACGTAGTAGTTCCAACCAGCACCTACGACTGCACCTGGCTCCTGGAGGACGGATCGCACGCCGGGCAGCTGATGCTCGCACCGGGGCAGGCTGCGCAGGGCCAGGTGTACAACGATCCCGGGCGCTGGCCGGATGGGGCAGATTTCGACTGGGAGCCCACCGAGTACGACCGGCTGGCGGGTGAGCTGGCGGGTGGCCAGCAGGTGCTGCTGATCGACGTGTTGAGGGCTCCCGGCTCGATGGAGGCGGGTGAGCTCTTCCCCCGCCTGGCTCTGGTCGGCCGGTTCCCGGCCGGTGACGACCCGCTGTTCGAAGCGGTCCGGTTTCAGGTCGGGGGCCTGAGTGAACTCGCCGGGGTGCCGGCCCTGAGCCGGGTCGGCACCCCGCGCCAGCCCGAGCGCTCCTTCACCGCCACGGTGCACCCGCACGCCGCGCAGAACTGGGAGTGCTCGTCGGGTGAGCGGATCAGCCTGGAGTTCGAGGTCTCCCAGAAGACCGACCTGAAGTTCAACATGACGGTGACCGCGCAACCGGTCGTCGAGGTCACCGGAACGCCGCGGACCGCGGAGCAGTGGGTCGATGACTTCGTCCGCCCCTTGACCGAGCTTGCCGCGTTCGCCACCGGCCGGCGCCAGGACGTGGAGTGGGTGGTGCTGCGGCCCGAGCACACCGGGGAGAGGTTCACGGCGCAGCTCTTCGCGGCCGGCATCAGCCAGGTGCCCTACCTGGCCGAGAAGCCCACCGACCGCCGCCAGCCCCTACTGCTGCGCCTCGGCCCCGAGGGTGCGGACCTGGCCGTCCTGTTGGAGCGGTGGCGGGCCCTGGCCGAGGAGCACGAGGTACTGCACCAGCACCTGGTCACCGTGGCGCGGCAGGTGCAGAGCACGACGGCCCGCTTCATGAGCGTGGTACCAGCGCTGGAGGCGTACCACGGGCGGACGCACGGGAAGCTGCCGCGGGCGGTGTTCAGGCAGCAGCGCAGGGACGTGCTGGAGCGGCTCGAAGGCGCCGGGGTGGAACTGGAGGACTACGAGTGGGTCGACACCCAGCTGCCTGTGACAGGGGACCGGGCTCTGCACGAGCGCCTTCAGCAGTTGGCCGAAAGCCTGCCGGACGGTATCCGGGCCCGGATCGAAGCGGCCACCGAGCCGCTGCCGGAAATGCTTCAAGGGATCCAGAGGACTCCGCTCGGCATCTGGCACGTGCTGGCCAAGGTGCGGAACAACCTCGCGCACGGCGGTGTGCGTCCTCAGCCAGGACAGGTGCAGCTGCTGTGCCGACTGGCCGACACGCTGGCCGCCGCTCTGGTCCTCCGGGATCTCGGTGTGTCCGAGGACCTGCTGGTGCAGTCGATCGACGACTCCCGCTGGAAGGTGAATTGAGCGCCTCGCCTGGGTGGACCGGCAACTCGCCTCACTACTGTCGTTCGTCCACGAAGGCTGGGTTGAGGCCCAGCACCGCGCCGACGAACGCAGCGACGCCTTCACCGTGATCCCCCTCAAAAAACGGCCTCCACACTGCTCTGGAAGACCTCGCGGTCCGCTAACGCCCGATGGCCCCTTGCGCTGACCTAGGGCGGCCACCGGTGTGGGCAGCCGCCCACAACCTGCCGCCGGGCCCCGCGCGCGATAGGTGCGCTCGGCAGATCCGCCCGGTCGAGGGCAGGCGGCGCATGAGCGTGACCAGCTACGTGGTTGGTTCAGAGAAGGCACAACACCTACGTCGGCGACGCGATCTACATCTCCCTGGCGGAGACGCTGAGCTGCCCGCTGGTGACGACCGACGGCAAGAGTGCCGGCGTGCCCGGCATCTCTTGCCCGGTGGAGCACATCCCCAAGGCATGACCACGCGGCCAGCGTGCCGCGCCGCCGCGGCGGGGCGCCCAGCCGGGTGCGGCGAGGGCCGCACCCCGGGGACGCGGCAGGTGTCCGGGTTCCCCCGGTGGGGAACCCCGGACGGTGGGGCTGCGGGAAGTGGCCGCCATGCGGCCTCGGACGGCTGTTCTCCCCCGGCGGCGTCCTGGTATGGGATCAGCCGATGCGGATGATCCCGCCGCGGCGGCCAGCATCGACGCCCGTGCCGCGCCGCGGACGGCGAGGCCGCCCGCCGTGCGCGGGGTGCCTGTCGGCGGTCGAGGACATGGGTTCCGCCTTTCGGATGAAACTGACCGGAATTCCACCGCTCCAGTTCAACCAATGCTATTAACAGCTCACTTGACGGCTCATCGCATGTCCGGCATTGATCGGGAAAGCACAGTCCTGACCTGTTGCGATCGAATCGCATCGGTTCGCAGGGGCGTCACCGTGGCCGCCGGTGGGACTGGCTGGCTCGCCGGGGCAGACGTTGCAAGTGGGCTGTTTCGGTACGCGCCGGATCTGGCCAAGTTCGCTGAAATGCAACGAAGTTGTGACCGTCATGGATAGCTTTCGAGCGAACCGGAAGGCGTCGTTCGCCCATGGGCTGGGCGTTCCGACGCCCGGCTGCCTCTCCCTGACCTCCTTCGCAGACGGGAACCGTGATGACCACCCCGAGCACCGGAACACCTGCCACCACCCCGGCGACACCCCCGGCCGCCCCTGCCGGGCTGGACGGCGAGACACCCAAGGACCTGCTCCCGGCGACCGGCAACTACCCCACGGAGATCGTCCGCTACCGGTCGGTGGTGCTCACCGACATACCCGGCGCCAAGCCCTCGCGCAAGCTCACCGGCGCCCTCGACCTCGGCGAGGAGAACCTGCCGTTCTACGACCGTCCGGCCGAGGGCATGATCGTCACCACGGAGCAGAGCTGGAAGGCCGAGGGCGTTACGCTCGGCCGGCTGCTGCACAGCCTGGCGCTCGCGCCCGGGGAGAGCACCAAGGTCGCGGTTGTCGACTGGCAGCGCGGCACCAAGGCCACCGGCACCGAGAACACCGCCGAGAACGACTCGCTCTCCAGCATCACCGACCAGAACCGCTCGATCAGCGAGGTCGCCAACGCGATCGCCCGCGAGGAGCAGTACGGCACCTCCCAGGCATCCCAGGCAAGCAACTCCGCCAGCTCGGGCGGCACCTTCGGCACCTCGCTCGGCATCATCAGCGGCGGCGCGTCCTGGAGTAACTCGTCCAACTCGGGATTCACGACCGCGGTCTCGCGCTCCACCGGCGTGAAGTCGGTCGCCGCCGAGGCCGCGCAGCGCATCGGCGCGCGCACCCAGCAACTGGCCACCGCCGCCCGCAGCCGGAACATGACCGTGGTACGGGAGACGACGCAGTCGGAGAAGGAGAAGGTCCTCACCCGCGTCGTCACCAACTACAACCACATGCACGCGATGTCGGTGCAGTACTACGAGGTCGTACAGGTCTACAGCGTGACGACCAAGCCGACCAAGCTCGAACGCTGCCTGTTCGTCCCGCTGCAGGAACTCACCTTCACCAACACCACGCTGCAGCGGTACAAGGAGGTCCTCGCGTCGATGGCGCCCGCCGAGTGGGCGAAAAAGATCCGGGAGGCCAACCCCTTCAACACCGCCGAGCGCAAGCTGGACGCGTGCACGGCGCCGGAAGCACCCCAGGCGGCGCACTTCGACGGGGTGGACCTCGCGGACATCGCCGCCTCTCCCATGGGCGTGTACGGGGTGCGCAAGTCCGACGGCAGCCCGGTCCGCTTCGACCCGGTGGCCCGGCAATGGAACCCGCTGCCCACCACCGGACTGGACAGTGCCCTGATCCGCATCGCGCCGGGCAAAGACACCCTCTGGGCGCTCAGGACCGACAACCTGCTCGTCCAGTTCGACGGCACGACCTGGCGGCGCGACGCACAGGGCTGGGCGGGACGCTCACTGGCATGTGGTCTGGACGGCACGCTCTACCTCATCGGCATGGGCAACGCTATCCACTACCGTGACCCGAACGGCGTATCGCATGACACGACCGTCCTGGCTGACGACATCACCGCTGTCGGCCGGGACAGGGCCTGGTACTGCCGGCAGGGGCGGACCTACGAGCGCAGCGGCAGCGGATGGCTGGAGCGGACCCCGGTGCCGAACGTGCAACGCCTGTCCGCGGGCCCGGACGGCACACTGTGGGGCATCACCAACGAGGGCAAGGCCCTCGTGGTGGAACCGGGCGCGACAGCCTGGACCACCCCCAAGCCCCCCTTCGCGACGATCACCGGCATGGCCGAGATCGTCTCGTCCACCAACGGGGACCACTGGGTGCTGCGGACCGACGGCTCCCTCCTGCGGATCCTGATGGCGCAGCGGGAAGCGCCGGTGGCCTTCGACGCCCCGCCGAAAGCCGACTCCCCCTACGCCTCCAAGATCGACGTCTGGTACGACGAGGCCGGAATCCGCAGCATTCAGGTGGTCTTCCCCGGTCAGACCGTCCGCTTCGGCGACAGTGGCGGCTCCGGCGTCCTTCAGCGCGCCTCCTACACCTTCGGCCCTACCGACAAACTGCTCTCCTACGACGCCTGGGCCGGCACCGGCGCCCGCGGCAGCCTCGCCGGACTGCGCCTGACGATGACCTCGGGCGTGGCCAACTTCGGCGTCGCCGAGACCACCACCGCGGCACCCGACCTGAGTGAGGACGCCGGCGGAGCGGCCCTGTGTGGGCTGTTCGGCGCGACGGTGAAGGCCGGTACCCGCACCTACCTCTCCTCGCTCGGCTTCCACGTGCGCGGCGGGAGCGTGCCGCAAGCGGTACTGGACCACCTCAACGACAACCGCCGCCACTACAGCCAGGCCGTGTGGGCCAACGCCGACGAGCTGACCCTCAGCCGCATCCTCGCCAACTACTCCTACACCCCGGCCGGCTCGACCGCCGCCGCGGTCCCGCTCGGCATGCTGCTGGACCCCAAGCCCGTCGCCGCCACCGGCAACTACCTCGGCTTCCGGTGGAACTTCCCCACCGAACAGGAACGCGAGACATGGGCCAAGGCCCGCCACCAGAGCGACACCTCGCTCGGCGCGTCGGTGACCAACACCATCGCCATCGCCACCGACGGCGTGTTCGCTGAGGCCGTCCTCGGCCGGGCAAACTCGGCGGAGAAGATCGACCTCACACGATTTTGGAACTGGAAGGACTCGCCCATCCAGATCACCGCCCCCGACATCGCACCGGTCGCCACCGGCACCCGCGCGCAGAACCTCGACCTCTCGGTGGCCGGCTTGGGAACCACTGCGGCGTCCTTCACACCGCTGGTGGCCATGCCCGACCCGACCGGCCTCCAGGCCGCGCAGGCCATCACCACCGCGAACCTGTTCCGCGACATGAGCGGCCTCAACACCATGGGCCAGGTCCTCACCAAGGGCATCGAAGCTGCCGCCGCCGGCGATAAGGCCGCCGGCGAACGCGCCCAGGACGCCATGAAGACCGCCACCCAGCACCTGGAGAAGATGGCCGAACTCGCCATCCAGGCCACCAAGAAGGCCACACCGGCCGGGGCCGCCACCAACCCGACCGTCACCGGAGGTGAGATCAACCAAGCCGTCAAGGCCGCAACAAAAGCCTGACCGCCACACCAGCGGGCCCGGACGACAACCCGGGCCCGCCGCGCCATCGCATCCCACCCCGAACCTCGGCGATGTAGTCCCGCTCCTCAGCCAGGGCCTGGCGCACCGCGCGTTCCACCTCCCACGCCGGTCCGAGACGACCGCCAAGCGGCCCGCTCGGGCCGGCGCGCGACGATGAGACAGGGCGCCCCCGCCATCGGATTTGCGGGACGGATGCGTCCAGCCGCAGACGCATCCGTCGCCTTCCAGGCGGTCTCAGTCGTGGCCGTCGGGGTGGAGAGCGACCTTGATCCAGCCCTCGTCACGGGCGTCGAAGTGCTCGTACGCCTCCGGCGCCTGGTCGAGGCCCAGCTCGTGGGAGACGACGAAGCTCGGCTCGGCCCTCCCGGCGGCGATCAGATCCCGCAGCGCCCGGTTGTAGCGCTTCACCGGAGCCTGGCCGGTGCCCATCCGCTGGCCCTTGAACCACATTATGCCGAAGTCGATCGGGATCTTCCCCTTCGCCTCCAGCTCACCCTGGGCCTCGGCGCCTCCGGGGTCCTCGGGCAGGAAAACCCCGACCACACCGATGTCACCGCAAAAACGCACCGCTTCGATCAAGCCGTTCAAGGTCAGGCTGGCGTCCTCCTGGCCCTGCGGATCGTGGGCCTGGTAGCCGACGCACTCGCAGCCGTTGTCGGCGCCCAGCCCCAAGGTGGCGTCCTTCACGACTTCGGCGACGTCCTGCTCGGCCGTGTCGATCGCGATGGCGCCGAGGTCCTCGGCCACCTGCAGCCGGTCACGCCGGTGGTCGGCCACCCAGACGCGGCCGGCGCCCCTGATGATCGCGGAGTAGACGGCCATCAGTCCGACGGAGCCCGCTCCGTAGACGAGGGTCTGGTCGCCGGGTTTGACGTTCGCCATCTCGGTGGCGTGGTAGCCGGTGGGGAAGATGTCGGCGAGCATCACGTAGTCCAACTGGCGTTCGGCCGCGTCCTCGCCAAGGCGCAGGGCGTTGAAATCGCCGTACGGGACGCGCAGGAGCTCGGCCTGCCCGCCCTGGTAGGGCCCCATCTCGGCGAAACCGTAAGCAGCGCCGGCCATGGCAGGCTTGGGCTGCATGGTCAGGCAGTAGCTCGTCAGGCCACGCTCGCACTGCTTGCAGAAGCCGCAGGCGATGTTGAACGGCATGACCACCCAGTCGCCCACCGCGACCTTGCTGACCGCGGGCCCGACTTCGACCACCTGCCCCAGGTTCTCGTGCCCAAGGGTGCGACCCGTCTCGAAGGACGAGCGGCCCTCGTACATGTGCAGGTCCGATCCGCAGATGTTGGTGGTGGTGATCCTCACCAGGATGTCGCAGGGGTGCTCGATCCTCGCGTCCGGCACGTCCTTGACCGTGACCGTCCGAGGTCCGTCGTAAATCGCTGCCTTCACGGGGACATCCTCACCGCCGTCCCGCGCCTCGCCCACCTCTGCTTGCGTCAGGGACGACTGGCCGATAGCGGAGCGCCGGCCGCCGGGTCTGGCGATCCGGCTGCCGCGCCCCTCGAATGGTTGCTTTCGCCGGGCGGTCCTGGAGGCCGTCGGGCACGCCGGCCGCCAAGGGGAGGGCCTCTGCTCGGGGCAACGAGCGCCCGGCGTTGGGCTCCTACCCGAAGTTGTCGAACTGTCCCGCCCAGGGAGGCAAAGCCTCGCCCGCGAACACCCGGGCCGGCCTGCGTCCAGTACGCGGGAAGCGATCAGCCGCGACCGATCCGCCGCCCCACCGACCACCACCAACAGCGGAAGAGAGGGCCAGGAGGGGGATGTCGAAATTTCCGGCTGCCGTGCGCTCTGGGCTGGGCAGATGCCGGACGCTGGCGCGGCGGGGGGTGGTGGCGTCAGGGCTACGTCGGGGGCAGGTCAGGAGTATGTCGGGAGTCCCGGTCGGCCCCGGAGGTTGCTCCGGGTGTTGCTTCGTCGCAGGGTTCCCGGCGGCAAGCCGAGGAGCTGTGGGACCTCAGGCTTGTCGGGGGTGTTGCACACGTGCGGTGTCGCCGCCGAAGGGCAGGAACGTGGATCGGCTGGCGAGGAGCCAGACGCCCTCGATCTTGCGGAAGGTGTCCTCGTAGTGGCCCACGTTCGCCGGGAGCCGGGGTGGCAGCATGCCGCCGGTGTATCCGTCGACCCGGTATGTCGCGAAGTAGGACGTTGCGCTGGCCTGCGCCGCCGATTCCAAGGTGACCAGGATGTTCGTCGTCATACGACGTGAGAGCCGGTCCTTGGGCCGGGACCCGAAGTAGGCGCGAAGCGCCTCACGTCCCTCCACCCGGCGATCGCCGTGCGGCCACTCCCAGACTCCGTCGGGTGTGAACAGCTCTGCCACGCTGCTGGGATCCCCCAGGTCGAGTCGACGGAGGAACTCGACAATCAGCCGTTTGCAGGCTCGCTCGGCCAGGAGATGCTCCATCGGGTCCAGGCTTTCGTCGACCATCGACAATTCCTACCAACCTGCCCTGGACACCGCAACGGATTTGCCAGCAAGACCGGTCCGGCCGGGCTCGACGAGGCGGGCCCACACCCCCGGCAGCACGTCCGTGCCTGCGCCTCACGCTCCACCCGGTCAGGGCCCCGAGGCGCAGCTTTTGACGGGATTCAGGGCAGGGGTGTGCCGCCGGTGGCGTTGACGATCTCCCCGGTGATGTAGGAGGCCTCGGGGGACGCGAGGAAGACGTAGGCGGGGGCCATCTCGGCAGGCTGGGCGGGGCGGCCCATCGGGGACTGCTCGCCGAAGTGTGCGACCTTCTCCTCGTCCATGGTGGCGGGGATCAGGGGGGTCCATACCGGCCCGGGCGCGACCGCGTTGACGCGGATCCCGTCGGGGGCGAGCTGCACGGCCAAACCCTGGGTGAACGCGACGATCCCGGCCTTCGTCATCGCATAGTCGAGCAGGTGCGGGCTGGGCTTGTACGCCTGGACCGAGGCGGTGTTGATCACCGACGCACCCTCACGCAGGTGCGGCAGAGCGGCCCGGGTGAGCCAGAACATGCCGTACAGGTTGGTCTTCATGACGCGGTCGAACTGGTCCGTGCTGATCGCCGCCAGACCATCCGGCTGGGACATCTGGTAGGCGGCGTTGTTGACCAGGATGTCCAGAGCGCCCAGCTCCCGCAGGCACCGCTGCACGAGGTCCGCGCAGAAGCCCTCCTCGCGGACGTCTCCGGCCACCGCCAGGGCCCGCCGCCCGGACTCCTCGACCACGCGCATCGTCTCCTCGGCGTCGGCCTGCTCGGCGGCCAGGTGGCAGAACGCGACGTCCGCACCCTCCCTAGCGAAGGCCAGCGCCACCGCCCGACCGATCCCGGAGTCACCGCCCGTGACCAGAGCGACCCGGCCCGTAAGGCGGCCGGACCCGCGATAGGTGCCCTCGCCGTGGTCGGGCGCCGGCTCCATCGCCTCGCTGCTGCCTGGGTGCTGCTGGGACTGCGCTGGCAGCGGCGGACCGGGCCGGCGGTGCGCCGGCGCGGGATGGGACTGATCGCTCATCACAGTGTTCGGCCTTTCCGGGAACGGGAGCAGGGAGGTCCAGGACGTCTGCCCGACTGCGCCCGCCCCACCCGCCCCACTGATGATGGTGCGTCCGGGTATGGGCGGCCCGCGCAGTGGACTGCTGTAGCCGGGTGACCCGGCGGTCAGGCCACCGCTGGACGCCCTGATGCGGGGTAGGCGAGGCCCGCAGACGGCTCAACTCCCCATTGCGACGACGGAGGACCCGAATGGACGCGATTGTGCTGCTCAAGGACGACCACCAGACGGTGGAGAAGCTGTTCAAGGCATTCGAGAACGCCGGGAAAGCAGGCCTACGCCGAGAAGCGGAAGATCGCCGACCAGGTGATCGAGGAACTCACCGTCCACGCCGTCATCGAGGAGGAGATCTTCTACCCGGCCGCCCGCGGGGCCGCCCCCGACACCAAGGACCACGTCCTGGAGAGCGTCGAGGAGCACCACGTCGTGATGTGGATGCTGTCCGAGCTGGCCGGCATGGATCCGAAGGACGAGCGGTTCGACGCGAAGATGACCGTCCTGATGGAGAACGTACGCCACCACGTCGAGGAGGAGGAGAAGGAGTGGTTCCCCGAGGTCCGTAAGGCCATGGGTCGCAACCGCCTGGTCGAACTCGGTGAACGCCTCGCGGAGGCGAAGAAGACCGCCACCCGTGACCCCCTGAAGGTCCCCAGCGCCGCCAACGCCTGACAGCGGCAGCACCCTAGCCGGACGCCGCCCGGTGGTGCCCGAGGAGGCGGGGGCGGAGGCTTGGTCCATGAGCAAAAAAAGCAGCGCAGAGACGCCGCCGCGCACCTCCACGGGAACGTCCGTGTGACCGGACGCTGGGTGCGCGTCCGCACCGACGGCGACCACGATCGCGAGACCTGGATTTCCGCCGCCGCCGTCCAACGGATCGTCTGGGACGCCCTGCTCGACCAGCCGGGCCCACGACCGCAGACCTGAGTGCAGGAACGAAGGGAGGCTGGTGGTCATGCCGGCCGGTTCGAACAAGAAGCGGGAACGTCAGTACGAGCACATCAAGGACAGTGCCCTGGAGAGCGGGAAGAGCGAGAAGCGGGCGAAGGAGATCGCCGCGCGCAGCGTGAACAAGGAACGCGCCCGGCACGGTGAGTCGAAGACCGCCAGCCGCTCCTCCACCCACGACATCTCCTCCTCCCGGCGCGGCGGGCAGCGCTCGCACTCCGGCTCCCAGGGCCCGACGAAGGAGCAGCTGTACAACGAGGCGAAGCAGCTCAACGTCCACGGCCGCTCCACGATGACCAAGCAGCAGCTCGCCGACGCACTCGGCCGCTGAGCCGCTCGGTGTGCGCAGGCGGATCCCGGCGGGTTGCGGCAGCCGCTGCAACCGGCCGAGTTCGGCGGGTGATGGTCCGGACTCACTGGCGGACACTGTCGGCGATCAGGCGTGACACCTGCGCCCCGGACGCGCCGAAGACCTTCTGACCCCAATCCGGCACCTCACACCAGGAGCATCAGCGGATCGGCCCTGGGCTCAAGCGGGCCCTGAAAACGCCTTTAGGGCGTCGCACCCTGCACCTGCACGATCCTGCCGCCTCGTGCCCGGACCCGGTGAAAGCGGCCTGGGCGCAGCTCTCGACTGTTAGTCCGCGATCGGGGGGAATCCCAGGATCCAGGCAAGCGCCCGCGCGACGCCGCGGGCGAAGGCGCGCTCTGTTGCGGTCAGGTCGCCGTCCCGCGATCGCACGATGGCTGCGCGTTCCTCGACGGCGAGGTCCAGTTCGGTCCGGACGGCGCGGCGGCGTCCGGTGATCGGAGCGGCCTCCTGCGGATCGAGGGCCCATCGGTAGGCGGCTGCTCTCCCGCCGGTCTCGGGGCAGGTCTCCGAGGCCGTCGCACTGGCGGCTGCCGTAGCGACCTGCTCCCGCGACCGCACGGCAACGAACTCCTGGACCGCAGAGACCGTGACCACAGGGAGCACCTCCTGGACGGGCCGACGCGGGCAGCATCGGCGCAGGACCACAGTCATACCCTGGGGCACCACCCCCACATGCCAAGCATCCGCCGTCCGTAGGACTACGGCATCCTCCGGGCATTGCGGAACAGCCGACCCGAGCTGGCCGCCGCGGGGCAGCCCGAGGCGCACTCCGTTGCTGCCAGCAGCCGCGCTCCTCGATGAGGTGTCAGCCGGCGCGAGGGTGGGGAACGGGGGCCTCGTCAAGGTCGACGGGGAATACCTTGTCGGCGCCGGTGATCTTCCACAGTCTCGCCACCGCGTGGGCGGGGCGGGCCAGGTGAAGGGTCCGGACCGCCCGTTCAGTCGCGATGTGGGCGCGCAGCAGGGCGTTGAGGCTGGAGGAGTCGCAGAAGGTGACGCCCGCGAGGTCGATTGTCAGGATGGTCCGTGGTGGACCGGTGGTGAGTGCGGGCGCAGTGCGGCGTGCAGGATCGGGGCGGCGTCGAGGTCGAGTTCGCCGGTGGCCTCGATGGCCGGGCTGGTGGTGGTGGCTTGCACGGTGGTGGTGAAGCCGGGTTCCGGGGTGGGGTTCATGCGCTCTCCCGGTCGGATGTTTCGTCGGAAGTGCTGCACGGCTTGGGGCCCGGTCCAACGGCGCGGTAGGGGGCTGACGCAGGGCGGGAGAGACCTCCGGCTGTCTACCCGTCGTGTGGGAACCGGGTCGGCCGTGCGGATGGTGAGGGTGAGATCGGGTTGTCTTCAGGCGGCGGTGGTGAGGTCGGCGCGGCCGTAGAGGAGTGCGTAGCCGCGGGGCAGTTGGGCGAGGATGCGGCTGGTCAGTGCTTCGCCGGTGAGGTGGGTGAGGGCGGACAGGACGGAGGTGACGTCCCAGCGGGCGTGGAGGGGGGTGGTGTCGAGGGTGGTGGCGACGGTCTCGACGAGGGCGGGTGCGGGGACCGGCCGGGCCAGAGGGGTCTGGGAGGAGAACAGGGCGCGGGCCCGGTCCGGCAGGGCCGCCTGGAGGTCGCGGCGCTCGTCGCCGGTGAGTTGTCGGCCGAGGGCGGCCAGGACGGTGGCCAGGACGCGTTCGGCCTGCTGGTCGGTGGTGTAGTGGCCGGCGTCGCGGACCTGCTGGAGGAGGTGTTGCCAGGTCATCGCAGCGGACTTTCGGTGCGGGCCGCCGGGTCGGTGGTGGCGGCGGAGGCGGGTTCTGCGGTGCGGCCGGCGCGTGGGTGGCCGAAGAGGAGGTCGTAGCCGGGCGGCAGTTGCAGCAGGATCTGGCGGGTGAGGTCGTCGCCGGCGGCGTCGGCGGTGGTACTGAGGACGGCGCCGATGTCCCACAGGGCGCTCTGTTCGGTGGCGCCCTCGATCCAGGCGGCGGTGGCTCGTACGAACCGGTCCGGGCTGAGCGGTTCGGCGGCCTGCAGGGGGTTGAGCAGGACCAGGGCGAGGGTCTCCGGCAGGCGGGCGGCGAGGTGGGCGCGCACCTCGCCGACCAGGTGCGCGCCGAGCAGGGCCAGGACCACCCGGCCGGCCCTTTCGGCATCGCGGGGGTCGTCGTAGGCCCCGCGTTCGCGGACCTCGTCCAGGAAGGCTTCCCATCGCATCGTCACGGCGCTTCTCCCTCCATCGCGAAGCGTGTCGTCCCGGGGCGCTGCGCCTGCGGGCGCGCGCCATCGGGCGGGTGGTGATCGGCCGGGTGGTGATCGGGGGTGACTGTGAGTCGCCCTTCGAGGCCTGTGAGCCTGAGCAGCCGCAGCACGTCCGGTCCGACTGCGCGAAGGACCAGGCGTCCGCCGTGGCGCTCGGCCTGGCCCCGGGCGTCCAGGAGGGTGCCCAGGCCCGCGCAGTCCATGAACGTCACCTGCGACAGGTCGAGCACCACGTCGCGGTGCTCGCGCAGGGCGGCCTCCAGGCGGCGGTGCAGTGCGGGGGCGGTTTCGAGGTCGATGTCGCCGCGGGCCCACACCACGGCGACTGTGGAGCGCTTGTTGTCCATGGCATGACTCGCTGTCCTGCCGTGCCCGCGCCGTCCTGGCGGCCGTGTCCGTCGCCCCCGGGGGACGCCGGGCGGAGTGGGAAGGCTGTCCCCCCGCTCGGCCCTGGGCGCCCCGGGGCGGGGCGGGGTCTTGGAGTGTCCAGCACGGCCCCCGGGGGGCGACCGTGCGGGACGGCGAGGACCGGGTCAGGCCTTGATCTGCTTGCGGTCGCCACTGTGAGTGATGGCGATCTTGCGCGGTTTGGCCTTCTCGGCGACCGGGATCCGCAGGGTCAGGACACCGGCGTCGTAGTCGGCGCTGATCCCCTCGGGGTCGAGGGTGTCGGAGAGCATGACCTGGCGGGAGAACACGCCGAGCGGACGCTCGGACATCTCCCATGTCACACCCTCGCCCTCGCGGCGGGGGCGGCGCTCGGCCTTGACGGTCAGCATGTTCCGCTCGACGTCGATGTCGATCGCCTCAGGGTCCACCCCCGGCAGGTCGAAGCAGATCACGTACTCGTCGCCGGTGCGGTAGGCGTCCAGCGGCATCGGGGTCGGACGCGACCAGGTGCCGGTCGTGCTCAGGAACTGCTGGGTCAGCCGGTCCAGCTCACGGAAGGGGTCGGTGCGCATCAGCATGAAAAACACCTCCAGGTGGTTCGGGCTGTAGGAGCCAGTGCGCTTCACCTGAAACCTAACATGTCATCCATCCGATGACAACTGGCCGAGTCGCCTGGAGAGTGACATAGATGCGAGACAAGCCCACCACGCCGAACGGCGGTGGCGGCCCGGCCGCCGAACCGGCGTCCTTCCTGGCCGCGGCCGCGGCGCTGGCCGCCATGGACGAGGCCGTCCGCACCGCCCGGACCCCCACCACCCGGCAGGAACCCCAGGCACAGGCAGACCCCGGCCAGGCCCTCGCCGCCCTGCTGCTGCTGCGCGAACTGCGTACCGAACTCGCCGGCTGGGAGGCCGGCCTGGTGGAGAGCGCCCGCGCCGCCGGCGCCACCTGGGCCGACCTCGCCCGTCCGATGGGCGTCGCCAGCCGCCAGGCCGCCGAGAACCGCTACCTGCGCCTGCGCCCCACCACCGACCCCGGCCCGGGCGACACCGGAGCGGAACGCGTCAAGGCCGTCCGCGACCGCCGCGCCGCAGAGCGCAACGTCACCACCTGGGCCCGCACCAACGCCGCCGACCTGCGCGTCCTCGCCGCCCAGATCACCGCCCTGCCCGACCTGGAACCCGATGCCCGCCCCGCCCAGGCCGCCCTGCACACCGCCCTCGCCGCCGCGGACCCCGCCGACCTCGTCGCCCCCCTCACCGGAATCCGCCCCCACCTCGGCGCCGGCCACCACGACCTCGCCACCCGCCTCGACACCCTCACCCAGCACACCGACCGACTGCGCCATGAGAGCAACCGACGACGCGCCTGACACCACCGCCGAACAACCCTGGCAGCACATCCAGGACCAGCTCACCCGCATCCGCACCCGCACCCTCGCCGAGGCCGGCGACGCCATCGCCGCCATCGACACCTGCCTCACCAGACTCGACACGCTCCGCGAGGACCTCGCACGCCACCCCTGGACGTCGCAGGCGCTCCCCCCACCCACCAACTCCCCGGCCGTCCCGCCACGGAAGCCGCCCGCAGCCACCACCGGGCCTGTGTCTGCTGCGGAGCCCAGCGCCTGAACGATGAGAGTGGGCTCCACCAGCCGTTCGCAGGTGTGTCGGCGTAGGCGTACCTTTCTGAGCCCGCCGCTGACATGGACGGGTACGCCGACAGTGCGCCGCCTGCCCGGCTTTCCTACAGACGGCCGGCAGGACCGGGCCCGTAGCGGGCGGGCAGTCGTCGCGCGACCTTTCGGGGGTGGGGCTTGGTCGAAACCGTCCGAGCGGGGCCGGCCGAAGCCGTCCAGGACAGGGCCCCACCCCCTTACGGTGCGTCCTCCGGTGCCCGGGCGGCGGCGGGGTTCGGACTCACGCGCAGCACCTGGGCCACGCCGGTGAGGTGCAGCAGGAACGCGACGGGCGTGGTCGGGTTCAGCAGGCGCAGTTCGGTGCCCACCGCGCGGGCGTGGTGGTGGGCGCGGACGAGGGCGTTGAGGCCCCCGGAGTCGCAGAACCTGAGTTCGGACAGGTCCATCACCAGCTCCCTCGGGGAGGGGTGTGCGTCAAGGGCGCCCGAGACGGCGGCGTGCAGCAGCGGGCCGGTGCCCTGCACGAGGTCGCCGGCCACGTCGAGCACGAGGTCGTCCCCTCCCGGCCGGAGGCGGACGTCGAGGACGGGCGGGTCGAGCTCTGTCGAAGCGGCCACTGGGTGTTCCTTGCGTCCCCGGGTTTGGCGGTCGGGGGTGCGCCCGCGAAGCGGGCAACTGACCTGACGGCCCGCCGGCCGGGGGCTGACTCCCACCGTAGCGACCGCAGGCCCGGCGCACCACGGACCGGTACCGCCGGGCAACGGGGTCAGGTGTCGGCGGGCGGCGGCGCGTCGGCCGGCGGTCGGCGCAGTTGCTCGTTGAGGCGCAGGGCCTCTTCGAGTTGGTCCTCGAGGATGACGATGCGGCAGGCGGCCTCGATGGGAGTGCCCTGGTCGACCAGGTCGCGGGCGCGCATCGCGATCCGTAGTTGGTAGCGGGAGTAGCGGCGGTGGCCGCCGTCGGAGCGCAGTGGGGTGATGAGGCGGTGCTCGCCCAGGGCGCGCAGGAAGCCGGCGGTGGTGCCGGTCATCTCGGCGGCGCGGCCCATGGTGCAGGCGGGGTAGTCGTCGTCGAAGGAGTTGGGGCCCGGGTCGGGGCTTGGATCGGGGTTGGAGCCGGGGATGTGGGGCCGGTTGGTTGCCGTGGTCACTGCACCTCTTCTGTGTTGGTTCGGGGACGCGTCGAGGGGCCCCGAAGCCATGGCGGCTCCGGGGCCCCGAAGGGATACATCACCATCTGCCGGCCGGAGCCGGCTTCCTCAGGTCCGCACTGCCCCGGGGGAGGGGGCGTGCGGGGATCGCGTATGCGTGACCGGAAACCACCGTCCTTCGTGCTTGGGGGGTCTGCGGTGTCCGCCCGGACGAACATGCCTCACGGGCCGGGCGATCCTGATGGTGCTCTGTCCCCTCCGTTCATCCTCTGTCTGCACTGTCCGGACTTCGAACTGCTGGGTGTTGCTGGTTCTTCTCAACACGGGTACCGCTGAACTGCGATTTCCTGCTTCGGCGACCCACAGGGGTCACCCGTCCGGCAGCCAGCCCCGTCGCCCGTCCTGCACTTTCCCTGGCTTGGAACCCCGCCCGGACCTCCCGGCACGCGCGCCGCAGTCTGACGCCTTCACCGGGACACCGCGTCCCGCAACTGCTGGTAATGCTCAAGGGTGGCCCCTGATCACTGCGGGCCACCGGGCCCGGCCGCCGGTCCTGTCACCGTCCTGCATCTGCTGGCTTCAGAACCCCACAACCGTGCCGACCTGCGAACTTCAACAACCACGCCCGCCAGTTCGTGTCTGGCGAGCACCGTTGGACCGCGTCTACGAGAGAAACACTAACCACGACACCGCGCAATGTCTACTCCCGCCAGCACAGATTTTTCGGCGCCGAGGGGGAAGGTATTCTGCGGCCCCGTACCGGGCGTGTGATAGCGCCGTGACGGCGCCTCGAATGGACAGGAGGAGCGGCATGGACGGGCGACAATCAACACCGCAGTGGCGAGCATGCGCTCCCCACCCCCGGGGTGCGGACGCGTCGCTGCTGGCCGCCCTCACCGAAGCGGTCCGCGACCTCGACGAACGCACCCTGCGCCGCCTGCTGGCCCGGTTCGCCGAACAAGCCGCCCTCACCGACCTGCCCGCCCTGCGCGAGGCCCTCGACACGTCGCACCTCAAAACCCAACAGGACAGCTAGGGACAACCCCGTCCCACAACCGACCCGCCCCCTCCCCGCCAGAGACCAGGAACAAGGAGAGGCACCACCATGCACGACCCCCACGACCGCCCGACAGCCGCCGTGGACCCCTCCCCCGACCTGCCGACTGGGCAGACCCTCCAAGGCCTCCACAACGGTGTCCGTCAGGCCCTGACGGAAGCCGGCTTCGATCCCCAGGACTCCGACACCCCGGGACTGCAGCTACGCCTCGACGAGCACGGCGTGCTGATCGCTTGGCATCCCGCCGACGCCCTCGGCCCCGCCATACAGGTCCGGGACGGACATGAGAGCCGCCACGGACTGCCCGACCTCCACGGCCTGCGCCAGGTCCTCACCACGGCCATCGGCCAGGTCCTCCACGACGCCGGATACCTCGTAGCCCCCACCGACCGTGCCCTTCTCCTCGTCACCGGAAGCCGACCCCGCAACGCTGGCTGAGAACAAGCAATCACCATGTCAGCGCACCGCCGAACACCGCCGCCCCGGCACCAGCGACATGCCCGCGCACAGCGGCGCAGCAGCCGCGTGGTAGTGCTGCCGTCCCATCCAGCGCCCACTCGTCGGATCAGGAGTGCGATGAGCGTCAGACCCGAACTCGAACCGGTGCTGCGCGGCATCGCCGAGGCCGTCCATGATCGCGACGACCCCGTCCTGCGTCGGCTGCTGGGCCGCCTCGCCGAACAGGCCACCATCGACGACCTCTACGCACTGCGCGACCTTCTGCCCCGCCTGCGTTCCCGGGCCTGCCCCACTTGCTGACCGAGCAGGTGGGTCCGGCCCGGAGTAGCGGCCTCACCCCGACACGGCAGACCTCCAGCCGCCCCTACCCGGCGGGCCCAGGTGGACGGCTACGTCGCCTCGGGCGAGGCGGTGGGTCAACGCTCCTGTGGCGGGTCCCATTCGCAGAGCGTGCACCAGTCTCGTCCGGGCGTATCGCCGCGGAAGTGCACCGTGGGCTCGCCGCACAGCGGGCAGGGCCGGCCAGGCTCCAAGCAGTAGGTAAAGGCGTCGAGGACGGCGCCCTGGTGGAGCAGGCGCTGTTCGTCCTGGTGGGCTTCCATGACGACCTCCCGGCGGTGCTGTTCTTCCTTCAGCTTGCGTCTGCCCAGCCCGGGCCGTCAGCCCCGGAGGGGCCCGCACGGCCCGGGAACCGCGGCTGCGACGGTTGACACTGCGCCTCACGCCCGCGTGGGGCTCTTCCTGGCGGTGCGGGCCCGTTGGTTGGCGAGCTGCGCGCGGGCGGCGGTGACGGACAGGACGGCACGTTCCGCTTCCGTGCGGACCATGTCTGTGCCGAGGACGGGCAGCGCGGCCCATCTGGCGAGCAGCGTGGCCTTGCGCTCCTGACGGTCCACGATCGCCGCGAGATCGCCGGGTCGGTCGGTGCCGGCCCGGACCTCGGCGGCGAAGTCGAGCAGTTCCTGGCGCAGCGGGTCGGGCAGGTCGCGGTAGATCTTGAGGCGGCCCAGGGTGCCGATGACGGGACGTGGGGGCGGGCTGGTGGGGTTGGGTGCCGTGGACGGGTGGCGGGCGGAGCTCTGGTTTGGGGTGAGGTGGGTCCGGGGCGCGCAGGGCGGCGGCTGCGTGGCGGCGGAGGTGACGCGGACGGCGACGGCCTGGTCGAGTCCGGCCTTCTCCAGGCCAGGCAGGACCAGGGTGCCGCTGTCCATGAGGTCGCGGGCAATCTGCAGGGCCGCCCGTACGCCGATCTCGCGCCGGCCCGGGCCTGGGACGGCGCCCATTTCGCGGGGTGTGACCGGGCTCCGTGCGGCGGCCGCCCACATCAGGTAGGCGCACAGCCGCGCCTCCGCCAAGCCCAACTGCCCCACTGCGACCGGCGACGCGAACCCCACTGCCATGTGCACAACCTCCGAGGACGACCGGACACCGGGCCGGACACGAACCGGGTCCCGGCGATTGTGGCGCAGCCCGGCTCCAATCTGCGGGACGGCAGGTCGGCGGGTCGCCGAACCCCGCTCTGGACGGGCCGGTGGTCGGCGGGGTGCTTGGGCAAGGTGATCCGGTCCCGGTGCGCTGCCGGCGGTTCTGCGTCTGCCACCACCTGCAGCGCACCGCTGCTGCCGTCCGACGGATCGTCTGGAGCGCCCCTGCGTGCCCGCGGGCGCCGGCGGCGGCCGCGGTGGCCGAGGGGCCGGGGCAGATGCAGAACCGCCTCCAGAGACACCGGCGCGGCTGATGGGACGTGGACGTGCGGCCGGGCGGGGTGCGCTGCCTGCGCACCCCGCCCGGCCGGGATCCGTGTGCCCGTACTCCTACCAGCGGTACCAGCGGTGACGCCGACCCGAGGAATGCGTGCCCCGCGCCACGAAGCCCAGCAGCCACACCGCCAGGACGATGATCGCCACCCACCACAGGGCCTTCAGCGCGAAGCCCGCACCGAACAGGAGCAGGGCCAGGAGCAGAACGAGAAGAAGGGGAACCATCGTGTCCTCCGCGGGGATCCGTCAGTGTCGTGTCGACGAGCCGACTGCCCCGGCAAGGCGCGCGTATTCGTAGGAATCATCCCCGGTCGAGGGGGCAGGCGCCCTGGTGTCAGCACGACGGCAGGGCGACTGCGAGGAGAGCATGATGAGCACCGGCGACAAGATCGGGAACATCGGCGAGAAGCTCAAGGGCAACGCCAAGGAGACGGCCGGCAAGGCCCTCGGGAACGAGCGTCTGACGGCCGAGGGCAAGGCCGACCAGGCCAAGGCCGACATCAAGCAGGCCGGCGAGCACGCCAAGGACGCTTTCAAGCACTGACCGCCCCCAGGCACCACGCGGGCCCCGACCGAATCCCACGGTCGGGGCCCGTCTGCTTCCGCCGCCGCGCCGGCGTCTCACCGTGTGCGCCTACCGGCTGGTAGGCGCACACGGTGGGTTAGAGGTTGAGGTTCAGCTCACGGCCGGGGGGAAGCGTTCCCACACGCGGTGGGAGGCGAGGAGGGCGTTGAGGCCGGCGACGAGTTCGCCGGCGTCGTCACCGGCGACCACGCCGGGGGCGGCAGGGTCGGCGCCGGCGGCGGCGAGAACGGCCTCGGCGCCGGGCAGGACGGCGATCGGCTTGGCGTGCCGGTAGGCCTCGCCGGCCAGCAGGGCGACGCGGGAGTCGACTTGCGCGCCGGGACCGGTCACACCGGACTTGGCGTCACGGGCGCCGTGGTCGTCGGCGGCCGGCAGCAGCGGGCCGGCGATGACGAGTGCGTCGTACTCGACGGAGCGGGTGGCGGCGAAGGTGCGCTGAACGGGCAGGTCCTCGGCGAGCGGCGCGCCGGTGGGGGCGATCAGGAGCGGGAGGAGGCCGGCCTGGCGGGCGCTGTCGCGCACCTGGCGGACGGCGACGAGGTCACTGGTGGCGTCGGCGACGATGCCCACCACGCGGCCCGTGGTCGGCCAGGTCCCTGCGACCTGGGACAGCGCCGGGCTCGGCACCGTGTCGGGCAGAGCGCCGGAGGGCTCGGGGGCGGGCAGGCCCAGGCCGGTGGCGACCTCGGCGCACAGTTGGCCGCCGGAGGCAGGGGCGTGGGGAACTCGATGTAGGCGTGGTCGCCGGCGCCCGCGAGAAAGGGGCAGCCGCCGTTCAGCGAGTTCGGCCGGTACGGGGCGGCGCCGGTGTGGACCGCGTCCTGGTGGAAGCCGTCGCGGAGCATGTCGTTGACTGGGGCGTGGGTGCGGTTGACCGGGATCTGCGCGAAGTTCGGGCCGCCGAGTCGGGTGATCTGCGTGTCGAGGTAGGAGAACAGGCGCCCGGCGAGCAGCGGGTCGTCGGTGACGTCGATGCCGGGGACGAGGTGGCCGGGGTGGAAGGCGACCTGCTCGGTCTCGGCGAAGTAGTTCGTCGGGTTGGCGTTGAGGGTGAGCAGGCCGATCGGCCGGACGGGGGCGAGCTCCTCGGGGACGATCTTCGTCGGGTCGAGCAGGTCGATGCCCTGGAAGGTCTGTTCCGGGGTGTCGGGGAAGACCTGGACGCCGAGTTCCCACTGGGGGAAGTTCCCGCTCTCGATGGCGTCGGCGAGGTCGCGGCGGTGGAAGTCCGGGTCCGTGCCGTTGATCAGCTGGGCCTCCTCCCAGACGAGGGAGTGCACGCCGGCTGTGGGCTTCCAGTGGAACTTCACCAGGCTGGAGGCGCCCTCGGCGTTGACCAGGCGGAAGGTGTGGATGCCGAAGCCCTCCATCATCCGCAGGGAGCGAGGGATGCCGCGGTCGGACATGTTCCAGATGGTGTGGTGGGTGGCCTCGGTGTGCAGGGAGACGAAGTCCCAGAAGGTGTCGTGGGCGCTCTGTGCCTGCGGGATCTCGCGGTCGGGGTGGGGCTTGCCGGCGTGGATGACGTCGGGGAACTTGATGGCGTCCTGGATGAAGAACACCGGGATGTTGTTGCCGACCAGGTCGAACACGCCTTCGGTGGTGTAGAACTTCGTCGCGAAGCCGCGGGTGTCACGCACCGTGTCGGCCGAGCCGCGCGAGCCCAGGACGGTGGAGAACCGCACGAAGACCGGTGTCTCGACACCGTCCGCGAGGAATGCCGCCTTGCTGACCTCGCCGGCGGTGCCGTAGCCGCGGAAGACGCCGTGGGCGGCGGCCCCGCGGGCGTGCACGACCCGCTCCGGGATCCGCTCGTGGTCGAAGTGGGTGATCTTCTCCCGCAGGTGGTGGTCCTGCAGGAGCACAGGCCCTCGGGGGCCGGCCTTCAGCGAGTGGTCGCTGTCGGCGACCCGTGTGCCCTGGGCGGTGGTGAGGAAGGCGCCGCTCTGCGCCCGCGCGTGCGCCGCGGCTCCCGTCTCCCGGCCCGTTGCGGTGACCTGCGCCGGGGCTTCCTGGTCGGGCTTCGGGTCGAGCGGCCCAGTGGGCTCGGTCGGCTCCGCGAGCTGCGGCGTCCGCCCAGCAGGTTTCCCTGGGATCTCCGCCTCGAGGCGAGCGTCATCGCTCACCGCCTCGACGACCGCGTCGACGACCTTCTGCACGGCATTGGGCTTGTCCATCGTCCTCAACTCTCCTACGACACCGCCGCCAGTCGGCGACGGTGAGACGGCTGATCAGGTCCGTGACCTGCGTCGGAATACGGCACCGCTCCAGCGGCGGCGAACGGGCCGGCCTCGGCTGCGCCTGGCCCTGCCCGGTCGCCTGCCCCCGCCGCCCTCCGCCACACCCTCACCGGGAGCGGGGGATACGCACCGTGCAGCGACGTGCTGCGCGCGGTGGGAGAGGCGAGGGCTGTGGTGCGCGATCCTCACCAGGGGCGCCCGCGGGCGCGGGTTCCTTCCCAGCGTCGGCCCGGAGCAGGTACTGCGCGCGAGGGCACGTCCGTCCGGCGCACACCCGGCCCCGGCGGGCTGTGCGCCCCCGTGCAGGACGCAGACCACGGCGGCTGTCAGAGCCGACCGAAGGCCACCTCCCGAAGCGACGACCGGGAGGTCACAGCTGCAGGGCGCAGCATTTGGGGCCGCCGCCGGCTTTGGCGAGTTCGGAGACGTCCAGGGCGATGGGCTCGTAGCCTTCGGCGGCGAGGCGTGCGGCGAGGGAGGTGGCGGGTGTGGGCAGCAGGACGTGTCGGCCGTCGCTGATGGCGTTGAGGCCGAAGCGGACCGCGTCGTGTTCCTCGACGCGCAGGGCGTGGGGGAAGAGGCTGTGGAGCCGGCGCCGGCTGGCCGGGGAGAAGGCGCCGGGCCAGTACATGATCTGTTCGTCGTCCAGGACGGCGAGGGCGGTGTCGAGGTGGTAGAAGCGCGGGTCGATCAGCGTCAGGCCGACCACCGGCCGGCCGAGGTGGCCGGTGGTCTCGGCGTGGGAGGAGGCGGCCGTGCGGAACCCGTGCCCGGCCAGGAGCATGCCCGCGACCGCCAGGTGGTCCCCCTCCCCCTCGTTCCAGCGCTCCGCGCACCGCACCTCGTAGCCCCGGTCACGGAACCACTTCTCGTAGGCACCGGACTCAGGCGCCCGCTGCGGATGGCGGAACCTCGCGACCAAGGCCTTGCCGGCCAGGACGATGGCCCCGTTGGCCGCGAACACCATGTCCGGCAGCCCCGGCACCGGATCGATCAGATCAACCGCGTGCCCGAGCCCAAGCAACACCCCGCGCAACGCCTCCCACTGCCCCACCGCCAGCATCGGGTCCACCGGCCGAGCCGGATCCATCCACGGATTGATCGCGTACTCCACCGCGAAGTACGTCGGACGGCACATCAGGAAGCGGCGCCCTGAAGCGGTCCGCGTGGGCGTGGTCATGCTGCTCATCCGATCTCTGCTTCCTCCGCCGGGCTGTCGGGCCCGAGTCCACGCCGGCCGATCCCGCAGCGGGCCGTCCCTCGGGAGCTGGTCACCATGTCCTTCCAGGACTCTCGGAGGGGCGGATGTGGTCGTGGAGCAGTTGGAGGGCGCCGATGACGGCGGCGTGCTGGACGGCCTCGCGGTCTCCGTGGACGCCGAGTTCGACCGAGGTGCTGCCGTGGGGTCCGGCGAGGGCGACGTGGACGGTACCGGGCGGATGTCCGGCCTGGGAGGCGGGGCCGGCGACGCCGGTGGTGGCGAGCGCGTAGGTGGCGCGCATGAGGGTCCGAACGCCCTGGGCCATCTGTTGCGCGACCTCGCCGTCGACGGGGCCGCGGCTGTCCAGCAGGTCGGACGCCACGTGCAGGACCTGCGCCTTGACGTCGGTGGCGTAGGCGGTGACCGAGCCTTTGAAGACGCTGGAGGCGCCGGGCGCCTCGGCCAGCGCCACGGCGAGGCGGCCGCCGGTGAGTGACTCGGCGACGGCCAGGGTGCTGCCCGCCGCGTCAAGGGCCGCGTGCAGTTGCCGTGCCAGCAGTGCGCTGTGCGTCAGGTGCTCCGACACTTCCGTTGCCCTTCGTTCAGCCTTCGATGCCGGTGGAGGTATGCCGCTCGGGGTTGAACGCGGCGACGCCGGTGACGGACTGCGTGAGCCAGGACCCGAGGAAGAGCAGCGCCATGACGATGCCGAGCGAGCGGGAGTACAGGGCGCGGCGCGGCCCGCTCGCTCGGGCCCATCTCGGGGAGTCGGCGGTGGCGTGCGGGCCGACTTTCTGTTCGCGGTCGCTCTCCGGGCCCGCCCGGTCGAGGCTCTTGGATTCCGGGGAGCCGCGTTGCAGCAGCCAGACGGTGCCGAAGGTGTAGAGGAAGAACTGGAGGTATTCGGACTGCCAGTTCTCGGTCACGTCGACCGCGAAGTCCGAGCCGGCGACGGAGACTGGCTGGAGGTCGGCGGCGACCAGCTGGTTGTTGACCTCGGCGAGGCCGGAGGCGGCCTGGCCGACGAGGGTGAGCAGGAACGCGCCCGCGAAGGCCAGGGTGAGGCTGTTGTCGTGGATGAACCGGGATGCGCGGCTCATCGCTGCAGCACCCCAATCGTCATGAAGGAGCCGAGGCCGCCGACCACGACCACGACGAGGAGCGTGAACAGGGTGCGCACCGTCACCCTCCCTTGATCTCGCAGTTGTAGGGCCTGCGGGGGCGCGGATGAGAACCGCCACCACTCCCAGAGCCAGCGTCCAGCGCCGGGCAACCGTCGGCCGCCCGCGTGCCCTGCCGGTGCTCACCACGCACGCGCCCGGCCGGTGCCTGTCGTCAGCGGGGGCCACGGTCAGCCGCCGCGCTGGGGACCTTCAGCGGGTCACGGGAGGCACTCTTCTTTGCCTCCTCCAATTGCTGGCCCAGCTCGACGAGGCGGTTGCGGCCCATGGCCTTGCGGACCTGGGGGAACCAGTCCTTCTCCTCCTCCTCGACGTGGTGACGCACGTTCTCCATCAGCACGCTCATCTTCGCGTCGAACCGTTCGTCCTTCGGATCCAGACTTGCCAGCTCGGAGAGCATCCACACCACCACGTGGTGCTCCTCGATGCTCTCCAGCACATGGTCCGCGGTGTCCGGGGCGGCCTCGCGGGCCGCCGGGTAGAAGACCTGCTCCTCGATCACCGCGTGGACCGTCAGCTCCTCGACGACCTCGTCCACGATGCGGCGCTTCTCCGCGTACGCGTCGTCACCGGCCTTCTCGAACGCCTTGAACAACTTCTCGACAGTCTTGTGATCGTCTTTCAGGAGAACGATCGCACCCATTCGAACCTCCGGCTGATGTAAGCGATGAGACGGCAGGCCGCATGGCTCCAGCGGCTGGCGGCTGCCGGGCAGTGGGAAGTTGCCGGCAGCAGTCCCCGCGTCGAGGTCCGACGCCATACGGGCCACCCTGCAGGCCTACCCCGCCGATCCGTGGACCGCGGCCCGCCAGGCCGCAAGTCCACCCATGTGCCTCGGCCTCCACAGGACTGCCTGGCCGGTACGGCCGCGGCTCACTTGCCCGACCCTGGCCCGCTGCGACAGGACCGCCGGGCCGGGCGCGAGGTGCGGTCCCGCCCGCCGATGGCAGGCGGGACCGCGTGGCGTGCGCAGGGTCAGAGCCGGCCGCGGTAGCCGCCGCTCTCGGTGCCGCGCTTCTCCATGAAGTGCTTGAACCGCTTGAGGTCGCCCTTCACCTGCCGGTCCAGCATCCCGACCATGTCGGCGGCCTTCTCGGCCATGCCTTCGGGCTGGAAGTCCATCTCCATCATGACCCGGGTGTGGGTGGCGTCGATCGGCTCGAAGCGGACCATGCCGGTCTGCTTCACGTCGCCGCTGGTGGTGCGCCAGGCGACGTGGTCGTCGGGGACCTGGTCGACGATCTCGGTGTCGAACTCGCGGGACACCCCGGCGATCTTCGTCTTCCAGTGGTTGTGCCGGTCGTCGATCTGGGTGATCTCCTCGACGCCGTCCATGAACATCGGGAATTCCTCGAACTGCGTCCACTGGTTGTACGCGGCGGTGACCGGCACGTCCACGTCGATCGATTCCTGCACCTTGCTCATCGCTCAACTCACCTTCGAATCGCTTCATCGGCCGGACAAGCGCCTGCCCCGGCCACCGACCCATATGTCGGGCTATACCGATTCCGCCCCCCGAATCCCGCCCCGGCAACCCGGCAGCCCCACCCCGGACACGATCAGTGACCATCACCCGCACGGCTGCAGACCGCCCCTTCCCAGTTCTGCGTGGGTGCCGCCCTCATCCGCCAGGGGCCGGCACCCTCTCGGTGGCTGCCTTGCCGGGTGACGTGACGGCTCATATCGGGTGCTCTCGACCAAGCCGGTCAACCATGCTGCTGCCCACCGCACGCCTATGCCGCACCCCGCGAAGGAAGGCCTTCACGAGGAGGCCGACGGAGTTGCAGAACGTGCCACCCGCCAGGTCCACCCCCAGCACCGGCGGCGCCTCACCGGACGTAGGCCGGTAGCGTCGCGGCGACACCGGATGGCGCCGGGGTCAGCCGGTTCGGGGGCAGGGAACGGGAGCCTCGTTCCGGTCGACGGGGAACACCCTGTCGACGCCGGTGATCTTCAGCAGCTTCGCCACCGCGGGAGCGGGGCGGGCCAGGTGGAGGGTCAGGCTCGCCCGGCCGGTCTCGATGCGGGTGCGCAGCAGGGCGTTGAGGCCGGAGGAGTCGCAGAAGGTGACGCCGGCGAGGTCGATCACCAGGTCGGGTCCCGGCGGGCCGGTAGTCAGTGCGCGGCGCAGTGCGGCGTGCAGGACGGGGGCACCGTCGAGGTCGAGTTCGCCGGTGGCCTCGATGACTGGGCCGGTGGCGGCGGTGTGCACGTTGTTGGTGAAGGCCGGTTCCGTGGTGGGCTGCACGCGCTCTCCCTTGTATCGCCTTGTCGTCGACGACCGCGGCGGCCATGGTCCAGCGCGTCGGCGGTCGTCGGGCGGACCGTGAAAAGCACACCCCGGGTGCCGGCGGCGCCACGCCGGTGCGCGGGTGCCAAGGCGCCCAGGCGGCGGTCACCGACCGTACTCACCCGCGAACCGCACCAGGCATGCGCGCGGCGCCGCACGGCCGCAGGCTCGGCCCTGGGACGCCCAACCGCGCCCCGCCGCACACGAGCACGGGAGAAGACGTTGATCGTCAAGAAGCTTCACGACTCCGGGATCCGCAGCGAACACGCCTACGCCGCCGCCTTCGCCTCCATCGGCCTGTCCGTCATCACCTGGGCCACCTCCATGAAGGTCGAGAAGAACCAGGGCCTGGAGCGCGCCGACCGCTGGGGCATCTACATCGGCGAATGGGCCCCCACCTTCTTCGGCCTCGGCCTCGCCCTCGCCCTCGCCAACTACGAAGCCCTCCCACGCGACTGAACCCCCAACCGCCCGCCCCGGCCGGGCCAGCGCTGGCGGGCCACAGCACCCGGTCCGGACGGACGACGATCGCCCGGCCGGACCGGCGACGCCGCCGCAAGGCGCCCGTGTCGCCGGCGTCGAGCCGGCCATGAGCCTGACGCCGGGCGATCGGCACGCGAAGTCCGGGCAGGTGGGAGCGATGCACCAGGACACTCGAGACGGCCGGGAGCAGCACCCCGTGATGGCCTGCGCCGAGTGCGGCAACCAGACCGCGTGGAACCCCTTCCGGTACTGCAGCTGGGCGCGCTAAGACAGCCGGCCCCGTCACCCCGGCGCCGCATCCCTCACCCTCGCCTACTTCTTCAACCTCCCCCCGCCCACCCTGCACCACAACCCCAACCCCTGACCCGCGGCGCCGAGAAGGCCCCGCCCGGCACCGGGTCGACACCGTCTCGCAGGTGCGCCGAGGAGGGGCAGGCGACACATGCAGGACGGGATCAGTGTGCGCCGTGGTACGGCCTACCCATCCTCCAACGACCCGACCACACCACGGGTCACGGCCGGGGGCACCAACTCGCGGCCGGCAGCGGTGTCATCCGGCCGTCGGAGTGGCGGTGCGGTAGCAGCGGGCGGAGCAGAACCGGTCCCGGCACCGGACACCAGGATGGTCGAAGAGGCGACCGCACCCCACGCAGCATCGGCTCGCCGCCCCCTCACCCACCGGGCCCTCCACCTCATCGGATATCAGGCCCAGAGCCTGCAGGAGCAGCCGGCAGTCCTCCGCGTCGCGGGAATGGCAAGCCACCACCGTCAGCACCCTGCGGACCACCGGCCCCGGCATCATCCCGCCGGCCACCGGCTCCACAATGTCGGTGAGCGTCTGCGGGTCACGGGCACGTGCCAACGACAACACCCCCTTGGCGATCAGCTCCGACCGGGTGACCTTCCAGCCTACGACTGCGTCGCACCGCCGGAGCCTGACACCCGGCCGGCCACCGGGCGGTGGGGCGCCGCCACCGGGCCCGGCCGGAAGCCTGCCGCCCTACCCCGCGTCCGCCGGCTCCGGCGTCGGCCCGGTGGCGTGAAACAGCGTGGTGTCGGTCGCAGCCCAGCAGCCCTGCGCCAGCGCCCGGACGGCGGCGAGGTCGCAGAAGGCCAGGTAGTGGCCGTGGTTGTTCGTCGTGTCGGGCGATCCGGCGGTAGCCGAGGGCGAGGCCCTGTGCCGGGAGCAGTTCCCCGACCTGGACCGGACGGACGTCCGTGACAGGTGGGAGCCAGAACAGCGCGAGCGCCTGGCCGAGCTGCGGGCCGGGCGCGACGCGGCCGTCCTGGCGGTGCGCCGCCATCCGACGATGGTGTTCCTGGTCATCATCGTGGCGATCGTGCTCGGCATCGTCGTAATCGGCATGCTCTACCTCCTTGCCATCGGCGTCCTACTCCTCGTCGCGGCCATGGTGTTCCTCGCCGTCCGCTCGGCGCGCCGACGACGCCCCCTTCGGCGACCTCCTGGCACGGCCGGGCCCAGCAGGCCGGCTTCCGGCAAGCCTCAGCGGGCGTCCTGCCCCCCATCGTAGGCAGACGCGCCCCGCGAAACAGAACAAAGAGCATGATCCGGACATCGAGGCGGACTGCTTCGCCATCGTGGTGGAGCAGCATCGGCAGGCACGCCTGGAATACAGGGGTCTGCATCGAGTCAGCCTGTTCAGCGGTCCACTGAACGCGGTCCCGCCAGGCCGCACCAAAGTTGATTCTTGGGGCCGGTCACAGCGGCGAGCTCCCGACATGCGACGGCATCCGCACCAGAGAGCCCCTTGCCCCTCAGCCTGCACCCTCAAGGTGGCGCCTTACAGGCTCGCCAAAGTTGAGCGCCATCTTGTCAAGAAAGCTTTGGCGGCACTATAAATTTCTCGTCGAGGTGCCAGGCGGGAACGCGGCCGGAAGGCCCGGCGCCATGCCGCCGTGGGCACCCGTGACCGTTCACGACTGTGAGGAGCTGATCCCCTTGCTGATGCGCACCGACTCCCTGCGCGGACTGCGCGACCTCGACCGGCTTACCCAGCAGCTGGTCGGCACCGCGTCCCAGCCGGCGGGCATGCCGCTGGTCGCCTACCGCGACGGCGAGGTGTTCGTGCTGCGCCTGGACCTGCCGGGCATCGACCCGGAGACCATCGACCTGGATGTGGAACGCAACGTCCTGACCGTGCGGGCCGGACGCCCGTCCCAGCTGCCGGAGGGCGCGGAGGTGCTGGCGGACGAGCGGGTACTGGGGCGCTTCTCCCGCCAGGTGTTCCTGGGCGACGCGCTGGACACCGACCGGATCGAAGCCGACTACGACCAGGGCGTGCTGAGCGTGCGCGTGCCGGTCAGCGAGAAGGCCCGCCCCCGCAAGATCACCATCACGGCCAAGGCCGAGCGCGAGGCCATCACGACCTGAGCGCGCGGTGCGGCCGGGACGCCAGTCCCCGTCCAGGTCGCACCCCAACCCTTGGCGTGTCACCCCGGTCGCCCCCCTGCCGGGCTGCCGGGCTGCCGCTCGAGGCTGCCGCGCTGGCAGACCGCCGCGCTCCCCCGGGGCGTCGCCTGTCCGACGCCGCCGGGCGCGGCACAGCCTCTCGGCGCGGGCCCGGGCGTAACCCCCACTGGTCCGGGCCCGCGCGGACGGGCCACAAGAGGGCGGCCGGCGTGGCCCGCCGTCGGCCGTCCCGCGCCCGCACCCTGGGGCGGGCGCGTTCGCGGCAGGGAGGGCGCACGGTTGGCCCATGGGCATCGTGGTGCTGTTGGAGCTGGTCGACCCGCTGGACGCGCTCCCCCGGGAGGGGGCGGCGATCCGGTCGATGCCATTTCGGTGCGCCGGGTCCACGCCGCTCCCTCGGCTCCGGACGCCCCCGGCAACCCGGGGGCGCTGACCGTGTGCAAAATAGACACCGCGACCATGGCAGACCGGTGGAGACCGCAGCGGCAGGGGCAGGGCTGGTGTCCGCCGCGCTGGGCCGGATATGTCTACCTGACCTGCGATGCCGCCGCCCGCGCCTTGTGACCCGGCCGTACTGCGGGCCGGGCCTGTCGGGCATCCGGGAGGCGGCCGCCGTGCTGACCGGTGGCATCGAGGGCGTCGCGCAGGGCGGGAAGGTCCGTGATGGCTGCCTGCTCGGCGAAACGTGCCAGCAGCCGGCGCAGGACCCGCTCGTCCCGGTCTCACACGGCTTCGGCGATGGCCGCAGCCAGTGACGCCTGGGCATGGGGGTCGGGAGTGCGCGCCGCCGCGCGGCCTGGCCCTCCTGGTGCGGCTGCGGCGACCGGCCGCTCCACCCGTTGCGGGGCGCAGATTACCTCCCTAGCCGGAATTGAAAAATCTGTGCCCGCTGGAGTAGACATTGCCGCGCGCACCGTGGCTAGTGTTTCTCTCGTAGACAGCAGTCGAGCGGTACCCGCCAGACACGAACTGGCGGGCAGTAGTACGGAAGTTCGCAGGTTGGCACGGTTGCAGAGCCCTGAAGTCAGGTTTGATGCAGTAAGGCGACAGGGCCGGTGGCCGGGCCGGGCGGCCCGCAGGCATCAGGGGCCACCGACCAGCGGTACCGCGGTTCAGCAGGAGCGGTACCCGTAGGTGAAGCTGAGTCGAGCGGTACCGGCAGTCGCAGTTCGCGGTATCCCGGTGAA
The DNA here is from genome assembly GCF_030813695.1 of Kitasatospora herbaricolor. Lineage (NCBI taxonomy): Bacteria > Bacillati > Actinomycetota > Actinomycetes > Kitasatosporales > Streptomycetaceae > Kitasatospora > Kitasatospora herbaricolor. The sequence goes on from NZ_JAUSVA010000002.1 coordinate 464,455, forward strand.
GGCGCCCAGACTGCGGGCGCGCGTGCCGGGAGTCCAGCGGTGGGGTTCCAAGCCGAGCAGGTCGAGCACGACGGGCGACGGGGCTGACTGCCGGATCCGGCGGGACCATCAGGGACCGCCACGACAGTACCAGGTAGTTGGCACGACCAAGCAGTTCGCAGTACCGCAGTACCCGTGTGAGCAGTACCAAGCAGGTTGCAGTACAAGCCAGTTGGAAGTACCCGCAGTTCGCAGTAACCGGCCAGTACAGAGGATGGATGGAGGGACAGCGCGCCATCAGGATCGCCCGGCCCGTGAGGAATCATCCCGGGCGGACTCCGTAGACCCCAAGGCAAGGACGGTGGTTTCCGGTCACGCATACGCGATCCCCGCACGCACCCTCCCCCGCGGCGGTGCGGACATAAGGAACCCGGCCCCAGAGCCGGTAGATGGTGTCGGGGCCCCGGGAGCCGCTATGGCCCGGGGCCCCTCAGCGCGTCCCCCGACACAACAAGAAGAGGTGCAGTGACCACGGCAACCATCCGACCGCACACCCCCGACTCCCTCGACGACGACCACCCCGCTTACACCATGGGCCGCGCCGCCGAGATGACCGGCACCACCCCCGGCTTCCTACGCGCCCTCGGCGACCAGGGCCTCATCACCCCGCTGCGCTCGGACGACGGACACCGCCGCTTCTCCCGCTACCAGCTACGGATCGCCATGCGCGCCCGCGACCTCATCGACCAGGGCACCCCCATCGACGCCGCCTGCCGCATCATCATCCGCGAAGACCAGCTCGAAGAAGCCCTGCGCCTCAACGAACAGCTCCGCCGCACCGAGCACGGCCAGGAACCCGCAGCCCACACCTGACCAATACACCAGGCCGACGAGACCGGCCCGCGGTGCAATCAGCCGCACACCGCAGGCCGCCCCGGACCCGAGCACCCCCGCGGCGCTCAGAGGCGGCCGACCGTTCTCCACCGGCACTGCTGGTCGACACCGTGCCTCACTGGCGCGGACCGGCCCTGGCGTCGCCTGCTACGGCGGCTCGCCGCCCCGCTGGAGTTCACACCCGGCGTGTTGTTCATCCGCTAGCGTTCAGCCCGGGTCATGACGCGTGCCCCGCGGCGTGGGCCGGACCGGACTCCCCCCGTGACCGGGCCGATCCCACGCTCCCACCACCTCGACCGACAACCGCGAATGCCGGCCTTGGCGTTGTTCAGGGAGCGTGCAAGGCCCCCCGCAGTAACGTTCGCAGCGCAGGTTCCGACGCCGACTGCGGAGCGGCAGGTAGCCGCACCCGTCGCCGACACTTCTTACGGTTCAGCGAAGCGCTGCCGTCCCACTGGAGCCTGTGGCTGCCGCTGGCGGCAGAGGCGGATCCCCGGCCTCTACTACTACGGGGCCTGGTGCGAAGTGGCGGTGAGCGCCGTCCACGGCCCGAGCAGTTCGCTCGCTGCGCGCGTGTTGGCGGGCTCGGAACCGGTGGGAAGGGGGCGCGGCGCGTGGGCCGGTGGGTGCCGGGCTGGGTGGCGTCATGGGCATGAACGCCGTCGCCGTTCGGCCGATGGACGCGGACGCGGACGCGCGCCGGCGGGCGGTCTCAGAGGGCGAGCAGGCCGACGGTGTGGCCGTCGTGGTCGACGACCGGCCACACGGCCAGGCCCCGGGCGCGCATGGCGACTGCCGCGGTGGCGGCGGGCATGTCAGGGGTGGCGAACGGGGCCCGGTCGAGGACGATGTCGCGTACCGGCGTCCGTGCGGTGCTCCGGGAGTGGGCCTGGAACGGCGCGAGCTGCCGCCGGGTCAGGAGGCCTGCGCAGCGGCCATCGTCGTCGCGAAGCAGGAGGTGGTCGGCCCCGGTGCCGTGCAGGATGTGGATCGCCACGTCGAGCATGACGTCGTCGCTGATCTGAAATTCGGCGTGCGTCATCAGGTCGCGGACCGTGGTGATGGCGGTGCGTTCGAGGGTGAGGGTCACGGGCGGACTCCTTGGGGGCGCTTCCGCCGGGGCCGGCGGTGGTCAGGGCACTGACGACGGCGGGCCCAGTGAGCCCGGACCGCGGCGGCGGTCCGGGCCCACGCCTGGGTTCTAGGCGGCGAGGGCGACGCGCCTGGGTGCCCGGCGACGGCCGGAGGAGCCCTGGCCGACGCGGCCTACGCCGGCCGTGCCGGTGTCACCGCCGGCGTAGGCGGGGCGGCTGCGGCGGTTGCGGCTCGTGGACGGGCTGCGGCGCGGGCGTTCGACGACGGGGGCCGCGATCACGGTGGGGATGCCGGTGGGCACCCGGGCACCGGTGATGCGGGCCAGGTCCTCGTCGCCGGCGCTGACCCTGGTGGTGACGGGGGTGATGGCGGCGGTGGTCATCATCCGGGCCATCTCGCGGCGCTGGTTGGGCAGGACCAGGGTGACGACGGTGCCGGACTCGCCCGCCCGGGCGGTGCGCCCGCCGCGGTGCAGGTAGTCCTTGTGGTCGTTCGGCGGGTCGAGGTTGACGACCAGGTCGAGCCCGTCGACGTGGATCCCGCGGGCGGCGACGTTGGTCGCGATCAGCGCCGTCACCTGGCCGGTGCGGAACTGCTCCAGAGTGCGGGTGCGCTGCGGCTGGGACTTGCCACCGTGCAGGGCCGCGGCCTTCACCCCGTTGGCGAGCAGGTCCTCGACCAGGCGGTCGGCGCCGTGCTTGGTGTCGATGAACATGATCACACCGCCGTCGCGGGAGGCGATGTGGGCGATCGTGGCGTTCTTGTCGAAGTTCTGCACGTGGAGCACGTGGTGCTCCATGGTGCTGACCGCCCCGGCGGACGGGTCGACCGAGTGGGTGACCGGATCCTTGAGGAAACGGCGCACCAGGCGGTCGACGTTGCGGTCCAGGGTCGCGGAGAACAGCATCGTCTGGCAGCCCTCGGCCACCTGGTCGAGCAGTTCGGTGACCTGCGGCAGGAAGCCCATGTCGGCCATCTGGTCGGCCTCGTCGAGCACCGTGATGCCGACCCCGTCGAGCTGGCAGTCGCCGCGCTGGATCAGGTCCTTGAGCCGGCCGGGGGTGGCGACCACGACCTCCGCCCCCTGGTTCAGGGCGTGGGCCTGGCGGCCGATCGACATCCCGCCGACCACCGTCGCCATGCGCAGCCGCACCGCGTGGGCGTAGGGGGTGAGGGCGTCGGTGACCTGCTGGGCGAGCTCACGGGTGGGGACCAGGACCAGGGCGAGCGGGCGGCGGGGTTCGGCGCGCTGTCCGGCGGTGCGGGCCAGCACGGCCAGACCGAACGCGATGGTCTTGCCGGAACCGGTGCGGCCTCGTCCGAGGACATTGCGGCCGGCGAGCGAGTTCGGCAGCGTGGCGGCCTGGATCGGGAACGGCGTGGTGACGCCCTGGCGGGTCAGCACCGACAGCAGCGCCTTGGGCATCTCCAGCTCGTCGAACGCTTCGACGGCCGGCAGCGCCGGAGTGGTACTCACCGGCATCGCGAACTCCCCCTGTACATTGACGCCCTGACGGCTGGTCCGTCCGGACGAGTGCCGGCCGCCGCCGGAGGGCCGGTCACCGTAGAAGGAGCTGCCGCCGGAGCGGGAGGAGGCCAAGGAGCGGGAGTTGGCGTTCTGGTACGCGGAGCGACTGGAGCGGTTCATGGGAAACCTTCCTGGGCGGCACGTCGCGAGGCGGCTCCGCAGCGCGGGGCGCCGGCAGGAGATCGCGAGGGAACGGGCCGAAAGTATGGAGCGGGGCGTGGACGGTGAAACCGTGCGGCACGTCACCTCAGGTCCGCGCTCACCGCGGGGCGGGAGCGGAGAGCCTCGAACCGTGGGTGTCACGGCAGGGCGCCGATCCGGACGCGGCGCTGTGCGTCTCGCGTGGGGACGGCCGCCGGTGGCGGAGCCAGGGGGCCTGAACGGCCGGGGACTGCGCGTGGCGCAATGCCGAGGGGCCCGCACCGGGCATCATGTACGCGGTGCGGGCCCCTCGCTACCAGGCGGGTGCCGTGGCAGAAAAACTACAGCGGACGAATGTTCTCGGCCTGCGGGCCCTTCTGGCCCTGCGTGACGTCGAACTCGACCTTCTGGCCCTCGAGCAGCTCACGGAAGCCGTTGGCATTGATGTTCGAGTAGTGGGCGAAGACGTCGGGGCCGCCACCCTCCTGCTCGATGAAGCCGAAGCCCTTTTCCGCGTTGAACCACTTCACAGTGCCATTAGCCATAAAAAAATCTCCTTCAAGGGGCTGTCCGAAGCACACACAGTGCGGGCTCCGAGTCGCCGCGATGAGCACCCACCCGGGGAAGAGCCGGGAAACAAAAAGGCGCCTGCGAAACATCAGCAGGCGCACACAAAGTTCATGGGAACCACTACTGCAACTAACGAGACTCTAGCAGGCCCAGGCCCGCCACAGGTAGATATTTCGCCCCCGGCTCAGCGGAACCCCCTTCCGCGGGGCCCCGGCCGCGAAGCGACCGGACCGCCAACACGGCTGGCGAGGAGCCTGGTTGGGCGTGCGCGCCTGCCCTTTCGGTGCCGACCGCCGGTCCTCCCCGGGAGCGGAGAGTCGCGCGGGACCCGAGCGCCCGCCCTCCCCGCGGCATACCCGCGAAAGCGACGCACCACGCCCACCGGCGCGATCCGAGACCGTTGCGGACGGCTTGCGCGAAATTCCTGCCGCAGCTCCGAAATCGAGTGCGCCGAACAAGGCCCGATCCCGCGATTTTCGGCGCATACTGCAGGGAATGACGAAATCTGCAGCAGTCCGCCGCGTCCTGCCCACCAGCCCCTTCAAGGTCCGGCTCGAAGCGCCGCGCAAGCACTTCGCCGTCGGCGACCGCGTCACCCACGACCAGTACGGTCTCGGCCGGGCCATCGGGGTCGAAGGTGACGGCGACATCGCGGTGCTCGTCGACTTCGGATCGCGGCGGGAACGTATCACCCAGCCCTATGCCGCGATGTTCAGACTTTGACCCAGGACGCACGCGGTTCCCAGCCGGGAACACTGCAGTGCACACGGTGCGCCCCTGGACCGACGCGCCAGTGCGCCGTCCAGGGGACGCACGCCCCGGCCAGGTCGAACGGGCATCCGCCGATCCGGCTCCGGAGTCTCACCTGCAATGGCCGGAAAGACATGTGACGATCCGCCGTTGACTGCCGGCAGCGGGCTGGGCAGGCGATAGACTCCGCGCGTGGATGACAAACATCTGTTTGAGTCCGTCTGTGCCGTGCTCTCCCTCCGAGGGTTCGAGCCGGCACCGCCCCATGCCGCCGGGCTCTCCGCCCGGCAGCGTCCGGGAACCGGCCTGGTGCTGACATGGAGTCCGGGCCAGGACCTGATCGGACCCACCCTCCACGCCTGCCCGCATCCCGCCGACGCCGGCGGGCGCACCGAGTTCCGCGGCATCCGCAGCGCGCTCATACTGGCCCTGTCGGAGATCCTCGGCGCTGCGGGCTTCACCGTCACCCCTCTCGGAGTCGACCTGCTCGTCACCGCCGGCCCGCACGATCCGGGCGCCGCCCCGGCCCTCACGGCTGCTCCCACCTGCCCTGCACCGCGGCGCAGCCGACCGGCACGTCAGGTCGCCGCCGCGTAGCCCCCGGCCGCGCGGCCGGCGCGAGGTCCGTGGCCGCCATGACCGCTGCCCAGGCCTGTGGGTCCCGGAGGCAATGTCCTATTCTGGTGGGCATGTCGAACCCTGACGGGCTGCTCGTCGACATCGCGGCGATGGTCGAGTCCGAGCACAGCAACCAGATGTCCCTGACCGTGGTGGTCCCCGGAGCGGTGATCACCGGCAGACTTGCCCCGGTGACCCTGTGGTGGGAGCGGGTGGCGGAGGTCCTCCAGGCCTCGGAGCACCTGAAGCCGTTCGCCGGCCTCTTCGCCCCGCCCCGCGACGGCCCGCCCGCACGGCCGACCCACCTGCACCTCCACCGGGCGAAGATCCTTCAGGGCGACTTCGCACTGCCCCACACCGGCGGCATGTACCGCATCGCCATCGAAGACATCAGCAGCTGGACCATCGGCGACCTCAGCTACTCCGACACCTGACAGCTACGGCAGGCCCCATAGCCTTCCGGCGTGGCATCGTACGTCCCCGCACCAGGGAGTCGCCGAGCGTTGAGCGGGGCAGGGCGGGGCGTGGCGTACGCCTGATCAGCTTTGACGGGCACTCCTGCCATCCGGCCCCGTCATCGACCTCCCTGCCGCTTGGTCGTCGGGTGGGCCACCGGCGACCACCTGCGGACCGGGCTCGTCGTCGACGCCCTGCCCACCGCCTCCCACCAGCGGTGCCCGAAGGGCCCGGTCATCTCGGCTGCAGGTCGGCCGCATCGGACAACGCCCTTGCCCGGTCCTTCTTCGCCGCCTTCAAAAGGGACTTGGCCAGCGACCGGATCGGCTCGGCCGGACAGCGGCCGGACTGCGGTCTTCGAGTAGATCGAGAGCCGGTACGACGTATGAAGGCTGCACAGCAGCCTCAACGACCGCAGTCGCGCCGAGTGCGTGACCGTCCCCTCCACCCGGCCACCACAACGATGGTCTCCGTCCGAGCGGAGCAAGATCACTCCCTTCTCCTGGCCCATCAGGCCACCTCGGCAACCTTCCGCAGCTCGGGGAACCTCTCACCCAGGAACGCGCGCCCATGTCCGTCTGTGTCCATCTCCGGGGTTGCGGCGACTGCTCAGGATCTGGTCTCGACGCTAGTCTGTTTCGCGTGCGCAGTCTAGGACGGTCGGCACAGAACGATGGCGGCGGTGTCGTGGGTCATGCCTCGGAATGCCCCGGCCGCGGTGCCGGTCTCGACTTCGCGTGTCACGGCGATGATCCGGCCGGGTCCGGAGTCGGACAGCTCGGCCATGAAACGCGGCCAACTCCAGCCGTACCGCTCCGGAAGGCGGGCAGCGCCCTCGGACAGGACGGCGAGCCGGTGGATCTGCGACAACGGGATACTGGCCGTCAACGCCTGCTCGGCGGCCTCGGGTTTCGCACCGGCCACCCAGAACCCGCCGGCGGCAGCGCAGTTACGGTGGCCGCGTACGGCTTCCTCCGTATACGAGTCCAGAAAGGCCGCCCGGTCATCGACGATCACCTCGACCGCTCCGTTGGTCCGGTGCAGCGCAACGGGCGAGTGGCCGAGCACCAGGACGTCCAGGCTGCCGCTGCGCTCACGGACCATCGCGACGGTCGCAGAGGGACTGTCCGCGTTCGTCATGTCACAGGTCTGGCCGTGCTTCCCGACCAGCGCGGTCAGGGCGGTACGCAGGATCTCCCGCAGGCCGGCCGGGCCCTGTGTGAGCAGCTGCGCGCAGAGGAGACCCGCCAACTGCTCGACGTACCAGGTGACATCGTGGACGCAGCCCGTCATGGCTCCGGTCGCGGTGGCGCCGTCCAGGACGAAGGCGAACGTCGGCCCGGTGACGACAGCGGCCTCGCTGACGCCGCCCGGCGTCGGGGCGGTCGCGTGCGTGATCTTGAACGGCATTGAACGTCCCTTGGTCGGGCGGGTCGGGCTTCGGGGGGCGTGAGCGGCCGGGGTCGCACGGCTGGCCATGCCGGGCGGGTATTGGCCGGCAGGCTCGGGCGGCCGGTGCCCTGCCGTGCGCGACTCCACGGCGAGAGAGGGAGAGGCGCGGGTCCTTGCCTGCCTCAGAGCGGCTGGAGCACCATGTCCGGCGGCGGCGTCAACGATGCGGTGCTTCTGCGGCTCGGTGCCCGGCGGTCGATCGACATGCCGCCCACCACCAGGGCGAGCCGAAGCCGGAAGGCATAGGCGCGGCGGGTGAGCGCATGCGAGGCGCTCTGGGCGAACCCGTTTGGTGCGGAGGTTGATTGAGGTGGCATCGGCAGCAGGCGCGTCGTGGGGGTGCGGCCGGCGGGGGACCGTCCGGGAGTGCTTGCGGGCAGCGGCCTCGAGACGGCGACGTGGTGCGGGTAGCGGTCGGTAGTGGGAATGCGATGAACCCTTCTCGGGCGGCACGTCTTGGGGAATCTCCGCGGCGCGGGGCGCGGGAGATTGCAGATGACGGGCCGGGAATGTGACATACGGGTCGGCGGGAAGGACTCGCGCGGCGCGGGAGTCGGCGTCCGGCGCGAGTGCAGTGGCTCGGAGCGCAGCGCCCAGCGTGCCGGAGCCGGATGCGGACGGTGGCTGGGAGACGTGCGCTCGGCGCGTACCGGGTCGGAGCCCGGGCCTGAGCGGCCGGAGGAATGTGCCGTGGCAAGGGCGAGTGGCCCGCACCGGGCGTGTACGCAGTGCGGGCCACTCGCTGCCCGGCGGGTGCCCGGTGAAACTACAGCGGACGGATGTTCTCGGCCTGCGGGCCCTTCTGGCCCTGCGTGACGTCGAACTCGACCTTCTGGCCCTCGAGCAGCTCGCGGAAGCCATTGGCGTTGATGTTCGAGTAGTGGGCGAAGACGTCCGGGCCGCCGCCGTCCTGCTCGATGAAGCCGAAGCCCTTTTCCGCGTTGAACCACTTCACGATGCCATGAGCCATAAAGAAACCGTCTCCTTCGAGGGACTGTTCCGGATCCGGCAGCGTGCGCAGATCCGAGTCGCGGCGATGACGGCCCGCCCAGGGGAAGACCCGGGAAAACGAAAATGCGCCCAGCCGTCACAAACCAGCAGGCGCATACCAAAGTTCATGGGACCACAACTGCAACTCGCCAGACTCTACCAGGCTCCGCGTCCCGACGGCGGGGCGGAAAGCGGGCGTGTGGTGCGTCGCCCTCGGATCTGCTGCTCGGATGACGGTACGGCAGAAGTCTTGACGGTCGTGCGCCGTCAGGCGATCGCGGTGCACCTGCGAGCCGAGGGCGGGAGAGACGGCCCGGCGGCCAGTGTGCACAATGATCACAAGTCACCGTGTGGAGCATGAAGAGGTCAAGGATGGAGAAGCGTCGTACCCAGCCTGCCACTCCCGGCAGGGCGGGCGCCGATGACACACCCGCAGATGTGGACGGCCCCGCGAAGCTGAAGGCCTCTCGGCCCTCATCCGGGAGCAACATGCCGGCACGCGCAGGGAAACCCCTCCCAGCCGCTCCCCGGCCCCCCGGCGAAGAACCCCGGCGACCGATCGGGCCGTCCGATGCCTCCCCGGCGGGCCAGCCGGTGCCGGCGCCCCTGGCCCCCGGTCCCAGCCCACAGGCATGGTGGGACGCCGCGAAGAACAGCCCCATGGCAGGGGTCGCCAACACCGTCCGCGGCGCGCTGAGAAAGACCGCCCGCGAGCAGCGGACCATCTCGTGGAGCGCCCTGCACGAGAGAACCGGGCACAAGCTGCTCCCCGCGCTCAGCCAGGCGCAGAAGATCCAGGTGCTCGCCCTGGTGGACCAGTTGACGGCCGCTGGGGAGCCGCTCCTGTCGGTCCTCCTCACCGACGGGCACAGCGAGTCACTACAGCTGCACCGCGCCGTCGCGCAAAGGCTGGAACGAACCCTGCCCAGCGACGACCTCGCCCTCGCCGACCACCTCGAAGGCGCCATCGCTGAACTTCACCGCCTGTGGCAGCATCGCTGAGAACCGGGCCTCGGCTCCCCCACCGGCCGGTGCCGACCACCGTCGACGCCCTCGCCCTGGTCGGGACTGATCGTTGTGGGGATGAGGTGCGCGCGTCGGCCGCACGTCATCCGCCTTTCCTAAAATGAGCGCATGATCGCCGAAGACACCCAGCCGCCGGGAGACGGAGGAAAGTCCCGGCCCGGCCCCGGCACCACGTCCGGCTCCCTCCACACCGCCGCAGTTCATGCGCCCGCCGGCACGACTGCCCGGCTGACAGCCACCGACCCGGCCGGCGGCGCGCAGTGCGCGGCGGCACCACTGAAACCGAGGATGCGCGGCTGGCTGCACGCCGGCATCTTCCCCCTCTCACTGGCCGGCGGCATCGTCCTGATCGCCCTTGCGCGCCCGGCCGGGGCGGTGGCGGCCTGCTCGGTGTTCGCACTGTCGGCCTGGCTGCTGTTCGGTACCAGCGCCGTCTACCACCGGGGAACATGGGGCCGGCGCGGGGAGGCGGTCCTGCGGCGGCTCGACCACGCGAACATCTTCCTGATCATCGCCGGCACCTACACCCCGCTGGCGGTGCTGCTGCTGCCCGCGCGGCGCCAGACGGTGCTGCTGACCGTGGTGTGGGCGGGCGCCCTGGCAGGCATCGCCTTCCGCACGCTGTGGATGGGGGCTCCCCGGTGGCTGTACACCCCGTGCTACATCGCCCTGGGCTGGGCAGCCGTCCTCTACCTGCCCGACTTCGCACGCACCGGCGGCACCGCGGTCGTCGTCCTCGTCATCGTCGGCGGTCTGCTCTACACCGCGGGAGGTGTCGTCTACGGACTCAAACGTCCAGACCCGTCACCCTACTGGTTCGGCTTTCACGAGGTCTTCCACGCCCTCACCGTCGCCGCCTTCGGCGCGCACTACACGGCCGTTTTCCTGGCGGCCACATGACTGGTCGTCGAGGGCACGCTGACACTGGTGCAACAGGCGGCTGCGGGGCCGGGCTCCCGTAAATGCGGTGCGGCCCGTGCGGGCCCCGACAGCCGGCGCACACGACCGCGCAGCCGCACGTCGGCCGGCGTGGACGGCATCACAGATCGGGCCGATGCACCCGGTCCAACACGGCGGGCACCAGCCTCGCCCCGGCCGCCACCGGTCGACCACCAGGACCACGCCCGCGCTCTGGGCGCTCACACCCGGGCGTGGCCGGACGGATGGCCGTGACCATGGCCGTCCTGCCAGGCGAGTGCCCGCATCATCTGTTCCTCCTTGAGGCCGGTCATCGCGACCACCCGGGCGGTGCGCCCGGCCCACAGCTCCTCGGCCGCGAACGGACGGCGGGCTGGCCACCTCCGACATGTGCGTGGTCGCCGCCCGCCCGGCGGGTCTTCGACAGTGCGGCCGAGTCCTTCGAGATCGCCCTGCACTACCAGGGTGACCGCGACGAGCAGGCGTGCGCACAGGCCCTGCACAACGCGCTCGCCGCCGCCGGGTCCGGCGTCGTGGCCGCCGCTCTGCTGCGGGTGGCCGACGACCCCGCGCTCGGCCTGGACCTTGACCAGTGGGAGGACCTGTACCGCATCGCCACCGAGCTGATCCTGCGCGTGGTCGAGGACCTGGGCGGCGCGAACGGTGGCGGCACCACCACGGCCGACGACCGCTCGGCCTGCCCGGCCGCCGGGTGAGCAGCACCGCCCGACGCGGGCTCGCCCCAGGTGCCGGGCTCGCCCTGTCCGCCTCCGTCCGTCCGCCCCGCACCCCGTTGCCGTGGTCGCCCGCCGCAATCGGCGCCGAGCTGCACGCTGCCCTGGCCGCTTTCGACGCTGCGGCCGCTCCGTGGCGCGAGGCCCTCAAGGACCTGGACGAAGACGTCCTCGCCGAGGCCGCCGCCGAAGGACGGGCGTTCGGCTCCGGCCCGGCGGCCGCCGTCGACGAGCTGCTGCGCGGCCTGCTCGGGCAGTTGGCCGGCTGGCAGCAGTCGATCGGCGAGCTGGGCCGCGCGCTCACCACGGCAACCGAAGGCCGACCGCTACCCGGCTGGGCCACCGACGCCGGCCACACCGAGGGCGTCGGGTGGCGCCAGGGCCGCACCACGCTGCTCGAGGCCATCGCACGCCACCACCACGCTCACCTGCTCGCCGCCATTGTCGAGCTCGGCGGTGAGCTGGAGCTCCCAGCTACCCGCAACGGGCGCTTCAGGGGCGCGGTCGTCCCGGAGGGCTGCGCGGTCAGCGCCGGCCGCCGCCGATGCGGCGGTCGTCGGCCAGTGCGGTCAGCGGGCCGTACTCGCAGGCGAGCTGGTTCCACGTCAGAACCTCGCCACAGCGGGCCGGGAACTCCTGCGGGTTGAACTCGGGCATGGTCCAGGTGCCAGTGCCCCGGTCCCGCAGCCACAGGTCCCCGTCACCGTCGACCACAGTCGGCGGGACCGGTACGGGCTCGGCCTGATCGGTGGGCTCCCAGGTGACCCGGCCCGGGTGGGAAACGCGGCGCAGCTCGGTGGTGGCCAGCCGCGCGGCCAAGTCGCGGGTGGACTCTTCGGCGTCTTTGACCGACGCGAGTCGGAATGCGTCGTCAAGTACGGGCAGGGCTGGATTCTTGCTGCGCTTTGAACTCATACGCTGACTACCTCCGGTGGGGGGCGTCACATCCGTTATGGCACCCCGTAGAGGAACACGGTATCCGAGGCGGGCGCCGGACCGGCTACGACCACTGTCCAGGTGGAGGCGCCGTGCCTCCTCCTTCTGCAAGACGAAGTAGAGGCTGCGGCTGGATAGCTTCTTCGCCGACCGGTCCGGCACGATGCGGTCGTAGAACTCCAGAGAGAACGCCCAGTCGCTCACGGAGATGTTCTTGCCGGGATCTCCAGCGGTGGCGCGCTGAACGTCAGTGTGGTCTCGGTCAGCGCCGCCGCGCACTGCCGACGAACAAGCAGTAGCGCGCAGGGGGCGAGAGTAGAGACCCTGGTGCCCGGAGCACCGGAGACCGCCCGGGACGGGCAGGCCGCCCTCGTGGAGGCGATCACCGAGGCTGTCCGCGAAGGCGACGACCGGACCATCCGCCGACTGCTGGCCCGCTTCGCCGAACTGGCCTCCATCGCCGACCTGTACGCCCTGCGCGATTCCCTCGACACCGCCCGCCCCGCCGGCGCCCACGGGCAGGGGTGACTCCTGCCGAGCCGCGCTCGCGGACCTGCCCGGCCAGATGTCCAGGCCGATCCTGCGCTTGGCGTCGTGGTGCGCAGCGCGCTCGCCCTGCTTGGCCGGGGCGAGGGAGCTGATGCCCGCCAGGAGGCGAACTCCAGCATGGTTCCGGTTCCAGCCGGTACTCGGCAGGGCTGGACCGGTCACACCTGGCCGAAGTGGATGTCGCGGGTGCACCGGCGCGGCGCCGGATTCGAACCGGTACCCGGGGGTGGCGGTCGTGCGTGGTCGGCCTGCGTTCCGGTGGCCGACGCCGGCCGGATTGGCGGCCCGGCGCCCGCCGCCCTGCCACGCTGGGTGGCGGGTGGCCGGCGCCGGTAGTGCCGTCCCGGGTCAAGCCGCGATCGTGAGGTCGGCGCGGCCGAACAGCAGCGCGTAGCCGCGCGGCAGGTCGGCGAGGAGGCGGTCGGTGAGGTGGTCGCCGGCGAGGTCGGCGAGGGCGGCCAAGACGGAGGAGGCATCCCAGCGGGCGGCGGTGAGGCTGGTGTTCAGGGCGCGGGCGACGGCTTCGACGAAGGCGGGGGCGGGGACCGGGTGGGGCAGCGGGATCTGCGAGGCGAAGACGGTGCGGGCGCGCTCGGGCAGGGCTGCGGCGAAGACGCAGCGTTGCTCGCCGGTGAGCTGGCTGCCGAGGGTGGCCAGGACTGCGGCGAGGACGCGTTCGGCCTCCTCGTCGCAGGTGTAGCGGCCCAGGGTGCGGACCTGCTGGAGAAGGAGGCGGTACCGGGTCATGGCGGTGGCCTTCCAGGGGGACGGGGCCGGTCGCGGGTGCGGCGGCGCGGGCGGTGTTCAAGGGCGGTGGCCGGGCCGGGGCCGGCCGAACAGGAGGTCGTAGCCGGGCGGCAGCTGGAGCAGAACGCGCTCGGTGAGATCGTCGCCGGCGGCGTCGGCCACGGTGCTGAGGACCGCGCCGATGTCCCACAGGGCGGTGGTCTCGGTGGCGCCCTCGATCCAGGCCGCGGTCGCGCGCGTGAACCGCTCGGGGCTGAGCGGCTCGGCGGCCTGCAGCGGGTTGAGCAGGATCAGGGCGAGGGTCTCGGGCAGCCGGGCGGCCAGTTCGGCGCGCACGTTGCCGACCAGGTGGGCGCCGAGCAGGGCCAGGACGACGCGCGCCGCCCGCTCGGCCTCCCGGGGTGTGTCGTATTCGCCACGTTCCCGGACCTCATCCAGGAACGCCTCCCATCGAAATGCCACGGTTCCTCTCCCTCCGTTCCAGGGCATCAGCGCGAACGCCGTCGACGCCCGTTCAGGGCTCGACGACCAGGCGCCGGTGCGGACCGGTGAGCTGCCCAGCCGGACCACGTGGCAGCCGGCTCCGCGCAGGACCAGGTGGCTGCCGCACCGGTCGGCCTGGTTGCGGGCCCGAACCAGAGCACCCGGGCCCGAGCAGTCCATGAATGTCACCTTCGACACATCGAGCACCGCCTCCCGATGTGCCCCGAGCGCGGCAGTCACAGCTCGGCGCAGCGGCGGGGGCGGGTGTCGAGGTCGATCTCGCCGCACGCCCGCAGCGCGAAGGATTCCTGCCCGTGGTCGTCGCGCATGGTGGTCTCCCGCTGTCGGCCCGGCCCGTACGGCGTGGTGTGCCGGGTCGGTCGGGGCCGGGCGGTGGAGCCGGCCGGGGGCCGTCCCGCAGGGCCCGGGGGTTGGCGGTGCGGGACGGCGGTCCGGGGAGGGGTCAGGCCTGGATCTGCTTGCGGCTGGCGCTGTGGCTGATCTCGACCTTGCGGGGTTTGGCCTTCTCCGCGATCGGGATCTTCAGCGTGAGCACGCCGGTGTCGTAGTCGGCGCTGATCCCTGCGGGGTCGAGGGTGTCGGAGAGCATGACCTGGCGGGAGAAGACGCCGAGTGGGCGCTCGGACAGCTCCCACTTCACCTCGTCGCCCTGGTGGCGGGGGCGGCGTTCGGCCTTGACGGTCAGCATGTTCCGCTCGACGTCGACCTCGATCGCGTCCGGGTCCACCCCGGGCAGGTCGAAGCAGATCACGTACTCGTCGCCCACCCGGCAGGCGTCCAGCGGCATCGGGGTCGGCCGCGACCAGGTGCCGTTCGTGCCCAGGAACTGCTGGGTCAGCCGGTCCAGCTCGCGGAACGGGTCAGTGCGCATCAGCATCGCGAAACACCTCCACTGATCAATGGGAGCCAGTGCGCTTCACCTGCAGACCGTTCTAGCATGTCATCCATCCGATGACAAACCCCTGAGTCGCCAAAGGAGTGACATCTAAGGGAAAGCGGCCCGACGCACCCGCCACCAGCGGCGGCCCGCCTACGGGACCGGCGTCCTTCCTCGCCGCGGCCGCCGCGCTCGCCGCCATCGACGACGCCGTCCGCACCGCCCGGAACACCCGCCCGACCACCCGGTCCGGCACCGGTGCACCGGACGAGGGCCCCGAGCCGGCCCTGTCCGCCCTGGTGCTGCTGCGCGAACTGCGCATCGATCCCGCCGGCTGGGAAGCGGGCCTGGTGGAGCGCGCCCGCGACGGCGGCGCCACCTGGGCCGACCTCGCCCACCCTCCTGGGCCGCTGCGTGTTCTCCCGTTTCAGGGGGGAGCCGGCGCCGCAGCAGCCCGCGCGAAGCGTCGGTGAAAGGGGACGGTGAGGCGTGGCCCGACTCGTCGAGTTCAGCTGGCCGTGGCCCACTCGGTGGTTCGCGCGTGCAGAGGGGAGACGACGGCGGCGTAGCAGTTTCCGGGCAGGTCGGCGACCCAGTCGAAGGTGTCGAGGGTGACGCCGTGCTGGGAGGCGGCGTGGAGCATGTCGGCCAGCAGGGCGGTCGCTGGCTTTCTGCGGATGCCGAGCCGGGCGCTGCGCACGCGTCCCGCCGGGCCCAGGGTCGGCTCCGGCGGGAACGCTCGGGTTCGATGCGGCTCGGGTGCAGCGCCCCAGGCCCCTTCCCTGCGGCGTGCGCCTGGCGGGGATGGCCGAGCGCGGTGAGGGGTGCGGCCGGCCGGGCTGGTCGGTTGTACGGCGGGCCGCACCCCGGCGGGGGTTACAGGGCGTGGGTGAGGCGGTCGGTCAACAGGCGCGTGAAGCGGGCCGGGTCGGACAGGTCGCCGCCTTCGGCGAGCAGGGCGCTGCCGTGGACGAGTTCGGCGACGTCGGCGAGCGCCGGGTTGTCGACTCCTGCCTGGTGGGCCTGGTGCAGGGCGGTGATAAGGGGGTGGGTGGGGTTGAGTTCGAGGATGCGCTTGACCGGGGGGAGTTCCTGACCCATGGCCCGGTACATCTTCTCCAGGGTGGGGGTGAGGTCGTGGGCGTCGCCGACCAGGCACGCCGCGGAGGTGGTCAGGCGGGTGGAGAGTCGGACCTGCTTGACGTGCTCGGCCAGGTTGGTCTGGAGCCAGGTGAGGAGGGGGGCGAAGTCCTCTTCGCGCTGGGCCTTCTCGGCCTTCGCCTCGTCACTGCCTTCGGCGTCGGCGTCGTTGTCGAGGTCGACCTGGCCCTTGGCGATGGACTGGAAGCGGTGGCCGTCGAAGGCGGGGATCTGGTCGGTCCAGACCTCGTCGACGGGGTCGGTGAGGATCAGGACCTCGTAGCCCTTGGCGGTGAAGGCCTCCATGTGCGGGGAGTTCTCCACCATCGTCCGGTTCTCGCCCGTCAGGTAGTAGATGGTGTCCTGGCCGTCCTTCATCCGCGCGACGTACTCGCGCAGCGTGGTCGGTTTCTCCGCATCATTGGTCGAGGCGGCACTGACCAGTTCCAGCAGCGCGTCGGTGTTGTCGCGGTCCTCGATCAGGCCCTCCTTGAGGACCCGGCCGAACTGGTCCCACACCTTCGCGTAGGTCTCGCCCTTCTTGGTCTGCATGTCCTTGAGGGCGCCGAGGACCTTCTTGACGAGGCGCCGGCGCACGGCGGTGATCTGGCGGTCGTGCTGCAGGATCTCGCGGGAGACGTTCAGCGACAGGTCGTGGGCGTCCACCACGCCCTTGACGAAGCGCAGGTAGTTCGGCATCAGCGCGTCGCAGTCGTCCATGATGAACACCCGCTTGACGTACAGCTGCACGCCCCGCTTGGTGTCCCGGGAGAACAGGTCGAACGGGGCGTGGGTGGGGATGAACAGCAGCGCCTCGTACTCGAAGGTGCCCTCGGCGCGCATGTGGATCGTCTCGGCCGGGGCCTGCCAGTCATGGCTGATCTGCTGGTAGAACTCGTTGTACTCGGTCTCGGTCACCTCGCTGCGAGGGCGGGCCCACAGCGCCTTCATCGAGTTCAGCGTCTCCAGCTCGCCCGCAGCCTCACCGTCGGCGTCGGCGCTGTCGTCGGCAGTGGTACTGACGGGCTCGGTGGCCATCCGGATGGGCCAGCGGATGAAATCCGAGTACTGCTTGACGATCTGTCGGATCTTCCACTGGGCCAGGTAGTCGCCCAGCCCGTCCTCACTGTCCTCGGCCTTGAGGTGCAGGCTGACCGAGGTGCCCACCGGCAGGCCGTCGGCCGACGAGATGGTGTAGGTGCCCTCGCCGTCCGACTCCCACACCGTCCCCTGTTCGGTGCCGGCGCGACGCGTGTGCAGGGTGACCTTGTCGGCGACCATGAACGCCGAGTAGAAGCCGACGCCGAACTGCCCGATCAGGTGCTGGGCGGCGTCCGCGTCCTTCGCCTCCTTGATCTTCGCCAGCAGGCCGGCGGTGCCGGACTTCGCGATGGTGCCGATCAGGTCGACGACGTCGTCGCGGGTCATGCCGATGCCGTTGTCCCGCACCGTCAGGGTGCGGGCGCCCTTGTCGACCTCCAGGATGATCTGCGGGTCGGGGGCCCCGAGGGTGGAGTCGGTGAGGGATTCCAGGCGGAGCTTGTCGAGGGCGTCGGAGGCGTTGGAGATCAGCTCGCGCAGGAAGATGTCCTTGTTCGAGTAGATCGAGTGGATCACCAGCTGCAGCAGCTGGCGGGTCTCCGCCTGGAACTCCAGCGTCTGGGTCGGACTGGCCACGGGAGGCTTCTCCTTCGAGTGGTGGAAAGGGCTCGGATCGGGTCAAGCTGCCGGGGCCGGCCGGCGCGTTGCGTGGCCGGCCCCCCGGGGGGTGCTCAGATGTGGCTGAGGGGCTGGTAGGGCTGTTCGGGGCGGGTGTGGCCGGGGCGGGCGGTGCCGTAGCAGGACAGGAAGAGCTTCCAGCCGTCGCGGCACTCCAGCGTCGCGCCGTAGCGGACCGCGGGCGGGTCCGGGCGCGTGCTGTACCGGTCGACGCGCACGATCCCTCCAGCCGGGTCGTCTGCCGCGGTGGCGGCGGCGACCAGGGCCTGCTCGACGAGGGCGACCGGGACCGACGAGCCCGTCAGCTCCGGCACCTCCACGCTCCCGTCGCCGTCACCGTCGCCGGTGGTGATGGTGGACGCGGGGCCGCTGGCGCCGGTGATGGTCCACCACACCTGTCCGCCGCCCGCCAGGGTTACGGTCAGTCCGTAGGGGCTGTCGTCGTCACGCTTGCCGGCACCGGTAATGCCCGGTATGCCCGGGGCACGCTCGATGAGCAGCTGCTGCAGGTCGGCTGGAGTCATGGGAGGCGGGTGGGGTCGGGGACGGCGCGGCCGTCACGGTTCGGAAGATACGGGCGGTCTGCACGCCGGTAGCCGTCGGGCGTCAACTCGCGCCCCACGTAGCGGGGCAGATGCCGCGCGCAGGCTTATGGCGGCAAACCGGTCCACAGCGTGCGGGCCGCGGACCGGCGGCGGCGCGCCCCGGGGCGTCACGTGCCGACTGGCGGTGTGCGGCGCTGCCGGTCGCTGTCGGCGCGCAGTTGGTCGGCTCGGGTGGTGAGCTGATCGAGGCGGTCGGTGATCTTCGGGTGGTCCGCCTCCAGGAGGGGCCGGGTCTCGGCGAGCGGGGCGAGCAGACGGGCGGGGTCGTGGTGGCCCAGTGCATCCAGGAGGCGATCTATGGCAGGGGCCGCTTGGGGGCCGAGGCAGTCCAGGGCGCCGATCTGTCCGGCGAGGCGGCGCAGGTCGGCGGCGTTGTCGCGGGCCCAGGTGGCCACCGCGCGGTCGGCGGCGCGCTGGTCGCGCGTGGCCTGGACGCGCTGCTCGCCGGTGCTGCCCGCGTCGGTGCCGGCGTCAGCGTTGGGACGCAGGCGCAGGTAGCGGCGTTCGGCGGCCTGGCGACTCTGGACGCCCATCGGTTCGGCGAGGTCGGCCCAGGTGGCACCGGCGTCGCGGGCGGTCTCGATCAGGCCGGTCTCCCAGTCAGCGAGCTCCTCGCGCAGGTGGCGCAGCATCAAGAGCGCGGAGAGGGCCTGCTGCGGATCGCTCTGGCCTGCGTCGTCCGGGGGCGCGTGGCGGGCGGTGCGGGCGGCGGCGTCCATCATGCCCAGCGCGGCGGCGGCGGCCAGGAACGAGGCTGGCCCCACCCCGGCCGCGCCGGTGTCCTGGATATCCATGTCGTCACTCTTTCGCTGACTGGGGTGGCTTGTCGTCGTATGGATGACATACTACAACGAATGACCCGCCCCGGGAGCGCCTGTGTTCGCCGACCGGTTGCCCGCCTCGGTCCCACCACTCGCTGGGCGCCGACCCCGGACCGGCAGCAGTGTTGGCAGGGCCTGGTTGCAGGCGCTGGCGCCTTCGGCGAGGGCCTGAAGTTCGGCGCCAGGCTGCCGGCTGCGCCAGTCCGCAAGGTCCGCTGGCACCTGGACGATGCGTTGCCACCGTCATGCGGGCCACCGGTGGTTGTCCAGACGTCCGCGTTCGACTCCGGCGGCTGCGCATGCTCGGCGAAGTCCTCCAGGACGTCCGCGAGCGGCGGCCGCGCTGATGCAGACGATGCTCAGCCGGTCAGCGCAGGAGGCTGGGTTCCTGCCTGCGCGGACTACGCGTGCGCCCGGGTGCGGCAGTTGGCCGCGAGTCACTGGCGAAGCTCGCGACAGCGGTCCATGGCTGCGCCGGGTGAAGCAGGCCAAGGCGAACGTCCCGGGCCCTGCCCAGGTCGGCGCGATCATTTCCTCGATCAGTATCTGCGGGTCCCGGCGCCGGCGGCGGATCAGGTCCCAGCGTTTCACGGCGCGTGCCGCACGCCTGGCTGAGCTCCCGGATGGGCTACCTCCGTAAGTGCTACGCCACCCCGCGTGATGACTTTGTGAATGGCTTACCACCGTCGGTCGCGCACCGGACAGCTCGCCCCAGATCCTGCCGAGGCCACACGCCTCGGCTCGGGCCCCTCCCGAGGCCACACCCCTGTCCAGGTGAGAAGCCGCCCGGAGTGACCTGCGCCCGGACGTGGGGACTCCATCGTCCGACCCGCAGCACATGGCAAGCCCCTCCCTACCCCAGAGCGTCTCCCACCCGTAGGCCTCAGCGGTCATGGTCAGGTAGTGCTCGTCAGGTCCAGCCGGCCGCTCCGTGCCCATGCTGGTGATCGTGGCCGCAGTCCCCTCGCGACCGCAACGCCCCGGTCACCCGTTCGCCGCCCTCCGGCCGGCACCCCAGGGCCACCGGGACGGAAGGCCTGTCCCGCCCGGGCCTACCCACCGGCGCCACAACCCTGGTCCGTGAACGAGCGCAGGCAAGTCGGACTCGCCGCGGGAGAGGAGCGCCGGCGCCGCCCTCCGTAAGGGCGCGGCGCACCGTCCGGATGCCGGCCGATGTCGCGAACTGGATCGCCAAGGTGCTGCGCGAGGGGATCGACACTCTGCCCCACGACACCCGACGGCGCCCGCGGCGACCGGCGCCACCACATCCGACGCATTCGTGAGTACGCCGACACCCGTTTTCCTCCTCGGACCCATGCCTAACGACCTGGTGCGTGATTGCGGTGGCGATGTGACCAGCAGCGTTGTGGGCGGCATGATCTGACGGTGTGACGATCAAGGTGAGCCGTGCGGTCCTGGGCCATCGGGTGCTGACCGGTATCTCGCGGCGGCATCTGGCGGATCTGGTTGTCGAACTGGCTGCTCCGTGGCAGGCCGTGGTCGAGGGCCGGCGTGACGCGGCCCGCGGCGGGACGCGGCAACGAGCTGCCGGGGCGGGTGCCAGGCACCGGCTCGTGTTCGTCGATCGGGTGAGTGCCACGCTCATCCATCTGCGTCACGATCTGCCGCACGCCGTCCTGGGCCTGCTGTTCGGTGTCGATCGCTCCACGATCAGCCGGTCGATCAGCGAGGTGCGCGGCCTGCTCGCCGCCCGCGGCTTCGCGGTTCCCGACCGCCCCGGGATCCGGCTGCGGACCCTGGCAGACGTCTTCGCCTATGCCCAGGCCGAGGGCGTTGTCCTGCGGCTGGACGCCACTGAGGTCCAGGTCCGCCGCCCGGCCTCCCACCGCGGCGGACGGCGGGCCTTCGTGTCCGGCAAGAAGAAGCAGAACACGATGAAGACCACCGTCGTCGCCGACGCACAGGGCCGCACCCTGTGGGCCGGCAACCTCCGCCCAGGACGCATGCACGACACCACCGCCATACGAAGCGAGGGCATCGACGACCTCTTCCGGCAATTCCCCAATGTCCAAGTACTGCTCGATGACGGCTACCTGGGCCTGCGACGCGACCATCCTGGCAAAGCCGTCACGCCACCAAGGAAGCCCAACAAGATCGCCGCACCGGAAGTCCACGCAGCCCGCGAGCGGGCACGCCACGAACACTCCTCCCAGCGCATCCCCGTCGAGCACGCCCTCGCCGATCACAAGCGCTGGAAGGGCTTGGCTCGCTGGACCCACCGCCGAGAGACCCTTCCCGCCACCTACCTCGCCGTCGCCGGCCTCGTCTCCGACCGCACCGCCACCACCTGACCAACAGCAGCCCCTCGGGCCATCACATCGCCACCGCAATCACGCACCAGGTCGTAATTGATCGTTTCAGAATGAGGTTCGGAGTCGTCGTAGGCAGATGATGCTGCAGGCGAGTTGGAGCAGGCTGTGGTGGAGGTCGGTGCGTATCTCGTAGCGGATCCGCAGGCGTTTGAACTGGTGGAGCCAGGCGAACGTTCGCTCCACTACCCAGCGGATCTTCCCGAGCCCGGAGCCGTGGGTGACGCCGCGGCGAGCGATCCTCGGGGCGATGCCGCGGCGGCGGAGGAGTCTGCGGTACTTGTCGAAGTCGTAGCCACGGTCGGCGAAGAGCCTTCGGGGCCGTCGGCGTGGTCGTCCGCGCAGACCTCGGACGGGTGGGATCGCGTCCAGGAGCGGCAGGAGCTGGGTGACGTCGTGGCGGTTTCCGCCGGTCAGCGTGACGGCGAGCGGGGTGCCGTGCCGGTCGACGATCAGATGGTGCTTGCTGCCCGGCCGGCCCCGATCGACCGGCGAAGGTCCGGTGTGATCCCCCCTTTGAGCGCCCTGACGTGGGAACCGTCGATCGCAGCGTCGTCCATCTCCAGTAGACCTGCCACTCGCAACTCGGCGAGGAGAACCTCGTGCAGGCGCGGCCACACACCGGCCTCGGTCCAGTCCCGCAGCCGCCGCCAGGCCGTCACCCCACTGCAGCCGGTCCGTTCCGCGGGCACGTCCCGCCAGCTCACGCCCTTGCACAGCACGTACACGATGCCGCGAAGCGCGGCACGGTCGTCGGACGGCAGCCGCCCGGGATACCGATGGCGCCGAGGTGGACGCGGCGGCAGCAACGGCGCCACCCGTTCCCACAAGTCAACAGGTACAAGTTCGTCCGACACAGCACAGCACTCTGTCGTCCAAACACCTCAACTGCCAAGCCCCCCAACCGAACTCATTCTGAAACGATCAGTAAGGCATCGGCAGTTTCCGACTCCGACGAAACCGACCCGTCAGGAACCGCCCCGATCTGGTGATCCGTCAGCGAGCTTGATTCACGACCCTCCCCCGACGGAGGCGAGGGCAGGCACCGTCGATGACCGCGCCCAGCGCGGGCAGGTCGGTTTCACCGTCACCCAGGGCACTGCTTGGCGCGGAAGTGGCGACGGCACCGACGGCGAACTGCGCGGCCTCGTCAGATCGGAGATGTTCTCGGCGCCTCCGTACTGGCACGACAGAGGGTGCGGTGGAAGTGAGGAATGCCTGCCTCCTGCAGCAACGCTGACGGATCAGCGGGTGGCGGTGAGATGGGAGAAGACGACGGTGTTCGAGCGGTAGCCGGTGTGTTTGTCGTAGGCACCGCCGCAGGTGATGACGCGTAGCTCCGGGCGAGCGGTGGGGCCGTAGACGGTGGCGTCGGGGAAGGCGTTCTTCGGGAAGACCTTGACGGCGTCGATGGTGAAGACCGCTGTCGTCCTGTCGCGACGGGTGACCTCGATCTTGTCGCCGGGGCGTAGGAGGCCGAGGCGGTAGAAGACCGCCGGCCCCTTGTCCGTGTCGGCGTGGCCGATGGTGATGGCGTTGCCGGCTGCTCCGGGGCTGGGTCCGTCGCGGTACCAGCCGGCCAGGTTCTTGTTCCCGGTCGGGGGCGTGCTGAGACGCTGGTCGCGGTCGAGACCCACAGCACTGACGGGCGCGTCGACGCGGATCGCGGGGATCTTGATCCGGACGGGCTCCGAGGCGGTGAGCGGCGGGGGACCGCCCTGACCCCGGCTTCCCCCGTCGCCGGAGGCGGGGGAAGCCGGGGTGCCGGTGGTCGTGACCGGCGCGGGCGGCGGGCCCGCGGTCTGCAGACCCTGGTGGAGCAGCCACACGCCGGTGGCGAGGGTTGCGGCGACGGTGGCGGCCACGAGCCGGCGGCGCCTCATGCGGGCGGCCCGCCGTGCGGCCCGGAGGTCAGGACGTGGCATCGCCGGTACGGCGGCGGCGCGCGGCGCGGATACCGAACCAGGAGGCTACCGCCGTCAGCAGCACGGAACCGGCGATGACCTTGGTGGTGTCGGGGAGCTGGCTGCCGCCCCCGCCGGTGTTGACACTGCCGTGCGGGCCGCCATGTCCGTTGCCGCCGCCTGCCGCCGGACCTCCGTTGCCCGGAACTCCGGGAATGCCGCCGCCGTTGCCGCCGGGACCACCGTTGCCGCCGGGTCCCCCGGGGGTCCCTCCTCCTCTGGGGGCGCCGGGAGAGGCCGATGCAATGGGGGAGGCCGAGGCCGACGCACTGGGGGAGGGGACCGTGGTGGTGCAGTTCGCCCTGGTGATCGTGTTGGTGTCCAGCGTGACGGCGCCGTTGCGGGCCAGGGTGCGACCCTCGATCACGGCGCCGGTCTGGGCCGCGATCGAGGTCAGGGCCAGGATGTTGCCCTTGAAGGAGGAGTTCGTCCCCAAGGTGGTGGAGCTGCCCACCTGCCAGAAGACGTTGCACGCCTGCGCGCCGTTGAGGAGCGACACGGCACTCGCCGAACCGGTGATGAGGGTCGAGGCGATCTGGAAGATGAACACGGCGCTGGGGTCGCCCTGGGCGTCGAGGGTGACGGTCCCGGTCAGGCCCAGCGGGCCGGAGGAGTTGTAGACGCCGGCGGTGAGCGTCCGCCCGACCAGATCGCCGGCGACGCTGGCCGTGGGAGCGCGGCCTGCAGCATCGTTGTAGGCGATGACCAGGTCCGACTGGGCCTGAAGGGCAGGCCCGTCCGCCACGTGCTGGGCACCGTTGACGATGCCGGGCGGGAACCCGGTGACGGACGAGCCGGGGCTCAGCCCGAGGTTGCCGTTGATCACGCTGGGGCCCGTGTTGGTGACGGTGGACCCGCCCAGGACGGCGTAACTCCCGTCCGTGCCGAGGCCCACCGGGGCCTCGGCGGCATGGGCGTGACCCGAGGCGACGACGGTGCTCGCCAGTACGGCCAGCCCGGGGAGCAGAGCCAGCGCCGACCTCCTCCAGGCCCTGGGGACTGCGTCCATGCGGGCGGGGGACGGGCCTGTGTCTGGTGCCATGGGAGGAAGAACCCTTCTTGGGGATGTGATGAACCGGGAGCCGCAGCAGCTGTGCTGCGATCTCATCGCGCCGTCGGCCGGCCGTTCGAGACCGGCTGTCGTGGGCAGGGGAGGACCGCGAGCGTGGCGGAAACAACCCGATCCGCGTCCCGCACCAGCGGTTCTCTGCATGCTGACTAATAGCACCATGCGTCGGTCGGATTCCGTGGACCCGGATGGCTGGCGCGCCGTCAGGTGGAATCCCCGCCGCAAGGGACAGTGCTCTTGTCACCCGTCGACCTGCTTGCGCCGTGGCGCTCCGAGAACGCTGCCGTCATGTCACCGGTCCGTCCGTCGGCCGGCACTCCGCTCGCGGGTCCTGCGAGGATTACTAAACGGATGAGGCCGAGTTCGCGCTCAGGCAAGGGGCCCTTGGGATGGACGGCGAGCGGCCTTCAGGATGGCGGGGACGTCGCAGTTGTCGGGTGCCTTGGCGAGTCGACGACCCGGCACCGGAGGCCGCCGTCTCGGAGGCTCGTGCGCCTGGACGCTCCGACAGAGCGGCCGACAGGTGACGTCCGGCGGCAGCATGGTGGGCCGCCGTGGCCGTCAAAGGCCATCGCCCCCACCCGGAACAGACCCGTGATAGAACTTGTAACACGATCTTGTGAATCGCTGCTGGTGGGCGTTACCGATGTGACGATTCGTCCGTTCGTGGTGGCGTGGGCAACAAGCCGTGGATCGTGGACGACGAGCTGTGGCCCGGATCGAGCCGCTGCTGCCGGCCTGACCGGAGCGGTCGCCGGGCCCTCGCCCGATCGACGACCGGCGCTCTACGCCGCGAGCGCCGTCGACTATGTGCGCTGGTCCCGGCGCCCCGAGCACTCACCGGCCTCCGCCCCACGGTCCCGCACCAGGGTGGTACGTGATGGCCGCCGAACTCGGCATCGCCCTGGTCGGCGTCGTCGGCACGCTCATCGGCACCCTGACCGTCACTGCGCTCCAGCACCAGGCCGCCCGCGCCGAGCGCACCGAGCTGGACCGACGCCGCAAGCTGATCGGGGGGCACCGCGCTGGTGACCGCTCTCGCCGACCACCGACGCGCCACGCGGGCCCGCGAGCGGCTGCGCCTCACCGGCGCCGACGAGTCGGTGTACGCGGGCGAGATCACCGGCCCCTTGGCCACCCTTTCCATCCTCGCACCCGACCTCGCCAGCGCCGCGGGCGAAGCCGCCCGCGCCTCCTACTCCCTGCGCGGCGCAGCCGGCCACGACGTCCTCGACCGGGCCCGTACCGAGGCCCCCCGCGCTGGCGGGCGCTGCCGTGGAGCAACTGGCCGCACCCAGACGCCGACCCGGGCCTTGACGCTGCCCACCACCGCCAGCCCTTCCGGCCATCCAGGCCGGGGCGGCGGGCACCGTGGTGTGTGGCGCGGCCGCCCGGCCGCACACCACTTCACGCCCGGAGGACCCGTTGCCGTACACGCCCGACACCGGAGACCTGCTCCCGCCGACGGTCACCATCTGCGGGAGCACCCGCATGTGGCAGGCCATGGCCGACGCCGCCCTGCACGAGACCGCCGCCGGTCGAATGGTGCTGGCGCCCGGCATCAACATGCGCGACCCGCACCCGCTGTGGGAGGACTCGAACGCCGCCCACGCCCTCAAGGCCCGCCTCGACGCCCTGCACCTCGCGAAGATCTCCGTCGCCGACGAAGTCCTGGTGGTCACCGACGAGCGCCTCTACCTCGGCGAGTCAACCCGCCGAGAGATCCTCTTCGCCGAGGCCATCGAGGTACCGGTCCGGTACTGGATCGCCGGCCGGGGCCGCGTCGGCGCCTCCGCCCTGATCCCGAGCCCGGTCAGGGACCGCTCCGACAGGCAGTGGGCCGCCGCCTTCGCCCAGCTCACCGCGGTCGCCGCCACCGGACCGGACCGGCTCGACCTGCTCGCACTGGCAGCAGCCGACCTCGCCGTCGCCGACCACGGCTTCCACGCCACCCTCGCCGACCTGCACACGGCCGCCCGCACCCAGCTCGGCACCGACCTGCCCGACACCGAGCGCGTCATCGCAGCGTTTGCCACCCGCACCACCGCAAGGCCCACCACCGACTTCCTCACCAACGACGCGGACGCTGCCACCACCCCGCCCGCCCAGATCAGCGACGACCCCACCGAGGCCTGGACCTGACCCTGACGCCGCCACCCGCCGCGCACTGCCCTCCCGGCCATCGAGGCCGGGACGGCAGTGCGCCGTGGCGCGCGGCGCGGTCACCCGGCCGGACCCCTCCCCCGCCGGCGCCCAACCGGACCCACCCACCGAAGGGATCACCCATGCTCTCCACCAAGCCCTCCGTCCTCGCACCGGTCGAACCCGGCGATCTGGTCGTCATGATCGGGGCGAGTGGCTCGGGCAAGTCGACCCTGCTGCGCGACCTCCCGCCGACCCAGGTCGTCAGCCTGCGCGCCGTCGTCGCGGACTCGTTCTCTGTCAAGTTCAGCGTGTTGGACTGAGCTTGCCTTGAAAGCCGTTGTTGGATGCGCTCGTCTCCTGCACGGAAGGCTGCGGCGGCAGCAGGGGCTCCTGCTGCTCTCGGGCTCGACGCCCAGGAACTGTGCAGGAGCCCCTGCTTCTATGCCCGGACCGATGGAGAATCACCCGGCCGGTGCTTCGCGAACCAGCGCTCACCGTGACCGACGGGGCGACGGCTTCCTGCCTGTGTGGGGGGCTGACTGCGGTCCGGATCCTGAGCACACGGATCAGAAAAGTTCAGGGCCGGTTGCGCCGATGTCAGGAGACGGAGAAGACCGACGCCCAGTCCTGGCTGGGTGAGCTGGCAGAAGCGGTGTCGGCGGTGACCGCCTGGCCGGAGGTCGCGTTGCTGGCCAGGACGAGGCCAGCGGCCGCGTTGGTCAGGGTGTAGGTGCCGACGGCGTTCTGCGTGACCGTCCAGCGCTGGTTGGGGGCGCCGAGGTAGACGGCCTGCAGGGTGGCCTGGCCGCCGGCGGTGGCCGGTGCGGTCAGGTAGAGCGGGACGAGGCAATTGTCGTAGATACGCACGGTGCCATCGCCGTTGGAGGTGAACTTCCAGCGCTGTGCGGCCTGGGAGGTGTCCAGGGCTGCGAACTGGGCCACCGTCGAGAGGGAAACGCCGCAGCCCCCGGTGCGCTGGAGGGCGACGCCACCGCCGTTGCTGAGCGCGTGGTAGGCGTTGTCGTCGACGATCGTGGGGCCGTAGTTGATCAGGTGTGTGTCGAGCGCGGTCAGCGCGGCGCCGGTGGTGGACAGCGGCCGCACGGCCGTGGGGCGGACGTTCTTGAACCAGTCGGCGAAGGTTGCGGGCGTGTGGGAGGCCAGGCCGGTGATGGTGCGGTCCCAACTGCCGTCCACCTGGTTCCACAGCTGGAGCAGCGCGCCGTCCACGTTGCCCTGCACCTGGTCTCCGGTCTGCCAGAACGCGCCGGCGGTGAACGAGGAGGACGAGCCGTCCGGGAACACGTAGCGCTGGTCGCCCAGCAGGTAAGCGGCCACTGAATCGCCGAAGCCCTCGGTCCAGGCGCAGGTGGCGGACGACACCCGCTGGATGAAGTGCGGGTTGCAGTTGGTGACGGTCGGGAACGTGCTGTTGTACAGGCGGTTCTGGAAGAAGTGGCCCACTTCGTGCAGCACGGTGCGCTCGGAGTCCGGGTCGGCGTCCGACGGGTGCACAGTGTTCGACAGGTCGTAGTACGGACCGTCGACGGACCCGCTCTGCCAGCGCAGCGTCAGCGTGGTGCAGGTCGCGGCGTTCGCCTCGGCGGTCGTCCAGCACGGAGTCGTCGAGTTGGCCCGGCGCGACCAGAGCAGGTTGACGGTGTCGAAGGCGTGCCAGGCGCGGGCGTCGGTCGCCGGTTTGACGATCCCGATAGAGCCGCTCGACGATACGTTGAACAGCGTCGGCGTGTCGTAGGTGTAGACCGTGCCGCTGGAGTTGGCGACCTTCCACACCTGGTTGTTGCGAGTGGCGAAACGGAAGAACATCTGGTACATCACGGGGGTGGTGACCGGGGTGTAGCAGCTGTTGAACGAGCCGTCGGCCGCACCGGTCAGTTGGGTGTCGGTGTTCAGCTTGTGCTCGGTGTCGTCCGGCGTCTCCCGGCCCCAGAGCTCGACCGAGGCGTTGTGGGCGGCCCGGGTCAGAGTCGGCTTCGCGGTGCCCGCTTCCGCAGACTGGTAGTCGAACTGAAGGTTGCCCCTCAGACAGATGGGGCTCGCAGCGGAGGCGGTGCCTGCCGAAAGCGGCACGATGACGCCTGCAGCGAGCAGCGCCGCCGGTATCAGCAGGCGGAGCAGGGCGGTGGACCTGCGTAACATGGACGTCCTTCCAAAAGGCGCCCGGACCCGCCAAGCGGCAGACCTGGCGCGCGGGAGGCGGGGCCTTCCCGGGCCCGGCTCTGTGAGACGCCGCCAGGTACCGGCGGTCTGAACCGTGAGCCATCATCGGCTCAGTGCCACGCCCCCACCCAGAGGCGCACGGAGGCATAGGCACCAACTGTGGAGCTCGTATGTACGCCCGGCGCATGCTCGGAACGGCCGTGCGTCCTTGTGTGCTGCGGTCCCCATGGCTTGCTGCGGGGACGGCTGGCGTGAGTCCGTCCGCGATGGGCGGGCGCTGCCGGTTGACGTACCAGGAGCGGATCCAGGGAGACGATTACGTGGGGTCGGGCGGTACTGGGTGCGTGGCGCGGCTGTTCCTCGGCTCCGGCAGTATCTGGACTACGCCAAGCCCCTTGGACGGCGCCTGCTGCAGCATCCGGTCCTCCGTCATCGGCTGCTGCAGGGCGCCGACCAGCGCTTCAACGTCGGCCCTGAGCCGGGCGATCTCTTCGCCGCCGGTGGCCGTCACCGTCGGCCGACTCCGCCGCAAGCTTGGTGATCCCCCGGTGATCACCACCACCCCGGGCGTCGGATACCGCGTCAGCGACCCGCCGGACGCCCCTGCGACATCCTAGGAAGGCCGCCGCCGGGCCGGGGTCGGGCGTGAGCGGCAGCACGACCGCGGCCTCAGCGCGGGGTTGGTCGGGAGGGATCGCGCCGAGGCGGGACGCCCGCGACAGCGGAGGTCCCGGTGCGGGCCGGGTGCCCGGCCTCGCACCGCCGAGCATCTCGGGCTCGCGGATCGGACCCGATGATCGAGTGCCGGCCGGCAGCGGCGCCAGGAGCACTCGCAGGTCGGAGTCGTGGGGCGGAGCCGGAACCGGTCAGATCGGCCGGTCGGGGTGGGAGAAGGTCAGGCCCTCGGCGGCGGCCGGGCGCCGGGCCGGGGCGGGCTCGGTCACGGTCTCGCCGGGCGGCTGGCGGAAGTCGGCACCCTGCTCGACCGACGGTGGCCGGGGTCCGCCCGACCGGGCGGGCACGGGAATGTCGGCTGCGGGCTCGGAGAAGGCAGGCAGCCCGAGGCTGCGACGATCAGGGGTCATGATCCCCAGTCTGGCAGGCCGCCGGCCGGGCCGAGGCCACGACCTCGGCCCGGCCACGCGGGACGCCCGAACCGGGACGCAGGTGGGGACTCAGGTGGCGGGACGAACAGGCCGGAGTCAGAGCCGCGCTGCGCGCGTCAGGGCGACGACGGGTATCCGACGCCCTGCCCGCTCCTGGAATCCGGCGAAGTACGGCGTGTGTTCCAACTGCCGGGCCCAGAGCCGCTCCCGCTCCACGCCCTCGACCTCGGTCGCCGTCACCTCGTACGTCTCGCTGCCCACCTCGACGCGGGCGACCGGGTCGGCCAGCAGGTTGTGGTACCAGCCGGGGTGACTCGGCCTGCCGCCGTTGGCGGCGAAGACCACAAGGCGCTCCCCCTCCGGCAGGTAGGTCACGGGCATCGTGCGCGGCTGCCTGCTGCGGGCACCGACGGTGGTCAGCAGCAGGCGCGCTCCCTCGAAGTCACCGCCGACCGCTCCGCCGGCGGACCGGAGTGCGTCGATCACCAACTGATTGGGCTGCAAACGTTCCGACATGGATGTCAGTCCTTTCCGGGTACCGCGAGCCCTTCGCGGTCGATGCGGGCCCGCTGCGAGCGGGGGCGGGCAGGTGGGCACGAGGCAGGCGGGTGCCGCATGATCCGCCGTCTCCCTCGATCGCTCCGGGCCTCCACCCGTTACGACAGGACAGTGCACCGGAATGTGAGGCCGACGCCGGCCCGAAGGCGCGGAACCGCAGCGAGGTCACCGTGCGGCTGACCGCGCCGGCCCGCCGTCCGCGGCCGTGAGGTCCGCGGGTCCGCGGCCGGATCCGCCACGCCTCCCAGCGCGCCCCCTCGCCACCGTCCCGGGTGACGAGCCCGGATCGTCGCAGGTGGCGACCAGGCGATCGGCCCGCTCCCGTCCCCTCGCCGGCCCGGGAGCACCGGCGGGCCGCCGGGCCCCTGACCGGCTCCGCGCGGGGCGCGCCACAGCGCGGCGGAGTGCCCGGAGCGCCGACGGCGCGGGGCGGGCCTCGGTATGGTGGTCACCATGTCCACCTTGGCCGATCTGCCCGAGCTGCCCGAGCGGTCCACCTCGGCGGCCCGCGCGGCAGCGACCGCGACCGGCCCGGGCCCCGGCGACCCCGTGAACCGTCCGGCCCCGGGCCGGGCCAGGCCGGCCGGTGGCCCCGCGACGAGCCCAGCGGGCGCGCCCCGGACGACGGCTCCGCAGCCGGCGGACGAGGTGCCGGCCCGGTGAGCCGGGGACCGTACGAGGCCCGGTTCGCCCGGGAGGTCGGCCTGGCCGTGCGCGAGCTGGCCGCGGACGACGGCAAGGACCTGCGGGCCGCCTTGGAGCAGGCGACCGCGGATCCGTGGTCGTGGCCGCAGGCCGACCGGTACGACCTGGACGACACGGTACGGGTCGTCACCACCCCGGCCGCGATCGCGCACTACGCGATCCTGCCGGAGCCGCCGCACCTCTGGGTCTTCGCCATCACCGTGCTCTGACCGGGGTGCCGCCCCACGCCGGAGCCCCGACCACCGGCGCCGCGGCAGCGACCTGTCGGGCCGGACGGACCTCGGGTCACCGCCCGGAGGGGGCGTCGTCGCGGGCCGGCCCGGCGGCGGCCATCACCGCCTGCCAGGGGGCGGAGTCGAAGATCAGCGTGATCGCGGTGATCCGGCCCTCGTGGAGCCGGAAGTGTTCTGCCGTGCGCTGGGTGATCCCCAGGGCCGGCACCGTCCGGACGTCGTACACCAGGACGGCCTCGGTCGCACCGTACAGCTCCCCGACCAGGTCGACGCCGGTGACGGCCGCCAGCAGCCCGTCCAGGCCGTCGAGATGGCCGCTCGCGCTCTCGGAGGTGATGAACGGGCTGCGGAACAGGAAGCCCTCGCCGATCTGGGCGGCGGCCGTCGCGACGTCCCCGCGGAACCGGGCTTCGTGGTACGTCCTGACGACGTCCCGGGTGGTCGGGTCGGTGGTCATGCGGTCCTCCGGGATCGGTGGGGCGGGTCGGCGGGTGGTGCCCAAGTCGGGTGCCCGGCAGGGCGGTTGACCGGACGGTTCAGGGGGCCGGCCGGTCGGGTCGGCCGGCGCCCAGGTACTCCTCGATCCGGTGCTGGTTCTCGACCAGGCGCAGGCACAGGTGCCGGAGGCGGGCCAGGTCGGCCTCGGTGAAGCCCTGGAAGACGGCGGACATCGCGCGCTGGGTGGGCTGCCGGAACGCCGCCAGCCAGTCCTGGCCCGCCACGGTGATCCGGACCCGGACCGAGCGGCGGTCGTGCCGGTCCTGGACCCGCCGCGCCAGGCCGTCCCGCTCCAGGGTGTCGACCAGGCCGGTGACGTTGCGGGAGCTCACACCGGCCGCACGGGCCAACTCGCCGATACTGAGCCCCTTTTCCTCGCCGGCCGCGCTCAGCTGCTCCTCCTCGCCGGCCGCGCTCAGCCGCGCGAGCACGTCGAGCGCCCCGGCGCTGAGCCCGCGCCCGCCGGCCCCCTGCGCACGCAGCCGGTCGATCGCCTGTGAGGCCGCCCGCAAGGCGGCGGCCGCCTCCAGCGCACCGGTGTCGTCACCGGCCGCGAACACCCGCATGGACGCCCGGACGCCGAGGTCGTAGAGCGAGCCGTCCAGGTCGTGGGCCAGGCCCTCGGAATTATGTACGTCCTTCATAATGAAGTAGTACCCTACCTCGGCCGGGACTACGGCGCCACCGCTCGCGACTCCCGATGCCGTTGCCGCCGAACGAATCTGATCCGCCGTCACCCGGGCCGCCGACGCCGATCCGCCGGCTTCACCCCGGGGCGGGAGCGGCCGGCGCCCCCGGAACCGCCGGCCCGGGAGCCGGACCGAAGGCACGACGGCGAGGAACGCGCCCCAGGCCGTCGAGTCCGTCCGGTGCCCGGGCGGCTCGCGTCCGAACGTTCCAGCCCCCTGAGATCCCCGCCCCGGCCCACGACCCGAAACGGGCTCGGTGGGCTCCACCCCCGCCCGCCGGAAAGCAGACAGGGCGGTGGGTGGCGACCGGCCGGAACCGGTTGCGCCACCCACCGCCCTGGCTCCCCCGCCCGCCGGACGCACCGGCGGGCGGGGAGGCGCGACGGATCAGACCGCCGGCGCCGGGTAGGTCGGGTACTCCACGCCGGAGACGTACTGGACGACCCGGATGACCTGGCACGAGTAGCCGAACTCGTTGTCGTACCACAGGTAGAGGATCGCGTTGTCGCCCTCGACCTTGGTGGCGCCGGCATCGACGATGGAGGCGTGGCGCGAGCCGATGAAGTCGCTGGAGACCGCGTCGGGCGCGCTGATGAAGTCGATCTGGCGCTTGAGCGGCGAGGTCAGCGACACGTTGCGGAGGTAGTCGAGCACCTCCGCGCGGTTGGTCTCGCGGGCGAGCTGCAGGTTGAGGATCGCGATCGAGACGTCCGGCACCGGCACGCGGATCGAGCTGCCGGTGATGGTCGCCTCGAGGTCGGGCAGCGCCTTCGCGACGGCGGAGGCGGCACCCGTCTCGGTGATGACCATGTTGAGCGCCGCCGAGCGGCCGCGACGGTCCGACCCGTGGTAGTTGTCCAGCAGGTTCTGGTCGTTGGTGTACGAGTGGACGGTCTCCACGTGGCCGCGCAGCACGCCGTACTCGTCCGCCATCGCCTTCAGCGGCGGGACGATCGCGTTGGTGGTGCAGGACGCGCAGGACAGGATCCGCTCGTCCGGCTTGATGGTGTCGTGATTGACGCCGTGGACGATGTTCGGGACGTCGCCCTTGCCCGGCGCGGTCAGCACGACCTTGGCGATGCCGGGGCGGAGGTGGTTCGACAGGCCCTCGCGGTCACGCCACCGGCCGGTGTTGTCGATCAGGATGGCGTCGTTGATGCCGTACGCCGTGTAGTCCACCGACGTCGGGTCGTTGGAGTAGATCACCTTGATCTCGTGACCGTTGGCGATGATCTTGTCATTCGCCTCGTCGACGGTGATGGTGCCGTGGAACTGGCCGTGGATGGAGTCCCGGCGCAGCAGCGAGGCGCGCTTGACGAGGTCCTCGCCACCGCTGTTGCGCACCACGATGGCGCGCAGCCGCAGGCCGTTGCCGGAGCCGGCCTTCTCGATCAGCAGGCGGGCGAGCAGGCGGCCGATCCGGCCGAAGCCGTACAGCACGACGTCGCGGGACTCGCGGCGCTCCAGCTTGTTCGCGCCCGTGGCGCCGATGACGGCGCCGGCGGTGAACTCCGCCACCGAGAGGCCCCGGTCGTCGGTCTTGTACATGGCGGCGAGCATGCCGACGTCGATCTGGGAGGGGCCGAGGTCGAGGGCGGTGAGCGCCTGCAGGAAGGGCATGGTCTCGGTGACCGAGAGTTCCTCACCGGCTATCTGGCGGGCGAAGCGGTGGGTCTTGAGGATGCTCACCACCGACCTGTTCACCAGAGAACGGCTGTGCAGGAGGACGGTGACGTCCCGCTCCCGGTGCAGCCGGCCGATGATCGGAATCATCGCCTCCGCGATCTCCTCGCGGTTCTTCCAGTCCGTGAACACGTCTTCATTGACAGTCACAAGTTCATCTTTCGGGTTAGGCAACGTTCACATGGTACCTTTCGGCCACTTTCGACGAGTACGGGGACCCTCCTGATCAGCGCGTTCCCGCGAAGGCACCGCCACTGCCGCCGCAGCCGCCCCGCCGGACGGCCGGCGGGACGGCCGGCGGCGGGTGACCGGCGGGCCCGTCGCACCGGGCGGGCCCGCCGGTCACCGCGGGGCCTACGGCACGGGCTGCTGCTGGGTCACGCAGTGGATCCCGCCGCCCCCGGCGCCGAGGCTGTCGATGTCGAGCTGCTCGACGACCCGGCCGGGGAAGACCCTGGCGAGCGTCGCGCGGGCCGCCGCGTCGGCCCGGTTGTCACCGAACTGGGCGGAGACGACCGCGCCGTTGCAGAGGTAGTAGTTGGCGTAGGAGCCGACGAAGTTCGGGTCGGCCGAGCGGATGAGGTTGTAGTCGGGCCCCTGGATCCGGGACAGCGACATCGGGTTGCCCTGGGGGTCGGTGGCGGTGGAGAGGGCCTGGTACTGCTGGCGCTGGTCGTTGGACCAGACGTCGGTGTCGGACGCGAGGGGCGCCTGGACCAGCGCGGTGGCGTCGGCGAGGAACCTGGACGTCGCGTCGACGTGGTCGCCGGTGATGTCCTGGCCGCTGACCCCCGGGAACCAGACCACCTTGGTGGCGCCGTAGGCGGCGCACATCGCCGCCTCGATCTGGGCCTGGGTCCTGCTGCCGTTGCGCCGGGAGTCGACGAGGCTGCTCCGGGTGGCCATCAGCAGGCCGTCGCCGTCCGTCTCGACGGCGCCGCCCTCACCGACGAACCCGGCGGCGGTGAACGGCACTCCGGCGTAGGCCGCGACCCTCGCGGCGACCAGGGCGTCCTTGGCGTGGGTCTGCCGGTTGCCCCAGCCGTTGAAGTTGAGGCCGACGGCGTCCAGCCCGCCGGCGCCGTTGGTGCGGAACACCGGTCCGGAGTCCCGCATCCAGCAGTCGTCGACCGGGATGGTGCCGATGACGGTGACGGCGGATCCGCAGGCGGACCGCGCCTTGGAGACGCTGGCGGAGTTCGCGCACATGACGACCGGCTCGTACTTGGCGATCGTCCTGGCGATCAGGGCGATGTTCGCCTGGACGCCCGCGAGTTGGCGGCCCCAGATGGCGGAGCTGTCGGGCCAGGCCATCCAGGTCCGGGTGTGCCGGACGGTGTCGAGCGGGACGGCGTAGGCCGCCGCCGCGGCGCCCGCCGGTCGCGGGGCACCGCCGGCCGCGTGCGCGGTGGCGCCGCCGAGCGCGGTGGCGCCGGCGGCGCCGGCCAGCGTGAGCCCGGCCGCGGCGAGGAAGTTCCTCCTGCCGAGCGCGTGCGTGGGTGTGCTGCCGGATGAGCCGTGCTGGGGGTCGTGCTCGTTCATGTCTGGCCTCCCGTCACCCGTCGGGCGGACCTGTCCGACCGACTGGGGAGGACCGTATTATTGACCGAGCGCTCGGTCAATAATACGGACGGAACTGCCCGGCCGGACGGTCAGGATCCTCCGGCACCGCACAGCACGACCGTTGCGGGCCGTGCCGCCCGGAACGCCGGCCCGGCCCCGGCGGCCCTACGGGACAGGCTGCGGCTGGGTGACGCAGTGGATCCCGCCCCCGCCGGCGCCGACCGAGTCGATGTTCAGCTGCTCGATCACCCGCCCCGGGAAGAGGCTCTGCAGAGTGGCCTTGGCCGCCGCGTCGGCCTTGCTGTCACCGAACTGGGCGGAGATCACCGCGCCGTTGCAGACGTAGTAGTTGGCGTAGGAGCCGACGAAGTTCGCATTGGTCGACCGGATCACGTTGTAGTCCGGACCGCCGATCTTCGTGACCCGCACCGCGCCCCCGCTCGCGTCCGAGGCGGTGGACAGCACGTTGTACTGGTTGATCTCGTCGTTGTACCAGCCGTCGTGCGCGTCCTTGACGTTCGGCTGCTGGACCAGGCCCTTGCCGACCTCGACGAAGCGGCTGGTCGCGTCGACGTGGTCACGGGTGATGTCGCCGGAGTCGATGTAACCGTCGAACCAGATCACCTTGGTCGCGCCGTACGCGGCGAGCATCGCGGCCTCGGCCTGGGCCTGCGTCATGGCGCCGTTGCGGGCCGGGTCCAGGATGCTGCTGCGGGTGGCCATCAGGGTCCCGGCGCCGTCCGCCTCGATCGCCCCGCCCTCGGCCACGAACCCCGGGACGGCGGTGAAGGGGACCCCGGCGTAGGCCGCGACGAGCGCGGCGACCTGGGCGTCCTTGGCGTGGGTCTGCTTGTTGCCCCAGCCGTCGAAGTTCAGGCCGACGGCGTCCA
The DNA here is from genome assembly GCF_030813695.1 of Kitasatospora herbaricolor. Classification (NCBI taxonomy): domain Bacteria; kingdom Bacillati; phylum Actinomycetota; class Actinomycetes; order Kitasatosporales; family Streptomycetaceae; genus Kitasatospora; species Kitasatospora herbaricolor. The sequence goes on from NZ_JAUSVA010000002.1 coordinate 501,118, forward strand.
GGCCGCCGGTCCCGTTGGTGCGGAACACCGGGCCCGAGTCCCGCATCCAGCAGTCGTCGACCGGGATCGTGCTGATGACCGTCACGTTGGCGGCGGTGCAGGCCTTCTTCGCGGCCGCGGCGCCGACCGGATTGGCGCACATGATCACCGGCTCGTACTTGGCGATCGTGTTGGCGATCAGTGCGATGTTGGCCTGGATGCCGGCCAGCGAGGTGCCGCCGCGGCGGCTGCCGTTCCAGATCGCCGTGCTGTCGGGCCAGGCCATCCAGGTCCGGGTGTGCCGAACGGTGTCGATCGGGACCCGGAAGGTACCGGTACCGCCCGTGGCGGTGGGGGTCGGGCTGGGAGAGGGGGTGCCGCAGCCGGGGGTGTCGGCCGCCTGCGCCACCTGGGAGGTGCCGCTGTTGGCCGCCCACACGACACCGACCGCGGTGAGCCCAGCCGCCGCCAGCACCCGCCGCCTGCCCAGCACCGGCGTCTGCGGTCTGCCGGGCCGGTCCTCCGTGGGGATCTGCTCGTTCATCTCTCGGCCTCCATGTCTGCCACCGGCGGGTCGTCCGCCGATGGATGGGAAAGCTATAACTGACCAAGCGCTCGGTCAATACTTCTCCGACGTCTTTCCCCGGACCGCGCCCGGCCGACCCCGACGGGGCATCGGCCCAGCTCAGGCCGGGGCGGGCGACCCGCAGGACCACCGGCCACCCGGCGGGCCGGGCGCCCGCGAAGGCCCGTCCGTACACCACCGCCGCACCCGCCGCCCCGGACAGGGGCGCGACGACCGGGCCGGCGGCCCCGATGCACGGCCGGATCGACCGCGCGGGATCCGCTGCGGACGGCCGACTCGTTACAGTTCGCGGGTGGCTACACGATCCAGCGACACCCCGTCCCGGCCCGTCCCGGCAGAGCGGCCCACCGGCCGGACCCGCGCGTCCGCGAAAGGCGAGCAGACCCGGGCCCGCCTGATCGCGGCGGCCCGGACCCTGCTCGCGGGCGACGGCAGCATCCCGTTCACCACCCGCAACGTCGCCGCCGCCGGCGGGGTCACCCACGGCATGTGCCACTACCACTTCCAGGACCGGACGGATCTGATCCTGGCCGTGGTCGAGGACATCCGGCCGGAGTGGATCACCCCCCTGGAGGAGGCGGTCGGCTCCCCCGGCACGTTCGCCGAGCGGGCCGAGCGGGTGATCGGCCTGCTGACCGAGCCCGAGGGCGCCGACCTGTCCCGCCTGCACTCGGCGCTGCACTGGTTCGCGCTCAACGACGACCGGGTCCGGGCCGGCCTGGCGGGCGAGTACCGCCGCTGGCGCGCCTGCTTCGTCACCCTCTACCAGATACTGGCGGACGAACGGGGGGACGGACTGGACGCGCGCAACCTGGGCGAGGCGGCCGCCGCCGCGGTGGACGGACTGGCCGCGATCCAGTCGCTGGACGAGGAGGTCGACGCGCAGGCCGTGGTGCGCGCGGTCGTGCTCGGGCTGGCCTCGACGGGCGCCGGGCGCTGACCCCGCGGCGCCGCGCCCTGCCCGCCGGGACGGCCCCGGCCGGCAACCGCCGTCAGGACGCCCCGGCCGGCGGAGCGGCGGCCTGCGGCTGCTGCTGGGTGGAGCAGTGGATACCGCCGCCGCCCGCGGCGACGGCGTTGATGTCGACCTGGACGACCTGGCGGTCCGGATGCAGCTCCGCCAGGACGGCGGCGGCCCGGGCGTCGGCGTCGCGGTCGCCGAACCGGGGCATGATCACCCCGCCGTTGACGACGTAGTAGTTGAGGTAGGTGGCGAGGAAGTCGTCCCCGCCGCCGTCGATCTTCGTGAGGTCCGGTTCGGTCAGCTCGACGATCCGCAGGCTCCGGCCCTTGGCGTCGGTGGCGGTCCTCAGTACTTGCAGGGCCTGGTCGGAGGCGGTCGACCAGATGTCCGGCGGCGCGTCCGGGCCGGGCCGGTGGAGCACCACCACTCCCGGCTCGGCGAACCGCGCCAGCGCGTCGATGTGGCAGTCGGTGATGTCCTTCCCGGCCACGCCCTGGAACCAGATCACCCGCTGCACCCCGAGCAACTCCTGGAGCGCCGCCTGGATCTGGTCCCGGGTCCGGCCCGGGTTGCGGTTCGGGTTGACCAGCGAGCTCTCGGTGGCCAACAGGGTGCCCTCGCCGTCGACCTCGACGGCGCCGCCCTCCGCGGTGACCGGTGCCTGGATCCGGCGGATCCCGTAGTGGTCGAGCAGGGCGGCGGCGACCCGGCCGTCGTTGTCGTGGGTCTGCTTGCCGCCCCAGCCGTTGAAGTTGAAGTCCACGCCGGCCAGGCCGGGCGGACCGGTGACGAACGTGGGGCCGGTGTCCCGGGCCCAGAGGTCGTCCACCTGGAGGTCGAGGACCTCGACGCTGTCGCCGCAGAGCCGCCTGGCCTCCGCGCTCTGGTCCGGGCGGGCCATCAGGACGACCGGCTCGAACCCGGCCACGGCCCGGGCCACGCCCGCGATGTCGCGCCGGACGGCGGCCAGCTGGTCGCCCCAGACCTCCTCCAGGGCGGGCCAGGCCATGAAGGTCCGGGTGTGCGGCTGCCACTCGGCCGGCATCGCGAGCGGGGCGGCGCCGGGTTCGGCGCTCGCGCCGCCGCCCGTGCTGGGCGTCGCCCCGGCCGGCGGGCCGGCCGAGGGATCGGAACCGCAGCCGTCCAGCAGGGCCACGGCGGCCAGCACCGCACCGGAGCGCAGCAGCGTCCGGCGGGACAGGGCGCGGCTTGTCATGCGGATCCCCTGACGCCGGGAACATCACCCGAAACCGGGTGGTAACCGATGATAACGACGCCGGTCACCGGCCTGGGGGCCGTGCGCCACCGTACGGGCGACCGGCCCGGAGCCCGTCCGCCGGGCCGGATGTCCGGGACGGATCGGGTCCGGGACGCCGCCGTGGGGGCGCCGACGGCCCGGACCCGGTTCGGTGGCCCGCGCTACAGCGCGCGGCGGGCCTCGGCGATGCCCCGCGGATCCCAGCCGGGCCTGGGAACGGAGTCCAGCAGGAGCCGGGTGTAGGGGTGCCGGGGGCGGGCCAGCACCTCGGCGGTCGGGCCGGACTCGACGATCTTCCCCCGGCGCATCACGATCACCTCGTCGGTGACGCACCGCACCACCCCGAGGTCGTGGGTGATGAACAGGTAGCCGATGCCGGTCTCGGCCCGGATGTCCGCCAGCAGGTTGAGGATCTGCGCCTGGACGGACACGTCCAGCGCCGCCACCGCCTCGTCCAGGACCAGCACGGCCGGCTCGACCGCCAGCGCCCGGGCGATCGCGACCCGCTGGCGCTGCCCGCCGGAGAGCTGCCGGGGCAGCGCGGCGGCCTCCCTGGTGCCGAGGCCCACCTGCTCCAGCAGCTCGGCGATCCGCCGGTCGTGATCGCCGTCCGGGAAGTGCAGCCGCAGCGTCTCCCGCAGCACGGCGCCGACGGGGGTGCGCGGGTCCAGCGAGAGGTACGGGTCCTGGAAGACCATCTGCACCTCGCGGGCCCGGGCCAGCCGGTGCACCCGGCCTCGCCGGTGCTCGGTGCGGTCCCTGCGGTGCACCAGGACCCGGCCCGAGTCGGCGCTCTCCAGGCCCACGACGATCCGCGCGGTGGTGGTCTTGCCCGAGCCGGACTCCCCGACGATGCCCAGCGATCCGCCCTCGGCGAGGGTGAACGAGACGTCGTCCACCGCCTGGACGCTCCCGTAGGCCCGGTGCAGGCCGAGCACCTCCAGAACGGTCTTCCTCATCGACGGCTCCCCCTTCGGGCTGGTCGCGGTGCCCGTCCCCGGCCCGGGGCCGGCTTCCATAGGTGCCTCACGCATGGACGCTCCCCTCCCCCGTCCGGTCGCTGTGGTGGCAGGCCACCCGGCGGGCCGGCTCGCCGGCCACCGGCAGCAGCGCCGGTGCCTGCTGGCTGCAGAGGAAGGTCGCCAGCGGGCAGCGGGGAGCGAACGGGCAGCCCACCAGCTCCTCCTGGAGGCTCGGCGGCCGGCCCTCGATGGCCGCGAGCCGGCCCGCGGGAGCCTCCAGCCGTGGCGTCGAGTCGAGCAGCGCGGCCGTGTAGGGGTGGCGCGGGCGGTCGAACAGGGCCTCGGCCGGGCCGGTCTCGGCGATCCGTCCGGCGTACATCACGTAGACCCGGTCGCTGATGGCGGCGGCGAGCCCGAGGTCGTGGGTGACGAAGAGCAGGCCGGTGCCGAAGCGGGTCCGGAGGTCCCCGAGCAGGGCGACGACCTCGGCCTGGGTGGTGACGTCCAGGGCCGTGGTGGGCTCGTCGGCCAGGATCAGCGCCGGGTCTCCCATCAGGGCGGCGGCGATCATGACGCGTTGCAGCATGCCGCCGGACAGTTCGCCCGGGTACTGCCGCAGGGCGGCGGCGGTGAGGCCGACGGCCTCCAGCATCTCCGCGGCCCGGGCGGTGGCCGCGGCCGGGGCGGCGCCGGCGTTCAGCCGCACGCTCTCGGTGAGGAAGTCCCCGATCCGGCGGAGCGGGTTGATGGCGGCCCGCGGGTCCTGGAAGATCATGGCCGCGCTGCTGGTCCGCAGGCGGCGGAGCTGCTCGGGGGCCATGGTCAGGACGTCCTCGCCGTTGACCCGGACGGTGCCCTCGGTGCGGGCGCCGGCCGGGAGCAGCCCGAGGACGCTGCGCGAGGTGAGGCTCTTGCCGGAGCCGGACTCGCCGACCAGGGCGACCGTCTCGCGGGCCTCGACGGTGAGGTCGACGCCGGCGAGCACGGGTCTGGCGGTGTTCGGCAGGCTCAGGCGGTAGGCCTGGATGTCGAGGGTGGTCATCGGTCCCTCCTGGCGACCTGGTCGGCCCAGCGCTCGCCGACGACGTTGAAGGCGACCACGGTCAGCACGATGGCGGCGCAGGGCAGGATCGCCGACAGGGGGTAGCCGTGCTGGACGGCGGACTGGCCGTCGAAGACCATCCGGCCCCAGTCGGGCGTCAGCGCGGGTACGCCGAGCCCGAGGAAGGAGAGGCCGGCCAGGTCGATGAGGGCGTAGCCGAAGTTGACGGTGGACTGGGCGAGGACGACGGGGGCGATGCCCGGGACGACGTGCCGCAGGCAGATCTGCAGGCCGGAATGGCCCTGCACCTGGTACGCCTCCACGTACGGACGGCGGCGCTCGGCGAGCACCAGGGAGCGGGTGAGGCGGCTGACGTAGGGCAGGTAGGCGATGGCGAGGGCGATCACCGGGGCGAGCAGGCCCTCGCCGTGGACCGAGACGATCAGGATCGCCAGCAGCATGCCGGGGAACGCGAAGACCAGCTCGGTGCTGCGGGACAGGACGGAGTCCAGCCAGCCGCCGCGCCAGGCGGCCGCCACCCCGACGGCGACGCCGGCCAGGGTGGAGAAGGCGACCACGCCGAGCGGTCCGAGCAGCGAGGTGCGGGCTCCGAGCAGCAGGCGGGACAGGGTGTCGCGGCCGGAGGCGTCGACACCGAGCAGGTGGTCCGCCGACGGCCCGGCGAGGGCGTTGCCCAGGTCGACGGCGTTGGGGTCGTACGGTGCCAGCCAGGGGGCGAGCAGCGCGGCGAGGACCACCAGGGCGACGAAGCCCAGGCAGAGCCGGTGCAGCGGTGCGCGGCTGGTGCGGATCCGGGCCAGGCCGGGCCGGCGCAGCAGGGTCGCGGTCATGCGGCGGACCTCCTCGGCCCGAGGGTGACCCTGGGGTCGACCAGCGGGTGCAGCAGGTCGACGACCAGGTTCACCGTCATGAACAGGCCGACCATGATCAGGGAGATGGCCTGCACGGTGGGGAAGTCCTTGGTGGTGGTGGACAGTTCGAGGAGCTGCCCGATGCCGCCGACGCTGAACGCGGACTCCACCAGAACGGTGCAGACCAGCAGGGTGGAGACGATCAGCCCGCCGGTGGTGAGGACGGTGCCGAGCGCGTTGCGGAACACGTGCCGGCGGATCACCTTGTGGTCGGAAACCCCGCGGCTGCGGGCCACGGTGACGTGCTCCTGGCCGAGGACCTCCAGCATCGCGGCGCGGGTGACCCGGGCGAGCATGCCGATCAGGTAGAGCGCCAGGGCGACGGCGGGCAGGGTCAGGTGCCAGATCATCTGGCCGAGGCCGTCGCCGGTGCCGCCGGTGGGGAACCAGCCGAGCTTCACCGCGAACAGGCCCTGCAGCAGGACGGCCGCGACGAAGGACGGCGTGCCGAGCGCGAAGGTGGTGCTGACCAGGATGGTGGAGTCGGCGGCGCCGCCGCGCACCGCGCCGATCCAGCCCAGCAGCAGGCCGAGCGCGACGACCAGCACGAGGGCCATCCCGACCAGCAGCAGGGTGCTGGGCAGGCGGTCCGCGAGCAGCCGGGACACGTCGGTGCGGTAGGTGATCGAGCGGCCGAAGTCGCCGTGCAGGATCTGGCCGGTCCACCGCAGGTACTGGAGCACGAACGGGTCGTCCAGGTGGTACTGGGCGTTGATCGCCTTCAGCGCCTCCGGTGAGGCCGAGCGGCCGGAGAGCAGGAAGCTGGCCGGGTTGCCCGGCGCCAGGTACATCGCGCCGAAGATCACGAACGAGGCGCCGAACAGCGTGGCGGCCATCTCGGCCAGCCGGCGTGCGGCGAATCTCAGGAAGCTCACCGGGCCGCTCCCACGTCGGCCGCCCACGGGTAGTACATGTACGAGATGGTGGTGGGCGCGCCGGTGATCCTCTTGTTCAGGAACACGGCGGTCGGCCACTCCGCGACCGGTATCCACAGCAGCTGGTCGGAGGCGATCTTCTGGAGCTGCGCCTCGATCGCGAACCGCTGGGCGGGGTCGGCGGTGGTGGTGGCCTTCTTGACCAGGTCGTCGTAGGCGGGGTCGCTGAATCCCGCGTAGTTCTGGAAGGCCCCGGTCTTGAAGTTGGCCAGCAGGTCCAGCGGGTCGGTGATCGAGTCGTAGTACGTCTCGGGGAACATGTCGATGCCCTCGCGTGCCTCGGCCGAGGTGAAGAGCGAGGTGAAGGCGTTCGGCGCGATGGTCTTCAGCCGGACGTCCAGGCCGATGCCGGTGCCGGCCGCCTGCACGGCGGTGGCCAGCAGCGAGACGTCCTGGCCGATCGGGCTGGTGGCGACCGTGACGGTCTTGCCGGCCGCGCCCGCCTCCTTGATCAGGGCCTTGGCCCGGGCGAGGTCGGGGGTGGTGGGGGTGAGGCCCTCGAAGGCCTCCTTCCGGCTCTCCGCGGGGGCGGCCGCCCAGGCGGCGCGGGTGGTGAGGGAGCCGGTGACGGTGCCCGCGCCGCCGAGGCCGGCCTTGACGAAACCGGAGCGGTCCAGCGCGAGGGAGAGCGCCTGGCGGACCCGGACGTCGCCGAGCACGCCGCTCATGTTGGTGACGTTGACGTTGACGGTGCTCAGGCCCTCGCCGAACCAGAGGGTGCCGGCGCCGCTGCTCCGCAGCCGCTCGTAGCTCTCGGTGGGGATCAGGTAGCCGCCGTCGGCCTCGCCGGTGATCATGGCGTTGACCCGGGCCGAGGGGTCGGTGAGGAAGCGGAACTCGGCCTTGGCCGCCTTCGCCTTGGTACCCCAGTAGCTGTCGAAGCGGCGCAGTTCCAGGGACTGGCCCTTGTTCCAGGCGCCGAGCTCGAACGGGCCGGTGCAGTCCAGGCTGCCGGTGGTGCCGTAGTCCTTGCCCGCGGCCTCGATGCCGGCCTTGGCGGCCACCACGCCGGCGGCGGTCGCCATGTACTGGTTGAACTGCGAGTCCGGCTGGACGAGCTTCACGGTGACCTGGAGCGGGCCGGTCCTGGTGACCGTGCTGACGTTCTGGAACTGCTGGGCCCAGGCGGCGGCGTTGTCGGGGTTGAGCTGCCGGCCGAGGCTGTAGACCACGTCGTCGGCGGTCAGCACGCTGCCGTCGTGGAAGTGCACGCCCGGGCGCAGGTCGTAGACCCAGGTGGTGGGGTCGGGGTTGGACGCCTTCTCCGCGAGGCCCGGGGCCAGCGTGAGCTGCGGGGTCCACCGCATCAGGCTCTCGCAGACGTTGGAGAGGATGGTGTTCTGCGGGTAGTCGAACGCGGCGATGTAGTCGAGCGTGGGGGGCTCGGCGTACAGCGCCCAGGTGAAGGAGTCGACGTCACCCTTGGCGGCGGGCGTGTCCTGGGAGAGCTGATAGGACGAGCCGCCGCCGGTGTCACCGCTCTTCGGCGGCCCGGCGCAGGCCGCGACCAGGGCGAGGGCCGCGAGGGCCGCGACGGGCAGGGCCGGCCGGCGGTGGGACGAACGGGATCTGGACCCGTGCTGGGGGTCTGCCATCGGTGTTCTCTCTTCCGTGCTCACGGGGGTGGCGAGGAGATCTGTCAGCGGGCTGCGGAGCTGTGGGGGCGCCGCCGCGGTGTCCCGGGGGCGGCTACGGGCACACCGGTCACACGGTGCGCCGGGCCGCCGGCACCTGCTGGGTGATGCAGTGGACGCCGCCGCCGCCGTAGGCGATCACGCGGGAGCGGACACCCACGACCTTGCGGCCGGGCAGGGCGGCGGCGAGCACGGCCAGCGCGCCCTCGTCCTCGGGGACGTCCGCCACCGGGACGACCACTCCACCGTTGGCGATGTAGAAGTTGAGGTAGCCCACCTCGGTCTCCTTGCCGTTGACCTGGACGAATGCGCTCTGCGGCAGGTCGATGACCTCCAGCTTGCGGCCCCGGGCGTCGACGGCGGCCTCCAGTACGGCCCGGTTGGCACGCATCCGCTCGAAGTCGGGGTGCGCGGGGTCGGCGGGCAGCTGGACGACGACCTTGCCCGGCGCGACGAAGGCGCAGACACCGTCCACGTGGCCGTCCGTCTCGGTGTCCAGCAGACCGCCGTACGGCAGCCAGATCACGGTGCTGACGCCGAGCTTGGCGACCAGTTCGGCCTCGATCTCGGCCTTGCTCATGCCGGGGTTGCGGTTCGGGTTGAGCAGGCACTGCTCGGTGGTGATCAGGGTGCCCTCGCCGTCGACGGTGATCGCGCCGCCTTCGAGGATCATCCGGGAGTCGATCCGCTCGACGCCGAGGCGCTCCAGCAGGGCGGCGGCGATCCTGTCGTCGGTGTCGTAGGGGTGGTGCTTCTCGCCCCAGGCGTTGAAGCGGAAGTCGACGCCGGCGCGCTCGCCCTCCAGGCCGAGGACGAAGATCGGGCCGGAGTCGCGGAACCAGGAGTCGTCCAGGGGCAGTTCGACGACCTCGACCTCGTCGCCGCACAGGGCGCGGGCCTCCTCGCCCTGCCCCGGGCGGGCGACCATGGTCACCGGCTCGAACTCGGCGATCGCCCGGGCGACCTGCGCGTACTCGCGCTTGACCTCCTCGAAGGTGTCGCCCCACAGCTCGACCCTGGTGGGCCAGGCCATCAGGCAGCCGTCGTGCTCGGTCCACTCGGCCGGCATGCGAAACGTCATGGTGCTCTCCTAGGTGAATTTTCAGTCAGGGTGGAGGGGTGAGGCCGGCCCGGGGCTCCGGTCGTTTCTCGGACCGGGACGCCCGGGACGGTCGGCCGCCGTCCGCACGAGGGCGGCCGACCCGGGGAGCGGGGCTCCCGGTCAGTAGGCGGGCGGCACGGCCGGCTGCGACTGCGTGGCGCAGTGGATCCCGCCGCCGCCGCTCGCGATGCCGTCGATGTCGAGCTGGACGACGTCGCGTCCGGGGTACGTCGCCTGCAGGATCGCGTAGGCGACCCCGTCCGCGTGGGCGTCGCCGAACTGCGGCACGAAGACGGCGCCGTTGGCCACGTAGAAGTTGGTGTAGCCGGCCAGGAACTCCTTGCCCTTGCCCCGGATCGCCTTGGGGTCGGGACAGGGCAGTTCGGTGACCGCCAGCCGGCGGCCCCGGGCGTCGGTCGCGGTCCGCAGGATCTCCTTGGCCTGCTCGTGGACCGCCACCCACTTCGGGTCGGCACCGGCTGCGGGGCGGTCCAGGAGCACCTTGCCGGGCGCGGTGAACCGGGCCAGGTAGTCGACGTGCGCGTCGGTGATGTCCGCACCGGCCAGCCCGGGGATCCAGACGACCTTGTCGATCCCAAGGGCCGACTTGAGCGCCTGCTCGACCTGGTCCCGGCTCATGCCCGGGTTGCGGTTGGCGTTCACCAGCGAACTCTCGGTGGCGAGCAGGGTGCCCTGGCCGTCGGTCTCCAGCGAGCCGCCCTCGCCCGTGAACGGGGCCCGGATCCGCTCGACGCCGTACTGCTCCAGCAGCGTCGCTGCCGCGGCGGCGTCGTTGGCGTAGGGCTGGTAGTACGGCGTACCGCTCTTGCCCCAGCCGTTGAAGTTGGTGTCCACCCCGGCGACGGCGCCGGGGGCGACCACGAAGGTCGGGCCGAAGTCCCGGATCCACAGGTCGTCGTTCGGGATCTCCAGGACCTCGATGCCGTAGTAGCCGCCCCGGCCGCAGGCGTACCGGGCGTCGGCGGCCTGGGAGGGCCGGGCGAGCAGGACGACCGGCTCGTAGCGCGAGATCTCGTAGGCGAGCCTGGCGATGTCCCTGCGGACCGCCGGGAGTTGGTCCTGCCAGACGGACGAGAGTGCCGGCCAGGCCATGAAGGTGCGCTGGTGCCGCTCCTCCTCGGCGGGCATCCGCAGGGCGGCGCCCGACGGGCTGACGGCGGCGCGGGCGGTGACGGGAAGGGTCGCGCCGAGGGCCGCCAGGGGCAGCGCCGCCGCGCCGAACTGGAGCAGCCGGCGCCGGGACGGAAGTGCTGACGTGTTCAAGAAGACTCCCTGGAGGGTGCTGGGAGGTGGGGTATGCCCCGCATCCTGCCCCCAACTGAAAATTCAGTCAATACCCGCGAGTCCCGAGAGCCCACGCTTCGGCCCGAGCGGGACCACCGGCACCGCTCTGGACCCGCAGCCGAAGCCCGGGGCGCCCCGGCCCGGCCGTACTGAGCAGGGAGAGTCGCCGAACGGACAGCACCAGGGCAATCCTGATGATCTGATCAGGAAATGCCCCGAAGCGGCCGAGCGCCGGGTAGAGTGACCGCTCGTGTCCGACCGTCGAACCGAAATACTCAGAGCCGCCACCCGGGTCATCACCCGCCGTGGCGTGCGCGGCCTGCGCGTGGGCGAACTGGCAGCCGAGGCGGGGGTGTCGACCTCGCTGATCTACTACCACTTCACCGACCGGGCGGGCATCCTGCGCCAGACGCTGGAGTTCATCAGCGACCGGGCCGACCGCTACACCGCGGAACGCGACCCCGGCACACTCCCCGAGAGCCCCCGGGTCGAGCTGGAGCAAGTCCTGCTGCTGGAGCTCCAGGACACCGCCGAGGTACGGGAGAACAGCACCGCCTGGGGCGAGTTGAGGGCCAGCGCGGTCTTCGACCCGGAGCTGCGCGAGGAGCTGGCCAGGGCCACCCACACCTGGGTCCACGAGATCGCCGAGCTGCTGGGGCGGGCACACCCGGCGGGCACCGCACCGGCGCACGCGGCCTCGGCGGAGCGACTGACCGCCCTGCTGGAGGGCCTCAGCGTCCGCTGGCTCAGCGGGTCGCTCCCCTTGGACCACGCCCGCCGGCTGCTGCGGGACGCGATCGCAGCCGAGCTGCGACCGGCCTGAGGGTCGCCCGCGCCGGACGCGGCGCCGGTTCACCGCACGGCGGTGGAGGCCCCTGCCGTGCGGCAGGGGCCTCCACCGCCCCCGGGCCCCCTCACCCTCACCCTCACCCTCACCCTCGGGCGGAGTTCGGGCCGTTGCCGGTCGCAACTCTTGACTGAATTTTCAGTCAATGCGACAGTGTGGCTGCATCAAGACAGGCCCACTGCCCGGTACTGCACAGCCGGCCGGGTCGACCCGGCGCATCGCAACGGGCCGGGTCGAGCCAGGTCGCTCCGGGTCCATGGGCACCCCCGTGACCACCTCGGTGCGAGCCACGGGCCGATGCCCTCCCGCAGGGCGCCGAACTCCAGGACACCGGGAGAACCCCTCCGATGCTTCCGCACTTGCTGACCCCGCCCGTCGGCGCTCCGCCCGGGTTCCGGTTCGACATCCGCCCGACCGCGACACCGGACGGGGTCGGGACGGTGCGACGGCTGCTGCGCGACGCGCTCGTCGCCGTCCACCTCGACCCGGACACACCCTGCCTGCTGCTCTCGGAACTGCTGACCAACGCCCTGGTCCACGGCGACACCGCCTCCGTGATCATGGAATTGCGGGCCGGACGCCTCCTGATCGCCGTCGCCGACCACTCCCCCGCACGCGTGGAACGACTGCCCGAATGCTCCGAGCGGACGAGCGGACGTGGCCTCGCCCTGGTGGAGGCCCTGGCCGACGCCTGGGGGGTCTCCCCCTTCGGCGCCGGCGGAAAGGCCGTGTGGGCGACGGTCGCGGCGGCCTGACGGCGACGGAACACCCCGCGCCCGGCCGATCCGGCGGGCGCCGACACCCCACGGCAGCGCCGGGCGAACCCCGCCGACCTGCCGACCGCACGAAAGCACCCCCATGCTCCGCAACGGACTCGACCCCTGGCACATCCTGCTCGTGGTGGCCGTGGTCATCCTGCTGTTCGGCTCGAAGAAGCTGCCCGACATGGCGCGCGGCCTGGGCAGATCCCTGCGGATCCTGAAGGCCGAGACGGCCGCCCTGCGCGAGGACGACCCCACGCCCGAGAGCGGCACCGCGGCCGAGAGCGGCACCGCGGCCGAGGGCGGTACCGCGGCCGAGGCGCCGTGCCCGGCGGTGGCCGCGCCCGAGCGAACGTCCCCCGGGCCGCAGGCCGCCGGGCCGCAGGCCGACCGGTCCCAGGGCCACCGGTCGCTGCCCGGGCACAGCGGCACCGCCTGAGCCCGGCGGTCGGCCCCACGCCGGGCCGGCCGACCGGGCGGACCGGGCAGACCGGGGCAGGCACCGAGGTGCCTGCCCCGTCCGCATGCCCGTTCATCGGCTCATCGGCTCATCGGTACGCCGGTACAGCTCTTTGTCCGCATGCCTGCAGTGCCCCCTCCACCCCGGGATCAGCCGGCCGCCGGGGTGCCGGGCTGGTCGTGGGTGGAGCAGTGGATCCCACCGCCGCCGGAGGCGATGTTGTCGATCTTGAGCGGGACGATGTCCCGCCCCGGGAAGTGCTCGCGCAGGATCTGCCGGGCGCGGTCGTCGGCCGGTCCGTCCCCGAAGCGCGGCAGGAACAGCGACTTGTTGGCGACGTAGAAGTTGATGTACGAGGAGACGAAGGCGTCGCCGCGGCCGGTGATCCGGTCCGGGTCGGGCTGAGGCAGCTCGATCACCTGCAGGGGCTTGCCGTTCGCGTCGGTGGCGTCCCGCAGCACCTCCTTCGCCTGGGCCGCCGAGCGCGACCAGACGTCCTCGGGCGCACCGGGGAACGGCTGGTCCAGCAGCACGACGCCCGGCGCGGCGAACCGCACCAGGCAGTCGACGTGGGCGTCGGTGATGTCCTGGTCCCGGACGCCGGCGAACCAGATCACCTTCGTCACGCCCAGGGCCCGCTTGAGCTCGGCCTCGATCTCGTCCCTGGACCTGCCGGGGTTGCGGCGGTCGTTGACCACCGAGCTCTCGGTCACCAGCAGGGTGCCCTGGCCGTCGGTCTCGAAGGATCCGCCCTCGGCGACCAGGGAGGTGCTGACCCGCTCGATGCCGTACCGGGCCAGCAGCGCGCCGGCCAGGGCGGTGTCGTTTCCGTGCTCCTTCTGCTTGTTGCCCCAGCCGCTGAAGTTGAGATCGACGCCCTTGACGGTGCCGGAGTCCTCCACGAAGACCGGTACGGTGTCCCGCGCCCACAGGTCGTCCACCGGTAGGGCGACGACCTCCACCCCGTCCCCGCAGGCGCGCTGCGCGGCGTCGGCCTGGGCCGGCCGGGCGAACATCACCACCGGCTCGTAGCGGCCGACGGCCCGGGCCAGACCGGCGATGTCCTGCCGGACGTCCGGAAGTTGACTGTCCCAGATGCCGGTGGAGGCGGGCCAGGACATGAAGGTCCGCGCGTGGCTCTCCCACTCCGCCCCGAACCGCCGGCCGGGCGGTGTTCCCCCGCCGGGCGACGCCGGCTCCGGCGCCGGCTCCTCGTCCCCCGACGGTGAGCAGGCGACCCCACCGAGGGTCAGCAGGCCGGCACCGGCGGCGGCACGCAGCATGGTCCGACGGGACAGGGCGAGATCTGGCACAGGACAACTCCGAGGGGGAAGGGGTGACTTCGGCCGGGAGGCGGCGCCGCCGGGGCCCGGCCCCGGGCAGGCGGGGTCCGCACAGCGCCGGTCCGGGCAGGGCCGCGCCGGCACGCGGCAGGAAAGGACGGAACGTGATGGGACGGGACCGGGACCGGGACCGGGCTACGGCAGTGGCTCGTGCATGGTCGAGCAGTGGATCCCGCCGCCGCCGGCCATCAGCCGGTCGACGTCCAGCTGGACGACCTCCCGGCCGGGGAAGGCCGCGGCCAGCGCCCGCCGGGCCGCGGCGTCCTTCGCCTGGTCGCCGAACTGCGCCGTGATCACCGCGCGGTTGACCAGGTGGAAGTTGAGGTAGGAGTCGACGAACTTCGAGTCCCGCGACCGCACGGTGTCGGGACCGTCGACCCTGATGACCTGGAGCCTGCGGCCCCGGGCGTCGGTGGCCCGGGAGAGGATGTCGAACTGCTGACGGGCGTCGCGGGCCCAGACGTCGTTCCGGTCCGCCGGGGGCAGCTGCACCAGCACCACGCCCGGCCGGACGAACCGCGAGGTGACGTCGATGTGGTCGTCGGTGATGTCCTGGCCCTTGATGCCGGGCACCCAGATCATCCTGTCGGCGCCGTAGACGTGCAGCACCGCCTCCTCGACCTCGGCCCGGCTCCACCCCCGGTTGCGGTTCTTGTTGACGAGGCTGCTCTCGGTGGCCATCACGGTGCCGTCGCCGTCCGTCTCGATCGCGCCCGGCTCGCCCACGAAGTCGGCGGCGCTGAAGCGCAGGCGGTTGCGGTCGGCGATGCCCCGCGCGACCTCGGCGTCGTCGGCATGGGTCTGCTTGTTGCCCCACCCGTTGAAGTTCAGGCCGACGGCGTCCAGGGCCCCGTAGCCGTCGCGCCGGAACACCGGGGCGGTGTCGCGCATCCAGAGGTCGTCGGTGGGGATCGCGTCGGTGACCGTCACCTCGGGCCCGCACCGGGCGCGGGCGTCCGCGGCCGTCCCGGAGTCCGGGGCGCACATCACCACCGGCTCGAACCGTGCGACGGTCCGGGCGATCAGCGCGATGTCCTGCTGCACACCGGCCAGCTGGCGCCCCCAGACCGACCGGCGGGACGGCCAGGACATCCAGGTCCGGGCGTGCGGCACGTCGTCCGCGGGGACCCACCAGCGCGGCAGCGGTCCGTCCGCGGACGGGGCCGCGGCGGCCGCCCGGGGGCCGAGCGCCAGGCCGGCCGCGCCCAGGCCCACCGCGCCGAGGAGGGATCGCCGCGAGGGGCCGGCTCCGAAGAGGCGGCCGACGAGGGAGGGTCCCGCAGTGCCGGGGTCGTTCATGTGCGTCTCCAGATCAAGTATCGCCCGTGTCCGGCCGGGTGCGCCGCCCGGGCGCGGGGCTCGGCCGGGCAGGCGGGCCCAGGGCGGCCGGGCCGGGCCTGAGCCGACGGACCTACGGCGATCCCCGTAAGGGCGTGCCGTACCCACACTGTCGCATTGACTGAAAATTCAGTCAAGGACGACTCCAGGGGACTGCCCCACAGCTTGAGCGGCCCCGCACCCGGGCGGCCCGGCAGCGGCGCCGAGCGGTCGAACCGCGGTTGACCTGCGATGTTCGCGCGCCTGGACCACCCGCGCGGAGCCGGCCGCGGGCGGGGCCGTCCGCAGCCCTGACGGGAGGGGGGCGGCCTCCGGCGGCATGGCGGAAGCGTGATGCGACCCGCCGACGGACACGAACGGACCGACCGGGGCAGGGGCTCGTGGACGTACCCGCCCGGACCCTGGCGCCGCCGCACGGCGCCGGCGACCGGGCACGGGCCGGCAGCGGGCGAGGTCCAGCGGAGGTCTAGCGGCGGGCGAGCATCTCCAGCTCACCGTCGATCGCGCCGGCCATCAGCTCCCGCGCGTGGGACAGCGGCAGACTGCCGCTCAGCCACCGCACGCTGAGGCCTTCGAGCAGTGCGGTCAGGCGCTCGGCCGAGCCGGCCAGGGCGGCGGCGCCGCCCATCGGCCGGACCTTGCCGAGCAGTTCCGCGACCTCCTGGACCCAGATCAGCGTGGACCGGGCCAGGTCCTCCCGCAGTTCGGGCTCGAAGACCGCGCTCGCCCGCAGCTCCCCCCATGCGGTGCTGTTCTCGCGCACCTCGGGAACGTCCTGGAACTCCAGCAGGAGCGTCTGTTCCAGCTCGGCCCTGGCGTCGAGCGGCGGGGCGCCGGGATCGCGCCGGGTGGTGTACCGCTCGGCGCGGTCGCTGATGAACTCCAGGGTCGACCGCAGGATGCCGGTGCGGTCCTTGAAGTGGTAGTAGATCAGCGCCGTGGACACACCGGCCTCGGCCGCCAACTCCTCCACGCGCAGCCCGCGGACCCCGCGCCGGGCAATGACCCGCGCGGCCGCTTCCATGATCGAGGTTCTACGGTCTGCCACGGGGCAACACCCTACCCGGTGGTCCCACCCGGACAGAACCCTCGGGACTGACTGAAATTACAGTCGGCTAGAGTGCCTCCAGCATGCCCGGGCCGACTGCCCCGACCCCAGTGCCCCGAACCGGCCCCGACCGACGGGACCGGACCGCCACCGCGCGGGCCCCGCCTGACGGTGCCACGGCCCCCGCACGGGCGCCCGCCCCTCGGCCGGACCGCCCCGGCCGGACCGCACGCCCCGGTGGCGGCACCGGCCCGGGGCGCCGCACCCACCCGAACACCCACCCCGAGCCGCCGGAGGCCATCGTGACCACTGGAGACCGCACGGTCCCGCTGCCCTCGACCTTTCAACCGCTCTCGGCGGACGATCCGCGCGAGGTGGGCGGCTACCGCGTGTTCGCCCGACTGGGCGCGGGCGGCATGGGGCGGGTCTACCTCTCGTACACCCGGGGCGGCCGGCCGGTGGCGATCAAGGTCGTCCGGCCGGAGCTGGCGCAGGATCCCGAGTTCCGGCACCGGTTCGCCCGCGAGGTGGCCAGCGCCCGCCGGATCCACGGGCTCTACACCGCGCAGGTGGTCGACTCGGGGGTCGACGCCGCCCAGCCGTGGCTCGCCACCGCCTACGTGGCCGGCCCGTCGCTGCAGCAGGTGGTGGACCGGTTCGGTCCGCTCCCGGAGCGGGCCGTCCTGCTGATCGTCGCCGGCGTCGCGGAGGCGCTGCAGGCGATCCACTCGACCGACGTGGTGCACCGTGACCTCAAGCCCGCCAACGTCCTGCTCGCCGCCGACGGCCCCCGGGTGATCGACTTCGGCATCGCCCGGGCCGCCGACACCAGTGCGCTCACCTCGACCGGCCTGCGGATCGGCTCCCCCGGATACATGGCGCCGGAGCAGGTCCTCGGGCAGCCCGCCGGCCCGGCCACCGACGTCTTCGCGCTCGGCGCGCTCGCCGTCCACATCTGCACCGGTGCACCGCCGTTCGGCGGCGGACCGGAGTCCGCCGCCATGTACCGGGCGGTGCACGAGGACCCGGACCTCTCCCGGGTGCCGGCCGGGCTGCGCCCGCTGCTCCTCCAGTGCCTGGCCAAGGACCCCGCGCGGCGCCCCGGCACCCTCCAGATCATCGAGGCCGCCGGCAGCCACCCCGCGGTCGGCGGACACCTGCGGTTCGCCGACGGCTGGCTGCCGCACCCGGTCAGCTCCGAGATCCGGCGCCGCGCCGACCTCCCCACGGCCCAGGCCGGACCGGACGCCACCGGAGCGCCCGGCGCCGGGCCCGACACCGCCGGGCCCGACACGACGCCGGACCCGGTCCGGGCCGCGACGGCCGAGGCCCCCACCGCCCTGGCCCCGGCTCGCCCCCCGGTCCCCGCACCCGCCTCCGCATCGGCCCCGGCAGCGGCCGACGAGCGGGGGCGGGACCGCGACCGGCGCCGGGGGTCGCGACGCCGGCGGACGACCGTCACCACGACCGTCGCCCTGCTGGTCGGTGCCGCGGGCGCGGCCGCCGTCCTGCTCTCCCCGCTGCTCGGTGACGACCTGGCTGACGCCGACACCATGGACGTCGGCCCGACCGGCGCGCCCCCGAGCGCACCCGTGACCCCGGCCCCGAGCCCGCCCGTCCCCACACCGACCGCCGCCGCCCCCGGCCCGGGCTGGACGCCGGTGTACACCGGGACGGAACTGACCTCGCCGGACCCGACGTACGAGTTCGACATCAAGTCCGGCCGGGTCGCCCCGCAGGAGAACGCCGCCTGGTACCTGGGGCGCAGCGCCGGCGAGTTCTTCGTGCCCGAGGACAGCGACACCTACATCGCCGCCGACGGCCGGCTGACGCCCGAGGACTGCGTCAAGGGCGTGGAGAGCCGGCCCGCCGGCACGCTGCCGTTCAGTACCCTGCGCGACGGCCGGGCCTTCTGCGTCCGTGACCAGGGCGGCCGCGAGGTCGCCGTGGTGCGGGTGCTCGCGGCGGGCACCGAGGACGGCGCGGTGCGGATCTCGATGGACTACTACCGCCGGAACGGCTGAGCGGGCGCGGGCCGGAGGGCACCGGTCCAGGCGGCTGGGAGCACCCGGGGTCGGCAGACGGTTCAGCTGCGTCGACACCATCAGTTCCTCGCCGGTCAGGGACGACGCACCGCTGCCGGTGGCGAGGGCTGGGCGGGGGCAGGGCCGCGCAGGACGAGGACGGCCAGGGCCCCCGCCTCCGGTCGCCGCACGCTCGCCCAGCCGGCCGTCAGCAGCGTCAACTCGGCCGCCCGACAGGGTGTCCCGTGGCTCTCGACCATGCCGCTGCCTCAGGCAGGAGTTCGCCTTCTTCTTGTTCCCCGACGCTGATCCCGGTGTCTCCCTCGGCGTCGACGTTTTGCCATTTCGTGACCCGAAGGACGGGAGGGTCTTGACATACGGGCCGGCGGCCACAATGTTGGCCTGACGAGTCATCAGATGCGCTTGACGCTTGGCACGGGGGAACAGGGGGCTCCATGCTCACGTGGGCCGAGGCCGGTGCGTGCGGGGCCGCCGGCGGGCTGATCGTCGAGGCTGTCGTCACCTTCGGGCGCTTGCACGCCTGGCAGCAGGCGCGGCACGCCGCCAGGTCCGCCGGGGATCAACTGCCGCGCATGGCCGAGTTCGTCGACCCGCTGGCGGACTCGCTGGCCGCGCTCTTCCGCGTCCTGCTGGGGTGCGTGGCGGCATGGGCGCTCCATGATCAGATCATCGGTGTCTACGCGGCAGTGGTGGTCGGCGCCTCCGCGCCCGCGCTGCTGGCCCAGATCGGCAGGGCTGCCACACCGGCCGACGCCCTGCGCCCTCCGGGAGAGGAGGCGAGCGGGGCGGCGTCCGCTCCTGGTGCTCCGCAGCCTCCGCTTCCTCTTCCGCACGAGGAGGCGGCCCCGTGAGCGCCGGGTCGGTGTCGCGGCGCGGTTGGAAGTCGTTCATCGGCGCGCAGCGGCACGGCCGGCCGCGGACGACTGCGCGCGGACGGGACGGGTACACCATGGGGATGCGGCTATGGGCTTCGTTCCTCGGCCTGGACCTGCCTCCCGCGCGCTCGTTCGCGGAAACGCGGCACGAACGACTGCAGCACGAACGACTGCAGCACGAAAGGCTGCGGCACGAACCGCTTCGGCATGAACCGCAGGAGAGCGACCCGCCCAAGGTGTCGCCGTGGACGTACGAGTCGTCGGCCCTGCCGGAGCAGGGATGGTTCGCCCTTCCACCCCTGATGGAGGCGAGCGGCCTGGCCGCGGCCGGTGGGGACGCGGTGGCCGTGGAGGCGTCGGCTCCTGGCGGGCGCGCCGTGTTCCTGCTGCGCGCCGGCGGGGGCGACCTTCCGGAGTACACCCTGGAGGTGGTGCTGCGAGGCGCCGGCGCCGACCTGCCGGTGATGTCGGTGGTCAAGTACACCGGTGCGGGAGGCGGCGAGCAGGTACTGCTGGTCCCGACGGTGCGTGGACCACTCGGCTCCGCGGCCGGCCTGGTCCGGTTGCCGGGGTTCACCGCAGGCTCGGCCGCCGGCTGGACGGCCTGTGCTCCCGCACCGGTGACGAGCGGTGCCACCTGGGACACCGCGACCGTCGCGGCCTCGGTCCGAGCGGCCCTCAACGAGGCGACCCGTGCTGCCTGGCGGCAGGTGCGGGAGCTCGTCGGCGAGGATCTGCAGGCGGTCATCGACGGCGAGTTGCGGTGACGGCGGAGGACGAACGGCGGGGCGTGAGCGACCCCGGCGGCCCACCGCCGTCCGGTCCCCCGGAGCCGTGGCGGACGAAGCGGCCACGCGACGCCCGCCCCGTCCGACTGCCGGAGCGGGCAGCGCTCGAGAAGGTGCTCCGGGGTACGGGGAGTTCGCAGGCCGCCCTGCGCGAGCTGCTCGGCGAACGGCAGCTGTGGTGGAGGTGCTGCCGCGAGGCGGTCCAGGCCGATCCCTCCTGGCTGTTCGACGGGCGCGGTGGGAGGGTGCACGCCGGGCTCCGCGCGACGGTGGCCGACCACGCAGCCGGCGCGCTGGCGATCGCCGACCACGCATGGCAGCTGGGCAGGTCCCTGGCGTCGGAGGATCCGCAGGACCATGAGGTGCTGGCGGGACTGGTCCGGGCGTGGCACGAGAGCGGGTTGGTGTCGGCGGACGCCGCCCCAGGGCCGGCGGCACCGTCCGGGCGCGGGCTCGAAGGCCTTTCACCGCAGGTGGCCGGCGCGCTGAGGTCCGTGGCCCGGCGGATCCCGAACCACCATGGTGTCGGGGTCCGGGGCAGTGGCCCGGCCGCCGGTGTGCTGGTGATCGCCGCGCTGCTGATGGCGGGGGCGGAGCCGCGCCCGCGGCCTGCCGTCAGGGTTCCGGTGGTGTTCGGGCGCTCCGCGGGGCTGTCCGGGCCCGCTCCGGCGGAGGAGGGTGTCACCGGCGTCCTGGAGTTGCGCGAATTCCCCGCGGGCCCGGCCGGGTTGTATCCGGACCCCCGGACGATGGCAGGGGTGCGCAGCCCCAACAGCCAGTTCGCCACTGCTCTCGGCCACGCGTGGGGCACCGCCGGCCGCCGGGGCGCCGGGCGGTGCGTGCTGTGGCGCCTGGTCCTCTCCGACGATCCCGTGCCTCCGGCGCGAATTGAGGGTCCGTCCCTCGGCGCGGCCTTCGCACTCGGCCTTCGCGAAGTCCTTCGGTACCCGGCATCCCGTCGGCCCGGCCTGGCTTCGGTCCGCGGTGTGTTCCGGGGCTTGCGCCCGCGGACGGCCGTGACCGGCGCGCTCGACGGAGGCGAGCGCCTCCTCAGGGTCGCCGACCTGGACGCCAAGTTGCTGGCCGCCCGCCGCAAGGGGTGGCGTCTGGTCGCGCCGGAGGCGAACCGGCTGGACGTCGCCGCGGCTCCCGAACCCGGCGACGTGAGGTTCGCGGCGGACCTCGGACAAGCGGACCGGTATGCCCGACGGTTCCGCCTCGGTCGGCTGGCCGTGGCCGCGCTCGTCCTCGTCGCGTCCAGCGCCGGGGGTGTCGCCCTCCAACAGCGGGACGCGGCGCGTTCCGAGCAGCGCGCGGCCCTGGTCGGCAGGCTCACGGCCGAGGCGAACCAGCTCCGGGGCACGGACCCCTCGCTGGCGGCCCAGCTCGACCTGGCCGCGTTCCGGATGCTGCCGGGTACCGGCCCCTACGCGAATCTCGTGGCGGACGGCAATGCGATCCTCTCCACCGCCACGGACGCCCACCGGCTGCTGGTGGACTCGGTGGCGTACCGCCCGCAGGGCGACGTCCTCGCCAGCGCGGGGGAGGAAGGCACGATCAAGCTGTGGAGCCTGGCCGACCGCGCCCGACCGTCCCTCCTCGGTGAACCCCTGACCGGCTCGGGCCTCGGGTTCAACGTGACGTTCGGCCCGGACGGACGCCTACTGGCCGCCGGCGGCTACCACCAGAAGGTCCGGCTGTGGAACCTCGCGGAGCCCGCACACCCCCAGGACCTGGGCCAGCCGATCGACGCTGACGGAGCACCGGCCTTCAGTCCGGACGGACGGACCCTGGCCACCGACGACGGCGGTGACCACACCACCGTCAGGCTGTGGAACATCGGCGACGGGGCGCATCCCACCGCCCAGCCCCAGGTGCTGACCGGAAAGACCGGCTACGCGGTGTCGCTGGCGTTCGGCCCGGACGGGCGCACGCTGGCTGCCGCCGGCAACGACAACACGGTCCGGCTGTGGAACCTCGCGCGCCCCTCGCAGGCCCCGGCCCTGCTGGATCCGCAGGGTGCCGCCGCTTCCGTCCACAGCCTGGCGTTCAGCCCGGACGGGCGCACACTGGCCACGGCCGACGACGGGAGGGTCTGGTTGTGGAACCTCACCGACCCGGACCACCCCGCCCTGCTCCCCCACTTCCTGAACAGCGGCGCGGGCTCCGCGGTGAAGCCGGCGTTCGGCCCGGACGGCCGGACCCTTGCCGTCGGCGGCGACAACGGCATCAGGCTGTGGGACCTCAGCGACCCGTCCGCCCCTGCGGCGTCGCCGCAGGTCCTCACCGCCGCCGGCGGCGTACGTTCCCTGGCGTTCGGCCCGGACGGCCGCACGCTCGCCGCGGGCAGTGCCGACGGCCGGATCACCGTGTACAGCCTGCCCGGCCGGAGTCTGCCTGTCCCGGCCGGCCAGGTCACCGGTCTCGCGTTCAGTCCGGACGGACGCCTCCTCGCCACCGGCGGCGAGGACGGCACACTCAGGCTGTGGAGCTTCACCGACTCGGCCGGCCCCGGAGCTCTGGGCCAGGCCCGGACCGGTGCAAGACCCGTGTACGACCTGGCGTTCGGCCCGGACGGCCGCACGCTGGCGACCGGTGATCTCGACGGCATCCTCAGGTTGTGGGACGTCGCCGATCCGGCAAACCCCCGAGCGACCGGTCCGCCTCTGCCGGTCGCGACGGGCGCGGGGCCCTTGGCGCTGAGCCCGGACGGCCGGACCCTGGCCGCCGGCAGCGGATCCCACGTCATCCGGGTATGGAGTCTTGCCGACCCGGCGCACCCCGAGCAGCACGGCGCGGCCCTGACGGACGTCAACCTCGTCGACCGGTTCGCGGTCGGTTCCGACGGGCACACCGTCGTCACCAACAACGGCGGCGGAACGGTCAAACTGTGGGACACGGCGGACCCGGCCCACCCGAGGGAGATCGGCACGCTCGGACCTGGCGGCAGATCGCCGGAACCGCTGGCGTTCAGCCCGGACGGACGCTTCGTGGCCAGCGCGAGGAACACCGCGACGGCGGTGTGGAGCGTGGCCGACCCGGTCCGTCCGGTGGCGCTGGGCTCCACGAGCGCGCGCAGCGACGTCGCGTCGCTGGCCTTCGGACCCGGCGGCCAAGTCCTGGCCTCCGGCGGCGAGGACGGCACGATCCGGTTCATCGACCCGGTCAAACCCGCCTCACCGAACCAGCCCTTGGCGGCCCATGCCGGATCCGTCTTCGCTCTCGCCTTCAGCCCGGACGGTCACACCCTGGCCAGCAGCGCGACCGACCGGGCCGTACGACTGTGGAACACGGACCCGGACGCGGCCGCGCGGTGGATCTGCGCCACCACCAGGAGCGTCACGGCGGACCAGTGGAAGCAGCATGTCCCCGGGGCTCCCTATCAGCCGCCCTGCCCTTGACCGACCGGCAGGAGCGGCGGTCGCGGGTCGTCGCGACCGCCGGAAGCGGAACAGATTGTGCCGTTCCCTGTGGCATTCGGGGGTTCTGGTCGTAGATTTGCAGTCAGGAACCGTGGTTGACGATGCGACAGGAGTGCTTGTGGCAGGCGAAGCAACGTTCGGTACGGACAGCGGCGTGGGATCGACGATCGCTCTGCTGGAGGCGCAGTTGCCCGCAGCGCGGGAGCGGCGCGGCCGGCTGGAGGGGGAACTCGCGGCCGCCGTCGCCCGGGAGAACGCCATCATCAACGTGCTGGAGGGCCTGCGGGCCCTGTCCGGTACGCACCTCGACGGCCGGGCCGACCCGCAGGAAGCCGTCGAGGCCCCGGCCACCGACCCGACGCCGAGCCCGAGCCCGGCCGAGGCCGCGGAGCCGGTGACTTCGGCGGCCCGCGGGCAGGCCACCGCCGCGGACGGCGCGGCGGAGGGCAAGGCGGAGGGCAAGGCGGACGCCGCACCGGCTTCCTCCGAGCCCGCGGCGACGCCCGTGGCGGAACCCGCAGCGAAACCGGCTGCGAAACCGGCGGCAAAGCCCGCCGCGAAGCGCGCGCGGAAGACCGCCGTCAGGGGCACGAGCACACGCGCGACCACCGCCGCGACGAAGCGCACGGCTGCGAAGAAGGCCGACGCGGGAAGGAGGACGACCGCCGGGAAGGCAGCGGTGGTGACGAGCACCGCTCCCGAACCCGAGCAGGGCACAGCCCCCGCAGCGGTCGCCGTCGCGAAGAAGGCCACCCGCAAGAACGCACCGAAGGCGGCACCCGAAGCGGACCCGAAGGACACCGGGCCGAGGACGGTGAAGAAGGCTGCCTCGGTCAGGACGGCGGCACCCAAGAAGGCCGCGCTCAAGAAGGCCGCGCCCAAGAAGGCACCCACCGCCAAGCCGGCGCCGGCGAAGGTGGTGTCCGCGAAGGCGGTGCCCGCGACCGGCAAGGCAGCGGCCACCGTCGACGCCCCGGCCGCTGCTGCCCCCGCTCCCGGCCCCGCTCCCGTCAACACCGCTCCCGACGAAGCGGCTTCGGCCCCGGGCCGGCGGCGGCTGACCGACGCGGAGGGCGTCCTGGCGGTACTGGCCCGGGCGCAGAACCCGCTGCGCGCCCGCGAGGTGGCCGGCCTGCTGGGCCTGGACGGTGCCGACACGACCGTCAACGCGATCCGCACCCGCCTGGAGCGCCTCGCCAAGTCCGGTCATGCGCAGCGCTCCGGGCGCGGTCTCTACACGGTGGCGGCCGACCGGCCCGGAACGGCGGGCTGAGCCCGGCGCCGCGCGGCGAGGCCCGGCGGGGACCGGCGGCGGTACGCTCCGGCCCTGCCGGTCGGTACCGGCGCCGGTCGGCAGCAGGCCGACCGGCGCGGTGTCGCTCAGAGCAGGGCGTCCGCCTTGGCCCGCATGTCCGCGGCCCGTGCGACACGGAGCTGGGTGAACAGCTCGGCGGCCCGGTTCCAGTTCTCGCGGGCCTCCTCCGTCGCGCCGAGCTCCACCAGGGCGGAGGCGAGGTTGTCCAGCGCCTCCGCCTGGTTGTAGCGGTCGTGCGTCTCCTCGAAGACCTCCAGCGCCCTGCGATGCCCCGAGACGGCGGCGTCAAGGTTGCCGAGGTCCTGGTGGGCGTAGGCGATGGTGCCCCAGGCCCCGGCCTCGTAGCGCCGGTCGCCGGCCTCCCGCAGGATGGGTATCGCCTCCTCGCACCTGGCGACGGCTTCCTGGTGATCGCCCAGCTGCACCAGCCGCCAGGCCGCGTCCGTGAGGGCCCGTCCGACCTCTTCGCGCTGGCCGAGGCCACGGGCGACCGCCAGGGCGTCGAGGGCGTGCCGCAGTCCCTCGGCGGGTCGTTCCAGGTAGAGGTACACCCAGCTGACATCGCGTTCGGCACGCGCCCGGCGCTCCACGGGCAGGCGATCCAGGTGCCGCAGGACGAGGTCGAGCGGGCTGTCGACGTCCTGGAGCCGGCCTGTCTCGATGAGGGCCCGGACCAGATTGTGGCCCGCCCTGTTGATGGTGACCGGGTCGTCGATCTCCAGCGCGGCTTCGAGCGCGCCGCCCGACGCGCCGATCTCCTCGCCCCAGCGGCCCTCCACCTCGTTGTAGGCCGCCCATTCGAGCGTCAGGTCAAGGCGGTGGCGCAGCAGGGCGGGGTCCGCGGCCGAGCGTCGGACGGCGAGGAAGGCCGGATCCTCCTGGGCGTACCAGTCGAGGGCGTCCTCGCGGCTGTCGATGACGACCTGGACGACTCCCGGTTCCGGGGCGCTGATCGGCAGGGCCAGGGACCGGGACAGGAACCGGTTGGCCGCGTGGGCGTTCTGCCGCAGGTAGTCGAGGAGCCTGGCCCGGGCGGCGAGGTGGTCGTCGCCTTCCTGGTGGACCAGTTCGGTTCCGTAGGACCGCAGGAGGTCGTGCAGGACGTAGCGGCCGACGGCGTCGCGGGAGAGCAGGCTGGCCGAGGTGAGTTCGCGCAGGCGCCGTCGGGCCGCCGGCAGCTCCACGCCCGCGAGGGAGGCGGCGGCCTCGGCGGACACCGCCGGTCCCGGGTGGAGCGCCAGGCAGCGGAAGAAGTGCGCCGTCTCCCGGGTCAGCGCGTGGTACGAGTGGGCGAGCACGGCACGGACGTCGGCCCGCCGGTCGTCCCCGGACAGGGCGTCGAGACGCGGTTCGGTCCGGCGCAGTTCACGGACGGCCGTGCTGAGGGCCATCATCGGGGCCGCGCTGAGCTGGGCGGCCACCACGGCGACCGCCAGCGGCAGGTGGCCGCACAGGCCGACCAGTTCGGCCGCCGCCGCGGGCTCGGCCCGGCAGCGCTGCTCGCCGATCCGCGCGGACAGCGCCGCCACGGCTTCGGCCTCCGTCCACACGTCCAGAGAGACGAGGGCGGCGCCGTCGGTGGCGGCGAGTCCGGCGAGCTGGTTGCGCGAGGTGATGATGGTCAGGCACCCCGGGGAGGCGGGAAGGAGGGGCCGGACCTGCTCGGCGGTCCGGGCGTTGTCCAGCAGTACGATCATCCGCCGGTCACGCGTCCGCTTCCGGAACATCGCGGTGCGCTCGTCGGTGCCGGCCGGCATCTCGTTGCTGGCGACGCCGAGCGCGCGGAGGAATCCCCCGAGGGCCTCGCCGGGGTCGAGGGGGCTGCGGGCGTCCTCGAAGCCCCTCAGGTTCACGTACATCTGACCGTCCGGGAAGCGGTCGGCCACCAGGTGCGCCCAGTGCACCGCCAGGGCGGTCTTTCCCACGCCGGCCATGCCGCCGATCGCCGAGATGACGACGTGTCCGGTCGGCCCGGAGGCCTCCTCCGCCTGTCCGAGGACGCCGGCCAGCTCAGATGCGCGGCCGCGAAAGACCGCGAGGTCGGGCGGCAGTTGCCGGGGCACCTGACGGGTGCGCCGGATCGAGGCCTGGACGAGGAGGCGCCGGGCGGGCCCCTCCAGCTCCAGGGCGTCCAGGAGTTCGTTGAGCGTGGCGGGGCGGGGCAGGCTCTTGCCACGCTCCATGTCGCTGATGGCCCGCACGCTCACCCCGGATGCCTGTGCGAGCGCCTCCAGGGTGAACTCACCGCGCCGGCGCGCCTCGCGCAGCAACTGACCGAATGTTCCTTCGTCCGTCCCCATCCGCAGGAAGGTAGAACAAGCCGACGCCCGCCACGGTCACTGTCCGTACTCCGGACGCTCCGGTCTCACGGGGGCTCCCGGTGGCACCACCGTGAAGGGTCCGCCCGTTCGTCCGGGCGTCGGCGCGAGCGGTCCCGCCGACGGAACCCGTCCGAGCGGTTACCTGTCGGCGGTTCGCCTGCGCGCAGCGCCGACCGGCCCGGGCCGCCCCGGCGTACGGGCCCGCGAGGGCCGCGGGCCCGGGCCTGCTGTCCGCCCGCGGCCAAGGCCGGGCCTCTGCCTCCCCGGTGCCACCGGCCGGCGCCGCACCGGCCGGCCGACGGTGCGCCCGACCCGGAGCAGGGAACGACGCCGGCCGTACGCTCAGGCGCCCGCCTCACCGCTGTGGCGGGCTCGGTAGGTGGCGGCCTTGACCCGGTTGCCGCAGGTCTTCATGGCGCACCATTCACGCCGGTGGCCGCGTGAGCGGTCGAGGTACACCTGGGTGCACTCGGGCCGGGAACACTCGCGGAGCAGGGCCGCCTCGTCGCCCCCGAGGATCTCGACGGTCTCGCGAGCGAGTGCCGCGAGCCCCTGGGCCGCGCCCCCCGTCCTGGTGGCACCGTCGGCGTGCAGGCGCAGCGTCACGGGCAGTCCCGCGGCGTGCTTGTTCACCTCGGCGACCGCCCGGGGCGGCAGCGGTTCGCCGTGGAGCCGGGCACCGACGAGCGAGTACACCGACTCGCGCAGGTCCAGGGCGATGGCGAGGTCGGTCTCGTCGGCGCCGGGCGCGGCGTCGAACATCCCGGACTCGACGAACCAGGCGTCGAGCTGTTCGGGGGTGGCCAGCTTCTCCCTCGGTGCCTCGTTGCGCCGCGCGCGGAGGGTCCCGACGAAGTCGAGGGGCAGGGTCCCGCAGGGAAAGGCATGCATCACATCACTATTCTGACCGGTTGCCGCCCCGACGGGAAATCCGCACCTCGGGCCGGCACGGCCAGTGCCTCGGTGCCCCGTTCACAGCTGGCCGGCGGCCAGCCAGACGGTCACGGCAGCGGTCGCGACGAGCCCGATGTTGAGGCCGACCTGACGGTCCTCGCCGGTCAGGTGGACGGCCGTCGCGCCGATCTGCAGGAGCACGAACCCGACGGCCGCGGCCAGGGCCGACCAGGGCGCGATGCCGGTCGCGGGCGGCAGGACAAGCCCGACGGCGCCCAGGACTTCGACCGTTCCCAGGGCCCTGACGGCGGGCAGCGGCACGCGGTCGACCCAGGCCATCATCGGGCGCAGCTGGTCGGGGCCGCGGACCACCTTGATCGCGCCCGCGTAGAGGTAGAACGCGGCGAGCAGGCCGGCCACGGTCCAGTAGGCGATGGTCATGTCTTCCCTTTCCTGGTCACCGTCGGTGGGTGACCCGCCGGCACCGGGGGCCCCGGAATCCGGCACGTGTGTCTGGGTGAGCGGCCGGCGGGACGGGTCCCGCCGGCGTGCGGGTGGGTGACGCCGGCTCACCGGCGGCGGTCGGATGCGCCGGCGGGCCCGCCAGCGGGACGGTCCACGGTTCACCGGGCGTCGCGTCGTCGGTCATGTCCCGAGTGCACCGCCGGGGGCCCGCCCGTGTCCAAGACCTGTTCCACCATGCCGATACCCCTCGGGTATCGTGGCAGCGTGGAGCTACGTACCCTGCGCTACTTCGTGGCGGTCGCCGAGGAACTCCACTTCGGCCGGGCGGCGGCCCGCCTGCACATGAGTCAGCCACCGCTGAGCCGGGCGATCAAGCAGTTGGAGACGGAGACGGGTGCCCTGCTGTTCACCCGCTCGCCGGCCGGCGTCGCACTCACCCCGGTGGGCGCGGTGCTGCTCGACGAAGCCCGGGCCCTGCTCGACCGGGCCGAGCGGCTGCGCCTGCGGGTGAGCGCGGCGGCCGACGGCGCCACCATCACCATCGGCATCCTGGGCGACGGGACGGACCCCGGCACCGCCAGGCTGGCCGCCGCCTTCCGCGCGAGCCACCCCGGTGTCGACGTCCGCATCCGCGACACCGACCTGACCGACCCGACCTGCGGGCTGCGCGCCGGGCTGGTCGACGTCGCCCTGACCCGTGCACCCTTCGACGAGACCGCCCTGACGGTGCGTGGGCTGCGCTCCGACCCGGTGGGGGCGGTGCTGCGCGCCGACGATCCGCTGGCCCGTCGCGGGCACCTGAAGCTGGCCGACCTGGCCGACCGCCGCTGGTTCCAGTTCCCGCAGGGCACCGACCCGGCCTGGCAGTCGTACTGGAACGGCGGCGAGCCGCGCGAGGGGCCGGTGGTGCGCGTCGTGCAGGAATGCCTGCACGCCGTGCTCTGGAACGGCACGATCGGCCTGGCCCCGCTCGGGCACGACCTGCCGGCGAACCTGGCCGTGGTTCCGCTGGTCGACATGGCGCCCAGCCGGGTGGTCGCGGCGTGGAACGACGGCGACACCAATCCGCTGATCCGCTCGTTCGTCGGGATCGCGACGGCCGCCTACCAGCCCTGAACGGCCGGCGGCGGGCAACGGGAGCCGGCCGCGTGGTCCTCCCCCAGGCGTCCCGCGGATCCGACCGCCCGCTGCCCCGAACCCGGTGGCCGGACCCGCCCCCGGCCGATCCCCCACCGACACCGCTCCGGGGCGGCGAGCAGAGGCCGGTCAGGCGAGCGGTTCGGCGTCCAGCCGGATGACCTCGGCCGGTCCGGCCCGGAACGCGGGGCTGGCCGCGTCGGCCTCGATCATGTGCGGGGTGACGTCATGGGCGGCGAGTGCGTCCTGCGACGACCACAGTTCGACGAGCACGAAGCGGTCCGGCTCCCCGGTCACCCGGTGCAGGTCGTACCGGAGGCAGCCGGGCTCGGCCCGAACGATCGGGGCCAGGCGTTCGAAGGCGGCGATCTGCTCGCCGCCCCGGCCGGGCCGGGTGGTGATCAGGATGACGAGGTGAACCGGCTGTGACATGCGCGGAAGGCTACCCGGTGCGCCGGCGGGGGGTGTTGGCCGGGTCGGCGGTGGCCCGTCCACCCCGACGGCGCCCCGGCACTCACCCTTTCGGGCCCGGAACGCGGCGCGGGCCGCCGGGGGATCCGACGATGAAGGTGCGAAACCCTGCCCGCCCGGAGATCGGAGACCGTGATGCCAACCCTGACGGTGTGGCGCTTCCCCACCCCGACCGGGGCCGACGCGGCCCTGGAGAGCCTCAAGGAGCTGCACCAGCAGCAGCTGATCACGGTGCAGGACGGTGCGGTGGTGAACTGGCCGGAGGGCGCCAAGAAGCCCAGGACCCGGCACCTGGCCAACCTCACCGGCCGGGGCGCCCTGGGCGGGGCGTTCTGGGGGATGCTGTTCGGTGTGATCTTCCTGGTGCCCATCCTCGGCCTCGCCGTCGGCGCGGCCTTCGGCGCCCTCGGCGGCTCGCTCGCCAAGGCCGGCGGCATCGACGAGGACTTCATCCGGCAGGTGCGCGAGAGCGTCACGCCCGGGACGTCCGCCCTGTTCGTGCTGAGCTCCGACGCCGTGCTGGACCGGATCCGGACGGCCTTCGAAGGCTGGGACGCCGAGTTGATCCAGACGAACCTCTCGGCGGAGGAGGAGTCCCGGCTGCGCGAGGCCTTCTCGGAGGACCACGAGAGCCACTGATCCCCACGGATCCCCTTGCTCCGCCTGATCCCCGTTGATCCACGCGAGCGGCACCCCACTGCACCCCACGGCGCCGCGCGGACCGGAGGGCCTCGCCGCCGTCCGGTCCGCGCGGCGCCGTGCGCCTCCGTCCACGGGACCGGCGGGTTCACCCCGCCGGGGGGATGCCGCGCCCGGCGGCCGGGGTCAGACTCGGTGGCGTCCGCCTTCCCGAGGAACCGGAGGCTTCCGTGAGCGACCTCAAGTTCGAACAGAAGCGCTCGTTGTCCCGCCTTGAGGCCGCCGACCAGCTGGAGGCGCTCGCCGCCGCCCTAAGGCACGGCGGCACCGCGGAGCTGCAGCTGGGCCCGGGGGTGCTGAGCCTGCGGGTGCCCGACGAGCTGCGCAGCGAGCTGGAGGTGGAGGTGGACGGCGGGGAGTTCGAGCTGGAATTCGAACTCAAGTGGTCGAACACCCGCCCCACGGGCTGAACAAGGACGGCGGCACCCCGTACGAGGGGCGGGTGCCCGCCCCGCTACCGGTGCCGACCGCGCCGGGGCGCCGCGGGCTCGGCCGGAGGACCGGTGGAGAACGCCTGGCGCAGAAGGATCGCCCGGTCGACGGCCGGGCGGTGCGGGGTGCCAGGCCGCTTCCGCGGCACCCGCACCCGCAGGGCCAGCGGCTGGATGGTGAGCCGCACCGGTGTGGGCATCAGCACGGCCTCGCCGTCGATGCCGACCGGGATCTCGGCGGCGTCCGACTCGACGACCACCTCGTGGGCGAGGAAGGTGCTCAGCCCCTTGGCCTGGCGGCCGCGGAGCAGGCCGGCCGCCTGGGCGGCGTTGTCGACGGTGATCGCGACGACCCCGAGCCGCCCGGAGTCGAGCCGGGCGCGTCGGCCCAGCCCGGCCGCGTCCCCCGACCCGTACGGGTTGTTGCTCACCAGCAGGGCCTTCGGGTCCTCGATCACCGGCCCGCCGTCGATCCGGACGACCAGCCGGGCGCCCTGGCGGCCGGAGAGCATCTCGGGCAGCAGCTGCAGGATGGTGCCGGTCTTGTCGTCGCGGTAGGCGGGGCTCTGCACGACGCCCGCGTAGGCGCCGAACGAGGCGTTGTTGACGAAGGTCCGCCCGCCGATCAGGCCGAGGTCGAGGCGGATCTCGACCCCGTCGTCCAAGGCGTCCAGCCCGGCGTCCGGCCGGTCCCGGTCGAGGCCGAGGTCCATCGCGAAGTGGTTGCGGGTGCCGGCCGCGACGACGAGGAAGGGCAGCCCGAACTCGGCGGCGATGCCGGCGACCAGCGCCTGGGTGCCGTCGCCGCCCGCGACCCCGAGCAGGTCGGCGCCGCCGGTCGCGGCGGTCCGGGCGAGCGCGGCGACGTCGACCTGCCCGGGGCCCTCCAGCAGCGCGACCTCCGCGCCCAGCGACCGGGCCTTGTCGTCGAGTGCGAAGCGCCCGACCTTTCCGCCGCCGGAACGGGGATTCATGATCAGGAAGGGCCGGGCCGGCCGCGGCGTCCGGACCTCGGGCATGCCGGACCTCGGCCGGCCCCTGGTCACCGCCGCCCTGGCGGCGGTCACCGCCGTGGCGGCCAGCAGGAGCACCAGCACGATCACCCAGAGCTGGTGCCGGACGATGTAGTAGACGGTCACGGCGACGGGCACCGCGACGGCCACCACGGCGCAGGCCCAGCGCAGCGGGCCCCGGTTGCTGAGGAACCACCAGAGCGCGGCGAGGGTGGCCGCGAGGCCCAGGACCCCGACGAGCAGGACGGCGAGGCTGGTCAGGCCGCCCAGGAGCAGCAGCACGACGACTCCGAGCGCCGCCACGCAGGCCAGCCGGGCCAGCCAGCGCTGGGCGGCCGTCACCGGTTGCCGCGGCGCACCGGCGCTCCCGGCCGTGGACACGGCAGGCCGGGACGCGCCGGGTGCGGGGGCGCCAGGTTCGGGGGCGCCGGGCGAGGGGGCGCCGGGTTCAGGGGCGCCGGGCGAGGGGGCTTCATGGCTGCCCGCCCCGTCCCGGGCCGGAGGCTCGACATCGGTCATGGATCCTCCGTAGCCGCGACGGGCGGACCGGACGGACCGGGGCCTCGCGGGCCCCGCCCGGTACCTCTGGGTTCGACGGTAGCCCCGTGTCCCGCTCTCCACCCGGTGCGGCGCGCGGCCGGGGGCACGCGCCGCTCAGGGGAACCACGCCTCGCGGGCCGGGTCAGTTCCAGGGGGTGACGGTCAGGGCGATCCGGGCGTCCGCGCCGAGGACGGGGCGGATGGTCTCCGGCAGCGGGATCTCGGCGCGCCAGACACCGGCGGCGGGGTTCACGTCGGCCAGCGGCGGACCGCTCGGCGTGTAGTCGCGGATCGCGC
The DNA here is from genome assembly GCF_030813695.1 of Kitasatospora herbaricolor. Classification (NCBI taxonomy): domain Bacteria; kingdom Bacillati; phylum Actinomycetota; class Actinomycetes; order Kitasatosporales; family Streptomycetaceae; genus Kitasatospora; species Kitasatospora herbaricolor. The sequence continues at coordinate 534,327 of NZ_JAUSVA010000002.1, forward strand.
CCTCGACGGTGCTGTTCCACACCGCCCAGACCTCGGGCGCGGCGCCCGCGGGTGCAGCGGCGGCGCCGTTCCGGGAGCCGACGTCGACGATCAGGATGTCGTCCAGGTCGGCGGTCTGCTCCAGGTGGTCGCCGAAGCTGAGGAACCCGTCCACCCTGCGCAGCGACAGCACCCGCAGGTGCAGAGCGTGCCGCACGGGGCCGGCACCCTCCCGCGGGGCCAGCCGGCTGCAAAGGAAGGTGGTCACCAGGGGGACGTCCCGCTCCGGACCGCCGTCCGTTCGGGTGCGCGGCAGCTGGACCGGGCACCAGTGGGACGCCGTCTGCTCGTGCATCACGATCGGCAGCCCGCGCACCGACAGCCGCACCTCGGCCTGCCACTCCACCTGGTCGTCGGCCGGCAGCCGGTGCCCGACCAGGGCCGAGGCCACCCGCAGGTCGCCGAACAGGAAGCGGCGCAGGTTCTGGTAACCCTCCTCTGAGTTGACCAGCCCGTAGCTGCCGCTGTGCGAGCGGTGCACGTAGGCCCGGTGCGCGCCGGGGACGTAGGCGTTGTCGATCTGCACCAGCCCGTCGCTGCGGGCCCCCACCACCGCCGAGGACAGGCCCATCGCGACCCCGTAGTCCGCAGGGTTCGTGCCGACCAGGCAGAAGACCCGCTCCGGCGGGAACCCGCCCGGCATCTGCCGGGGGTCCCAGCCCTCGGGCGGCCCGTCCCGGTCCTGGAGCCCGGCCGGGGTCAGGTACTCGTACATCCGCTCCGGCCCGAAGATGTCGGCGCCGTTGATGCCGGTCGCGTCCCGCAGGCGCTCCAGCAGCCCGAGGCCGTGCTCGAAGGCGATGCCGCCGTGCGGGGTGCCGTAGGTGAAGAGCTTGTCCACGTACGCCCCCGGGTCCTCGCCGCGCTCGGGGAGGACCTTCTGCAGCAGGCAGCGACAGATGAGGCCGCCCATCGAGTGCGCCACCAGGTGCACCCGCGGCACGCCGGCCTTGGCGCGGATCTTCTCGATCAGCGCGAGCAGGCTCCCGGCGGCGTTCTCCAGCCGGTACTCCTCCGGCTGCGCGCCCCAGCTGCTCGCGGCGGCGTCGTAGAAGCGGTGCACCCAGACGGTGTTCGCCGGCACCTTCTCGGCCGCGTCCAGATAGGCCTCCTGGCCGCCCTGGACCCGGATCTCGTAGCCCTCGTCGAGCAGCAGGCGCAGCAGCGGGCTCTCGAACTGGTAGAAGCTCGGCTTGTTGCCGGCCCCCACCCGGATGTGCGTCGACCCCTCGTTGAAGCCGTAGAACGGGTCCGCCACGGCCTTGTCGATGCCTCGGGTGTCGCCGGCGAAGCCGCGGACGTACACCACCGGGAGCGTCTCGTTGGCGGGCATGGCCACCTCCGCAGGTCAGCACTCCTCGTCGCCCGGCAGCCGGGCGGTCGATGAAGATGGTGGAGAGTACTTGATCCGGGGATCGCGGCTGTCCAACAGCTCGTCGGCGATGCTGAATGTCCGTCCCGTTCGCCGAATCATGGGTGCAATCACGTGCAGTGACAATTCCGGGCCGAACCCACGGACTGTGTTCGCTCTCCGAACCACGTGCCCGATGTGCCGCGTCGCCGATGGATCCGTCGAATTCCGTGCCGCGCCCGGGACATCGGTTGTCGATCTGATGGAGCAGGGTTTTCAGGCTGACTGCGACCCGCCGAAGCCGTGGCGAACCCTCTCCTCGAAACCGGGCCCGACGGACGGACATGGATTTCGGCAGGGTCAGGGAATCGATGTGCCATCCACTCTATGCCCGCCCCCGCGGAGGCGTCCAACCCTCCCGGCCGGTGAATTCCCGAATTCCCGAACCCCCCTCCCGGGGATCGGCCCGTACCGGGCGGGCCGAGGGACAATGGCTTCAACCCGTCAATTCCGCTCTCCCGTAGGTCGGTCGACCCCGGAGACAGTCCTGTCCACCAGGTCACCTGTTCCATGAACCGAGGCCGTCCGACCACCCCCACCCCGCCCCGCCCGGCCACGGGGTCCGGCGGACGGCACCGGCAGCGGGCGCGGTGGACGGATATTCGACTCACCGTCACCACGGCGCCCGCCGCGACCATCCCCGCCGTCCGGGGCGGCCACGGACGTGGCGTCACGGTGTGTCACCCGATCGGCTTCCCGCCCCGGTCACACCGGGGACCACCCCGGTGACGGCTACGCTCCGCACCCGGATCCGCAGGGCCGGCCGAGCACGGCGGACGAGCGCGGGCCGGACGCCCGGACACGGGCCGTGACCTTCACACCCCTGGCCCGAACACCGAGCAGGCGGGCCTGGCCACCGAGCAGGCGGGCCTGCCGCACCGCCGACCGGCCGCCAGGGCCACCCGTCTGACGGCGCGGCACGGCAGGCCACCGCCCCGGGACGGACCGGCCGCGCCGGTGCACCGACGCGGATCCCGGCCGGTACCGAGGGCGGTACGGGTGCCTCGTGGTGGTTGACTGTCCGTACAAGTCGGATCGCTCGTCGACCCGGCCCGCAGACGAGGCGACCGGCCGAGCGGCTCGGACCGGTCGTCCCCCTGCGCACCGACCGCGACAGGGGTGGAAACATGATCGTTCTGGTGCTGCTCGGCGCCTTGGCGCTGACCGTCTGCGGCTGTGTCTGCGTGGTGTGGGCGGATCGCGGCGGACCTCGCTGGGTCCGGGCGGTGGCGCACGTGACCCTCGCCCTGGGTGAGACGCTCCACCGAGCCCGGAAGCGCCGCTGCCGGAGCCTGAACCAGTCGGGCGACTCCACCGGCGACTAGGACCACCGGGCCGACCGGCCCCGCGCTGCCGCCGCGACCGCGTGAGCCCGGCGCCGCCGACCGGAGCGCGGCCCGGGAAATGGGTGGAGGTACCCGGCCGGAGCTGTCACGCTCCCCGGATGGGTGCGATGGATGCGGTGGCAGGCAGGGTGGCCGGCGGAGCAACCGTGGAGTTCCGGCCCAGCGGCTCGTCCATGGTGCCGCTGATCCGCAGCCGGCAGCAGGTGGTGGTGGCCCCGGTCGACCCGTCGCGGCTGGAGGTCGGGGACATCGTCCTCGCCCGGGTGGCCGGGACGGTGTACCTGCACCTGGTCTCGGCCGTGGACCAGGCCAGGGGGCGAGTCCGGATCAGCAACAACCGGGGCCACGTCAACGGCTGGACCGGCCACGACCGGGTCTTCGGCATCTGCCTGAGGGTCGACGGCGTCCCCCGGACGGGCGCGGCCGCCAAGGCGCTCGGCTGAAGCACGGGCCACGAGCGGCCCGCCGCGCACACCCCCGGCATCCTCCGGCGCGCCGACGAGGCCCTCGACGGCACCAGCAGGCCCGCCGCCGGGACACCTTCCCCGGGGCGGCGCCCCCGGGGGCGCCGCCCGCCCGGCTCAGGACAGGTGGTCGGCGACGAGGTCGGCGAACTCCTCCGGGGTGAGGATCCGGATGCCGAGCTGCTCGGCCTTCGCTCGCTTGGAGCCCGCCTTCTCCCCGGCGACCAGCAGGGTGGTGCGCGAGGACACCGAGGAGGAGGCCTTGCCGCCGGCCCGTTCGACCAGCTCGTTCATCTCGTTGCGGGACAGGGCGGCGAGGGCGCCGGTCATGCTGCCGGTGACGACCACCGCCTCCCCCGCCAGCGGACCGCCCGCGCCGGAGGCACCGGCCCCCTCGGCGCCGCCCGGGGCCGTGCCGGCCGGCGCCGGCGCGGTGGGCGTGGTGACCGTGGTGCCGACGCCGTGGGCGGCGAGCTTGTCCAGCACGGGGGCGAGCTCGGCCAGCTCCTCGACGATCACCTGCGCCTTCTCGGTGCCGATGCCGTCCACCTCGGCCAGCGTGTCGGCGTCGGCGGCGCGGATCGCCGCCATGCTCCCGAAGTGGGCGGCGATCCGCCGCGACATGGTCCGGCCGGTGCCACGGACGCCGAGCGCGCAGAACACCCGGTTCAGCGGCTGCGCGCGGGCGGTCTCGATCGCGGCCAGCAGGTTGTCCGCGCTGGTGTCGCCCATCCGCTCCAGGCCCAGCAACTGCTCCCTGGTCAGCGCGAAGAGGTCGGCGACGTCCGCTACCAGGCCCGCGTCGACCAGCTGCACGGCCCGGGTGCCGCCCAGGCCCTCCACGTCCAGCTGGTCGCGCCCCACCGCGTAGCGGATCGACGCCACCGCCTGGCAGCCCCGGCCGCGGACGCAGCGCCAGCGCTGCTGCGTCCGGTCGATGGCGTCCCCGCAGCGCGGGCACACCTCGGGGAAGGCGATCGGCTGCTCGGCCCCGGTGCGCTCCTCCACGAGCGGCGCCTCCACCCTGGGGATGACGTCGCCCGCCCGGTAGATGAACACCTGGTCACCGATCATCAGGTCGCGGCGGGTGATGTCCGCCGGGTTGTGCAGGGTGGCGTACGTGACGGTGACCCCGTCGATCACCACCGGCTCCAGCACCGCGCGCGGCGCGATGATCCCCGTCCGGCCGACGTTCCACTCCACCTCCAGCAGCCGCGTCACCTTGTGCTGCGCCGCCAGCTTGCGGGCGACGGCCCAGCGCGGCGCGCGGGAGCCGGAGCCGGCCTGCTCCTGGTCGGCCGCGGAGTCGGCCTTCACCACCACGCCGTCGATCCCGAACGGCAGCACGGCCCGCAGGGCGGCGATCTCGTCGACCCGCTGCTGGACCTCCTCCACCGTCGCGCACCGCCGCGGGGCGGCCTGGGTGCTGGCCGCGGTGTTGGCGCCGAGGTCGGCGAGCCGGGCCAGCAGCTCGCTGTGGCCGAGGCCGGGCAGGCCGGTGGCGCTGTAGGCGAAGAAGGTGAGCTCGACCCGGTAGGGGCGGTCCTTGGCGCGCAGGGTGCCGGCGGCGCCGGAGCGGGGGTGGGCGAACGGCAGGGCGCCGTGGGCGGTGCGGATCTCGTTCGCCTTCTCGAACTGGTCCGTGGTGAGCAGCACCTCGCCGCGCAGCTCCACGTCCAGCGCCTCGCCGAGGGTGGCCGGCAGGCCGAGGACGTCGCCCGCGGCGTGGGTGATGTCCTCGCCGGCCAGGCCGTCCCCGCGGGTCAGGATCCGGGTGAGCCGGCCGGCGCGGTAGCGGGCGGCCACGGCCAGGCCGTCGAGCTTGGGCTCCACGCACCAGCCGTCCACCGGCCGGCCCAGCCGGCGCTCCAGCCCGGCCGCCCAGGCGGCGAGCTCCTCGGCGGAGAAGACGTTGTCCAGGGAGAGCATCGGCACCGAGTGCGGGACGTCGCCCACCACCGCGCCGCCGGCGACCTTGCCGGTCGGCGAGTCGGGGAGCACCTCTTCCGGGTGCGCGCCTTCGTAGGCCTCGATGGCGCGCACCAGCGCGTCGTACTCGTCGTCACCGAGCGGGGTGGAGCCGTCGGTGTAGTAGGCCGCGGCCGCCCGGACGGCGGTGGTGACGGCGTCGGCGTACGCGGCGGGAGAGGCCAGAGTGGCTGCGTCCTTCATACGGATCATCATGGCGGGCGGCACTGACATCGGGCCCGGCGGCGCACGGCCGGGCCCCTGGAGCACGCCGGCCGCCGCGGGCGCACACCAGGTGCCCGGACCACCCGGCGGGCGCACCCGGGGGCGCTGCTAGCCTGACCGCATGACCGGGGAGGACGCCAGGCAGGGGAGTTCCGGCGTACCGGCACCGAGCGGTCCGCAGCGCGCGCTCATCATCGCGAGCTTCGTCAGCCGGGTGGGCAACGGCCTGTTCAACACCGCCGCGGTGCTCTACTTCACGCTGGTCGTGCACCTGCCCGCCGCGCAGGTCGGAGCCGGCCTCACCGTCGCCGGGCTGACCGGGCTGCTGGCCGGCATCCCCGCCGGGAACCTGGCCGACCGGTACGGGCCGCGCAGGGTCTGGCTGACCTCCCTCGTGATGCAGGCCGCGACGATGGCGGCCTTCGTCCTCATCCAGAGCTGGGTCACGTTCACGCTGATCGCCACCCTGGACCGGCTGGCGGCGACGGCGAGCGGCGCCGCGGGCGGCGCGCTCGTCGCCCGGGCCGGCGGCGAACGCCCGGCCGCGTTCAGGGCGAGGCTGCGCACCTTCGTGAACCTCGGCGTGGTCCTGGGCACCCTCGGCGCGGCCTTCGCCGTCGCGGCCGGCACCCGCACGGCGTACACCGTGCTCATCCTGGCCAACGCCGCCAGCTTCGCCTGCGCCGGCCTGATCGCCCTGGCCGGCGTCCCCGACTACCGGCCCCTGCCGCGACCCGCGGAGCACCGGCGCGGGGCAGTCCTCGCCGACCGGCCGTTCATGTCCTTCGCCGCGCTCTACGGCGCCATGGGCCTGCAGTACCAGACCGTCTCGCTGCTGCTGCCGATCTGGCTCTCCGCCCGCACCGACGCGCCCCGCTGGACCGTGGCGGCGGTCTACGCGGTCAACAGCGGAGTGTGCGTGCTGCTGCAGAGCAGGATCGGCTCCCGGGTGGAGACGCCGCGCGAGGGCGGCCGGGCGTTCCGCATCGCCGGGCTGCTGTTCCTGGTGAGCTGCCCCCTGATGGCCCTGACCGCGGACGTGCCGTCCTGGACGGCGCCGGCGCTCGCCGTCCTCGCGGTCTGCGTGCACAGCCTCGGCGAGGTGTGGGAGTCCTCGGCCGGGTTCGCGCTCGGCTTCGGGCTCGCTCCCGAGCACGCCCAAGGGCAGTACCAGGGCCTCTTCGGCGTCTGCTTCGACGCCGGGCAGGCGATGGCGCCGGTGATCCTCACGACCGCGGTCCTCGGACTCGGACACGCGGGCTGGCTGCTGCTTGGCGCCTTCTTCGCGGTGCTGGGGGCGGCGGGCCCGCCGGTGGCCGCATGGGCCGAGCGCAGCCGCCCGACCGGCGGGGGCACCGCCGGCGCCGGGCATGAGCGACCCGCCGGGGCCCCCGTGCCCGACACCGCCTAGGTGCTGCCGCACCGCGGACTCGACTACTCTTCGGCGGAGGTCCCGGGCACCGGGCCCGGGGTTTCGGTGGGGGTTCGTGTGGTTGCCGGTCGTGTGGTCTCCGGTCGTGTGGTGCGGTACGACGGTGCTCGGGGTTACGGGTTCATCGCCCCCGACCACGGCGGCGAGGATGTTTTCCTGCATGCGAACGACATGCTGATCCCGGAGGCCGCGGTGCGTTCGGGCCTCGCCGTCGAGTTCGAGATCGAGGACGGGGACCGCGGTCTGAAGGCCTCCTCCGTGCGGCTGCCCGCCGGATCCGCCGCACGGCCGGCGGATCCGCTGCCGGGCGGCGCCGCGCCGGCCACCGAGGACGACGAGGACGACGAGGACGACGACTCCCTGTGCGACGTGCTCACCGCCCAGGAGTTCCGGCAGGAGGTCACCGAACTCCTGATGGAGTGCGCGCCGACGCTGACCGGGGAGCAGATCCTGCAGGTCCGGCGCGGGCTGCTGCAGTTCGGACGCAGGCACGGCTGGACCGAGGGCTGAGGCGGGAGCCGAGGCGCTCGGCCCGGAACGGCGCGGTGGAGCGGGGACGAGCGGGGCGGGGCCGGGGCGACGGTTCGGGCCCGCCCGCCCGGTCCGGACCGGACTCGACGCGCGAACCGGCTCCCCCGGACCGACCCACGGGCCTACAGTGGCAGGCGTGAGCGTGTACTCCCCCGCGATACCCGCCCTGGAGGCCGTCCGGCGACGGTTCGGGGCCGAGCTGTTCGCGCGGGTGGCCGGTCCGCAGGGGCCGGCCAACCGCAGCCGCATCCACGACACCCCCGGCCCCCGGTGGTTCGGCCCGGAGCGGCCGGTCCGGGCCGTGCACGGTGACGCCTCCATGTTCATCGGCGGCCTGAGCGCCCTGCTGCTGCAGTCCCTGCACCCGGTCGCGATGGCCGCGGTGGCCGGCCACTCGGGCTTCCGGGGCGACCCCTGGGGCCGGCTCCAGCGCACCAGCACCTTCCTCGCCGTGACCACCTTCGGTACCGCCGAGGACGCCCAGCACGCCGTCGACCGCGTACGGGCCGTCCACGAGCGCATCCGCGGAACGACGCCGGACGGGCAGCCGTACCGCGCGGCCGATCCGCACCTGCTCGGCTGGGTGCACGCCGCCGAGGTCGACAGCTTCCTCCGGGCCCACCGCCGCTACGGCGCCCGGCCCCTGGACGACGCCGGGTACGACGGGTACGTCGCGGACGCGGCCCGGGTCGCCGCCGCGCTCGGCGTCGTCGACCCGCCCCGCGACCAGCGCGGACTCGCCGCGCGGATCGACGCCTACCGGCCCGAACTGCGGGCCACCGACGAGGCCTTCGACACCGCGCGGTACCTGCTGCTGCGCCCGCCCCTGCCGCTGGCGGCCCGCCCCGCCTACACCGCGCTCGCCGCCGGGGCCGTGGCCCTGCTCCCGGGCTGGGCCCGGGCGGAGCTGCGGCTGCCCCGGCTGCCGCTGATCGAGCGGACCGCGGTGCCGCTGCTGGGGCACGGGGTGACCAGGGCGATCCGCTGGGCGATGGCCGCCCCGGCGGCGCCCGGCAAGGCCGGCCCCGGCTCCGGTGGCGGGAGCCCCGCCGCACGCCCGGCCGCGCCGCCGAACGAGGCGGACGAACCGCCGGGGGGCTGAACGCGCTGCTCGGGGGACGGAGGGTGCCGGCCCCCGACCGGGTCGGCGTGGTGCGGCAGCGCCGAGGCCGGTGCGCGGGCGGGGCGTCGGGGCCGGCGAGGCGGGCGGGAAGGTCAGGGCCCGGACCGTCGGTCCTGGGCGGGCGGCGGGGCGTTTCCCACCGCCCGGGCGCCGGTCGGGAACCCACACCCCGGCGCGATGTGCGGCCACGCAACTCCGGCGGCTCGCCCGTCCGCCGCGGCCCCGTCAGGTACGGCGGTAGGCCCCGGCGGAGGTTGGCCGACGGCCTGTCAGCACCGCGGGCCCGGGCGCCACCGGGGTGACCGGAGGGCCGCGCGCCCACCGAGGACCCGTAGCAGGTGAGCCCCCGCAGGAGGTGTTACGTTGGCGAACTCACGTGCTATCGAGGGAGCGCACCATGGCAGAGCAACCGCCCCGCAGGATCCGCAAGCCGCACACGGCGGAGGTCGTACGCACCGAGCGGATCACGCCGCACATGCAGCGAGTCGTCCTCGGCGGCGACGGGCTCGCCGCGTTCAGCGCGGACACCTGCACCGACCACTACGTGAAGCTGTTGTTCCCGGCCGCGGGGGTCAGCTACCCCGAGCCGTTCGACCTGGAGCGGATCCGCGCCGAGTTCCCCCGTGAGCAGTGGCCGGTGACCCGGACGTACACCGTGCGTTCCTGGGACCGGGAGCTGCGGCAGCTCGCCATCGACTTCGTCGTCCACGGCGACGAGGGCCTGGCCGGCCCGTGGGCGGCCCGCGCGCAGCCCGGCGACGTGGTGCGGTTCAACGGCCCCGGGGGCGGCTACACGCCGGACCCGGCCGCCGACTGGCACCTGCTGGCCGGCGACGAGAGCGCCCTGCCCGCGATCGCGGCCGCGCTGGAGGCCCTGCCGGCCGGCGCGGAGGTCCGCGCCTTCGTGGAGGTGGCGGGCCCCGAGGACGAGCAGAAGATCGCCACCGACGCCGAGGTGGTCTGGCTGCACCGCGGCGACCGGCCGTTCGGCGAGGCGCTGGTGGAGGCCGTCCGGGCGCTGGAGTTCCCGCCGGGCCGGGTGCACGCCTTCGTCCACGGTGAGGCGGGGTTCGTGAAGGAGCTGCGCCGGCAGCTGCGGGTCGAGCAGGGCATCCCGCGCGAGGACCTGTCGATCTCGGGCTACTGGCGGCTCGGCCACAACGAGGACGGCTGGCAGTCCTCCAAGCGCGATTGGAACGCCCAGGTCGAGGCCGAGCAGGAGACTCCCACCGCCTGACCGGCGCCCCGCCGGCCCTGACTGCGGAGTTGCCGGACCGGACAGTCAACAGGCCCGCCGTCCCTGCCGGTCGGCGCCGCCCCGGCCCGATCTCCCGAGGGGCACGGGCCCCGGGCTCCCCGGCCGCCGGAGAGTGATGTCTCGGCGGCCGGGTCTGAGCCTCGGCAGTGGCCACCCGGATGCGGTTCCGCCATCCGGACCGCGCCCCCTGCCTGTGCTCCGCCTGCCCCGCAACTTCCGTGGCAAACACCACCCTTGCTGTCCCGCGTCCGTACAGCGGGGCGACGCCCGGCAGTTGACGGACCCCGACGCGGCGACCCCCGGTCACGACACCTTGACCGTGCGCAACGCCGTGGTCACCCTTGGTGGCATGATGGAGGACTTCGACATCCGGGGCGGCGGGGTGCCCGGCGCCGTGGTCCGCTTCGTGCTGGCCCTCGGCGTACAGGCAGGACTGGTACTGGGCGGGGCCTGGACGCTCGTGACGGTCGATCGGCTGAGCGACGGGAACCCGGTGGACCGGTTCGTGATCGCGGTGGCGTCCTGCGGCGCACTGATCTGGTCCGTCGCCTGGACCGCCCGCGATCTGGATCCGCCCACCGTGGTGGTCGCCGTCCTGTACCTCTCCGCGGCCGCCGTGCTGCTCGGCGGCGCGACCTTCGGCCTGCTGACCTGGCTCTGGTCGGATCAACAGGTGCTCCACGACCGCGGGGTCACCGTCCCCGGAGTCGTGGGCCGGCACTGGCAGTCGGGGGACGGGGTCGGCCTCGATCCGGGGCCGCTCTTCCACTACGACGTGGTCGGGCCCGACGGCTCACGCTGGAGCTTCAGGACCGAGACCGCCGGGCAGCGGCCGGACGTCGGCGCACCCGTCACCCTCACCGTCGACCCCGAGGACGAGGTCCGGCCGCGACGAGGGGCCCGGCCGGACGCACCGCCCTGGGGCGTCGCCACGGGTGCCCGGGACGCCGTGTTCGCCGGCGCCCTGGTGCTGGCGGTCGCCGCGGCCGCGCCCCGGCGCTGAGACGAGACCCTCCCCAGGGACAACGGCGGCCCGTGGCAACGTGACTGACGGAGCGCCGGCTCCGCAGGGATGCGCCGGTCCCGGCACGGGCATCCTGCTCCCGGGGGGGGGGCGGCCGGCGGCCGCGCTCGCGGAAGCGGGCGACGACGGACGGGTGGCAGGCGTTCGGCGTACTGGCGACACCGGTGGGAGAGCCGGTGAGGGAGCTGGTCCCCTGGGCGGACGGCGCCGTCGACGCCTACCGCACCCTGCCGGCCCGCCGGGCCGACCAGCTCTTCGTCCTGCGACGCGGCGTCGTCGACACGAGCGCCGGCAGGCCGAACTGCGTCAGGTCCAGGGCCTCAGGAGGCACTTCGCGGCCGCCTGCGGCACGCACCGGCACGGGGGTCGGCCTGCCCCGCCGACTGCGTCACACGGGTCGGACCACCGCGTCGGCGCCGGCCGGTCCGGCCGGCGGCTCGACCGGGAGGACGCGGTCGGGCCGGCCGGCGTCGAGGGCGGCCCGGTGCGGGTAGAGGCGCCAGGTGTCGCCGTCCCGCCGCACCACCGGATCGGTCCAGCTCTCGGTGAACCGGGGCACGAGGACCTGCGTGGCGGCCCGCTCGACATCGTGGACGACCACCGAGAGGATCACATGGCCGAGGTGGCCGAAGGTGAAGTCCTGCTCGGGGTGGTCCTCCGGGCCGGCGGCATCGACCACGTAGAGGCGCTCGTCCACCCAACGGCCCGACTCGTCCAGCCAGGCCCCCTCCGCCACCGGGACGCCGTCCACCCACAGGCTCACCCGGTCACTGTCGGTCCGGTCGCGGAGGTGCACGGCCCGATGCCGGTCGTCGGCGGTGAAGCGCACGGTGAGCCCGAACTCCGTCCAGCAGTCGAGGAAGGCGTCGCAGGCGCCCGGCACCGGACCGCAGCGGCTCGGCCGGGGCCCGGCGTCGGGCCGGCGCTCGGGGTCGAGGGCGCAGGTCCAAGGCTCCCGGCAGGACCGGTCGATCCGCCGGGTGCAGCCGAGCCCCAGGGCGGCGCAGTCGCGCGGCGAGGCCCGGGACAGCAGCTCGGCGAGCCGCTCCCGGTACCGGGCGTCCCCGACCAGGCTGCGGATGTCGCCGCCCGCGTCCGTCCACCAGACGAGCAGGTCGCCCCCGCCCGGCGAGCGCCGCAGCCACTCCTTCCAGTACTCGCCGCGCTCCCCCCAGCGATGGGGCGCGGCCGCCACCGGGGGGAGGGCCTCGGCCGGTTCCTGGGCGTGCTCGCGCGCGTCCTTCCCACTCCGTCGCCATCGCATCGGCCGCCCCCGGCTCCCCCTCGACAACCGCCGCACCGGCGCTCGGCGGACGGACCGGACCGATCCTAGAACGGCCGCCCGACAGCGCCCGGGCAATTGCGCCCCGGCCGGCCCCGCCCGGTCGGCCGGGGCCGGCGATCACCCGGTCACCGGATCACGGACCGTCAGCGACCGGCGCCCCCAGCAGCTCCACCTCCTGAGGGGTCAGCCGCAGGCCGGCCGCCGCGATGTTCTCGTCCAGGTGGGCCGGGTCGGTCGTGCCGGGGATGGCCAGCACGTGCGGCCCGCGGTGGAGGGTCCAGGCGAGCCGTACCTGCGCCGGCGTCGCGGCGTGGGCGCGGGCGACCGCCCGGACCCGGTCGTCCCGCTCCTGCCCGGCGGCCGCCTCGCGGCGCAGTCCGGCGACCGCGAAGAAGGGGACGAAGGCGATGCCGAGTTCACCGCAGAGGTCCACCAGGCCGCTTTCGTCGGCCCGGCGCCAGTCGAGTCCGTAGGAGTTCTGCACGCAGACCACCGGGGCGATCGCCCGGGCCTCGACGACGTGCTCGGGGCGGACGGCGGAGAGTCCCAGGTGCCGGATCAGACCGGCCTCGCGCAGCTCGGCGAGGGCGCCGAAGTGCTCCGCGACGGACGGCATGCCGGGACCGTTGCGGCGCAGGTTCACCACGTCGAGGTGGTCCCGCCCCAGCTGGCGGAGGTTCTCCTCCACCTGGCCGCGCAGTTGGTCGGGGCGGGCCATGGCGTGCCACTCGCCGGACGGATCGCGGCCCGGCCCGACCTTGGTGACGACGACCACGTCGTCCTGCCCGGTCGACAGCGCGCGGTTGACGAGCTCGTTGGCCGATCGCAACGGGGAGAAGTAGAAGGCGGCCGTGTCGATGTGGTCGACGCCCCGGTCGACCGCCCGGCGCAGCAGACGGACGGCGTGGTCGCGGTCGATCGGCGGGCCGTCCGAGTTCCCGGCCATGCCGTTGCCGGTCAGCCGCATCGCGCCGTAGCCGATCCGGTTGACCTCCTTGTCCCCGAGCTTCCAAGTCCCCGCAGCCGCCGCGCTCACTCTGCCGTGTTTCCCTTCGCCTTCGCGGACGGCAGTCCGCCGCCTCGCCGGAACCTGGAGTATGAGGTGCCGCAAGGCGTCCCGACAGGGCCGCGGGACGGGCGAATTGTCACACCCGGCTCGGGAACGATCAGTCGCGGCCCAGCCGTTGGACCTGCTGAGAGACGCTCGGGGAAGCAACGGAAGGCCGTGCCTGACCGGCCTGGTCGCCGTGACCGTCAGCGGGGTGCGACCCTTGGGACATCCTGGTCGTTCGCTGCCGGACGATCACAGGCGCCCCGTCGGGATCCGCAACGACCGTGAGGGTGACCGGATGGACAGCAGCCCGCAGACCCCGGCGGCGACCGGAGCCCGCGGCGACCGACAGGACAGCTGCGGCTGCTTCGACCAGGGCCGGGCGACCGACCGACGGCGGGTCGTCTGCGACGGACCGGTCACCCGGCCGCGCCGGGTGTGGATCTCCCTCCGGGTGGCCACGGACGTCCTGCCGCTGCTGGTCAACGCCTGCTCCGTCGCCTGCGTCGCCGCGCTGCCCGCCCCGCCGAAGGGCTATGTCCGCGGCCCGCACTCGGGCGGCCCGGCCGTCCGGCAGCCGACGGCCGACTACTGGTGACCCGTCCGGCGGCGGCCGACCGGTGGTCGTGGGGCGGCGTACGCCACGCGTCCGCCCGGCCACCGGGGCCCGAACACCCGGTCAGGAGGCCTCGGTCGGCCTGACCGCTTCGGCGGCCCCGGCCCGCTCGGCCCGCCCGGCCGGGCCGGTCCGCCAGATCAGCGGGAGGACGAGGGCCGCGACCACCGCGAGCAGGCCGGCCAGGCCCATGGCGCGGCCCGCGCCGATCGCCTCCACCTGCTGGAAGGCGGCGGTGATCGCGTCGCCGGTCGCCTGGTCGACGGAGGAGAGGATCTGATCGGCCAGCTTCGAGTCGGTCACGGCGTTGCCCAGTTGCTGGGCGTCCGCGTCGGACAGGCCGGCGGCCTTGGCCCGGTCGATCGCCTGGTTGGTCTCGACGGCCTGCTCGACGGCGACCGTCACGGCGACCCCGAAGGCCCCGCCGAGCATGCTGGTCACCTTGAACATCCCGGAGGCGGTACCGGCCAGCTCCTCCGGCGGCCCCGCCACCGCGGTGTCGGACAGCGGGATCGACATCAGACCCAGGCCCGCGCCGAGCACCAGCAGGCCGGCGGCCAGGATCGCGTAGTTGTAGTGCCGGCCGATGATCGCGGCCACCAGCGTGCCGACGCCCAGCAGCAGCACGCCGATCACCACGGGCAGCCGGGCTCCGCGCCGGGCGGAGACCCGGCCGCCGAACGGGTTGAACAGCAGGATGGTGACGGTCGAGGGCAGCAGCAGGAGCCCGGCCGCGACCGGTCCGTAGCCGCGGACCTCCTGCAGGTACAGGGTGAGCAGGAAGCTCACCCCGGCGAAGACGATGTTCATGACGGAGTTCGCCACCAGCGCGCCGCAGAACGGCCGGGACGAGAACAGCCGAAGGTCGATCAGCGGGTCCGGCAGGCGCTTCTGCAGGTAGACGAACAGGCCCGCCAGCACCACCGAGCCGATCAGCAGGCCGATGATCAGCGGGTCGGTGAAACCCTCCTCCTGCCCGGCCGTGCACCCGTAGAGCAGGCAGAACGCGGCCAGCGCGCTGGTCAGCAGGCCGGGGACGTCGATGTGCCGGGAGGCGTTCGGGTCGGTGGACTCCACCGCGGCCCGGCGCACCAGCCAAAGGCCGACCAGCGCCAGCGGGGCGTTGATCCAGAAGGTGGAGCGCCAGCCGAGCAGGCCGGTGAGGACGCCGCCGACGGCGGGGCCGGCCGCCTGGCCGACCCAGGCGACGGCCATCCAGGCCCCGAACGCCCGGGGCTGCTCCTCCGGCGGGAACATCGGCGGGATCAGCGCCAGCGTGGCGGGCAGGATCAGCGCGGCGCCGACACCCATCGCCCCGCGGCCGACGATCATGCCGGTGACGCCCGGCACGAAGGCCGTCGCCAGCGAGACGGCGCCCATCACCAGCAGGCCGATCTCCAGCATCCGCTTGCGCCCGTACACGTCGCCCAGGCGGCCGGCGGCGAGCACCAGCGCCCCGGTGGAAAGGCTGAAGGCGTTGTTGGCCCACTGCAGGTCGGGAAGCGAGACGGACAGTTCCTGGGAGATGGTCGGGACGGCCACCCCGAAGTCGGCGAACGACAGCCAGACCATGCCCGCCGCGACGCACATCCCGGCCAGCGCCTTCCAGCGGTGCTCCGAGTAGCCACGGTGCGACAAGGCTGTCGGACGGTCCATCAACCGGCTCCCCAGATCTCGCCGGCCTGTCGCCGGGGCGGACCTCCCCACTATCGGGGCGGGGCCGCCGCGTCACCGGTCGACACCCTGGGGAGCGCCCGCGACTCCACCGGACGGACCTGCCGCGGAGGCGGTTCCGGGGGCGGCCGCGTGCGCCGGCCGGTCCGCGACCGGCAGTTCCCGGGGCACGGGCGGCACCAGGGCGGTGGCCGGAGGGAACCGCGGCGGCTCCCCGTGGGGACGGGCGACCGGGAAGCCGTTCGCGCCGGAACGACGCAGGCCGGGCCGCCGCGGACGCTGTCGGTCCGCGATGGCCCGGCCGGTACGACCGTGGCGCGGCGGGGCCGCCCTGCCGGGCCGGCCCCGCATCCGCACCCCACTGCCGCGGGGGCGGGGAACTACTCCACGATGCCCGAGCCGTCGATGACGATCTTCGCGCGGGTGTTGCCGGACTGGGAACCGAGCGACTCGATCTTGGTCACCAGGTCCTGGCCCTCGACGACCTCGCCGAAGACGACGTGCTTGCCGTCGAGCCACGGGGTGAGCACCGTGGTGATGAAGAACTGCGAGCCGTTGGTGTTGCGCCCGGCGTTCGCCATGGACAGCAGGAACGGCTTGTTGTGCTTGAGGGTGAAGTTCTCGTCGGCGAACTTCTCGCCGTAGATGCTCTTGCCGCCCGTGCCGTCCCCACGGGTGAAGTCACCGCCCTGCAGCATGAACTCGGGGATGACGCGGTGGAAGCCCGAACCGGCGTAGCCGAAACCGTGCTGGCCGGTGGCCAGCTCGCGGAAGTTCTGCGCGGTCTTGGGCACGACGTCGTCGAAGAGCTGGAAGACGATGCGCCCGGCGGCCTCGCCGTCGATGGTGATGTCGAAGTAAACGTTTTGAGACATGTCCTTATCCTGCACCATCTCACCGGCAGGCACCGCATCGTCCGCCCCGAAGACATCACACGGCACTCGCGCCCGGCCGCACGGGGCCGTCCGGAAACAGCCCGGGACCACCCGCCCACCGCGCTCGTCACCAGCCCCTGCCCGGCGCCGACGCAGGCACGGACCAGGCCGGGTACGCAGGGCGGGTTTCGGCCGCGCCGGGCCGTTCCGGGCAGGTCGGGTACGACCGGCGGCTAGGGTCGCGGTGGGAACAGGCTCATGGCGGGACGACCTTGGCGGGCCCGTCAGGATGAGCCGCCGTCAGACCCCGGCCGGAGCAGCCGGGATGGAACCCGAAGGAGGCGCCGGAGTGACGAGGATCATGGTCGTCGGCGGTGGCATCGGCGGTGCGGCGGTGGCCCTGGGGCTGCACAAGGCCGGCTTCGAGGTGACCGTCCACGAGGCCCACCCGGACGGCGGGGACGACGCCGGGGCGTTCCTCACCCTCGCCAGCAACGGCATGCGCGCACTCGCGCAGCTCGACGCCGCCGCGCCGGTGAACGGGCTCGGCTTCCCGCTCAGCACCATGAGCGTGCTGGACGAGGGCGGCCGGGAGCTGGCCACCGTGCCGCTCGGGGAGCACGACCACCCGCCCACCCGCTACCGCTGCCTGCGGCGCGCCGAGCTCGGCGAGGCCCTGCGCGCCGAGGTCCGCCGGCGGGGGATCCCGCTGCGGCACGGGGAGCGGCTCACCGGTCTCACCGAGAGCGCCGGGGGTGTCACCGTGCGCTTCGCCGACGGCGGTACGGCGCACGCGGACCTGGTGGTGGGGGCCGACGGGCTGCACTCCGCCGTCCGCTCGCAGCTCGACCCGGACGGCGACCGGCCTCAGTACGCGGGCCAGCGCGTCTTCTACGGGTACACGGCCGACGCCCCGGCGCCGTCGGGCGGGCCCGAGGACCGGATCACCATGGTCCGCGGCAGCGGCGCCGCCTTCGGCTACGCCCACTCCCCGGGCGGGGAGGCCTACTGGTTCGCGCGGGTGCCCGGCCCGCCGGCGAGCGCCCAGGAGCTGGCCGGCACCGGGCCGGACGGGTGGCGCGAGCAGTTGCTGGCGCTGCTGCGCCCGGACCGCACCCCCGCCGCGGACATCGTCGCGGCGACCACCGACCGCCTGATGGTGACCAACGCCCGGCACCTGCCGCCCGGTGGCCGCTGGCGCGGGCGGCGCGCCGTCCTGCTCGGCGACGCCGCGCACGCCGCGTCACCGGCCACCGGTCAGGGCGCGTCGATGGCCCTGGAGGACGCGGTGGTGCTGGCCAAGGCGCTGCGCGAGGCCGGCCCGGACGGCGGTTCGCCCGCCGCTGCGCACGAAGCGGCGCTGGCCCGCTACGAGGCCCTGCGCCGGCCCAGGGCCGAGCAGAACACCGTGACCAGTGCCCGGCTCACCGCCGGCCGCACCGACCGGCCCTCGCCCGCCGCGGCTCCGCCGCGCGACTCCGAGCGGCCCGCACCGGGCGTCGACGCGGACCTGCTGCGCCTGCTGGACTGGGACACCCCGCTGCCCCCGGCCGAGCTGCCGGCCTGAGGCGCCGCCTCGGCGGACGGGCCTGACCGGGCCAGGCCCGGCGGCGCGCGCACCCTGCTCCCCCGCTGCTCGTCCCCGGCGCTACTCGTCCCCGGCGCGCTCCGTGGCGGGCCGATGATGTCGGCCGACCCTGGGAGCCGCGCCCGGGACGGCACCCCGCGCGACCGGCGCGGCTTGCCCCCTCGGTCGCGAAACCCTGCGCGTGGCGTCCGGACCACCTCCCCGGACCGGACCTCCCAGGATGTCACGGCGCGGCCCCCCGTGTCCCAGGATCCGGTGCCGGTGGGGTCGTTGTCGGACCCGTCTCCTACGCTCTTCTCCTGCGGTCCCGGCTGCGTCCGGGCATCGGTTGGTCCCGGCCCTGGCGGCGGGGGCCGTTGCCGGGATGGAGGGGAATGCCGTGATGGACCGATTTGATCTCCTGGTACCGGGTGAGGAGCCCGCCCGAAGTGTGGTGCTGGCGCTCGGCGCCCGTGGACATCAGGAGGTCGCCGTCCAGGAGGCCCGCCTGGTGTACCCGGACCAGGCCTCGGACGCGGGCCGGCGGGTGGACGGCTGGTGGCACGTGATCTCCTTCGCCGACGACGAGGGCCTGGCGTCCGGAGGGCACTACGGGTGGGAGCGGGTGGCCGTCAACACCGTCGCGCGTACCTTCGGCGGCTACGGGGTCGGCTACGGCACCGGCTACCCGGAGGCCGGCGCCGTCCCCGTCGGGCCGAACGCCCTGGTCCGCGAGGTGGACCCGTCCGCCGCCCGGGAGGTGCGGCGGCAGATCGTCGCGCAGTTCCCGTCCCCGCAGGAGGACGCCGAGCCACAGCCGCCGCTGGCCTGCGCGGACACCGGCCGCACACTGCCGCCGCTGCAGGACTCGGTGTACGCGGCCGCCCGTGAGCTGCACGAACGCGGCGGGGCCGGCAGCGAGGTGCTGGAGGAGTGGCTGACCGCGCCGACGCTGCCCGACGACGACCCCGACGTCCTGCTCGACCTGGCCCACAGCGTGATGTACGACGGGGCCTGCGACGCCGACAGCGCGCTGCACGTCCCGCTGCTGGCCGCCGTCGCGCTCCGGCCCGACGTCCCCTCCGGGTGCCGGGCCCGGCTGATCACCCTGCTCTCCGGGGCCGCGACGCTCGCGGACCGCCGGGCCGCCGCGGCCGCCGACCGGCTCGCGGCGCACGGTCTCGTCGCCGCCGAGACGGCCGACGAGGCGGCGCCCCGGCTGGCCGTGGAGGCGGTGGCACCGGCCCTGCTGGCGGCCTGGTCCGGCGGCGACGAGGCCCTGCGGTTCGCCCTCGCCGGGCTGGCGGCCGCCACCCGCGCCGCCGGATGCACCGACCGGATCCGCGCCCTGACCGGCGGCCGGCCCGACGGCCCGTGCCGGGACGCCCTGCTGCTGGCGGCGGCACTGTCCGAGGACAAGTCCGCCGAGATCGACCAGGCCGTCGCGTACGTGGTCCGGCGGGGCCGTCTGCAGTCGCTCGACCTGCCCAGCCCGCTGGCGAGCCCGCGCGCGGCCGCGCTGGACCTGCTGCTGCCGCTGCTGGAGAGCGAGGCCTCCCGGCTACCGGTGTGAGGGCCGGCGGCGCCGGCCCAGGCGCGGCCGCGCGCGGCGGGGCGCTCGCGCAGGGGCTGAAGGCCCTCGACCTGGTCGACGGGCACCGCCCGCCCGGCCGGCCGGGCCGTCGTACCGGGGAAGGGCGAACGGTCGTTCCCGGCCGCGGGGCTGCCCACGTCGTTCCGCTCGGTGGAGTCCCGGACCGCCGGTGCCGGGGTCGCCTCCCCATCGGCCTTCGGGAGTCTCTGAACGACCGACCGGGGTCGGGACGCGGCCGGCCCGGGGCCGTTCGAAAGGCCGGGTGGCGCGCCGGCCGGACTACTCGCGCCTTCGGGAGTCTCTGAACGACCGACCGGCGTCAGGACGCGGCCGGCCCGGGGCCGTTCGAAAGGCCGGGTGGCGCGCCGGCCGGACTACTCGCCTGCCAGCCGGCGGAAGTGCTCCTCGCGGATCTCCTCCCACGGCCGGCACTCCTCCGGCGCGGGCAGGCCGTTGAGGGCGACGTCCTCCAGGACGCCGGCGAGCGTCGCCGCGCGGTCACGCTCCTTGGCCGCCAGGGCACGCAGGGCGTCGGCCTCGTCCTCGCTGACCGGCTCGCGCACGGGCGGTGCGTCGTGAGTCGTCATCCTGCAGCTCCTTCGCGGCGCCCGGCCGGGACGCCGGTTGCCGGCGACGCCCGGCACAGCGCCGCCGTCCCTGCTCCGCCCCGGGGTGGCGGCCCGGAACGCCGTACGGCCCTGGCCGTCCGTCAAATGTAGCGGGACGGCCGCCGCGACCGGGTGAACTCCGGGAGTTCGGGCCTGCTTCTCCGCAGCGAGGAGCGGAACCCGCCGCCTACGAGTGCCTTCGGCACGGTTCGGCGCCGGCCGAAGCGAGGCGCTCCTAGAGTGAAGCGCATGACCACCGCAGCCCACGAGTTCACCCGGTACGCCGACATCGGGACGGCGCTCGCCGACCCGCGGCTCGTCCCGCTGCCCGCCGAGCCCTCCGCCTGGCGGCCGACCGGCCCGGGCGACACGAGCGGCGGAACGGGCGGCGAAGGGCGCATCGCAGGGGGCGGCGCAACGGGCGGCGACGACGCGGCCGGCGCGATGGCCTGGCTGCGCGCCACCGTCGCCCGGTTCAGCTCGGGCGAGGCACACGCCCGTCGGCGGGCCCTGGTCGAGGCGGACTGCGCGCGGCTGGACCCGGCGGCCCTGCGCCTGGCCCGGCGGCTCGGCAAGGAACCCTTCCTCGTCTCCGTGGACGTGGAGGGCGGCTTCAGCGACGACCCGTCGGAGGTGGCCGAGCTGGCCGGTGAGCTGGCCGCCGCCGGGGTGGCCGGCATCAACCTGGAGGACGGCCGGGCCGACGGCTCGCTGGCCCCCGTCGCGCTGCACGCGGCGAAGATCACGGCCGTGAAGGCCGCCGCCCCCGGGCTCTTCGTCAACGCCCGTACCGACACGCACTGGCTCGGCGGCCACGAGCGGGAGACGACCGGCCGGCTCGACGCCTACCAGCAGGCCGGCGCCGACGGGGTGTTCGTCCCCGGCCTCGCCGACCCCGAGATCATCGCGGACCTCGTCCGGCACCTCGGCGTCCCGCTGAACGTCCTGCACTCCCCCACCGGCCCGGCGTTCCCGCAGCTCGCCGACCTCGGGGTCGCCCGGGTCAGCCTCGGCTCCCTGCTCTACCGTCTGGCCCTCGGAGCCGCCACCGCTGCGGCCCTCGCCGTCCGGGCCGGCCGCCCGGCCACCGGCCCGGACACGCCGCTGCCGAGCTACGCCGAGGTGCAGCGCCTCGTCCGCTGACAGGGGGCGGGCGGGCAGGCCTCCGGGGCACCGGTTTGCCCGCCC
Source organism: Kitasatospora herbaricolor (assembly GCF_030813695.1). Lineage (NCBI taxonomy): Bacteria > Bacillati > Actinomycetota > Actinomycetes > Kitasatosporales > Streptomycetaceae > Kitasatospora > Kitasatospora herbaricolor. The sequence continues at coordinate 555,606 of NZ_JAUSVA010000002.1, forward strand.
GGGCATGGGCTTGAGTCTCCCGTAGGGGGAGACGCGAAGGTGAGGCCATGAACGGGGACACGCTCCACTCGATCGGTGATCTGGCCCGGCGGACCGGACCGACCGTCAAGGCCATCCGGTTCTAAGCCGATTGCGGCATCGTGCCGCCCACCCGGCGCAGCCCGGCCGGCTACCGCCGGTACGGCACCGAAGCCGTCGTACGGCTGGAACTCGTACGGACGCTGCGTGACCTCGGCCTGGACCTCCCGACGATCCGACGGGTAGTGGACCGGGAGCTCCCGCTCGCCGAGGTGGCCGCGGCGCAGGCCGAGATCCTGGCGGTGCAGATCAAGCTGCTGCGCCGACGGCACGCGGTGCTGACGGCGGTGGCCAGGCGCGGCTCCACCCCGGAGGAGATGGACCTCATGCACCGACTCGCCGCACTCACCGAGGACGAACGCCGCCGGCTGGCCGGCGACTTCCTCGACGCCGTCTTCGGCGGCCTGTACACCGACCCCCGGTTCGCCGGTATCGCCCGCTCGCTGACGCCCGAACTGCCGGAGAACCCCGCGGCCGAGCAGGTCGAGGCGTGGATCGAGCTGGCGGAACTCTGCCAGGACAGGGACTTCCGCGCCGTCGTACGGCGGCTGGCCGAGCTGTACGCACAGCCGCGGGCCGACGGGGGCCGTGCAGGCCTGCGCCGCGACCTGGTGGCGGCCGCCCGCGAGCAGGCCGGCCCGGCGCCGGCGGCGGGCACCGGTCCTGCCTCGGCCGGGGCAGGACCGGTCGTCCCGGCGCTGCTGGCCGAGTGCGCGGCCACGCTCGGCCGGCCCGCCGACGAAGGGCTCCGGCGGCACCTGCTGGAGCGGCTGGAATCCGCGCACGACCCCCGCCGGGAGCGGTACCTGCGGCTGCTCCCCGTGGTCAACGGCTGGCCGGCCCCGGAGAGCCTGGCTCCGGTGTTCGACTGGTCCCTGCGGGCCTTGCGAAGCCCGGCCGCCGGGTAGCCGGGGCGGTGGCCTGGCGGCCCGGTCCGCGAAGGGGCGCCCGCCGGCCGGGAGCGGCCGGGCCTGTGCCAAGGTGGCCCGATGAAGACCATCGGGCTGCTGGGCGGGATGAGCTGGGAATCGACCGCGGAGTACTACCGTCTGCTGAACGTGTTGACGCGGGAGCGCCTTGGCGGCCTGCACTCGGCCAAGTGCGTGCTCCACTCCGTGGACTTCGCCGAGATCGAGGCGCTGCAGAGCGCCGGACAGTGGGAGCGGGCCGGTGAGGTGCTCGCCGAAGCGGCCAGGTCGTTGGAGGCGGCCGGCGCCGATCTGCTGCTGATCTGCACCAACACCATGCACAAGGTGGCCGGCCAGGTGGCCGCGGCCGTCTCCGTGCCGCTGCTGCACCTGGCGGACACCACGGCGGCCGCGGTGCTCGCCGCCGGCCTCGGCAAGGTCGGGCTGCTGGGCACCGCCTTCACGATGGAGCAGGAGTTCTACCGGGACCGGCTCGCGAGCCACGGCCTGGACGTGCTCGTCCCCGGTGCCACCGGCCGCGCCGAGGTGCACCGGGTCATCTACCAGGAGCTGTGCCTGGGGATCGTCCGCGAGGAGTCCCGGGACGCCTACCGGGCCGTGATCGCGGACCTGGTCGCCGCGGGTGCCGAGGGCATCGTGCTGGGCTGCACCGAGATCGAGCTGCTGATCGGCCCCGAGCACAGCCCCGTCCCGGTGTTCGCCACCACCAGCCTGCACGCCCGCGCCGCCGTGGACGCCGCGCTGGCGGACTGACCGCCGGCGGGTCGCCGGGCGCCCGCGACCGGCCCGGGGGGCCGGGGCCGCCCTGCCGGGGAGCCTCGTCCGCCCTCTCGTCGCGGGCGGACGCCCAGCCCGGTGGCGAGCACCCGCCCCCTCGTGGTCGGGCGCCGGTGGCGGCCCCCGGAACCGGCGGCCGGTCCCGACGGATCCGCCCGGCCCACCGTCCGCCGGCGACACCGGGAGAGACGTCAGGCCCGCCCGAGGCCCGTCCAGTCCTCGCCGTCCGGGCCGGCCATCAGGCCGCCCCAGTAGGCGATGGCGACGGCCTGGGCGCGGTCGCGGGCGTCGGTCTTCGCCAGGACCCGCTTCATGTGGGTCTTCACGGTGGACTCGGCGACCACCAGCAGAGCGGCGATCTCCGCGTTCGAGTGGCCCTCGGCGGCCAGTTGCAGGACCTGTCGCTCGCGCGTGGTCAGCCGGTCGAGCCGCGGGTCCGGGGCGGCGGCCCCCGGCGGGGCGGGGCCGCGGGCGACCAGGTGGCCGACCAGGTCGCGGGTGACGGCCGGGTCCAGCAGGGCGTGGCCTTCCGCGAGGGTGCGGACGGCGTCGATCAGCCGCTCCGGCGAGGCCCGCTTGAGCAGGAAGCCGCCGGCGCCGGCCCGCAACGCGCCCCAGACGTAGTCGTCGTGGTGGAACGTCGTCAGGACCAGCACGCGGGTGGCCAGTCCGGCGGCGACGATCCGCCGGGTCGCCTCGATCCCGTCGATGCCCGGCATCCGGACGTCCATCAGGACGACGTCCGGCGCGAGGGTCCGGCACAGCTCGACCGCCAGCAGCCCGTCGGCGGCCTGACCGACCACCTCGATGCCGTCCTCGGTGCCGAGCACCAGGGCCACCCCGGCCCGCAGCAGGGCGTCGTCGTCCGCGACCACCACCCGGACGGTCATCCGAGCGGAAGCGTCACCCGCAGCCGGAACCCGCCCCCGTCACCTCCCCCGTGCTCCAGGCTGCCGCCGAACATCGCGACCCGTTCGGCGATGCCCAGCAGCCCCCGGCCGGGGACGTAGCCGCCGGGCACGCCGCACCCGTTGTCGCGGACCAGGAGGTCGAGCACCCGGGCCTCGGTGCGTACGGCGACGGTCACGGTCACCTCGACAGGGCCGGTGCCGGTGCCGGCCCGGCCGTGCTTGACGGTGTTGGTGAGGGCCTCCTGGACGATCCGGTACGCGGAGCGGTCCACGGTGCGGGGCAGGTCGCCGGCGGCGGGATCGAGCCGCGCGGTGACCCGCAGTCCGGCCTGCCCCGTCCGCCCGATCAGCCGGGGCAGGTCGGCGAGACCGGGCTGCGGCCCCGGCCCGGGCGCGGGGGCCGGGGCGGGCAGGACGCCCGGGCCGGGGCCGGACCCGAGCTCGGGCGGCGGGCCCTGACGGCGGAGCAGGCCGAGCACCCGGTCGAGCTCGTCGAGCGCCTCCCGGCCGGTGTGCTCCAGGCCCGCCAGCAGCTCCCGGGTCTGCTCCGGGTCCCGGGCCAGGACGCGGCGGGCGGCACCGGCCTGGACCAGCATCACGTTCAGCGTGTGACCCACCAGGTCGTGCAACTCCCTGGCGATCCTGGCCCGTTCGTCGACCACCACCCGGCGGCGGAGCAGCAGGCGGGCCCGCTCCCGCTCCTCCTGGCGCCGGGCGGTGGCGAAGCCGACCGCCCAGGCCAGCAGCCAGACGAAGAGGACCCCGGCGGGCACCGCCGGGTAGGTGTGGGCCAGGCCGGCGAAGTACGCGGCCATGCCGGGCAGGACCACCACCGGCCCCAGCAGGGCCCGGCCCCGGGTCGCGTACAGGCCGAGCGAGTACAGCCCGACCAGGTTGGCGTACGGCGAGAGCGGGCTGGGCAGGACGAACAGGGCCTCCGCCGACAGCGCCGCGGTGCCGGCCAGGTAGGCGGCCAGCGGCGCCCTGCGGCGCAGGGCGAGCGCGCCGGCGAGCAGCACGCTGAGGGCGAGCGCGGGTACCGGCCCGACACGGATGTCCCCTGCCGCGCCCAGGCGTTCGGTGGCCATCGCGGCCAGGAAGGCCGAGGCTGCCGCGCCGTCCACGACGGCGGCGGGTGGCCGGGCCGCCCGAAGCGCGGCCGGCAGGCGCCGGACGGCGCTCATGGGACCGCGCTCGGGCCGGGAAGCGGCCGTGGCCGTGGCAGGGGCGGGGGGTGCGGGGGCGGCGGTCATGACCCCGCGCAAGGCCGCCCGGAACGAACCGGGGGCCGGTCGGGCAGCGGCGCCGCGAAGTCCGGGGTGCCGGTGGGCGTCAGGGGTACGGGCAGGGGTGCGTTCGACGTCGGCAGGCTCATCGCGGCTCCGGTGGGTGGTGCGCACCGCGACAGCGGTGAACGCTCCGGACCCTAGCGGGGCGGGGTGCGCCGCACATCGCCCCCCAGGGGTACGACGGCCCTGCCCCCGTCGGGGTAGGAGGACGGCGGGTACCCCGCCACCGGTACGGGCGCGGGCCCCGGCCGGGGGACGTGGGCGGCCCGGCCGGGTCCGTAGCGTCCCCGGCATGAAGCCCGCCATGAACTCCCCCGCCCCTGCCGACGCCCCGTCCGACCCCCGCCGCCACGGACCGCCGGCCGGCGGTCTGCGCCGGGCCGGGTGGATCGCGATCACCGCCTCCGCGACCGCGATCGCCCTGCTCTCCGCCCGCTACTTCACGCTCGACCCGGACTCCTTCCTGCCGGAGCAGCGGGCGACCTACCTCGCCGAACTGGCCCCGCTGATGCTCCATGTCGGCGGCGGCGTGGTGGCGTTGGTCCTCGGGCCCTGGCAGTTCCCGCCGCGCCTGCGGACCCGCCGGCCGGCCCTTCACCGGCTGATCGGCCGGGTCTACCTGGCCGCCGCGCTGGCGACGGCCGTCGGAGGCCTGTTGCTGGTGCCGAAGGGATTGTTCGGCCCGGTCGCGCCGCTCGGGTTCGCCGCGCTGGCCGTGCTGCTGCTGGTCGCGACGGTGGCGGCGTTCGTCTCGATCCGGCGCGGGGCGGTGACGCGGCACCGGATCTGGATGGTCCGGTCCTACGCGCTGATCTTCACCGGGGTCACCTTCCGGCTGTGGATCTCGGGCTTCTCGGCCGCCGGGGTCCCGTTCGGCCAGGCGTACGAGAGCGGCGCCTGGGCGGGCTGGCTGCTCAACCTGCTGGTGGCCGAACACGTCATCGCCCGGATCCGGACGGGCCGGCCGGCCGCGGGGCCGGCAGCGGGCGACCCGGCCGCGTAACCACCCGGCCCCGCAGCCGGCCCGGCCCCGCGGCCGCTCCTTCGTCCGGTCGCGCGGCAGGGCCGACGTACCGTCACATCCCTTGGGGGAAGGGATCGGCGGCCGGACGGGCCGAGCCTGAACGGGGTCCGGGCCACCGGTTGCGCCGGCGCTGGACACCACGGCACCGGGTGGTGTTCGATCGGCTACCGACCCGCCGCCGCCCCAGGAGGACCTCCCATGCCGCTCGACCGCGCGCTGCCGCGCCGCGCCTGGCACCACCTGGAGCCGATGCACGCGGTGCTCTACTTCGCACCGGAGGCCGCCGCCGAGGCGGGCGCGCTCGGCTACGACCTGGACGAGCGCTGGCCGAGCTACTTCGCCTGGCGGACGGCCCCGCTGGGCGCCGCGAGCACCGCGCTGGCCACCGCCGTCTGCTACAGCTTCAGCCCGGCGGCGGTGGGCAGGTACGTCCCGCAGGCCTGGGATGTGGCCGACCCGGCGAAGGTGCTGGCGGCCCGGCTGCGGTCGGTGGACGCCATCTACCGGGGCCTGTTCGACGGGCGGTTGGCGACCGCGGAGTTCGCCGAACTGGTGGGCCTGGCCCGGCTGGCGGCGGAGGCCGCGGTGACCGCCGGGCGGCCGCTCGCCGCCGCCAACGCCGCCCTGCCGTGGCCGGACGAACCCCCTCTGGCGCTCTGGCAGGCCCTCACCGTGCTGCGGGAGCACCGCGGCGACGGCCACCTGGCAGCACTGCTGGCGGCCGGACTCGACCCGTGCGAGTCCCTGGTGTCCTTCGCCGCGGTCGGCGCGGCCCCGGCCGAGAACTTCGGCGGCCGCGGCTGGACGGACGAGGAGTGGTCCGCCGCCCGGGACCGGCTCGCCGCGCGGGGCTGGCTGGACACCGAGGGTCTGGTCACCGAGGCGGGCCGGGCCGGCCGGAACGAGGTCGAGCGCCTCACCGACCAGCTGGCGGCCGGACCGTGGGAGGCCCTGGGCGCCGAGCGCTCCGAGCGCTTCATGGAGCTGATGGTGCCGTTCTTCCTGGGCGTGATCCAGGCCGGCCTGCTGCCGATGCAGAGCACCCTGGGCATCACCACCGTGCCGGCGCCGACCTGGTGACCGGGCCGGGGCTCCCGGCCCGGCCGCGGCCGGCGGGCTCCGCCCTCACAGCCGTAGTTCGGGCGGGAAGCCCGTCCAGCGCAGTTCGTCCGGCAGGTGCCGGGTGTCGTTGTGCACGAGGACGGAGGGCGGCCGGCCCGGCGGGTAGCGGATGACGGTGAGGGCGGCGTTGGCCGGGTGGACGCCGAGCCAGCGCCAGGCCGGTGCGTCCAGGGCGTGCCGGACCAGCCAGCCGACCAGGAAGCCGTGCGTGACGACGAGTTGGTGCCGGTCCTCGTCGCCGGCCACCGGACCGGTGAAGAGGTCCAGGGCCTGACCCGCCAGCCGCCGGCCGGTCCCGCGCTCCTCGGGCGTGACCCCGTCGAGGAAGCGCAGGAGGAAGTCGGCACTGTCGGCCGGCAGTTCGGCTCGCTCGGGCAGGTGCGGAACGTAGTCCCCGGCGGCGTCCGAGACCTGCGGGACGACGCCGTCCAGCTGTTGGGCGATCAGGGTCGCGGTCTGCGCCGCGCGTGGGAGCGGGCCGTGGTGCAGCAGGGTGACGGGACGGTCGCGAAGACGTCGGCCGAGCAGGACCGCCTGTCGGCGGCCGTTCGCCGTCAAGGGCCCGTCCTCCGACTCCGCCTCACCGTGCCGGGCGAGGTAGAGGTACCGGGTTGCCGTCCCCGTCATCGTGCCGCTCCTTCGATCGTGGCGTTCCCGCCGCTCCTGCGGGAACTCGTGCGTACTCCTGCTGGACGTCGCCCTCACGGACTCCGGTTCCCCGGGCCGCGGTGATGAGCTGTGGCTGGTGCTGCGCGACCACCAGGCGCAGTGCTTCTACGCCTCCGCCGCCCTCTGGACGGGTTCGGTACGCCCGGGCTGAGGCGCGGGCGCCGCCCGCCGGGCACGTCCCGACGGCGGCGCAGGCCGGCGGGCCCAGGACCTGAGGCGGTCGGCGAGCCCGGCGACGAGCTCGCGCAGTTCGTCGGGGCGCTCGATCACGAACGGCCGGTCGAGCGAGGCCAGTACCGGCGGCAGCCAGCCGAGTTCCTCCACCCGCAGGTGGACCCGCCGCCACTCCTCGGCAGCCGGGTCGGCCCCCTCGGCGGGCGGCGCGGGCTCCTCCAGGGTCGCGACGGCGGCCGGGAGCCGGGCGCGGATCTGAGCGACCGTCCCGTGGATCCGCAGGGTCACCTCGTGCCGGTAAGCGGCCGTGGCGAAGCCCGTCAGCACGCGCTGCGCCGGATCGGGCCCGGCGGGGACCTCGAACGCACCGGGCAGGGGCCTCGCACCGGCGATGCGGTCCAGCCGAAAGGTTCGCTCCCCACCGGGCCCGCCCGCATCCGCCGCGCCGGAACCCGCCCCGCCCGCACCCGCCCCGCCCGCACCCGACGCGTCCGCTCCGGCTCCGACCGCTCCTCGTCCGCAGGCCGCCCCCGCCCCGACGGCGTCCGCCCCGGGGTCCCTGCCGGTGACGTACCAGCGGCCCGCGTGGGCGACGATCCCGTACGGGTGCAGCACGCGCTCGCTGCGCTCCCCGGCGCGGTCGGTGTACCTGATCATGAGCGGCCGCCGGTGGCGCACCGCGTCGGCGACGGTGAGCAGGACCTCGGCGTCCGGCTCCACGCCCTCCCCCGGCGGGGTGGTGAAGGCGAGGGACTCCAGCACGGTGTCGAGCCGGCGGGCCAGCCGTTGCGGCAGCACCCGGCGAATCTTCGCCGCCGCCGTCCCGCTCGCCGTGTCCGAGGCCGTCACCAGCCCCGCCCGGCGGCCGGCGGCCAGGCCGAGCAGCACCGCGAGCGCCTCCTCGTCGCTCAGCATGAGCGGCGGCAACCGGTAGCCGGGGCCGATCCGGTACCCGCCGTAGCGGCCGCGCACCGTTTCCACCGGGACGTCGAGGTCCAGCAACTGGCCCACGTAGCGGCGCACCGTCCGCCCGTCGACGCCGAGCCGGTCGGCGAGTTCGGCCACCGTCCGGACACCGCCCGACTGCAGCAGGTCCAGGAGGGTCAGCACACGCCCGGCAGGTCGAGACATACCCGGAGCCTAACGGCAATACCGGACCGAATCCGTCCGCTATCCGTCCTAGCCTGCGAGGGACAGCCACTGCGCCCACCTGGGAGAACACCATGGACTTCGTTTCGATCCGCATCATCACCGGCGACGTCGCGCGCCTCGTCGCCTTCTACGAGAAGGCCACCGGCGTGCCGGCGAGCTGGGCCACCGAGGACTTCGCCGAAGTCCGGACGCCCGGCGCATCCCTGGCCGTCGCCGGCACCCGTACCGTCCCCCTCTTCGCGCCCGGCTCCGCCCGCCCGGCGGAGAACCACAGCGTGATCATCGAGTTCCTGGTCGACGACGTGGACGAGGTGTACGGGAACCTCGCGGGCTTCGTCGGCGACTTCGTCGCCGCGCCCACCACCCTGCCCTGGGGCAACCGGTCGCTGCTGCTGCGGGACCCCGACGGCAACCTGGTCAACTTCTTCACGCCGGTCACCCCGGCCGCACGGGCGAGGCTCGCCCGCTGACACCGGGCACGACCCCTCGCGCGGCGGGGTGCGGAGGGAGGGCGAACAGCACCGGCGCACGGCCCGCAACGCCCCCGCCCCCGCCGCCGGAGGGCGACGAGGGCGGGGGCGGGTGGGGCCGGCCGGTGCGGCCGGCCCCGCGGTCAGTGCGACCAGAACGGGTCGTCCACCTTGGGCAGCAGGTCCTGGTTGCCCTTGGCGTCGGTGGGCAGCGGGGTGCCGGGGCCGAACGGGTAGCGGGTCTGCGGGTCCTTGACCGCGCCGACCCCGGCCGAAAGGGTCACGTTGCCGGGGAACCCGATCTGGATGTGCACGCCCACGCCGTCCCCGGCCTGGGCGTCGATGGCCGGCATCCGGTCGTCGGAGTTGACGCTGGTGATGGTGTAGCCCTGGGCCTTCCAGTACCGCTCGACCAGGCCGAGCAGGGCGCCGTACTTGGCCTGTGAGACCTTGGTCATCACGTAGCGGTTCTTGGACAGGTGCGTGGTGCCGTCCGGGCGGTCGTTCATCCCTTCGGTGTTCTCGCTGCTGGTGTAGGCGTCGTCGCTGAACTGGACGGCCGGGACGATGGCCTTGGTGGTGCCGTCCAGCAGGGCGTCGATCTTGGTCCGGGCCTCGGAGGCGTCCATGCTCGGGGTCCTCTTCTTCTCTGTGTCCGCACCGGCCGAGGAGCAGCCGCCGACCAGCAGGGCGGTGACGGCGAGCGCGGCTACGGCGCGAAGTGCACGGTGGTTCATCGGGGTTCCTGAAGGTTCACGCGGTCGCCGTGGCCGGAGACGATGCTGCCGAGGTTGCGCAGCGAGTTGCCCCCGCTGCCACCGGAGTCCTGGTTCCAGTAGTCGGAGTGCGAGTGCTGCCACTCGCCGTCCGCCACGTCGAACCGGCGGCCGCCGAACTCGCTGCTGGCCGGGTCCTGGCCGAACCAGAGTTCGTGCGGGTCACCGGACTTGCCGACCTGGTCGCCGATGATCCCGCCGACCACGGCGCCGGGGATGCCGCCGGTGACCAGGCCGATGCCGGCGCCGCCGAGCATGCCGTTGGTCTCGGAGTGGCTCGGCAGGTGGGTGACCGGGTCGTGCTCGGCGGAGCCGACCCAGACGTGCTGGGAGCCGACGCCGAGCTGGTCGGCCTTCTGGGCACCGGTGCCCGGGCTGCCGACCAGGATGATGTCGTCGGCGGGGATGCCGCCCGGGCGCTGCGCGGCCTGGCCGACCGTCAGCGAGCCGTAGCTGTGGCCGAGGGCGGTGACGTGGGCGGGGGTGCCCTCGTGGGTGCTCCGCAGGCCCTGCAGGAACTGCTGGTAGCCGGCGCCGCCCTGTTCGGCGCGCTGGGTGCCGGCCACCGCCAGGGTCTCCTGCTCGGCGCCCTTGAGCTGCGGGGCGTCGTAGCCGAGCCAGGTGATGGAGGCGGTGCTGCGGGACGGGTCGGCCTTCTGGGCCTCGGTCCAGAGGTCCTTGGCGCGGTTGCCGTCCTTTCCGCCGACGTCGCCGACCTTGGTTCCGAGACCGGGCACGTAGGCGACCACGTCGTCGGCGGTGTCCGGGTTCCCGAAGGAGATCGCGGCCCGCCCCTGGCCCTCGGTGCCGATGGCCATCAGGAAGACCGGCGGGTTGCCCTTGCCGTCCTCCTCGGCGAGCCGGCCCTGGATCTTCTTGAAGCCGTCCAGCTTGGTCTGCTCGTCCTCGGTGCGGTTCGGCTTGTTCTCCAGGTCCTTGATCAGGCCCGGCAGGACGGCCCGGTTGGCGGTGTTCCTGGCCTCCGCCGGGATGCCGTCACGATTGCCGATCAGGTCGGGGTGGTCCTTGACCAGTCGCTGCTGCTCGTCCGCGGTGAGGCCGTTCCACCAGGAGTTGACCTCGGTGGGCGAGGCGTTGGCGGCGGGCATGCCCTTGGCGAGGAGGTCCTCCTCGCCGCCGAAGACGTTCATCATCTTGCTGGTGAGCTCGGTGGTGGCGGTGCCGAGGTCGAGCCCGGTGCCGTTCTTGGCGTTGTCGGTGTAGTGCCGCAGGCGCTGGGCGATCACCTCGTCGGCGTGCGCCGCCTCGGAGAGGGCGTTGTTGATCCGGTCGGAGATCTGGTGACCCTTGACCGACGGGTTCTGGAAGTCCGGGTCGTGCCGCTCGCCCGGGCTGGCCGGGGGCCAGGAGACGGCGCCGTCGTCGCCGACGGTGTAGCCACCGGCCTTGGCCTCGTCCAGGGCGTCCAGCAGCTTGGACTGGGCGAGCAGGAAGGCCTCGGCGCCGTCGCGCAGGACGGGGCCGATCATGCCGAGTTCGATCTGGGCGGCGGAGAGCTTGGCGGTGGTCTGGGACAGGCTGGTCTCGGCCTGGTCGGCGGCGTTGCCCGTCCACTGCGAGTTCTTCACCCGGGTGTCGACGCCGTCCTTCCAGGTACCGGCGTGCCGGCCGAAGTTCTCCGCCAGCTTGTCGTACGCGGTGGCGGCCTCGTAGAGGTCGGCGGGCCTGGCGTCCCGCAGGGTCGCGATGTCCATGGTCAGATTCCTTGCGGGGACTTGGCGTTCGGACCGAAGCGCTCGGCGTCGATGCGGGCTCGCTCGGCCGGGCCCGGGACGGGCAGCTCGGTCGACGACGCGCCGATGCCGGGCGGGGCGTGGAAGCCGGGATCCGGGTCGCCGGTGATCGGCGGCCGCTGCCACGGCACGTCCCCGTCCCTGGGGGACGGGAAGGGGTGAGCCCACGGCGGTTCGCCCAGGGTGGGCCGGGTGGAGCCGGTCTCGGCGCCGCCCCGGGCCATGCCGTTGTCCGCGAAGGCGGACATCGTGGACAGCTTGTCCCCGGCGCCACCGCCACCGCCGCCGGCGGCGAACTCCGGCCCGCCGCTGCCCGTGCCGATGCCACTGATGTCGCCGTGGGCCTTCTCGTCGGAGTCGCGGTAGTTCTTCGCGGTCTTGACGAGGTTCTCACCCTGCCGGTCCATCTCCGCGGAGAGCGAGTCGAGCAGGGCCCGCCACGAATCGGTGCAGGAGTTGAGTTCGGCGCCGGTGGTCCAGCCCTTGAGTCCGGCCTCGGCCTTGTCGGAGGCGCCGAGCACGCCCTTGGTCTCCCCCGGGATCAGCTCCGCCGTCGCCTTGGCGGTCTTCCCGGCCCCGTCCAGTTCGCCGGGCTGGACGCGGAACCCCGAGCCGCCCGGTTCTGGTGCCCTTACCAATGTTGCCCCCGTGAGTGCGGATGTGTGCGGTACGTTCGCGGGCCACCGTAGCGAGTACATGACGCTCCGATCCAGCCGGGTGGCGAAGGTGTTACCCGGTGGGGACGGTGGCGACCGCCCGCGGGGCGGGCCGACGGCGGAGTGGCGGCCGCCGTCCGGGGGCGAACGGTGCTCCGTGGGCCTGTTGACGACCGGTGGGAACACCGGAGTCGGCGCGGGGCCGGCCCCTGGGTGGTCCCCAGGAGCCGGCCCCGGCCGGTGGTGGCGGTGGGTCAGCCCGCCGTGTAGTACCCGGCCACGTCCGCGATCAGGTGGACGTCACCGTAGTTGTTGTACAGGTCGACCTTGCCGTTGATCACCGGGACCACGACCAGGTTCGGAATCGTCTGCCCCGCCGTGAAGTTGAGGTTCGACGCCGAGGAGCGCGGCTGCCCGTCCGGGTACACCGCGACGAAGCTCGGCGCGGTCGGGTCGGTCGCCGTCACGTTCAGCACCACCGCCGTGACGTTGGCCGGGACGCCGGAGCGACCGGTCACCTGGAGGGCCAGCGACTGGCCGCCCTGGAGCTTGCCGGCCCGAGCCCCGGTGCCGTTGCGGGTGTCCAGCAGCCGGGTCGGGCCCGCACTGACGAAGGACGAGCCGCCGCCGGTGGTGTAGTAGCTGCTGATGTCGGCGATCAGGTGGACGTCACCGTAGTTGTTGTACAGGTCGACCTTGCCGTTGATCACCGGGACCACGACCAGGTTCGGAATCGTCTGCCCCGCCGTGAAGTTGAGGTTCGACGCCGAGGAGCGCGGCTGCCCGTCCGGGTACACCGCGACGAAGCTCGGCGCGGTCGGGTCGGTCGCCGTCACGTTCAGCACCACCGCCGTCACATCGGCCGGCACCGACTTGCCGCCGCCGAGCGGAGCACCGGCGACCTGCAGCACGACCGACTGGCCGCCGCCCACCTTGCCCGACCGGCCACCCGTACCGTCACGGGTGTCCAGCAGCCGGGCCGGGCCGGCGGTGGAGAGCTTCGAGGTGCCGTTCGGCGAGTAGTAGCCGGTGACGTCGGCGATCAGGTGGACGTCACCGTAGTTGTTGTACAGGTCGACCTTGCCGTTGATCACCGGGACCACGACCAGGTTCGGAATCGTCTGCCCCGCCGTGAAGTTGAGGTTCGACGCCGAGGAGCGCGGCTGCCCGTCCGGGTACACCGCGACGTAGCTCGGCGCGGTCGGGTCGGTCGCCGTCACGTTCAGCACCACCGCCGTCACATCGGCCGGCACCGACTTGCCGCCGCCGAGCGGAGCACCGGCGACCTGCAGCACGACCGACTGGCCGCCGCCCACCTTGCCCGACCGGCCACCCGTACCGTCACGGGTGTCCAGCAGCCGGGTCGGACCGGCGGGCGTGTAGCCGCTCGGCGGCGGCGTCACGGCGCTGCGCACCTCGACGTCGCTCGCCTTGAGGTAGGCCAGCCGGTGGTTGTAGCGGATCGGGTAGTAGGTGTCCTCGCCGACGACCAGGGTCCGGTCGTTCGGCGCGTCGCCGTTGATGTTCTGGGTGTAGTAGTAGTCGCCCTTGACCGGCTCCGGACCGAGCGCCAGGTAGGACTGCCCGGCCGGCACCGTGACGCTGGTGTACGGGGCCGGGGTCAGGTTCGAGGTGTCGATCCCGGCCGGGTACTTGGACAGTTCGGGGTAGAACCGGCCGTAGACCGGCACCGAGGCGAGGCCCTGGCGCGGGGTCAGCACGGTCTGCCCGGTGCGGTTGTCGGCCGTGCCGGCGCGGCCGCCGGGGTTGGCGAACCAGGCCTTCTTGCCGCCGTACCAGACGGCCGTCCAGTCGCCCTGCTGCTCGGCGACCACGAAGCTGGTGCCGGCCACCGCCTTGGCGCGGACGTCGGCGGCCTGGGTGGTGCCGCCGTTCACCAGCGGCGCGTCGGCCGCGGGCTGGGTGCGCAGGTAGACGAAGTTCTGCGGCCGGGCCGCGGTGCCGTCGACCGGCGGGGTGTTGCTCGCGTCGAAGGCCGGCGCGATGGTCACCTTGCCGCCGGCCAGCAGCGGGCCGCCGGTGTTGGCCTGGACCGGCGCACCGAGCAGGTCCATGTAGTGGTTCCAGTCCCAGAACGTCCCCGGGTCCCAGTGCATGCCGGAGATCAGGGCCTCGGTGGGCCCCGGCACGTCGTCGTGCCCGATGATGTGCTGCCGGTCCAGCGGCACGCCGAAGCGGTCGGCCAGGTAGCGGACCAGGGTGGCCGAGGACTGGTAGAGCTGCTCCGAGTACCAGGTGGGCTTGGTGGTCGGGAAGGCGTAGCCCTCGTGCTCGACGCCGATGCTGTGCATGTTGACGCTCTTGTTGCCCGCGTGCCAGGCGACGTCCTTGGTGTTCACCAGCTGGCTCACGTGCCCGTCCGAGGACCGCACGATGTAGTGCGCGCTGGCCTGCGTGGTCGGGTTCTGGAAGGTCGCGACCGACCCGTCGAATCCGCCCTCGGTGTCGTGGATCACGATGTACTGGATCGCGTCCCCGTCGGCGGGGCGGTTGCCCACGCTGTAGTTGCCGTACGAGGTCGGGTCGGCGGCGTTGGTCAGCGCGTAGGCGGCCGGGCGGTAGTCGCAGCCCAGGGCGGCGGGGCACTCCGGGGTGGCGTCGGCCGCCCCCTCCACGGCGCCGAGCGCGCTGCGGCTCACGGCGGCGCTCCGCGAGGCGGGGCTGCCGGTGGCCCGGGCCGGGCTCTTCGGCGCGGCGGGCGTGGACCTGGCGGCGGACGGCGCCGAGGGGGCCGGTGCGCCGCCCGGCCCGGTGGCCGGTGCCGGGGCGGTGCCCTGGCCGTCGGCGCTGGCGCGCGGGGTGAGCGCCACGTCGGTGCCGGCCGGCACGGCCGGCGCGGGCGCCAGGACGACCAGCTGGCCGTCGGCCGTGGTGCGGCGGGCGCCGATCTTGACGGTGTCGAAGACCCGGTCGGCGAAGGCCTTGCCGCCTGCGCTGTCGGTGGACTCGCTGAACCGGGCCACCGCGTCGTACCAGGCGGCCGGGTCCTCGGAGGCGGGTCGTCCGGCGTCCTTCTGGTACTTGGCCAGCAGGGCCGCGGCCCCGCGCACGCTCTGCGCCGGGTCCGACTTCAGCTGGCCGGCGGGCCGGCCGATCAGCTTGGCGGCCTTGTCCAGGGTGTGCAGCGCGGGGCTGTCCTTGACCTCGACCGGCGGCGGGTCCTTGCGGACCGGGGCTCCGTCGCCCCGGCCGTCCGCCTCAGGGCCGGGGCCCGACTTGATCGCCTTGGCCACCTCCGCGAGGTCGACCTGGGTGAGCCCCATCACGTTGTAGTTGCCCGTGGTGCTGGGCTCGCCGCCGTGCGACTCCCAGCGGGTCTGCTGGTACGAGAGCGCGAGCAGCACGCTCTGTGGCACGTGGAACTCACCGGCGGCGTCGGCGAATCCGCGTTGCAGCGAGTCCGGGCCGGTCACCGCGGCCTTGGTGGTGCCCGCGTCGGCGAGCAGCGCGAAGGTGGTGGCGGAGGCGACCACGGCCGCGCCGACCACCATCGGTATGCGCAGTCGCCGCTTGCGGCGGTGTGTCGGGAGCGGGGCGCCGTCGGGTGGGGCACTGAGGTTCGTCAACGGAGTCTGCAGACCTTCCGGTGTCCGGGGCCGGCACGGTGCCGGGTGCGAGGGCGGGCAGTCCGGGGTGTGCTCTCAGGTGCGGGCCACCCCCGTGCGCCCAACCGTCCAGGTGTCCCGCGACGCTAGCACCCGGCCCGGCAGCCCCTTCCGGAGGGGTCCGCACTCGCGCTGGTACCGGTCCTGGGCACCCGAACGGTCGACCGGGGCCGGCCGGCAAACCCGCCCGGTGCGGCCGGAGTTCGCCTCCCCTGCGCCCCCGGCCGCGAGGGCGGGCCGGCCGGTGGCTCGGCACACCGAGCCACCGGGGCCCAGGGGTGCCGGGCCGCGGGGACGGCCCGCCGCCGACGGCCGCGGTGCCCCGCCGCCACCCGGCCGACGGTCCGTCAGGCCTGGTGCGCGGACGGACCGACGACTGCGGACTCCCCCGGCGCGAGCAGCACCAGGCGGTCGGCCAGGCCGGCCGCCTCGAAGGCGACCCGCAGGTGGGCCGCGCCCTCGGTGAAGTGCATCCACGAGTTGAAGTGCAGGGGCACGACCCGGCGGGCGCCGAGCACGGCCGTGGCCTCGGCGGCCTGGGCGCTGTCGAGCGTCAGCAGGGCGCCACCGAAGAGGCGGGTGCGGACGGCGCCGGCGAAGAGCAGCGCGGTGTCCACCGGGCCGGCCCGGTGGGCGATCTCCCGGACGTTGCCCATCGAGGCGTTGTCGCCGCTGACGTACACGGTGGGCAGGCCGGGGCCGGTCAGGACGAACCCGGTGACGTCGCCGGTGACGGGCTCGCAGCCCTCGGGGCCGTGCCGCGCCGGTACGGCGGTGACGACGACCGGGCCGCCGGCCGGCCGGGCCAGCTCCAGGGACTCCCAGGGGGCGAGGCCTCGGGCGGTGCCGCCGAGTCGGGCGGCGGAGGCCGGGGTGGTGACGGTGAGCGGGGCCTTCGCCAGCGCGAGCCGGCCGCCGGTGTCGAGGTTGTCGGCGTGCTGGTCGTGCGAGAGCAGCACCGCGTCGACCGGGCCGACCTGGTCGGCCGCGAGCCCGGCCGGGGCCAGCTTGCTGAGGATCAGGCCGCGCTCGGGGACGTAGTCACCGGGCTCGTCGAAGGTGGGGTCGGTCAGCAGGCGCAGGCCGCCGTACTCGATGACGGCGGTGGGGCCGCCGACGGCGTGGACGGACAGCACGGAGGCGGGCGGCACGGAGCTGGGCATCAGGAGCCTCTCACGGAATAGTTTGCCGTTTGGCGTGAGAATGACGCTAGTCCTCCTCACGGAGAACGGCAAGAGGTACCGTGAGATATGTGACTACCCCGCACACCGGGCCCGGCGACGCCGCCCCGCAGCCGCTGCCCGCCGCACCCGGCGCCGACCAGCACCCCGCACTGGCCCTGGTCAACACCCGGACCCTCCGCCCCACCGGCGCCTTCGACGACCTGGCCGACCCGCCCGCGGCCCTCGACTGGCTGGTGACCACCGGCCTGCTGCCGGCCCGCCGCAGCGGCCTCACCGCCGCCGAGACCGGGCGGCTGCGCACGCTGCGCGAGTGCGTACGCGACCTGTTCACGGCACGACTGGCCGGCGAGGCCCCGGACCGAACGGCGCTGGCCGAACTGAACGGTGCGCTCGCGGCGGCCCCCTTCACCGGCCGGCTGCACTGGGACGCCGCCGGGGAGGGCCCTCGGCTGGAGTCACGGCCGGCCGGCGGCACTCCGCTGGACGCCGCGCTCACCCGGCTCGCCAGCGACGCCGCCGAACTCCTCAGCGGCCCGCAGGCGGAGGCGATCGCGGCCTGCGCCGCCGGCGACTGCATCCGGTACTTCCTGCGCACCCACGGCGCCCGACAGTGGTGCTCGCAGCGCTGCGGCGACCGGGTCCGGGCCGCCCGCCACTACGCCCGCACCCGCGCCGCCGAGAACTCCTGACGCCGCCTCCCGCCGGCCCGGCCGTCGGGGCCCCGACCGGCGCCGGGACGACCGCCGCCCAGGTGACCCCGAGGCAGAAGCCGCCCGTACCGGCCGGGGCGCCCGCACGGGGACGGACGGAAGCAGAAAGAACCGGCGGCACCGGAGTGGAACCGTGCGTTCCGGTACCGCCGTCTCCTAGGGTGAGAGACTCACGCACTGCCCAAGGAGGCAGCCATGCGACGTTGGTTCATCATCCCGGGTGCACTCGCTCTCGCCGCGACGGTCGCGGTCCCGGTCACCCTCGCCGGCGCCACCGAACCGGCCGCCCCCGCCACCCGCACGGTGGCCGCGGCCGCGCCGGCCCCGGAACTCTGCCCGGTGGGCTGGGGGAGCCTGCCGAAGGACCTCTCCTCCGTCAACTCGCAGCCGCTGCGGAACATCCGCACAGGCGCGCACCCCTGCTACGACCGGCTGGTCCTGGACGTACCCGGCACCTCGACCGGTGCGCCGGCCGGCTACCACGTCCGCTACGTCACCACCCTCCACCAGGACGGATCGGGCCGGGCGCTGCCGGTGCGCGGCGGCGCGATCATCGAGATCGTGGTCAACGCGCCGTCCTACGACCCCGCGACCGGCGCGCCCACCTACCCGGGCCGGGGCGGCCAGCCGCTGCCCGGCGTCAACCTGGCCGGCTACCGGACCTTCGTCGACGCCCGCTTCGGCGCCAGCTTCGAAGGCCAGACCCAGATCGGTCTCGGCGTCCGGGCCCGGCTGCCCTTCCGGGTCCACCAGCTCGACAACCGGCTGGTGATCGACGTGGCACACAGCTGGACCGCGGCACCCGCCCGCTGAACCGACGGCCGGCCGGCAGCCCGGCCGGCCGGCACCGACCTGGTCGCTTCCACCCTCACCGGACCTCCCCACCAGCAGGATCGCCCGGGCCGACCGCCCGACCGCGACCGCACCCGCGCCGACCGGGCGGGCAGCGGACCACCACTCCTCAGGACAGCCGCGGGCGTCCCACCCCGACGCCCGCCCCCTCGAAAGGAATGCCGCCCGTGATCGCCAAACCGCCGATCCCCTTCGCCGACGACCCCGCGGCGCGGGGCTGCCTGCCGGCGACCACCTGGGAGCCGGGGGCCACGCCGCCGCCCTGCGAACCCGCCGTGCAGCCCTGGCCACGGTTCGACCTGCCGCACCGCCGCTGGGGCGTCACCCTCAGCACGGTCGGCGACGAGGGCCGGCGCGGCATCCAGCACTTCACGGTCTGCGCCGCGACCGCCGAGGAGGCGCTCGCCGCGGCGGCGGCCGAGGCGGGCACCGAGGCCGCCCGGCGCCATCGGCACGGTGCCGCGGTGGACCTCACCGGCGCCACCGTCGCCCCGGGCGAACCGTCCGCCCGCTGGCCGGACGCCCCGCCGCCCGCCTGACCGGGCGGCGGCACCGGGGCCGCAGGACGCGGTGCCCGAGGGGGCGGCGACCGCTCGCGTGACGGCCCCGGCGGCCGGAGTGCGGCATCCGACCGACCACCCTCGACCAGACGATGCAGGAACGCTGCAACTGGCCCCGGCACCTGCGCCTGCGTGACGGTGGCCCTGTGAACGCAACGCTGCAGAACTCCCCCGCGCGGGAGACCACGCACCACGGCCCGACCGTCACCGCACGGCCCGACCGCGGTGCGGACCTGCGTGCGCTCGTGGCGCTGGTCGCCCGGGGCGACGAGGCGGCCTTCGACCAGCTCTACGACCGGCTGGCCGGCCCGGTGCTCGGCGTGGCGGGGCGGGTGCTGCGGGATCCGGCGCAGTCCGAGGAGGTGGCGCAGGAGGTGATGCTGGAGCTGTGGCGTTCGGCCGGCCGCTACCGCCCGGACCGGGGCACGGTCCTCTCCTGGGCCCTCACCATCGCCCACCGCCGGGCCGTCGACCGGGTCCGGGCCGCCCAGGCCGCCTACGACCGGGACTGGCTGGACGCCGTCCGCTCGTACGCGCCGGTGTTCGACGAGGTCGCCGAGCAGGTGGAGCTCCGGCTCGACCAGGAGCACGTGCGGCGGCTGCTCGGGTCGCTGACCAAGGGGCAGCGGGAGTCGCTGACCCTCGCCTACTACGGCGGCTGCACCCAGGCCCAGATCGCGGCGCTCCTGGGCACCCCGCTCGGCACGGTCAAGACCCGGATCAGGGACGGCCTGATCCGCCTGCGCGACCAGTTGGCCGTGGAGTCCTGAGCACGCACAGGACCGCCGGGCCGGCCGGCCCGGCACGACCCGGTCCGGCCAGGCCCGTCCGAACGACGTCCGGCTCCGAACCTGCCCACGGCGGACAGTCCGCGGGGCGCCACCGCGCCCGGAGGGAGTACCGATGATCACCGTCGAACGCAGCATCACCGTCGACCGGCCCGCCGGGGAGGTCCTGAGGTACCTCGCCGACTTCGGCAACACGGTCACCTGGGACCCGGGCACCGAGAGCTGCACCCGGCTGGACGACGGCCCGGTGCGGGAGGGGTCCCGCTGGCTGAACGTGTCCGTCTTCCGGGGGCGCCGCACCCGCCTCGACTACCGCCTCGACCGGTACGAGGCCGACCGCCTGGTCTTCGTCGGCGAGAATCGCACCGTGACGGCGACCGACGACATCGGCGTCCGGGCCCGCGGCGGGCGGACCGTCGTCCTCTACCGTGCGCAGCTGCGGTTCAAGGGCCTCGCACGGGTGGCAGGTCCGTTCCTGCGCCCGGCGTTCGAACGGCTCGCGGACGAGGTGGCCGAACGGCTCCCCCGGGTGCTCGCCGCCGGCTGACGCCCGTACGCGGGCGCTCGGCCCGCCGACCCGGGGTACCCCCGGGTCGATCGCCGTCCCGCAAGGCGCCCGGTGCGAGTCCCAGTTCGCGCTCCGCCGTGGTGAACACGAGGGTGTCGAGCGCGGGGTGGGTGAGCGGCTGCTCCTCGTTCGCGTAGGCGCCGAGCCCGTCGATCGCGACGGGGATGACCACGCACGCCCCGGGGGCGTCCGAGGTGGTGAAGTCGCCGCACCGCACGCCGTCCTCGATCACCGTGGGCAGGGCGTCGCACGTGAGCGCCTCCTGCTCGGCGACGACCTGCCGCAGGTTCGGACGGTAGCGGGAGAGGTGGCGGGCGTTGAGCCAGAGCCTGCCGAGGCCCACGAATTCCTCGCCGCCGAAGTTGTTCAGGAGCCGGCTCGGCCGGCGCAGCGGCGGCAGCGGAGCCCCGGACGCCGGCAGCAGGGCCTCGCGTTCGCGGGTGACGGCGAGCGCGAACGCCTCCTGGAGGAGGCGGGGAGCACCGAGCACGCGCGGGAGATCCTGCGCGAGGCCCCGTCACCTCGTCCGGGTCCTTCATGCTCTTCGACGAACGAAGCGCCGTCCTGCTGACCTCAGTCCGGTGGGGGTCTTCGAGGTGCCCGAAAGCGGCCGACGGTACCCACCTGCGCACCAACCACTTCCTGTCCGCCGTCCCGGCCCGCGGTGAGAAGACCTGGCTGTACCAACCCGACTCCGGTGAGCGCTACGCCTTCCTCCGTGACCGGATCGCGCGGCGCCCGGTCGAGCGGGCGGAGGACCTGGTCCTGCGGCTTGTGACCGGCCCCGGGGACCGGCCCCGGGGAGCCGCCGGTGACCTGCGTACCCGACCTGACCGGCCCGACGGGCCGCCGCTGGGCGAGTCTGGCGACGGTCGTCCTCGACCCGGCCGCCCGCAACCGCACACGTGCTCGACGGCACGCCCGCCGAGCACGCGGCCCGGCCCCGGCGCTCGCTGCGGGCGTGACCGGCGCCCGGCCGGCGCCCGTGCGGGCCCCGGGCCGGACCGCGGAGTTGCCGCACCGGCGGCTGTCCGCACGGGCACTCGTCCGGTCCGGCCGCTCCCGCTCACCCGCGCCGGACGACCCGTCACACCGGCAGCGATAGGGGCGGGCGAGCGCTCGGGCCGGCGGGCCTCCGGGCGGCGGTCCGCGCAGCCATCCGGGCGGCTTCCCCGCAGCACCCGTGACCTCGCGCGACACCGGCAGTTGAGCAAGGCCGGCAGACCCTACCCCCGGAGGCCCCATGCGCACCGCCGCCCGTACCGCCGTCGCCGGCGCCCTGCTCCTCGCGGCCGCACTCACCGCCGCCTCCGCGGCGACCGCGGCCCCGGCGGACACCGTCGCGCCATCCCGCCAGGAGCACACCTACAGCATCCCCGTGCTGGCCGTGACCGACGTCGGGGACCTCACCAAGATCGCAAACCTGGGCACCGACCTCGCCGGACTCCTCGGTCACTGACCACGGATCACCGACCCGGGTCACCGACGCTCGGGCACCGGCGCTCGGCCACCGACGCCCGGGCACCGGCGCTCGGCCACCGACGCCCGGACCCCGACCGCCCGGACCGCCCGGCCGCCCGCCACGGGCCCGGCCGGCCGGCGGCCGGGCGCGCTCAACGCCCGGCCGGTACCGCCTGCGCCGGCCGGGCCCGCTCCGGCGCCTCCACCACCGCGAGGCCGGCGCAGACCCCGAGCCCGACCAGGACGCTGCCCAGCAGCTCGGCCGGCCGCAGCGGGGCCGTGCCGAGCACCGCTCCGGACAGGGCGGCGGTCACCGGGACGAGCCCGGCGAACAGCCCGGCCCGCTCCGGCCCGAGCCGGCCGAGGGCCCCGTACCAGAGCAGGAAGGCCAGCACGGTCAGGACCAGCGACAGGTACAGCAGGCCCGCCCCCTCGCCGGAGGTCGGCATCCGGAACATCCGGCCGCCGTCCAGCAGCAGGCCGGTGAGCCCGAACATCGGCACCGCGAGCGCCGTGGTGTACGCCGAGACCCGGACCGGTCCCAGTCGTGGCAGCAGGCCGACGGCCAGCAGGGAGAACGCGGCCTCGCAGGCCAGGGTGCCCAGCGCGTACAGGAATCCCGGCAGGTCTCCCGGCCCGGCGCCCTGGGTGACGGCGGCCCCGGCCACCACCACGGCGGCCGCTCCCAGCAGCCGGGCCTGCGGTCGGCGCCGGGCCAGCAGCGGACCGAGGACGGCGAGCAGCAGCGGGGTGCAGCCGATCACGCTGCCGACGGCGGCCGGGTCGCTGTGGCGCAGCGCCTGGACCATCAGCACGTTGAAGGCGAACAGGCCGGTGGCCGCGAGCAGGGCCAGCCTGATGAGTTCGGCGCGGCCCAGGGCGGGCCGCAGCGGGCCGCCGCGCCGGGCGAGCGGCAGCAGGACGGCGGCGGCGAGCAGGTAGCGCAGGGTCTGTGCTCCGTGCAGCGGGTAGTCGGCGAGGGCGGCGGTGGCGCTGGTGGAGCTCCCCAGCACGGTCATGGCCGTGGCGGCGCGCAGGGCGCCGGAGGCGCTGTCGGAGAGTGGCATGTCTGGCACGCTAGAAGCGGAAGTGGTCCGCTGGACAGATCCACTTCGGATGCGTCGAGGAGGACCACTTGTCGGAGCTGCTCATCACGGTCGACGCCGCGCTCGGCGACCTGACCGGCCAGCTGACCCGGGCGCTGCGGGAGGCCGTCCGGGCCGGTCGCCTCACGGCCGGCTCGAAGGTCCCGGCCACCAGGGCGCTGGCCGGCCAGCTCGGGGTCTCGCGTGGCGTGGTGGTCGAGGCCTACGCCCAGCTGGTGGCGGAGGGGTACCTGGTCGCCGCCCACGGGTCGGGCACCCGGGTCGCCCCCGGGATCGCCCGGCCCGCGCCCGCCGCACCGCCCGCCGCCGTCGAGACGCCGCCGGCGTACGACCTCAAGCCGGGCACCCCCGATCTCGCGGCGTTCCCCCGCGCCGCCTGGCTGGCCGCCACCCGGCGGGCGCTGGCCTCCGCCGAACACCGGCGGTTCGGGTACGGCGATCCGGTCGGGCTTCCCCGCCTTCGGGCGGAATTGGCCGGTCACCTGGCCCGGGCCCGGGCGGCGGCGGCCGGCCCCGGCGAGGTGACGGTGGTCGGCGGCGTCGCCCAGGGACTCTCCCTGCTGATCGCGGTACTGGCCCTGCACGGCCACCACCGGTTCGCCGTGGAGGACCCCTGCTCGCCCGGCACCCTGTCCCTGCTGCGGGCGCACGGGGTGGAGCCGGTCGGCGTCCCGGTGGACGAGGAGGGCCTCGACGTGTCCGCGCTCGCCGCCACCGGTGCCACCGTGGCCCTGGTCACCCCCGCGCACCAGTATCCGACCGGCGTGGTGCTGGCCCCGGCACGCCGGGGCGAACTCCTCACCTGGGCCAAGGAGACCGGCGGGTACGTGGTGGAGGACGACTACGACGCCGAGTTCCGCTACGACCGCGAACCGGTCGGCTGCCTGCAGGGCCTCGCCCCGGACCTGGTGATCCACCTCGGCTCGCTCAGCAAGTCGCTCGCGCCCGGCCTGCGGCTCGGCTGGGCGCTCCTCCCCCCGGCGCTCGCCCCCGACTTCCACCACGCCAAGCACTACGCCGACCTCGGCACCGGCGTGATCGAACAGCTGGCCTTCGCGGAGCTGCTCTCCGGGGGCGGCTACCACCGGCACCTGCGCACCGTCCGGGCCCAGTACCACCGGCGCCGCGACGCGCTGCTGGACGGCCTGCGGGAGCACCTGCCCGCGGCCGGCGTGCACGGCGTCGCGGCCGGCCTGCACCTCTACCTCGCACTGCCGCCTGGGACGGCGGAGGACCTGACGGTGGCGCGGGCCGCCTCGGCCGGCGTCCGGGTGGAGGCGGTCGCCCCCATGCGTCTGCGGCCCGGCCCGCCCGCCCTCGCCCTGGGCTACGGCGCACTGCCCCCGCACCGGCTCACCCGGGCCGCCCGGTTGCTGGCCGAGGCCGTCACCGGCTCCTGACGGCACCTGGTTCACCCGTGGCGGCGCTGGTGCCCGTCCGCCTCACGCACCGCGCCCCCGTCGGGAGCAGGCCCGCTCGATCTCGGCCGGGCACCGGGAGAGGCCGAAGGGCGCCTCCCGGACGACCCGGAGACCGCCCGGCTCACCGAGGACGACGGCCTCTGACTGATCCTGTGCAGCGGTCCGCCCGGCAGCCGGGACGCCGAGGCCCTCGACCTCGTCACCCTCCGGACCGCGCCCGCACCTGCACCCTCGTCGCACAGCACCCTCGTCGTCCGGCAGCCGACTCGGCAGCTCCCGGCCCCCGCCGCTCGACCGCCGTCCTCCTGACGGCCGGTCACCCCGGAGCGGCATGCGCCGGGGCGCCCTCGCGGACGGGCGAGCCACCCGGCGGCGGCCGGGCAGGCAGCCTCCGGCAGGCGCCGGGTACGGGTACAGGACCGCCGCCGCGGCCGCCCCCGAGGGCGAGCGCGGCGGCGGCCTCACTCCGACGTCTCTCACTGCACCGCCGGTCGGCGGACTTCCGGCCGGCCGGTCCCCACTCGGTGACGCGGTGCCCACCCGGCGTCTGCGGGGCCTAACCGGCCTGGTACTCACCCGTGTCCAGGCGCACCAGCAAGCCGGCCTTGCGCAGTTGCTCAAGATCGCGGCGGACCAGGCGAGGATCGGGGTACACCCGGTAGGTCTCCCGGGCGCGGCGCCAGTCGAAGGCGCCGCCGTCCCGGCGGATGGTCTCCAGGAGCTGTTGCCGGCGCTCGACGGCGGTCCTGGGCGCGTCGGCCGGCACGTCGGCTGCGGTGTGGTCATCGGTCATGGCACCCATTCTCCCGCGTCCCGGGAGGTGCTCGCGCCAGGAGGGTCGGCGATCGGCCGACCGGCCGGAAACCGGCCGTCCGACGCGGCCCGCCGGACAAGGGCCCCGAGATCGGGCCGGGGGCTGTCCGGCGTCTCCCGTGGAGGGGTCCGGGCCGGGCGGATACCGGGACCCGGGGACCGCGGACGCGGCCGCGTCCGAAGGCGGCGCAGGCTTCAGGACGCGGGTGCAGGCGTTCGAAGAGTTCGACGTCGAACTCCTCCACCGGCCGTGGACCGACAGGGACTCAAGCGATGCCGACCCCCGGCCGCCGGTCCGGCCTGCTGCGGCCCCGGACCGGAGCGGGCGTCGGGCCCCCTCCTGGCACCCGTCCGACAGTCCAGGAACGGCGGTCCGACGTCCCGCCCCGGGAGTTTTAGCGAACGCGAAGGCGATCCCGGTCCTGGGGGCGAACTGCGGGAGAGCCGTGACGAGAAGGTCGGCGGGCGGGCGTCAGGCGGAACCAGGCGGGCGTCAGGCGGAACACCGGTGCCACGCGGTGTCGAAGCTGCGGCGGGCGCGGTGCAGGCGGGAGCGTACGGTGCCGACCGGCAGGCCGAGGGTTGCCGCCATCTCTTGTTCGCTCAGGCCGTAGACGGCACGCAGGGTGAGGATCTGGCGGTGGTGGTCGGGCAGACGCTCCATCACGTCGGAGATGTGCACAGCGACCAAGGGGTTGGCGTCCTGGACGAGGTCGGGAAGGACGTCCGTCGGGGTTCCCGTCTGCTTCAGCCGGTTGGAGGTGCGAACCGCTTCCCGTACGGTCACCGCGCGGACCCAGCCGTAGAAGGCGGTCGGGTCACGCAACCCCTGGACGCCGCGGAAGATCGCGAGCATCGCGTCCTGTGCGGCGTCCGCGCTGTGTTCCCGGGCGATCGGGACGCAGAGCTGCGTGACGAAGGACGCGACGTGCAGCAGCAGGTCGTTGACCGCCCGGTGGTCACCGGCCTTGGCCCGCGACAGCAGCGCCGCGACGTCTCGCTCGTGCGGGGCGCTCGCGGCCCGGCCGCGCTCCTTCGGCACTGCGGCCGGGTGACTGCGTTCGACGGCGCGGGCGCGAGTGCCGTCGGGGCGGAGGGCCGGTGTCATCGTAGGCACGCTGCTACCCCACCGTCGCCGCGTCGTCGTCGCCGTGGCGGTCCGTGAAGGCGAGCAGGGCCGCCTCCACGTCCGCGCGGATCCCGGCGATCTGCCCGTGTCCGAAACACTCCGTGCTGTAAGGGAGTTCGATGGCGAGTCGGCCGTCGAAGGAGGTCACGCAGGCCATCAGCGGCCCCTGCCCGGCCTGCGGGTAGTACTGCTCCCGGACGGGGATCAGGCGCATTCCGGTGAGTTCCAGCCCTGGTGGGGCCGGCGGGCCCGGCACGCTGCCGAGGTTGGTCACGATGAGGCTGGTGGCCAGGAGGGCCGGGTTTCCGATCACCTCGGGCAGGATGTGGGTCTCCGGGACGAAGTCGCCCCGCTCGATGGCCGTGCGCAGGTGGGCGAGGACCTCGCGTCCGAGTTCCAACGGGTCGTCGTCGGCGCGCACCTCCAGGATGTCCAGGAACCCCGTGACGGCCGGAATCATCACCTCGCGGCCGATCGGTGGGTTCACCCGGCCGCGCAGGTCGACGGGCGACAGGCACCCCAGGGCCCGCGGTCCGGGCAGGCCGCCGATCCGGCGTCGCAGGGCCACCAGCAGGGCGCCGCTCACCAGGCCGTGCACCGAGAGGCCGGCGGCCCGTGCGTAGCGGACCAGGCGCGCGGTGGCCTCGGATTCGAGAAGCACGCGTTGCACCTGGACCCGTTGCCCCGTCCCGTCGCCGCCCGGCCCGGCGCCCGCGACCGCCGCTTCGTACGGCAGGAAGGCGATCGGACCGCGCTTCGACTGTTCGACGCGGCGGGCGAGGTGCTCCGCGATCTCCGCTGCCGAGCAGGGCGGGAGGAGGTCCGTGGCGGCGTCCGGCCAGCGCTCCTGCCGCGCGTCAGGCGGTTCGGCGCCGTCCGCGAGTTCGGCATAGGTCCGCCAGAGTGCGTCGTGCAGGGCGAGCGCGCTGTGGCCGTCCGTGACGGTGTGGTCCACGCTCAGGACGAAGGTGTGCTCGCCGCTCCCCCGGAGCAGGACGGCGCGGACCAGCGGACCGTCCGCCGAAAGCGGGGTGTTCATCTCCTCGGCGAAGGCGCTCGGACCGGCCTGCCGGACCAGCAGGGCCGGTGCCTCGCCCGCCAACGGCACGAGGGCGGGGGCGCCGTCGACCAGTCCGACCCGGCTGCGCAGCGAGGGGTGCCGGGCGACCTTCACGTCGAAGGCCGCCGTCAGCAGCTTCTCGTCGACGTCACCGCGGATCTGGCAGGTGAGCACGGCCCTGCTCCGTGAGGCGCTGACGTACAGCGTCTCCGCCGGGGACAACTTGCGGTGCATTCTCCACTGGCCTTTCATCGTCTTCGCCGGTCGGTGGGTCGTACGGGACTGGGTCGTACGGAACTGCGGCGGTTCCCAACTGCGGCCGTTCGGAACTGCGGCCATTCGGAACTGCGGCCGTTCGGAATCTCGGGGCGTCCGTCGTCGGTGGGCGCCCGGAGGCGGGCGGAACAGGAAGTGGCGCGACCGGGCCCCGCCCACCGGTCGGTGGCCGGCCCAAGGAGTCGCTCGGGACGGCCGGCGTCCGCACGGGTCGACGCGGAATCCGGCGGTTTCCGGCCGGGTCGACGCACCGTCGCCGCTTCTCATCCCGTGCCGGGGAAGAGATTCGACGCAGGGCGAATGAATTCAAAACCCATATCTGGATGAACTCTTGATGGCAGCCGAAGGATCTCCACCGGTCTTTTCCGAGGAGCGAACGACTGACCCGGTCCACGGCATGCCGCCATTGGCGGTGCGGCTTTCCACTGGTTTCCCCCCGAGTGGCTGGTACACCTGAAGTGACGTACGCCGACCAGCCCCCTCACCGCCGGGTGAGGTGGGCATGTCGCATCAGTCAAGCGGAGTCCGGTCTTCTTTTCAAGGGGGCCACAAGCGCCACGGGCATATCCCGACCCGCCCCCGCCTCCCGCACGGGGCAGTGTTCATGCAGGTCAGAGGGGATATGACGGAGCAACGGAACTGACGGTACGTCACCGCTCAGATGCACCGTCCCGCAGGGGAGACCCCGGGACCACCGGGCCGCGGGCACCCGACGGAACACGGCCCGCGCACGAGGGGCGCACTCCGGCGCATTCCCGACCGCTCTTGAAATCCACCGGGCACAAAGGGTTGAATGTGCGTCCGGGGGCCGAGTCGGCCTCCACCTTCCCCGCCGGGCGGTGCCGCGCCAGGGCGATTCCACGGCGGTTGCTCGACGCCGGTGTCCCTCCGCGCTGCCTTCGAGGGCGAACAGGACCACGACTGTGCGCGGGGCGGAAATCGCCGGCGCCGATTCGCCTCCGGCCAGGGGATTGCGGCCCCGCCGAACTGCGGGCCGCCGCGTGTCCCCGTGCACCGGATCCAAGCCTGCCGACCACCTGCGAATCCTCCGCCGGAGCGGCAGCCGCACACGTACGAGCCGGCCGCCCGCCTCCACCCCAGCCGGCCGCTGCGGCTCCCTGCCGCCCGGCGCCGGGCCCTGCCCGGCCTCGGCCCGCTTTCGACCTAGGACGATGCATCGTGCTTCAGGACCGCGACCGATCCCCCTCCCCCGCACCGGCGCAGCGCACCGCCCCCCGTCCGCCCGGGCTCACCGACGCGCAGTTGGGCGTCTGGTACGGACAGCAGCTGGACCCGACGAACCGCGTCTACAACACGGGCGAGTACGCCGAGATCCACGGCCCGGTCGACAGCGGGATCTTCGAACGGGCCCTTCGCCGCACGATCGGCGAGGCGGACACCTTCGGTCTGCGCCTCACCGATACGCCACAGGGGCCGCAGGCCACGACGGCACCGGAGGCCGTCCTCGACCTGCGACTGGTGGACGTCGGTCCGCAACGCGATCCGCGCGCGGCCGCCCTGGCGTGGATGCGCGAGGATCTGCTGAACCCGGTCGAACTGACCGAGGGGCCGCTC
The DNA here is from genome assembly GCF_030813695.1 of Kitasatospora herbaricolor. NCBI lineage: Bacteria > Bacillati > Actinomycetota > Actinomycetes > Kitasatosporales > Streptomycetaceae > Kitasatospora > Kitasatospora herbaricolor. The sequence goes on from NZ_JAUSVA010000002.1 coordinate 584,516, forward strand.
TTCGGCTGCGCGCTCCTCAAGGCCGGACCGGACCACTGGTTCTGGTACCTGAGGGCCCATCACATCCTGCTCGACGGATACGCCTTCACCCTGGTCTTCCAGCGCCTCGCCACGGTCTACACCGCGCTGGCGAGCGGGCAGGAGCCGGCACCGAGCCCCTTCCCGCCGAGCCGCCTACTGGTCGAGGAGGAGAGCGCCTACCGCGCCTCGGCCCGTTTCGACCGGGACCGCGCCTACTGGACGGAGCGGTTCGCCGACGCCCCCGAGATCGCCACCCTCGCCGACGGCGCCGCGCCGCCTTCCGCGCCCTTCCTGCGCCGCACCACCGATCTGGACGGCCCGGCCGGCGAAAGGCTGACGGCCGCCGCCGCCCGCCTGGGTGGCGGGCGCGCCGACCTCTTCCTGGCGGCGGCGGCGGGGTACGTGCACCGGGCCACCGGCGCCCCGGACGTCGTGCTCGGCGTGACCACCATGAGCCGCCCCGGATCAGCGGCCCTGCGGGCTCCCGCCACGGTGTCGAACATCCTCCCGCTGCGGGTCGCGGTAGCACCCGGCGCCTCCGTCGCCGACCTGGTCCGCTCGACGGCGGCCGAACTGCGCGAGGTCCGCAGGCACCAGCAGTACCGTGGCGAGGACCTCCGCCGTGACCTCAAACTCCTGGGCAGCGGAAGGCCGTTGTACGGTCCGGTGCTCAACCTCGTGCCGTTCTCCCACGACCTGCGCTTCGGTGAGCACCCCGCCACCGCGGGCCACCTGACCGGCGGCGTGGTCGAGGACCTGACGATCACCGTCCGCCCGGGGCCGTCCGGTTCGGGGCTGCGGATCGACTTCGACGCCAATCCGGCGCTCTACACCGCGGCGGAACTGGCCGACCACCAGGAGCGCTTCCTCCTCCTGCTGGAGCGACTCGCCGACGCCCCGCCGGAGCTCGCACTCTCGGCGACCAGCCTGCTGAAGCCCGGTGAGCAGCCCGTCCCGTCCACCGACCGGCGGGTGCCGCCCCCCGCCGACGCCACCCTCTCCGCGCGTTTCGAGGCGCAGGCCGCGCGCACCCCCGAGGCCATCGCCGTCACCTGCGAAGGGACCGACCTCAGCTACCGGGAGCTGAACGCCCGCGCCAACCGGCTCGCCCGGCTGCTGACCGAGCGCGGCGCGGCCCCTGGCACGCTGGTGGCCCTCGCCCTGCCGCGCTCCGCCGAACTGGTCACCGCCCTGCTCGCGGTGCTCAAGTCCGGTGCCGGATACCTGCCGTTGGACCCGGGTTACCCGATGGAGCGGCTGCTGACCGTCTGCACCGACGCCGCCCCCGCCCTGCTGGTGACCGACTCCGGCACCGCTCCCCTGCGGGCGGCGGCCGGCATCCCCGCGGTCGTGCTGGACGACCCCGCCATCGGCCGTGACCTGGCCGCACGCTCCCCCGCCGACCTCGGCCCGGGGAGCGGCGCGGCCGCCCCGGAGGACATCGCCTACGTCATCCACACCTCGGGCTCCACCGGCCGCCCCAAGGGCGTGCAGATCCCGCACTCCAACGTGGTGCGGCTGTTCGAGACCTCCGCCGCACACTTCGCCTTCGGCCCCGAGGACGTCTGGACACTCTTCCACTCGTACGCCTTCGACTTCTCGGTCTGGGAGCTCTGGGGCGCGCTGCTGCACGGCGGCCGGCTCGTCGTGGTGCCGCAGGCCGTCACCCGCTCGCCCGCGGACCTCCTGGAACTGCTGCGCCGCGAACGGGTCACCGTGCTCAACCAGACCCCCTCCGCCTTCCAGCAGTTGATCCAGGCCGACGCGGAGGCCGACACCGGCGCCGAGCCGCTCGCCCTGCGCTACGTGGTGTTCGGCGGCGAGGCGCTGGAGCCCGCGCACCTGCGCCCCTGGACCGACCGGTACGGGGACGAGACGCCCGCCCTGGTCAACATGTACGGCATCACCGAGACCACCGTGCACGTCACCCACCACCGCGTCACCCGCGCGCTGGTCGAGGAGGGCGGCGGGCGCAGCGTGATCGGAACCCCGCTGCCGGACCTGCGGGTCCACCTGCTGGACGGGTACCTCCAACCGGTCCCGCCCGGCTGGACGGGCGAGATGTACGTGTCGGGCCCGGGCCTGGCCCGCGGCTACCTGAACCGGCCCGAGCTCACCGCCGAGCGCTTCCCCCAGGACCCGTTCGGCCCGCCCGGCGAACGGATGTACCGCACCGGCGACCTGGCCCGCCGGGCGGCCGACGGCACGCTGGAGTACGCGGGGCGCGCCGACCAGCAGGTGAAGATCCGCGGGTTCCGGATCGAACCCGGCGAGGTCGAGGCCGCCCTGCTGCGCCACCCCGGGGTCGTCCAGGCCGCCGTGGTCGCCCGTGAGGCGGCCGGCCGTACGGACCGGATGCTGGTCGCCTACGCCGTGGCGGGGCCGGGTTCCTCACCGGCGCCGGCCGAGCTCCGGTCCCACCTCGCCGGGCTGCTGCCGGAGTACATGGTGCCGGGTGCCTGCGTCCTGCTGCCCGCCCTGCCGCTGACGCCCAACGGCAAACTGGACGTCCGGACGCTGCCCGCCCCCGACTTCGCCGGGGCCGGCACCGGCAGCCGGGCCGGCGCCGGGGCCGCCGAGGCGCTGGTCTGCCGCCTGTACGAGGAAGTGCTGCAGTTGCCCGAGGGCACGGTCGGCGTCCACGACAGCTTCTTCGATCTCGGCGGCCACTCGCTGCTCGCCGGGCGGCTGCTGGCCGGACTGCGCGCGCGGACCGGCGTGGCGGTGCCGATGTCCGCGGTCTTCGGCACGCCGACCCCGGCCGGGATCGCCGCACGGCTGGACGGGCGACGCCCCGGCGCCCCGGCGGCCCGCCCCGCCCTGGTGGCGACCGAGCGCCCCGAACTGATCCCGCTCTCCTCCGCCCAGCAGAGCATGTGGTTCCTGAACCAGCTGGACCCGGCCTCGGCCACCTACAACATCCCCCTGGTCGTCCGGGTCGACCGGACGATCGACCCGGAGGCCCTGCGGGCGGCGCTCGCCGACCTCACCGACCGGCACGAGAGTCTGCGCACGGTGCTGCCGCAGCACGAGGGCTCCCCTTACCAGGAGATCCGGCCGCCGGGCACCGTACGCCCGACCCTGCAGGTGGTCGACTGCCCGGCCGGGGAGGTCGACGCCCACGTGGCCGCGGCCGAGCGGCACCCCTTCGACCTCACCCGTGACACCCCGCTGTGGGCGGGCCTGTACGGCGACCGCCCGGGCGCTCAGGTGCTGGTCCTGGTCCTGCACCACAGTGCCGCCGACGGCTGGTCGCTGCGCCCGCTGGCCGAGGACCTCTCCCTTGCGTACGCCGCCCGCTCGCACGGCCGCGCGCCACGCTGGGAGCGGCCGCTCGCCGTCCAGTACGCCGACTACGCCCTGTGGCAGCGCGCGCTGCTCGACGAACCGGCGGTCGACGACTCGCCTGTCCAGCAGGCGGGCGCGTTCTGGCGCACGGCGCTGGCCGGCCTGCCCGAGGAACTCCCGCTGCCGGTCGACCGGCCGCGCCCGGCGCAGCCCGCCGGGCGCGGCGGCGGCCTGGCCGTGGACGTCGACGGCGACCTGCACCGCGCCCTGCTGCGGCTGGCCGAGCGGTACGGCGTGAGCCTCTTCATGGTGCTGCAGGCCGCAGTCGCCGCCCTGCTCACCCGGTCCGGCGCCGGCACGGACATCCCGCTCGGCACCCCGGTGGCGGGGCGCGACGAGCCGGCGCTGGACGACCTGATCGGGCTGATCACCAACACCCTGGTGCTGCGCACCGACACCTCGGGGGATCCGGAATTCAGCGAACTCCTCGCCCGCGTGCGCGCGTTCGACCTGGCGGCGTTCGACCACCAGGAGCTGCCCTTCGACCGGCTCGTGGAGGACCTCAACCCGCCACGCTCCGCGGCCCGGCACCCGCTCTTCCAGGTGATGCTGGCACTGCAGAACAACGAAGCGGCCGTCCTGCGGCTCGGCTCCCAGCAGGCCGCCCTGACACCGAGTCCGACCGGGACGGCGAAGTTCGACCTCTTCGTGGACGTGCTGGAGCGCACCGGCGAGGACGGGTCCCCCGCCGGACTCGGCTGCCACATCGAATACCGCACCGATCTGTTCGACGCCGACACCGTAAGGGAGTTGGCCGATTCCCTGCACGCGCTGCTGACCGCCGTCGCCGCCGATCCCACGATCCGGATCAGCGCGCTGCCGGCGCCCGCCCGGCGGCCCGCCGGCGCCGGTGCGGCGGCCGTCGAGGCCTTCGACCCGGGGCCGCTGGAGCAGGCCGTGCTGGCCTGCCCGGACATCCGGGACTGCCTGGTGCTGCCGCCCGCCGAGGGGGAGGCGGGGCGGCCGACCGTGCTGGTGGTGCTCACCCGCACGGGCGCCGTGGAGCAGGCCGCGCAGGCGCTGCTGCGCACCGCACCGGACCCGGCCCGGGCCCCGCGGCTGGTGGCCGTAACCGACCTGCCGCGCACCGGGGACGGCCTGCCGGACACCGCGACCGCGCTGGACGGCCTGCCACGCATCGACGCGGATCCGGCCGCCCGCTGGCAGGCCGCGCTGGCCGCGCTGCCCGAGGTCGTGGCCGCCACCGTGGAACTGGAGGAGGAGACCGAGCCGCTCGGCCGCCGGCACACCGGCTCCGCCGTCCCGCGCCGCCCCGCGGCCGACGGCACGCCCGCGCCCGCCCCGGCCGGCGGCGTCCCCTCGATCAGCATCGGCCCCGCGCTGCCCGAACCGACCGTGGCGACCTGGGCCGAGGCCCTGCGCCGGGCCGCGAGCGGCGGCCCGCGGGCCGAGGCGGTGCACGTCCGGGCCGACGGCACCGAGGTGCGCCGCAGCTACGCGAGCCTGGCCGAGGAGGCCTCCCGGGTACTGGGCGGGCTGCGCCTGCGCGGCCTGCGCCCCGGCGACCGGGTGATCCTCCAGTGCGAGGACACCGAGGACTTCCTGGCCGCCCTGTGGGGCTGCGTCCTCGGCGGATTCGTGACCGTGCCGCTGACCGTGCCCGGCTCCTACCGCGCCGCGTCGGCCGCGGTGGCCAAACTGGAGGGCGTCTGGCGGATGCTCGACCGGCCGTGGGTCCTCACCTCCGCCGGGAGCGAGGCGGGGCTGCGCGAGCTGGCCGCGCGGCGGGACTGGCCGGGCCTGCGGCTGGCCACCGTGGACGCCCTGCGGGACGGGCCGCCCGACGGGGAGTGGCACCCGGCCCGGCCCGAGGACGACTTCCTGATGCTGCTCACCTCGGGCAGCACCGGCCTGCCGAAGGCCGTCCGGCTCGACCAGCGCAACGTGCTGGCCCGCACCGCGGCGGCGGTCGCGGTCAACGGGCTCACCGAGGACGACGTCTCGCTGAACTGGATCCCGCTGGACCACGTGACCGGCGTGGTGATGTTCCACCTGCGCGACCTCTACCTCGGCTGCCGCCAGGTCCACGCGCCCACCTCGTGGATTCTTCAGGACCCGCTGCGCTGGATGGACCTGGCGGACCGCCACCGGGTGAGCGTCACCTGGGCACCCAACTTCGCCTTCGGACTGCTCGGGGAGCACGCCCACCGGATGGCCGACCGCCGCTGGGACCTCTCCCCGATGCGCCTGGTGATGAACGCCGGGGAGGTGGTGGTGGCCGCCACCGCCCGCAGCTTCCTCACCTCCCTGGCTCCGTTCGGGATGCCGGGCACCGTGATGCACCCTGGCTGGGGGATGTCCGAGACCTGTTCGGTGGTCACCGACACCTCCTTGGCGGCCGCACCCGGCGCCGGCGAGGACGGCTTCGTCAGCTGCGGGCTGCCCTACCCCGGGTTCGCCATGCGGGTGGTGGACGAGCGGGAGCAGGTGGTGCCCGAAGGCACCGTCGGCCGGTTCCAGGTCCGCGGCGCCTCGGTGACCTCGGGCTACCACGACAACCCGGCTGCCAACGCCGCGTCCTTCACTGCCGAGGGCTGGTTCGAGACCGGGGACCTGGCTTTCCTGCGGGCCGGCGAGCTCCACATCACCGGCCGGGCCAAGGACGTCATCATCGTCAACGGCGTCAACCACTACAGCCACGAGATCGAGGCCTGCGTCGAGCAACTGCCCTTCGTGGTGCGTAGCTTCACCGCGGCCTGCGCGGTGCGCACCGACCCCGCGGCGGGCACCGACGAGCTGGCGCTGTTCGTCCGTCTGGAGCCCGGACAGGACGTCGCCCAGGCGCTGCGGGCCATCCGCGGCAAGGTCGGCCGGGAGATCGGCGTCAGCCCCGCCCACCTGCTGCCGGTACCCGGCGAGGCGATCCCCAAGACCGAGATCGGCAAGATCCAGCGCACCCAACTGCGCAGGCGCTTCGAGGCCGGCGAGTTCGACGAGATCGCCCGCCGCTCGGAGCTGCTGCTCGGCACCGCGGCCACCGTGCCCGACTGGTTCCTGCGCCCGGTGTGGCAGCGCGCCGAGCAGCAGCACCGGCCGGCGCCCCCGGCGCGGCACACCCTGGTGCTTGCGTGCTCCGACCCGCTCTCCGTGGAGACCGCCGATGCCCTCGCCGAACGGCTGCGACGCGGCGGTGGCCGGGCCACCGTGGCCGCCGCCGCGGAGGCCTTCGAGCGACTCGACGCCGCCCGCTACCACCTGCGGCCCGACGCGCCCGAGGACCACCGGCGCCTGCTGGCCGCCCTCGACCGCGACGACCGCCCGGTGGACGCGGTGGTCCACCTCGGCGCGCTGGGCACCGGTACGGCCGAGCCCGACTCCGTCGAGGCCCTGCTCTGCGCACAGCGCGACAGCGCCGACAGCCTGCTCTGCCTGGCCCAGGCACTGGCCGCGGCGCACCGGCCGGGGCAACGGCCGACGCTGCACCTGGTGACGGCGGACGCCCGGGACGTCCTGCCCGAGGACCGCCCCGGCTACGCCCACGCCGCCGCCGGCGGTCTGCTGCTGAGCCTGCGCCAGGAACTGCCCTGGCTGGCCGCCGCCTGCCTGGACCTCCCCGCCTCCGCACCGGACCGGATGGCCGAACTGATCCTCACCGAGACCTCCGCCCCGGTGGCGGACGCGGAGGTGGCCTACCGGGCCGGGGCACGCTACATCCGCCGGCTGGCCCCGCTGCCCGAGCCGGCGCCGCGCTCCGAACCGGCCGCCCCCGAGGGCTTCCTCCTGGTCAGCGGCGGGCTCGGCGAGCTGGGCGCCCGGATCGCCGGGCACCTGCTGAAGACGCCGGGCACCCGCCTCCTGCTGGTCGGCCGCACCGGCCTGCCGCCCGAGCGGTCCTGGGACGCCCCGGCGGCCCCGGGCGCCGCGGGCGACCGGCGGGTCGAGACCTACCGGGCACTGCGCGAGCAGGGCGACGTGCGGTACGAGGCGGCCGACATCACCGATCCGGCGCAGGTCCGCGCGGCCGTGGACAAGGCCGCCGCCGCCTGGTCCCTGCCGCTGGCGGGCGTCCTGCACCTGGCCGGCGAGTTCGACCAGGGCGCCGCCGCCGACCTCGACCTGACCCGCTGGCGGGCCGCACTCGCCGCGAAGATCACCGGCGGCTGGGTGCTGCACCGGCTGGCCACCGAGTACGCGGCGCCCTCGTTCCTCTCGTTCTCCTCCGTCAACGGCTTCTTCGGCGGCTCCATGAACGGCGCCTACGCCGCGGCCAACGCCTTCCTGGACGCCCTGGCGGTCCACCAGCGCCGCAACGGGACGGACGCCCGCAGCCTGGCCTGGAGCATGTGGGCCGAGATCGGCATGAGCCGCGGCTACGCCCTCAAGGCACTGACCGAGGCACGCGGCTACCGGGTGCTGGAGGAGGACGACGGGCTGCGCTCGTTCGACCTGGCGCGTTCGCTGCCCGGGCCGCACCTGCTGATCGGCGTGGACCGGCGCGCGGCCTGGGTGCGAGGGCACGTGCTCGACCGGGCGCGCCCGGTGCACCGGCTCGCGGGCCGGGTGGAGCTGCGCGAGGGCGCCGACATCTCGGCCGTCCAGCACGGCGCGGCCGAGGCCGCCCGCCTGGCCGGTGCGGCCGGGCACTGGGTGCTGCGCGCGGCCGGCTCGGCGCGAGCCGTCACGGCCGCCTCGCCGACGGGCGCGGGCGACGCCCGGCGCCGGGAGCTGGCGGACGCCCTGACCGCCGTCTGGTGCCGGGTGCTGGGCCGGGACGAGGTGGCACCGGAGATGAGCTTCTTCGACCTCGGCGGCACCTCGTTGCTGCTGGTGGCCGTCCAGACGGCGGTCAACCGGGAGCTGGGCTGCGACCTGAGCGTGCTCGACCTGTTCGAGCACCCCACGGTCGGGGCGCTGGCCCGGCACCTCGCCGCGCGCGGCGAGGCCGGCGAGGGCACCCGGCCGGAGGCCGCGGCGGACGCCGGCGAGGGCGGGGCGCCCGGGGACGCGCCGGGCGGCGCCCTGGCCCGGGCCCGGCAGCAGGCGCAGCGCCGACAGGCCGCACGGACCCGTACCACCCGAGCGAGGACGAGGACCGAGAACGATGGATGAGACCGACCCGGGCCGCTACGGGCCCGACAGCGGTTACGAGCCCGACAGCGCCGTCGCCGTGGTCGCCATGGCGGCCCGGCTGCCGGGTGCCGACACGGTGGAGGAGTTCTGGGAGAACCTGGTGGCCGGCCGGGACGCCGTCCGCCCCGTGACCGACGAGGAGTTCCTCGCCGCCGGCGGTGACCCGGCCGACCTGAGCGACCCCCAGCTGGTCCGGATGGCCTCGGTGGTGGAGGGCATCGACCGGTTCGACGCCGCGTTCTTCGGCTGGAGCCCGGCCGACGCGGCCCTGGTCGACCCCCAGCAGCGGCTGATGCTGGAGTGCGCGTACCACGCGCTCGAGGAGGCCGGCTACGCGGGCGGGCACCCCGGCCTGACCGTCGGGGTCTTCGCCGGCGCGGGCGACAGCCGGTACTACCCCGCGCACGTCCACCCCCGGTTCGCCGGCCGGCCCGGCTCGGTGGCGCTGGTCCATGCCGCGACGGCCAACTCGCTGGGCACACTGGCCACCCGGATCTCCTACGAGCTCGACCTGACCGGCCCGAGCGTGTCGCTGCAGACGGCCTGCTCGACCGGGCTCGTGGCGATCCACACCGGCTGCCAGGCACTGCTGGACCACTCCTGCGACCTGGCACTGGCGGCGGCGGCCTCGCTGAACCCGTCGGCGATGCTCGGCTACCACTACCTCCCGGACGGCCCGTTCTCCCCCGACGGCCGCTGCCGCCCCTTCGATGCGCAGGCCGCCGGGACGTCCTCGGGCGACGGCGTCGGCGTCGTCGTCCTCAAGCGGCTGGCGGACGCGCTGGCCGACGGGGACCGGATCAGGGCCGTGATCCGGGGCTCGGCCGTGAACAACGACGGCCACCGCAAGGTGGGGTTCACCGCGCCGAGCACCGAGGGCCAGCTGGAGGCGATCCTGGCGGCCCAGGCCATGGCCGACGTGACGGCCGAGTCGATCGGGTACGTGGAGGCGCACGGCACCGCGACCCGGATCGGCGACCCGATCGAGGTGACAGCGCTGACCCGGGCGTTCCGGGAGAGCACCGACCGCCGGCAGTTCTGCGCCCTCGGGTCGGTCAAGAGCAACATCGGCCACCTCGGCGCCGCCGCCGGCATGGCCGGCTTCGTCAAGGCCGTCCTCGCCCTGGAGCACCGCACGATCCCGCCGAACCTGCACTTCGACGCGCCCAACCCGCTGATCGACTTCGCCGCGAGCCCGTTCCGGGTGCCGACCGCCGCCGAGGAGTGGCCGCGCGGCGCCGAGCCGCGGCGGGCCGCCGTCAGCGCCTTCGGCGTCGGCGGCACCAACGCGCACGTCATCCTGGAGGAGGCCCCGGCCGCGCCGGCCCCGCGGCCGACCGCACCCGGACCCGAGCCGCGCTGGCGGGTGCTCCCGCTCTCCGCCCGTACCCCGGGCGCCCTGGTCGGCCAGGCGGCGCTCCTCGCCCGGCACCTGGACGACCGCCCCGGCACCGAACTCGCCGACGTGGCCCACACCCTGTACGCCGAGCGGCCCGCCATGCCGTACCGGACCGCGGTGGTCGCCGCCACCACCGCGGACGCCGCCGCCCAGCTGCGCCGGCCGCCGGTCCCGCTCCCGCCGGCGCGCCCGGGCGCGGCCCCGGCGGTCGCCTTCCTGCTGCCCGGCGGCGGCACCCAGTACGTCGGCATGGGCGCGCAGCTGTACCGGGACTTCCCCGACTACCGGGACGCGGTCGACACTTGTGCCCGGATCCTGCGTCCCGTCCTCGGGCGCGACCTGCGCACCGCCCTGTACGAGCACACCGAACCCGGCAGCGCGGAGGCCTTCATCTCGCTGGTGGTCACCGAGTACGCGCTGGCCACCCTGATGTCCGCCCGCGGGGTGCGGCCGGACGCCCTCCTCGGCCACTCCCTCGGGGAGTACACCGCCGCCTGCCTGGCCGGGGTGCTGCCGCTGGAGGAGATGCTGCCGCTGGTGGCCGAGCGGATCCGGCTGATCGCCTCCGCCGGCGGAGCGACCGTCAGCGTCGAACTGGGCGAGGCCGAACTGCGCGGGCACCTCGGCCCGGAGCTGTCGCTCGCCGCCGTGAACGGCCCCGCCGCGTGCACCGTCGCCGGGCGGGAGGAGGCGGTGGCCGCGCTGGAGCGCCGGCTGGCCGCCGGCGGCGTGCCCCACCGGCGGCTGCGGATGCCGGCCGCCGCCCACTCGCACGTGCTGGACCCGGTCCTCGGCGGCTTCGCGGACGCGCTGCGCGGCGTCACGCTGTGCCCGCCCCGGATCCCGTACGTCACCAACGTCACCGGTGACTGGGTGACGGACGAGCAGGCGTGCTCACCCCAGCACTGGCTCGACCACACCCGGCACACCGTCCGGTTCGCCGACGGGATCGCCCGACTGTGGGAGCGCGACGCACCGCTGCTGGTGGAGATCGGCCCCGGCGACGTCCTGGCGAAGCTGGCCCGCGTCGCGCTGCCCGGCACGCCGCCGACCACGGTGGCGACGATGCGTCACGCCCGGGCGGAGCGGCCCGACACCCAGGTGCTGACCGAGGCCCTGGCCCGGCTGTGGACCGCCGGGGTGCCCGTCGACCTGGCCGCCCCGGCCGGCGCCGGCCCGGCCGGCCGCCGCACCGCCCTGCCCGGATACGCCTTCGACCGCCGCCGGCACTGGATCGACGCGCCCGCGGCGACTCCGCCGGCCGCCGAGGAGGAGACGGAGGGCGAGAACGCACGGCCCGCGCCGGCCGGCGCGCCGGCCGCGCGGCCGCACCTGGCCACCGCCTACGCCGGCCCGCGTACCGAGCGCGAACGGGCGGTTGTGGGGCAGTGGCAGGAAGCCCTGGGCATCGACCCGATCGGCATCCACGACAACTTCTTCGACCTGGGCGGCGACTCGATGCGCGCGGTGGTGCTGTGCGCCGGGCTGCGCCGCAGCGGCGTGCTGCAGGTGGCGCCCGCGGCCGTGCTCGCCGCCCCCACCGTCGCGGGCCTGCTGGAGCGGGCCGACCGCGGGGGCGCCGGCCCCGACGCCTTCGCCCCGTTGCTCGCGCTGCGCGCGGCGGGCGGGCGCCGGCCGCTGTTCTGCGTGCACCCCGGCGGCGGCGTCGCCTGGCGCTACTCGGGCCTGCCCGCACTCCTCGACCCCGCACAACCGGTCTACGGCATCCAGGCGTTCGGCCTGGACGGCGCCCGGCCGGTGGCCGCGGACGCCAAGGACATGGTCGAGTCCTACCTCGCCCTGCTGCGCGAGGTGCAGCCGCAGGGCCCCTACCGCCTGCTGGGCTGGTCCTACGGCGGCATGGTGGCCCACCGGATGGCCACCGCCCTGCAGCGCGAGGGCGAGCGGGTCGAGCTGCTGGCGATGCTGGACGCCCCGCCGGCGGACCCCCGTCCGCTCGACCCGGCCGTGGTGGAGGCGCAGGTGGCGGCCCTGCTGGCCCGGGTCGCCGGCCTGGCCGTCCCGGCGGGCGAGCCGGGCCAGGACGTGACCCGGGTGCTGGAGCTGCTCGACGAGGCGGCCCGGCGCGGTGCCCCGGGGCCCGTGACGCCGGCCGAGGCCGCCTCGATCGCCCGGGTCATGCGCAACAGCCTGCTGATCTCCCCGGGGTTCAACCCCGAGGTCTTCCACGGCGACGTCCTGTTCTTCAGCGCCGACGGCGATCCGGACGGTGCCGGCGGCCCGGCGGACACGCCGGGGAAGGCCGACGCCTGGCGCCCCTATGTCGGCGGCACCCTTCATGACCACACCGTCGACTGCGGCCACTACGGGATGACGGAGCCCGCTCCACTGGCCCGGATCGCCGCGGTCGTGGCCGCCGCCCTGGACCCGGTGGCCGGCTGACCCGGCGCCGCGCACCCCTTTGATCCCCCGTTTTTGATGCCCCGTTCCTCCCCCGTACCGTCAGGAGCCCGAAGTGACCAAGGACCTCTACGAACTCGGCACCGCGCCGCCGCTGGGCGAGGCCCCGGCCCGGATGTACGCCTCACTGATCCGGCCCGAGCGCTACGGCCGCCCGGCCGACGCCTTCCGCACCGAGGTGGTCGACGTGCCGCCGGTGGGTCCCGGGCAGGTGCTGCTGAAGGTGATGGCGGCCGGTGTCAACTACAACAACGTCTGGGCCGCCCTCGGCGAGCCGCTGGACGTGGTCGCCGCGCGGCGGCGCCGGGGCGCCGTGGAGGACTTCCACATCGGCGGCTCGGACGCCTCCGGCGTCGTCTGGGCCGTCGGCGAGGGGGTGACCCAGCTCAAGCTGGGCGACGAGGTGGTGATCCTGGCCAACCAGTGGGACGAGGGCGCGGCGGACATCCGGCTGGGCGCCGACCCCACCACCTCCACCTCGCAGAAGGTCTTCGGCTACGAGGAGAACTTCGGGTCCTTCGCCCAGTTCACCGTGGTCGAGGAGTACCAGTGCTTCCCCAAGCCGAAGCGGCTGTCCTGGGCGGCGGCCGCCTGCTACATGGCGACCGCGGCCACCGCCTACCGCCAGCTGTTCGGCTGGGAGCCTCACACCGTGCGGCCGGGCGACCCGGTCCTGGTCTGGGGCGGCGCCGGCGGGGTGGGCTGCATCGCGATCCAGCTGGTCCGCTGGGCGGGCGGGATCCCGGTCGCCGTGGTCTCCAGCGACGAGCGCGGCAAGTACTGCATGGAACTGGGTGCGGAGGGCTACATCAACCGCCGGGACTTCGGCCACTGGGGCAGGCTGCCCGCCACCTCGGACGAGGAGGCGATGGCCCGCTGGACGAGCGGGGTGCGGGCGTTCGGGCGGCGGTTCTGGGAGGTTCTCGGCGAGCGCCGGGCCCCGCGGATCGTCCTGGAGCACTCGGGTGAGGACACCGTCCCCACCTCGATGTACCTGTGCGACAACGCGGGCATGGTGGTGATCTGCGGCGGCACCACCGGCTACAACGGCGACGTGGACCTGCGCTTCCTGTGGATGCGCCAGAAGCGCCTGCAGGGCTCGCACACGGCCAACTCCCGCCAGGCCCACGAGGTCACCCGGCTGATCGCGCAGGGTGTCGTCGACCCCTGCCTGTCGCTGACGGTCGGCTTCGAGGAGATCGGCCGGGCCCACCAGCTGCTGCACGACAACCGCCACCCGGCGGGGAACATGGCCGTCCTGGTCAACGCGACCGCGTAACCGGGCACCGGGCCGCGCCGCGCCGCCCCGATCGGGGTGGGCGGCGCGGCCCCCACGTCCCCGGCCGCACCACGCCGACGAGGGGGCGGGCCGGGCCGTCAGACAGCCACGGCGGCCGTCCAGCTGAGCACCCCCGGGCCGACCCGGTGGACCGCCACCGCCAGCACGCGGTGCGGCGACCGCCGCGGCCAGCTGCGGAATCCGCCGGGCACCGGGAGGAGCGCGACGCCTGCCACGCCGGCGGGCGCCTCGGACACCGGGAGCAGCGCACCGAACGCCTTGAACGCCGCCTCCTTCGCCGAGAAGGCCACCAGCAGCCGGCGCTCGCACTCGGCGGGACCGGCCGCCCGAAGCATCCAGTCCTGCTCGTCCCTGCTCAGCACCAGATGCGCGGCCGCCGCCGGCAGACCGCGGAACTCCAGGTCGCACCCCACCGCGGGGCGGTTCCCCGTGCGGGCGACCACGGCGACGGCCAGTCCGCCGCTGTGGCTGATCGAGCCGGCGCAGCCCGGCGGGAACACCGGCCGGCGTCCCGCGGCCGGAATCTCCCGCACCGGGAGCCCGGCGGCGGCCAGCGCCCGGCGCGCCGCGCGACGCCCGGCCAGGAAGTCCAGCCGCCGGCCCGGCTGCATCAACGCCGCCAGCCGTTCCTCCCCGGGGCCGCCCGGAGCCGCCGTCGGCTCCCCGGCGGCGACCCCCAGCCACAGTCCCCGGGCCGCGAGGACGGGGCGCAGCGCGAGCAGCCGCCGCTCGGCGGCCGCCCGGTCCCGGGGGCTCAGCACCGCTCGCGCAGCAGCCTCTTGAGAGCCTTGCCCGCGGGGTTGCGCGGCACCTCGTCGATGAACTCGATCCGCCGGGGGCGCTTGTACGGGGCGAGGCGCTCGGCGAGGTGGGCCAGCAGGCCGGCGGCGTCGACGCCGTCGCCGGCCACCACGAAGGCCAGCGGGACCTCGCCGTAGTCGGGGTCGGGCACGCCGACCACCGCCGCGTCCTGAACGGCCGGATGGGCTCGCAGGGCCCGCTCGACCTCGGTGGGGTAGACGTTCTGGCCGGCCCGGATGATCAGGTCCTTGCTGCGGTCGACCAGGTGGATCCGGCCCTCGCCGTCGACGAGGCCGAGGTCACCGGTCCGGATCCAGCCGCCCTCCGTCGTGATCTCGGCGGTGGCCGCCGGATCCTCCCAGTAGCCGTGCATGACGCCCGGGCCGCGTACGCAGACCTCCGCGACGGTGCCCGGCTCCACCTCCCGGCCGTGCGCGTCCAGCACCCGCACCGACATCCCCGGGATGACCCGACCGGCCGGGATCAGCTCGGGCCGGCTCTCCGGCGCCGGATGCTCCTCCGGTCCGAGGGTGACGAACGGTCCCCCGACCTCGGTCATCCCGTAGACCTGCCGGAACCCGCATCCGAGCCGCTCGGCGGCCTCCGCGTAGATGTCGACGGGCATCGGCGCGGCGCCGTACAGCACCTCGTGCAGGGTCGACAGGTCGGTGCTCTCCAGTGCCTTGGACCGGAGCATGAAGCGCAGCATCTGCGGGACCAGCCACACGTGCGTGGCGCGGTTGGTCTCGATCGCGGCCAGTGCGCTCTGCGGCTTGAAGCCGGGGATCAGCACCACGGTGGCCCCGGCGGCCAGGTAGGTCAGGGACACGACCATGCTGCCGTGGAACAGCGGGCAGCAGTTGACCAGCGTCATGTCCTCGGTGGGCCGGGCCACCGCGAGCCAGCCGAGGGCGATCGAGCGGAACGAGCGCTGGTCGACGGTCACGCCCTTGGCCCGGCCGGTGGTCGCCGAGGTGTGCAGGATCGCCACCGGCGCGTCGTCCGGGACGTCCGGCAGGACGCGGTCGTCGCCCTCGCCCAGCGTCGCGAACTCCTCGCTCTCCATGGCGAGGCGCAACGCCACCGGCAGGTCGGGGTGCCGGGCGAGCAGGGCGGTCTCGCCGATCAGCGCGACCGGGCCGGTCCGCTCGACGACACCGGCCACCTCGACCGGGGTCAGGCCGTGGTTGAGCGGCACGAAGACCGCGCCGAGCCGGGCCAGCGCGAAGTAGACCTCCAGAACCTCGATCCGGTCCAGTGCGAGCAGCGCGACGCGGTCGCCCGGCCGGATGCCGAGGCCGGCCAGCCCGCGGGCGAGCGCCGTCGTCCGCTCCTCGAAGGCGCGCCAGGTGACGGAGCGGCGCTCGTCCACCAGGGCCGTCCGGTCGGGGAAGCACTGGCTGTTGCGTTCCACCAGCTGGGTCAGCCACATCAGGCGGCGCCCGGGTTCGGAAGGGCTGCACTGCGGGCGGCGACGAACCGCTCGTAGTCCGCGAGGGTGACCAGCCCGTCCACGTCCTCGGCGGTGACCTCGGTGCCGGTGCGCTGCTCGATCAGCAGGACCAGGCGCACCAGGTCGCCCGAATCGATGCCGCTGGCGCTGAGGTCGGTGTCGTCGCCGATGCCCTCGGCGAATTCCCGCAGGCCGGTCAACTCGACGAGCATCTCCCTGATCGTGCTCATTGCTGTTCCTCTCGGTGCGTCGGCGCGGAGCGGCGGACGTGCGCCGCGGACCTCCGGTCGCCGGGGCCGCGTCCTGGTTCCCGGGTGCGTCCGGCTTTCATGAATACAGAGGAGCCGACAGCGCTTCTCCATCCCTGGCGCACGCGAGTTCCTCGTCACACCCCCGGTTGTCGGCCCGAGGGATTGCCCGCCCGTCGGAAGGACTCTTATCCATCGGAGGCACTGCCCGCCCGGCAGCAGACCGCAGAGGAGTGATCAAGGTGCTCGCAGAGCCCGCACCCGCCGGCACGGCGCAGCCGCCCGACGCGGCTCACGTCACCGAGGCCTTCGAGGCGCTCCTCGCCGACGGGGAACGGATCGAGCCCCGGGACGCGGTGCCCGACGGCTACCGGCGGATGCTGGTGCGGCAGATCGCCCAGCACGCGCACTCGGAGATCATCGGCATGCAGCCTGAGGCCGCCTGGCTCACCCGGGCACCCACCCTGGCCCGCAAGGCCTCCCTGCTGGCCAAGGTGCAGGACGAGGCCGGCCACGGCCTCTACCTCTACTCGGCGGCGGAGACCCTGGGCGTGTCCCGCGCGGAGCTGCTCGACGCCCTGCACAGCGGTCACCAGCGCTACTCGGCCACGTTCAACCACCCGGCCCTGACCTGGGCCGACACCGGCGCGATCGCCTGGCTGACGGACGGCGCGGCGGTGGTGAACCAGGTCCCGCTCTGCCGGACCTCCTACGGGCCGTACGCCCGCGCCATGCGACGGGTCTGCCAGGAGGAGGCGTTCCACGTACGCCAGGGCTACGACGTGCTGTGGGCGCTCTGCCGCGGCACGCCGGAGCAGCGTGAGATGGCCCAGGACGCCGTGACGCGCTGGTGGCTGCCGGCCGTGGCACTGATGTTCGGCCCGCCGGACACGGTGGCGGGCGGCGCGGACGAACGCGCCGCGGCGATGGGCGCGGCGCTGACCCGCCGGTCGATCGCCTGGGGCGTCAAACAGCACACCAACGACGAGCTGCGCCAGCGGTTCGTCGACAACTGCGTGCCACAGGCGGAACGGCTCGGCGTGCGACTGCCCGATCCGGCGATCCGGTGGAACGAGGAACGCGGCCACTACGACTTCAGCCCGATCGAGTGGCGGCAGTTCCGGGACGTCCTCGCGGACGGCTCGCACTGCGCCCGCCGCCGACTGGCCCACCGGGTGGCGGCGCACCAGGACGGCGCCTGGGTGCGCGAGGCGGTGGACGCCTACGCGGCGGGACGGGACGGGGAGGAGCGGTGAGTATGCGCGGGCGAACCGAGCGGACGCGGACGCCGTGGGAGGTGTTCGTCCGGCCCAGCCGGGGCCTGTCCCACCAACACGTGGGTTCGGTGCACGGCGCGGACGCGGACATGGCCCTGGCCAACGCCCGTGACCTGTACACCCGCAGGGGCGAACCGGTGTCCGTCTGGGTGGTGCGCTCGGATGCCGTCCGAGCCTCCTCGCCGGGTGAGAAGGACCCGTTCTTCAGCAACGCGGCCGACCGCCCCTACCGCTACCCCGAGTACTACGTGCCACTGAACGAACAGGACGGCCATGACGGTTGACGATCCGGGGCGGGCGGCCCAGGACCTCGCCGGGTACCTGCTGGGCCTGGGCGACGACGCACTGGTACTCAGCCAGCGGCTCTGTGAGTGGGTGACCAGGGCGCCCACCATCGAGGAGGACCTCGCCCTCTCCAACATCGCCCTGGACCTGCTGGGCCACGCGCGGCTGCTGCTCGGGCACGCCGGGGTGCTGGACGGCACCGGCCGGTCCGAGGACGACCTCGCGTACGGGCGCACCGAGCGCCGGTTCCGCAACACCCTGCTGGTGGAGCTCCCCCGCGGGGACTTCGCGGTGACCGTCGTACGGCAACTGGCATACAGCCACTACGCCCGGCTGCTGTACGGCGCGCTGGAGCACTCGACCGACCCTGTGGTGGCGGCCTTCGCCGCCCGGGCGGTCAAGGAGGTCGAGTACCACCGGATGCACGCGACGCAGTGGACGGTGCGACTCGGCCGCGGTACCGCCGAGAGCCGCCGCCGGATGCAGGCCGGGCTCGACCGGCTCTGGCCCTACGCGGCCGAGCTGTTCGAGAGCGACGAGCCGGCGCGGCGGCTGCACGCGGCGGGGAGCGCGGTCGCGCCGGACGGGCTGCGCCCGGCGTGGGACGAGGAGGTGGCCGCCGTCCTGGCGGAGGCGGAGCTGACCGTCCCCACTGCGGACTGGCGGGCCACCGGCGGCCGGGCCGGCCTGCACACCGAGGAGTTCGGGCCGCTGCTGGCCGAGTTGCAGTCGGTCCACCGCCAGTATCCGGGAGCGTCCTGGTGAGCGCGGCCGAGAGCCGGCCCCAGCCGCCCCGGCTGGCCGCCGACCTGGTCCGGGCCCGGGTGGCCGCCGTCCCCGATCCGGAACTGCCGGTGGTGACGCTGGCCGAACTGGGGGTGATCAGGTCCGTCGGCCTCGCGCCCGACGGCCTGCTGGAGGTCGTCGTCACCCCGACCTACCTGGGCTGTCCGGCGATGCCGGTGATCGAGGCCGGCATCCGGGCGGTACTGGCGGCCTGCGGCCACGCCGACGGGCGGGTCAGGCAGGTGCTCGCGCCGCCGTGGAGCACCGATCGGATCTCCTCCGAGGGCCGCCGCAAGCTCGCGGAGCACGGCATCGCACCGCCGGGAGCGGTGGACGCGCCGGTGGCGGTCCGCCTCGGCCTCGGTGCGCGCTGCCCGCACTGCGGCTCCATGACGACCCGCCCGCAGAGCGCCTTCGGGGCGACCCGGTGCCAGGCGATCGTGTTCTGCACCGCCTGCCGGGAGACCTTCGCCCACCTGAAAGCGATGTGACGGCCAGCCATGACGGCTACCACCGAAGCAGATCGTGACCGACACCCGGCCACGGCCCGGCGCGCCACGGGATGGTACCGGCTGCGGGTCACCCGGGTGGAGCGGCTGACCGAGGACGCCGTGGCGATCTCCCTGGACACGCCGGGGCCGCTGGCGCAGACCTTCGCCCACCGCGCCGGCCAGCACGTCACCGTCCGGCACGTCCTGGACGAGCGGGAGCTGCGCCGCAGCTACTCCGTCTGTCCGGCGCCGCGCGAGCCCGACCGGCTGCGGCTGGTGGTGAAGCGGTTGGGCCCCGGCGGTTTCGCGGAGTACGCGGTGACCCGGCTGACCGCCGGGCATGAGCTCGAACTCTCGCCGCCGGTCGGTGAGTTCCGCCTGGCAGAGCAGCCCGGTGCGCACCACGTCCTGTTCGCCGGCGGCAGCGGAGTCACTCCGCTGCTGAGCATGGCGGACACGGCGCTGCGCGAGGACCGGCGCTGCCGGGTCTCGCTGGTGCACGCCAATCGGGACTCGCGGTCCGCACTCCTGGCCGACGAGCTGGCCGACCTGAAGGACGCCCACCTCGACCGGTTCTTCGCCCTGCACGTGCTCTCCCGGGAGATTCGGGAGGCGGAGCTGCTCTCCGGCCGGGTGGACGCCGCGCGGCTGCCGAAACTACTGGCCCTGCTGGGCGCCGAACCGGACGAGCACCGGTGGTTCTACCTGTGCGGCCCCCGCGGGATGGTCGAGACGGTGCGCGACACCCTCGTCCGCCGGGGCGCGGACCCGGACCGGATCCGCTTCGAGCTCTTCTCGGTCGATGGTGGCCGGCCCGGACCGGTGGCCGGCGAGCACCCCACCGCCGCGCGGATCACCGCCCGGCTGGCAGGCCGGACCAGCGAGGCGGCCATGGCCCCCGGAGACCGTACGGTGCTGGACGCCGTGCTGCGGGCACGCCCCGAGACTCCGTACTCCTGTCGCGACGGCCTGTGCGGCGCCTGCCGGGCCAAGGTGGTCGGCGGACATGTGCTGATGGACCGCCAATACGCCCTGGGCGCAACGGAACTGACTGACCGATACATCCTGACCTGTCGGGCCCGGCCCGATTCGGACGAGATCGAAATCGACTTCGACGCCTGATCCGGACGATCCGGCCGGGTGCGGGGAACGGCGGCCCGTCCCGCCGCGATCGCGAGCGGGCCGGGCCCGAACATCCCGGCGCACAACACCCCTGAACCCAGACCCGGACCGCACAGCTGCGGGCGACGAAAGGACCACCTCCATGAGCGGGCTTTCCGGCAGGACGGCACTGGTGACCGGCGGCAGCCGGGGGATCGGCCGGAGCATCGCGCGCAGGCTGGCGCGGGACGGCGCCCTGGTCGCCGTCCACTACGGCGGCAACGAGGCCGCCGCCAAGGAGACCGTGGCGGTGATCGAGTCGGAGGGCGGCCAGGCCTTCGCCCTCCGGGCCGAACTGGGTGTCCCCGGGGACGCCGCCGCACTCTGGGCCGCGTTCGACGAGGGCCTCGACCGACGGGGCGCCGAGCCGGGTCTGGACATCCTGGTCAACAACGCCGGCATCACCCTGCCCCGGCAGATCGCCGACGTGACCGAGGCGGACTACGACCGGGTCTTCGCGGTCAACGTCCGGGCGCCGTTCTTCCTCATCCAGCAGGGCCTCGGGCGACTGCGGGACGGCGGGCGGATCATCAACATCTCGTCCGGCGCCACCCGGATCGCCTTCCCGCGCACGGTCGCCTACTCGATGACCAAGGGCGCGCTCGACACCCTCACCCTCACGCTGGCCCTGGCCCTGGGCCGGCGCGGGATCACCGTGAACACGGTGGCTCCCGGCATCGTCGACACCGAGATCAACCCGCACCTCAAGGATCCGCGCGTCCGGGCCGAGCTGGCGTCCTTCTCGGTCTTCGACCGGATCGGCCAGCCGTCGGACATCGCCGACGTGGTGGCCTTCGTCGCCGGCGACGACGCCCGATGGATCACCGGCCAGTACCTGGACGCGACCGGCGGCGCCCACCTCGGCGTCTGACCCCTCCCGAGGAGAACCATGAACCAGACCGTTCCCGTTGCGCTCGACACCACGGACGACGACCCCACCACCGAGTTCGACGGCACCACCCCCTACGAGGACTACGTCCACGCCGCCGTGCTGACCTCGCTCCAACAGCCCCTCTCCACCGACCCGGCCGAGATGGCCTTCCTGGTCACCACCCAGGTGATGGAACTCTGGTTCACCCTGATCGTGCACGAGTGGGGCACCGCCCGCGACGCCCTGCTCAAGGACGACTACGACCGCGCGATGGACGCACTGCGACGCAGTCTCGACGCCCACCAGGCCCTCAACGACTCCTGGCAGCCGATCTCGGCGCTGACCCCGGCCCGGTTCAACAGCTTCCGCGCGGCGCTCGGCCCCGCGTCCGGCTTCCAGTCCGCGATGTACCGCCAGCTGGAGTTCCTGCTCGGCGACAAGTCCCGCTCGATGGTGCAACCGCACCGCGCCCAGCCGCGGGTGCACGCGGAGTTGGAGGAACTGCTGACCCGGACCTCGCTCTACGACGAGGTGCTCGGCTACCTGCACCGCCAAGGCCTTCCCGTCCCCGAACACGTCCTGCAGCGGGACGTGACCCAGGCCTACGAACCGGACGCCGAGGTGGAGGAGGCCTGGCGCCTGATCTACGCCGGCTCTCCCTACGGCCCGCTGGTCGCCCTCGGCGAGGCCCTCACCGACGTGGCCGAACTCGTCCTGCGCTGGCGCAGCGACCACCTGCTGGCCACCCGCCGGGCGATGGGCGCCAAGAGCGGTAGCGGCGGCTCCCCGGGCGTGGCCTGGCTCGAGAAGCGCGCCGCGCGTTCGGTGTTCCCCGAGATCTGGACGGCGCGCAGCCATGTCTGACACCCCTCGGACGATCTCCGACTTCGCGGCCGCGGAGGAACTGCGGGTCCTGAGCCTGAAGCCGGTGGCCGCGCCGGTGCACGGCCGGTACGGCCCCCACCCCAACCAGGTGTACGACCTCTGGCCCGCCGACGACCCGGACGCGCCGCTGGTCGTCCTGCTGCACGGCGGGTACTGGCGGTACGACCGTATGCACCTCACGCCGTTCGCCGCCCACCTCGCGCGGCAGGGCTTCACCGTCGCGCTGCCCGGGTTCCGCCGGATGGGCGGGGCCGGTGGATACCCCGCGACCTTCGACGACATCGCCCTCGCCCTCGCCACCGTCCCGCAGGGCCGGCCCTACACCCTGGCCGGCCACTGCTCGGGCGGCCACCTCGCCCTCTGGGCCGGCGCGCGCGGGCTGCTGCCCGCCGACTCGCCCTGGCACACCACGGAGCTGCCGGACGCGGTCCTCGCGCTCGCCCCGGTGGCCGACCTGACCGGCGCGATCCGGGCCGGCCTCAGCAACGACGCGGCCCTCGAACTGCTCGGCGGCCCCGGCCTGGTGGAGGAACGGCTGCCCCTGGCGGACCCGCTGACGCTGCTGCGCGCCGCGGGCACCACGGGCGTCCCGACCGTCGTGCTGCACGGGGACGCGGACGAGGAACTGCCGCACGCGCAGTTCACCGACTACACGGCCGTGCACCTGGACGCCGAACTGGTCACCCTGCCGGGAACGGGCCACTATGTCCTGATCGAGCCGGGCTCGGCGGCCTCCCGCTCGGTGGTCGACACCCTCGGCCGGCTGTCCCGCCCGCCGGCCGCCCCCACCGGGAGGAGCACGCAGTGACCGCCGAGCCCGCAGTGACCGCCGAGCCCGCAGCTACCACCACCACCCGTCCCGCCGACGGCCTGGCGGATCGCGCCGGGCAGCTCGACGACGCCGACCAGCTGGCCGGGCTGCGCGGGCGCTTCCTGCTCCCGGAGGGCATCGTCTACCTGGACGGCAACTCCCTCGGGGCCCTCCCGGCCGCGGTGCCGCCCGCCGTGGCGGACGCCGTCCAGCGGCAGTGGGGCACCGACCTGATCCGCTCCTGGAACGACAATGCCTGGTGGCAGGCACCACTGCGGGTGGGGGACGCGATCGGCCGGCTGATCGGGGCGGCCCCCGGGCAGACGGTGGCGGGGGATTCCACCAGCGTCCAGCTGTTCAACGCGCTCACCGCCGCCGCCCGGATGCGGCCCGGCCGGCCACTGCTGCTGACCGATCCGGCGCACTTTCCCACCGACCAGTACGTGGCCGACTCCGTGGCCCGGATGACCGGCCTGGAGGTGCACCGGATCCCCGTGGCCGACCTGCCGCGTTTCCTGGCCGCCCGGGGCGACCAGGTGGCGGTCGCCGGCTACTCCCCCGTGGACTACCGCACCGGCGAGCTGTACGACATGGCCGCGACCACCGACGCCGTGCGGCGCAGCGGGGCGCTGATGCTCTGGGACCTCTGCCACGCCGCCGGCGCGCTGCCCGTCCGGCTGGACGAGCTGGAGGCCGACCTGGCCGTCGGCTGCGGCTACAAGTACCTCTCGGGCGGCCCCGGGGCGCCGGCCTACCTGTACGTCGCCCGACGCCACCACGCCGCGTTCGACCACCCGCTGACCGGCTGGAACGGGCATGCCGAGCCCTTCGCCGCGAGCGCCGGCTACATGCCCGCCGAAGGCATCGGCCGGGCCCGGATCGGCACCCCGCCGATGCTCTCGATGCTCGCCCTGGAGGCCGCCCTCACCGCCTTCGACGGCGTGGATCTGGAGCAGGTGCGCGCCAAGAGCCTTTCCCTCACGGGGTTCCTGCTCGACTGCGCCGACCGTGAGCTGGACGGCCTCGGGTTCACCGCTGCCACCCCGCGCGAGCCGGCCAGGCGCGGCAGTCAGGTGGCCCTGCGGCATCCGGACGCCTATGCGCTGGTGCAGGCCCTGGCCGCACGCGGCGTGATCGGGGACATGCGCGCACCGAACCTGCTGAGGTTCGGGCTCAACGCGCTCTACACCACCCACCGGGATGTTCTGACGGCGGTACGGCAGCTCCGCGCGGTGGTGCTCGGCGAGGAGCACCGGAAGGGGCGCTTCCAGCGCCGTGGGGAGGTCACCTGAGCGGGGTGCCCGCCGGGCCCGGGTCGAGCCGAAGGGCGCCGATTCGGTGCTGCCCGGCCGACAGGCCGTCCGAACACGCGCGACACCGGCCGCGGCCGCAGCCAGGACCCGCCAGGGGCTCGTCAGGACGGCGCGAAGCGGTCCCGCAGGAAGCGGGCCGCCTGGTGGCCGGCGGCGCGGGCGGCGTCGAGGGTGCCGGTCATGGTGAAGAAGCCGTGGGCCATGCCGGGGTAGCGGGTGAGTTCCACCGGCACCCCGGCGGCGGCGAGCCGTGCCGCGTAGGCCTCGCCCTGGTCGCGCAGCGGGTCGTACTCGGCGGTGACGACCAGGGCCGGGGGCAGGCCGCTGAGGTCGGCGGCCCGGAGCGGTGAGGCCAGCGGGTGCTCGGCGTCCCCCGGGGTGGTCAGGTATTGCCGCCGGTACCAGGCCACCGAGTGGTGGTTGAACTGCCACGGGTCGGTGTTGTCGCGCATCGACGCGTCGTCGGCCAGTTGGTCGGTGTTGGGGTAGACCAGCAGCTGGCCGGCCAGGGCGAGGTCACCGTCGGCCCGGGCGAGCAGGGTCACCGCGGCCGCGAGGTTGCCGCCCGCGCTGTCGCCGCCGACCGCGATCCGGGCCGGGTCGACGCCCAGCTCCTCGGCGTGGCCGGCGACCCAGCGGAGGGCCGCGTGGCAGTCGTGCACCGCCGCCGGGAACGGGTGCTCGGGCGCCAGCCGGTAGCCGACGGTGACCACGAGGCAGCCGGCCTCGGCGGCCAGGTCGCGGCAGAGACCGTCGGCGGTCTCGATGCTGCCGAGGGTCCAGCCTCCGCCGAAGTAGTAGAGCAGCGCGGGCAGCGGCCGGCCGGCGCTCGGCCGGTGGACGCGGACGGTCAGCTCTCCGCCGGGCCCGGGTATCCGGAGGTCCGTCACCTCGTACAGGGCGCGGGGGCTGCCGGCGGCGGCCCGGACCGAGGCCAGGTCGGCTGCTCTGGCCTCCTCCACCGACAGGCTGTAGAGGGGGGCCGCGCCGTTGCGGGCGCGCTGGTCGCGCAGGGTCTGGAGCTGTGGGTGCAGGGGCATGGCGGTGCTCCGATCGACGGGTCGTCAGGGGAAGGGTCGGGCCGTCAGGTCATCGGCCGGACGGGCGGACAGGCGGACAGGCGGACAGCAGGCGGGGGCGGAGCTGCCGCGCGGCGGCGGGGCGGCCGTCAGGTGGTGGGCAGGTCCGGCACCCCGGACTCCGGGACGGTGGGTGCCCGGGAGGCCGGTCCTGGCCAGGCCCACCGGCCCATGCTCACCCGGAAGTCCCCGGTGCCGGAGAGGGCGACGGCCGCCCGGTACCCGTCCGGCGCGGGCACGTCGGCGACGCGGTAGTCGTGCGCCCAGGCGTCGGCGGGGTGCCCGCCGGTCACGGTGCCGCTGTCGAGCAGCGGGATCCGCAACCCCTGGGTCAGCCGGCCGCCGTACGCCTTGACCAGGGCCTCCTTGCGGGCCCACAGCGTGGCGAAGCGCTCGGCCCGGGCGGCCGGGTCCGCCCCGGCCCGCACGAAGCGGGCCTCCTCGGGCAGGAAGTAGCGTTCCGGCATTCCGGTGGCGTCCAGCCTTGGCAGCACCCGTTGGACGTCCACCCCGACCCGTCGCGACGCCGAGAGCGCGACCATGGCCACGGCGCCCGAATGGGAGAGGTTGACCTCGGCGCCGGTGCACCGCCCGGCCAGTTCCGGCTTGCCGTGCCGGCCCCGGCGCCAGCGGATCTCCTGCGGCGCGACCCCGAGCCGGCCGGCCACGAGGTGGCGGACGGCGCCGTGCGCGAGGACGAAGCGGCGGCGGGCGTCGGCCGACAGGTAGGCCGCCGCGCGCGACCGCTCCTCCGGGTCGAGCACCGCCAGCAGCTCCGCGGGAGCCGGTCCGGGCTCCTGGTCGGGCACCAGCCACAGCTGGACCGTGTCGGGTTCGCCCGTCATCCGGGAACCCTGGTGACGGCGGGGGCCGCGGCCGCCCTGCCCGGCCCCGTCGGGCCCGGTGGGTCCGCCCGCTCCCGGACCAGCCGCGCGAGCCGGCGCACCCCCTCCTCGATCCGCTCCGGTTCCAGGGCGCTGCAGGACAGCCGGAGGGCGCGCCGGCCCCCGTCGCCGGCGTGGAAGAAGCTCATCGGGGTCCAGAGCACCCCGTAGTCCCGGCCGGAGACCTCCAGCAGGCTCTCGTCGGCGGTCATCGGCACCTCGACCACCGCGAAGAAGCCGCCGGCCGGCGCGTTCCAGCGGACTCTCGGTTCGTCGGCGAAGGCGTGCTCCAGCGCCGCCAGCAGGGTCCGCAGGTTGCGGCGGTAGAACGCGGTCTTCTCCTTGACCGCCGTCCTGAGGCTGCACCCGGACTCGATCAGGAAGCCGCCGACCAGGGCCTGCGCGACCGGTGAGGTGTTCACCGTGAGCAGGCTCTTCACCGTGGACAGCTCCTCCGCGAGCAGCGTGCACCGGCCCTGAGCGTCGGTCACCGTCTGGTCGGCGACCAGGAACCCGATCCGGGCGCCCGGGAAGAAGGACTTGGCGAAGGAGCCGATGTGGACCACCCGCTGCTCGGTGTCCAGCGCCTTGAGGGTGGGCCGGAGTTCGTCGTCGAGCCCGAACAGCCCGTACGGGTCGTCCTCCAGGAGCAGCAGGTCCGCCTCGGCCGCGACCTCCAGCAGCCGCCGCCGGGCCGGCACCGGCATCGAAACGCCGGACGGGTTGGCGAAGTTCGGCACCAGGTAGAGGGCGCGCGGGCGGCGGCCGCCGGCCCGGACGGCCCGCGCGACGGCGAGCACCGTCTCCGGGTCGAGGCCGTCCGCCGTCTCGGGCACCGGCACGACCTCGATGCCCAGCAGCCTCGCCGCCCCGGTGAACCCGACGTAGCAGGGTTCGACGGCGAGCACCACGTCGTCGGGCGCCGCGCAGAGCCCGCGCAGCGCGACGACCATGGCCTCCTGCGCGCCGGTGGTGACCATCACGGCCTGCGCGGGCACCTCGATCCCCTCGTCGAGGAGGAGCGTCCGGGCGATCAGCGGGCCGAGGTGCCCGTTGGTCCGTCCGTACTGGAGCAGTTGGCGCTGTCGCTGGTCCGCGTCGAGGCCGAGCCCCTCCAGGTGGGCGAGGTAGGTCCGCAGGTAGCGGTCGAGGTCCTCGGTGCTGTGGAAGCCCTCGTGGGGGCGGCCGGCCGCCAGCGGGACGGCGTCGGGGAAGCGCGCCGACACCTCGTTCAGGAAGTTCATCGACGCGGACGCCGGATCGGACACCGACGCGTGCAGGTCCTCGCGTGCCAGTACTGCCGCCATCGTCCGACCGCCCCTCATAGTCCTGTGCCCGGTGCCGTGCCTGCCGCCGTGCCGCGGGCGACCGCGGACCGGTCGACGGTCGGCAGGGCCGGTCGTCCGGTGAGTGCCATGGTGTGGGCGAGTTCCTCGGTGGCGAGGCCGAGCACCCCGGCCACCCCGGCGGCGCCGTCCGCGGCCAGTCCCCAGAGGACCGGGCGGCCGAGCAGGACGGCCCGCGCTCCCAGTGCCAGTGCCGCGAAGGCGTCGGTGCCGCTGCGGACCCCGCCGTCGAACAGCACCGGACAGCCGGCGGCCCCGACCGCGTCCACCACCTCCGCCAGGGCGTCCAGACTCGCCGGCGCGCCGTCGAGCTGCCTGCCGCCGTGGTTGGAGACCACGATCGCGTCGGCCCCGTGCTCCACGGCGAGCACGGCGTCCTCGGCGGTGAGGACGCCCTTCAGGACCAGCGGCAGTTCGCTGCGCCCGCGCAGCCAGGCCAGGTCGGCCCAGGTCACCGACGGGTCGACGGCCTCCGCCGTGTGCACCGCCAGGGCGGAGCGGCCGGCGTCCGAGCGGTGTGCGGAGGCCATCAGGGCCGCGTCGAGGTTGACCGCGGAGATGCCGGACGGGATGGCGAAGCCGTTGCGCGCGTCCCGGTGGCGCCGCCCCAGTCGCGGCGCGTCCAGGGTGAGGACGAGGGCGCGGTAGCCGGCCGCGGCGGCCCGCTCCACCAGGCCGGCCAGGACCTCGCGGCGGCGCAGCCAGTAGAGCTGGAGCCACAGCGGCCCGGTGGCCTCGGCGGCGATCTCCTCCAGGGTGCGGCTGGCGAAGACGCTGACCACGTAGAGCGCCCCGGCCGCGCCGGCGCCGAGGGCGGTGGCGACCTCGCCGTCGGGGTGCAGCAGCCGGTGGTAGGCGGTGGGCGCGACGCCCACCGGGGTGGCCAGCCGGGCACCGAGGAGTTCCGTCCCGGTGTCGCAGGCGGCGACGTCGACCAGCACCCGCGGTCGCAGCGTCACCCGGGTGAAGGCGTGCCGGTTGGCCCGGAGGGTGCGCTCGCCCCCGGCTCCGCCTTCGACGAAGTCCCAGACCCGGGCGTCGAGTCGGCGCCGGGCCCGGTGCCGGTAGTCCTCGATGCGGAGCGCGGGCGGCGGGTCCGCAGGTGGGGGGCCGAGGGGGACGGTGTCCGGCGGCCGGACGCCCGGGCCCGGGGTGTCGACGGACGCGCTCACCCGGGCACCCCGCCGTCGCCGTCGCCACCGTCGTGGCCGTTCAGGGCGACCGTCGCCAGGGAGAGGTGGTGCGGTCCGGCGTCGTAGTCGGCCAGCAGCACCCTGCGCGGTCCGGTGGACGGCTCGGCGAGTTCGCCGGCCAGGTCCCACCACACGCCGGTGGCGGGCTGCCCGGCGTCCGCGAACCGCAGACCCGCCGGCCACCGGTGGGCGGCGGCGGCCGCCGCCGTGGCGCCGAGGATCGCGGTCACCGTCCCCCGCGCGGGACCGTCGCCGGACCCGCCGGGCCCGCCGAGTTCGGCGAGTTCGGCGGCCAGTGCGAGGGCGGG
Source organism: Kitasatospora herbaricolor (assembly GCF_030813695.1). NCBI lineage: Bacteria > Bacillati > Actinomycetota > Actinomycetes > Kitasatosporales > Streptomycetaceae > Kitasatospora > Kitasatospora herbaricolor. The sequence goes on from NZ_JAUSVA010000002.1 coordinate 613,288, forward strand.
GCTGTCCGCGGCCAGGACGTGCGTGGCGACCCGGGAGACCGCGGCCACCCGCTCCCCCGGCGACGGTTCGCCGAACAGCAGGGCCACGCCGCGGCTGCCGGCCGGGACGACGACGGGGACCCCTGGGTCGTACGGCAGCGAGTCCTGCTCGACCACCAGCAGCAGCGCCCGCCGCAGGCCGCCCGAGCGCGCGTAGGCGTCGACCAGCCGCAGTGCGGTGAAGGCGCTCGCGGCGCCCTGGTCACTGACCGCGAAGGCCATCGGGGTGCCGGGGCAGACGTGGCTCAGACGGGTGGTCGTGGCGCGCCCCGGGGTGATGTCGGGGACGGCGTGGGCCAGCACCAGCAGGTCGACCGCCTCGCCCTCGGGCACCACGGCCCGGATCAGCGCCTCGGCCATCTCCCCGTAGGAGCGGCCCACCGGGCGCGCGGCCTCGTCCAGCGCCCCCGCGTCGAGCCCGAGTCCGTACGGGTGCAGCAGATCGGTCAGGTAGCGCCGCAGGCGCGCGGTGTGGACGGGGTCGGCGGCCGGCTCCCCCGGGCCGGGGAAGGCCAGCCGGACGGCGCGGCGGATCCCCCAGGTCGGTGCCGGCCCGTCGGCGTCGGTCCCGTCCGGAGGGCTCGCGGTGTCCGCCGCTCGGGCCGGGAGGAAGGTGCGCACGGTCACGCTTCCGGGATCAGGTTCTGGGCGACGTAGTCGGCCAGGGAGCCGACCGTGCCGAAGTCGTGGCGGCCCAGCTCCTCCACGCTGATCTCCACGTCCAGGCGGTCCTCCAGCTCCAGGATGAGTTCGAGGCCGCTGGTGGAGCTCATGCCGAGGGCCTCCATCAGCGTGGTCGCGGCGGTGGCCCCGGTCACCTCGCGCTTGAGCACCTGCGGGAGCAGGGCGCAGATGTCGTCGACCATTCGCTCGCGCAGGGCGGGGTCGATGGATGGGAGTGCGGTGTCCCGCTCCGTCATCGTTGATCCTTCGGTGGTGGGTCGGTCGGCGGGGTGGCGGGTCAGTGCTGGAGGACCATGGCCGAGAAGGTGGCGCCGCGTCCGGCGCCCGCGGCGGCCATCACATAGGGCTCGCCCCGGCGGAGCAGCCCCCGCTCCCGCGCGGTGCGGTGGTTGACGAGGTTGTCCGCGCAGAAGACGTGCCCGGCGGTCGCCACGTTGTCGAGCACGACCCGCTCGCGGGGGTAGCCGAGGGTGCGGCAGACCTGGTGCCAGGCGACGTTGTTGACGTTGTGCGGCAGGATCACCCCGATCGCGTCCATGGTCAGCCCGGCCCGTCCGACGGCCGCGAGGATCGCCTCCGCCAGCGCGTCGGAGTAGATCCGCTGGAACTCCAGGGCCTGCTCCTCCGCGTCGCTGTCGAACTCGCCCCGGAGGTCGGTGGCGTAGGACAGCACCCGGTCGCGGTCCCCGGAGGGGGCGACCAGGCAGGCCGAGGCGCCCTCGCCGAAGAACGAGGTGTCCGGGACCATCCCGGCCTCGGGGGTGAACGCCTTCTCCCCCGCCAGGACGAGGGCGAGGCCGTCCGGGTCGTCGTCGGCCGCGAGCAGCCGGCCCGCCACGTCGATGGCCAGCAGGCCCGAGGCGCAGGCGTGGTGGCCGACCGCGAAGAGCGTCGCCCGGTCGAGACCGAGCTCCCGGCACAGCTCCTGGACGGGGTTGTGCGGGTACGGCACCACGGTCGGGAAGGTGCGGGCGTGCAGCACGTAGCGGACGTGCTGCTCCCGGCCGCGCAGGGCGTCCAGGCCGGCGACCGCGCCGCGCAGCAGGTCCAGCAGGCTGCCGCCCGGATCGCGGGCGACCTCGCCGAGCTTGTGGTAGCGGCGGAAGATCTTGACCTGCATCGAGGTCAGGCCGAACTCCCCGGCCAGCTCCTCGATCGGCACCCGGCCGGGCGGCAGGTGGTCGGCCACCGCCAGCAGGGCGGTCACCGGATCCGCTCCGCGTCCTGAACCTGCTCCTGCTCCTGGCCAGTCGGCGCGGCGCCGACCAGCGGCCCGGTGCGCGTGCCCGGGTCGAGGGCCGCCTCGACCGCGAGCGCCTCCACGCCGAGGGCGAGCGCCTCGGCGTCGTCGGAGGAGAAGTAGTGCGTGTTCGTCTGGATCTCCATCAACAGCGCGTCGGGGAGGTCGTCGAAGGCCACGTAGAACGCGTCGACCTGCTCGTCGCCTTCGTGAATCCACCGGAACCCGCTGCCCTCCCGCGACTTCCGCAACTGTCGGGCCAGCTCCTCGGGGTCCGACGCGATGCCCTCCTCCCGCGGCCGGTTGGCCGTGCGGTCGTTGAGGAAGACCTGCACGTCGACGCTCTCGCCCCGCTCCGCGGAGACCCTGGCGATCAGTTCGTTCAGCTTCTCCGGGTGGAAGTAGGCGTGCTTGTAGGTGGCCAGCGCGCCGCGTCGGGTCAGCTCGACCACCTCGTCGACGGTGCCGTCCCCGATGTCCAGCACCGCGATGCCGGCCTGGGCGACCATGCACACCACGTCACTCAGGTCGGACCGGAAGCGGTTGTTGACGACGGGCCGGACCACCACCGGGCCGGTGACGTTGATCCGCCGCAGCGCGATCGCGTACAGGGCCTGCAGGACGACCTGGGTGTCGGTACCGGTCCGCTCGACGATCAGCGGCACCGCCAGCCGCAGGGCCCGGGACTCGAACAGGCCGACCCGGTGCCGGGGGACGCCCTGCTCCACCGACGGCGGGAACCGGCGGGCCGGGATCGTCCTGAGGGCCCGCTCCCAGTGGCGCATGGCCTTGTCGTTCTGCCGTTGCCCGGCCGGTGAGCGCTGCCAGCCGGCCTGCTCCAGCGGCTGCAGGCCGGTGACCGGCGCGGTCGACCGCTCCTGCACCTCGCGGAGCATGATCGCCCCGCCGACGGCATCGGTGACCAGGTGGCTCATGATGCTGACCAGTTGGACGGCCAGGCCGTCCCGCACCACCACGGCCATCCGCACCGGCCATTCCGTGGCGTACGCGAAGTCGACGGACCGGTAACGCTGTTCGACCGCGCTCGCCACCTCGTCGGGGTCGGTGTCCCCGGCGTCGTAGACCTCCAGCGTCGTGCTGCCGGAGCCGAACAGCTCCTGGGTGGGCCAGCCCTTCGCGTCGAACCTGAGCAGGGTCCGCATCGAGGGGAACCGGCTCATCAGGTAGCGCAGTTCCTCGGCCACGTCGGCGACGGATGTCCCGGCGGGCAGGGCCGTCCGGCCGCCGATGGGCAGCGAACTGCGCTGGTCCACCATCGCGTGCCAGATCTCCCACATCCCCCAGGACATCTCGTCGACGCCCGAGCCGTCCCCGCTGAAGTGCACGGCGACCCGCTCGGCGGGCTCCGGGGCGGGTGTCGGCCGCTCCTTGTGGCCGCTCATCAACGGGCCGCCGTCTCTGCCAGGTGCCGCTGCCGCATCAGGAACTTGCGTACCTTTCCGGTCGGGCCGATGATCAGTTCGTCCTCGGAGACGGCCACCACCCTGCGCAGGGTCGCCGCCGCGGCCTCGGTCAGCGCGGCGCGGACCGCCGGGGTGCGGTCGGCGTCCGGGTCGGCGTCGGCGTGCAGGGCGAGCAGGACGTCGGTGACCACCCGGCCGTCGACCTTCAGCGACACCACCGTGCAGTCGTGCACGTCGGGGCAGTTGGCGAGGACGCGCTCCTCGCTCATCGCCGTGTAGAGCCATTCGCCACCGCCCAGGTCGACGGCGTCGACCGCCCGGTCGACGTGGAAGTAGTAGCCCTCCTCGTCCCGGTACATCAGGTCGCCGGTGAGGTAGTAGCCGTTGAGGCGGTTGCGGTAGGTGGCGTTCGAGTCGTTCCAGTAGCCGGGGGCCAGCGTCGGCGCCTTCAGGCCGAAGTGGCCGACCTCGCCGGGCTCGACCTCCCGGCCGGTGCCGACGTCCAGCAGCGCCACCTCGGCGAAGCCGTGCGGCACGCCGACGCAGCGCCCGTAGCGCTCGGTGCCGGCGCTGTGGGTGATGTGGAACGCGGAGTGGCCCATCTCGGTGGAGCCCAGGCCGTCGACGAAGCTCGACCCGGGGACCCTCCGCACCCCCTCGCGGGTGACGGTCTCCCGGGAGCCGGCCGCGACCAGGTGGCGGATGTGCGGCTCGTGCGCGCAGTCGCCGGTGTTGAACCAGAGCGACACCGAGTCCAGGTCGCGCTTGCCCAGGTCCTCGCGGGCGAGCTGGGCCCAGGTGGCGGCGAAGCCGAGGACCCCGGTCGGCCGCCAGCGCTCGATGGCGTCGACCACCGCCGCGCCGTCGCTCTGGGTGGACAGGAACAGCAGCTCGCTGCGGTTGCACAGGGCCAGGTTGAGCGCCGAGATGCCGGCGGCGTGCGCGGCGGGCAGCGCGCTGAGGATCCGGGCGGTGCCCCTGGCCCGCGGGGCGGCCAGCCGGAACAGCCGGGTGGCGGCGAACAGGCTGGCGTTGGAGTGCACCACCGCAGTGGGCATCCGGGTGGTGCCGGAGGAGTGGGTGATGGCGATCGGGTCGTCGTCGTGGTGCCGGTACGGCGCGGGGGCCGCCGCCGGGTCCCCGGTGCCGACCTCGGCGGCGTCGCCGTGGACGCGCACCCCCAGTTCCTCGCCGGCCAGCCGGTCCCGGTGCTCCCGGTCGGTGAGCAGGCCGACGCCGCGCAGCCGGCGGATGTACTCGGCGGCGATGTCACCCGGGATGTGCTGGTTCATCAGCGCGGGGATCGCGCCCAGCCAGGTCAGCGCCAGGAAGTTCAGCAGGCAGTCCGCCGAGCTGGAGACGTGGATCGCGACCGGGTCGCGCGGGCCGACGCCCTGCGCGTGCCACCAGGCCGCCCGGGCCGCCACCCGCTCGCGGAGCAGGCCCAGGGTCAGCTCCTGGCCGGCCGGGTGCCCGTCGACCGGGACGTCGAAGGCGACGCCCGGCCCGTCCGGGTCGGCCCCGTGCTCGAACAGCTTGTGCAGCACGTTGCCCGCGCCCAGTCCGGGGTCGGCGGCCAGCCGCGCTCTGATGTTGGTGCCCGTCACTCTGCGCTCCTTGAAGGGTGTCCGTGCGGGTGTGCGTGCGGGTGTCCGCACGGCTGGCCGTGCGGGTGAGGCCCGGCGGCCCGCGGGGGCGGGTGCCCGTTCATCCGGCCCCGACCGCCTTCTCGACGGCGGCCCTGAGCTGCGCCCTGGTGGGCTGGCAGGCCAGGTCGAGCTCCCGGGCGAAGGGCAGGACGGCGCCGTCCGGCCGGGTGACCCGCCGGGGCGGTGCGATCAGCCGCATCTCCTCGGCCGCGGTGGCGATGATCTCCCCGCCGATGCCGCAGGTCCGGTTGGAGTCGTCGACGACGACCAGCCGCCCGGTGCGCTCCAGCGAGGCGGCCAGCCCGGACCAGTCGAAGGGGAACAGCGTGCGCGGGTCGAAGACCTCGACCGAGACCGTGCCGGCCAGCTCCTCGGCCACCGCCAGGGCGTCGTGGACCAGGTGGCCGACCGCCACCACCGTGACGTCGGTGCCGCTGCGGTGGATCCGGCCGACCCCGAGCGGGACGGGAACCAGGGCGGCGGGGTCCAGGTCCTCGCGCACCCCGAGGGCACCGGAGGGGGCGAAGACCACGACCGGGTCGTCGTCCCTGATCGCCGTCGCCAGCAGCCCGTAGGCGTCGGCCGGCGTGGCCGGCACCACCGTCTTCACCCCGACGTGCGCGAACAGGCTGTAGGGGTGGTCGGAGTGCTGCCCCGCCCAGCTCTCCCGGGAGCCGGAGCCCGGCAGCAGGTAGGTCACCGGCACCCGGGTCTGGCCGCCGGTCATCAGCGAGAACTTGTGCGCCTGGTTGGCGATCTGCTCGAAGACCAGGAACAGCAGCGCCGGGATCTGGAACTCGATCAGCGGCCGCAGCCCGGCCAGCGCCGCGCCGGTGGCGAAGCCGGTGAAGGCCTGCTCGGAGATGGGCGTGTCCAGCACCCGGTCCGGGCCGAAGCGCTTCAGCAGCCCGGCGGTGGCGTGGGTGACGGCCACCCCGACGTCCTCGCCGAACACGCAGACGGCCTCGTCGCGGTCCATCTCGTCGCCGATCGCGCGGTTCAGCGCCTTGAGGTAGGAGAGCTTCGGCATCAGCGGACCCCCGCCCTGGCGCGCATGCCGGTGGCGTACAGGTGGTCCAGCGCGGTGGCCGGGTCGGGATGCGGGCCCTCGCAGGCGAACCGCACCGCCCGGTCGAGCAGCTCCGCGACCTGCGCGTCGATCGCGGCGCGGGTGGCGGCGGGGATGCGGGCGCCCTGGATCTCCAGCGGGTCCCGGGCCCGGCCGGCCGCGACCTCCTCGTCCGTCCGGTAACGGGGGCGCGCGGTGTGCTCCCAGGTGTGGTGGGCGTCGAAGCGGTAGGCGGTGCACTCCAGCAGGGTCGGGCCCCCGCCGGCCCTGGCCCGGGCGACCGCCTCGGCGGTGGCGTCGCGGACCGCCTCCGGGTCCGTCCCGTCCACGGTGCGGGCCGGGATGCCGAAGGCGGCGGCCCGCCCGAGGATGCTGCCGGCCACCGTGTCGGCCGTCCGCATCGAGGTCGCGAAGCCGTTGTTCTCGCAGACCAGGACGAGCGGTACCCGCCACAGCGCGGCCAGGTTGAAGGCCTCCAGCACCACGCCCTGGCTGACCGCGCCGTCCCCGAAGTAGCTGAGCGCGACCCGGTCCGAGCCCGCCCGCCGGAAGGCCCAGGCGGCGCCGGCCGCGATCGGCACGGCGGCGCCGACGATGGCGTTCGCCCCGAGCACGCCCACGCCGAAGTCGGCGGCGTGCATCGAACCGCCGCGGCCGCGGTTGAGCCCGGTGGTCCGGCCGGCCAGCTCGGCCATCGTCCGGGCCGGGTCGGCGCCCTTGGCCAGGACGTGGCCGTGGCCCCGGTGGGTGCTGGTGATCACGTCGTCGGGGCGCAGCGCGGCGCAGGTGCCGGCGGCGATCGCCTCCTGGCCGGTGTACGGGTGGATGCCGCCGGGCACCACCTTGGCCCTGACCAGCTCGACGGCCCGTTGCTCGAAGCCACGGACCAGGGCGACCGTCCGGTACAGGGCTGCGGCCGGGTCCGTCGCCGGGTCGGCCGTCGGGCCCGTCGTCGGGTCAGCCATGGCCGGCCGCTCCGTCGGCGCGCCAGAGCACCGGGCAGTACGCCGGGTCCGCGTAGTCGGGGCGGCCGTCGGGCAGTCGCCGGACCAGTACGTCGTGGTTGTAGGCGGCGGTGGCGCCGTCGCTGAGCGCGAAGTCGCGGTACTCGTTCGCGCCGTCCTGGAGGTGGAAGGAGATCGCGCGGCGCGGCCGGTCGCTGCGGTTGGGACCGCTGCCGTGGTACGTCCGGCAGTGGTGGAAGCTCATGTGGCCCTGGGGGATGACCATCGGCACCTTGCGGATGGCGGCGCCGTTGAAGGCGGCGTTCTCGGCGAGCACCCGCTCAAGGTCGGCCTTGTCGCGGTCGGCGAAGTGCTTGGTCATCGAGTCCTGGCGGCCGGTCTCCCGCCACAGGTGGCTGCCGTCCACCACGGTGAGGGTGCCCATCTCCTCGTCGCAGTCGTGGAACGGGACGAACGCGGTCAGCATCCGCTCCGAGGTCGAGGTGGACCAGTAGTGCTTGTCGAAGTGCCAGGGCACGATGTTGCTGGGCTCGCCGGAGACCGCGGGCTTGAGGATCAGAGTGGACTGGAACACCCGGATCTCGTCGGTACCGGCCAGCAGCGCGGCCACCGCCCCGATCAGCGGCTTGCACAGCACCCGGGCGATCGGGTCGCTCTCGTGGTGGACGTAGTCGTTGTGGCGCTGGACCGGCCCGTCCGAGGGCTGCCAGGCCGCCAGCCGGGGCGGGCGGACCGGCAGGGTGCGGCTCCGCTCGCCGGCGTAGTAGTCCTCGCTCGCGGCGGCCAGCCGGTCCACCTCCTCGTCGGTGAACAGCTTCTTCGACAGGTACCAGCCGTGCTCGGCGTAGAAGGCGACGTCCTCGGCGTCCGGCAGCAGGGCCAGTTCCTCGTCGGTGAGGTCGAAGCGCAGGGTCGGGGCGGCGGTCATCGGTGGCCCGCCTCGGTGGTCGGGGGGATCTGGTCGGACTGCCGCACGGTGGCGAGCTCCCTTTCCTTGGCCTCGTAGAGGGCGGGTATGTTGCTGGTGCCGAAGGTGCGGGCGCCGTGACGCTCGATCAGCTCCCAGAAGAAGGTCCGGCGGACGTGCATCGAGGTGGCGAAGATCTGGTACATCTGGCCCCAGTGGTCCCGGTCGACCAGGATTCCGCGGCCGCGCAGCCGGTCCACCGGGAGGTCGACCGGCCCCAGCCGGCCGTGCAGCGAGTCGTAGTAGCTGTCCGGGGTGGACGCGAAGCCGACGCCGTTCTCCGCCATCGTGTCGACGGTGGCGACGATGTCGCGGCTGCTCAGGGCCAGGTGCTGCACGCCGGGGCCGCCGTGCCAGGCGAGGAAGTTGTCGATCTGGCCGGGGGTGCGGCCGAGGTCCGGCTGGATCAGCGTGAGCGTGACGCCGCCGCCGGGGCTCTGCACCACCTGGGAGAACATGCCCTGCTCCCCGACCTCGATGTACTCCTCGAAGATCACGTCGAAGCCGAAGGCCTTGCGGTAGAAGTCCGTGGTGCCGCTGAGCTGCCCGTCCGGCACGCAGACCGCCGCGTGGTCGATGCTCCGCAGCAGGTCGGGCGAGGCCGGCGGCGCCGCGTCCAGCATCTCGATCAGACCCGGCAGGAACTCCCTTTCCGAGCCGTGCCGTTCGACCAGCCGGTGCACCACGTCGCCGAAGCCGGAGACGGTGGCGGTGACGACCGAGGTGTCCTCGCGGGTGTGGGTCCGGGGGGCTTCGAGCGCGCTCGCGCCGCCGGCCACCGCCGTGCCGTACGCGGCGGCGGCGTCCCGGGCGGCGAAGGCGAGCACGGCCACGCCGTCGCCGTGCCGGGCGACGTACTGCGACGCAGGGTGGTCCGCCGCCAGCCCTGAGGTCAGCAGCACCCGGCAGTCGCCCTGGCCCAGCAGCAGGCTGCGCTGCCCGGCCAGGCCGGTCTCGGGGCCGCCCTGCCCGAGCAGGCGGAAGCCGAACCCGGAGGACAGCACGAACGCCGCCTGGCGCGCGTCGCCCACGTAGAACTCGACATGATCGACGCCGAGGAAGTCCATTGCGGTAGCCGTTCCTTCTCTGTTCGCTCGGTGCCGTCAGACGGCTCTGGCGAGCCGGGTGCTCGGCAGGCCGTAGACGAGGCTGATGTTGTGGCCGCCGAACCCGAAGGAGTTCGACATGACGTGGCTGATCCCCGGCGCGGCGCGCGGGCCCTTGCGCACGTGGTCCAGCTCGCAGGCCGGGTCGGGGTCGTCCAGGTTGTGGGTGGGCGGCAGCAGTCCGCGCCGCAGCGCCAGTACGGAGACGGCCGACTCGACCACCCCGGAGGCGCCGAGCAGGTGTCCCGTGACCGCCTTGGTCGAGCTGACCGGCGGGGCCTGCTCGCCGAAGACCTCGCGGATCGCGAGCGCCTCGGCCTGGTCGCCCAGCCGGGTGCTGGTGCCGTGGGCGTTGACGTAGCCGATGTCGTTGGGCCCGACGCCCGCGCTGCGCAGCGCCTGCCGCATGCAGGCGGCGGCGCCCGCGCCGTCGGGGCGCGGGGTGGTCGGGTGGTGGGCGTCGTTGGTCGCGCCCCAGCCGAGCACGTCGGCGTACCCGGCCGCGCCACGGGCGTCCGCGTGCTCGGCGCGCTCCAGCACCAGCACCCCGGCGCCCTCGCCCAGCACCAGGCCGTTCCTTCGGCGGTCGAAGGGCCGGCTGGCGCCGGTCGGGTCCTCGCCCCAACCGCGTGCCAGGGCACGGGCGTTGCCGAAGGTGTCGACCAGGGTGGGGAACAGCGGTGCCTCGCTGCAGCCGACCACCACCACGTCGGCCTCGTCGGCGCGCAGCAGCCGCAGCCCCTCCCCGACGGACTGCGCACCGGCCGCGCAGGCCGTGCTGATGGACGAGCTGTAGCCCCGGATGCCGTGCCGGATCGCGACCCGGGCCGCGCTCATGTTGGGCAGCATGGCGGGCAGCAGGTAGGGGCTGACGCCCAGCCGGCCGCGCTGGGTCCGCAGGACGACCTGGGCCTCCAGGGTGGCCAGCCCGCCGTTGCCGGAGAGGATCACCCCGATCCGGTACGGGTCCACGTCGCGGCCCACCTCGATGCCGGCGTCTGCCAGCGCGTCCGCCGCGGCCCTCATCGCCATCACGATGTAGCGGTCGACGAGCCGGGTCTCGGGCGCGGGCAGCACGGAGGTGGGGTCGATCGGCGCGGCGAAGCCGGCCGTCTCCAGCGATCCCGCCAGCGGCCCGTCCGGGTCCGGCCGGACCAGCCCGGACCTGCCCTCGCACATCGCCGCCATCACCTCGTCGGCGCTGGACCCCACCGGAGTGACCAGGCCCATCCCGCTGACGACGACGTCGGCTCGCCCGGTGTTCGTGTGGCGCGAGTCGCTCACGGCTGTTCTCCCTCGTGGAGTTGCGGTTCCGGTGCCGGCGGCGGCCCGGGGCCGAGCAGGACGGCGGCCGCGCGGTCGGGGCCGTCGGGGGTGTGCGCCTGGTCGACGCGGATCAGCAGGGCCTGCTCGGCGTCCCCGTCGGCGAGCAGCAGGGCGGTGACGGCCGTCGCGGTGGTGGTGTCGGCGACGCACACCACCGGCCCGGTCAGCTGCCACCGCGCGGCCACGTGGCCGGCCACCGCGTTGGGGACGGCCTGGAAGAACAGCAGTGGTCCGATCCGGGCGCCGCCGTCGACGGCCTCGGCGACGTGCGCGGCGCCGGCCAGGTCGCCCAGCGGGCTGACCACCACCACGGCGGTCACCGGCCCGCCGGCGCCGTCCGGCGGCCCTGGAACCGGCGTCCTGCCGGGGCGTCGCAGCAGGCAGCGGCGGGCCGTCTCGGCGGCGAGCGGGCTGAACGAGGAGACCACGAAGCCGGCGATCGCCGGTGCGACCTGGTCCTCGGCGGACTCCGGCCACTGCGCGGAGGACAGCACCCGCAGACCGGCCACCGAGGCGGCCAGGGTCAGGGCGGCGGCCGAGGCGGCGGGGGGCAGGGCGGCGGGAGCAGAAGGTACGGGCCCGGCCTCGGAGTCGGCATCGGAGCGCGGGGGTGCCGCGCCGGTCAGGTTCACGGTGCGCCCACCAGGAGCGCGGTGTTGGCGCCGCCGAAGGCCGTGGTGAGGCTCAGCGCGTGGTCGGCCGCGGTGGGCACGGCCCGGTCGAGGACGAGATTGAGCGGGCAGGTCTCGTCGGGGCCCAGGAAGCCGGCGTTCACCGGCAGCCGCCCGGCGCGTAACGCCGCCATGGTGACGACGAGTTCGAGCAGCGCGCCGGCCTCCAGCGCCTGGCCGTGCACCGACTTGGTGGAGCTGACCGGCACGGTCGAGGCGCTGTCGCCGAGCGCCAGTTGCAGGGCGGCGGCCTCGGCGGTGTCGCTGACCGGGGTGCCCGAGCCGTGGGCGTTCACGTACCCGATCCGCTCCGGGCGGACCCGGCCGCGGTGCAGGGCGTCGCTGATCGCCCGGGCCAGCCCGGTGCCGTCCGGCCGTGGTCTGCACACGTGGTAGGCGTCGCCCGCGCGGCCCCAGCCGGCCAGGACGGCCAGCGGCCGGGCCCGGCGTGCCCGGGCCGCCGAGGCGGCCTCGACCACCACGGCGACCACGCCGTCGCCGAGCAGCAGCCCCGTGCGGCCGGCGCTGAACGGGCGTACCTGCCCGTCCCGGGCGAGTGCCCGGCCCGCGTCGAAGACGGCGAACTGGTCGGCCTCGACCAGGTATCCGGCCGCCACCACGATCCGGTCCGCCTGCCCGTGGGCGACGGCCGCGGCGGCGTCGGCGACGGCGGTGCTCGACGCCACGCAGGCGGAGGTGTAGGCACGGGAGGCGCCGGACAGTCCGGCACGCCGGGCCACCGCGTCCGCGAACACGTCGGCGCCGTGCGCCGGGCGCCGCGCCGGGGTGGCCCGGGCCAGCGCCGGATCGCCGTGCACGGCGAGGTGCAGCGGGATGCCGTCCCGCTGCGCCGTGGACAGCCCGGCCTCGTCGCAGGCCTCACCGACGGCCCGGTCCAACTCGTCTGCCAGGACCGGGGATCCGGGGTACGTCGCGGCTCCGCCGACCTGACGGCCGGACACGTCGAAGCGCTGCACCGGCGCGAAGGCCGGTGCGCCGTCGAGCGCGGCGGACAGCAGCGGCTGGACGCCGTGGCCGAGGGCGCTGAGCACGGCGGCCCCGGTGACGACCACGGAGCGGGGGCCGCGGCGGGCCACCGGCAGGTTCTCAGTCACCCTTGCTCCCCTCGTTCTCGTTGATGGCGACGCCGGGTCGGAAGGCCGGCTGACGGTCGTGTCCGCCTGGACGGACGGGCGGCGCGGGCCGGCGCGGGCCGGGCCCGGTCGGATGTGCCCGGAACAGCGCCGGGTCGGGTACGCCCGGACAGCCCCGGACCGGATGCCCCGGGCCGGATGCCTCCGGCCGGGGCGGGTCGGGCCGATTCGGGCCGGTTCAGGCCGGGTCGGGCCGTAGCTCGCCGAGGCCGGCGAGCAGCTCGACCACGTCGGACACCGTGCTCAACCGGGCCAGGGTGTCGTCGTCGAGGCGACGGTCGTAGCGCTGCTCGATCTGGTGCGCCAGCCAGGCCAGTTCCATCGAGTCGATGCCCTCGGGCACCTCCTCCGGTGTGCGGTCGCCGAAGCCGGCGAGCATCGCGACGACCTCGTCCCGCCCGGGTGCGGCCGGCACGCTCAGTGCCCCGCGGCCGACGCGGACCGGATCCGGGCGGCCACGGCCGCACCGAACTCCCCGACCGTCATGGTGCCGAGCAGTTCCGCCTCGTCGTCCTCGAACGTGACGCCGAAGCGCTCCTCCACCCGGACACCCAGCTCGGCGAGGGAGAGCGACTCCAGGTCCGCGCCGGCCGGGCCGAGCAGGGTGTCGTCGTCGACGCCGGTGATGTCGTAGTTCATCGCGCTCAGTGAGGTGAGCACGAACGCGCGGATCTCCTCGGTGGACATCGCCTCAGTGGACATCGCTGGTGGTTCCCTTTCGGTCGGACCGTTCCTGGACGGTGGTGGGCTTCGGCGACCCGCCGGCGCCGCTCAGGGCGGCCCGGTCGCGGACCAGCTTCCCCGTTGCGGTGCGCGGCAGCCGGTCGACGACGCGGATCAGGCGGGGCCGTTTGTAGGCCGCCAGCCGTTGGGTGAGCTGCGCCTCGACCTGTGCGGCGGTGCCGCCCGGGCGCAGTACGACATAGGCCTCGATCGAAGCCCCGTGGACGACGACCGCGGCGGAGACCTCGGGCAGGGCGGCGAGGGTGTGCTCGACCTCGGTGAGGTCGACCTTCAGGCCGCCGACGGACACCTGCGAGTCGAGCCGTCCCAGCACCCGGACCCGCCCGGTGCCGGGGTCGAGGGTGCCGCCGTCCTTGGTGTGCAGCCAGCCGTCGGCCCAGCGGGTGGGGGCGCCGGCGCCGGGTGGTGTCCCGTGGTCGAGGTAGGGCGACTGCTCCCTGGCGATCAGCAGTTCGCCGTCGACCGCCCGCAGGGTGAGGCCGGGAGCCGGGGTCAGTTCGGGCCGGTGCTCGCCGAACAAGTCGGTGGCGATGACGCCGACCTCGGTCATCCCGTACATGCTGCCGAGGCGGACACCGTAGCGCTCGACGAAGGCCTCGTGCACCTGGGCCCGGACCAGCTCCCCGCCGGTCGTCATGCCGGTGAGCTGGGGCAGGCGCGGGGGCCGCGCCACCCAGCTGAGCAGTTCGATGTGGAACGGCACGCCCAGCAGGGTGGTCGGCTCGGGGCCGGCCGCGACGGTGGCGAGGATCCCCTCCGCCGTGAGCCGCCGCGGGATCGCGAGCCGCACGCCGGCGTGCAGGCTGTGCAGCAGGCCGCCGACGAGTCCCAGCACGTGCACCATGGAGGCCGTCGAGACGATCCGCTCGCCGGCCCGGGGCACCCCCTCGATCCGGGTGTACCGGCCGAGTTCGTCGACCAGGTCAGCCGCGGTACGGCCGATGATCTTCGCCGGCCCGGTCGAGCCCGAGCTGAGCTGGACGACCGCGTGCGAGGTCCGGGCCGGCCGGCCCGGGCGGGTGGTGACGACGTCCTGCTGGTCGTGGAAGCCGCCGGGCGGTCCGCCGGCGGCGGGCCGCTCGGCGGTCACCACCACCTGCGGGTCCAACCGGGCGAGTGCCTGGTCGGTCTCGTAGGGGGTGAGCCGGTGGTCGAGCAGTGCGGCCTGGGCCCCGATCCGCCAGCCGGCCAGCAGGTTGGCGACCAGGGCGAGCGATGGGGCCAGGCTGAGGGCGACCGAGCCGCCCCGGCGCAGGCCGGCCGCGGCGAGCACGGCCTGCCTGGCGCTGACGAGCCTGCGCAGTTCGTCCCTGCTGACCGGTTCGTCGAATATCAGGCAGGGCTCGGAGCCGGTCCCGCCGAGAAGGACCTCGTCGACCCAGGAGGGGTCGAGCGGGAGGGCGGCTAAGCCTCCCGATGGAGCTGTGGCAGCAGCCTTCATGGAGAACCAGAACCTCTTTCAGGTACATGACCAAAGGAGCTGACAGAATTCCCACGCCGAACTTTCAACTCTGAATTGCCTGATGTCAAGTCCTGTAACTTTCATGGCATTTCACGGCATGCTGGCTTCAAGTTGTGATGGCACTACGGGGTTTGTTTGGTGCATTGACGAGAGAGCGCTCCCCCGCTAGTGTGGCCGCCGGTTGGCCAACTGCCATGGTCTGGCCGGGTTTTGTCGCTCTCTGACTACCCGCCAGTAACACCTTCCGCCCCGGTCGGGCGGTTCACTCTTTTTTGGCAAGGCCGCACGGTGGCCGGCCTTTTCGCGCACTTCCGGGCGGCGGGCCCCGGGGGCGTGGCCGGCAGTGGATCAGACCAATCCCGCGGTGTGGATTTCCTTTCCACCGCCTTGTTCCGCCGCCTTGTTGTACGCATTCATGCCAACTTTTCGAGGATCGGCATCAAGTGGACCCAGTCATCGACCCCGGCCTGAACTCGGCCGTGGAGCGCTACTACGACATCACCCTCGATCTGTACGAGGACCTGTGGGGCGAACACGTCCACCACGGCTTCTGGGATCCCGGCGAGACCCCCGGTCTGCAGGGCGCGGACCGGCACGCCGCCACCGACCGGCTGGTCCACGAACTGGTCGACTACACCGGCGTGCCCGCCGGATCGCGGGTGCTCGACGTCGGCTGCGGCATCGGCGGCCCGGCGATGCACCTGGCCGGACCGCTGGGCTGCACCGTCGAGGGAATCACCCTCAGCGCCCTGCAGGCGACCCGTGCCAACGAGAAGGCCCAGGCCGCCGGCGTCGCCGGGCGGGCCCGCTTCCACCAGCGGGACGCGCTCGCCAACGGCTACCCGGACGAGTCCTTCGGCGTGGTCTGGGCCCTGGAGAGCCTGATGCACATCGCCGACCGGGAGGCCTTCTTCGCCGAGGCGATGCGCCTGCTCACCCCGGGCGGCACGCTCGCCGTCGCCACCTGGGCGGTCCGCGACGGCGAACTCGACGACGACGAACGGGAGCTCGTCCGGCAGATCCTGGTCCACCAGGTGATGCCCGACTTCTCGTCCCTGGAGGAGCACGAGCGGCTGGCCACCGCGGCCGGATTCACCGAGGTCGCCACGGTGGACTGGAGCGGCGCCGTCGCCAACTCCTGGGACCCCGGCTTCGCGCAGATCCAGCGGTTCGAGCGGGGACCGAAGGTGATGCGCGACCTGGCCCGCCGGCGCGGCGTGGACGTCCTGGGCTTCTTCCACGCGGGCCCGTTGATGAAGAAGGGCTTCGACACCGGCGTCATCACCTACGGCGCGCTGCGGGCCACCAAGCCCCGGCAGGACTCCCGGCGGGCGCCGTCCTCCGGCCTGGCGCCGTGAGCGCGGACCCGGGCCGGGCGGAGCTGGTCCGCCGGATCGCGGACCTCCTGCGGGAGATCGTCGGCGAGGACCGGGCCTGGGCGGACGCCGTCCGCCCGGACACCCGCCTCGACGGGGAGTTACTCCTGGAGAGCCACGAGTTGGCGGCCTGGAGCCTGGCCCTGCGGCGCGAGCACGGGGACCACCTGGACCTGGTCGAGCACGTGGCCGGCCTCGACATCGACCAGATCATCGAGCTGACCGTCGGGGACGTGGCCGACCTCGTGGCAGCCGGACGACGCGAGTGCGTCGAGGCGGGCAGCGCCGGCACCAGCCCCCCGGCAGGCTCCTGATGGGCCGTTACCTGTTCGTCTCGCTGCCGCTGACCGGCCACGTCAATCCGCTGGCCGCCGTCTCCGGGGAACTGCTGGCACGCGGCCACGAGGTGCTGTGGGCCGGCTCCGAGGCCTTCCTGCGGCCGCTGCTCGGCCCCGACGCCGCGATCGCCCCGATCCCGCTACGGGCCCACCGCGGCCAGGCGGACCGGGGCATGGCGGCCGCGAAGTCGCGCTGGCACGGCTACATCGTGCCGCACGCGAAGAGCACGCTGCCGGGCATCGAGCGGGCCGTCGCGGCCTTCCGGCCCGACGTCCTGGCCGTGGACCAGCACGCCGTCGCCGGCGCGGTCGCCGCCCACCGGGCCGCACTGCCCTGGGCCTCGCTGGCACCGACCACCATGGAACTCACCCGTCCGTACCGTGCGCTGCCCCGGGTCGAGGAGTGGATCCACCGGCGGATGGCGGCCGTCTGGACCACCGCCGGCCTCCCCGGCGAGCCGCCGCACGACCTGCGCTTCTCGCCGCACCTGCTGGTCGGCTTCACCGGCGAGGCCCTGACCGGCCCGCTGGAGTGGCCCCGGAACGCCGTCCTGGTCGGCCCCGCCCTGGCGCCGCGGGCACCGGACCCGGCGTTCCCGTGGGACTGGCCGGACCCGTCCCGGCGCCTGGTGCTGGTCACCGTGGGCACCCTGTCACTGGACCTCGCCCGGGAGTTCCACGCCCGGGTCGTCGAGGCCCTGCGGCCGCTCGGTGACCGCGTCCAGGCGATCGTGGCCGCGCCGGACGGCACGGTCACCGACCCGCCCGCGCACGTCCTGGTCCGCCCCCGGGTACCGGTGCTGGAGCTGATGCCCCGGCTGGACGCGGTGGTCAGCCACGGCGGACTGAACACCGTCTGCGAGGCGCTCGCCCACGGAGTGCCGCTGGTGGTGGCCCCGATCAAGGGGGACCAGCCCATCAACGCCGCCCAGGTGGTGGCGGCGGGCGCCGGCCGCCGGGTCCGGTTCGCGAGCGTCCGGCCGGAGCCGCTGCGCGAGGAGCTGCTGGCCGTCCTGGACGACCCGTCCTACCGGGCCGCGGCGCGGCGGGTGGGCGAGTCCTTCGCCGCCGCCGGGGGCGCGGCGGCCGCGGCCGACCACCTGGAGGCCCTGCTGAGCAGGACCGGCGGGCGCGGCGGACCGGACCGCCCGGTCTGCTGACCTTCGAGCACCCCGAGCACCTCCCACGACTCCCACCGTCCCCTCCCCCACCACTCCCACCACCCCGGCCATCCAGGCCACTTCGACCATCCAAAGAACGGGAAGCGCACAGACGTGAAGACGCTCCGCGACACCTGGCTGGTGTTCCAGCGGCACATGCTGCTGATGGTGAGGTCCCCGCTCTCGATCGTCCTGGGCGTGGCTCAGCCGGTCGTCTACCTGGCCCTGTTCGCGCCGCTGCTCAAGCCCGCGCTCGCCTCCATGGGCGCCGGCTCGATGACCGACGCCTACCGGATCTACGTACCCGGCATGCTGGTCGCCCTGGCCCTCGGCGGGGGCCTCTACGTCGGCTTCGGCCTGCTCGCCGAGCTGGGCTCGGGCGTCATCGAACGGGCCCGGGTCACCCCGATCAGCAGGGTGGCGCTGCTGCTCGGCCGAGCCCTGCGCGACGTGGTCACCCTGGTCATCCAGGCCGGCATCATCATCGTGCTGTCCATGCCCCTCGGACTCTTCGTCCGGATCCCGGACCTCCTGCTCGCCTACGTGCTCCTGGCGCTCATCACCCTGAGCAGCGCCTCGATCTCCTACGGCATCGCCCTCAAGGTGAGCAGCCCGGACGTGCTCGGCCAGCTGGTCAACAACCTCGCGCAGCCGCTGATGCTGCTGTCGGGGACGCTGCTGCCGCTGGCGCTGGCACCGCTCTGGCTGCGCCGGGCCTCCGACTGGAACCCCTTCAGCTGGGCGGTGGTCGGCATGCGCTCGCTCTTCGCCGGCCACGCCGGCGATACCGCGGTCTGGCAGAGCATCGCGCTGATGGCCACCCTGGCGGTGCTGGCGCTCACCTGGTCGGCCCGCCTCTTCGCCCGCTCCGTCCGATGACGGCCGTACCGGTCCCCACCTCGGCACGCACCCCCGCCCCCGCACCGACCCCCGCCACCTGACAAGGACATCCCGATGATCGAGACCAGCGGACTTCGGAAGTCCTTCCAGACCGGACGGCGCCGGAAGAGCACCGACGTGGAGGCGGTGGCGGGCCTGGACCTCACCGTGGCCGAAGGTGAGATCTTCGGCTTCCTCGGCCCCAACGGCGCGGGCAAGACGACCACCCTGCGGATGCTCGCCACCCTGCTGCGCCCGGACGCCGGCGACGCCGTCATCGCCGGCGCCGACCTGCGCACCCAGCAGGCCCAGGTCCGCCGCAGCATCGGCTACATCGCCCAGGGCGGCGGCACCTGGGACGATGTGACGGCCCGTGAGGAACTGGTGATGCAGGCCCGGATGCACGGCATCGGCAAGGCCGAGGCGCAGAGCCGGGCGGTCGCCGCCCTCGACGCCTTCGACCTCACCGAGTACGCCGACCGCAACTGCCGTACCTACTCCGGGGGCCAGCGCCGGCGGGTGGACATCGCCCTCGGCGTGATCCACCGGCCCAAGGTGCTCTTCCTGGACGAGCCCACCTCGGGTCTGGACCCGCAGAGCCGCTCGCACATGTGGGACGAGATCCGCCGGCTGCGCAGCGAGGGCATGACCGTCTTCCTCACCACGCACTACCTGGACGAGGCGGACGCCCTCTGCGACCGCATCGCCATCATCGACGGCGGCGGCATCGTCGCCGAGGGGACGCCGACCGCGCTCAAGCGCTCGATCGCGGGCGAGGTGGTCACCGTCGGGGTGGCCGACGCCGGGGCCGCGGAGAAGGCGTCCGGGGTACTGGTCGAGCAGGAGTGCGTGCGCTCGGCCGAGGTGCGCGAGGGCGGCGGGCTGCGCCTGTCGGTGGACGCCGGCGAGACGGCGATGCCGCAGATCATGCGGGCCCTGGCGGACGCCGGGATCGAGCTGGCCACCATCGAGCTGCACCGGCCCACCCTGGACGACGTGTTCCTCACCAAGACCGGCCGCTCGCTGCGGGAGTCCTGACCATGACGCGCGGTACGGCGACAGAGACGACGAAGGAGAAGCAGATGGACCGGAGCGGCCGGGACGCGGGCGGGTCGGACAGGTTCGGCCCGGACGACGACCGCAGGGTGCGCCGGGCGGTGGTCACCGGCGGCGCCGGCTTCGTCGGCTCGCACCTCTGCGACCGGCTGCGGGAGGAGGGCGCCTCGGTCGTCTGCGTCGACAATCTCCTCACCGGATCGGTCGACAACCTGGCCGCCCGGGCCGACGACCCCGGGTTCGTCCTGGACCGCAGCGACGTCTCCGAGGAGTTCGACGTCGAGGGGCCGGTCGACCTGGTGCTCCACCTCGCGTCACCGGCCTCGCCGCACGACTACGCGAGACACCCGATCGAGACCCTCAGGGCCGGTGCCCACGGCACCCTGAACGCCCTGGAGCTGGCCCGCCGCAAGGGCGCCCGGTTCCTGCTGGCCTCCACCTCGGAGGTCTACGGCGACCCGCTGGTCCACCCCCAGGTGGAGTCCTACTGGGGCAACGTCAACCCCGTCGGCCCCCGCAGCCAGTACGACGAGGCCAAGCGCTTCGCGGAGGCGCTCACCACCGCCTACCGGACCGCCCTGGGCGTGGACACCGTGATCGTCCGGCTCTTCAACACCTACGGCCCGCGGATGCGGCCCACCGACGGACGGGCGGTGCCCACCTTCATCACGCAGGCGCTGGCCGGGCGGCCGCTCACGGTCGCCGGCGACGGGGCGCAGACCCGATCGATCTGCTACGTGGACGACACCGTCAGCGGCATCCTGGCGGCGGCCGCCAGCGGGCACCGGGGGCCGGTCAACATCGGGAACCCGGTCGAGCTCAGCGTCCTGGAACTGGCGGAGCACATCCGCGAGTTGTGCTCCTCGACGTCGCCGGTCGAGTTCGTGGAGCGCCCCGGTGACGATCCCACCCTGCGCCGCCCGGACATCGGGCTGGCCCGGTCGGCCTTCGGCTGGCAGCCGGTCGTGGACTTCGACAAGGGCCTGGCGATGACCATCGACTGGTTCGCCCGGCTCACCCCCGCCGGTCCTTGACCGGGCCCGGCGGCGACCGGCCTTTTCGGAGGCCCACGCCCGGACCCGGCCGTGCGTCCTGCGGTTGACGTCCTTGCGGGGGTGATCGCGCCCCGCCAGGTCGGTCTCCTGGCGGGGGAGGCCAGGGCCTGCTGCCCGCGGTCGTAGATGCCGTCGCTCTGGGCAGCGGCCATGTCCACCAGGCCCTGTGCCCAGGCCTCGCTCATCCCGTACCGCGTCTTGCTCGTCCGGTAGGCGTCGTGGTCGGCCTGCTGGTAGCGGACGGGGTGCCCCAGCGCCTCGCTCATGACCTGTGCCATGCCGCTGGGGGACAGTGAGTCGGGGCTGACGACCGGGACGGTGTCCTGCCCGTCCCAGGAGTCGTGGGCGAGCAGGCGGGCGGCCGTGGCGGCGATGTCGCGGGTGGCGACGACCGCCAGCGTCCGGTCCGCGGTGTTCGGCATGACGAACATGCCCTCGTCCCTGATCGTCCGGGCCTGATGGAGGAGGTTCTCCATGAAATACGGCATCGCCAGGGCCCGGTAGCCGACGCCGGTGCTCTCGATCACGGCGTCCATGGCGAAGGCGGGAGACAGTTGTCCGGCGTGCCGGGGGTAGCCGCGGCCCAGGCTGGTGACGCCGACGACGCGTTTGACGCCCTGGGCCTTGACGGCGTCGCAGGCCGCGCGGGTGAAACCGAGGTAGTGCCCCTCGATGTCGTCGGCGCCCGGGTTCGGCGGGACGAGCCACAGGACGCTGTCGGCGCCCTTGAACGCCTCGGCGAGGACGTCGGGATCGCCGTGGGAGCCCTGGACGACCTCGGCGTGCTCGCACGCCTTCGGTGCGGGCCGGCCGGGGTCACGGGCGACGACGCGGACGGGCTGCCCGCCGCCGACCAGCGCGTCCAGGTCCTGCGGCCGATCTGGCCGGTGGGAGCGGTGATGACGATCACGGAAGCCTCCTTGGGATGTGGTTCGACGTCGCGGTCGGGGGATGCCGGCATCGCGATCACCGGGCACCGGCACTCGCGACGCTGTTTCCACTGATAAACCGGGAGGGCCGAGGTGACCGGGAGGGCTGGGAGGGCCATCGACGCGGGAGCGCTCCCACCACCCGTCGCCCATGGGTGCCGAAGAGGGAAGAAAACTTCTCGTGCGTCAGGGATTACGCCGAGGCCGTGGCTTGGCTACGCTCGACCCCGATCGCGGGAGCGCTCCCACGTTCATCTCGACCGTCCTGGATCCTCTCCCACCCGAGAGCACGCGGAGAACACCCATGAGCACCCCCGAGCCCGTCCGGCGCGCCGCCCCCTCCCCCGACGGCCGCGCCACCGAACAGCAGCCCGCACCATCCCGGCGCCGCCGCACCGCCCTGCTGGCGCTGGCCGCCGGTGCGACCGCCGGAGCCGTGCTGCTGGCCACCCAGACCGGGGCCGGCGCCGCGGTCCAGGGCAGCCTGGCCGGCGGAACGCAGTTCTACAAGGACCCGGCCTCCCAGGTCGTCAAGTGGGTCGCCGCCAACCCGAACGACTCCCGCACCCCCGTGATCTCCAAGCGGGTGGCCAGCCAGCCGCAGGGCATCTGGTTCGCCAACTACCGCCCTGACAGCGTTACTTCGGATGTACGGACGATCACCACCGCGGCCGCCGGAGCAGGCCAGGTACCGGTGCTGGTGGTGTACGAGATCCCGAACCGCGACTGCGGCGGCGCCTCCGCCGGCGGCGCCCCCGACCTCGCCTCGTACGACGCGTGGGTGGCCAAGTTCGCGGCCGGCCTCGGCAGTGGCCCCTCGCTGATCGTCCTGGAGCCGGACTCGATCGCCCTGACCACCTGCCTGACCTCGCAGCAGCAGGCCGACCGCTTCGCCTCCCTCTCCCGGGCCGGCGCCACCATCCACGCCGCCGCACCCAACGCGAAGGTCTACCTGGACGGCGGCCACTCCACCTGGAACAGCGCCGCCACCCAGGCGGACCGGCTGCGCAGCGCCGGCATCATGGCCAACGCCAACGGCTTCTTCACCAACGTCTCCAACTTCAACACCACCGCCGGCGAGGTCGGTTACAGCAAGTCGGTGCTGTCCGCCCTGGGCAACCCCGGAAACCTGCACGCCGTCATCGACACCAGCCGCAACGGCAACGGCCCGGCGGGCGGCGGCGCCTGGTGCGACCCGGCCGGCCGGGCGATCGGCAACTACCCGACCGCCGCCACCGGTGACGCCTCGATCGACGCCTTCCTCTGGGTGAAGCCCCCGGGTGAGGCCGACGGCTGCGCCGCCGCCGCGGGCACCTTCTCGGCGGACGTCGCCTACCAGCTGGCCGCCAACGCCTCCGACCCCAGCCCTCAGCCCACCAGCACGCCCACCGCCACGGTGACCCCGACCGCGACCGCGACACCCACCGCAACCGCGACCCCGACGGCCACCCCGACCACCACGCAG
Source organism: Kitasatospora herbaricolor (assembly GCF_030813695.1). Lineage (NCBI taxonomy): Bacteria > Bacillati > Actinomycetota > Actinomycetes > Kitasatosporales > Streptomycetaceae > Kitasatospora > Kitasatospora herbaricolor. The sequence continues at coordinate 636,046 of NZ_JAUSVA010000002.1, forward strand.
ACGGCCGGCACCGCGGCCTGCTCGGTCGCGTACCGGACCAACAGCTGGAGCAACGGCTTCACCGCCGACATCACGGTCAAGAACACCGGTACGGCCCCGATCAGCAGCTGGACGCTCAAGTGGACCTACGGCGGCGACCAGAAGGTCACCGGCTTCTGGAACACCAAGATCACTCAGTCGGGTGCCGCCGTCACCGCCACGGACCTCGGCTACAACGGCGCGCTCGCCGCCAGCGCCTCGACCGGCTTCGGCTTCCAGGGCACCTTCAGCGCCGCCAACCCCACTCCCACCACCTTCACCCTGAACGGATCGGCCTGCACCGCCGTCTGACGCACGACCGGTGAACGCCGCCGGCCGGAGACCTCCGGCCGGCGGCATCGGCAGGCCGGCCGGGGCTGCCCGGGCAGCCCCGCCCCCGTAACAGCTCGGCGGGACGGGCTACCGGCCCTGCGCGAGGTCGAGCAGTCGGTGCATCACTGCCTGCGGCAGAGCCGGGTTGACCGCAGCGGCGACCGCGCTGTCCGGAAGGGTGAGCCGCCGCAGCAGTTCGCCGGCCGGGAGCCTCGGGTCACGTACCGCCCGACCTACCACGTCAGGGTCGTCCGCCAGCCGCAGAGGCAGCTCCGGACCTGCCTCCGGGTCGTCGAGGGCGGCGTGCCGCAGCCGTGGATCGGGATCGCCGGCGAACCTGGCCAGACCGGGCCGGGCGAAGTGGCGATGACGCCGCAGCGCGGACCAGTTCCGGTCCTGCGCCGTGGCGCACAGCTCCACCAGCAGCTCGTGCGGCGCGTCCTGGCAGCGGTCGCACAGGGTGCGCCGCACCCCTGGGTCCTCGTCCGCCGCCAGCCGTGCCACCAAGCCTCCGGCAGGTACGGCTGCATGGCGAGTGCCCGCCGCAGCCCGGCGTGGGCCGACAGCGCGGTCCGCCGAGCCACCGCAGGCTCGGTCGTCCGCTCCCGGATCCAGCTCGGCGGCCGGACCGTCTTCGGCCCCGTGTACGGGATCGACGCGCGCTGCGTCTCGGTCAGGTCCTCCCGCATCGACAACGTGAACCGGACGTCCTCCTCGGGATCGTCGGCCAGCCGCCAGGCGAGTGCGAGCGGCACTCCTGGATCACCGGCAGCCTCCCGCCGGACGTAGGGGTCGGCGTGCACCACCCGCGCCCGGGCCGTCAGCGCCGCCGGCTCCTCCTCGACGCGCGACAGCTCGGCGATCGTCTCGCCCACCTGCGGAGCAGGATCGTCGAGCAGCCGCTCCCGTGCCGGCGCCGCGAGCCGTCCCCACAGCTCCGGGCTCAGCATCCCGGCCCGTACCACCGGGTCCGCGTCCTCTACGAGCTGCCGCTGAACGGCGGGAGGAAGCTCCGCGCAGCCGGTGAGCACGCGCCTGACCCTCGGATTCGCGTCCCCGGCCACTGCCGGGCGCAAACGGCAATCCTGCCGAGCCGGCCCCGTCGCAGCCCCTTCGCTCGTATGGTGTTGCGGCACGGGGGCGTCGGACAACGGGGTGGGGAATGAAGCCTGGTGATGTGATCGCGGGGCGTTACGAGCTGGTCGACCGGCTCGGGCGCGGTGGAATGGGCGAGGTGTGGGCCGGTCACGACCGGGACCTCCGTCGCACCGTGGCCCTCAAGCTCCTGATGACCGGCGAGGACGTGGCAACGGATCTGCCGGCGCGCTTCGCCCGTGAAGCGGTGGCCGCAGCCCGGATCAACCACCCGAACGTCATCACGCTCTATGAACGCGGCGTGCACGAGGACATGCTCTACCTCGCCATGGAGAAGATCGACGGTCCCACGCTGACGACCGTCGTCAGCCGGGAGAGCCCGATGGCCTTCCGCCGGGCACTGTCCATCGCCGGTGACATCACCGCAGCGCTGGCCGCCGCCCACCGGGCGGGCGTCGTCCACTACGACATCACGCCACGCAACGTCATGCTCACCAGCGACGAACGGGTGAAGGTCCTCGATTTCGGGATCGCCGGGTTCCTCCACACTGCCTACTCACTGGTCCGTTCCACCGCGTTGGCTCCGGCGGGAACGGTGGAGTACGGCGCCCCGGAACAGTTCCGCACCGAACGAGGCGATGAACGCTCCGACCTGTACGGCCTCGGCGGCGTTCTGTTCACGATGCTCACCGGCCGTCCGCCCTTCACCGGACCCAACGCCTGGGCGGTCATGGCGCGCAAGCAGCAGGAGGACGCCCCCGGGCTGCAGACCGCGCGAGCGGACGCGCCCGCCGAACTGGCCGCGCTGGTCGCGCAGCTCCTGGCCCGCGACCCCGGGCGGCGCCCCTCCTCCGCGCAGGAGGTGTACGAGAGGCTCCGGACCCTGCAGACCGGGCCAGAACCCGCCCTCGGAATCCGGTTGCTCCATACCGCGCGCCTTGACGGAGCACCCGCAGCAAACGGCGACCCGTACCACCACATCCGTGTCTTCCTCGACGGGACTGCCACCGACCTCGACCAGGTCACCAAGGTCGTCTACCGCCTGCATCCAACCTTCCCCCGACCGGAGCGCGTGATCGCCGACCGGTCGACGGGCTTCGCACTGGAGATGTCGGCCTGGGGCCGGTTCACCCTCACGGCCGATGTCTTCACGGCGGGCAGCCCCACCCCGATGCGGCTTGAGCGGTACATCAGCTTCTGACCCGCTCGCACCCCGACGGTTGCCCGGCCCCTCATCCCCCGCCCCCGACCCGCCCCCACCACGACCGCCCCGGGTCGGCGAACTCCCGGTACCCCTGCCGTCCTTCGGGGTTACGAGCCTGCCGATGCAAAGTCCGCTCGGGCGAACGGAGTTCGGGGCCGGGATCCCTACGAGGGATCGCAGGGGTCTGGTCAGCCGTCGTTCCGGGCCGCCCATCCGTCGACGGCGTCCTCGGCGGTGGGGTAGGTGGCGAAGACCCGGGTGAGGCCCGTGATGTCGAAGATGCGGGACACGTGCGCCGGCACCCCGGCAAGCGCGATGTGCGCCTGGTGGCTGACGGCGTGGTTGCGGGCGGCCAGCAGCAGGGTGATGCCGGTGGAGTCGCAGAAGGTGAGGGCGGTCAGGTCGACGACGAGGAGCCGGCCGGGGCCCGGGGCGAGCCCCAGCAGCACCTCCCGGGCGCCGGGAGCGCTGTGGAAGTCCAGGTCCCCGGCGATCTCCAGGACGGGGCCGGTCGGTGTGGTGCGGACGGTGGTGCGCAGGTCGGTCACTGCTTCGGCTCCGGGGTGGGATGGGGGACGCTGAGCGCCAGCAGGGCGGTGTCGTCGTCCACACCGCTCCCGAGGGCGTCGAGCAGCGCCTGCAGGGCGGCGATGGCGGCGGGCGCGGTGGTGGGCGCCAGCGCTGCGGTGAAGTCCAGCAGTGCGGCGTCCCCGTAGCGGCCGTCGCCGTCACCCTCGGTCCTGCCCAGGGGTGCGGTGTGGGCCTCTGTGAGGCCGTCGGTGTAGAGCAGCACGGTGTCCCCCGGGTCCAGGCGCACCGTGGTGGTGGCGATGTGGGGGTCGGGGATGACGCCGATCAGCTGGCCGCCGGGAGTGGGCAGGTAGCGGGCGCTGCCGTCGGCGCCCAACAGTATCGCCGGGGGGTGACCGCCGGCCGCGAGAGCGAGCTCGAAGCCGGCCTTGCCCCGGTCGGGGGTGAGGATGCCGAACAGGACGGTGCAGAAGCGCGGGTCGGTCCCTTCGTACGCGTGGGCGAGGACGGTGTTGAGGTTGGCGAGGACTGCGGCGGGGTCGGGGTCGTAGACGGCGGCGGCGCGCAGCGTGTAGCGGGCCAGGGAGGTGACGGCGGCGGCAGCGGCACCCTTGCCGCACACATCGCCCAGGAACAGGCCCCAGCTGCCGTGGGAGAGGGGAAACAGGTCGTAGAAGTCTCCGCCGACCTCGTCGACGGAGGCGATGTGGTAGTGCGCGGCGACCTCCAGGCCGGCCGGGGCGGTCAGGGAGGGCGGGAGCAGGGTGCGCTGCAGGGTGGTGGCGAGGCGTTGCAGGCGTTGCCGTTCGGCCTCGACGGCGCGGTGCGCCTCCTCGGCCACCTGGCGGGCCTGGTCGGCTTCGCGCCGGGCTTCCTCGGCCTCCTGGCGTGCGCGGAGGAGTTCGGTCTCGTAGGCGCGGCGGTCGCGGGCGTCGAACAGGGTGGTGCGGATCAGCAGGGGTTGTCCGTCGTCGCTGGTCTTGACGGTGGAGGTGACCAGGACCGGCATCCGGGTGCCGTCGGCTGCCTTGAGTTCGAGGGCGATGCCGCCGATCTCCCCTTGCATGCTGAGCAGCGGGGCGAAGTGCGTCTCGTGGTAGAGGCGGCCGCCGACGGTGAGGAGGTCGGTGAAGCGTCTGCGGCCGACCAGGTCCTCGCGGCGGTAGCCGAGCCAGGTCAGCAGGGTGGTGTTGACCTTGGCGATCTGCCCGTCCATGAGGGTGGAGAGGTAACCGCAGGGGGCGTTCTCGTAGAGGTCGACGGCGCTGTCCTCCAGCATCGCGGAGAAGCGTGCCGCGTCGTCGCCCTCGGGGGCCGTGCCGCAACCGTCCGGTTCGTCGCCGCCGCCGGCCCTGACCATCAACGGAGGTCCCGAAGGAAGCCGATGATCGCCTCGGCTGTGGCGTCGGGGGCGCTGAGCTGCGGGCAGTGGCCGGTCGCGGAGAGGGTGACCAGCTTGCTGCCGGGGATCCGGGCGTGGCCGAAGGCGCCGACCTCGGGCGGCGCGATGGCGTCTTCCGAGCACTGCGCGACCAGGGTGGGGACGCCGACCTTCGCCAGGTCGGCGCGGTTGTCGGAGCGGAAGGTGGTGTGGGCGAAGGCGCGGGCGATCGCCGGGTCGGTGCGGCAGAAGCTGTTGGTCAGCTCCTCGCCGAGCTCGGGGCGCTCGGGGTTGCCCATGATCACCGGAGCCATCGCGCCGGACCACCCCAGGTAGTTGGAGTCCAGCGACTGGAGCAGCTCGTCGATGTCCTCCTCGCTGAAGCCGCCCCGGTAGCCGGTCGCCTCGTCGTCCACATAACGCGGGGAGGGGGTGAGCAGCACCAGGCCGGTGAACAGGTCCGGCTCCCGTACGGCCGCCAGCACCCCGACCATGGAGCTGACCGAGTGCCCGACGAACGCGACCGGTCCCAGGTCAAGAGCCCGCAGGAGCTGCAGGACGTCGTCCGCGTAGCCGTCCAGGCTCGCGTACCGCTCCTCGCTCCAGGCCCCGAGGTCGGAGCGTCCGGCCCCGACGTGGTCGAAGAGCACCACCTTGAAGTCCTCGGCGAGCGCGGGCACCACCAGGCGCCACATGTTCTGATCGCAGCCGAAGCCGTGCGCCAGCACCACCACGGGGCCGTCGTCACGGCCCGTGACCACGATGTGGTTCCTCTTCATGACGTCCATCCCTCGATCTTCGCAGGGAATCCCGGTCTTCCGGCGACGCGGGGAAGGCGAACCCCCACCCGGAGGCGCGCCGCGCGGGTCGCCGCGCGGTCGCCGGGTCGGCGTGCGGGCCGGGTCGTCGGGTGGGCCGGGTCGCACACGTGAGGTCCCGGGGGCCGGGTCGGGCGTGTTCGGCGTACGGAACCCCGGGGCCACCGGTTGAGGCCGGCCCGGTGCTCAGCCGTGCGGCGGCGGCGAAGCGGCCGAGCGGGTTCGCCAGGACGGGCGCGGAGCGCCGGGGGGAGTTCCGCGCCCGTGGCCGGCGACTGTGCCCGGCTGCCGGGAGGCGTACCCAACGCCCGGAGATGGGCTTCTGATGTCACCGGGATCGCGCCTGGACACCGCCGCCGCGGCCGGCGCATCCCCCGTGCGAGCTACCGGGGCTGTCCCGGTGCGGGTGATTCGCGGACGCCGGCGGATTCCTACCGTGGTCGTCAGGTCGGCGCAGGGTCGGCCACGACAGGGGAGGCACCATGAGTACGACGTCCGCCGCACCGCAGGACACCGGCTCCGGCCTGGAGGAGGACCGCGACGGGCAAGGCGGTCGGTTCGGCCGGTTCGGCCGGTTCGTGCACTCTCCGCTCGGCTGGATGCTGGCCGGGACGGTGGGCGTCGGCCTGGTCTCGGGCCTGACGGCGACCGGACCCGGCCCGGTGCCGGTGCTGGGCGCGGCTGCCGCGGTGGCCGTGTACCGGTTGGTCATGCACCGCGCGGCACGACGCTCCACGCCGGAGACCGCCCGGCGCGGGGCAGGCCGGGCGGCACTGCTCGGCGGCGGAATCGGCCTGGCCTTCATCCTCGTCTCGGCCCTCCTGATCACGCTGTTCGGGGGCTACTCGTTCTCCTGGGCGGGCAGCGACGTCCTGCCGGTCGTGCGGACCGCGGTGATGGTGCAGATCGGTGCCGCGGTCACCGAGGAACTGCTGTTCCGTGCCCTTGCCCTGCAGGCCCTGGAGCACATGTGGGGCAGCCGGGCCGCCCTCGTGATCACCTCGCTGTTCTTCGGCGTCGCCCACCTGGGCGCCCCGGGTGCGAACGCGTGGAGCGCACTGGCGATCGCCCTGGAGGCGGGGGGGCTGCTCGGGGCCGCGTTCCTGTGGCGGCGTAGCATCTGGTTCGTCGCGGGTCTGCACTTCACCTGGAACACCGCGGAGCAACTGCTCGGCATCCCGGTCTCCGGACACACCCCGGAGGGCCTGTTCACCGTCGGCGTCCACGCGTCCGCCCTCCTGAACGGTGGCAGCTTCGGTCTGGAGGCGTCGATGATCCCCGTCCTCATCGCCCTGGCTCTCGCCGTCCCGATGCTCGTCCTCGCGCACCGCAACGGCGGGATGAAGACCCGTCGGCGCGCGGGCCGCTGAGACGGACTCACTGGAGGAATCGGAAATGATGTCCCGTCAGGCGCCCTGGAACCTTCCGCTGTTCCGGGCGCCGCTCGACCGGTGGCAGGAGCGGGATGTCCTCCTCAAGGACGGCGTCCTCGCCCTGGCGCTCACCCTGGCGGCCTTGGTACCGACCCTGTCCGGCATCGGTGCGCAGATCGGCGATCTTCCCGTACGGCCGGCGGACGCGCTGGGCCTCGGGCTGGTTCTGGCCCACACCCTGCCGCTGGCAGTTCGCCGCAGGTGGCCGGCGGCCTGTCTGGCCGTCGTCGCGGGCGCGTTCGCCGTGCATCAGGCGCTGGGCTTCGCGACCACGTTCGCGAGCGTGGGACTGTATCTGGCCCTGTACTCCGCCGGGGCCCATCAGGTCCGCCTCCGTCCCGGCCTGGCCGCCGTGGCCGGCGCGGGTTACGCCGCGCTGGCCGTCGTCCTGCACCACCTCGGTTCGCCGCAGTCCGTACCGGACTTTCTCGCCTTCTCCCTGGTCCTGGCCGCGTTCTGGCTGCTGGGAGTCACGGTGCGCAGGCGGCGAACGGAGGAGGCGCGGCGGCGGCGGCTGGTTGCCGAGGCGGCCACCACCGCCGAGCGTGCGCGGATCGCCCGCGAGCTGCACGATGTGGTCACCCATCACGTGACGGCCATGGTGGTCCAGGCCGACGCGGCGCAGTTCCTGCTCAGCTCCGCACCGGAACGCGCCGCGGAGGGACTGGTGGCCGTCAGCGACACCGGCCGCCGGGCGCTGACCGAACTGCGGTACCTGCTCGACGTCCTGGAGGCGACCGGCGAGTCGGCGGCCGCGGACCCGGCCCACGCGGACCGGGCACCCACCCTGGGGCGGGTGGGGGACCTGGTCGAGCGGGCCCGCAGGTCGGGGCAGCCGGTCGAGTTCAGTCAGCAGGGCGAGCGGCGGCCGCAGAGCGTGGACGTGGAACTGGCCGCGTACCGGGTGGTGCAGGAGACGCTCACCAACGCCCTGAAGCACGCGGCCGGCGAGCCGACCCGGGTCGTGCTCCGGTACGGCGACGAGCACCTCGGGATCGAGGTGGCCACGGACGGACCCCTCGCCGCAGCGGTGGCGCGGAAACCGGGCCCGGCGGGCGGACGGGGGCTGGCCGGGCTGCGTGCACGGGTGCGGATGCTCGATGGTGAACTGGAGGCCGGCCCCCGGCCCGAGGGCGGGTTCGAGGTCCGCGCCACGATTCCGGCCAAGACCCTTCAGGAGTGATCCCGTGAGTGATGCACCGTCACCGATCCGCGTGCTCGTCTGCGACGACCAGGCACTGGTGCGGACCGGCTACGTCACCATCTTCAACGCCCAGCCCGACATGGAGGTCGTCGGGGAGGCCGAGAACGGCCACGAGGCGGTTCAGGCCGCGCGGCGGCTGCGCCCGGACGTGGTCGTGATGGACATTCGGATGCCCCTGCTCGACGGCATCCAGGCGACGCGTCACCTGGCGGGTCCCGATGCCGACGTCACGTCGAAGGTCCTGGTCGTCACGACGTTCAACGTCGACGCCTACGTCTACGACGCGTTGCGCGCCGGAGCGAGCGGCTTCCTCCTCAAGGACGCGCCCGCGGTGGAGCTGGTCAACGGCATCCGGACCGTCGCCCGGGGCGAGGCCCTGCTGGCACCGGCCGTCACCCGCCACCTCATCGGCCACTTCGCCCAGCACCTGCGGCCGGCCGGCACCTCCCGGACGGCCAGGGAGGACGTCGTACGGGTGTTGACCCCCCGTGAGCTGGAAGTGCTCCAGCTGATCGCCGAGGGGCTGTCGAACGCCGAGATCGCCGCGGCGATGTTCATCACGCCCGAGACCGTCAAGACCTATGTGTCGCGCATCCTGGCGAAGCTCGGCCTGCGCGACCGCGTCCAGGCGGTGGTCCTCGCCTACCGGGTGGGCCTCGTGCCCGGCCCGTCGTGACGACGGCGGCGGATCACCACCTGTCGCGGGCCGCCCGTCCGGACGGCGGCGCCACCCGCAGGCCCGGGCCTGACCGAACCTCAGACACCGGCTGCACACGGTCCCGCGGGAGATGACCAGCGCGCTGGAGCATCAGTTCCTCGACCTCGCGGGACGACCGCGGTGACGCTTCTCCGGCGGCGACCCGCTTTCCAGGGCAGGCCCCTTCCCAGCCATGACCGACGCGAAGATCGTCGCACTTCTCACATCAGCGTGACAGCGCCCTTGGGACATGATCGGGATATTTCCCGCACGAGCCGGTGATCAAGCAGGTCCTACCATGGGGGCCTTCGACATAAGGAAGTTGGGACATTCATGCGCTCGCACATCGTTGCCGTCGCACTCGTGGTCACCGCACTCGCGGCAACGGCCACCGCCTGCGGCCCGGAGAACGGTTCGGCCTCCGCCGAGGGGACCACTGCGACGACCGCTGCCGCCACGTCGGCCGCTCCTTCGACGCCCACGGCGACGGCGACGGCGACGGCGACAGCGACGGCGACGGCGACAGCCGCGAAATCGGCGAAGCCCACCGCTTCCGCCTCCGGTTCGGGCGACAAGAGCGGCTACGGCCAGGCCTGCGGCGCCAACGACCTCACGTTCAGCGCCAAGCTGGAGAGCCAGGCCGGCGGCTACATCCAGATCTCCGCCAAGGCCAAGCCCGGCATCACCTGCGTCCTGTCCGGCGAGCACCCGGTCATCGCCTTCGGTTCGGGCGGCATCGAGGCCGCCAACGCCGAGCAGGCCGTCGGTCGGCCGATCACGCTCAGCGGCTCCGCCGTCGCCTACGCGGGGATCAACCCGAAGACCACCAACGACGATCAAGCCGTGGAGTTCAAGGACGTCATCATCGGCATCGGTCATCCGGACCCGAACCCCGTGAGTGTTCCTGTCGGCGCCGTCAGGGTCGACAAGCCGATCGTCACCAACTGGCACACCGACGCGAAGGATGCCGTCCCCGGCGTCTGATCTCGAATCCACCGGGTCTGCAGGGTCAGCGCCTCTGTCCCGCGATCGGGATGTCCTGCAGCTTCAGGGGCCGCGGGTCCGAACGCCGTCCCGCGGTTGCCCGTACAGGCGCGTGAAGCGGGGTGCCGGGCCGGTTCCCGCGACGGTCCTGTTGACGGTCGATGCTGGTGGATGCCCGTTTTCGGGCCTGCGTTTCGAGCGCCGGGCGGGGCGAGGTCCCCGCCTCCGCGCCGGGCCGTCGCCACCGGAGCCGGGGGCGGTGAGGCGCACCTCGTCCAGGGCGAGGTCGGCGAGGGTCGGGCCACCGGTGGCCCGGATCGTCATGCGGTGCCGCAGTCGGGGTACGGGCCAGGGCCGGACAGTCGCCCCGCGGCCTGGCCGCGTGCGCACCTGATGTTTTGCGTCCTCTTTCCGCGGTTCATCCGGCCCGTGCGGGAAAGGCGCTCTTCATGGCACCCGAGTCCGGCAACCACCAACCGGCCGGCGGACACCCACCGAGCGGTGAGGATCCGCGCCCGGGCGAGCGTCGGGCGCGATCCCCGGGCCCGAGTCGCCGGGTGGAGCGCGCGGCCCCCGACGAGTTGTCGGGCCTGCCACGCGGGGCCTGGTGGGCGGTCCTGCGCCGAACGGGCAAGGAGTTCCTCGCGGACGACCTCCCGGACCGCGCCGCCGCCCTGACCTACTACGGCGTGCTGGCCGTCTTCCCCTCCCTGCTCGTCCTGGTCTCGACCCTCGGGGTGATCGGACGAACGGCGACCCAGGGAATCCTGGACAACCTGCAGGACCTCGCACCTGGGCCGGCCACGGATCTGCTGCGTGACGCCATCGGCCAACTGCAGAACAGCAGCGGCCCCAGCTCGGTGCTGGGCGTGCTGAGCCTGCTGGCGGCCGTGTGGGCCGCGTCCGGCTACGTCGGGGCCTTCATCCGCGCCGCCAACGCCGTCTACGACGTCGCCGAGGGGCGCCCGATCTGGAAGGTCACGCCGCTGCGGCTCGGCCTCACGGTTCTACTGATGGTGATGCTCGCCGCGAGTGCGGTGATCGTCGTCTTCACCGGCCCGCTCGCGGACCGGGCCGGCCGGGCCCTCGGCCTGGGCGGAACCGCGCTCACGCTGTGGGCCTTCGCCAAGTGGCCCGTCCTGCTGCTGCTCGTCGTCTGCATGATCGCGGTGCTCTACTGGGCGGCGCCGAACGTACGGGGACGTGGCCTTCGGTGGATCACCCCTGGCAGTGCGCTGTCGGTGCTCCTCTGGTTGGCGGCATCGGCCGGGTTCGCCTCCTACGTCGCGAACTTCGCCTCCTACAACAAGATCTACGGAACGCTCGGCGGCGTCATCGTCTTCCTGGTCTGGCTCTGGCTCGCCAACCTCGCGATCCTGCTCGGGCTGGAGTTCGACGCCGAGCTCTCCCGGGCGCGTGCCGTCGAAGGCGGCCACCCCGCCGACGAGGAGCCGTACGTGGAGCCGCGCGACACCAGCACCTGGCCCTCCGCATCGGCGCCGCGCGCGGCCGACGAAGGCTGAGACGACCGATCGCGACCGATCGCGACCGATCGCGACCGCTCACCTGGAGCGGCACCGCCAAGGCGGCCGGGCGGCAGGCCGCCCCGACGCCGACCGTCCTGTGCTCGGCCCGTCCCCTGCTCGGCGGCCGATGCCCCGGTGCGCCTTCAGCCGGCCACCGTTCGTCGGGCGAGGTCGTCCACGATGTCACCCAGCGAGCCGTGGCGGCGCCGGACCGCCCGCTGGCGCTCGGCCCCCGTGCCGAAGGTCAGCAGGCCGCCGAGCATCGTGCTCACCTGGGCAAGATCGCCCGTCGAGGCCAACCCGGGGGCGCTGCGGCGCACCAGCTGGTGCAGCAGCTGGAGCATCGGCCTGGGGACGCCGTCCGGCCCGACCCCCGTACCGCGCAAGCCGTGCAGCGCGGCCTGCCGGTGGGCACCCAGCAACTGCGCGTCGGTCACGACCGGTCCCGGGGATCCCCGGTCCGCCTCGTCGAGCAGCACGACGGCCAGCCCGCGGAGCAGGAGCGCGAGCAGGACGGTGTCGTCCACCGCCGCGTTGACGTCCGCCACACGGATCTCCAGGGTCGGCAGATGCTCGGAGGGCCGGGCGTACCAGTAGAGCATCCGCCGGTCCAGGATGGTGCCGTCGGCGACGAGCCGGTCGGCCAGCACCTCGTATCCCGCCTCGTCGAGTACCGGCGCGGGGCCCACGGTGGGCCACCGCTCGTACCGCAGCGCCCGCCAACTGGCGCAGTTGCGGTCCCTGCCGCCGGCGAAGGGGGAGTTGACCATCAGTGCCTGGAGCACGGGCAGCCACGGCCGCAGCCGACTGCTCAGTGCAAGCGCGTCCGCCTTGCCGAGGCTGCCGAGATGGACGTGGCAGCCGCCGAACTCGCCCGAACCGGTCGCCAGCGGGCCGACGTGGTCGGCGATCCTCCGGTACCGCTCGCCCTCGGTGATCTGCGGGGGCCGGCGGCCGAGGATCCCACTCGCCGAGGCCACCAGCAGGCAGTCGGCCCGTAGAGCGGCCGCCGCCGTCAGCTGCCGGCCGTCCACCAGCTGTCGGCGGAGTTCCGCCGCCGTGGCCACTGGTTCCGTGCACACCTCGACCTGGGTCGCGAAGAACTCGTTCTGCACCCGCGGGCCCAGCACCGCCCCCACGTCCGCGATGACCTGGTCCGCCCGCGGGGCCGTCAGCCGGCTGCGGCGATCGGCCAGCAGGAACTCCTCCTCGATGCCGAGCGTCAGCGGTGGGCGTTGGGAAACGAAGGCGCTGCTGGTCATCGGTGCTCCTTCGGGATCGTCGTCGGCCCGCCCCGTGGTCGGCGCCCCGGGAGCGCCGACGGGATCCGCGCCGACCGGGGAACGGTCCGGCGAGTGGTCCACGGAGCGGTCCGGGCGGGCAGAGCCCGGCGGGTACGTCAGGCACCTGCCCGGACGGGCTGCTCTCCATGCCGGCTCCGCCCTTCCGGCCCGGCTCCACGGCCGGCTCGGGCCTCGCCGGGTGCTGCTGCCCCACGTCCGCGTCACGCGGACCGATGCGGGTTGTCCGGGCGCCCGCCGCGAAGCCACCCGCCTTCCGTCGGAGGCCGGCCGGCAGGGGCGCGACCGTTGCCGTGTAATCGCCGCCTCGAAGGGCAGGTGCCTGACGCGAGGCCCAGGCGGCGGGGGCCGGTGGACAGGAAGGGAGCCCTCGATGGTGGACGACATCGACTGCCCGGCATGCGGCAGCAGCGACACGGTGAGACTGCCGACGCCCGAGGGCTGGCGCTCGCACCGCTGCGTGCCGTGCGACCGGTCCTTCGAGCCGCGGACCTGCCCGCACTGCGGCTCCCGGCAGGTCGAAGGCTCGCTCGGGGTGGCCGGAGCGGTCTACAACCAGGCACCCGCCAGTGTGGGGTGCAAGAACTGCGGGGCACGGCTCCCGCTGCTCACCGAGGCGTACGGCCAGGGTTGAGGTCCGTCGGCGGCACCGCCGCCCGGTACGGGGCCCGGGTCCGGGCCGGCTCCGGTCGAGGGGTTTCGGAGGGTACGGGGCGAGGTCCTGCGTGGAGGGTGCGGGCGCTCTACCCCTCGTGCCGCTCGGGGTGGGTGAGGTTGATGCCCGTGGCGGGGTCGAAGACGTGGACGCGGGACGCGTCGAGCCACAGGTCCAGCGGGCTGCCCTCGGCGGCGCGGGTGGCGGGGCTGAGCCGGGCGACGATCCGGTGGCCCTGCATGCCGGTGTCGGCGCGCCCGGAGTCCGCTGCCAGCTCGGCCAGCTCGGCCGTTCCGGCCGGTCCGCCCTCCTCGGTGAAATGGACGTAGACGTCCGAACCGACCGACTCCCGGACGTCGACCGTGGCCGTGGTGGTGTGACCGGTGTGCCGCTCGTCCACGAGTGCGGCGTCCTCGAAGTCCTCGGGCCGGATGCCGACGATGAGGTCGCGCGGCACGTCCTGGCCCTCCAGCCGGCGGCGGACCCGGTCCTCCAGCGGCAGATCGCCGAGGGAGGTCCGCAGACTTCCCTGTTCCAGCGTCGCGGCCAGGAAGTTCATACCGGGCGAGCCGATGAACCCGGCGACGAAGAGATTGACGGGTGCGTCGTAGAGCTCCTGGGGCGTACCGACCTGCTGGACGACGCCGCCGCGCATCACGACCACGCGGTCGCCCAGGGTCATCGCCTCGACCTGGTCGTGCGTCACGTAGACCGTGGTGGTGCCCAGTCGGCGCTGCAGGGCCGCGATCTGGGTGCGCATCTGGACCCGCAGTTTGGCGTCGAGGTTGGAGAGCGGCTCGTCCATCAGGAAGGCCTTCGGATCCCGGACGATGGCCCGGCCCATCGCGACGCGCTGGCGCTGGCCGCCGGAGAGATTGGCGGGCTTGCGGTCGAGGTGCTGGGTGAGGTCGAGGATGCGGGCCGCCTCCTCGACCTTCGCGTTGATGACGGCCTTGTCGGCCTTGGCGAGTCTGAGCGCGAAGCCCATGTTCTCGCGCACGTTCATGTGCGGGTAGAGGGCGTAGCTCTGGAACACCATGGCGATGTCGCGGTCCTTGGGCGCGCGGTCGTTGACCACCTGACCGTCGATCCGCAGGGTGCCCTCGGTGATGTCCTCCAGCCCGGCGATCATGTTGAGGGTGGTGGACTTTCCGCAGCCCGAGGGGCCGACCAGGATGACGAACTCGCCGTCGGCGATGGTGAGGTTGAAGTCCTGGACGGCGAGGGCGCCGTCCGGGTAGCGCTTGGTGATGCCCTCTAGGACGATCTCGGCCACGGTCTGCCTTCCTGGTCCGCCCGGACGGGCGGGCTCAACCCTTGACTGCGCCGGCCGTGAGGCCGGCGACGATGCGGCGCTGGAACAGCAGCACGAAGATCACGATCGGCACTGTGATCACCACGGCGGCCGCGGCGATCGAGCCGGTCGGCTGCTGGAACTGCGAACTGCCGGTGAAGAACGCGATCGCCGCCGGAACGGTACGCGCCGCGGTGGTGGAGGTCAGCGAGATCGCGAAGAGGAAGTCGTTCCAGCAGAAGATGAACACCAGGATCCCGGTGGTGAAGACACCGGGCGCGGCGAGCGGGGCGATCACCAGCCGGAACGCCTGCCAGGGGGTGGCGCCGTCCACCTTGGCGGCCTTCTCCAGATCCCACGGGATCTCGCGGAAGAACGCGGACAGGGTGTAGATCGCCAGCGGCAGCGAGAAGGTCATGTAGGGGATGATCAGACCCACCCAGGTGTCGAAGATCCCCAGCACGCGCTCGATGTTGAACAGCGGCGACACCAGCGAGATGGGCGGGAACATCGCGATGAGCAGCGACATGCCGATCAGCAGCCGCTTCCCGGGGAAGCGCAGCCGGGCCACGGCGTACGCGGCCATCGTGCCGAGCACCACGGCGATGGTGGTGGCGATCACCGCGATGCCGATCGAGTTGATCAGGGCGCGGGTGAACTCCGAGGTCTGGAAGATGCCGTGGTAGTTCTCCCAGGTCCATTTGCGGGGGATGAAGTTGCCGTCGCTGAGCGTGCTCGGGTCCTTGAAGGACAGGGCGACGATCCACCACACCGGGAACAGGGCGTAGAGCACGACGAGGACGTTGACGACGCCCCACTCGGTGAGGGTCCTGCTGCGGTGGGATGTCATCGCCGCTCCGGTTCGCCGCCCGGCGCAGCCGCGCCGAAGATCTTGATGAAGACGAAGGCGATGGCCGCCACGCACAGGAAGATCAGCACCGAGATCGCCGACCCGATGCCCAGGTTGAGGGCGGTGAAGAGGTTGTCGTAGCCGAGGATGGACACCGAGCCCGTGTCGTTGGAACCGCCGGTCAGGACGTAGATGTTGTCGAAGATCCGGAACGCGTCGAGGGTGCGGAACAGCAGCGCGACCAGGATCGCGGGTTTCATCAGCGGCAGGATCACCAGCCGCAGCCGCTGCCAGAAGGTGGCGCCGTCGACCATGGCCGCGCGCACCGTCTCTCCCGGGACGAGCGCGAGGCCCGCGAGGAGCAGCAGTGCCATGAACGGAGTGGTCTTCCAGACCTCGGCCAGGATGATCAGGCCGATGGCCTGCCACTGGTCGGTGAGCGGTGCGCTGCCCGCGGGCAGCAGTGCGGCCAGGTAGCCGGTGCCGGGTGTCCAGGCGTACTGCCAGGAGTACGCCGCGACGACGGTGACGATGCCGTACGGGATCAGGACGGCCGTGCGGACGGTGCCCCGGCCGAAGATGGCACGGTGCATCACCAGCGCCAGCGCCATGCCGAGGACCAGTTCGACGGCGACCGACACCACCGTGATGAGCACCGTCACCCAGAGCGCCTGCCACCAGAAGGGCGAGGTCAGCACGGCCCAGTAGTTGCTGAACCCCACCCAGCGGGCCTGGCCCGGGAACCGCAGGTCGTAGCGCTGCAGTGAGAGATAGATCGCGTAGGCGATCGGATAGGCGGTGACCGCGACCATCACGATCACGGCGGGCGCGCAGAGCAGCAGGCCCAGTCGGCGTTCCTGCCGGGCGCCCTCGGACAGCTCGGCCCGGCGCTGCCGGCCGGCCGTGGCGGGCGCGCCTGGTGCGGCGGGGGTGGAGGCGGAGGTGCTCACGGGATCAACCCCTTGGAGCCGAGCGCGTCCTCGATCTGCCCGCGGAGGTCGGCGACCGTGCTCTCGGGCTTGATCGCGGCCGGCGGCGAGAGGGTGTGCGAGATGGCGATCGACACGTTCTGGTAGGCGGGTGTCTGCGGGCGGATGCTGGCGGTGTCGAGCGCGGCCAGCACGTCGGCGGCGAAGGGGTAGCTCTCGGTCAGTTCGGCGGCCTGGTAGAGGCTGCGCAGCGATGGCGGTAGCCCGCCCTTGAGCGCGTTTGCCAGTTGGTTCTCGCGGTCCCGCAGGCAGAGGGTGGCCTCGAAGGCGAGGTCGGGGTGCTTGCCGTAGGCGCCGACCGCCAGGTCGATGCCGCCGATCGTCACCGTGGCCGGCCGGTCCGGCGTGACCCCGGGGTAGGGCGCCCATTTGAAATGCTGGAAGAGCTCGGGCTGGTTGGCCTTCATCGACGGGTAGACGAAGGGGTAGTTCAGTTCGAAGGCGGCCGTGCCGGACTCCATGGCGAGCCGGTTCTGGTCCTCCATCTGGTTGGACAGCGACGGGTCGGCCGCGGCGGAGCGGGCGGTGTCCCGCATGATCCCTGCGGCGAGGACCGCCGGCGCGCCGAGCGAGGGTGCTTGGGCGTCCGGCGTCAGGATGGTGCCCCCGGCGCTGGTGACCAGGGTGTTGAACCAGACCGTCAGACCCTCGTACTGGGCTCCCTGGATCTCCACGTAGTGCGGCTTCCCGGCCTTCGCCAAGGCGTCGGCCTGGACCAGCATCTCGGCCCAGCTCTTGGGTGGCGTGGGCACCAGATCGTCGCGGTACCAGAGCAGTTGGGTGTTGGAGTTGTAGGGGGCGCCGTACAGCTTGTCCTTCCAGGTGGCGGTCTGCACCGCGGCCGCAAGGGTGTCGGCGGTCGCCTGCTCCTTCACCGGTCCGGTCCATTCGCGGATCCATCCGGCCTCGGCGAACTCAGCCGGCCAGGTGACGTCCAGCCCGATGATGTCCACCCCGGCGTCGTGCGCGGCCAGTCGGCGGACCAACTGCTGGCGCTGTCCGTCCGCGGTGCGCGGCAGCTTGTTGTAGTGGATCACGTACCGGCCGCCCGAGGCCTGGCCGCAGCGGTCCGCGGCCTGCTGCAGGGCACCCGAGTCGTCCGGGAAGTTGTACCAGTTCAGAGCCACCGGGCCGCTGCCCCCGCTGCTCCCGCAGCCGACGAGGAGGGAGGCGAGTACCGGTAGCGCGGCCACCGCGGTCAGCCACCGCGAGCGGAGATTCAGGCCCCTGGGCATCGCACTCCTGCTGTCGGTGGCGAGCGGATGCACTCACGGTACGAACCATGCCACCGCCACCACGGGTGACGCTCCGCCGCCGGCCGAACGTCAGCCGGACGGCCCATGCCGGCCGAGCGACCATGGGGCCCGGGCAACGGCGCTGCTGCACTTCACGGCGTGGGAGTCGGCGAAGAACGACGAGCCGGCCATCCGCCGGGGCGAGGGCCGTGGCCCGGTTCCTGCCCGTCGCACCGGAAGGACGACGGGCGGGGAGATTGGGTTCCGCGAGTCCGGACAGACGCCAGGCACGGCCCCGGCGCGGGCCCCGGTGAGGAGGCGGGACGATGAAGCCGCTGAACGTGCCCCTGATCCGTGGCATCGGCGAGGGCCTGGTGATCCCTGCCGAGCAGGTCACCGCCCTGCTCCGGGGACTGGCGGACGAGAGTCGGCACTGGAGCGACTCGGCGGAAGCCGAACTGGACCCCCCGACGGTCGAGGCCGTCGCGTCCGTCCTCCGCAGGATCGCCGACCAGATCGACGTGGAGTGCATCGACTTCGTGTCGGTGGAGCCGCTGTGAGCCTGTGAACCCGTCCGTGCCCGCGTACCGTTGCGTACCCGCGGCCGCGCTGCCGTCCGGGGTGGCCGGGACCCGCCGGGCAGCGCCCGAGCCGGCCACATGGCGGGCTCAGCCCGGGGGCCGCAGGTCGGCTGGTGGGGCCGCGATCTCGGACCAGACGGTCTTGCCGTGCGCGTGGGGTCGGCTGCCCCAGGTCCAGGAGAGCAGGTCGACCACCCGCAGCCCGTGGCCGCCGGGCAGCGCGGGGCCGCCGCGCCGCAGCACCGGGGGTTCGGGGTTGCAGTCCGCCACCTCCACCCGCAGGCCGAGGACGGATCGGGTCAGGCTCAGTTCGACGGGGCCGTCGGCGTGCTGCGCGGCGTTGGTGACGAGTTCGCTGACGACCAGCAGGACGTCCCGGGCCACCGCGCCGCGTTCGCCCTCGTCGGTCGGCGTCCAGCCCCAGTGGATCAGCGCGTCCCGGGCGAATTCGCGGCACCGGCCCACCGATCCGCCGCCGGTGGTGAGCACCAGCCGGCGGGTTTCCTTGGTCGTGGACATCAGCCGTCCTGTGCCACCGCCGCCTCGGCGACGGACGGGTGGAATGCCACCGACGCCTCGGCGACGGACGGGTGGAAGGGGAAGAGCGCCCGGGTTTCGGTGGTCTCCGGCGTTCGGGCAACCATCGGCATCGGGTCGGCGGTCAGCGAGGTCCGGGTGCTCACGGGCTCCACCGGCTCCGTTCCTCCCGCCCCGGCGGCGATCTTGGCGCCTTCCCGGCCGATTCCGGTCATGGTGTGTCCGCCGCTGGTTCCTCCAGCCGGGCGCGGAGCGAGCCGAGGGTGGCGGCGAGCAGCCGGGAGACCTGCATCTGGGAGCAGTCGATCCGCTCGGCGATCTCGGACTGGGTGCAGCCGCCCCAGAAGCGCAGCATCAGGACGGTGCGTTCGCGGGGGGTGAGGTCCGCCAGCAGGGGCCGGACGGACTCGCGGAAGTCGACCAGGGTGAGGTTGCCGTCCTCGTCGCCGAGCCGGTCGAGCAGGGTGCTGCCCGTCTCGTCGTCGTGGTCGTCGTGCAGGGCGTCCAGCGAGCCGGCCCGGTAGGCGCGGCCGACACGCAGGGCGGCGTCCACGTCCGCGACGTCCAGGCCCAGGTCGGCGGCGAGCTCCTCGGGCTCCGGCGACCGGCCGAGCCGCTGTTCCAGCCGGTCGGAGCAGCGGATCACCCGCAGGTAGAGCTCCTGGAGGCCGCGCGGCACCCGGACCGGCCAGGAGGTGTCCCGGAAGAACCGCTTGATCTCGCCGGCGATGGTGGGGATCGCGTAGGTCAGGAACTCCACCCCGCGCCGGTGGTCGTAGCCGTCCACGGCCTTGATCAGGCCGACCGTGCCGACCTGCAGGATGTCGTCCGGCTCGGCGGCGCGGTGGCGGAAGCCGGCCGCGACGAAGCGCACCAGCGGCATGTTGAGCTCGATCACGGTGCCGCGCACGTAGCTGTAGGCCGCGGACCCGCGCTCCAGGCCGGCCAGCCGCTCGAAGAGCGCGTCGCTCAGCTCGCGGGCCTCGGTCTTGCCCATGGCCCGCATCTCCTGGCGGGTCGGCCGGCGGAATTCGACGGACTCCGGGGCCACGGCGGGCGGTACGAAGGTCGCAGGGGTGAGAAGGGCGGACACGGAGGTCTCCCTGGGTCGTCCCCGCAGGGCATCCGCAGCGGGCTGTCAGGCGCCGAACGGCCAGGCGGGGATCGGAGGTGGGATCCGTCATACCCGGCTTCTTCAGGCAGCGGCGTCCCGGCGTGATCACGTCTTGCGCCCGGCACCGAGCCGGGCTGGAGCGGGGCAATGGCCCGAACACTCCGTTATGGCTTGATACCCGTCATCGTCGGGGCCAATCCTCCGGGCTCGATCCGGACGACTGCGCGGCCGAAGTCCTGATGGCTGACTGCCCGACCCCACCGCGACAGCGGCGGGGGGCGGGCGACGAGGACCGACGAGGAAGCCGCGGCGTGCTGTGCCAGGGCCGGGTCGGCATTGCCGACAGCGCGGCGGGCAGCCCGCCACGGCCGCCGAAAGGTTGCTTCCCGCCGCTCCGGGCAGACGTGCGGGCGTGACCGGCCCGGGTCAGGAGGAGGCACCGGATGAGCACCGAGACGCTCGCAAGGCGTCTGCTGAGGGAGTTCGGCCGGACGTACGCCGAGGAGGCGCGCATCACGCTCCGTGACGATCCGGCGCCTTTGTACCAGCTGTTGGTGCTGACAGTGCTCTGTTCGGTCCGCATCCGGGCGGACATCGCCACCGATGCCGCGCGGGAGCTGTTCGGAGCGGGGCTGCGCACGCCCCGGGCCATGGCGGCCTCCGGCTGGCAGGAGCGGGTGGACGCGCTGGGGCGCGCCCACTACGTCCGCTACGACGAGAGCACCGCGACCGCGCTGGGTGACGGTGCCGAGATGGTGCTGGACCGCTGGAAGGGCGATCTGCGGCTCCTGCGCGCACAGGCGGACGGAGACCGGACGCGACTGCGCGATCTCCTCCGGGAGTTCCCGAGGATCGGCCCGGTGGGCGCGGACATCTTCTGCCGGGAGGCCCAGTCGGTATGGCCGGAGCTCCGCCCCTTCTTCGACGACCGGACCTGCCGGACCGCGGCGGTCCTCGGGCTTCCGCACACCCCGCGTGGGCTGGGCGCCCTGGTTCATGCCGAAGATCACGCCAGGCTGGCGGCAGCGCTGGTCCGCGTCCGCCTGTCCAAGGACGCCGTCGGGAGGCTGCAGGCCGGCTGACCGCTGCGTCGGATCGGCGGTCGCTGATCCGCGAGCGCGTCGGTGCTGCCGGGCTTCGGCAGGGCCGGCTGCGGCTCCCCTTCGCGAGGCGCAGTCGTGGACCGGACGGAACGCCGTGCACGGGTCCGTCCGCGACCAGGACGGTTGCCGCCGCCTCGACCGGTGCAGACGACCGGCGATCCGCTCCCCGAGAACCGGAGGTAGTGACGTGCCGTGGTCGCCGGGACGAGCGGCGTCCAGACCGGTCCCGGCGCGACGGCGTTGACCCGGATCCCCTCCGGCGCCAGCTGCTGGGCCAGGCCTTGGGTGAAGGTGACGACGGCACCCTTGGCGGTGGCGTAGTCCAGCAGGTGCGGGCTCGGCCGGTACGCCCGCACGGACGCCGTGTCGATGATGGACGCCCCCGGGCGCAGATGCGGCAGCGCCGCCTTGCACAGCAAGAAGAGGGCGTACAGGTCGGTCTTCACCACCCGGTCGAACCGGCCGGTGCTGATCGCGGCGAGCCCCTCGGGCCGGGACATCTGGTAGGCGGCGTTGTCGACCAGATGTCCAGGCCACCGAGGGCCTCGACGGTCCGGGTGACCAGGTCCGCGCAGAACCGTTCCTCGCGGACATCGCCGGTGAGGTGTCAGAGGTCCCGGAGGGCCGGGAGCAGGGACTTCTCGGCCCATTCCAGGAACGGGCGCTGGGCGTCCCCGCCGATCTGCACCAGGGCGACCTCGGTGAACCCGGCGTCGGTGAAGGCCTTCACCGCCTCTACGAAGGGGGCGACGTCCGGGCCGCAGGGGATGGAGGCGGCGACGTCCTCGGGCGTCACGAACTTGCTCGCCGCGGCGAAGGCGCTCGGACCTGGGAGTTCGGCGTTGACCTTCCAGCCGCCGCCGAACCAGCGGAACTGCTCGTGGGCACGGGCGACGGCGGTGTCGCAGTCGGCGTCGTAGCAGACGGGGAGCTGGCCGACCCGGGGCTTTCCGGCGCCGCCGTGCCGGTCGAAGGACTCCAGCAGGGCCCGGTCCGGCTCCACCGCGATGACCAGGTCGGCGAGTTCGCCGGCGATGGCGCAGGACTGCTCGCCGGAGACGGCGATACCGATCGGCGGGGCCGGCTCGGGAACGTCCCACAGGCGCGCGGACTCGACGTCGAAGTGCTTTCCCCGGTGGTTGACCCAGCCGCCGGCGAAGAGGTCCCGGATGATTTTGACGGCCTCCACCAGCATCTCCTGCCGGACGTCGGCCGGCTGCCAGCCCCCGCCCACCACATGCTCGTTCAGGTTCTCACCCGAACCCAGCCCGAGCCGGAAGCGGCCTTCGGAGAGCAGTTGGACCGTCGCGGCCTTCTGTGCGACCACCGCCGGGTGGTAGCGCATGGTGGGGCAGGTGACGTAGGTCATCAGGGGGATCCGCCGGGTCGCCTGCGCCGCCGCGCCCAGGACGCTCCACACATAGGGCGCGTGCCCCTGCTCCTCCAGCCAGGGCGAGTAGTGGTCGGAGGCGACGGAGAAGTCGAAGCCGACCTGTTCGGCCAGCACCACGTCCTCCACCAGTTGTCGCGGGCCGCAGTGCTCGCTCATCATCGTGTAGCCGATGTCAACCATGCCGGGCGCCTGCCCGGGGACGTTCCGGCCGAAACGGGACCATACGGTGGATTCCCCCTCCTCGGCCTCCCGGCGCTGGGGCGCCGTCGGTCATCGTTCAGCGCGTCGCTGAACGATTGCGTGGGACAGCCGTACTTGTCAGGAGCGGGCCCCGCACCGGCGGCGGGCAGCAGTGTCCGCCGAACGGGTGGGTGGGTGTTGGCGTGTCGCAGTGCAGCGGGGCGCTCCGGGCGCGGGAGCAGGCAAGGTGTCGGTGTGTCAGAGCGTCGCAACCGTCGTCGTAGCCGTCTGCGGGCCTTGGGCCTGCCCGTCGAGTGGGTGGAGCAGCGGGCCGCACCGGAAGCCGGAAGCGGCCTGGTGCGGCCGCTGCCAGGTCCTGCCCGGCCCCGCGTGGCCCGGCCGGGGCCGGGCAGTCCCGTCGGAGGCGGGGAGAGCACTGCGGCGGCACCTGGCAGATGTTGTGCGGCCGTACGCAGTCGCGAGGTACGCAGCAGTGGCGGCGTGATCCTGTGGACGCGACACGCCCCCGGCTGTCCGGTGTGGTCGGCGCGTTGAGCGACTGGCGTCGGCGCAGCGCGTGGCGGCCGGACCTCGCGGCGTCGGCTTCTTCCTCTTCACGGGACATTTCCGGCCCCGTCGGCCTGGCCACCGACCGCGCCGGCTCCCGCCGAGGAGAGTGCCTCAGCTGCCTTCATGGCCCTGACCCCGTGCGCTCGCGGTGTCAGGGCATGGGCACGGCTTCGAGGCACGGGTGCGTGGGGCCGTACTCCGCGGGCAGCGTGAGAATCTCCGCGACGGCGCCGGTGATCCGGAATCGGTAGTTGCCGGTGGTGTCCTCGTAGACCGGCTCGTGGGCGGGGCCGAGCCGGTCGGTGCGGTGGACGATCACTGTCCGTGCTGTGGCGTGACCGCCCGGTGTGCCCGGCAGGGCGACGGCGTAACGGCGGCAAGTGTCCATGGCGTGCTGCCCGGGTGGGATGCGGGCCGGGGCGGTCACGCGCGGAGGTAGGTACTCGGACGTGCGCCCCGGTGGTGGGGCGGCTGCGGGACCCGGCCGGTGCTGTGGCCGCCGAGCGGGCGACGGGACAGCCGTCGCGGAAGGCGTTGGCAGTGGTGCCGGCGGACGGTGGCGCGGGTCGTGGCAGTCGTGAGTGGTGGCGACGGTCACGGATCAAGGTGTTTCGTCGCGGTGTGCCGTGGTGACGGCGGAGAACAGGCCGGCGGTCTCGGTGAGGGCCAGCAGGTGCCGAACCTGGGGACTGGCGTCGGTGATCGTCACGGCGTGCCCCTGGGCCTGTGCCTGCAGGCGCAGGCGCAGAAGCGTGTCGAGGCCGCAGCTGTCGCAGAACTCGACGTCGGACATGTCGATGTCCAGGCCGGTGCCGCAGTGCGTCAGGGCCCGCGTGAGGACGTGACGGAGCGGGTCGGCGACGTCCATGTCGATCTCGCCCTTCAGACGCGCCCGGAGACGGTCGCCCGTGGCGGTGAAGCCGACCGTGAGTCGACCGGCCAGGCACCGGGGCGCAGGACCGTCCCAGGACGACCCGACGGCCTGGGCGTCGATGTCACCGGTGGTCGGAGCGGGGCGAAGGCGGGTGGTGCGCAGGTCCTCGGACATGGTCACTCCCCGAGAAGGCTGAGGACGAAGACTCTTCCAGCATGACCCGCACCATCGTTCACGTCAACTGATACGTGAAACAGAATTCGTGTGTGGTGACGGGCGAATCGATGCTCCTACGATGGACACATGGCACCCGATGAAGCCGGTACGAGAAGCGGCTGGACGTTCGTGACCAATCACGCCCGGGTGCTCGCCGCCATCGCGCGCAACCCGGGTGTCCGGCTGCGGGACATCGCCCTGGAGTCCCAGCTCACCGAACGGGCCGTCCAAGGGATAGTGACCGATCTCGAACAGGGCGGCTACCTCACCCGCGACCGCGTCGGTCGCCGCAACCACTACCGCATCACTGCCGGCACCCGGCTGCGCCACCCGGCCGAGGCCGGACTGAGCGTGGAAGCGCTCCTGGACCTGCTCGCCCCCACGCACCGCACCGACGGCCGGGGCCCCGCGACCGAGGACGACACGACCCGACCGCACGGACCGGAACACCCCGGCCGGCCCGCCGCGTCCTGAGCCCGGACTCAGCGGCACACCCGCGGTTCCCTGCCGTCCCGGTCACGGACGACGACGCCGGTCCCTGACGGGGGCGGTGTCCTCCGGTCGCGGTGATGCCGGTGCCTCGGCAGCGGTCGTGGCAGCACCGGCGCCTGACGCCGGGACGCTCGAAGCGACGCCCGCTCAGCATCAAGGGGTAGCGGCTACTCGGCCGGTGGCAGGAGCGGTCCCAGCGGTCCCAGGTCGAGGTTGAGATCCTGCATCGTCAGGCCGTACCGGTCGCAAAGCTCGGACATCCGCTCGTGCAGGGCCATGAGCGTGACGCCCAGGTCCTCCTCCTGGTCCTCGGTGAGATCGCCGGCCTCGACACGGTGGAGCGCCTGGCGTTCCATGAGCTGTCGCAGGAGTTCGACGAGGGTGAGGACGAGCTTCATGAGGTCCCGTTCGACCGTCTCGGGGTCGGTGGTGATCCGTCGCGGGATCCGTGGCGGCGCACCGGGGCCCACCCGCGGACTGTCGCGCGGGGTGGCCGGCAGGAGGCGGAACGCGCGGGTGGCGGCCTGGGCGACCTCCCCGAAGCGGTCCGGCCGACCGGGCGGCTCGGCGGTCATGGCGTTCCCGTCGACCGGCCTGGCCCGGCGCCGGGCCAGGGAGAGGGATTCTGTTCACTGATCGACACGATCAGGGCACGTAGCGAGATCCGGACGAGGTCGATGTCGGCGATGGACAGGACGAGGTCGCCGGTGAGGACGACTCCACCGCTGAGCAGGCGGTCCAGCAGGTCGATGAGGGCGACCTGCCGCTGGGGCAGGGGGTTGCCGGATCGGGCCGGGACGGCGTCCGGAGGGTTCACGGTGCGTCCTCGTCCAGGTCGGGGAGGGTGGCGAAGGAGTAGGGCGCCCAGGGGCCCGTGACGTCGACGTGGATCCCGGAGAGGCCGTCGGCCGACTGCGTGACCTCGGTGAGGAACGCGTCGGCGTGGGCGGTGGGTACGAGGTAGGCGTCGTTGCTGACGTTCGTCCCGGGGCCCGTGGCGAGTTCGCCCTCCTGGATTCGGTGGCGGGCGCGTCGGACCGCGTAGGTCCGGGCGATCGCCTCGACGCGTTCCGCCGCCCGTTCCGCGGCCAGGTGAGCAGCGGTTCGGACGTCCTGCTCGGCACGCCGGTGGCGCAGATAGGCACGTCCCGGGCTGAGCGAAGGGTCGGGTGCGGGCGCCGCCTGGGGTGGGCTGTCGGACGCGACGTCGAGGTAGATCTTGACACCGAGTTCCACATGGCCGTCCAACTGCTCAAGTGCGTCCAGGAGCAGGTCATGCCGGTCGTCGAGCACGGCACGCACGCGGTCGTCGTCGAGGTAGACCGTGGCCAGGCGCAGTGGGAGGACGGTGGTGTGTGCCGCGGTGGCCTCGACGACGCGGTCGTGTGCCCGGGCGAGTGCTTCGAGCCAGTCGAGGTCCTCCAAGTGCCGGCGCAGGGCTGCCTCGCGGAAGTCGTCCTCGGGAACGAGACCGGCAACCGCCACCAGGGCGCGGTGCCGGGCAGGCGTCACGAGGTGCACCGGTGAGCCGGTGACTCCGGTGACCGCGTGCGTCGCCTCCGCCAGGGCGACGGAGTGCCGGGCGACGGCGTAGACGTAGGTGAGCGACCCGGCGGTCATGCGTCACCTCGGGCGGGCCGGGTCGCCGGACGTTTCGGACGTGCCGTGCGACGTGGTGCGACGCCCTCCTCCGGCTCCTCGGCGGGGGGCAGGGCGGCATCGGCACGCAATGCCGCGATCTGCTCGCGCAGGCGCCGGTTCTCCTCCTCCAGCGAGGGGGCCGCACGGGCCCGGGAGGAGAGGGAAGGGTCGTGTTCCCACCAGTCGATGCCCATCTCCTTGGCCTTGTCGACCGAGGCGATGAGCAGACGCAGCTTGATGGTGAGCAGCTCGATGTCGAGGAGGTTGATCTGGATGTCGCCGGCGATGACGATGCCCTTGTCGAGGACGCGTTCCAGGATGTCGGCGAGATTGGCGGAGGAGGGTTGGTTGTACGGCGAAGCCGATCGGGAGGGGAGGGAGCCGAGGCGGTTGGCTATGGGGTCTGTCACGGTGTGCTGCCCTCCGTTCGCGGTCGTCGGGTCACTGGCCGGTCTGCCGGGCGTGGGCTATCTCGTCGAGCCGGTCGAGGAGTTCGTCCTCACGGCGGTCGAAGGTCTCTTCGTCGATCTGTCCGGCCAGGAGGGCCTTCTCCAGGTCGGCGAGTTCCCGTTCGACCGGCGCGGGGTCGTAGTACTCGTTCTCGGCGGTCTCGACGACGCGTTCCAGCACCCAGAGGGTGCCGCGCACGGGTGCCAGCGGGAAGGTCAGGATCTGGGTGAGCAGGCCCATGGGTTCGCGCCCTTCAGACGAAGCTGTAGGCGGGCAGGGGGCCGTGGAGTCGGAAGTCGAACTCCGTACCCAGTTCGCTGATGAGGCCCTTCTCGGCGGTGAGGAACAGTTCCCGGTGGGCCTCGTCCACCAGGAAGGAGGCGTTCAGGAAGTCGTCCCCGGTCGGCTCGGAGATGCGATCCTGGCGGGCGTGGGGGCGCAGCGCCTCGATGATGCCGGAGGCCAGGGCGTGGTGGCGGGCCAGGACTTCCTGGGCGACGAGTTCGCCGAGTGCCAGCGGCAGGTCCGGGCTGCTGTTACCGGCCTTGATGTCGTCGTTGAGCCGGCGTGCCTCGGCCGAGTCCTGCAGGATCTCCCGCAGCAGGACGTCCTCGGCGATGGCGGCCTTGAGGTGGTACTCGGCGCAGTCTTCCAGGTCGGCCAGGCGCTGGAGGTACTCGTCGCGGCGCTCTTCGAGGGCGGCGCGCACGGCGTCGTCGTCGGGCGCGGTGAGGCCGAAGCGCAGGGGCAGGACGGTGCCGTCGGCCATGAGACGTTCCTGGACGGCCTGGTGGGCGATGAGGTCGCGGCGTTTGGGCCGTAGCTCCGGCGGGGCGTCGCTGACTGTGGCGCACAGCGGTCCGGCGCCCACGGTGCGCAGCGCGGTGGGCGCCGGACCCACGCCGGTGAGGCCGTCGAGGTCGCGGGGGTGGGCGGCGGCGGTGATGGAGTAGACGTAGACGCTCATGTCACTCCTCCCGTCGCCTGGTGGGCCGGCGGGTGGCGGGCCGTGCGCGCTTCGGCGCGGGCTCCTTCTCCTCGTCCTGGTCCTCGTCCTTGTCGCGTCCCAGGTGGAGGGTGTCGGTGACGGCTTCCACGGCGCCGGTGAGCGCGCCCTTGCTCTTGCCCTTGGCGCCACCTTCGGTCACCTCTCCGACGATGTCGGTGAGTTGGGTCGGAGCCTTGCGTCCGGCTTCGAGGTCGAGGCGGTTGCAGGCCTCGGCGAACCGCAGGTAGGTGTCGACGCTGGCGACCACGATACGGATATCGATCTTGAGGATCTCGATGCCGACCAGGGACACCCGGATGAAGACGTCGATGACCAGGCCGCGGTCGAGGATCAGTTCGAGGATGTCGTAGAGACTTCCGGTGCTCCCGCCGCGGGACACCGCGGCTGAGCCCTGTGGCACCACGGTCACGGTGCCTCCCTTCGCCGGCCCGCTGCCGTGGCGGGAGCGCGAAGGCGTTCTCGTCGTCACGGTGCGGGGTTGTCAGGTGCGGCGGTCGATCTGTCCGCGGGTGTAGCGGCGGATCCGCTCGTAGGACAGCAGTTCGCCCGCCTCGTCGAGGGTCACCCGGTAGGTGCCCAGCACGCTGGTCGTCTCGGGGATTCGTTCCAGCTCGACCACCTCCACGTCGGCCTGCCAGCCGTCTTCGGTGGGCTTCAGCGCCGATACCGACTCCGGGGCCCGGCCGAGGAGTTCCGCCAGTTGTTCGGCGGCGTTGCGCATGGCTCGTGACGCGGAGAGGCGGCGTCGGGGGCGGGCTCGCGTCTCGCCCTCCGGACGACTGGCGGCGGTCCGCCGGGGCGCCGGGTGCGCACCGCCTGCGGACCCGGCGGACCTGCGAGGCCTCGCGCCGTCCTCCGTGCCTGCGGCCATGTTCCTTCTCCGATCCGGAGACCACGCACTGCGCCGCGCCGGATGCGCCCACACAAGATATGTCCTCATACTAACGGGCTCGTCGCTCCTGAACACGGGCAATTCGTCGGGCCGACACGGGACCTGGCCCGGTCGGCGTGAGCTGCGGACCGCTCGGCGTCGAACTTCGCCGCGCCGGCCGAGCTCAGGATGCGGGTACTCCACGTGCACTTCGCCGGTGTACTGACCACACTGGATGTGTGGGAGCCGTAGCCGGCGCAGGCCATGGAGCCCGGGGGGTAGGGCGCGACGGCTCAGGGGCTCGGCATGGCCTGTGCCGGGCGGTTCGGCTCTCGGGTACGGCCGTGGGCGGCCGCATCCGACGCACCGCTGTGTGCGAGGGCCGCTTCACCTCTGTGCGCCCGGCGCGCGGACGGCGGGGCGGGCCCTTGCCCCGCGACGGCATCACGTGGGCCCCTTCGCTGGTGCCGATCCTCGGATAAGGGGCGAGTGCCGGAAAGAGATGACCCCATGAAGGACACCACCAAGGCCGCCCTGGCCGCCGCCGTCGCGGGCGGATACGTGCTCGGACGGGCGAAGAAGGGACGCCTCGCGTTCGCCGCAGCCACCTACCTGGCGGGCCGCCGGTTCGGGCTGGACCCCCGACAGCTCGCCACCGAGGGCCTGCGGAAGCTGAGCGAGGTCCCGCAGGTCGCCGAGCTGAACGAGCAGGTCCGCGGCGAGCTGATGGAAGCCGGTAAGAAGGCGGTCGCCGCAGCGGCCAACCGCCGCATCGGCGAGTTGGCGGACACCCTGCGCGAGCGCACGCTGAACGTCGGCAAACCGAAGCCGTCCGAGGAGCAGGCGGACGAGGAGCAGTACGAGGACGAGTACGAGCCGGAGGAGGGCGAGGAGGAAGCGGAGGACGTCGAAGCCGAGGACGAAACCGGCGAGGAGCCGGAGGAGGACGACTTCGAGGCGGAGGCCGAAGAGCCGGAAGAGCCGGAAGAGGAGGAAGAGGAGGAAGAAGAGGAGGAAGAGCCCGAGGCCGAGGCCGAGGCCGAGGAACCGAAGCGGCCGGCACGCCGGCGCCGCCCCACCACCCCCGCCTCGGAGGAGCACCCGCGACCCTCCCGCGATTCGACCAGGAAGTCCGCGCCCAAGACCCCCGCTCGCAAGCCCGCCAAGAAGGCCGCACCTCCGGCCAAGAAGACGGCGCCGGCAGCGAAGAAGGCGCCGGCCAAAACCGCTCCGCCGGCCAAGCGGTCCACGGGTCGCTCGGCCGCCTCCAAGACCACCGCCGCGAAGCCCGCGGGCAAGAAGACTGCGGCTCCGGCCAAGAAGACCGCTGCGGGCAGGAAGACGGCCGCGAGCAAGAACACCGCCACCAAGCCGTCCGCACGCACCCGTCGGAGGTGAGCCATGGCCGCCACGGACGAGAAAGCCGCAGACAAGTCGGGCGTCGACCGACTGCGCGAGGAAGCCGTCAAGTATCTCGGCGCCCAGATGGAGCACCTGGTCGAGAAGGCCGGCGACAAGGTTTCGGACCTCACCGGCCAGCTCGGCAACGTCGCCGAGAACGGCGGCGTACTGCCCAAAGTGGGCGCCCGCGTGCTGCAGGGCGACTCACCGGCCAAGGCCTTCCTCGGCGAGAAGGCGAAGAGCATCAAGGACAACGTCGTCGACAAGGTCAAGGGGGCCTTCGGCGGCGGCGGGAAGCCCGGCCGCAAGGCCGGGAAGAAGGTCATGAACATCGTCGAGACCCTCGACGTCGGCGTGCCCGTGCGGACCGCCTACGACCACTGGACCCAGTACGAGGATTTCGGCGACTTCGCCAAGGGCGTGCAGAGCGTCTCCCAGGGCGACGAGGTGACCACGGACTGGAAGGTCAAGGTCGGGCCGTCGAAGCGCAGCTTCAAGGCCACCGTCCAGGAACAGGTGCCGGACGAACGCATCGTGTGGACCTCGCAGGGGGCGAAGGGCTCCACCCGCGGCGCGGTGAGCTTCCACGAACTCACTCCGAACCTGACCCGCATCGTCCTCGTGGTCGAGTACTACCCCGCCGGTTTCTTCGAGAAGACCGGCAACATCTGGCGTGCCCAGGGCCGGCGCGTGCGCCTGGACTTCAAGAATTTCCAGCGGCATGTCTCGCTCACCAACGACGAGGCGGAGGGCTGGCGCGGAGAGATCCGCGACGGAGAGGTCGTCCGCACCCACGACGAGGCGATGGAGGAGGAAGAGGCCGCCCAGCAGGAGCAGCCCGAGGAGGAAGAGGAGGAGTACGAGGAGGGCCCGTACGAGGACGAAGAGGCCCCCGAGGACGAGTACGACGAGGAGAGCGAAGAGGAGCCCGAGGAAGAACCCGAGGAGGAGTACGAGGAGGGCGACGCCGAGGGCGACGAGGGCGAATACGACACCGAGGACGAAGCTCCCGACAGTGAGGAATTCGAGGAGGAGGAGGAGGACTACGACGAGGACGACCGGTAGAGCCACACCTGACCCGTGCTTCGGCCGGAAGAGGTGAGCCGCCTGCCGGCACCGGCACCCGCGAGCCGGTACCCCGTCCTGGTCGAGGTGGCAACGCCGTGCCCTCGGGGCAATGACTCAAGATCTGTCTATAACGACGTAAATCGGGCAGGAGCGGCAGGGGGCGGCAGGCTTCGTCAAGGAGGAACGCATGAGCGCGGGAAAGAAGATCAAGCACACCGCTGAAACGGCCAAGGGAAAGGCCAAGCAGGCGACGGGCAAGGCGGTGGGCAACGAAAGCCTCGCCGCGAAGGGCAAGGCCGAGCAGGTCAAGGGCGACTTGTCCCAGGCCGGCCAGAAGGTCAAGGACGCGCTGAAGCCCTAGCACGCCGCCGGCGGCCGCTTCGGCGGCGAGGGTGCCTTCGCCAAGGCTCATGGCAGTCCTTCCGCCGAGGCCGCCTCGTCGAAGCACCAGCCGAGTCGGGGCCGGTCCGCCCCGAAGACCGCATCACAGGTCCAGCGGAGGAGGCGCCCATGTCCACCGATGCCATCGTCCTTCTCAAGGAGGACCACAAAGAGGTACGTCGGCTCTTCAGGGCCTTCGAGACCGCGGACGACGACGCGAAGGCGGTCAAGGCCGATCTCGTCGGCAGAATCGTCGAGGCCCTGACCGTCCACACCTACATCGAGAACGAGGTCATGTACCCGACGGTGCGAGAACTCGTCCCCGACCTTGAGAACGACATCCTGGAATCTTACGAGGAACACCACGTCGCCGATGTGCTGTGCGCCGAGCTCGATGCCATGGATCCCGACGACGAACGCTTCGATGCGAAGACCGCGGTCCTCATCGACTCCGTCGGCCGCCACATCGAGGAGGAAGAGGGCGACTGGTTCCCCAAGGTCCGGTCCGCCCTCGGACGCAAGGAACTTCAGGAGATCGGCGCTCGCATGCTCGAAGTGCGCGCCACGGCGCCCAGGCGACCGCAGCATCGCAGCTCGCTCAAGAAGGCGGCCGACGCACTCCTCGGTTGAGAACCGTGGGCGCGGGCGCAGGAAATGGGAAATCAGACACTCCGGTCCGGACGCTTCGGTGCACCCGCCCGGCGGTGGTGCCCGGGATGCGAACGTGTTGACGCCACGGAGACCGACCGCCCGAAGAAGCGGGTTTGGGACCGATCCGAACGAGTAGACGGGGAGCACACAACGGCACTACCTGAAGGGCGGCACCTCATGGGCGTCATCGCGTGGATTCTGATCGGCCTGCTGGCAGGTGCCATCGCCAAGGCCCTGATGCCCGGCCGCGACCCGGGCGGCCTCATCGTCACCATACTGATCGGCATCGCCGGCGGCCTCCTCGGCGGCTGGCTCGGCAAGGTCATCTTCGGCGTCGACTCCATCGACGGCTTCTTCGACCTCTCCACCTGGATCGCCGCGATCATCGGCTCCCTGCTGGTCCTGGTCGTCTACCGCGCCGTCGCCGGCCGACGCGCCTGACCCCACCCGGCACGCACCGGCGCACCACCCACGCGCACGCCGGACCGCACGGAACGTCGACGGCCCACCCGGAGAAGGTATCCGGGTGGGCCATCGCGCTTGACCAGCGCACCCGGCGTCCTGGCGCAGCAAGGGCGGCCCTCAGCTGTGTGGCCGTCACCGGTCCGCTGTGTGGCCGTCACCGGTCCGCCAGCCCGTCGGTCGCCATCCGCCACGAACACCTCGGGCCCGAACGTGGCCCCGAGGCCGCGGAATCCACCCCTGGCCCGGCCGCGCGACGCGCGGCGGGAGCGGCCTTCGGGTTCTCACTTCGGCCCCTTCCCGTGACCGCCCTTGTTCTTCCGGGCCTTCCCCTCCTGCTTGGCGTCGTCGGCCTGCTCGGCGGCGGCCGCGCGCCCGGACGACGGCGAAAGGTGTCCGGTGGGACCCGAGGCGGCGGCGGGTGCTGCCGGGTCCCCCACCGCTGCCTGCGGCTGGTCCGGCCGCTCGCTCGGTGTCGCGTCCGACGGTGCCTGGACCACACCGATCGGCGGTGCGGCCGGCGGCACCGTGGCAGGGTTCGGAGCCGCCGGCGAACCGCCGCCGAGGGCAATGCCGCCCCCGACGCCCGCGAGCAGCAGAGCACATGCTGCCGCCCGGATCGCGGCCCTCGCGCGGGGCACCCGGCCGACGCCGGCGCAGCCCCTCCCGGCCGGCTGCCGGTCGGCCCCGGCCGCCCGCGCATCCGGCCGAGCGGTTCCCAGCAACCGGGCACAGCTTTCCGCGGACGGGCGGTGGGCCGGGTTCATGCTGGTCATTCGGAGCAGGAGGGCCGCCAGGTCGTCAGGCAGGTGGGGCGGTATGACGGGCGGGCGGTGCAGTCGGGCGGCGGCGGCCTCGATGGGGGCTCCGGTGTACTCGCGGTTGCCGGTCAGGCATTCGATGAGCAGCAGGCCCAGGGCGTACACGTCGGCGGAGGCCAGCGCGCCGCGGCCGCGGATCTGTTCGGGCGCGAGGTAGGCCGGTGTGCCGACGATCAGGCCGGTGCGGGTGAGCGCCTCGTCCCCGGGTCGGGCCTGCGGGCCGAGCAGCCGGGCGGCACCGAAGTCGGCCAGCCGCACGCGCCCGGTGGTGTCGACGAGCACGTTGGAGGGTTTGACGTCCCGGTGGACGACACCGTGGGTGTGGACGAAGGCAAGGGTCGTCGCCAGCTCCTGCCCCAGGCGGCGAACGTCGGCGACCGGCAGTGTCGTGGACCGCAGCAAGGCCGCGAGCGTGGTGCCCTCCACCAGCTCCAGGGCCAGGTAGGGGTGCTCGGCGACGATTCCGTAGTCGTACACCTCGATCAGGCCCGGGTGGCGCAGCCGTGCCAGGACCCGCGCTTCCGTGCAGAAGCGCCGGGCGTTGTCGTCGTCGCCCGCACCGGGTCGGAAGACCTTCAGCGCCACCGGTCGATCGAGGCGTTCGTCCACGGCGCGCAGGACGTCGGCGGCGCCCCCACGTCCCAGGACGGAGCTCACCCGGTACCGGTTCGCGAACAGGAGTGTCCTGGGGCTGATCCCCGCCGTCATGGTCATGCCTGTCTCCGATGCTGGACGTCACCCCGGGCACCCGCGCGGGCGGGCTCGTTCTGGCCGCCTACCCGGGGATGCCGGAGGGACACGGTCCGTACGGCCGGTGGACCGGCAGTCGTGCGGGCCTCCGGCGGCGCCCCGCCGGCGCATGTGCCCCGTGCTGGACAGGGCACCGCGGTGCGGCACAGCTCGTGGCCGCCGGCAGGCCCACCGCATCGCGCCGATGCCGGTGCCAGGGAGGGATCGGTGCGCTGGACCAGCTTGAATCCGGCCGCGGTGGCGGTCCCCGGACGGCGACCGGGCTCCGGTCCCCCGCTCGGCGTGGCTCCTACCGGTCCCCGCGGTGCCCACCCGAACGGCTGCTTCCGGACCAGGCGTGCGCCTGCGTCCTCGGAGGGGCAGGAATGTGTCAGCGGTGCAAAGAGGGGCAAACGTGCACTATGTGGCTGTTGAAACCTCCTGGTGTCTACCGAGCGCAGGATGACACCGACCTGCTGATATCGAGCCTGGCCCGCGAACACCTCCGGGAAGGGGACGAGGTTCTGGACATCGGCACCGGCACCGGGGCGGTGGCCCTCGCCGCCGCCGGCACCGGGGCCCGCGTCACCGCGATCGACGTCTCGCGCCGCGCCCTGGCCACGGCCTGGGTCAACGGCGCACTGAACGGACGGCGCATCCACGTACGGCACGGGGACCTGCTGGAGCCCGTGCGCGGGCGGCTCTTCGATCTGATCGCCTCCAATCCCCCGTACGTGCCGGCGGCGGGCGACGCCCTGCCGACCCACGGCGCGGCGCGTGCCTGGGACGCCGGGCCCGACGGACGCGCACTGATCGACCGGATCTGCCGCGATGCCCCACGAGTGCTGGCTCCGGGCGGTGTCCTGCTCCTGGTGCACTCCTCGCTGTCCGGGGTCGAGGCGAGCTGCCGGGCGCTCTCCCGGGCCGGTCTGCGGACCGAGGTGGCCGCCCGGCAGCGGATCCCTTTCGGCCCGGTCATGTCGGCGCGCGCCGAGTGGTTCGAGGAGCAGGGACTGATCGCCACCGGGGTGCGACACGAGGAACTGGCGGTGATCCGCGGTGTCCGGGCGGCCTGACGCGCAGCGTCCGAGACGTCTGACGATGCCCGCGGAGAGCGGACCCCTGCTGGTGGAGGGGCCCGTCGAGATCGTCCTGCCGGACGGCACCGTGCGGTCGGAAGAGCGCCCGACCGTCGCCCTGTGCGTGTGCAGACGCAGCAAGCACTACCCCTTCTGCGACACCAGCCACCGCCGCCGCTCGGTGCCACCGACGGAGCGGGCGCAGCAGGAGGGCGCGGAAAAGCCCGCCCCCGTTCGTCGAAGTCCGTCCGACGAGTAGTCGCGTCTCCCAGCCCTCACTTCTTCCTGGAGGTCCATCCCGTGGGTGTCACGGCAGCAGGCCCCGGCCCCGCCCTCCCGCGACCGCGAGGGCCCCTGACCCAGGCGCTCGTCACGCTGCTGAGCTCCGCGCCCGGGCCGGGTGCCGCGGTGCCGCTCGCCGAAACGGGCACGGCCGACCCCTGGGGCGAGGACCACCAGCTGGCCCTCTACGTCTGCTACGAACTGCACTACCGCGCCTTCGCCGGTGTGGACGCCGGGTGGGAATGGCACCCCGCGGTCCTTGGCCTGCGCCGCGTTCTGGAGGACACCTTCCTGGACGCCCTGCGCACGGAGACGGGGACGGTGGCCCCGCTGGCGGGGCAACTGGGCGAGCTCCTGCTGGAGCCCGCCGACGGTGAGGGTCCTTCCTACTTCCTGCTGCGCGAAGGCGAGCGGTGGCAGGCCCGCGAGTACCTGGTGCTCCGCTCCCTCTACCACCTGAAGGAGGCCGACCCGCAGAGCTGGGTGATCCCCCGCCTCCACGGCGCGGCCCAGGCGGCGCTCGTCGCGGTCCAGTACGACGAATACGGGGCGGGGCGCCCCGAGCGGACCCACTCCCGGCTGTACGCCGAAATGATGGCGGACCTGGGCCTGGACGGATCCTACGGACGCTACCTGGATCTCGTGCCCGCCCCGGCGCTGGCCGTGGTCAACCTGATGTCGCTGTTCGCCCTGCACCGCGCGCACCGCGGCGCCCTGATCGGGCAGTTCGCCGGCGTGGAGATCACGTCCTCGCCCGGATCCGCCCGGCTGGCCGCAGCCCTGGAGCGCCTCGGCGCCGGGCCCGCGGGCACCCGGTTCTACCAGGAGCACGTCGAGGCCGACGCCGTCCACGAACAGCTCATGCGCCACGGTGTCATCGACGCGCTGCTGAGGGACGAACCCGGCCTGGAGGACGACATCGCGTTCGGCCTCGCCGCGAGCGTCCTGCTCGACGAACGCCTCGCCGAGCACGCCCTCACCCGATGGACGCGCGGCAGCACCGCACTCCTCGCCCCGCTCCCGGCTCCCTGAGCGCCCACGCCCGTGACGGAAGTCGGCTCCGCGGTCGGCTTCTTGGCCGGCGCCCCCACTGCGCGCACTCGGCACCCCGAGCCCTGACTCCAGTTGTCGGCCCTTCTCCCTCGTCTCTGCCCGGGCCGGTCGTAGTTGCTGAGGTACCCGTGGTCCCGGCCGGGCCGGACTCGGCTCAATCGCCGTGGGGGATCAGGTTGGTGTCGAATTCCCCGCGCGCGATCCTTCCGGCGAGTTCTGCCAGGTGCATGTGCCGGGCGCGCGCGTAGGAACGGAACGCGGCGAACGCGTCGTCGAGCCGAACGCCCCAGCGCTCGGCGAGGACTCCTTTGGCCTGCTCGATGACGATGCGGCTCGTCAGCGCGTATTGCAACTGGCCGCGTTCGGTCTCACTGCGGTCGAGGCTGCGCTGCTGGAGGATCGCGACCGTGGCGACGTCCGCCAGGGCCTGGGCGAGCATGAGGTCGTCCGGGCCGAGGGGCCCGGGTCTGGTCTGGAAGAGGCCCAGGGTCCCGATCACCCGCCCGCGCAGACGCATGGGAATCGCGTTCGCGGTCGTGAATCCGATCTGGCGGGCCTGGGCGGCGAACGCCTGCCAGTCGCCCACCACCCCCAGGTCCGTCAGGTCGATGGCCGTACGAGCGGTGCCGGTGCGATAGCAGTCGACGCAGGGGCCTTGGTCGTGCTGGAGGGCGAAGAGTTCGAGCATGTGGGTACGTTCGTCCGAGGCCGCGATCGTCATGAGCGTGTCGTGCTCATCGGCGAGGAGGATGCCCGCGGCCGCGACGTCGAGGAGTTCCTCGCAGCGCTCGCACAACTGCTGCAGGAATTCGATCACTCCGAAGTCCTCGGTCAGCGAGTTGGCGACCTCCACGAAAACCTCGGTCACTCTTCGCACCCGTGCCATCGCGATCAGTCCTTCTCCCCGCCCGTGGGCAGTTCTCTGCCATTGTCACCCAGGCGCACGACCCGGTCGAGGATGTCCCGGGACACGTCGGCGATCGGCCGGCCGGACGCATAGGCGTAGGCCCGAAGACGCACCAGGGCGACGGGCAGGGGGACTTCGAGCTGGACGCTGACCATTCCGGTCGCCTGGTGGACCACCGCACGCAGGAGTGCCGGGCCCGTCGGCGCCTTCGTGTCGTCGTCCGGGCCGTCCAGGAAGAGCGAGGTGAGCGCCGAGGCGAGGACGAAGGCGTCGTCGGCCTGGGCCCCGGTGAGGGGACCGCGGGTGCGGCGCAGGGTGGTGAGTGAGCCCACCTGGATGGCCCCCACCGCGAGGGGGAAGCAGAAGATCGCCCGGACCGGAAGCGGCCCCAGCTCCACGGTCAGCCCGGGCCAGCGATCCGCGGAGATCCGGGCCACGTCCGGAACCAGGACGGACATGCCGCTCGTGATGGCGTCGTAGCCGGGACCTTCCCCCAGGGTGAACTCAAGGTCATCGAACGTGCGGGCCAAATCTCCGGAGCACCAGAGGAGTTCGCGTTGACCGACACTGTCCAGGACGGAGACCGCCAGGCAGTCCACCCCGAGTGCCCGCTCTCCTGCTCCCCGGAGGACGGTGAGGTCCGGCGTGCCGTCGGATGATCGCAGCAGCGGCAGTGTGCGCGCCATCAGAGCGCTGATCATGACGCGTCACGGCTCGGCCCCGGCCACCCGGCGCAGCCCGCGGCCGGACACGGGCGTGGGCGGGGCCGGGGCGCGGCGGACCGCGGGACGGGGGTGCGGTTCGACGGGCAGCATGGCACGGCTCCTGGGCTCAGGCTCGCCGGCGGGTGTCCAGTCGGCCGGCTGCCGGCCAGCGGACGTTCCTGACCCATCCGCACCGTTCCAGCACGCGGATCACGGCGGCGGTGATGTCGATCTGTCCGCGGTCGACACCATGGCGGGCGCAGGTGGGGTCGGCATGGTGCAGGTTGTGCCAGCTCTCGCCGAAGGAGAGCAGAGCGAGCGGCCAGAGGTTGGTGGCCCGGTCGTGGCGGCGGGTGCGGAAGGGGCGCTGTCCGATCATGTGGCACAGCGAGTTGACGCTCCATGTCACGTGCTGCAGCAGGGCGACCCGGACGAGGCCGGCCCACAGGAGTGCGGTGAGCGCCGCGTGCGCGGAACCGCCGATCAGCCAACCGGCCCCGAACGGCAGCGCCAGGGAGAGCACGCACAGCACCGGGAACGCCCGGGAAACCGCCCGCAGGTCCCGGTCCGCCAGGAGGTCCGGAGCGTAATGGGCAGCCGGGGTGGTGTCGGCTGTGAACATCCAGCCGATGTGGGCGTGGGCCAGGCCCCGGAGTTCGCCGGTGAGGCTGGTGCCGAACCGGAACGGTGAGTGCGGGTCGCCGGGGCGGTCGGTGAACGCGTGGTGACGGCGGTGGACGGCCACCCAGCCGATCACGTCCCCCTGGAAGCTCATGGACCCGGCGACCGCCATCGCGATCTTGACGGGGCGGTTGGGGGTGAAACTGCCGTGGGTGAGACCGCGGTGGAATCCCACCGTGACGCCCAGCCCCGTGACGCAGTACAGCAGGACGCCCAGAACGACATCGGCCGGGCCGATGATGCTGCCCCACAGCAGCCACGCCGCGAGCGCCAAGGCCAGGAAGGGAAACGCCACGATCAGTGCCGTGAAGGCCAGCTGCCAGGTCGGCACCCGTTGCTGACCGGTGGATTCGTCCCTCGGGAAGGGCGAGGTGCCGTCGTAGGGCGGCGGCGCGACGCGCTGCCCGGCCGCGCGCACGGCGGCGGTGCCTGTGAGTGACGCTGAGGACTCTTCTGCGATGGCCATCCCGGCTCCCTAGCCGTGGGGTGCGGCGCGGCCAGGGTCAGGGGCAGCAGGTTCGGGATCCGCGTGCGTCCGGAGTCCTGAGGCAACGGGGGAAGCACGCTCGTCCCCGACTTCGCTTCCACCATACGCCCGCGGAGCCGCCGTCCTGCCGATCGGCCGCGGAAGGGATCGCCGACGGCACGATCAGGAGCACCGGCCGAGGGGCATGCGCATCGGGCGAGGGCGGGGTTTCGGGCACAGGCACGGGAACTGGCCGTCGACGGAAAACGTACGGTAGCGTCCCGAAGGTATGTTTGACGTCCGACGCGACTTGCGCCCACGGCCCAGGGGCCAGGGCGGATGCCGGGCCCGGCACGGCCTGACCTGGGCCTGCGGCCCTGTACTCAACGAGGAAGGCGGCGGCCGATGACCGGCTCGACGAAGCCCCAGTCCGCTCATCGAGGCGAGGGCGACGGTGCTGCGCAGGTGGGGGAACCTGATCTGCGGCGGCTGTTGGCCGGGCTGACCGCCGTCCGCGACGGCGACTTCGGCACTCGACTGCCGGACGACGCCGACGGGCTGCTCGGCGAGATCGCCACCGTCTTCAACGGCATGGTCGACCAGCTCTCGCTGTTCACCTCCGAGGTGACCCGCGTGGCGCGCGAGGTCGGCACCGAGGGCCGGCTCGGCGGCCAGGCCGAGGTCCCCGGGGTCTCCGGCACCTGGAAGGACCTCACCGACTCCGTCAACGCGATGGCCGGCAACCTGACGACCCAGGTCCGGGACATCGCCCAGGTGGCCACCGCGGTCGCCAAGGGCGACCTCTCGCAGAAGATCGACGTCGCTGCGCGCGGCGAGATCCTTGAGCTGAAGAACACCGTCAACACCATGGTCGACCAGCTCTCCTCGTTCGCCGCGGAGGTGACCCGCGTGGCCCGCGAGGTCGGCAGCGAGGGCCGGCTCGGCGGCCAGGCCCAGGTGCCCGGCGTGGCGGGCACCTGGCGTGATCTGACCGACTCGGTCAACTTCATGGCCGGCAACCTCACCGACCAGGTTCGCAACATCGCCCAGGTCACGACCGCGGTCGCCAAGGGCGACCTGTCGCAGAAGATCACCGTGGACGCCCGCGGCGAGATCCTCGAACTCAAGAACACCGTCAACACCATGGTCGACCAGTTGTCCTCGTTCGCCGGGGAGGTGACCCGCGTTGCCCGCGAGGTCGGCACCGAGGGCCGGCTGGGCGGGCAGGCCGACGTGAAGGGTGTCTCCGGTACCTGGCGTGACCTCACCGACTCGGTGAACTCGATGGCCGGCAACCTGACCGCGCAGGTCCGCTCGATCGCCCAGGTGGCGACGGCGGTGGCGGGCGGCGACCTCTCGCAGAAGATCCGGGTGGACGCCCGCGGCGAGATCCTCGAACTCAAGGAGACCATCAACACGATGGTCGACCAGCTTTCCGCCTTCGCCGGGGAGGTGACCCGGGTGGCCCGCGAGGTCGGCACCGAGGGTCGGCTGGGCGGGCAGGCCGACGTCCGGGACGTATCGGGTACCTGGCGCGACCTCACCGAGTCGGTGAACGTGATGGCGGACAACCTGACCGCGCAGGTCCGCTCGATCGCCGAGGTCACGACCGCTGTCGCACAGGGTGACCTCTCGCAGAAGATCCGGGTGGACGCCCGCGGCGAGATCCTCGAACTCAAGGAGACCATCAACACGATGGTCGACCAGCTCTCCGCCTTCGCCGACGAGGTCACCCGGGTCGCCCGCGAGGTCGGCACCGAGGGCAACCTCGGCGGGCAGGCGACCGTCCGCGGTGTCTCCGGCACCTGGAAGGACCTCACCGACAACGTCAACGTGATGGCCTCCAACCTGACCGGTCAGGTCCGCTCGATCGCCCAGGTGGCGACGGCGGTGGCCCGCGGCGACCTCTCGCAGAAGATCACCGTGGAGGCCAAGGGCGAGGTGGCGGCGCTGGCCGGGGTGATCAACACCATGGTCGACACCCTGTCGGCGTTCGCCGACGAGGTGACCCGGGTGGCCCGCGAGGTCGGCACCGAGGGAACGCTCGGCGGCCAGGCCCGGGTGCCGAACGTGGCCGGCACCTGGAAGGACCTCACCGACAACGTCAACTCGATGGCCAACAACCTCACCGGCCAGGTCCGCAACATCGCCCAGGTCACCACGGCGGTGGCCCGCGGCGACCTGACCCGCAAGATCGACGTCGACGCGCGCGGCGAGATCCTCGAGCTCAAGACCACCATCAACACCATGGTCGACCAGCTCTCCTCGTTCGCCGCCGAGGTGACCCGGGTGGCCCGCGAGGTCGGCAGCGAAGGCCGGCTCGGCGGCCAGGCCGAGGTGGAGGGCGTCTCCGGCACCTGGAAGCGGCTGACCGAGAACGTCAACGAGCTGGCCGGGAACCTGACCCGCCAGGTCCGCGCCATCGCCGAGGTGACCAGCGCGGTCGCCGAGGGCGACCTGACCCGATCCATCACCGTCGATGCCTCCGGCGAGGTCGCGGACCTCAAGGACAACATCAACTTCATGGTGGAGTCCCTGCGCGAGACGACCCGCGCCAACGAGGACCAGGACTGGCTCAAGTCCAACCTGGCCCGGATCTCCGCCCTGATGCAGGGCCGCCGCGACCTGGCCGTCGTCGCCGAACTGATCATGGACGAACTCACCCCGCTGGTCGGCGCCCAGTACGGGGCCTTCTACCTCGCCGAAGAGACCGCCGACACCACGTTCCTCAACCTGATCGGCTCCTACGCCTTCCCGCCCGGCGAGACCCCGGCCCGCTTCAGGCTCGGCGAGTCCTTCGTCGGCCAGGCCGCCCGCAGCCGGCGCACCATCGCCGTCGACTCCCTGCCGGCCGGCTACGTGAGCGTCTCCTCCGGCCTCGGCCGCGCCGAGCCGAAGACCCTGATCGTCCTGCCGATCGTGGTCGAGGGTCAGGTCCTGGGCGTCATCGAACTCGCCACCGTGCACGACTTCACCCCGGTGCACCGCGCGTTCCTCGAACAGCTCATGGAAACCATCGGCGTCAACGTCAACACCATCGTGGCCAACGCCCGCACCGACGAACTCCTCGACGAGTCCCAGCGGCTGACCTCCGAACTCCAGGTGCGGTCCGCCGAACTTCAGTCCCGTCAGGAGGAGTTGCAGTCCTCCAACGCCGAACTGGAGGACAAGGCCGCACTGCTGGCCGCGCAGAACCGGGACATCGAGACCAAGAACCTGGAGATCGAGCAGGCCCGCCAGGAGCTGGAGGACCGCGCCCACCAGCTTTCCCTCGCCTCCACGTACAAGTCCGAGTTCCTGGCCAACATGAGCCACGAGCTGCGCACCCCGCTGAACAGCCTGCTCATCCTGGCCCAGCTGCTGGCCCAGAACCCGACCCGCAACCTGACCGCCAAGCAGGTCGAGTACGCCGGCATCATCCACTCGGCCGGCTCCGACCTGCTGCAGCTGATCAACGACATCCTCGACCTCTCCAAGGTCGAGGCGGGCAAGATGGACGTCACGCCTGAACACATCCCGCTGAACAAGCTGCTCGACTACGTCGAAGCGACGTTCCGCCCCCTGACGACCCAGAAGAGCCTGACCTTCGAAATCAACACGGCCGCCGGTGTACCGGCCCAACTCCTCACCGACGACTACCGGCTGCGCCAGGTGCTGCGCAACCTGCTGTCCAACGCCGTGAAGTTCACGGAGAGGGGCAGCGTCGAGCTGCGGATCGAGGTCGCAGACGCGGCGAGCGTGCCGGAGGCCGCCCGCCGCGACGAGGAACCCGTCATCGCCTTCCACGTGATCGACACCGGTATCGGGATCGAGCCTCAGCACCTGGAGAGCGTGTTCGGCGCCTTCCAGCAGGCCGACGGCACCACCAGCCGCAAGTACGGCGGCACCGGCCTCGGGCTCTCCATCAGCCGGGAGATCGCCTACCTCCTCGGCGGCGCCATCACCGCCCGGAGCACTCCGGGGCACGGCAGTGTGTTCACCCTGTACCTTCCTGCCTCCCGCCCCGAATTCCTCGCGCTGAGCGCGGACAGTCCCCGGGTGGCCCTGGAAGCCGGGCCGGCCGAGGTGACGCCGCCCGGTCAGGGGGCGCCGACGGGATACCTCCCGGCGCCCGAGCCGAGCCAGCCCAGGCGGCTGCTGGTCATCGAGGAACGCCCTCGTGGCCTGCTGTCCCTCGTGGCCGAGAGCGCCGTCGCCGACCTGGCGGGACACGCGGACCCCGCCGACCCCCGCGGGGCGTTCGAGGTCATCACCACCATGGGTGCCCGGGAGGCGGCGGAGACTCTGGCCGCGGGCCCGTGCCACTGCGTGGTCCTGGAACTCGACCTGCCGAACGGCGGGGCACTGAATTTCCTGGACGACATGGCGCGTGACACCGCGTTGCACAGCGTGCCGGTCCTGGCCCACAACAACCGGCGCCTGGGCGCCGACCAGGAGCGGCTCCTGCAGGATCGCGCCGCCGGGCAGCCACTGGAACTGCTGTCCAGCCTCGACGAGCTGCGCGAACGCATCGCACTGCACCTGAGCGCCGAACAGCCCGGCGACGTACTCCCGCTGGTGCGCACCGAGGACCGGGAAGCGTCGTTCGCGCAGAACGTCGACGGCTCGCTCACGGGCCGCACCGTGCTCGTCGTCGACGACGACGCCCGCAACCTGTACGCCATCACCGGCATCCTGGAGCTGCACGGCATGCAGGTCCTGCAGGCGGAGAACGGCCGGGCCGGGATCGACACCCTCCACCGGAACGCCGGCATCGACCTGATCCTGATGGACGTCATGATGCCGGAGATGGACGGGTACGCCGCCACCGCCGCGATCCGCGCGATGCCGCAACACGCGGACCTGCCGATCATCGCCGTCACGGCGAAGGCAATGATCGGCGACCGGGAGAAGAGCCTCGCCTCCGGGGCCAGCGACTACGTCACCAAGCCCGTCGACGCCTACGACCTCATCGCCTGCATCGAGCGTTGGCTGCGCCCATAGACGATCCGGCACAGCCAGCCGCCCGCCGCTACCCGAGGAGAGACCGATGCGCGACCACCAACCGCCTCGGGACGCCGACGACCGCCCCCGCACCGAGCTGAACCCGCGGACACCGACCGGAGTGCCCGCCACATCACCCCAGCCGGCCGGCGGCGCCCCGCGGTCG
Source organism: Kitasatospora herbaricolor (assembly GCF_030813695.1). Lineage (NCBI taxonomy): Bacteria > Bacillati > Actinomycetota > Actinomycetes > Kitasatosporales > Streptomycetaceae > Kitasatospora > Kitasatospora herbaricolor. The sequence continues at coordinate 680,459 of NZ_JAUSVA010000002.1, forward strand.
CGGACCGACCAGTCCGCGGACCCGGCCGGCCGGGGTGCAGTGGGCCGCCTCACCTCGACGGTCGAGCGCCTGAGCCGCGAACTCACCCGGGCGCGCGCCGAGGCCGACGGCCGGGCCCTTGTCGAACTCGCCAAGGGCATTCTCGTGGAGCGCCTCGGGTACGGCCCCGCGGACGCCTTCCGCCAGTTGGAGAACCTTGCGGCACAGTCGAACGTCTCCGTCCTGGAGCTGGCTGCGGACCTGGTCAACCAGGCCTCCCACGACCGGATAGCCGAGATCGCCCGCGGATTCGTCGCGGCCGCCGGCGAGCCGTCGGTGGCGGTGCGGCTGCGCAGCGTGGAGACCGGCATGCTGGACGCCGACGATGTCCAGGCCGTCGCGCAATCGGCCCTGGAGCACGCGCTGCGGCCGCTCGGGGCGCAGGCAGTGGCCATCTGGTCGGCCAACACGGACCAGTCGCTGACGCTGGCGGGCAGCGCCGGCTTCGACGAGCGCGAATCGGCCCGCTGGCGTCACGTTCCCCCCGGGGTGCCGACCCCGGCCCGCCAGGCACTGGCCGAACGAACGACCACCACGTACGAATCGCTGTCCGCGGCAGGGCTCCCCTCCATCGGGCAGCGCGAGATCACCGGCGGCCGACTCGCCGTCCCGGCCGGACTGGGCGGCCGGATCACCGGCGTTCTCGAGATCTGCTGGCCCGAGGCGCTCCCCCCGCAGTCGCAGTCGCTGGAGAGGCAGTTCCAGGCACTGGCCGAACTCTGTGCAACCGCGCTCGAATCCCACCCGGCAGGCCACATCGACCCGTCCACCGCTCCGCAGACGGCCGAACTCCTGGAGCTGATCCACGGACTGCCGGACCCTTGCATGGTCCTGCAGCCGCTCTTCGACGCGACCGATCTGCCGACCGACTACCTGATCAAGCACATCAACCCCGGCTTCGTCGACTTCGCGGGCCGGCCCCGCAACGCCATTCTGGGCGCCCGGCTGATGGAGGCCTACCCGCTGGCCGCCGGGCCGGGCGGCCTGGTCGAGAAGGTCGAACACGTCCTGGCCACCGGGGAGTCGTTCCGTTCGCCGGCCATGACGCTGTCGGCCCTCGTCGACGGAGTTCCGCTGGCCACCGAAGCCGCGGTGAACATCAGCCGCCACGGATCCCAGGTCGTGGTCCACTGGCGCACCGAGGACGGGACCGCCCGGGTCGCGAGCCTTCTCCAGCATGCCCAGCGGCTCGGACGCATCGGAGGGTTCGAGGAGAACCTCCGCAGCGGCGAGATCGCCTGGAACGACACCTTGTTCGACCTGTACGGGCTGGCGCACACCGCCGACCCCATCTCGATCGAGCAACTGGCGGCCCACGCCCACGCGGACGACGAGCACACCATCGGCCGGTTCCTGCGCACTCTCCTGCACCACCGGCGGCCGGCGTCGACCGCCTTCCGCCTGAAGCGGGCCGACGGGATCGCCCGCCACATCCGGGTGGTCGCGGAGCCCATCGTCGGCGCGGACACCCGCCTGATCGCCGTCCGTGGCGCCTACCAGGACGTCTCCGCCCAGCACTGGACGGAAGTCGCGCTCGCCGCGACCCGTGACCAGCTGGCCCACACCCAACAGCAGTCCGCCGAACGCAGCCGGCTCGCCCTGCAGTTGCAGCACGCCATCATGCCGCCCAGCCGCGGACCGCTGGACCTGCACGGCCTACGGGTCGCCGTCCGCTACCGCCCGGCCGAGAAGGAACATCTGGTCGGCGGCGACTGGTACGACACCGTGGACCTGCCTTCGGGCCAGATCCTGCTGTGTGTCGGTGACGTTGCCGGGCACGGCATCGATGCCGCCACCGGCATGGTCGCTCTCCGCAACGCCCTGCGCGGTCTGGCCGCCACCGGCGCCGGCCCGGCGCAGCTCCTGTCCTGGCTCAACAGCGTGACGCACCATCTGACCGACAACGTCACCGCGACCGCGGTCTGCGCCCTGTACGAGCCCAAGACCCACGTCCTGCGGTGGGCCAGGGCCGGGCATCTTCCACCCGTCCTGCTCCGTGACGGACTGGCGCGGGAGTTGCCGTTGGTCGGGGGCATCCTGCTCGGCGCCATCCATCAGGCCGAATACGAGGAGGGCCGGATCGAGCTGAAGTCCGGGGACACGCTCATGATGTACACGGACGGTCTGATCGAGCGGAAGGACCGCTCCCTGCAGGCGTCTCTTGACGACCTGCTGGCCACCGCCCAGACACCCGAGCCCTCGGACGACCTGGCCGAGCTGGAACACCGCCTCGACCACCTTCTGACCTACAGCAGGGCGGACACCGACGACGACACCTGCGTGATCGGGATCAAGGTCGGCTGAAGCCCGCTGCGTCGGGTCCGACCCGTCGGAGCCGGCGGCGCCGTTCCTTGGACTGCGCGGCGGGCTGTGAACCGTCTTCCTCGGCCGTGGTCGGTCGGCAGTCCGACAGGGGCCGCGACCCCGAGCGGGGCCGGCCGGGCGGGAACGGGGTCCACCAGCCGGCGGCCGGTCAGGACGTACTGGACCAGGCACCCGGCGGCGAGCAGGACCGACCCCGCCACACCGTCGAGCAGCCAGTGGTTGGCCGTGCCCAGCACGACCGATGCCGTAGCGGACCTGGATCAGCAGCAGTTCGAGCAGCAGGTCGGACGGCTGACCGGGCGCATCCACGGGGGCAGCAGTGGCAGGAATGATCGTCCGAACGGCCGGCGACGGCCAGGGGCGAGGAACCGCGAGAACGAGCGCCAGACACGCCAGGGCCACCACGGCTTCGACGGCGTAACCCCGCAGAGCGGCGCTGATCAGGACGGCGCTCGGCGCCAGCGGGGCGATCCAGGCGGACAGTGACGGTTCCGCGGGCCGCGCGCGGACGGACGAGGCCGAGCTGCCGTCCACCGGCAGCAGGGAGCGGGGGCGTCGCGGACCGGCCCCGGCGCGCCCCGAGGGCGCGGCGGGACACCAGGACCCGGCGGGGTGCGGAGGTTCGGCGGGACGCGGCATCGCGTGCGGCAGGTTGCGGCCACCAGCTCGCCGGCGACGGCGACGGCGACGGCCCCGAGTGCCACCACCAGCAGCACGATGCGCGGCACCGTCCCGGCGCCCGGCCGGTCGAGTACCGCGCCCACGGCAGGGTGCTCCCGACCGACGGCGATCGCGTCGGCACGCCCGCGCGCCGCCGGACGACCGAGGGCGGCCCCGGTGACACGAAAGGATCCTTTGATCACCAACAGTGCGTGACACCCCCGACCAGCCATCCATGCCAGGGCCGGCCCGGCATCGCACCCGCACCGTGTCCCGCGTCCCGGCAGCAGCTTGCCGATCGGCCTGCGGGTGCACCCCGAAGTGGCGGAGACTGAAGCCCGCACCGGGCGTCGGTCAGGGCCGGCCGGTGCCGTACGTCGCGTCAACGGCCCTCACAGCGTGCGCAGTTCATGAGGGCCGGCGCCAGCCGACCCGTCCAGTCACCGTCCAGCCGATCCGCACAGTCGACGAGACAGGAACCGAACGTCATGAGCACACCCGCAGCCACCCGAGCGACCTTCCGCACCGCCGGCGCGTTACGGGCCGCCGTCGCGGTGGCCACCGCCACGGCCGCCGTCGCCCTCGCGGCGCCGGCCGTACCCAGCGCGGCAGCCGCCGGCCCTGGCACGGCACCTTCCGTGGCCGTCGTGCTGCCCACCCCGCCCGGCACCCCCTACGGCGACCCCACCGGGGTCAACAGGCTCGGCGTCGTCATCGGGAGCGTGTCCTCCGGCAGCCCCGGTGACGGTCCCCGCGCGGTGCGCTGGGACAACGACCACACCGTCGCCGTCCTCGACCCGCTCCCCGGCGACCACTACGGCAGGACCGTCGCGCTCAACGACGCGGGCACCGTGGTCGGGTTCTCCTGGCAGTCCGGCCTGCCGGGCGGCGTACACGCCGTGCGCTGGGCCCCCGGCGCCGCCCCCGCCGCCCTGGCGGCGCTGCCCGGCGACCTGTACAGCCGGCCCACCGCGGTCAACCGCGGCGGAACCGCGGTCGGGTTCTCCTGGAACGACGCGGGACAGGAGCACGCCGTGGCGTGGCGCCCGGACGGCACAGTGGTCGCACTCGCCGCCCTCGCCGGCGATGTCCGCACCGTCGCCACCACGGTCAACAGCTCGGGCACGGTGGTCGGTTACTCCGCGGGGGCCGGTTCCCTCGACCCCCGGCACGCGGTGCTCTGGAGCCCCGGCGGGGCCGTCACCGCCCTCGGCGCACCGCCGGCCTACCGCTACACGTCCGCCACCGGCATCAACGACGTGGGCACCGTGATCGGTGGCGGGACGGCGGATCCCGACTCCGGCGCCGGGCACGCCCTGGTCTGGGGCGCCGGCCACAGCCGCCGGGATCTCGGCGCGGGCACCAGTGCCACGGTGCTCAACGCCTCGGCCACATCGCGGGCACCGTGCCGCCCGCCGACCCGGACACCGCCCGGCAGGACGCGGCCCTCTGGCGCCCCGACGGTGTGCGCAGGACGCTCGGGGCGCCCGCCGGCGCAGCGGGCACCGTTCCCAGCGGCATCAACACCGCCGCCACCGTCGTCGGATACACCTGGAGCGGTATTCCCGCCCGCGAGTACCAGCAGGCGGTGCGCTGGAGCCCCGACGGTACGCCCACCGTGCTGCCGCTCGCCGGGGGCGAGCAGTACGCGGCCGCCCTGTTCGTCAACGACGCCGGTCTCGTCGCCGGGGTCCAACTGCTCCACGGCGGCGCCATGTACGCGTCCCACCTGGCCGTGGTCTGGCGACCGTAGTCCCTCGCGGTTCCGCCCCCGGTAGCCCGGACGGTGGCGGCCCATGAAGGCGCCGGCACGCCGCTGCTCGCCGACCCGCGCCCACCGGGTGGACGCCTACCAAGGAACCGCATACGACGGACGCCGGGCCGCGCCGCTTCAGGCCACCGTTGGCCGCCGGCGTGAAAGTGCCGGCACCGTTGCGGCGCTGCTGGTCAGCGTCGCAGGCACGGGCCGGGCATCCCACCGTGCCGAGCGGCTCAGCCCGGTGGCGTGACGGGGGTCAGCCACTGCGATGCCGGGGCGCGGACGTCACAGCCGGCTCCCGCGGCCCGCACTCCTGCCTACCGGCGCGCTGTCCGTACCGAGGACCTCGGTACTGACCGTTCCATACCACTCCTTGAGGGTGCGAGCCTGGTCGATCGCACGCCGGGCGAGTCGGTCCAGTTCGGCCGGGTCCAGCCGCGGGTCGCGGACGGCGACGGCACGCAGCGCCTGCCACAGGGCGGCCTTGCCCTCGACGCCGCTGCGCATGGCTTCCAGTTCGATCAGGTCCGAGAGCGGGGCCCGGTGGAGCAGGGTGCCGTTGGGCTTGAGCCGGCCGATCCGCTCCCCGGCAACGCCCAGCCAGGTGCGGTAGTGGCGGACGCGCACGCCCAGCCGGTTCATCGTCCGTACGAGGGCATCGCGGTCCTCCTCCACTTCCCGTGCCAAGGAGCGCAGCTCGGCCGCGCGCCGGGGGTCGCCGTGGGCACCGGCCATCCGGCGGGCCGGCGCGGCGCCGGCGAAGGCTCGGTGAGGTGGTCGTTCAAGTAGCTGCTCAGGGGTTGAGCCGGTTTCTGAGGAGACATCGGCTGTCCTCTCCGGGGTCGGCCTTGCCTTCAGTGGTCTACGGGGCCCGGCACGCAGAGGACGCGCCCGGGGCTACGGAACGCACCCGGACGCCCTCAGCGGCCGAGGGCATCGGCGTGCTGCTCCTGTTCGGCTGCGACAGGCCCTGGGCGTCCGGTCACTCCCGTTCTGGGCGGGGCGCCGGGGTGCGGGCCGGTTCGACCGGCGTCTACCCCTCTGCGGCAGGACAACCCGTCGCCACCTGGACCTGGGCACGGTGCGCCGGACGGCTGAGGGCGCGGTCGCGCCGCAAGCGGCTGCGCCGTAGCGTCGTGGACCGGATCAGCAAACCCGACGGGAGGCGGCCGCATGGCACCGACGGCCTTGTTCGATGTCGACGGGACGCTCCTCGACACCAACTACCTGCACACGCTCGCCTGGGCGGAGGCCTTGGCCCAGTACGGTCACACGCCGCCGATGGCGCGCATCCACGCCTCCATCGGGATGGGCGGGGACCAGCTCCTCGACAACGTTCTCGGTGAGGCACGTGATCGTGGGCAGGACGGTGGGATCAGCTCCGCCCAGGGCGCGCTGTACGCCCGCTTCTGGCCGTCTCTGCGCGCCTTCGAAGGCGCCGGAGACTTGCTGCGCGCGGTGTCCGCACGTGGCTGGACGGTCGTCCTGGCGAGTTCGGCCTCCGGCCGGGATCTGCGGGTGATGCGTCGCGCCCTGGACGCGGAGGACGTGGTCACCGCCGCCACCAGCGCGGACGACGTCGAGGCCAGCAAGCCGGCACCGGATCTGGTCCGTGCCGCCCTGGACAAAGCAGGTGCCCGAGCGGCTGAAGCCGTCTTCGTCGGGGACACCTTGTGGGACATCCGGTCGGCCTCGGCCGCCGGGGTGCCGTGCATCGCCGTCCTCTCGGGCGGATGGAGCGAACACGACCTGCGGGCTGCGGGGGCGCTGGAGGTGCACGAGAACGCCGCCGCCCTGCTGGCCGGACTGTCCGACAGCGTGCTCGGGCACCCGCACGCTCGCGAGGCGGGAGACTAGCCCAGGGCCGGGACACGGCGACCGGACGCCGGGAGGCTTGTCGCACGCCCCGACGTCCGGTCAGCGGTCAGGCCGGGTGACCGGCCGGGACGCACTGGTCAGCCGCGCCGCATGTCGTCCGGGCCCACGGGTCGGGGCGGCGCGCCCTCCCCGGTCATCCGGGCCTGGGGCTGCTCACGCGGCGGCGCGTCGTCCCGTCCGGCCGGGCTGACCGGGGCTCCGGCACCCTCCGGTGTCAGGCGACCGCCCCAGCCTCCGGTCGCGCGGCCCTGCTCCTCGATGAAGCCCTTGAAGCGGCTCAGGTCGCCCTTGACCTGCCGGTCCAGGACGCCGAGCATGTCGCCGGCCTTCTCCACCATGCCGTGCGGCTCGAACTCCATGGCCAGGCTCACCCGGGTGCGGGAGTCGTCGAGGCGCTGGAACGTCACCACGCCCATCTGCCGCACGTCGCCTCCCACCGTCCGCCAGGAGATCCGCTGGTCGGGGAGCTGATCGACGATCTCCGTGTCGAACTCACGGCGTGCGCCGGCGACCTTCGTGGTCCAGTGGCAGTGCCGGTCGTCCGTCTGCCGGACCTCCTCCACGCCGTCCATGAAGCGCGGGAACTCCTCGAACTGCGTCCACTGGTTGTAGACGCCGTGCAGGGGGGCGTCCACGTCGATGAACTCCTTCACCTTGCTCACAACGGTCTCCTTCGAAGTCGACAAGCTCGGACATTCCGTACTGTCCACGCGCCTGCCCCGCGGGCGGGCGGGCAATCAGGATTTCCCAACGGGCCTTCGGCCGCGTCCGCCAGGGGACGGCGCGGAGCGCTCGGGGCCAACGCAGGGGACGCGGGGGACGCAGGGGACGCAGGGGACGCAGGGGACGCAGGGGACGCAGGGGACGCAGGGGACGCAGGCCGAGGGTTCGGCACACGCACCCGCAGGCGGCGGGGTTCGGGGAAGCCGTTGAGCCCGTTCGGGTCAGTAGTGGTCGACCAGGCCCGGCACGACCGCGTCGGCCCGCAGGACGGCAGCCGCCGCAGTGCCGCCGCCCCTGTTCCCGCCCGGTGTCCGTGCTCGTTTGCCCTCAGCTGCCCCGGGCAGACGAGACCGTGTCAGGAGGAGGAGTTATGGACGACATTGCGCAAGGGGGATCCGAAGGTGTGCCCCCGCCGAGCGACAGCGCCACGGACGACCGACCGCACACGGCGGAGTCGCCGCGCGGCGTCAGGTCCGTCCGGGCCGGTGCTGCTGTCGCCGACCAGAAAGCCGGTCACGAGCAGGCCGATCGGGACGGGGGCGCAACGTCCCCCAGCGACGGGTGAGGTGCCCTCGGACGGCGGCCAGGACCTACGCCCCCAGGAGCCAAGGCCACTGGAGGTGCGGCCTTGCGGCCGCCGGCCTGTCCGGCTGCGACTGTTCCGCCCGACGGCCTCGCCCCGCTCCCCCTTTCCGGAGACACCATGGACAGCTCGTTGGACAGTTTGACCAATCTCACCGTGCGCGACGTCACGGACTTCGAGCCCGGCAATCCCGCATGACGTCGGACGCGAGTGTGCGGGGCGCGAGCCGCCCCGTGGCCGATGACTCCGACCGTTCGGGGAGCACGGACGGGCGTGACGAGACGCCCCAGGAACGCGCCGACCGCGTGTGGATCGAGATGCTCCAGGAAGTTCGGGTGTCCCAGACCGGTGCGCAGATCCTCTTCGGTTTCCTCATCAGCGTCGCTTTCACGCCCCGCTTCGCCGCGTTGGCCACCTTCGACAGGAACCTGTACGTGGCCACGGTCGTCCTGGGCGCGATCGCCACCGGCTCGCTCGTCGCGCCCGTCGCCTTCCACCGGTTTCTCGCCGGCCGCGACATGAAACCCGAACTCATCCACGTCGCAGGCCGGCTCATCTCCGTCGGCCTGGTCACCCTGCCGCTGACGATCACGGCCGCCCTCCTGCTGCTCCTGCGGACCGCCACAGGCGACCCGGCCGTCGCGTGGGGACTCAGCGGGTGCGTTCTGCTCTGGTTCACCACCACCTGGCTCCTGCTGCCGCAGCTCGTTCTGCGCCGCGCTGCCGCACGCCAGCGCGGCACTGGGCCCGGGGGCGCGGAGGCCGCGCGCCGGGATCGGACCGCCGCCGGACGGCGGTCCGGACGGTGACCGGCCTCGAAGTCCACTGCCGCCGCGACGGAGGTCCGGGTGCGGTGCGGCCGCGAGGGGCTACCGGGATGTCGATATGGCGTACCGATTCCCGACCCACGCCCCCTCGGTACGGACACGGCAAAGGAAGACATGGTGAACGGCACTGCGAAGACCGGCCGCCGCGTGCCGGCCGTCGTCACCGACCACGGGGTCGAGCAGGACGAGTTGCTCGTACCGGTACGGCACTTGCGCGAGTCCCGTGCGAGGGTCGACGTCGCAGCCACCACGGCAGACGGGATCCGGACCTGGCCTGGGACCGGGACCCGGCGAGCAGGTGCGGCCGACCCACGTCCCGGCCGACGTCGTCCCGTCCAGCTACGACCTGTGCACGGTGTTCGTGCTGCTCGCCCTAGGTTCTGTCCGGCGGATCATGGCGTCGTAGGCTCCAGGTCATGCACAGCACCCTGACGGAGCACGCCCGATGTCTTTACGGCGACGAGTACCGTCCCAGACCGGAGTGTGTTCTGGAGCACCGCGAGTTCTACTTTGTCGAGGAGCTGACGTTCGCTGATGCGGATGCGATTCTGGCCATGATGCGAGAGCTGTGTCCGCAGGTGGTCGACGGCCATCTGCCGGTCTGGGTACGCAACCTTGCCTACCGGCTGCTGCTCCTGCAGCGGCCGAACGAGCCGGTGCTGATACGGGAGGCGGCTCTGAACCTGTCGATGCACGGCCCGGACTGGGACGACATCGCAGAGGACCTCAAGAATCGGGCCGACGCTCTGGAGGCGGGCTGATCACGGTCTGAGCCAGAGGCGTATCGACGCGACGGTGACGGTGCCGTGAAAGACGTAGGCGCGCTTGTCATACCGCGTCGCGACGGCCCTGAAGTGCTTGAGTCGGTTGATCGTCCGCTCGACCTCGTTCCGGCGCTTGTACATCTCCTTGTCGAAGCCCGCGGGCCGGCCTCCTCGGCTGCCGCGCCGCCGGCGGTTGGCCCGCTGGTCCTTCGGCTCCGGGATGGTGTGCTTGATCTGGCGTCTGCGCAGGTAGCGGCGATTTCGGCGGGAGCTGTAGGCCTTGTCGCCGCCGAGGTGGTCGGGGCGGGTGCGCGGATGCCCGCCGCCGTGGCGCCTGACCCTGATGCGCTCCAGGACCGGGATCAACTGAGGGCTGTCGCCCCACTGACCGGGCGTGATCAGCATGGCCAGTGGACGGCGGCCGCCTTCCCCGGCGAGGTGGATCTTGGAGGTCAGGCCGCCACGGGACCGGCCGATTCCCTCGTCGGGGCGGTGCTGCCGGGGCGTTGATCTCCGCTTCGGGATCCGGGGTGTTCTGCGCGGTGCACCGGCAGCGTGCTGGTGGGCCCGGCACGAGGTGGAGTCCACACTCACCATGCTCCAGTCGATGCGCCCCTGAGAGTCGGCCTCGGCCTGGACGGCCTGGAGGATCCTTTCCCAGGTGCCGTCCGCCGACCACCTGCGGTGGCGCTCGTACACGGTCTTCCAGCTCCCGAACCGCTCCGGCAGGTCCCGCCACGGGACACCCGTGCGGATCCGGAACAGGATCCCGTTGATCACCGTCCGGTGATCAGTCCAACGTCCGCCGCGGCGACCGGCCTTCGGCAGATGCGGTGCCAGTTGCGCCCACTCATCGTTCATAAAATCGCCCCGCCCCACGACCAACACAATGGTCCACGCGAGGCGATCACATGATCCGCCGGACAGAACCTAGTCGCAGGCCTGGGTGAGGCCAACCGGAGCGGCCTGTGCGGAGAGGACCGAGTCAGCCTGTCCGCCCGCTCGACCGGTCCTGATGTGCCAGCCATTTCGTGATCACTCGGTTCGTTTCCTCGGGTTCCTCCTGCTGGATCCAGTGGCCGCAGTCCAGGCTGACCACTTGCACGTCGGGTACGAACTCGGCCAGGTTCTCGGACCTCGCGACCAGGTCCCGGTCGCCGTAGATCATGAGGGTGGGCTGGTGGACGACCGGGTCCGCGTCCGCCAGCAGGTGCCAGTTGCGGTCGAGGTTCCTGTACCAGTTGATGGTGCCGGTGAACCCGGACGTTTCGAAGGCGGAGACGAGGACGGCCAGTTCGCTGTCGCTCATGACGGGCTCTCCGCGTGGTGATTCCGCTCTGGCGAGATTGATCAGCGCCATGCCCGGCTGGGGCTCCGCGGGGGGCTCGTTCTTCCGGTACAGGTTGCGGAGGAACTGGAAGGTGTTGTCGTCGAGGACGGCGTCCGCGACGCCCGGCTGCCGATTGAAGTGGACGAAGTAGAAGTCGCCGCCGAGCACGGCTTCCATGACCTCGATCCAGGGTTTCTCTCCGCGCTCCTGGTAGGGCAGGCTCAGGTTGATCACCTTGTTCACCCGGTGGGGGTGCAGCAGTGTCAGGCCCCAGACGACGAAGGCGCCCCAGTCATGGCCGACGAAGGTGGCGTCTTCGTAGCCGTAGTGGTCGAGGAGCGCGACCAGGTCGCCCGACAGGTGTGCGATGTCGTAGTCCGTCACTTCGGCCGGGCGGGACGAGCGGCCGTAACCCCGCTGGTTCGGGGCGATGACGTGGTAGCCGGCCGCGGCGAGGGCGGGCATCTGGTGACGCCAGGAGAAGGCGTGCTCCGGCCAGCCGTGGCAGAGCACGATGGGCTTTCCCGCGTTCTCCCGTCCCGCTTCGAAGACTTCGAGTTCCACACCGTTGACCGGAACGAGAGTGGGCTCGGGGAAATCGGTTGAGGTCATGTCGCCATCCTGCCGCCCGAAACCGGTCACCTCATGACCGGTTTGTGTGAGAGTTTTTCGGCGTGCGAACCGACCGGCTGGTGGCCATCCTCCTGTTGCTGCAACGGCGCGAGCAGGTGACGGCGGCGGAGGTCGCCCGGGAGCTGGAGGTCTCCGAGCGCACCGCCCGCCGCGACCTCGACGCCCTGGCCATGGCCGGGGTGCCCGTGTACTCCACGCAAGGCCGAGGCGGCGGCTGGCGCCTGGTGGGCGGTGCCCGCACCGACCTTTCGGGGCTGACCGCGGGTGAGGCCCGCGCCCTGTTCCTGGTCGCCGGCCCGGCCTCGGCCGCGACACCAGCCGTGAAAGCGGCTCTGCGCAAGCTCGTCCATGCCCTGCCGGAGCCGTTCCGCCTGCAGGCCGAGGCGGCGGCGTCGTCACTGGTGACGGACCCGCGACAATGGGGGGCGAACCGGGCCGAGCCCCGACCGCCCCGCTTCCTCGACGAACTCCAGGACGCGGTGATCCGCGGCGTCCAGGTGCGGCTCGGCTACATCGACGGCAAAGGCACCGAAACGACGAGAACCGTCCACCCGCTGGGCATCGTCGCCAAAGGCCCGTCGTGGTACCTCGTCACCCGTACCGGGGCCGGTCGGCGGACCTTCCGGATCGACCGCGTGTCGTCCGCCGACCCGACCGACGATCCGGTGAACCGGCCCGAGGACTTCGACCTCGCCGGGAGCTGGCGCGAGATCGCCGACGAGGTCGAACGCAGGCGAACGCCCCTGGAGATCCAGGCGCTCTGCACACCCCACGGCATCGGCATACTCCGGATCGGGCTCGGCGATCGCCTCGAAGTGGGCGGCACCAGGACCGACGGCCGCATCGAGGTCGTCATCCGCGGCCGCGACGAGTACACCCTCGCCGGTGAGCTCGCCGGGCTCGTGGAATGGCTGGAGGTGACCGGCCCTCCGAACGTGCGAGCCCACCTGGCCTCGATCGGCAACGCGCTCGTCCAGCGCTACCGCTGAGTCCGCATCCGCCGACGCGTCGACCGTGCGGAGCCGAGCCTCCGGAAGGGCCTGCGCCGGGGCCGGGGTGGATGACAGGCCGCCGCGGGATCAGGAGGGCGTGGCGTCGGCCGGAGCCGGGTGGCGGCCGAACCAATCCAGGCACACGACGAGCGCGTCGTCCTGGGGGTCCTCGTCGCGGTGGGCGGCGAGTTCGGTCAGGATCGCGCGGGGCACCTCGGCCGCCGGCAGCAGCCGGGTCGCCAGGACAGCGCGGGCCAGCGCCGCGGTGCCGTAGGTCTCGCCCGCTTTCGAGGCGACGGCGTACACACCGTCGCTGACGAAGATCAGCCGGTCGCCACGCTGCACCCGGGTCTGCTGGGGCTCGTAGGGGGTGTCGTCGGCAAGGCCGAGCGGCAGCTGCGCCTCGAACGGGATGTGCCGGACGGCACCGTCCCGCAGCCGCAGCAACTGCGGGGAGCCCGCGTCGACGATCTCCACCAGGCCGGTGTCCAGGTGGAACTCAAGCAGAAGGACGGAGACGTGGGCCTCGCCCCTGTGCTGGCCGTAGACGGCCTGATCGGCCAGCGCCGCCTGGTCCGCGATGTCGACGCCCGCTCGCCGCGCGTTGCGCAACGCGTTGATCGCGAGATTGGTGAGGAGCGAGGCGTCAATGCCCTCACCCATACCGTTGGTGATGGTCAGGGTGAGGCGGTCCTCGGTGGCCGACCAGTCGAAGTTGTCGCCGTGGATGGCGTAGGCGGGCTCCAGTTGGGCGCCGATGGCGTACTCCTCCCGGGTGCAGGCACGGGCCGGCAGCAGTTGCCACTGCATCTCGGCGGCCAGCGTGAGGCGGTCCTTGCGGCGGGCCCGGAGATAGAGGTCGGTGTCGCGGTCCGCGACGACGATCTGGTGGCCGAGCATCTCGGCGACCTCGCCCAGTTCCGCCTGCCGCTGCGGTGTGAGGTCGGCGCGATCCACTTCGATGCTCAGCACACCGAGCCGGTCGCCCCGGACGGTGACCGGCAGGTGCACCACCGCACCGCCCTCAGGGCCGGGCTCGGTGAACGCCTGCTGGGAGCCGAAGGCCCTGCCGGGTGCCCCGGCGTGCGCGGGCAGCGGCTCGGCCGTGTGCGGCAGGTCGGTCACCCGTTGCAGCACGGTCAGGCTGTAGTCGGCCAGCAGCAGCTCGACCGCGCGCACGCCGTAGCGGCGTCCGAGGATGTCGCGTGCCGTGTCCAGCAGCGCGTACGGGGCGGCGGTGCGCAGCGCGCGCTCGACCGCGTACAGGTCGGCTGTCACCGTTGTTCTCCTTTTCCCTGCGAAAGAGGGCCGATTCGGCGGACCGGTTGTCCAGTGAGGGGACCGGGATGCCAGCATGGACCTTATGGACCCCGTCTCCCCGTTCCCGGGCCGTGCCGAACATGCGGCCACCGCGTCGTCCGTGGTGGAGCTTTTGGAGGTCCTCTGGGGTCGGGGCCGGGACCTGGCCACGGCCCCGGTGTCGGTGTCCCAGCTACGGTTGCTCTATGTTCTGGCGGACAACGAGGGCATCAACCTCCGTTCGCTCACCGACACCCTCGCATCGCTCCCTTCGTCGGTCAGCCGGCTGTGTGACCGCCTGGAGGCGATCGGACTCGTCCGGCGCTCCGCCAGTACGACCAGTCGGCGCGAGCTCCAGTTGCACCTGACACCTGCCGGGCGGGACTTTCTGGCCCAGCTGCGCTCGGCTCGGGAACAGGCGCTCGCCGAGGTCCTCGATGCCATGCCCGCGGCCGACCGCCGTGCGCTGATGACCGGCCTGACGGCCTTCCGTCGGGCTGCGACCCCGCCGGCGGGTGAGACTTCGGCCGCACGGTCGGCCTGAGCGACCTGCTGTCTGCGCCCTGCCGCGGGGCCCACGGGGACGATCTGCTGCCGTCGGCGACGCAAGGTCCAGCCGGACAACAGGTGCACAGGTACAGCGGCCCGGTCGCCGATTCTCCGTGCGGCGCTCCACCAGGTGACCGATGAGCGGGAGCACGTCCGCCGCGGAGCGGCCGCCCGTTCTCCACCCCGGAGCTCGCGCCGGCCGGCGGGGCCGGCGGTTTCGGTCGGCTCCTCAAGGCAAGGACCTGACGCGGAGATTCCCGGTCGATCGGTCCGGGACCGGGTGCGGGCGGGGAGCGGGCGAGGGGTCGGCAGGCAGCGGCGGCTACTACCCGTGGCCGCACGGTAGCAGTGTGTGTACGCTGCATCGCCGCCTCGGACATGTGCTGGGGTTGTGCGGGGATCGGGGCCCAGGTTGCGTTTGTCGTGGATGATGCGAGACGGTTGCCGTGATGCAACATTTTCGAGCTGTAGAAGAGGAGTGGGGGGCGCTCGTTGCGCTCCCGCGCCTATGAGTCTTTCCCATGGCCCTGCCGCCCCTGAGCGAGCGAACGCCGACCTTGTCACGAGGGCGTGGCGGCACGCGCCCTACCCGGCACTGGTGATGGACGCCGCGGGCGTCGTGCTGGAGGCGAACGAGTCGGCCCGCGCGCTGTTCAACCACGCGGTGGGCGACGTGCTGGCGGATCTTGCCGTGCCCGACTGGCTCGTCCAGGCGCATCGTCGTCAGGGGGGAGCCGCCGGCGGTTCCCCCGCACTTCCCGCACCTTCGGGTGCGGTGCACCACCGCACCTTCGAGGCGCACCCCACCCGTGACCGAGGGGCACAGGTGTTGTGGTGGCTGATGGAGATCACCGATCTGCGCGTGGCGGAGGAGGCGCTGAGAACTGAGCGGGACCGTACCGGTCTGCTGGCGCAGATTTCCAGCGCGCTGCTGTCCTCACTGAATGTCGAACGCTGCACGGAGGTGACCGCCCGGATGGCTGCCGACCACCTCGCGGATGCGGCCGTCATCGTCGGCCCCGCCCACGGGTACCGCTACCCCCTGACCTACGCACAGGGCAGCGGCCCGGTCACGCAGAGCATGGCCCGGATCGACCCGGCCACCGTGCCCGGCCTGGCGGAGGCCCTTCAGGGTTACCCACCGGTGCCCACCCGCTGGATCAGCCCCGACGAGATCCCCGACTGGGCGATCCCGCCCGGCTTCACCGGTCCCATCGGATCGGTGATCGTCACCCCCCTGCCCGGTCACGGCGTCCCCGCCGGCGTGCTCGTCCTGCTCCGGGCCGATGCTCACCGCGCCTTCACCGACCGCGAGGAGGTCTTCGCCCGGCTGTTCGCCGCCCGCGCGGGCGCCGCCCTGTCCGCGGCCCGCCTCTACAGCGAGCAGGCCGCCCTCACCACCGTGCTGATGCGCGACCTCCTGCCGCCCACGCTGGAGCGCGTGCACGGCGTCGAATACGCCGGCAGCTACCGGGCCGCCAACGACCACGAACGCGTGGGCGGAGACTTCTACGACGTCCACCCCGGCGCGGAGCCCGACCAGGAGACGTTCGCGGTCCTCGGCGACGTCGCGGGCAAAGGACTGGAGGCTGCCGCACTCACCGGCAAGATCCGCAGCGTCCTGCACGCCCTGCTCCCCCTGTCGGGCGACCACCAGCAGGTGCTCGGCCTGCTGAACGGCGCCCTGCTCACCTCCCACCATGCCCGGTTCGCGACGCTGATTCTCGTGTCCGCCCGGCGACGGGCCGGGCAGGTGGACCTGAGGCTGACAAGCGCCGGCCACATGCGTCCGCTGATCGTCCGCAACAGCGGCCAGGTGGAGGAAGCCGCCACATCCGGCCAGTTGGTCGGGGCACTGCCGAAGGTGACCTCCCGCACGGTCACGACCGTCCTGGCTCCCGGCGAGACGTGCCTGCTCTACACCGACGGCATCACCGAGGCTCGCGGTGGACCGACCGGTGGCGAGTTCTTCGGTGAGCGACGCCTGAAGCGGGCCCTGGAGGAGTGCGCGGGAATGCCCGCGCAGGCGATCACGGAGCGGGTGCAGATGCTGGCTTCCCAGTGGCTGGGCCGAGGGCGGCACGACGACATGGCGACTCTCGCCATCGGCGCACCGCGGGGCGGACCGCTGAGGATCGTGGACGGGCGCGGCGGGAGGACCACATGAGCAGCAGTGGCAGCGCTCGGGTCGCCGAGTTGGCTGACAGGTTGTGGGTGGCCGTGTCGGGCGGTGACGAGCACGCTGCCGTGGACGTGATCGAGGACGCCCTCGTCGCGGGCCATGACAGGGAGACGATGTTGCTGGAGGTGATCGGGGCCGTCCAGGAGAGGGTGGGCGCCGCGTGGGCCGCGAACCGGATGTCCGTGGCCCAGGAGCACGCCGCGACCGCCATCAACGAGCGGGCGATCGCGGCCACCGTCCATCGCCACCGGGTGACCGCGGACAGCGGCCGCGGTCGGATCACCGTCAGCTGCGTGGACGGCGAGTGGCACGCTCTGCCCGCCCGTCTGGTCGCCGAAGTCCTGCGACTGCGCGGCTGGCAGGTCGATTACCTGGGTGCCCAGACCCCGACCTCGCACCTGATCGCCCACCTGCACGCGACCAACCCGCACGCGGTGCTGCTGTCCAGTTCCCTGCCCACGCACCTGCCCACCGCGCACGCCGCGATCGCCGCCTGCCAGGCCGTGGGGATACCCGTCCTGGTGGGCGGGCGGGCGTTCGGCGCGGACGGGCGCTACGCCCGCGCCTTCGGAGCGACCCGATGGGCGGCCAACGCTCGAGACGCCGCATCCGCGCTCGACGCCGGACTGCCCAGGCCCGATCCGACCGCCGCCCGACACGCGGTGGACGATCTGCCCCACCTGTCCGACCAGGAATACACCATGGTCGGCCGCTCCCGCGCTCAACTGGTGAAACAGACTCTCGTCGATCTGGAGGACCGTTTCCCCGCGATGCGCTCCTACAGCGACGAACAGCGCGAACGCACCGCGGAGGACCTCGCCCACATCGTCGACTTCCTCACCACCGCCCTGTACGTCGACGACCCCGACCTGTTCACGACCTTCGTGACGTGGACGGCGGACATCCTCCGCGCACGAGCCGTGCCCGCCCACTCACTGACGACGGGCCTGGCCGTCCTCGCCGAGCAGTTGCGCGACTTCCCCCGCGCCACCGCCCTGCTCCGCGGGGCGAGCGCCCGTCTCACCGGCCCCGCGACCCCTTCCGCCCCCGAACCAGGTTCACACGCATGACTTCGCCCACACCGTTCATCGACATCGACCCCCAGGCCGGGGCGCTCGTCGTCCGCATCACCGGCGAGCTGGACTACGACACCGGTCCGGAACTCCTGGACGCCGTCGCGACGCACCTCGTCCGCCGGCCGCCACCGCCCGAGGTCCGGCTGGACTTCGCCGGTCTCACGTGGATCGACTCGACGGGTCTGTCGACACTGCTGATGGTCCACCGCCACACCACAGCGGCTGGTTCCGCCCTGCACCTGGACAACCGCCCCGATGTGCTGGAACGCGTGCTCAACCTCACCCAGACCCTCGAACACCTCACCGGTCCGGCCGCGCAGGACCTCGACGCGGAAGCCGTCCCGGAGACCGCCACAGGCCTGTAGCCGTCCACTGCCTGGCCCGCCAGGGTGGCAAGGCGGGTCCGGCGGGCGGTACGGAGGTCAAGGGGCCGTGGCCGCTCGGAAACGAATCCGCAGGACACGCCGTCGCCGACCTCCCGGGTACGACGATGTGCCGCGGCATCTTGGCACGAACGGTCGGTCCACCCGCCGGCGCCTGCCGCAGTCCCCAGCGAACGGCGTGATCGTCATCCGACAGAAACTGCCTGTTCCCCGGCGATTTCCGCCGGTCCACGGCTTCTCGCTCCCGGGTGACGTGGGATGCGAGGCGGATGGGAGGATGTCCGCTCGGGGTGGCGCCGGCCGCAGAGGATTTGCGGGAAGGTCGGAGGTGAAGGAGGAGCGCGTGGAGAGCAGTGCCGGCAGCGGCGTACAGGCGCTGCTGTGCGTGGCGTTCGACGGCGGGTCAGGCACCTGTGTCCATGCCCGCGAGAACGCTGCCGCCTTTCTCGCCACCCTCGCCCCCGCTCGCCGGGACGAGGCGGTCGGCGAGGTGCTGCTGGTCGTCTCCGAGCTGGTGACCAACGCGGTACGCCACGCTCCCGGTCCGGTCGTACTCGCCTTGAACGCCGGAACCGGCATCGTGCGCATCACGGTGCGCGACACCAGCACCGCCCGGCCCGCACCGCGCACCCCCGACCTCGTGGGCGGCACTGGTGGCTTCGGCTGGACCACGATCATCCAACGCCTCGCCACAGACATTCGCGTCGTTCCGTACCCCGGTGGTAAAGAGATTCACGCCGTACTGCCCTGGTAGCGAACCCCGCTCCGCTGGCCTACTGCTCGGTGAGCAGGGCTGCCCGCAGCCGGCTCAGGGTGCGGTTGAGGATGCGCGAGACGTGCATCTGGGACACCCCGAGGCGCTCCCCGATCTGGGACTGGGTCATCTCGGCACCGAAGCGCATGGCGAGGATCGAGCGCTCGCGCTCGGGGAGGGCAGCGACGAGCGGCTTGAGGCTCTCCAGGTCCAGGACCGCCTCGAAGCCCTTCTCCTCCACGGCGAACCGGGCGGCGATGCTGCCCTCGGCATCCTCCTCGCCACCGGCCATGTCCAGCGAGTGCGTGCTGTACGCCTCGGCGGCCTTCAGGCCCTCGATGACGTCCTGCTCGTCCATCGACAGGTGCTGCGCGATCTGCCGGGGCGTAGGGGTGCGGTCGAGGGTCTGCTGGAGGTCGTCACGAGCCTTGGCCAGGGTGACTCGCAACTCCTGCATACGGCGCGGCACGTGGACCATCCAGGAAGTGTCGCGGAAGTAGCGCTTGATCTCACCGGTGATGGTGGGCAGGGCGAAGGTGGAGAACTCGTAGTCCAGGGTGGGGTCGAAGCGGTCGATGGCCTTGATCAGGCCGACGGTGCCGACCTGGATGATGTCGTCCATCGGTTCGCTGCGGTGGCTGAAGCGGCGGGCGGCGAACTTCACCAGGGCCAGGTTGAGTTCGATGAGGGTGCCGCGGACGTAGGAGTACTGCCGGGTGCCCTCCTCCAGGTCCCGCAGCCGCAGGAAGAGGTCCCTGGACAGGGCCCGGGCGTCGGCAGGCGCGACCTCGCGAAGATTTTCGGCCCTCGGCGGGACCGGCGGCAGGGCAACGGGAGCTTCCCCGGTGATGCGATCGGCGGGGGCGGTGCTCGGTGCCACGTCCTGAACGGTCATGAGGGTCACTCTCCTCGCTGTGCTGAGATGGGGAACACGGTGGGGCGCGCCGCTCTGCTCCCCCGGCCGGCCGAAAGTATGCGTGCAGGATGACAGGCGACCGACCGGCTGATTTCGTGCCTCGTTGGGACCTGTCCACTTCACATCGGCGGGTCGGCGGGAAGGGGGTGTCGGACCGCGTTCGAGAGCTGCCGCGCCCTGGAGCGGGAGGGGGCGTCGAGCCCTGCGTGCGTGATTCTGGGGATGGGTATCCGTCGGCCTGACCGACGAACCGACGACCGGTGGGCGCTGGTGGAGTCCTTGGTGCCACCGGCCAGGGTGGGCCCGAAGGGCGGGCGGCGGGAGAAGCACCCGCGGGGACGGATCGTGGATGCGATCCTTCACGTGGCCCGGACCGGAGCCTCCTCCCATCGCTTGTCGAAACCCGATGTCCCGGTCGACCCACGGTCGGTCGTGGCCATGACCTACCTCCTGCGGGTACGGGTGGAGGACGTGCCGCTGGCGGTCTTCTTCGCGACACTCTTCTTCGCCGAGCTCTTCTTGACCGGGGCCTTCTCCGCGGCGGCCGCCCTCGGGGTCGACGTCGACGTCTTCCGGGCCGGTGCCCGCTTCGCGGGAGAGGTGCTCTGCCCCGGCGCCTTCTTGGCCACCACGGTCGACTTCCTGGCGGCCCCCCTCTTCGTGGACCTGCCCACCTCCTCCCACCGCTCCTCGTCGTCAGGCTCCTCCTCGGACTCCGGCTCCTCTTCTTCGGCCCCCGGCCCCTCCTCCGCGGGCTCCTCGTCCGTCGGCTCCTCCTCTTCGGGCTCCTCCTCTTCGGGCACCTCCTCGTCCTTCGGCTTGCCGATGTTCAGAGTGCGCTCGTGCAGGGAGTCCGCGAGCTCACCGACTCGACGGTTGGCCACAGCGGCCAAAGCCGTTTTGCCCGTCTCCAGGAAGTCCCCCTTGACCTGCTCGCTGAGCTCCGCAACCTGGGGCACGTCACCCAGCTTTCGGAGCCCCTCTGTGGCGAGCTGCCGCGGGTCGAGCCCAAACCGCCGCCCGGCGATGTAGGTCGCGACGGCGAAGGCGAGCCGCCCCCTCTTCAGGCGTCCGAGTACGTATCCGCCGACGGTCGCAGCCACCAGAGCAACCTTGGTGGTGTTGTTCATGACGTCATCCCTTCTCCCCGTCCCCCTGCCGGGCCAGGCACCTCGTCGGAGGGGCACATATGGCGCGGGGTCACGCTCGGAGGGGACGCCCGGACACCACTCCCGCCCCGAAACCGAGGCTCCCCGCGGGCAGCAGGCGAACGCGCCGGCCCAGGCCCCTCCACCTCGGCGTAGCACGTCATGCTGTCCCGTCACCACCCGCACCCGATCGGCCACGGAGCAGTCCGCACAAGCAGGCAGCATCGGCGATCGGTGGTGCCGCACGCCGTAAATTCCAGTCTGGCCAGTAGCCCCGGTGAACGCACCCGGGGCACGGAGAGCCTGACTGCGCCGTCGCGCCCGCAAGTCCGCAGACGTCCGGTGCGCCGCGATCGCCCGCAGCGCCGGGCGAGCACGGTCCCTGGGGCCGATCCGGCCTCCGGTGGTCAGTGGGTCTCGCGGCGCTGCTTCATCTCGGCCTCGGCGATGTGGTCCCGCCCGTCAGCCAGAGCCTGGCGCACCGAGCGTTCCACCTCGGTGAACCGGCGGTGGTATCCCTCGTCGTAGGCCTCCACCACCTGGAACGTCCACATCCCCGGCAGCACGTCGGCGCCCTGCAGGCCGCGCTCCACCAGGTCGGCCTGCCTGGCGTGCCCGGCCGCCCGCAGCGCCCGGACCGCCTCACCCACCAGCCTGTCCGCGCCGCCCGTCAGCTGGTGGAAGTCGTACAAGCGCCCCCGCGCCCGCTGCGTCGTCTCCAGCGCCTGCGACAGCAGGCTCAACGCCTCCACCGTCGCGTCGTCCATCCCGGCCGGACGGGTGTGCCGTGGGGAGTTCTCGTCCTCGGTCACCAGGTCGCTCCTTCCGCATCTCGCGGTCCAGCGCACCGTCCCGCCGTGTTCCCACCCACGCCCGTCGCAAACCGCTGCGGGCAGCCAAGCGGTCCAGTCGGACCGGACCGCGACGACGAAACAGGGCGCCCCGCCTTCGTGACCGGGCGGCCGGCGCCCGGCCCGCGGTGAGCCGCGCCTTCCATCTTGCGCCGCACACAACAGCACCCACCACCCGCCGAACAGGGCCAGCAGGCCACCGGCAACGTCCCGCCCGCACGCCTCAGGAGCGCAGTGTCTCCCGCCGGTGGGTCGTGGGCGGGCGGCGGCTGTACCGGACGCCTGGTCGACCTCGCCCGCGACGTCCTTGCCATCGCACCGACCGTGGTCGGACATCTCGCGTCCCCCGCCGCTCGGGTGGCTGCCACCCCGCCGGGAGCGGGTCACTCGGCGCGGTGGGGACGGTGCGGGGAGACGCGCAGCGTGGCCCGGGTGGGGAGTTGCTCCCATCCGGTGCTCTGTAGGGCGCGGTGCAGGGTGATTTCCAGGGCCTGGAGTACGTCGCGGGGGCGGGCGTCCGCTTCGAGGGTGAGGTCCACGGTGGCGTGGAGGTGGTGGGCGTGACCGATCAGGTTCGCGTGCGCTTCGTGGACGCCGGGGAGCCGGGCCGTGTCGGCGGCGAGGGCGTCGGCGAGGGCGCTGTCGTGCAGTTCGACTCCGTCGCAGGGCGGGTTGCCGACCGGGAGAGGCCCTGGACGCCGGTGGCGCAGTTGTGCCAGGAGCCACCACAGGGCCAGGGCCGTGAGGATGGTCAGGGCGGCGATGACGGTGGGCCACCACCAGCCCTCGTCCGTCCAGCGGCTGCGGTCCTGGACGGGGACGAGGGTGTCGTGCGGGCTGGTCAGGGGCCAGTCGGCGGGTGGATCGAGGTTCCATTTCCGGTAGAGGTCCAGGGCGCCGGTGAGCGCGAGCAGGCCGCCGCCGAGCAGGACGAGGCCGGCCACGGTCAGCAGGGTCCGGTTGAGGACGGAGTGGGAGTTCATCAGGTCGTCTCCTGTGGCGGTGGGCCCGGGGTCCGTGTCGCTGCGGGAGCGCGGTCAGGGCCCGTGACGGCGGGCCCGGACCGTGAGCCGGGGTATCCGTGCGAGGGCGAGGGCGTCAAGCTGCGCTGTCAGCGCTTCGGTGACCTCGGTGCGCACCGTGTCCAGGTCGCGGAAGGCGACCTGCGCGCGGGCGTCGATCCGGCGCCGGCGCACCCTGATGCCGGCGTGGGAGACGCCCGGCACCCGTAGGGCGGCGTCGCGCAGCAGTCGCGCGGCGCCGTCGCGGTCGAGTGCGGCCCGCGGGGCGTCGGGGTCGTCGGCGGCTGCCATGGGTAGGAGGTGCCGACGGCCGGGAGTGAGTGCCAGGACGAGCAGCAACAGGCCTAGGGCGGCTGCCACGGCCGCCCCGGTGATCACCCAGGGGTCGTCGATCGGTCGGGTGGCGAGTTCGTCGGCGAGGGTTTTGCGCCAGGCGGCGGCGGTGTGGCCGGTCCGTACGCGGGCGACGTCGAACAGCAGTAGCGCGCCGGCCACCAGGACGACGAGGGCTGCCGCCGCGGCGGGAACCCTCCGTTCGGACCACCAGCGCGGGGCTGCGCGGCCGCTTCGCGCCCGGCCGTGGTCGGGCCCGGCCGTGGTCCTGCCCGACGGCGCGTTGACGGGCGGGTAACCTGGCGTGGGAGCTTCCGGGTCCGGGTCGGAGACGGCCGGGGTCTGGTGTGTCATGCCGGCTCTCCCTGGGATCTGGTGGCGGGGCGGCGGGGGTGACTCGTCCCGGCGGTGGTCGCCGGGAGGGGCTCGATGACGGGGATCGCGTGGGGCGATCGCGTGGGGTGCGGGTCAGCCGACGCGGCCGTTGCTGCCCTCCGGCAGGAGTCGGCGGATCGCGAGGGTGACCTCGGTGATCTCAAGTCCGGTCAGGCGGCCCACGCGCTGTGTCACTTGGCGCTGAAGCTCGCGGGCGGCTGCGGCAAGGTCGGTCGGATAGGGCAGCTCGACGGCCAGCCTGATGCGGGCCGTGCTGCCATGGACGTGGGCCGAGGCGCCGGGGTCCGGCGGTGCGGGCCGGGCCGGGCGGTTCGGCCGCGCCGAGAGGGCCTCCCGGCCGGCCCGCGCGGCGATCCTGGCCACCACGCGGTCCGGGATGACGGTGGCACCGCGCTCGCGCGGCGTGACGGGCCGCGGGGTCATCGGTGCCGGTCCTCGGACCGGGTCCGGCGCCAGTCCCTGACATCGACGTCGCCCTCCAGGAGGCGCCCGACGACGAGGCCGACCACGCCGAGGACGAGGACCAGGAGGAAGGCCCAGAACCCGCCGAAGTATCCGGCGAATCCCAGCGCCATTCCCGCGAGCAGACCGAGTGCGGCTGTGCTCATCTCACATGCTCCTTCTTCGGTGCCACCCGGGTCGCCCGCATCACGCGGCAGCGTCCCGGCGACGGTGCTGGGTCGGGCGGCCGCTGGTCAGGTGACACGGCTCTCCGTGTCGTCCTCGTCCTCGGGGAGGTGGACGTCGTCGACGGCGATGTTCACCTCCACGACCTCCAGGCCGGTCAGGCGCTCGACCGCGGAGATGACACTGACGCGCACGTCGCCCGCCATCTCGGTGATGGGGACGCCGTACTCGACGACCACGACGAGGTCGACGGCGGCCTGGCGCTCGCCCACCTCCACCTTCACCCCGCCCCTGACGCTCGCCCGTCCCCCGCCCGGCACGCGCTCACGTACCGCGCCCAGGGTCCGGGACATCCCGGCTCCCAGAGCGTGGACCCCTGGAACGTCCCGTGCGGCGGTGCCCGCGAGCTTCTCCACGACGCCGTCCGCGATGGTCGTCCTCCCCCGCTCCTCGGGCGGGCGGTCCGCGCCGGCGTCGCTTTCCGGACCGTTCGCAGGGGGCCCGTCGCGCCGCGGGAAACTGCTGGACGTGTCGGTCATGGCAGGCCTCCTCGACCTCGCCCGGTGCGGACCCGTCGCGGGGCCGCCGAGTACTTGGACGCCGCCCGCCCGAAATCCTCACACTGATCGCATATCTGTCCGGATCACGGACAGACGCGACAAGGAGGGGCACAGAGAATCGGCGACCGGACCGCAGGATGAGTACAGCACCGACCCGGACCATCTCCGGCTTCCGTGAGGGCCCTCCCCGGCCCCAGGCCCGACGCGACCGCCCGGCCGCACCCGGGCGCTTCCCGTCACCGCCCACCCCGACCGGCCCGGACCGCACCGGCCCGGTCAGCGACCGGCTCCTCGCGGTCCGCGCGGCGGGAGGCGACGACCGCGCCTTCGCCGTCCTGGTAGGCCGCCACAGCGCTGCCCTCCTCACCCTCGCCCGCCGGCTGACCGGCAACCGGCAGGACGCCGAGGACATGGTCCAGGAGTCCCTTCTCAGCGCGTGGAGGCGGCTGCCGGACTTCCGCGGCGATGCCGCGTTCCGCACCTGGCTCTACCGCATCGTCACCAACCGCTGCCTGAGCTTCCTGCGCAGCCGTCCCGTGCCCCCCGTCGCCCTGGACATCCGGCCCGAACCCGCAACCCTCCCCGCGCTCGGAGCACCGGAGCAGATCGCCGAGTCCCATGCCGCGACGCGCGCAGTCGTCCACGCGCTGGCCGGCCTCGACCCGGGCCAGCAGGCCTGCTGGATTCTGCGCGAACTGCACGGCATGCACTACGAAGAGATCGCACGAACCCTCAGCATCAGCGAACAGACGGTGCGCGGCAGGCTGTTCCGCACCCGCCGCTCCCTGGCGAGGGCGATGGAACCATGGCGCTAGAAAACCACCCGCCCGCGCGGCCCACCCGCCACCGACCCTTGTGTCGGGTGGTAGCGATTCCGCCCCCGCATCCCGCCCCGGCAACCGGACAGCCCACCCCGGACACGAACAGTGACCACGCTTCCGGTGCAGCCGAGGATCCAGGCCAGCGCCCGCACCGCCCCCAAGGCGAAATCCCGCTCCCCCAGGCCCGCACCCGCCCGATCGTGCACCCGCCGCAGCGGCACCCGCTCCTCCCCCGCATGCTGCGCCCCGAGGGCGACCGGCTCCACCGTGTCGATGAGCGTCTGCAGGTCACGGGCACGGGCCACGGACAACAACCTGGCGCCACCACGGCTGGCCGCCCAGGCAGCGCCGCCGGCGGGCCGGACAGCCGCAAGGACTCCCGGGTGAAGGACACCCGGGTGTCGCGGGTTCAGTCGGGCGGCTCCGCAGAGGGCTGTCCGGGCTCCGGCTCGGCAGGCACCGGTCCAGGCCCGGCCGGCCGGGGCGGCTCGGCCGGTGGGACGGGAGAGCCGGGCGGCGCCGGAGGGTCCGGGGGCACCGGAGGTTCGGCCGGGTCCGGCGGGCCGGGAGGCTCTGCGGGCCGTGGCGTGCCCGGCGGCTCGGGCGGCCCGCCCGGCGGTGCGGGGGTGGAGGCGGGGTCGAACGGCACGGGGACGGTGCCCATGAGGTGTGCCCCTGTCGGCCGAGGGCGTGTTCGCCTGGATCTCCGCCAGGCTCCGGGTGTCCTCCTTCTCGGAGCCCGCCCCCCGGCCCGCGGGAGTGCCTGAGACGTCCCGCGCGGACCCCCTCGGCATCTGCCCGGCCGGATGACTGTGGAAGGCTCCCGCCGGGTCTACGGCTCACCCTGTCAAGGGGTCGTCCGAGCGGGCGCCAAGTCGGCGCACCGGTGCAGGACGCCAGGCACGAGCCCCGGCGGGGCCGTGGCACGCAGGCGCTCCCCCGGCCCGCGACGGCGCCATCGGCGGCCCGCCGGGTGTTCAGGCGGCGGTGGTGAGGTCGGCGCGGCCGTAGAGGAGTGCGTAGCCGCGGGGCAGTTGGGCGAGGATGCGGCTGGTCAGTGCTTCGCCGGTGAGGTGGGTGAGGGCGGACAGGACGGAGGTGACGTCCCAGCGGGCGTGGAGGGGGGTGGTGTCGAGGGTGGTGGCGACGGTCTCGACGAGGGCGGGTGCGGGGACCGGCCGGGCCAGAGGGGTCTGGGAGGAGAACAGGGCGCGGGCCCGGTCCGGCAGGGCCGCCTGGAGGTCGCGGCGCTCGTCGCCGGTGAGTTGTCGGCCGAGGGCGGCCAGGACGGTGGCCAGGACGCGTTCGGCCTGCTGGTCGGTGGTGTAGTGGCCGGCGTCGCGGACCTGCTGGAGGAGGTGTTGCCAGGTCATCGCAGCGGACTTTCGGTGCGGGCCGCCGGGTCGGTGGTGGCGGCGGAGGCGGGTTCTGCGGTGCGGCCGGCGCGTGGGTGGCCGAAGAGGAGGTCGTAGCCGGGCGGCAGTTGCAGCAGGATCTGGCGGGTGAGGTCGTCGCCGGCGGCGTCGGCGGTGGTACTGAGGACGGCGCCGATGTCCCACAGGGCGCTCTGTTCGGTGGCGCCCTCGATCCAGGCGGCGGTGGCTCGTACGAACCGGTCCGGGCTGAGCGGTTCGGCGGCCTGCAGGGGGTTGAGCAGGACCAGGGCGAGGGTCTCCGGCAGGCGGGCGGCGAGGTGGGCGCGCACCTCGCCGACCAGGTGCGCGCCGAGCAGGGCCAGGACCACCCGGCCGGCCCTTTCGGCATCGCGGGGGTCGTCGTAGGCCCCGCGTTCGCGGACCTCGTCCAGGAAGGCTTCCCATCGCATCGTCACGGCGCTTCTCCCTCCATCGCGAAGCGTGTCGTCCCGGCGCGCTGCGCCTGCGGGCGCGCGCCATCGGGCGGGTGGTGATCGGGCGGGTGGTGATCGGCCGGGTGGTGATCGGGGGTGACTGTGAGTCGCCCTTCGAGGCCTGTGAGCCTGAGCAGCGGCAGCACGTCCGGTCCGACTGCGCGAAGGACCAGGCGGCCGCCGTGGACGTCGGCCTGCCCCGGGCGTCCAGGATGGTGCCCAGGCCCGCGCAGTCCATGAGCGTCACCTGCGACCGGTCGAGCACCAGGTCACGGTGCTCGCGCGGGGCGGCCTCCAGGCGGCGGTGCGGTGCGGGGGCGCCCTCGGGGTCGATGTCGCCGCGGGCCCGCACCACGACGGCCGTCGAACGCTCGTTGTCCGTGGCATGACTCGCTGTCCTGCCGTGCCCGCGCAGTCCTGGCGGCTGTGTCCCGCACGGCCCCCGGGGACCCGGGGCGGGATCTGGAGCGTGTCCCGCACGGCCCCCCGGGGGGCGACCGTGCGGGACGGCGAGGACCGGGTCAGGCCTTGATCTGCTTGCGGTCGCCACTGTGAGTGATGGCGATCTTGCGCGGTTTGGCCTTCTCGGCGACCGGGATCCGCAGGGTCAGGACACCGGCGTCGTAGTCGGCGCTGATCCCCTCGGGGTCGAGGGTGTCGGAGAGCATGACCTGGCGGGAGAACACGCCGAGCGGACGCTCGGACATCTCCCATGTCACACCCTCGCCCTCGCGGCGGGGGCGGCGCTCGGCCTTGACGGTCAGCATGTTCCGCTCGACGTCGATGTCGATCGCCTCGGGGTCCACCCCCGGCAGGTCGAAGCAGATCACGTACTCGTCGCCGGTGCGGTAGGCGTCCAGCGGCATCGGGGTCGGACGCGACCAGGTGCCGGTCGTGCTCAGGAACTGCTGGGTCAGCCGGTCCAGCTCACGGAAGGGGTCGGTGCGCATCAGCATGAAAAACACCTCCAGGTGGTTCGGGCTGTAGGAGCCAGTGCGCTTCACCTGAAACTGTTCTAACATGTCATCCATCCGATGACAACTGGCCGAGTCGCCTGGAGAGTGACATAGATGCGAGACAAGCCCACCACGCCGAACGGCGGTGGCGGCCCGGCCGCCGAACCGGCGTCCTTCCTGGCCGCGGCCGCGGCGCTGGCCGCCATGGACGAGGCCGTCCGCACCGCCCGGACCTCCACCACCCGGCAGGAACCCCAGGCACAGGCTGACCCCGGCCAGGCCCTCGCCGCCCTGCTGCTGCTGCGCGAACTGCGTACCGAACTCGCCGGCTGGGAGGCCGGCCTGGTGGAGAGCGCCCGCGCCGCCGGCGCCACCTGGGCCGACCTCGCCCGTCCGATGGGCGTCGCCAGCCGCCAGGCCGCCGAGAACCGCTACCTGCGCCTGCGCCCCACCACCGACCCCGGCCCGGGCGACACCGGAGCGGAGCGCGTCAAGGCCGTCCGCGACCGCCGCGCCGCAGAGCGCAACGTCACCACCTGGGCCCGCACCAACGCCGCCGACCTGCGCGTCCTCGCCGCCCAGATCACCGCCCTGCCCGACCTGGAACCCGATGCCCGCCCCGCCCAGGCCGCCCTGCACACCGCCCTCGCCGCCGCGGACCCCGCCGACCTCGTCGCCCCCCTCACCGGAATCCGCCCCCACCTCGGCGCCGGCCACCACGACCTCGCCACCCGCCTCGACACCCTCACCCAGCACACCGACCGACTGCGCCATGAGAGCAACCGACGACGCGCCTGACACCACCGCCGAACAACCCTGGCAGCACATCCAGGACCAGCTCACCCGCATCCGCACCCGCACCCTCGCCGAGGCCGGCGACGCCATCGCCGCCATCGACACCTGCCTCACCAGACTCGACACGCTCCGCGAGGACCTCGCACGCCACCCCTGGACGTCGCAGGCGCTCCCCCCACCCACCAACTCCCCGGCCGTCCCGCCACGGCACCGGGCCACAGCCACCACCGGGCCTGTGTCTGCTGCGGAGCCCAGCGCCTGAACGATGAGAGTGGGCTCCACCAGCCGTTCGCAGGTGTGTCGGCGTAGGCGTACCTTTCTGAGCCCGCCGCTGACATGGACGGGTACGCCGACAGTGCGCCGCCTGCCCGGCTTTCCTACAGACGGCCGGCAGGACCGGGCCCGTAGCGGGCGGGCAGTCGTCGCGCGACCTTTCGGGGGTGGGGCTTGGTCGAAACCGTCCGAGCGGGGCCGGCCGAAGCCGTCCAGGACAGGGCCCCACCCCCTTACGGTGCGTCCTCCGGTGCCCGGGCGGCGGCGGGGTTCGGACTCACGCGCAGCACCTGGGCCACGCCGGTGAGGTGCAGCAGGAACGCGACGGGCGTGGTCGGGTTCAGCAGGTGCAGTTCGGTGCCCGCCGCGCGGGCGTGGTGGTGGGCGCGGACGAGGGCGTTGAGGCCCCCGGAGTCGCAGAACCTGAGTTCGGACAGGTCCATCACCAGCTCCCTCGGGGAGGGGTGTGCGTCGAGGGCGCCCGAGACGGCGGCGTGCAGCAGCGGGCCGGTGCCCTGCACGAGGTCGCCGGCCACGTCGAGCACGAGGTCGTCCCCTCCCGGCCGGAGGTGGACGTCGAGGACGGGCGGGTCGAGCTCTGTCGAAGCGGCCACTGGGTGTTCCTTGCGTCCCCGGGTTTGGCGGTCGGGGGTGCGCCCGCGAAGCGGGCAACTGACCTGACGGCCCGCCGGCCGGGGGCTGACTCCCACCGTAGCGTCTGCTCCGTGCCAGGAGACCATCACAGCGCCGTCGCCGGGGCGCGGGCAGGACTCACGAGGGGGTCGACGAACTGAGGGCGGCACCGGGCCGGTGGCCCGCCGAGACTGGAAGTAGCGGGCGACGACCTGGGGCAGGAAGTCCGCGGTGCTGCCGAGAGTCTCGACATCCTCCACGGATCCGATCGGGAGCGGACGGTGCCACTGATCGACGGTGCGGGCCGAACTCCGCGCTGGTTCATCGAGGACGTGTGGGGCCAGTCGGCGACGACCGCACCCGACCCGGCGCCCCGCCGTTCGCCGACTCCGTACCGGGCCCTCGGCCGCAGCGCTCGATCGCCGAGCACGCCGGGCAATCCCGGCAGCGCCGACCAGGTTCAGCGGAACGCGGCGACATTGCGCCCGACCCAGCCGGCGAACGGGCGCGGGGCGCGACCGAGTACTCGCCGGACGTCCGGGCTGACACGCAGCTCGGCCGGGTTCGGGGAACCGAGGATGGTCAGGGTGTCCTCCGCGAGCTCCGCCGGCATGCTCCGGGTCATGGCGGCCTTCGCCTCGTCGCGGGTGAGGTCGTGGAACCGCACCGGTGAGCCCAGCGCGGCCGAGATGGCCTCCGCCTGTCGGCGCGGCGTGATCACCTCCGGGCCGGTCAGCTCGTACACGCCGCCGGTGTGCCGGCCCTCCAGCAGGCAGGCCGCCGCGACCTCGGCGATGTCCGCCGGGTCGATGATCGGCACCCCGACGTCACCGAAGGGCGCGGCGACGACCCGCCGTGCGCGGATCGACTCCGCCCACCACAGGGCGTTGGAGGCGAAGCCGCCCGGCCGCAGAACGGCCCACTCCAGGCCGGACTCCCGCAGCACGTCCTCGACCGCGCGCATCGCGATCCGCGTTGCGCCGAAGGGCCTGGTCGCTACGCCCTGCGTGGAGAGCAGGACGACCCGGCGGACCCCGCTGGTCGCGGCGTGGCCGATGATGGCGGCCGGGCTGGTTCCGGCGACGTGCAGGTCGCCGGACAGCAGCAGGAACAGCGCATCCGCCCCGGTCAGCGCAGGCTCAAGGCTGCTCGGCTCGGCCAGGTCGGCCGCCAGGTGGCGGACGCCGTCCGGCACCGCTGCCGCATGCCGCGACACGGCCGTCACCTGGTGGCCCGCCTCAGCCAGTGCCCGCGTCAGCGGTCGGCCCACATTGCCGGTAGCCCCGGTCACCACGATCATGTCCAACTCCTTCGTCAGATGTTCTCCGTGGCCTTCACGTTAGGAGCCAGAACTAACTATTGGTAAGGACATACCCAGAGGTAAGCTCCTCACATGGTGGAAGGTTCGCAGCTGATGCAGGGTGAGTCAGGGCAGCGGTATGAGGTGTTTCACACCGACTGCCCCGCGCGTCAGGTGGTCGACCACGTGACCAGCAGGTGGGGCGTCTGGGTGTTGATCTCCTTGCGGAACAACGACCTCCGGTTCCACGAGCTGCGCGAGAGCATCCAGGGCATCAGCGAGAAGATGCTCGCCCAGACCCTGCGCGCGCTGGTCGAGGACGGCCTGGTCTGGCGGAAGGTCGAGCCGACGTCGCCTCCCCAGGTCACCTACGGGCTGACCGACTTCGGTCAGGACGTCGGCGAACCGCTCACGGCGCTGTTCGACCGGATCACACAGCGGCTTCCGGGGCGCAGCGCGGGTTAGCGGGCTGTTGGTAGGCCACGAAAGGTGTGTCCAGCGTGACCGCCCCCCGATCCGAGGAGTGAAACACGCCGTGCCCACCGACCCGGGCCGGCCACCTCCCGCAACCACTCCATCGGCGAGAGCCGGCCGCAACGTCTGGGGCGGGGACCTCACGGACCTCACGGCCAGCGCCGACCTGGGTACCCTCAAGGCGTCCGCCGCCCGGGCCTGACACGCGTTCGACACCCTCAACCTCCTGTGGTGGGCGCGCAACAACCCCGTCAGCGACTGCTGGTCCACCCACGAGGGCAACGGGCAGTTCCCGGCGGTCGCCGGCTGCAACCCGCACTTCATCGACCAGGCGAGCTCCGGCAGCTGCTCCTGCACCGAGGGCTTCGCCGACTCCGTGGCCGCCCACCTCCTGAAGGACTACCGCTACGTGTGGCCGGACGGCAGCAACCAGAGCTTCAGCTCCACGTCCATACGGGCATCCCCAGGGACGCCGACACTGCGGTTACCTTCGCCGGCTGCCTTCCCCACCCACGCCCCGTGGCCGAAGCCGTCCCGCTCGGAGCTCCCCAGGTGTGCTGCCGCGACCGGCCCGGACCTGAGCCCCGGCCGGTCCGGCGCCACAGGCACGGCGGGGTCGGCCGGCAGCGTCCCGGCCGAACGCGGCCTCGCCCGACCCGGCCGCCCAAGGCCCACCCAGCACGCTGGTGTCGAGCTCAACCTCGTGCGGCCCTCCGGCTGCTGACGGGAGCTGGACGTACGGCGGCGGGGTGCGCTGCCTGCGCACCCCGCCCCGCTGGATTCCTGTGCCTGGACTCCTACCAGCGGTACCAGCGGTGACGCCGACCCGAGGAGTGCGTGCCGCGCGCCACGAAGCCCAGCAGCCACACCGCCAGCACGATGATCGCCACCAACCACAGAGCCTTGAGTGCGAAGCCCGCGCCGAACAGGAGCAGGGCCAGGAGCAGAACGAGAAGAAGGGGAACCATCGAGTCCTCCAGGGGGTGTGTCAGTGTCGTGTCGAAGAGCCGACTGCCCCGGCAAGGCGCGCGTATTCGTAGGAATCATCCCCGGTCGAGGGGGCAGGCGCCCTGGTGTCAGCACGACGGCAGGCCGACCGCGAGGAGAGCATGATGAGCACCGGCGACAAGATCGGGAACACCGGCGAGAAGCTCAAGGGCAACGCCAAGGAGACGGCTGGCAAGGCCCTCGGCAACGAGCGTCTGACGGCCGAGGGCAAGGCCGACCAGGCCAAGGCCGACGTCAAGCAGGCCGGCGAGCACGCCAAGGACGCCCTCAAGCACTGACCACCCCCGAGCACCACGCGGGCCCCGACCGAATCCCACGGTCGGGGCCCGCGTGTCTGTTCCGACGCCGCACCCGCCGTTCGCGCAGCCCCGCCCGCCGTCCCCGGCGGGCACCGAAGCGTCCGCGCCCGCACCGGACACGGCACTCGGGCCTGAAAGCGCATCCGGGGCACCGGACACGGACTGCCGTTCTAGGATCGTCGATGTCGCGACCGCTCAGGCAGGCGCCGACGGGCCCACAGCCCGCGTTGCCGCAGCCGAGCGCCACCGTGCGCTCAAGCGCCGTGTCCGCCGTTGAAGCAACCGAACTGCCCCGCGCCCGCCCACCTGGCCGCCACCCGCACCGGGCCCCCGCCCGCCCTGGCCGACGGAGCGGGCCAAGGCGAACGGGCCAGCGGCGATTCGCTGCTGTCGGGAAGAGGTCAGCCTGGCCAGACGCCGGTGAGGCGCCTGGTGGTGACGGCACCGCCCCGGTCGACGGAGGCCTTCACCAGTCCGAAGATCGCGCCCTGCAGTCCGGCCGCGAGAAGGATCTCGGGCCACGTCCGGTCCTCGTCCGTGGCGTCGGGCGCGTCCTCATCGTGGCCGACGATCTTCCAGGTCTGTTTGAACAAGGCACCGGCCACCAGACCGGCGCCCACACCCAGCAGGAGTCCGACCGGCTTGTAGGCGATCTTGGAGATCCTCACCGGCGCCGACCGAACACGCGACGGAGCAGGACGGCGGTCAGCACAGCCGTCACAGCTGCCACGAGGAGAGGCTTACGGTTGACCTTCGCCGAGTCGACGACCGCTGCCACCTGTTCCCTGACCTGCGGCGGCGTGCTGTCCACGGCCCGGTGCCCGAACTGCTCCACCGTCTCCCGGGCCTGAGCCGCCACCTGACTCCCCTGCTCCAGAACCTGATCGGGCGTGTGGTCCTTGACGACGTCGACGGCGTGGACCACCTTGTCGCGGGCCAGCTCCGCTCCGCTCACGACTTTGTCCTGCACCTGATCCTTCACCACCCCGACCTGCTCCTTCGCGATTTCGAGCTGCTTGCGGCCGCGGCCCGCGAGGTCGGCCTTGTCCGCCGAGGACTCCGAAGTACGCCCCGGCTCCTCGCGCGTTCCGGTTACCTGCGCGCGCAGTTCCTCGCCGGTCCTCTGTTCGTCGGTCATCGGCTCGTCCTCTCCTTGATCACGCTGATGTCGGCTTTCAAACTCTCCACGGCCTCCCCCGGCACCGGGGGCAGCCCCTGGGTGACACGCCGCTTGCCGGCCGCCGCCAGGACACCGGCCGTCGCGGCGACGAGGCCCACGACGAGAAGGGCAGGGCGGACGCCCTGAGGGGAGGAAGCAGGCTCAGAGCGGCAATCACACCTGTCACCGGAGCCTGCGCAGTCAGTACTCCAACCAGGCCCTGCCGGCAGCGAGTTGCCTCCCCTTCTCCGCCATCTCGGCGCGGGCGAGTTGACCTTCGTCCCGTACCGGTCGGGACATCTGGTCCGACGCCCGAGCGACGAGCTCACCCCCGGAGTCCTCACCCCCGCTGCCCAAGTCCGTCGCCCACTCACCGGCCTCATCGCCCACCTTCGGATCGACGTCGGGGCTCGGCTACCCCGCCTGATGCAGGTCATCCACACCGGGTGCGGTCACTCGGGCCACTCATTGAGCTCTTCGGCCTTGCGGGCGGCCTTCTTGCCGATACCCAACCTGGTGCCCGAACACCGAGAACGAGTTGGTGAGTTCGTGCGCGCCACCGGCATTGGCGAAGATTCCGGCGACCGCGACAACCGCCGCGACCGCCAGGATGAGAAGTCCGAGAAGAACAAGGATCATGACGTGCTCCAAAAGGCTCTACGTCGTATGCCTACAGCTAACTCCCGGAGTAGGATAATTACTACACCGTAGGTCTACGAACTTTGAGTTCGCCCTCGGTGACCCCGAGCAACAGGAAGGACCACCATGGCTCAGCCCCCGGCCGACCGGACCGCGGTCAATCCCGCGGCCCACCGGACCGTCCAGGACCCCGGGCCACAGGCCGACGGGAAACTGAGCCGCGCACGGATGCTCGCCTGCGCCCTGGAGATCATCGACCACGAGGGCGTCGACAAACTCTCCATGCGCCGCCTGGCCCGCGCCCTCGACCACGACCCGATGAGCCTCTACCGCTACGCGACCAACAAGGCCGCCCTCCTCGACGGCATCGCCGAGATCATCCTCGACCGGCTCACCGTCGACCCCACCGACCCCGACTGGAACGCCCAACTACGCGCCGTCGCCCACCGCTTCCGCGAACTCGCACTCACCCACCCCAACGCCGTGCCGCTCCTGGTCACCCGCCCTCTCGCAACCCCGCTGGCCCTACGCCCCCGCGGCACCCTGCGCCCTCTCGAGGCCATCCTCACCCTGCTCACCCGCGCCGGCTTCAGCGGCCCCGACGCCCTGCACATCTACCGAGC
Source organism: Kitasatospora herbaricolor (assembly GCF_030813695.1). Classification (NCBI taxonomy): domain Bacteria; kingdom Bacillati; phylum Actinomycetota; class Actinomycetes; order Kitasatosporales; family Streptomycetaceae; genus Kitasatospora; species Kitasatospora herbaricolor. The sequence goes on from NZ_JAUSVA010000002.1 coordinate 715,897, forward strand.
CCTGTTCGGGCTCCTGCACGGCCACGTCCTCAACGAACTCCAGGAACTCGTCGACAACCCCGACGAGACCGACGACCTGCTGCGCCTGGGACTCCACCGACTGCCCATCGGCGAATTCCCCCTCCTACGCGGCCTCGCCACCACCCTGGCCACCTACGACGGCGCCGCCGAACTCGAACGCGGCCTCGACATCCTCCTCAGCGGCCTCACCGCCACCCTCACCCCGCACCCATAGCGACCCCCGCGCAGGAGCGCCACGGGCAACGGCGAAACAGCCCGGCAACCGTCCCGCACAACCGGCACGAAAACAGGAAGCGAAGCATCACCTCCGCACCGACGGAGATTCCGCACCGACGGGGGGCCAGCACCGGAGACCATCGTGATCATCCTCGGAATCATCCTCCTCGCCATCGGATTCCTCACCAGCCTTTCCTTCCTCTGGACCATCGGCATCGCCCTGGTCGTCATCGGCCTGATCCTGTGGGTCATGGGCGCGGTCGGTCACGAGGTCGGCGGACGCCGCCACTACTACTGAACCGACCCGGACCGTTCCAGGCCTCCGGCATCATGTCTTCACGACCCTCCTCATCGGAGCCGTGGCCCCGGTGGTTCCAGCGCCCGACCCTCGACGGGGTCGGGCGCTCCGACGCCCGGCGTCGACGCCGGCCCGCAGAGACATGTCCCGGCCGGAACAGCGCTCGCAGAGGGTGCGACGCGCACCAGGTGTGCCGACAACAGGGCCTGGTCATCGGCCTGCTGACGCCGTCGACGCGTCAAGGCCCATGGGCTCCTCACATGGGGCGACGACCTGGTGCGGCCGCGGGTGCAAGGCACTCGGCCCTGACCACGCCGCCCCGCCTGGTGGCGGCGACGCGGGCGCGGAGTCGTCAGGCGGGCAGGACGGTGACCGTGCAGAGGCGCTTGGTGGCCCGGGTGAGCGCCACGTACAGGTCCCTCTCCCCGCCGGGGCGGCCCGTGACGATTTCCTCGGGGTTCATGACGACGACCCCGTCGAATTCCAGGCCACGTGCTTCGGACGCCGGCACGATGCGTGCGTGGTGGGCGATGCCCCCGGCCGTCAGCTCGCTCACCCTGGCGTCCGCGCAGATCACTCCCAGAAGCTCGCCCGGGTGCGCGGCGCCCTGGGCGCGGAGTTCCTGGACGACGGCGTTGACCAGCCCGCCCGGAGGCGTGGTCACGGCGCGAGGGCTCTCACCGCTTCGCAGTGACCGCGTCGGCTTCTGGTCCGGGGCGATCCGGGTGAGCAGGCCCCGGACACCGGCCAGGATCTCCTGCGTGGTGCGGTAGCTGACGGTCAGGTTGTGCAGCTTGAACCGCGGTCCGACGTGGGGGCTCAGTGCTTCCTTCCAGTCGCGTGCTGTCGCGACCGGGCCTGCCTGGGCGAAGTCACCCACCAGCGTCATCCCCCTTGCCGGGCAGCGGCGGACGATCATCCGCCACTGCATGGCGGTCAGTTCCTGCGCCTCGTCGACGACGACGTGCCCGTACGTCCGCTCGGGGGGACCGTCGACCAGGCTCGCCGCCTCGTCCAGCAACGGCACGTCGGCATCGGTCCAGGGGTCGTCCGGACCGCGCAGCAGGAGGGAGCGCTCCTGCGAGGTCAGGCGGGGCAGGTGCTCGGCGAGCGCGCCGGCGTTCGTCAGGAGCGCCCTCACCAGGTCACCGGGTACCAGCCGCGGCCACAACTCCTCGACGGCCCGGTCGACGCCGGCGTCGTCGAGGAGATCGGCCCGGACGGCGGCCAGGTCCAGCTCGTGCACCGGCGCCGGGTCGGGCGCACCTTCGGCACGGCGCTCGGCTACCCCCGTGAACCGGTCGAGGTCCAGGCCCGTCATCGTGGCGGCATCGGCGTCGATCTGCTCCAGCAGGTCGCCCATGTCCCGCTGCATCGCGTCGGTGACGGCGTCCACCAGGAGCTCCATGAACAGCCGGCGCGCGGGGTTGTGGCCCGGTGCGGCCGCCAGGGCGGCGTCGCGTGCGGTGGCGACGTCCTCGCCGGACAGGTGGACCGTTTCCTGCCCGACCCGCAGGGTGAAGTCACCGGCGGGGGCCTGGTGGGCTCGCAGCAGGCCGGCCAGGGCGTCGGCGAGGTCGGAGCTGCCCTTGATGCGCGCCGTACCCAACGGGTCCACCGCGTCCGTGGACACTCCGACCAGCTCCCGGCAGGTCGCCAGCACGACGTCGTTCTCCCCCAGCGAGGGGAGGACCTGGGAGATGTAGTCGAGGAACCGGGCGTTCGGGCCGACCACCAGGACGCCCTGCTCCGCGGCGCGCGGGAACGCGTACAGGACATAGGCCGCCCGGTGCAGGGCGACCACCGTCTTTCCGGTGCCGGGCCCGCCCTGCACCACGGTCACACCGCGGTGGGCGGATCGGACGATCTCGTCCTGTTCGGCCTGCAGCGTCGCGACGGCCGCGTGCATCCTGCCCGTACGACGGACAGACAGAGCCTCGGCCAACGGGCCGTCCCCCACGACGTCCTCGTCGGTCGGGGCGCTCCCGTCCAGCAGTTCGTCGCTCACCGAGACGACCGTGCGCTCCTGGAGACGCAGGTGCCGGCGCCGCCGCAGGTCCATCGGGTGGACCGGTGTCGCCTCGTAGAAGGGCCGAGCCGCGTTCGCGCGCCAGTCCACGAGCCGAGGCAGGTCGTCCCCCTCCCCGTGGAGTCCGATCCGCCCGATGCGCAGGGCCGTGCCGTCCGTCCGGTCGATGCGCCCGAAGACCAGCCCCTTTTCGGCGCTCTCCAGCCGGCCGATCTCCTTGGCCAGCCGCTCGGCGGCCGTTTCCCGCTCGTACGCCTCCCCCGCACTGTCCGCCGGGGCCTCCAGCACATTCGCTCGCTGTACTCGCGCCTCGGAAATCCGCTCGGCGAGCAACTCGTACAAGGAGGACACATAATCCCGCTCCGATGCAACCGCACGCACAGCGGGATCATTCGTTTTCGACAACAGGGACAACAGGGGCTCCTTCGATTCGAGCCACACCGTACGACCAAAGCTCCCTGAAGTTAAGTCTTGACTTGCCTGACGAATCTGTGGCCTCACGGCCGGATCGACGACGGCCGGCCGTCCGGCATGTCGCGCATTCCGCCGTTCCGTCCATTACTGATCGCACTCCAGCTGCCCGCCCGCCTGCCTTTCCGGCGAGAAATCCCTTGGGGTTTTCCGGCGATGTATTTCTGCGCCCGAAAAATGGGGAAGAACCGGCGATGTGCCCGTGGCCGCCGACAGGTCAACCAGAGTCGTGCAAAGCGAAAGACGGTCGAATTCTCACCCTCGACATCGACGGAGGGATCGAACACGGTGCGATACAACTCCCTTCGCCCTCGCGAAATCATCCTCGAACCGGGCGACGGCCGGGATGTCGTCGGGCCCGGCCCCGGCGAGGGAGTGCGGCGGCTCGGAAGGATCGCGACACAGGAGGGTCGCGACACCGAAAGACGTGCGGGCCCGGCCGTTTCGGCCGGGCCCGCACGTCCAGGTGGGTTCAGCGCTTGAAGGCGTCCTTGACGTGCTCGCCGGCCTGCTTGAGGTCGGCCTTGGCCTGGTCGGCCCTGCCCTCGGCCTCAAGGCGCTCGTTGCCGACCGCCTTGCCGGCGGTCTCCTTGGCCTTGCCCTTGAGCTTGTCGCCGGTGTTCCCGATCTTGTCGTCCGTGCTCATCACGCTCTCCTCACCCTCGCAACGCCGTCGTCCTGACGACGGACCGCCTGCCCGCCCCGGCGGGGAAGATTCCTAGGAATATGCGCCCGGGACGGGGGCAGTCGGTTCTGCGTCAACCGACTCTGGAGGTCACGATGGTTCCCCTTCTGCTCGTCCTGCTGCTCGCCCTGCTCCTGTTCGGCGCCGGCTTCGCGGTGAAGATCCTCTGGTGGGTGGCCGTCGTCGTACTGGTGCTCTGGCTGGTGGGCTTCGTGGCCCGCGGCACCCACTCCTCCGGCCGCCGCCACCGCTGGTACCGCTGGTAGGGAGAGTCCGGAACCAGACCTTGGGCGGGGTGTTCGCGGCGACGCGGCACCCCGCCTGCGCGTGCCCGCCCCGTCCGCCGGCCGGCCGCCCCCAGCAGGGCGGGAGCGGGTTCCCGTGGCGTGTTCGGGGCGGAACGGGGAACACGGGCGGTGGGCCGCGGCGGGCGTGGCCCGTGGGAGAACGGATTCCGGGCATGAAGGTGCCGCCGAGGTTGCGGGTGATGACGACCATGGCGTCGGGGGAGGTCCGACGCCGGCTGTTCGTGCCGGAGGGGGCCGCCCCGGCATCGGCGCCGGCGGCACCGCCGGCCGGGGAGCCGGCCGCGGTGGCACCGCGGGACGCGGGCGGGGTGCTCGCGTCGGTGCCCTGGTTCTCGGCGGGCCTGCGGTTGGCGCTGGGTGCGCTGGTCGGCTGGTTCCTGTTCGAGCAACTGCTGCGGCTCGAAGCACTGCTGACGCTGCTGGTGCTGTCGGCGTTCATCGCAGTCAGCCTGGAGCCGGTGGTGGCCGCGCTGTGCCGGCGGCGGCTGCGGCGCGGGTGGGCGGTGGCCACCGTCCTGAGCGTGTTCCTGCTGTTCGCCGCGTGGTTCCTGGTGCTGGTCGTGCCGCCGGTGAGTCGGGAGGCCGGCGTCCTGATGCGCAGCGTTCCGGGCTGGTTGCAGCAGTTGCACGACCATCACTCCGCGCTGGGCCGGATCGAGGACCGCTACCACCTGGTGGCGCGGGCGAAGCAGGCCCTGGGCGGGGACGGCGGGCCGGGCGTGCTGGGTGGCGTCCTCGGTGCGGGCCGGCTGCTGCTCGACACGGTGACGTCGCTGGTCGTCGTGGTCACCGTGACGCTGTACTTCATGGCGGGGCTGCCTGCCATCAAGGAGTTCTGCTACCGCTTCGTCGCCGGCCGCCGTCGGGATCGGGCCCGCGAGCTGACGGAGGAGATCCTGTCGCGGACCGGGCGCTACATGCTGGGCAACGTGGTGACCTCGGCGATCGCCGGGATCGCCACCGCCGTGTGGTGCGCGGCGGTCGGGGTGCCGTACGCGGCCGCGCTGGGGGTGTTCGTGGCGCTGATGGACCTGGTGCCGATCGTCGGCTCGACCGTCGGCGGCGTGGTCGTCAGCCTGGTCGCGCTCGCCGTCTCCTGGCCGGTCGCGCTCGCCACGGCCGGCTTCTACGTCGGCTTCCGGCTGCTGGAGGACTACCTGATCATGCCGCGGACCATGCAGTTCGCGGTCGACGTGCACCCCTTCGTCACCGTGGTGGCCGTCCTGGCCGGCGGCGCGCTGATGGGCATCGTCGGCGCGCTGGTCGCCGTTCCCGCCGCGGTCGCCCTCGGCCTGATCCTGGACGAGTTCGTCTTCCCCCGGCTGGACGGCCGCTAGGGTCCCCGCCGAAGGGGCGCGGCGGCACGGGTCCGCCCGATCGCGCAGGGGGTCGGGGTGTCGCTCCGGCGCCCCGGCTCCGCCGGCTCCGCCGGGTTCGGCGGGCTCGGCGGGCTCGGCGGGCTCGGCGGGCTCCCGGCGGTCGAACCTGGTCACCCGTCCCCGACGGAACGGCAGAGGCGGGCGGCCGCGTCCGGGCGGCCGAGCACGGCGGAGGGACGGCCCCGCCGGGGGCCGTCCCTGACGGGGCACGAGGGTCAGAGGAAGTGCCGGATGGGGGCGGTCGCCGCCTCCAGGGCCCGCGAGCGGATACCCCGGGTGCGCCAGCGCGCGGGGTCGATCCGTTCGCTGCGCGTGACGTCCTCGTCGAAGTGCTGGTCCAGCCGGGCGGTGAAGTCCTCGTCGATCACGGCGAGCATCACCTCCTCGTCGTGGTCGAGGGAGCGGCGGTTGAAGTTGCTCGACCCGATCAGGGTGGCGATGCCGTCCACGGTCAGCACCTTGGCGTGCATCATGGTCGGCTGGAACTGCCAGACCACCACCCCGGCGGCGGTGAGCTCCTCGAAGAAGCGGGCCCCCGCGAGCTGGCAGACCCGCTTGTCGGTGTGCGGGCCCGGCAGCAGGAGTTCCACCTCCACGCCCCGCCGAGCCGCGGCGCACAACAGGTCCACGAAGTAGCGGTCGGGCGCGAAGTAGGCGGTGGCCAGGCGCAGCCGCCGCTCGGCGGAGGAGATGACCACCCGCATCAGCGTCTGCAGGTCCTGCCATCCGACGGTGGCGGACCCGCGGACCACCTGGACGACGGACGAGCCGGGCTGGGGGTGGTCCTCGAAACGGTCCGCCGTGTCGTAGAGCGCGTCCTCGCGGCACTCGGCCCAGTTCTGGGCGAAGGCCGCGGCGATTCCGTCGACGGCCGGGCCCCGCACCTGGACGTGGGTGTCGCGCCATTCGTCCGGGTTACGGGCGTCGCCGCACCACTCCTGCGCGATACCGACGCCGCCGGTGAACGCCGTCCGGGCGTCGACGACCAGCACCTTGCGGTGGCAGCGGTGGTTCTGCTTCAGCGGTGAGAGCCTGACCGGCCGGCGGAACCAGGCGACCTGGACGCCGGCGGACTCCATCAGGTCCAGCAGTTCCCGCTCGATCAGCCGGCTGCCGAAGCCGTCGAGGAGCAGGCGCACCCGGACGCCTTCGCGGGCCTTGTCCGCCAGCGCGTGGGCGAACCGGTGGGCGATGTCCCCGCGCCAGTAGACGAAGGTGGTCATGTCCACCGTGTGGCGGGCCGCCTCGACGGCTCGCAGCATCGCCGGGAATATCTCGTCCCCGTTGCGCAGCGGCAGCAGGGCGTTGCCCTCGGTCGCGGCGATGCCGATCAGCCGTTCCAGGCGCCGGCGCAGCGCTTGCTTGCGGGCTGCGACATCCTGGCCGGGCTCGCCCGTACGGGCGGGATCGGCGGTTCGGCCGGGCTCGGTGCCGCGGCCGGGCCCGGACCTGGGCGCGAGGGCGCGGATGGTGGCCTTCGCGGGGGTCGGTTCGATGCGGGCGGTGGGCTCGGACAGCACGGGGTCCCCTCCGGGGCGGTCGGGTCCGGCCCTGGGTGCGGGCCGGACGAAGACGGTGACTGCGCTCTGCTACCCGCTCGCGGAGAGTTCACCGCGAGCGGTGGTCACCGTCGGCCCGACGGCGACCGGGCCGGGTCCGCCGGGCCGGCCGGGCGGTCCGAACCGATTGATCGGCGGGGCGGTTCATGCTCAGCGTGAAGGGCAGGTCGAAGTCGATGTCCTGCGGCACGGGCTCCAGAAGCTGGTTCGTCCGGTGCACGGTGCGCCGGCGAAGGCTCCGGAGGCACCGTAGGGCCCGAACGGCACTGGGGAGACCGGACCCCGATCGGCAAGGCCGGCAGCTGCGCGCGCGGGGCGGACGGCTCCCGTCGTCGGTGACCTCGGCGGAGCAGATCGGCAGGCGCTCTTGGGTCGTCCCCCAGGACGCCGCAGCTACGTCAGGGCGCCTCTTCCACCAGGTGCCGGCACCGTCCCAGAAGTTGATCACGGCAATTCGCTCTGTTCGCAAGGTGCGCGACGAAGTCAGGTGGCGCGGCGCCAAGTGATCCCACGACCACGTCAGGCTTCCCCTCCCCTGGCGTGGTGCTCCGCGGACAAGGGCCGGGCCGGGCCGGACGGTGCCCCGGCTGCCCGCCGCCGGGCACGGGCGGCGGGCAGCCGACGAGGTCGACGCGGGAAGGGGCCGAGGCGCCGAGGTGGGACCGGCCCCTACGGGACGAAGACGAGACGCTCGCGGACCCGGTGGTCGTTCCACTCCTGCGCTATCCGGGCCAGCGGCACGGCCCGCGCCTGGACGTCGATGCCGCCTTCGGCCACCGCGGCGGCCAACTCGGGCAGTTCGGCGATGAAGTCACGGGGTGAGAGGGATCCGATGCCGCTGCCCACGATCTGCAACCGGGCCGAGCGCAGCGCCACCGACGGGACCGCGGCGGACGCGCCCGCGATGGAGCCGATCTGGACCCAGGTGAGCGGCACGGACCGGTCCGCGCGCGCGGTGAGGAGCGGGAGCATGGCGCCTGCGGCGGGTTCGCCCCACACGAAGTCGAGGACGACATCGACGTCGGCCGCCTCGGCGATCTCGTCGAAGGTGAGCGTCCGGTCGGCGCCGAGGGCGGGCAGTTCCTTGAGGCGGGCGGTGTCGCGGCCGGCGGCGACGACCTGGGCGGCGCCGAACCGCCTGGCGATCTGGACGGCCATCCGTCCGGCGCTTCCGGTGGCACCCAGGACGAGGACGCGCTGACCCGCGGGGAAGGTGATCCGGCGGCGCAGGGCCACCCAGGAGGACATGCCCGGGTTCATCGCGGCGGCGATCCGGACCGGGTCCACGTGGTCGGGCAGGACCACGCTTCGACGTGCGTCGATGACGGTGCGCTCGGCGAAGGTGCCGAGGGCCGTGTCGTCCAGGACGGCGTACCGCAGGCGCCCCGAGGGGTCCCGGACGACACCGTCGACGCCGGGAACCAGCGGGAGGACGCCGGAGGCGGAGTAGTGGGCGCCGCTCGCCTTGGCCCGGGCCAGGTGGTGCAGGGGCGCCGCGAGGACGTCCACGACCATCTCGTGATCGCCTCGGGCGACGGGTTCGGGGTGCTCGCCGTAGGCGGGCGGTGCGTCGTACGCCGTGATGATCGCCGCTTGCATGGGGGCTCCCTGACTGTTGGTTTGCATTACCAATTAAACTCAGAGTCATTGGTAATGCAAACAATGTCAAGTAGGGTGGTGCCCATGGCTCCCGACGACTCCGAAGAGGCCCTGATCGACGGCCTCGTCCGCAGCGCCTTCCAGGTCATGGGCGTGCTCACCCGCATCGGCGCCGAGCACGACCTGTCCCTCACCCAGCTGCGCGTGCTCGGCATCGTTCGTGACCGGCGCCCCCGCATGAGCGACCTGGCCGCCTTCCTCGGCCTGGACAAGTCGACCCTCTCCGGCCTCGTCGACCGAGCCGAACGACGGGGGCTGCTGGCCCGCACCACCAGCCCCGAGGACAAGCGCGCCGTCGTCGTCCAGATCACCGATGCCGGGCTCGACCTCACCCAGCGCCTCTACGAGCAGATGCGGGACACCCTCGCACCGGCCACCGGTCGGCTCGGAGCACAGCAACGCCACGAGCTCGCCGAACTGCTGGAGATCGTCCTCACCCCGCCGCTGCCGTCCGCACCGCGCCCCGCCACCCAGCGCTGAGCGATCCACGCGCAAGCCCGCGCAGCGGGCCGCCGACCGGTGCTCCACTTGCGACCGGGACGGGCGGCCAGGCCTGCGCGGCCCCCTCGCCGAACCTGCGCCGGACGCCGGCCGTCACCGAGCCGAACGCCCGGGAACCGACCCGCGCGGTGCGGGTGGACGCGGTCCGGGCGATGCCTGCATCCGCACCCCGCCGGCGTCGATGCCGGGGGCGCGTGCGCCGGGTCGTGGTGGTCCGGCGACGGGGACCGGTGCGGGGTCGGGGTTGAAGGAAGTGACAAATCAAGGAGTGGCGAGGGGCGGTCGAACGAGAGCTATTGACCAACCCGGCCGATCTTTCTACATTCTGTGGAAACGATCTCGGAATCCAAGTTCCGCATCGTGGATCCATTCATGGGTCGGGCCTGTTCGTCGCGGGCCCGGCAGGTGGGCGACGGCACCGCCGTCCGCCAGGGTCGTCCCAACGTCGCCGTGTCCCGCCTTCGGCCGCCGTTCCCGGACCCGAATCCACCTTGGATGTGGAGGGAACAGCCCATGCGACGTCACCCAGCGCTCCTGGAGCCCGGAACGTCACCGCACCCCGTCGACGAACTCCTGCCGCCCGGCCGGATGGCGACCGTCGCACTCCAGCACGTCGCCAGCATGTACGCCGGAGTCGCCGCGCCGCCGCTGATCATCGGCGCGGCGGCCGGACTCGGCCCCGCCCAGCTCACCACCCTGCTGGCCGCCAGCCTCTTCATCGCCGGCATCGCCACCCTGCTGCAGACGCTCGGATTCTGGCGGATCGGCTCGCGGCTGCCCTTCGTCAACGGTGTCTCCTTCGCCACCGTCTCGCCGATCCTCGCGGTGGTGGCGGCGAAGAAGGACGCCGCACTGCCGCTGATCTTCGGCTCCACCATCGTGGCGGGGCTCTTCTGCTTCCTGCTGGCGCCCGCCTTCTGTCGGCTCGTCAGATTCTTCCCCCCGGTCGTCAGCGGCACGGTGATCACCCTCATCGGCATCTCCCTGCTGCCGGTCGCCGGCAACTGGGCGCAGGGCGGCAACTCCCACGCACCGGACTACGGCTCGCTCGCCAACGTGGGCCTGGCGGGGCTGACCCTGCTGACAGTGCTGCTCCTCAACCGATTCCTGCGCGGCTTCCTGCAGCGGATCTCGATCCTGCTCGGCATGCTGGTGGGCACCCTGGCCGCGGTCCCGCTGGGCAAGGTGGACTTCGCTGCGCTGAGCAGCCTGCCGCTCTTCGAGCTGCCGCACCCGTTCGCGTTCGGCGCGCCGCGGTTCGAGGCAGCCGCGATCGTCTCGATGCTGGTGGTCATGCTCGTCTCGATGACCGAGTCCACCGCGGACATGATCGCGCTGGGTGAGGTGGTGGAGCGACCGGCGGACGACCGCACGATCGCCGGCGGCCTGCGGGCGGACGGCCTCGCGACCGCGTTCGGCGGGGTGTTCAACGGCTTCATCTGTTCGGCCTTCGCCCAGAACATCGGGCTGGTGGCCCTCACCAGGATCCGCAGCCGGTTCGTGGTCGCACTGGCCGGGGTCTTCCTCATCGTGATGGGCCTGGTACCCGTCGTCGGCGGGCTGGTCTCGCTGGTACCGCAGCCCGTCCTCGGCGGCGCCGGCGTGGTGCTGTTCGGGTCGGTCGCGGTCGCCGGCATCCGCACGCTCGGCAAGGCGGACCTGAGCGCCGGGTCGAACGCGATCATCGTGGCGGTCAGCCTCGCCTTCGGCATCTTCCCGATCGCCTTCCCCGACTTCTACCAGGCCTTCCCGGAGCAGATCGCGACCGTGCTGAACTCCGGCATCTCGGTGGGCTGCCTCCTGGCGGTCATCCTGAACCTGCTCTTCAACCACCTGGGCCGCGGACGCGAGGTCCCGCCCGCCTACGTGCCAAAGGAGCAGGTCGCGGCGCTGGGCCGCGTGGGCGACACGGACTGACCCGGCACGGCGGGCCGGGCGTACCTGCCGCCCGGCCCGCCCGCCCGCCCGGCCCGCGGCCGGTCGGTCACGGAGTCCCGGAGGGGCTCGGGCCGCTCCCGGGACCGAAGGTGACGACGTCCGGCGTGGAGCTGCCGTAGCAGCCCGCGTCGAAGCCGTCACGATCCAGACTCGCCTGCTTCTCCTTCGACAGCTCGTTCCACTGCACGGCGCACGTCTCGGCCGACGGCCGGCCGCCTCGATGCAGGATGTTCATCACGGCGGCCGCGCCGGCCAAAGCGGACTGGGCCACACTCGCCACCACCGGCTGGACGGCCACGGACGGCGACGGCGCAACCGGTGCGGACGTCGGCGAAGCCGACCGGACGACATCGGGGGTGGCCACGGGCGGGGCGGACGAACAGCCCGTGGCCAGGGCGAACGCACCGACGAGGGTGATGGTGCCCGCAATCTGTCCGATCTTCTGCATGATGGCAGACAGTAGCCGATCCAGGTCGGCCCCGAACCGAGTGGGTCGACCGTGAACCGCCTCTCGACGGCGCCTTCCTCCTTCGAGCCCACGCCGGTGCGGCGCACCGGTCGGAAGTCCCAGGGCTCGTTCGACCGGTGCGCCGCAGCCCGGGCATGTCAGCTGGGGATTGCCCACTGCTGGTTGGCGCCGGCGTAGCAGGTCCAGATCTGCAGGCGGGTGCCGTTGGCCGAGCTGGGCCCGGTGGCGTCCAGGCACTTGCCGGACACGGGATTGACCAGCTGACCGTCGGACTGGTGCTGCCACACCTGAGCACCGGACCCGTTGCAGTCGTACAGCTGCACCTTGCTGCCGTCCGCGGTTGCCACCGCTGTCACGTCCATGCACTTGCCCAGCGCCTTCACCGTGCCGTCGGTGCCGACCGTCCACTGCTGGGCAGTGGTGCCGTTGCAGTCGTACAACTGCACCGCCGCACCATTGGCCGAACTCGCACCCGCCACGTCCACGCACTTGCCGCCGTACCCGGTGATCCGACCGGTGGCGCCCCCGGGGGGCGGGGTGACGGGCCCGCTCTGGCCGGCGGCCCACGCGATCTCCTGCAGGAGGAGCTGGTTCTGCTGGGCGGCGGCGAAGGTCGACGACAGGGCGGTGTTCGTCGTGTAGTTCATCGCGTTGTGGCCGAAGTTGTTGTACACCATGTGGTAGTTGCGGTTGGTCCAGGAGATCGGGTAGTAGCCGCTGTACCAGGTCTGGTCGGGGTCGGTGCCGATCGGGAACGTCGAGGGGTCCATCGAGGCCAGGACGTCGATCGCGGGGTTGTTGCGCAGGTCGTTCTGCCAGCTGTACCACTCGCTGACCGACGAGGTGATGGTGCCGGGGAGTCCCGCCGTGGCCGGGTGCGTCCTGTCGTCGATCCGCAGCGTCTCCTGCGTCGGGCCCCAGGTGTTGCTCCGGAAGGTCCCCGTGCCGAGGAACGTGTTGTGGTACCAGGGCCAGTCGCTGGTGTCGGTGTTGAACGCCGAGACGTGGAAACCCACGAAGCCGCCGCCGTTCTCCACGTACGTCTGGAACGCCGAGCGCTGGGAGGCGGTCTGCGGATAGTTGTCGAGGAACATCACCACCTGGTACTTGGCCAGGTTGGCGCTGTTCAGCTGGCTCCAGTCGGTGGTGGCCGTGTAGGTGAAGCCGTGAGTGGCACCCTGCTGCGGGAACCAGGAGTTGGCCTCGCGGTCGAAGCTGATGTGCGCGGCGTCGTACGTGCCGTCGTAGAGGGCGAGCACCTTGAACGTCGTGGCTGCTCCGGCAGGGGGCGCCGGTGCCGCTTGCAGTCCCAGCACGACGGCGCTCAGGGCGAGCAGCCGGAGCAGCAGCGTGCCCGTCCGGCGTCCGGCCCGCCTGGGTGTCCTCGGGCGGCGTCTGATCATGGCGGTGGCCTTTCCTCGGGTCGGACGGTGACCGCCCGCTGCAAGGGTCTTCGGTGGCGCGGGTCGACCTGTTCGGGCGACGGCTTCAACGGGCAGACCGGAGTCTGCGCGTGTGCACGACATCGCGTCAAGGGCTCTGACAGGAAACCTTCCTGACAGTAAAATCCGTCAAAGCTCTTACGCACGGCGGGACGCTCATGACCTGGACCTTCACAAGTCACAGGAAAAAACGGAACATCGCCGCCACTGGCGTGGGCTTTCATACAGAGGTTGAATCCTCATGAGGAGCAACTGCGAGCCGTGCGGTGAGAGCGGCGTCGAACCGGTCGGGCCCGCGGCGTCGACGCGAACGCCGGCCTTCGCCCTGCGACTTCACGAGGGAACGAGCTCAATGCCCGTCAGGGTTCGTGTGTGACGCCTGGCCGGGCTGCTCGGACGGCGCGTAGGCGAGCAGCCGTGCATGATGCCGCCCGCGGGCGGCGGCCAGTTCCTCGGCGATGTCGGGGTGGACGTGCGGGCGATGCTCGGGGTGACCCCGACGGGTGTCGTAGCCGACGACGCCGGAATCCGGTTGCAGCTCCCGCAGCACGAGCAACCTGCGGATCTCCTCCAGCTCCGGCCCGTCCTGGCACGCCCAGACCGCGTCCTCCAGCAGCAGTCGATCGAGTTCCAGGTGCAAGTGGCAGTCCCCGCAGGTGGACCCATGCCTCTCCGGGGCCCCGAGCAGCTCGGTCAGGGCCCGGCCCAGCGGCTCCGGGGTGCGGCCGGGCCGTTGCCACGTGCCGCGAAGTACGCCGTCCGCGTCGGACCAGGAGATGAGGATCAGCTTCTGGTGCTCGCAGGTCTCCGGACCGTCGGCCTCGATGCCGACGAGCTGCACGCGGAACAGCACCATTTCGTCGTTCTCGGCCCCGATCCTCGGATGGTCCGCCGGGTCGAGCGCCCACTCCAGGTGGTACTCGCGGGACGCCGCCCCGGCGGGCAGGTCCACCGGGTGGTCGAACTGGCGCGGGTCCGCCCCCGGCAGGGCCGCCGCCTCGAACGCCGGGCCCAGCGGTGAGCCGGCGGCGTCGAGGTCCCGCCAGTGGAACTCGACCAGGCGGGACAGGAAGCGGCGCAGCCGCAGCACCGAACGGCTCTGCCGGTCCGTGGGGTCCACCCGCACCCGCACCACGGCTCGGCCGCGTACGGTGCCCGCCAGTTGGTGGCGGTCGAAGTCGACGTGGAGTGCTTCGGTCTCGTCGGCCGGTTGCACAAGCGCTCCTTCAGTCCGGGTGTGGGCGCTAACGTCCCCGCGCGGCCGCTGGTTCCCGGCTCCGGTCCGGCCGGGCCGGTGGGCGCGGTGGCGTCACACTGGGGGTGACAACTCGTCAGGGGAGGGGACCCGTCCATGCCGCCCGAACACATTCCTGCCATTTCGTCGGATGCGACGCGCATCAGGCTGGGCTCCTGTGTCGTCTGTCTGGACGCCGCGACGGCCGAAGCCGAGCTCGAACGCCTGCCGTTCCTGCGGGAGAAGGAGGTGGAGGTCGACTGCGGCCCGACGGTCCTGCACGTGGGCGGGAACCTGGCCATGGGGTGGAGCGCCTGGTCCGACGGCAGGATCCTGCTCGGGCACGTCCTGCCCAGGACCGTGAGGCCGACCCGTCTCACCGCCGTGGAGGAGAGCGGTCTGGTCCACCACTTCACGAACGCTCTGATCGGGCAGGACGAACTCGACCCAGGGCTCTGGATGCGCTGGCTGGACGCCACCGGCTTCAGCGAGGAGGTGGTCCGGTCCGTGTGCGACGAACGGCCCTACGCGGCGGACCACCACGCCACCCGCATCATCGAACTGCGTTCCTACCGGCTGCACTTCTCCGACCGGCCGGACGAACACGTCTGGCTGCTGCGGGAAAGGGTCGTCACGGCGCTGGGCGAGCCGTACCGCGGCATCGTAGGGCCTGACCCCACCGACGCGGCGGCGGTCTCCCGCGACAGGAGGCTGTGGCTGCACGCCGACGAGGCCGCGGCCCTCGCGCAGTTCGTCGCCCGCGACGACGGGCGGCCTCCGATCGTGACGCTCCAGGAGGCCGTCCCTCTGCTCGGCACCACCGACGACGCGCTGCGCGAAGCGCTCTCCCGAGCCGACAACGTGGTCCAGCTCACCGCGGGCGTCACCGGCCGCACCCACTGGTACGTCCTGGAGCACCTGGCCGAGTGGCTTGCCGCGCGGCCTTGAGACGGAGTCGTTCCAGTACTCGCTCGACCCCGGTGACGGCGACGACGACCTGTCATGCCTCGGCTTCGTCCGGGGGTGTCGGGTCGGGTGCCGGACGGGTCCGGAGTGTCAGGTCGCTGCTTTCGCGCGGTGCCCGACAGGCCGGGCCGCGCCGGTGAACGCCGGCTCCGCTTCACCCGGTGCTCGACGCGGAGCTTCGCTGCGGTGCTGCGGCGGCGCCGGGGCGGGCGAGGCCGGTGTTCCGACTGCGCGCGAGGCCGACGCCGACGAGCACCAGGACCATGCCCGTGATGACGCGAAGGCCCACCCGTTCGCCGAGGACGATCGCGCCCAGGGCCACCGAGACCACCGGCAGCAGGTAGCCGACGGTCGCGGCGGTGGTGGGGCCCTCGTCCGCGATGAGCCGGGAGTTGAGATGGAACGTGACCCCCGTACCGAAGACACCAAGGACGGCGACGGCGGCCACCGCGGTGAAGGTGGGACCGGAGAGGCTCATGGGACCTGAGGGGAGAGCAACCGTGCTCAGGCCCGTCGCGGCGAGGAGTTGGGCCGCCGAGAGGGCCAGCGGGGCGGTCCGGCGGCCGATGAGGTGCCGGGCCATGTAGGCGAAGGCCACCGCGTAGCTGACCGCCGCGGCGAGCAGGGCCAGTACTCCCCAGCCGCTCAGGCCACCGCGCTGCCACGGGGCGAAGATGAACACGGTGCCCGCGAAGCCGAGGAGGAGACCGGCCAGGCGGACCGGCCGGATGCCGCGCTCCGTGCCGGACGTGACGGCGATGACCAAGGACCACAGAGGAGTTGTGGCGTTCAGGACGCCGGCCACACCGGAGTCGACGCTCTGCTCGCCGATCCCGAAGAGGAGGAACGGCAGGGCGTTGCAGAAGAAGGCGGCCACCACGAGGTGGCTCCAGGTCCGGCGGTCGCGCGGGAGACGCTGGCCGCCGGCGCGGGCCAGGAGCAGCAGGACACCGGCTCCCAGCGCGCAGCGGACGACGGTGATGTGGAGCGGGCACAGGCCGCCGGCCAGGGCGAGTTTGATCCAGAGGAAGCTCGATCCCCAGAGGAGGGCGAGGACGGCCATGCGTATCGGGGTTCCGTGGGTGCCGCTGAGCACTGTTCGCCTCCTGGTGAGTTCTTCCCTCCGTACGGTGCCTCGCTGATTGCCGTAAGACAAGCGAAAAGATCTGGATGGAGAGTTAAGCTGTCCTACATGCTTGATGTGCGGCGTATGCAGGTGTTGAGGGCGGTCGTGGCCAGTGGGTCCGTCACCGCGGCGGCGCGGAACCTCGGGTACACGCCTTCCGCCGTCAGCCAGCAGATGGCGGTGCTGGAGAAGGAGGCCGGGATCGGGCTGCTGGAGCGGACCGGGCGGGGTGTGCGGCCGACGGAGGCCGGGCGGCTGCTCACCGAGTACGCGGCCGCCATCGGCAGGCACGTCGCCGAGGCCGAGACCGCGCTCGCCGAACTGCGGGCCGGTCGGACGGGCCGGGTGGTGGTCCGGTACTTCGCCACGGCGGGGGCGGCCATGGTGGCTCCCGCCGTGGCGGCGCTCCGCCGTGAGCAGCCGGGTGTTCAGGTCGATCTCAGGCTGAGCGACGGCGAGGAGGGACTGCTGGAGGTGAAGGGGCGTCGGGCCGACGTGGCCCTCCTGGTCCGGCCACCGGACGCGCTGCCCGTCGACGGCATCCGGTTCGTGCACCTCGCCGACGACCGGTATCTCGCCGTGCTTCCCCGGGGACACCGGCTGGCCGAGAAGCGGGTACTCGACCTGACCGACCTCGCCGAGGAGCCCTGGGTGGGCAGCGACCAGCCGGGCCCCTGCCTGGACCCCGTCCTCGACGCCTGCGCCTCGGCCGGCTTCAGTCCGGACTTCGTGGTCGAGAGCGGGGACTACGCCACCGCGCAGGGGTTCGTCGCTGCCGGGCTCGGCGTGAGCCTGATCCCGGAACTGGGGCTGGGCAACCGCCATCCCCACGTGCTGGTGCGCGAGGTCCGCAACCCGGAGCCGGTCCGGGTGATCTACGCGGCGGTACGGGAGCCCCTGCCCCTCCGGCCCGCCCTGCACCGACTGCTCGACGCGCTGCGGAACGCGCCGTCCGACGCATCGAGCGCCGAGCCCGGGCCCCGGGGCTGATCAACGGCAACGCCGGGAAAAAGGGCCGCAGCTGTCAGGCTGTTGGGGAGGTTGGTGCAGGGGCGCCCTCCGGTGCCGGCCGGGGCAGGCTGCAGGCGTCGCGGCGCCGTGCCAGGAGCTCAGATGGTCCCGCGGAGCTTCGCCAGTGCCTCGTTGAGCAGGATTTCGCCGTCCTCCTGGCTGCGGCGCTGCCGGACGTAGCCCAGGTGCGTCCGGTAGGGGGCGGTGCCCTGGGCGACCGGGACGTCGTCGGGGTCGGGGCCGGCGGGCAGGCCGCAGTTGCGACAGTCCCAGGTCGGCGGGACCGCTGCCTCGACCGCGAAGGTGATCTGGGTCCGGTGACCGTTGCCGCACCAGAACGACACCGCCGTCCGAGGAGCGAGTTCGCCGCGCTCGGACTCCCCCATCGGCCCCGAACCGATCCGCGCACCCCTGATGCCGCCACGTCCCTGTGCCACGATCGTTCTCCTCGGCCATGATGTCCACGCCTCGGATGTGCATGGGGACGCTCAGCGTACGGCTACTCCCGGCAAAAGCCGACCACGGGCCCCGCCCGTGGCAGCTGTGGACGTCGGCCCGGATCCCCTGGTACGAGGCACCCGGTGCTCAGGAGGACCGCGGGTCGGCCGGTCGACGGGGCGGATCCGCCAGCCGCGTCATCGCGGAGACCAGCCCGGTCAGTCGTCGTAGACGGTGCCGGGCGGCGGGGTCAGGCCGGTGAGGAGGTAGTTGTCGATGGCGTCCCGGGTGCGGGCGGCGCCGCGGGCCAGGTAGCTGGTGTGCCCGTCGCCCTCGCGCGTCACCAGCACGCCGGACGGCAGTTGGGCCGCCAGGTGAACGGCCCACGGGTAGGCCGTCGAGGGGTCGTGGGTGGCGTTGGTGATCAGGATCGGTGGCGCGTGGCGGACGGCCGCGGGCCGGGGCGGGTTCACCACCGGTGCCGGCCAGCCGATGCAGCCCGTGAGGATGGTCCACGACTGGGACGCGCCCCCGAGCCGGGGGGCTACCGTCCGGCCGAGCCGTTGCAGTCGCTGCAGGTCGGCCAGGGTGCGGACCGGTGTCGGCCAGTCGAGGCACTCGATCGCGATCGCGCTGCCGTTCACCTCGCCGTCGCTCGGGCCGGTGGCGAGCGGGGGCGAGAACGCCGACGCGTCGCCGTTCCGCGCCTGCTGGAGCGCGAGGGCCAGCTCGCCCTGGCGCGCCGGGAACAGCAGCATCCCCTGCAGGTTGAGCCGGATGTCCTCGCCGGTCACGGACGGCCTGCAGTTTCCCGACCGGACGCAGGCAGGCGCCGGGACCGGCGTGCGGTCGGCGGCCGCCACCAGGTCGTCGAACATCCGCCCCACGTCGGTGCCGTGGAGTGCGCAGGAGGTGTCCTGCGCACACCGGTCGGCGAACCGCCGGAAGGAGTCCTCGTAGGCCTGCGCCTCGTCCTTGAACAGGGTGGTCGTCGGGAGCGAGTGGTCGAGTGCGCCGTCCAGTGCCAGCGTCCTGATCCGGTCGGGGAAGAGTTCGGCGTAGGCCGTGCCGAGTTGGGAGCCGTACGACAGGCCGAGGTAGTTGAGTGCGCCTTGGCCCAGCGCCCGGCGCAGCACCTCGAGGTCCCGGGCGGCACTGACGGTGTCCAGGTGCTCCAGCAGGGGCCCGGTGAGGCGGCGGCAGCTAAGGCCCAGTTCGCGGTTCCGTTCGACCAGGCGCCGGAACCCGGCCTCGTCCGTCGGGAAGAGGGAGACCTGGCGGTTGAGCAGCTCCGGGTCGCAGCGCACCGGGCTGCTGAGTCCGACGCCGCGCGGGTCCAGGCCGATCAGGTCGAAGTGCTCCCGGGTGGCGGCGGTGAACAGGCCGGCCCCCAGGGACTCCGCGTACACGAGTTCGGTGCCGGATCCGCCGGGACCGCCGGGGTCGAAGAAGAGGCTGCCGACGGGGTGCGCGCCGGTCGCCCGGAGGCGGTTCACCGTGACCGTGGTCTTCGCTCCGCGCGGGCGGGCGTAGTCCACCGGCACCTGGACGGAGGCGCACTGCAGCCCGCCCGGCGCGCCGGGGAACGGGCAGGCCGTCCAGTTCAGGGGCTGGGCCGGGAGTTCGTCGGCCGCTGCGGCGGTGGCGGCCGCGGCACTGCCGTCCGCAGTTGCGGCTGCCGCGGTGGGCAGCACCAGGGTCCCGGCGATCAGCGCCACCGTGGCGGCGACGCCGGTCGTCCGGGTCGTCCAGACCCGGTACGGCGATCCGCTCGCCCTCGCCGGGCGGAGTCGGCGGAGTCGGCGGGGTGGGCGGGGCCGATCGCGGTCCTGCGGGGCGCGCGGTGGTGTCGTCATGCCGCCCACCATCCCGCGATCGGCGCGGCCCAGTCCCTGGAGACAGCAGGCCGGTTGGGGGTGGGGCTGGCCCCACCCCCGGGCGCTGGAGGACGCCCGGGGCGGGGCCGGCTCCTCGCTCCGGCGCGCCGGACGAACCGGGAGCCCTGCCCCGGTAGAAGCCGGTGAGCACTACGGTGAGGGCGATCCGCCCTGCCCGGGCCTTCCCCGACCGATCCGCCCCGCCCCGCACAGCCGTGGCACGACCTGCACTGCCAGGCCCTTACTGCCCCACCCCGCCCCGCCCTGCCGGGCCCGCCCCGTCCGAAGGAGACCAGCCGATGACCACCGCCCGGCCCGCCGTGCCGGCGGACGCCGACGAACTGCTGCGGCTGCGCGTCGCCGTCCGCGACGGCGGCCCGCTCACCGAGCACTGGCAGGGCGTCTTCCGCGACGACATGCGCGCCCGCCTCGGCAGCGACCCCGACCTGCTCGGGTACGTCGTGCCCGTCGACGGCGGGCTCGCGGCGTGCGCCATCGGGATGGTGCACCGCGGCTACCGCGGTCCGGCCCACCCCACCGGCAGGTGGGGCCGGATCCACACGGTGGCCACCGATCCGGCCCACCAGCGGCGCGGTCACGGACGCGCCGTCACCTCCGCCCTCGTGGAAGCCCTCAAGGACGCCGGTTGCGGCTCCGTCGAACTCCGCGCCACCGAGGCCGGCGCCGGTCTCTACCGCGCCCTCGGCTTCGAGCCCGTGGGCGGCTTCATGGCACTGAGGCCCGGCCCGGGAGGGTGGGTGCGGTGAGCGCGTTCGTCCGCTCCCCCGGCCACCGGCACCTCGGTGTCCGACGGCGCGTCCGCCCCGGACGGCGGCGCGGCGGGGTGCCGCCGCGCCGTCCCTCCGGCTGCTCGGCCGGTGCCGGCCCGGCGTCCGCCGTTGCCCGGTCAGGTCCCGGCCGGGCCGTTCAGCGGTGCACCAGGGCGGCGGTGGGACGGCCGTCCGCGTCCAGTACCGGCACCACGCGGTACCCGTCGGTGTCGACCAGCATCACCAGCGCGGGACCGCCCGCCGTCCGGTCGGGGAGCATCAGCCAGCCGTCCGCGAACTCCGCACCGGCCGGGCCCCCGGCGGAGCGCGCGGCGGTCGCCCGGTCGAGCAGGGCGGCCCGGCCGGCCGCCGGGAGGGCGTGCAGCACCAGGACGCCCGAGTCGGTGTCGATCCGGTCCCCGTCCTCGCCCGCCGCCACCGGCGGGGTGTCGCCGTGCTGCAGCAGCAGGGCGACGACCGACGGGTGCTGCGGGGCCGCGCCCGGGACGGGATCCGTGCCCGGGACGGGATCGGCGTCCAGGACGGGTTCGGCGTCC
This sequence comes from Kitasatospora herbaricolor, assembly GCF_030813695.1. Lineage (NCBI taxonomy): Bacteria > Bacillati > Actinomycetota > Actinomycetes > Kitasatosporales > Streptomycetaceae > Kitasatospora > Kitasatospora herbaricolor. The sequence continues at coordinate 736,851 of NZ_JAUSVA010000002.1, forward strand.
AGGACGAGGTAGGCGACGCCGGCGCCGAAGCCGAACGCGTCGCCGCCCTCTGCGTCCTCGAGCCAGCACTCATCGGCACCGGAGAGGTCGAGCGCGCCGGCCCGGCGCAGCCGCCAGGGGCCCGCCACCTCCTCTCCCCGGTCGAGGGCGGGCAGGGCGGCGAGCAGCGCGGGCAGGAAGTCCATACCGTGCCTGACGCGGCCGGGAGCCGGTTCGGTTTCTCGCGCCGGACGGCCACCGGTGCCGCTGGGACCACGCTCCCGGCTCCCGGCGCGGATCCTGACCCCTGCTCCGGCACCGGCCCCCGACCGGCAGCGCCCGCCGCGAGCCCGGGCGTGCCCCGAAGGCGGCGTGGACGCCAGGTGAGGCCGGTGTCGAACTGGGCCGGTGTCAGGTGGGACCCGGCGTCAGGTGAGGCCGGCCCGCTCGGCGGTCTCCTCGCCGCGCTGCATGTGCTGGTGGGCGCTCTCGCCGAGGGCGGTGATGACGCCGGCCACCACGGTCTCCACCACGGCCAGGGTCGGCACCAGGCTGTCGTAGGGCGAGGGTGCGCCGACCTGGCTGGAGAGGACGACCTCGGCCTGGGTGCTGACGGGCGAGAGCCAGGTGTCGGTGAAGAGGACCACACGGCCGCCGGCGTCCCGGACGAGCTCGGCCATGGTGACCTTGTCGTCCTCGTAGCGGCGGTAGTCGAACACGACCAGGACGTCCCGGCGGCCCGTCGAGGCGAGGTGCGCGGTGCGTTCGACCGGCCGGTCGGGCAGGAAGCGGACTTCGTCGCGCAGCTGCATGAGGTGCAGGCCGAGGTACTGGGCCAGCAGGTGGGTGAAGCGCCCGCCCGCGAGGGTGATGCGGCGCTTCGGGTCGGACAGCAGCTGGACGGCGCGTTCCAGGTCGTGCGGCGGTACTTCGGCGAGGGTGCGGTCCACGGCGGTGGTGAACACCTCGCGACCGCGTCCCAGCAGCGCCGCGGGGCCGGCGTCCGCGCCCGCCGCGCCGTCCGCCGCCGCGGCGCCGTAGCCGCCGGCGGTGTAGAGGGTCAGCGGTGAGGCGTGCCGTTCGTCGAGTTCGGCGCGCAGGGCCGTCTGGAAGTCGGGGAAGCCGCGGTAACCGAGGCGGGTGACGAACCGCAGGACGGTGGGCGCGCTGACGTCGGCGCGTTCGGCGAGGGTCGCGATGGTCTCGAACCCGGCCGCCGGCCAGCCCGCCAGGAGTACCCGGCCCACCTTGCGCTCGGCGGGGCTGCAGTCGCCGAGCCTCTGCCGGATGTCCTCGGCGAGCGTGGGGGAGGCCATGGTGCGCGATCCTTTCGCGGGGCGGCGGCTGCCACCCGGTCGGACGGGGACGGACGTGATCTCCGCAGCCTAGCGGCGCGCCGGGCCGCGGAGGGCGTCCTGACCGGATCGGCGCTCAGGGTGCGAGCGGGGCGACGGCGATGTCGAGCTGGGTGAGGGAGGCGGCGCTGCGTCCGTCGGTGGTCCAGGCGCGGGTGTCGCCGGTCCTGGTGAAGGTGACCCGGAAGGCGGGGGCCGACTCGTAGGTGGTGGCGGTGGCGCTGCGCTGCGCGCGGGTCGCGGCGAGGGCGCGGGCGGTGCCGCTGAAGGAGTACGGGACGCCGTCGGGGTTGTCGACGGAGTGGAAGACGTCGTTGGCGGCGGGCACGGGGGTGGTGCCGGCCGGGCGCAGCGGGCGCCGGTCGGCGGCGGGCCGGGCCTGCCAGGTGCGGGGGTCGTACCGGTCGCCGTCGGTGAGGTAGCTGTACCGGACGTGCTCGACGGACCAGCCGCCGGGGCCGGCGTGGGTGCGGGCGCGGCGCAGGTCGAGGACGGAGACGCCGTGGGTTCCGAGCACCCGCAGGGTCTCCTGGCGGGTGCCGGTGTGCTCCACCTCGACGGCGGTGTCCTCGTCGAGGGCGAAGACCCGGTCGCGGCCGGTGTCGGCGGCGAGCCGCAGGGCGCGGCCCTCCCGGCCGTCCGTGCCGGTGTGGGTGTCGATCAGCCCGGCGCCGAAGAAGCCGAACCCTCCCTCGGGCAGGTAGCCGAGCCTGGTGGCGTCCTCGAAGTAGCCCGGCGCGGAGCCGTCGCGCAGGGCCTGGTAGCTCTCGCCGCCGGTGACCATGTCCGGGCCGGCGGCGATCTGGGCACCGGCGCTGGACCCGGCGACGACGGCTCCGGCGGCGAGCTTGGCCCGCATCGCGGCCAGCACCTTGGAGTCGGTGTGGGCGGCGCCGTGCAGCAGGCTGGTGACGTAGCGGTACTGGTCGCCGCCGCCGAGGAAGAACCCGGTCATCGAGTTGACCTGGGCCACCACGGCGTCGGAGTCGGCAGCGGCGACGTGCTCGATGTCGATCGGCACCCACTGGGCGTCGGCCGCGCCGTACTGCTTGAACAGGTCCGCGTAGTAGGCGCCGTTGCAGGCGGAGTTGGAGCAGGTCGCCGGGTCGGCGGCGTCCGGGTCCTGGCTGGGCGGGACCGAGGCGGCGGTGAGGACCCCGATCCGGGCCCGGCCCGCGCCGCCGGCCTTGGCGACGATCTCCTGGTAGATGCGGACGTCCTTGAGCCCGCCGCCGACCAGGATCAGTGTTCCGCCGGCGTGGCGGGGGGCCGTGGCGGACGCGGCGGGGACGGCGGTGACGGCGAGCAGGCAGGCCGCAGCGACGACGGTGGCGGCTCTGAGCGTTCTGTTGCGGGACACGCGGGACTCCTGAGGAGAGGTGACGTGGTGAAGGGGACGGGGCGCGGGGGTGGGGCCGGGCTCGCGGTGGCGCGCCCGGCCCCGGTTCCGGCGGCCGGATCCGGGCCGGCGCCGGGGTTCGCAGCTGCCGGGATCGGAGCTGCCGGGGATCAGGACACCCGGGGATCAGGGCCGCCGGGGATCAGGACACCCGGGGATCAGGACTCCCGGCCGAGCCTGGCGACGGTGGCGGCCAGGATGGCGACGCGGGTCGGCACGGTGGAGGTGTCGAGCCACTCCTGCGGGGTGTGGTCGGCCCCGCCGACCGGTCCGAGACCGTCCAGCGTGGGCACCCCCGTCCCGGCGATCAGGTTGGCGTCGCCCACTCCCCCGGTGGCCGCGGCGCCGACGGTCACGCCGAGGTCGGCGGCAGCGCCGCGGGCGACGGCGTAGATCGCGCGGGCGGCCGGGGTGTCCTCCATCGGCGGGCACAGGTCGACCTGGACGACGGTCGTGGTGGTGCCGGGCACGACCTCCCGGGCGGCGAGCGCGCGCACGGCGTCGGCCGCCAGGTGCAGGCCCGCGGTGGTGGTGGCCCGGACCTCGATGCGCAGTTCGGCCTCGGGGCAGACGATGTTGGGGCGGGTGCCGGCCCGCAGCACGCCCACGTTGACGGTGACGCCGGGCCAGCGGCCGTTGAGCTCCTGGAGAGCGACGACGTGGTGCGCCGCGGCGAGCGCCGCGTTGGCCCCGCGTTCCGGTTCGATGCCGGCGTGGGCGGCCCGCCCGGTGACGACGAACTGGAAGTCGGCGACCCCCTTGCGCTCGGTCACCAGGTCGCCGTTCTCCCGGGCGCACTCCAGGGCGAGCGCGTAGTCCGCCCCGGCGGCGACGCTTTCGGTCACCGGGCGGCTGGCCGGTGAGCCGATCTCCTCGTCCGGGGTGGCGAGCAGTACCAGCTCGGCGCAGTCGTCCCAGCCGGCCCGCAGCAGGATCTCGACGGCGGTCACACCGGCCAGCAGGCCGCCCTTGTCGTCGCTGACGCCGGGCCCGTGGGCGATGGCGCCGACCATGGAGAAGGGCCGTTCGGCGGCGGTGCCGTCCTCGAAGACGGTGTCCATGTGGCCTGCCAGCAGGATCCGCCGGCCGCCGGCCGCGTGGCTGAGCCGGCCGGTGCGGCGGGCCACCAGGACGTCGCCCGTCACCGGTCCCTGCTCGGGGTCGGGCCGGGTGCGCTCGACGGTGAAGCCGAGCCCGTGCAGGCGGGTCGCGAGGAGGTCGGCGACCCGGTTGACGCCGCGCGGGCTGTAGGAGCCGGAGTCGACGGCGACCAGTTCGGCGAGGTCGGCCAGGTAGCGGGGCAGTGCGGCTTCGGCGAGCGGGAGCAGCTCGACGGCGGTGACGGCGCTGCGGGCGGGGGCGCTCACAGGACCTTGGACAGGAACGCCTTGGTGCGTTCCTGCTCCGGGTCGCCGAGGACACGGCGGGGGTCGCCGGCTTCGACCACGACGCCTTCGTCCATGAAGACGGCGGTGTCGCCGACCTCGCGGGCGAAGCCGATCTCGTGGGTGACGACGACCATGGTCATGCCGTCGGCGGCCAGGTCGCGCATGACGTCGAGGACGTCCCCGACGAGTTCCGGGTCGAGGGCGGAGGTGGGCTCGTCGAAGAGCATCAGCTTGGGCTTCATCGCCAGCGCGCGGGCGATCGCGACCCGTTGCTGCTGCCCGCCCGACAACTGCGACGGGTAGTGGTCGGCGCGGTCGGCGAGGCCGACGCGGTCCAGCAGGCGCAGGGCCTCTCGGCGGGCGTCGGCGCGGTTGACGCCCGCGACCCTGACCGGGGCCTCGGTCACGTTCTGCAGCGCGGTGAGGTGGGGGAAGAGGTTGAAGCGCTGGAAGACCATGCCGATCTCGCGGCGCCGCTGGGCGACCTCGCTCTCGCGCAGTTCGTGCAGCCTGTCACCGCTGCGGCGGTAGCCGACGAGGTCGCCGTCGACGGCGAGGAGTCCGCCGTCGACCCGCTCCAGGTGGTTGATGCAGCGCAGGAAGGTGGACTTGCCGGAGCCGGAGGGCCCCAGCAGGCAGCACACCTGGCCGCGTTCGACGGTCAGGTCGATGCCCTTGAGGACGTCGAGCCTGCCGAAGTGCTTGCGCACGCCCTGGGCGTGCACCATGGGCCGGGCCATCGGTTCAGCCCTTCCGTTCGGTGGTGAGGCGGCCGGCGACGCCGGTGACCAGGCGGCGCAGGGGCGAGACCCGGGCGGCCCGGGCGGTGCCGCGTCCGTAGCGGCGCTCCAGCCAGGCCTGCGGTCCGCTCAGCAGGGTGGTGAGCACGAGGTACCAGAGGGCGGCGACCACCAGCATCGGGATGACCTGGTAGTTCTGGGCGTACACGTCCTGGATGTTGGACATCAGGTCGTGGGCGGCGATGACCGAGACGTACGCGGTGGTCTTGAGCATGTTGATGGTCTCGTTGCCCATCGGCGGGATGATGACCTTCATGGCCTGCGGGAGGACGATCCGGCGCATCGTCAGGGCGGGCTTCATGCCGAGCGAGTGCGCGGCCTCCTGCTGGCCGGGGTCGACGGACTGGATGCCGGCGCGGACGATCTCGGAGGCGTAGGCGGCCTCGTTGAGGCCCAGTGCGAGCAGGGCGGCGATGCTCGGGGTGAGCAGGCTGTTGGTGTCGAACCGGACGAACGTCACGGTGGTGAACGGGATGCCGATCATCACGTGCTTGTACAGCGCGGCGGCGTAGGCCCAGAAGATGATCTGGACCAGCAGCGGGGTGCCGCGGAAGGCCCAGACGAACAGTGAGGACAGGGCGGCCAGGACGGGGTTGGCGGACAGCCGCATGACGGCGACCAGGGTGCCGAGCGCGAGTCCGACGGCCATGGCGGCCACGGTGAGCCAGAGGGTGGTGACCAGGCCGTCGAAGATGAGGCCGGCGACGAGGTAGTGGCCGACGACGTCCCAGTGCAGGTTCTGGTTCTTGGCGAGGGAGCCCAGCAGGCCGATCAGGGCGAGGGCGGCGAGGGCGGCGGCGACCCAGCGGCCCCAGTGACGCACGGGCACCGCCCGCAGCTGTCGGGGGTGGTCGTCGGCGTCGGCCAGGCGCACCTGCGCGACGGGGTGGAGGGAGGCGGCCATGTCAGTCCACCGCGCCGTTCTTGGTGGCCTGCTTGACGGCGATGGAGGCGACGCCGTACTTGTCGTAGATCTTGGCGATCGAGCCGTCGTCGATCAACTGCTGCAGGGCCTTCTGCACGGCGTCGGTGAGTTCGGGGAGGTTCTTGGAGACGGCGACGCCGTTCGGGGAGGCGTTGTAGCCGCCGGGCGCGGCCGGGTCGTCCACCACCTGGAAGGCCTTGCCGCCGTCGGCGGTCTTGGCGGTCCAGCCGGCCGCGGGCTTGGTCAGCACGTCGGCGACGACCTTGGCGGAGCGCAGGGCGAGCTGGGCGTCGGAGTCCTTGGGGAAGGCCTGCACGTCGACGGCGGGCCTGCCGGCGGCCTTGCAGGCGTCCTGCTGCTTGTCGAGGAGCTTCTGCTGGTTGGTGCCGGTCTGCACGGCCACCGGGCGGCCGCACAGGTCGTTCAGGGTGACGATGCCGTGCGGGTTGCCGGCCTCGACCAGGATGCCGGTGCCGGAGGCGGAGTAGTCGACGAAGTCGACCACCTTCTCGCGCTCCTTGTTGTCGGTGATCGCCGAGATCGCGGCGTCGTACTTGCCGGCTTGGATGGCCGGGACGATGCCGTCGAACTTCTGGGCGGTGAACTCGAACTTGACGCCGAGCTTGGCCCCGAGGGCCTGGCCGAGGTCGTGGTCGAGGCCGGTCATCTCCGTCTTGCCCTCGGCGATGTACATCTCGAACGGGGGGTACGGGACGTCGGTGGCGACCCGCACCTTGCCGGCCTTCCTGACGGCCTCCGGCAGGGCGGCGTGCAGGGCGGCGTCCTGCTCGATCTCGACGCCGGCGACGGTCAGCGCCTTGGGGGCGGCTGCCGCGTCGCCACCGGACGAGCCTGCGTCGCCGGAGCAGGCGGTGAGCAGCAGCGCGCCGCAGGCGGCGAGGGCGACGGCGGCGGCGCGTCTGATGCGGAGGGTGGTCAGCACTGGAGGTACCTCTTCTCACAGGCACCCCGGGGGCCTCACGGGATCCCTGACGGATCTCACCGCGACCCCGGGGTGCGGGATCTGCCTGTCGAGAAGAAATTACACATCCACCATTTCCTTGGCTAGATGTAATGACTGTTTCATGTTGGTAACGGAGGCGCGTCCGGCAGGTTCGGCCTTGACCAGCCAGGAGATCGGCGCACTGATTACACCTTCACAGCCGGCGTGCCGATCTGTATCTTCCGTTTCATCCCCTCCGTTGCCCCACCTTCGGAGCGGCCCCTCCCCGCCTGCCCGGCTGCACCCACAGACCGTCAGGCCCTCCCCCATGGAGCACACATGCCCCTCTCCCCCACAGTCGTCGCCGCCCGCCGCGCCGCGATCGGCACCCTGACCGCGATGGCCCTCGGCGCAGGCGTCCTGGCCCCCGCGACCGGGGCGGCCGCCGCCACGCCCACCGGCAGCCTGGTGCTGGCCGGGGGCGCCGTCGCCGCCGACAACGCGCAGGTCTACGGCGCCTTCGTCAACCTGGCAGGCGGCGCCCCCAACGCCCGGATCGGCATCATCACCGCCGCCTCGGACGTCCCCGCCAACGACCCGAACGCCTCCGACCCCGCGACCTGCAGCAACTCGGTCTGCAACGGCACCTACTACGCGGACCTGCTCAAGAACACGTACCACGTGGCCGACGCCCAGTGGATCCCGATCGACCTGGACCACATCTCCAACAACGCCAGCAGCTCGGTGGTCAACCAGATCAACTCCCTCAACGGCTTCTTCTTCGGCGGCGGGGACCAGAGCCGGCTGGTCACCACCCTGCTCAAGGGCGACAACTCCGACTCCCCCGCCCTGGCCGCGATCCGGGCCAGGTTCAACACCGGCGCCGTCATCATGGGCACCAGCGCCGGCACCGCCATCGCCAACGGCCGCGACATGGTCACCGGCGGCGAGAGCTGGGACGCCCTGCGGTACGGCGCCTCCACCAGCGTCAGCAGCAGCTACCCGGACGACCTCTCCTACCGGCCGGAGGGCGGCTTCAACTTCTTCACCTCCGGCCTGCTCGACACCCACTTCGCCGCCCGCGGGCGGGAGGGACGCATCACCCGCCTGGCCGCCGACACCGGCCACACCCGGGCCTTCGGCATCGACGAGGACACCGCCCTCGTGGTCACCAACCCCGGTGCCGCCAACGAGAGCGACAAGGTCGTCGGGAGCCACGGGGTCTCCGTCCTCGACCTGCGCAACGCCACCGCCGGCACCTCTTCCGGCTACTGGGCCGTCGACAACGTCAGATGGAGCTACCTGACCGGCGGGGACACCTACACCCCGGGCACCTGGACGAGCACCTCCGCCAAGCCCGCCTACGCGCCGTCCGGCGGCAGCGTCGGGTCCCGGTGGACGGACGTGTTCTCCTCCCCGAACTCTCCGACCGACCACGCCTACCGGATGGTCACCATGGCCACCGAGCTCGTCAACGCCGGCCGCAGCACCACGCAGTACGGCATCAGCTACGAGAGCGGCCCGACCTTCGAGGCCGACCTCACCAAGGGCACCGGCTACAAGGCCTGGAAGAGCGGCAGCACGGTCTCCTTCGCGAACCTCACCACCCACCTCTACGTCTACTGACCGACCACCGGCAGCGGCCCGGCACCGACCTGACACCGGACCACCGCCGGACCACCGCCGCGGGCGACGGCCCGGCAGGTGTCCGGGCCGGCCCGGATGTCGGCGGCTGACGCGCCACCACCACCGCGCCCCCCGGAGCCGTCCGGAGGGGCGCGGTTCGCACCGGGCCGGGCCCGGGGGCGGGCAACAGGCGGGCCCCTGGCGTGACTTCCGCCACATCTCCCCCGTCGACCACGGGTCAACTGTCGCTCGCCCTGACCGAATCCGCTGGTCACAGCCACAATTCGAGCTGCGGACGGAGGCGGGACCGGACAAAACGATCTAGCTGTCCACGAGGGATTGGGCCTAGCCTGCCCGCCATGTCCCAGAACACGAACACCCCCGACATCCCCGCCCAGCAGAACGCTCCGGCCGGTGAATCCGCCAAGGTGCAGCGCCAGGTGCAGCAGCAGGCGGGCATCGGACCGGTCTCCGGCGGCGGTGGCACCCTCTTCTCCGAGCCGGTCCTGGTGGTGAACCAGAAGGCCAAGCTGATCGAGCTGACCAACGAGTACTCGGTCTTCGACCAGCAGGGCGCCACGCTGGGCTCGGTGGTCCAGGTCGGCCAGAGCGGGCTGCGCAAGGTGATCCGGCTGCTCTTCTCCATCGACCAGTACCTGACCCACAAGCTGGAGATCCGCGACGCGCGGGGCACGCCGGTGCTGCTGCTGACCCGCCCGGCGAAGTTCATCAAGTCGCGGGTGATCGTGCAGCGTCCGGACGGCCAGGAGGTCGGCCAGATCGTTCAGCAGAACGCCATCGGAAAGATCAACTTCGCCCTGGAGGTCGGCGGCCGGAAGATCGGCGCCGTCAAGGCCGAGAACTGGCGGGCCTGGAACTTCTCCATCGTCGACGAGACGGACACCGAGATCGCCCGCGTCACCAAGACCTGGGAGGGCCTGGCGAAGACCATGTTCACCACGGCCGACAACTACGTCCTGCAGTTCCACCGCCCGCTCGCGGACCCGCTGCTCAGTCTGGTCGTCGCGACGGCGCTGACCGTGGACACCGCGCTGAAGCAGGACGCCCGCGGCCTCGGATAGTCGTACGGCGCAAGGCGCTCGGGCCCTGCCTCCCGACCGGGAGGCGGGGCCCTGCCGTGTCCCGGCGGCGTCGGGCCCGCCCGGGACGCGCCGGCACCCCGCGACCGAGGCAGGTCAGCGCAGGCCGTGGCGGAGTGACGTGGGGGCAGCTCCCGGCGGGCGCTGCGGTGTTGCCCCGCCGGGAGCGACGACCGGCGCCGCGGCCGCCACCGGTTCCACGAGGCCACGGGCGTCCTCGGTGGCCTCGGCCGGGTTGCGGCCGGCCGGCGTCGCCCCCGGCGGGGACGGGAGCGGCCGGGCGTCCGCGCGGCCGCCTGTCGGATCGGCCGCGCGGCCGGGGAGGGCCAGCCGGGCACCGACGGCGCCGAGCAGGGCCACTCCCGCCGCCACCAGACAGGCCAGGTGGAAGGCGTCCATGAACGAGCTCTGGACGGCCGTCAGCAGGTCGGCGCGTTCGAGGCGGGCGGCGGTGCCGAGGGCGGAGGCGACCGACTCCTCCGCGGCCGCGGCGGTCCGGGGCGGCAGGGCGGCGAACGACGAGTCTGCCAGCCGGCCGGCGAAGACGGAGGTGAAGACCGAGCCCAGGACGGCGACGCCCAGGGTGCCGCCGGCCTCGCGGGTGGCGTCGTTGACCGCCGATCCGACTCCGGCCTTGGCCGGCGGGAGCACGCTGAGGATGGATTCGGTGGCCGGGGCGGTGGTGAGCCCGAGGCCGAGTCCGAGGAGCACCATCTGCCCCACGATCCGCTCGTACGGCACGAAGGTCGGCGAGGCGGCGATCCAGGCGAAGGAGGAGCCGAGCAGGACGAGACCGCCGGTGACGACGGCGCGGGTGCCGAGCCGGGCGACCAGGGCCACCCCGCCCAGCGAGCCGGCCGCGATGGTCAGGGCCACCGGCAGGACGCGCACGCCGGTGGAGAGCGCGCCGTAGCCGCGGACGAACTGGAAGTACTGGGTGACCAGGAAGATGAAGCCGAAGAGTGCGAAGAAGGCCAGGGTGACCGAGCCGCTGGCGGCCGAGAAGGCCGGCGTGCGGAAGAGCGTCATGTCGATCATCGGGTGGGCCCGGCCGCGCTCGATCCGCACGAAGACCGCGCCGAGGACGACCGCGAGGAGGAAGCCCGCCACCGTGACGGGGGCGCCCCAGCCCCGCTCCGGCGCCTCGATGATCGTGTAGACCAGGATGCCGACGGCCGCCGAGGACGCGGCGAGTCCGGGCGGGTCCAGGCGGGCCGCGGCGGGGTCGTTGGACTCCGGCACCCAGACCCGGGTCGCGGCGAAGGCCAGGAGTGCCACCGGCACCAGGGCCAGGAACACCGAGGGCCAACCGAAGTGGGCCAGCAGCAGGCCGCCCGCCACCGGGCCGACGGCGACCCCGAGACCCGTCACGGCGCCCCACACGCCGACCGCCTTGGCACGGGAGCGGCGGTCGGGGAAGGTGTTGGTGATGATCGAGAGGGTGGTCGGGAAGATGGTCGCCGCGCAGGCGCCCATCGCGAAGCGGACCGCCACCAACCAGCCGGGCGAGCCGGCCACGCTGCCGAGGACGCTGGTGGCCGCGAAGCCGCCGAGCCCCCAGAGCAGAGCGGGCCGGCGGCCGAACCGGTCGCCGAGCGAGCCCGCGGTGAGCACCAGGGCGGCGAAGGCCAGGTTGTAGCCGTCCACCACCCACTGCAGCTCGCGGGTGGTGGCGTCCAGTTCCCGGCTCAGTTCGGGCAGGGCGACGTTCACGATCGTGGTGTCGAGGTTGATCGCGAACGCGGCCAGACAGACCGTGGCCAGGACGAGCAGACGCCGGCGAGGGGTGAGGGCGGACATGAGTGACTCCAACCGCCGAGCATGTGGACAGTGACAACATGCGGTGATTGACACATTTCCACTCAAAATGGACACTGTCAACATTCAGCGTGAAGGCGGTGAAATCTTGGAGAATCGGACATACCACCACGGAAATCTCCGGGCGGCCCTGGTCGAGGCCGGTGTCCAACTCGCCCGCACCGGCGGCCCCTCGGCCGTGGTGCTGCGCGCCGTCAGCCGCGAGGCCGGTGTCTCGCACAACGCCGCCTACCGGCACTTCGCCGACCATCAGGACCTGCTCGCCGCCGTCGCGGCCCGCTGCATGGAGCAGCTCGGCCTGCTGATGATCGAGCGCACCGCCCGGGTCGCCCCCGACGAGCCCGTCCCCCGGGCCTGGGCCAGGCTGGCGGCCGTCGGCCGGGCCTACATCGACTTCGCGCTCACCGAGCACGGCTGGTTCCGCACCGCCTTCTCGGGCGCCACCCCCCACGGCGGCACGCCCCGGGGCGCCACCCACAAGGACACCACCGCCGGCGGGCCGCGTCCGGACGACACCGGCGCCGACCCGTACGCCCTGCTCGGCGCCCGCCTCGACGAACTCGTCCGAGCCGGCGCGCTCCCGGCCGAACGGCGGCCCGGCGCCGAGTACGCGGCCTGGTCGGCCGTTCACGGGCTGGCCGGCCTGCTGGTGGACGGCCCGCTGCGGGACCTGCCCGCCGACCAGGTCCAGGTGGCGATCGAGACCGTGCTGGCCGCCGTCGCCCGCGGGCTCTGAGCACGGGTCGCCGGTGCCCGGGGCGGGGCGGCGACCGCCCCGCCGCCGAGAGGCCGACGGCCCGCCGGGAGCGAGGAGTCCGGCCCGGTCGAATCCGCGGTGGGGCGCCTCAGCCGCCCGCGCCCACGTAGAGGGCGACGGCGTCGCCGGCCCCGACCGTGGCGGTGAAGGTGCCGTTGGAGGCGACGGTGTACTTGGGGCCGCTGCAGCCGCCGCCCGCACCGGGGTCGCCGTGCTGGACGTCGCAGTAGCTGCCGGCCGGCAGGGAGGTCTGGAAGGTCCGGGTGACGGCGGTGGTCTCGTGGTTGACGGCCACGTAGCCCTTGGAGCCGCGGCCGAAGGCGATGGCGTTGTTCCCGTTCGACCACCAGTTGGTCACCGCGGTGCCGTTGGTGGCGTTGCGGAACCCGACCATGTTGGCGATCTGCCGCCAGGCGTGCTGGCACTTCCAGCCGTTCTGGTAACAGGCGCTGACGGTACCGCCGTTCGGCGGCCCGGCGTCGATGTCGCTGAACTCGTACCCCGAGTAGACGTTCGGCGAGCCGTACGGCCAGGCCAGCAGGTACACGTTCGCGAGGGTGTAGGTGTTGCCGTACTTGTAGTTGAGGGTGGAGCCGTTCCGCTCGGTGTCCCAGTTGTCGGTGAAGGTGCGGCTGTTGGCGCTGGGGAGGTAGCCGGCGCCCCAGGAGTCGTTCCAGTTGCTCAGGTAGGCGAGCTTCTCGTTGGCGAAGATCCGCTTGAGGTCGTAGGCGCCCATGAAGGCGTCGACGTCGCCGGTGCCCGTGTACTCGCCGGGCTGCACGGCCTCGCCCGCGCCGTAGATGACCTCCTGGGCCCAGTAGACGCCCGGGTTGGTCAGCTTGGCCTTGATCGCTGCGAGGTCACCGGCGGCGATGTGCTTCGCGGCGTCGATCCGGAACCCGTCGACGCCCTTGGCGATGAGGCTGTTGAGGTAGGCCGCGATGGTGGACCGGACGTAGTCGCTGCCGGTGTCGAGGTCGGCGAGGCCGGACAGCTGGCAGTTCTGGACGTTGGCGCGGTCCGCGTAGTTCGAGATGTCCGTCCGGCAGGAGTGGAAGTCCCGGTCCTGGTAGTAGCCGGGGTAGTTGTACTTGGTGTAGACCGTCCCGCCGGTGCCGGTGCCGGAGCCCGCGCTCATGTGGTTGACGACGGCGTCCGCGACCACCTTCACGCCGACCGCGTGGCAGGTGCTGACCATGGCGCCGAAGGCGGTCGCGTCGCCCAGCCGTCCGGCGATCCGGTAGCTGACCGGCTGGTAGGACGTCCACCACTGGCCGCCCTGGATGTGCTCCTGCGGCGGTGACACCTCGACGTACCCGTAGCCCTTCGGGCCCAGGACGTTGGTGCACTCCTTCGCCACCGAGGCGTAGGACCACTCGAACAGCGTCGCCGTGACGGTCTTGCTGCCCGGGGTGGCCGCGCCGGCTTCGGTGGGGGCGGTCGCGAGGCCGGCCGCCGCCGTGGCCATGGCCAGGGTCGCGGCGGTGAGCGTGGCCCGGCGCCGTCGGCGGGGCACGGGGGTGGGGTGGTCCACGATGTCTCCTGGTGGGGGTGGGAGCCGGGAGCCCTCAAGCACGGCATGATGCAACCTGCAGCAAGTTGCCTGCAGAGTCATGAAACTTGCCGGAAATAATTGCGGGGCAGCGCAGAACGTACGGCGTGCCGGTGGGGCCGTCAAGGGTTCCGACCGGTGCTGCCGAGCGGCTCGGCCGCCGTCCCGTGCGGTAGCGGGACGGCGGGCGCGAAGGCGGACCGGACGGACGTCGGGACGACTGGCGGACGGGTGGTCAGGCCCGGGCGGTGAAGACCGGCAGGTAGCCGTTGGTGTGGCCGGCGGAGTTCGGGTGGTAGCTCTCGTGGACCGGGATGCGGGTGCTGTTCAGCCACCGGTCGGAGGAGCAGATCTCGTGGTTGGTGAAGTTCGGGCGGACGTCGCCGAAGCTGAATCCGGCGGCGGCGGCCCGGCCCGCGATCACGGAGTCGATCGTGTCGGCTGCGCCGTTGATGGCACTGCGGCTGGTGTCGCTGATCCCGAAGGAGCAACTGCCGCCGATCTTGTAGAGGTGGGGGTAGTCGAGGACGACCACGCGGGCCGAGGGGGCGCGGTTGCGGATGCCCGCGTAGACCTGGTCGAGCAGGCCGGGCAGCTTGGAGTTGGCGAAGGACTTGGCGTTGTTGACGGCGGTCAGGCAGGCATCCGTCCCGCTGAGCACGCAGGTCTGCATGGCACCGGCGAAGCCCGCGTCGTTTCCGCCGATGCTGATGCTGACCAGGGTGGTGGAGCTGTTGAGCGCGGAGAGCTGGTTGTTGATGACGTCCGTGGTGGTGGCGCCGGAGCAGGCGACGAACGCGAACGAGGACGGCGCGTGGGCTGCGGCCCACAGGGCGGGGTAGGCGTGGTTGCTGCGGTCGCAGGATCCGGCCGAGCCGATGTAGTCGCCCGTGCCCTCACCGGAGGAGTAGGAGTCCCCGAGCGCCACGTACCGGCCGCCGGCGGCGGAGGCCGGCGAAGCCGCGAGGAACAGGCTGCCGGCGAGCAGCAGGACCGTACCGAAAAATGGCAGGACGGAGCGCGATCTCATGGGTCCTCCAGCGGTCTACGCGCGCCACATTGACGCGGCGGTAACTTTTTAGCCGGACGGTCCCCGTACTGAAAGATCCATCACCGGGGCAGTTTTGTGAATCGGGTTCACCACCCCTTCACTGCAAGGGAATTGAGGATCGGGCGCTCGCACGGTACTCGCGGGCGCGGTTTCTGGTGTCGCTCCCGCCCTGGTCCAGCCAGGGGCCCGGACCGCCAACCGTCCCACCAAGTAGGCGGGTTGCCGCCTGTCCGCGGCGCTCTCCGGCCGGAAGGGGCCCGTGCGGGGTCGAGCCGACGGGGAGACAGGCCGCTTCGACTCGGCGGCCCGACTCGCCCTGCGCAGCGGCAAGGTGGTGGCCGACTTCCTGGACGAGGTGACGGCCGTCCCCGGCGCCGACACGGCCGACGGCGGCTCCGTCTTCGAGACCGTCCCCGGCAGGACGGCCGTCGGCGGGACCAGTGCCTCGCCCGACGGGATCGGTGTCTCCAGGAGCGCCACCGGCTTGGAGGAAGCCGTCCGGGCCGCGCTGCAGTCGCAGGCGGACGACGACGGCACCTACGGCAAGATCCTCGCCGCCCGCCCCGTACCCGGCATCGCGATCCCGAAGGCGACCGTCAACGGCGCGCTGGACCGACCGGCGTCGGTGAGCCGGGGCGGGAGTCGGTGCGATGTCGTGCGGGCCGGTGGCCGCCTCCCGCCCGGCGAGCCGATGGGCTCCGGGGGCGGTGCGGGCGCCGCGCGGGGCGGGCGGCCTCCGTGGACGGATGGGGGACGCGGGCACCCCGCCGGCCCGGGAACGCGCGGGCGCGCGCGTCAGCCCGTGACCGCCCCTTCGAGCAGGTCGACGGCGGCCGGCAGCGAGCGGGGAGTGGTGGTGCCCGACGGGGGCCGGCCGCGGGCCCAGCCCGGGCCGGCGGTGACCACCAGCGCCCGGTTGCGGGAGCCGCGCGGGCCCCACACGCTGCCGCTGACCAGGCCCGCCAGCTCACGGTCCGCCGTGGCCCGGTCCTGCGACCAGAGCATCACGGCTCCCGGGCCGAGCCGGTGGACGGCGTCGAGCAGGGCCCGGGGCGGCACCGCGGCCCCGAGCATCCGGAAGGGGACGGCGCGCTCGGCCAGCGCCGCGGCCGTGGCTTCGAGCGGAAGGGTGTGCTGTTCGGCGGGCGTCGCGGCGAGGAGCACGGGCCGGACGGGCCGGGCCGTCATGGCATCGATCGCCACCCCGCGCAGGACGCTCGACACGTGCCACGACAGGAGGTGCTCGACCTCGACGTACTGCTCGCCGTCGGCCGCCCACTTACGCCCCGCGGCACGCAGGGCCGGCATCATGACCTCCGTCCACGCGTCGACCACCCCGAGCGCCCCGACCGCTTCGCGCAGGATTCTGACGACCTCCGGCGCGTCGAGCCGTACCGCCGCCCGGGCCAGGCCACGGCACTCGGGGCGCACCGACCCGACCCGCAGGGCCCGGCTCCCGCCCGGACCGCGATCGGCCCGGCCGTCGCCGGAACCGGACGTCCGGGGCCCGCGGAGCACGGCGGGCGGTTGCTCGCCGCGGGTCGCCGCGGTGCGCTCGGCCAGTGCGGCCCGGGCGGCCTCACCCGGCGGAACCCCACGGGCCGTCAAGCGGCACATGGCCTCCAGGACGGCGACGTCCTGCGGGCTCCAGCGGCGGTGGTGCCCAGCCTCACGATTGGCCGGGCCGATGCCGTAACGGCGTTCCCACGAGCGGACCGTGGTGGGTGAGACGCCCAGGCGCTGAGCCACACCGCCGGTCGGCAGCCCCACCTCCTCCATGAGGTCCGACGATCCGGGCACGCCGTCGCCCTGCGGTCCGGCGTCGTACCCGGCCGACGAGGTCACCATCCCGCGATCCTCCCCACCGCGAAGCCGACGCAGCACACCACCATGACGGCGATCACCAGCATGGGGATCCAGCCGGGCCAGGCCGTGTGCAGCTCGACGGACTCCGGGGTGGAGATGCCCGCACAGGTCGACGCCTCGCATTCGGGCGTCTCGGCGGGACGAGTCACCGCCACCGGTCGCTCGTTCACCGGGAGCTGTCGGTCGACAGTCATCAGGTCCTCCCTCGGTCGGATGTTCCGGATGTGCAGGAGAGGCGGCCCGGCGGGAGGGGAACCGCCCCGGCGTGGAGCGGCGAGGGCCGACGGCCCGCGGTCCCTCGGAGGGCATCGGGCTCCCCGGTCGGACCAGGACCATCGTCGCGCCGGCGACCTCCTCGGCCCAGTCGCAGCGTTTGCGCATCGCCCGCCGCGAAGGGTCCGCGCGGCTCCGCATCGTTGGCACGTCGCCCGCCGCGAACGGCCGTCGCGGATCCGCGACGACGTGCTCACCAGGCCCAGGTGCCGGGGCCGCCCTTGTACGGTCCGGTGATCCCGGCGGTGATCCACCCGCCGTAGAAGCCGCCCTCCTGCGCGCGCACGGTCTCGCCGTCGACGGTGCAGCGGTCCACCAGGCCCGGGTGGAACGCCAGCATCCCGCGCAGCTCCCGGTAGGCGGGCAGCGGCTCCGGGTAGCTCCACGCCGCCTGCGCCGCGCGGCGGGCGCCGACCTCCAGGTCCCAGTAGCGGGCCTGCCCCTTCCACTCGCAGTGGGTCACCGCTCCGCCCGGCGTGAGCAGTTCGGTGGCCACGTCCGCGGCCGGCAGGTAGTAGACCGGCGGGTGGCTCGTCTCCAGCACCCGGACCGCCTGCCTGGTGGACGCGACCAGCCGTTCGGCGAACCACACCTCTACCAGGCGGCCGGGTGCGGCACGGACCGCCGGCGGACGCGGGTAGTCCCACACGGACTCCTGGGCGTGCTCTGTTTCCGTCATCGTTCTGCTCCTGCCCGGCGATCGAGCCCGGAAGGCCCGTCCGACGCTGCCGCCCGCTCCGGACGGGCGGTGGCGCTCGACGCGTCCGCGTTCGCGGCGTCACGCAGCCACGTTGCAACGATTCCGCCTCCGGGGGACAGTCGAACCGTTGTTGCAGCGTTTTGGCGGGCGGCGGCCACCGGTGCCGGGAGCCAACCGATGCAGCACCGCTGCGAGTGTTCACGACCGCCACGACGGCCGACTCTGCCGACAGGGCCGCAGGACGTGCGCCCGAGCGATCCGCGCGAACGGAGCAGACCATGAAACTGCACGACGAACTGCCGGTCGACCACCGTCTGTCCCAGGTCTACCGCGTCGGAGCCGGGCTCTGCGGCACGGCCCTGCTGGTCTTCGGCTGCCTGGGCCTGGCCGACGGGCTGTCCTTCTTCAGCACCGACGGGGAGCCGATCGCGGGACTCTCCAGCAACGGCCTGCTCAGCCTGGTGTCCGTCGTGGTGGCCGCCGTGCTGATCGCCGGCACCGTGGTCGGCGGCAACACCGCGTCCACCGTCAACATCACCGTGGGCACGCTGTTCGTGCTCAGCGGCTTCGCCAACCTGGCGGTACTGGACTCCTCGGCCAACATCCTGGCCTTCCGGATCCAGAACGTACTGTTCAGCTTCGTGATGGGGCTGGTGATCGCGACCTTCGGCATGTACGGCCGGGTGAGCGGCAGACTGCCGTACGACAACCCGTACTGGCGGCACCGCCACCCGCGGCCCGCCGACCGCGCCACCGCCGCGCCGGTCCCGAGCCTGCCCGGGAGTGCGGCCCGGCCCGGGAGCACGGCCCTGCCCGGAGGCCCGGCTTGACCGGGCCGCGCCCGCACTGGGTGTTCGCCGACCAGCTCGGACCGCACTTCCTCGCCCCCGGCGAGGACGGACCGGACCCGGACGCGCCGATCGTACTCATCGAGGCCCGCTCGGTGCTGCGCCGGCGCCGCTTCCACCGCGCCAAGGCCCACCTGGTGCTGTCCGCGCTGCGGCACGCCGCGGACACCCTGGGCGAGCGGGCGCGCTACGTGCAGGCCGACACCTACCGCGAGGGCCTGGCCAAGGCCGTCGGCCGACGCCGGGTCACCGTGTGCCACCCCACCTCACGGGCCGCCCTCGGGCTGGTACGGACGCTGCCCAGGGTCACCATGCTGCCCCCGCGCGGCTTCCTCGTCCCGTTCGCCGACTTCCGCCGCTGGGCCGGGGCGCCCGGCGAGCGGCGCCTGCTGCTGGAGGACTTCTACCACCGTGTCCGCCGCGCCGAACACCTGCTGCTGGAGCCGGACGGCACCCCGACCGGTGGCCGCTGGAACCTGGACCGGGACAACCGGCAGCCGCCGCCCAAGGGTTCCGCCACCCTCCCGCTGCCGCCGCCCGCCGAGCCGCAGGAGGACGAGATCGACCGGCAGGTGCGAGCCGACCTGGACCGCTGGGAGCGGGCCGGCGAGGTCGTGTTCACCGGCCGGGCCGGCCCGCGCCGCTTCGCCGCCACCCGGGCGGAGGCCGAACGGGCACTCACCCACTTCGTCTCCCACCGCCTCGCCGCCTTCGGCCCCTACGAGGACGCCATGCTCCACGCCGACCCGTGGATGGCCCACAGCGCGCTGTCCGTCCCGCTCAACCTCGGCCTGCTCGACCCGGGCGAATGCGTGCGCGCCGCCGAGACGGCGTACCGGGCCGGGCGGGTGCCGCTCAACAGCGCCGAGGGCTTCGTCCGCCAGGTCGCCGGCTGGCGCGAATACGTCTGGCAGCTGTACTGGCACCTCGGCGAGGACTACCGCGACGCCAACCGCCTCGGCCATCACGAGCCGCTCCCGCCGTGGTTCCGTGACCTCGACGCCGAGGCCGTCACCGCCCGCTGCCTGGCCGGGGTCCTGGCCGAGGTCCGCGACCACGGATGGGTGCACCACATCCCCCGGTTGATGGTGCTCGGCAACTGGGCGCTGCAGCACGGCTGGGACCCGCGCGAGCTCACCGACTGGTTCCACCGCAGCTTCGTCGACGGCTACGACTGGGTGATGGCGGCCAACGTCATCGGCATGTCCCAGTACGCCGACGGCGGGCTCGTCACCACCAAGCCCTACGCGGCCGGCGGCGCCTACCTGCACCGGATGGGCGACCACTGCGGCCCGTGCCGCTACCGGCCCACCGAACGACTCGGCGAGCGGGCCTGCCCGTTCACCACCGGGTACTGGGCCTTCGTGCACCGGCACCGCGAGCTGCTCGCCGCCAACCACCGCACCGCGCAGGCCGCCGCCGGCCTGCGCCGGCTGGACGGGCTCCCCGAACTGCTGGCCGCCGAACGCGCCCGCGGGCAGTCACCGCCCTGACGCCTGGTGCACCGCCGGCACCGGAGGACGGCTGCGCACCCGCCGCACCCGCCGTCCTCACCCTGGGCCCTGGAGGTCCGTGCGGCAGGTGATCCGGTAGGCGTCCGCCAGGGACGCGGCCATCGCGTCGATGCCGAACCGCTCACGAACCGTGGCCGCCCCGGCAGTCGCCATCGCCGCCAGCTCGGCCGCAGGAGTGCCGACGAGGGAGCGCAGGCCGTCGGCCAGCCCCTGCACCGACTCGGTGGCCAGCAGTCGCCCGTTGGCGCCGTCGCGCAGGTAGTGGGATGCTCCGCCGCGCCGGGGCGCGGCCACCGGCAGGCCCGCCTCCATCGCCTCCAGCACCGCAAGGCCGAACTCCTCCTTCGCACTGGGGCAGACGTACAGCGCGGATCCCGGCCGGCGGCCCCACGCCAACTCCCTTTCCAGCACCCGTACGTGCCGGTTGGACAGCGCGGGCCACAAGGCCGCCCGCCTCAGCGCGACCGGGTCCGTCGCCAGCAGCTCCGCCACCCGCCCACGGACCGCCGCCTCGACCGCGGTCGCGTCGCCGGGCGAGCCGCCGACCAGCAGCAGGGTGGTACGACGGTGCAGGCCCGCGAGCATCCAGGCCCGGACGAGCTGCTCCTGCTGTTTGACGGGATGGAGCCGTCCCACGCACAGCAGCAGCGGCAATCCGCGGTCGGCGGCGTCCAGACCGTCCGGGGCCCCACCACCGCCGAACAGCCGGGCGAGCATCTCCCCCGCGACGGCGCCGTCGTCCGGAGCGGGCCGGAAGGGCGCGATGCCCTCCGGCTGGGTGTGCACCGCACGGCCCTGCAACTGCGGGAAGTGCTCGCGCAGTTCCGCCATCCCGCGCCGCCCCGGCATGGCCACCAGCAGGTCGGCGCGGGCCACCAGACGGTCGGCGACGAAGATCCGGTGCAGGTCCAGGCGCAGCGCGCGGCCCGCGTCGCCGGTCTGCTCGGGCGGCAGTCCCGCGTACCGTTCGTCCATCGTCCGGTGCGGGTCGGGGGTGACGGTGAACGCGAGCTTCGCGCCGTGGCGGCGGGCGGCCCGGGCGACCGCGAGCGAGGCGTCGTCGGCGAACCTGACATGCGCGATGTGCGGTCGGGCTCCCGGCAGTTGGAAGATCCGGGCGGTCCACCAGGCGAGGGCCTCCTGGTGCGCGGCGGCGTTGCCGGGGTCGAGCGTGCCCGGTTGGTCCACGGGCAGGCGCACCAGCCGGTGTCCAGGGCCCAACCGGCGTACCAGCTCGCCGCGTTCCGCGTCGGCGGGCCGGGCGGTGGTGAGCGTGAGGACTCGGGCGACGCCGGCGCGGTCCGTGAGGGCCTCGCCGAGTCCGGTCAGCAGCACGCTCATGCCGCCGCTGAGTCCGCTGCCGGGCTCCTCCAGGCGACCCAGCAGCATCGACTGCGCGACCACCAGGGCGCCCCCGAGGGGCTGGTCCAGGGCCTGGTACGCCGCCCTGAAGCGTCGGCCGGCGGGCGACCCGGGCCGTGCCCGCTCCCAGCAGGCGGCGATCAGCAGCTGCTCGTAGGCGTCCCGGTCCGGGCCGGGGCCCGGCAGCGCCAGCTCACCCCCCGGTACTCCCGACAGGTATCGCCACAGCGCGTGCGCCAACGGCCTACCGGCGGGCCCGAGCCCGCCCGCCTCCCGGGCCGACAGGGGCCTCAGCCCGTTCGCGTCCGCCGTGTCCAGCAGGAACGCCGTCTCGGCCGGGCCGGGTGTCGCCAGCAGCCGGCGACGGATCTCCGCGTTCGCGCTCAGCCCGTGGTCGGGACGGGTGCTGCACTCCCAGGCCTCCGCGAGGGCCGTCCGCTCCCAGTCCTCCGGACCGGGCCCAGGGTTCCCCGGACCGGGCTCGGCCCCCGCGGCGACAACCAGCCGGGCCGGCACCGGCCGTTCGCGGCGGGCCAGCCGCCGGAGCCGCGCGGCGCGCCGGTCGGAGCCCGACAGCCCCACGTCGGGAGGGAGCCAGGAGCCCCCGTACTCCGCCCGCGCCAGCCGGCCCAGCAGATCGCCGCCGGCGACCACGCGGACGTCCCGGGTCCGGTGGAACCTCCGCCACGCGGCCAGCGCCCCGCCCGCCGCGGTGCCGGTCCGTGGCGGTGCCACGGCAGGCGTGACGTGGTGTGTCATCGGTCTTCCTCCCATGCCGCCGGTCGGTCCCGAACTGTTCGGAGACGGACGGCGAAACGGATTGGAAGCGGCGCACCCGGCCGGGCGACACCGCGAGGACGACCAGGAGGGCCACCGGGACGCGATCGCGGGCGGGCCCGGCCCGTGGCCCGCGCGGAATGCTGGCATCATCGGAAAGCCGCACGCGAACCGACGCCCCGACGGAGGAAGACATGGCCCGCGTCGTCGTGATCAGCCCGCCCTTCGCCTCCCACGCCCGGCCGCTCGCCACCCTCGGCGCGGCACTGGGCCGGCAGGGCGCCCGCGTCCACCTCGCCTGCACCCCCGCCTTCGCCGGCCTCGCCGGCCTCAGCGGCCTCGGGTTCACCGAGCTCGCCGTGACCCGCAACGCCAACCACGGCATCGCCGAGGCCACCGAGCAGGACCGGGCCGAGGCCCGCCGTCTGCGCGAGTTCCTCGACGCCACCCACCACGGACCGGTCGCGACCCTGCTCACCCAGGCCCGCCACCGCGGCGACGACATGCTCGCCGATCCCGAGCGCGTCCTGCACGACCTCGCCGCGCTGGACGAGGAGCTGCGCCCGGACTGGTACCTCGTCGACCAGCTGTCCTACGCGGCGACCCTCGCCCTGCACTGCCTGGACCTGCCCTACGCCACCTTCTGCCCGGGCCACCCCAGCTACCTGCCCGCCACCCCCACCGCCTGGTTCGGGCTGCCGTACGCCTGGCCCGAAGCCCTCCGCCCGGCCGCGGCGGACCTCGACCGGCTGCGCACCGCGGTGGCGGCCAACGACACCGCGTTCACCGGCGCGTTCCAGGCCGTCACCCGTCGCCACGCCCCGCGCAGGCCGGAGCCCGCCCGCGCCTTCGCACTGTGCTCGCCGCACGCCGTCGTGTTCAACTACCCGCGCCTGCCGTGGCTGCCGCCCGCTCCGGCCGGCCCGGTCGCCCTGTACGCCGGCCATCTGGTCCCGCCCACCGACCCCGGAGCCGCCACGCTGGACGAGCACTGGCAGGGCGTGGTGTCCCGCCTGTCCGCCGGCCGGCGGCCGCTGGTCCTGGTGGCGCTGGGCACCTTCCTGTCCGCCCGCCACGACGTCCTGGCCACCGCCGCGGCCGGAATCCTGCGGCACACCGAGGCTTCCGTCATCGTCGCCGCCGGCGACCGCGTCACCGAGGTCGGCGCGCATCCGCTGCTGCGGGCGGCGGCGCCCGGCCGGCTGCACGTCGCTCCGGCCGTCCCGCAGCAGGGACTGCTCCCGCACACCGCCGCGATGGTCCACCACGGCGGCAACAACTCGTTCACGGAGTGCCTGCGGGCCGGCGTGCCCGCCCTGCTGCTGCCCTTCTCCAGCGACCAGTTCGCGATCGGGTACGACGCCGAACGCGCGGCCCTGGGCCGCTGCCTGGATCCCAACACGCTCACCCCCGAGTCCGCCGGCACCACCGTCGCCGCCCTGCTCGCCGGACAGGCCCACGGCATCAATTCGCTCAGCTCGCGCCTTCGGCCGCTCGGCCCCGCCTGGGCGGCCACCCGGCTCCTGCGGCGGATGCCCGCCCGCCCCTGAAACCGTACGCGGAGAAGGTCACCGGCGCACGTGGCCGGCCGACCGGCCGGCGCCGCGGACCCGGACGATGCACGAACGCTGCGACCGGCGGGGCAGCATGACGGGCGGAGGCTGGGGAGGGACCGGCGAAGGAGGTGGCAGCTCGGTGGACGCATCCCTGACCGACCGGGAGCGACGGCTGCTGGACGAGATCGAACTGCACCTCCGACGCGAATCCCCGGCACTCGACCGGTTGCTCCGCCGGCGGCCCGCGCCCCTGCGGCGGATGACCCACCGGCCCCGCGTCCTGGCAGCCCTGGCCGCACTGCTGGCGGCGCTGACCGGCGCCGGCGCCCTGTACGCGGGTGCGGGTGCCCCGCGAGCCCCCTTGGCGGCGGCCGGTGCAGGCGTCTGCGCGGTCCTGCTGGCGCTCGTCTTCCGGCGCCTCACGGCTGTGCGCCCGGGCTGAACCAGGTCACGGCAGTGCGCCCGGGCGAATCACGTCACGGCAGTGCGCCCGGGCTTGATCACGCTCGCCCGCCGGGGTGGCGTGACGCCGACGGCCGCACGTCCGCCGGCTGGCACGGGCGCCGGTGACCGGCCGATGCACCAACGATGCGAGTGACGCGATCCGGGCAGCGCTCCCAGGCTGGAGGAACGGCGCATCACCGCACCGCTGACCCTCGGAGGAATCATGAACATCGTCCGTCGGCTCCACGAAGCAGGGCTGACCAGCGAGCAGGCCTACGCCGCGGCGTTCGGATCCATCGGCCTGTCCCTGGTCAGCTGGCTCGCGTCGATGAAGGCCGAACAGGCCGGCGTCGAGCGGGCCGACCGGTGGGGCATCTTCGTGGGTGAGTGGGCACCCACCTTCTTCGGGCTCGGCCTGGCACTCGCCGGGTACGAGAAGGAGACGCCGGCCGCGGCCAGGGGCTCACGCAGCGCCTGGCTCGAGGACCCGGCCCGGAAGGCCGGGTGACGTGCCGACCGGCTGACCCGGCCACCCCGCCGATCCGGCCCCGCAGCCGAGCCTGCGGGGCCGGCCCTTGCCCGTCCACGGGCGACGGCCGGGAGCCGGTCCGGGCCGGGAGCCGGTCCGGCTGCGGGGCGGACCGCCGTCCTCGTAGGGTGCGAAAGTCAGCCGCACCCTACGGAAGGACGTCGCAGCCGTGGACCGGAACACCCCCGTCCTGACCGGTGTCCGCAACTTCCGGGACGTCGGCGGGCTGCCGGCAGCCGACGGGCGGGCCGTCCGGCACGGTCTGCTGTTCCGCAGCGGGCACCTCGCGCACGCGACCCCCGAGGACGTGGCGGCGCTGGCCGGACTGGGCCTGCGCTCCGTCATCGACCTGCGCGGGACGGCCGACCTCCGGGCTGAGCGGAGGGACGTCCCCGTCCCCGGCAGCACCCACCGCTCGATCGCCCTCACCGACCCGGCCGCCGGCCCCAAGTTCCACGGCCTGTTGCGGGAGGGGGACCTGGCCACCCTGCGGGCGGAGCTCGGCCACGGCGGCGGCGAGGCCCGGATGATCGCCGCCTACCGCAACCGGGTGGTGACCCGCACGGGGGAGCACGCACTGATCCTCCGGTCGCTGGCCGAGCCGGACGGGCTGCCCGCACTCGTCCACTGCTCGGCCGGCAAGGACCGCGCGGGCTGGGCGATCGCCGTCGTCCTGCTTGCCCTGGGCGTCCCCGAGGAGGCGATCCTGGCGGACTACCTGGCCAGCAACGGCCCGGCCCAGGCCTACCGGTTCCGGCGGGCCGACGGCACCGTCCCCGAACCCGGCTCCGAGCTGTGGACCTTGCTGCGCCCCGTCTTCGAGGCCCGCCCCGAGTACCTGCGGGCCGCCTGGGACGCCGTGCGCGAGCACTGGCCCGACCCGGAGGCCTACCTGCGGGACGGCCTGGGCCTCACCGGGGAAAGCCGGCGACGGCTGCGGGAACTGCTGCTCACCGACGTGCGCCTTGAGGCCTGATCAGCGAGCCTGCCGGGGGGCTCCTGGTGTCGTCGGCACGGTGACCGTCATCTGACGGATCCGCGGGCGCCCGACCCGGCGCGAGGGTGGTCGTGCCGAAGTACGCCGGCTCCGGCGGGCCCGGGCCCGGTGCCCGGCCACCCGGGCCGTCCACCGTCACCAGTGCCTCCGGAGGATCCGTGACCACCGCACCGACCCGCCCCGCCCCCAGGACCGCCACCGCCGGTGGCACCGGCGCGGGACACCGCCTCGTCCGCACCCCGGCCCCGGCCGGACCGGCCGCCCCACGCGAGCGCCCTCGATCGTCGCCTTCCCCGGACCGGGCACCCGGGACCGCACCCGTGGGCCGCCGTCCGAGCGGCCCGCGCCTGGGCGGCGACCGGCGGAACGCCGGGGACGCGCCGCCGGTGGCGCCCACGCCGGAGATGTGGGCCTGGCAGAGTTCGGCCGCCTGCCGGGGCATGGACAGCTCCGTCTTCTTCGCAGCGCCCGACGAACGGACCGACGCCAAGCAGGGACGTGAGGAGGCCGCCCGCAGGGTCTGCGCGCGACGCCCGGTACGTGACGCCTGCGCCGACTTCGCCCTGCGCACCCGGGAGGGCCACGGGGTGTGGGGCGGCCTGACCGAGAAGGAACGCGCCCCGCGGCGGCGGTGAGGGACGGGCCGGCGCGGGCCTTGGCGCCGCACCGGGTCCGCCCGGGGGAGGCCGGGGCGGACCGGACGGGGCGTCAGGCGGACCGCCGCGGACAGCACGGCGAGGTGGCCGGTGCCGTCGAGGACGGCCAGGAGCAGCAGGTTCCGGGTGGCGGCGGGCAGGTCGCGGACGCGGGTGAGGAAGGGACGCGGGTGAGGAAGAGGGACCGCAGGCGTCCCGCCGAGCGGCAGGACGGCCGACGGGATGCCCCGGGCGCCGGCTGGTCCTGGCGCGGGGCGTGAGGGAGTTCGAGCAGCGCCAGGGGGTTGCCCTGAACGGTGTCGAGCAGGCGTCGGCGGACCGGAGACGTTCGCCGGCCGTCCGGCGGGCGACGAATCCGAGGACGGCGGCGCCGGCGCGGTCCACCCACGGCAGATCGTCCACGACGAGCAGCACGGGGCCTCGACGGCGGCCGCCGTGAGCAGGACCAGGGCGGCGTTGCAGACGGCGAAGCGCTCCGGCGGGGCGCCGGCCGGGAGCGGGCGGGGGCGAGCCGGGGTGCGCGGGCCGCCCGTGCTGCCACCGTGCGCCCCGTCCACCCCGTCCGTCCCTCCGCCGTCGCGAGGGGCCGGCCCAGGACGCGGGGCGTGCCCCGGCGGGCGTGGCCCGGGGCCCGCCCCGGCCGTGCCCCGCCGGGCCACGGGCCCGTCGGCGGGGCTCCGGCCGGTCACTCAGGCGACCCGCGAGCGGGCGTCCGCCTGCTTCGCCGGGCGGTCCGGGACGGCCTGGCCCGCGGTGGCCGCCCGGCGCTGCTGGAGCAGCAGGGCCAGTAGGGCGCCCACCGCCAGGGCCGGGGCGATCCGCAGGAAGGCGCCACCGGTGGCGTGGGCGAACGCGGCCCGCGCGAGGTCCTGGGCGTGGGCCGGGAGCTGGGCGAGGGACTCCGGCCGTGAGGGGTCGAAGCCACCGGTGCGCGGCAGGTCGTGGGTGCGGGTGGCGAAGTCCGCGGTGAGCAGGGCGCCGAAGACCGCGACCCCGAAAGCGGCGCCGACGGACCGGGCGAAGGTGACCACGGCGCTCGCGGCGCCGAGGTCCGCCACGGGGACGGAGTTCTGGACGGCGGTGAGCACGACCATCGGGACCATGCCGATGCCGACACCGGTGATCAGGAAGTAGCCGCTCAGGACGACGGTGCCGGTGCCCGCGCCGACGGTGGACAGCAGGACCAGTCCGGCCAGGTTGACGACCAGTCCGGAGACCAGGATCAGGCGCAGGCGTCCGGCGTTCGCCGCCCAGCGCGCGGCGAGGGACTGGCTGAGCACGAGGCCGACGACCAGCGGCAGCATGTGCACGCCGGAGAGGGCCGCCGAGACGCCGTCGACGATCTGCAGGTAGGTGGGCAGGTACACCAGGACGCTGAACATCGCCGCGTTGGCCGCGAAGCCGATCAGCGAGGAGAGCACCACCGTGCGGGAGGTGAGCATGGTGACCGGCAGGACGGGGGCGGCGGCGCGGCGTTCGAGGGGGACGAACAGGGCGGCGAGCACGACGGTGGCGGCGGTCAGGCCGAGGATCGCGGGCGAGGTCCGGCCCCAGCGGCCGGCGAACGAGGTGACCAGCACCAGGCCGGTGGCGATGGCGGCCAGGACCAGGGCGCCGGCGTAATCGACGGGAGCCCTGGTGCCGCGCACGGCCGCGGGGAGTGCCCGGGCGGCGACCACGAGCGCCACGATGCCGATCGGCAGGTTGACCAGGAAGGCCCAGCGCCAGGAGAGCTGGTCGGTGAAGACCCCGCCGAGCAGCGGCCCGATGATGCTGGCGACGCCGTACACGGAGCCGAACAGGCTCTGGTAGCGGCCGCGCCGTTCGGGCGCGACGATGTCACCGACCAGGGCGAAGGTCAGGACGATCATGCCGCCGCCGCCCACGCCCTGCAGGACCCGGGCGCCGATCAGCTGGGGCAGGTCCTGCGCGAGGCCGCAGGCCACGGACGCCGCGAGGAACACGGCGGTGGCGGCCAGGTAGAGCCGCTTGCGGCCGAACATGTCGCCGAGCTTGCCCCAGAGCGGGGTGACGGCGGTCGAGGCCAGCAGGTAGCCGGCGCTGACCCAGGCGATGTCGTCGAACCCGTCGAGGTCGGCGGCTATCCGCGGCAGCGCGGTGGAGACGATGGTCTGGTCGAGGGCCGCGAGCAGCACCGCGAGGACGAGGGCGCTCATCGCGGCTGGGACGCCGCGGGTCCTGGGCGCCTGGGCGGGGTGTTCCCTGGGCATGGCAGGTGATCCTGTCGGTCGAGGAAGCGCCGGGCCGCAGGTTCGCGGCCGGTGGCGGCGGGGACGGGACGGGGCCCGGGGGCGGCGGCGGCCGAGCTGCCGCCGCCCGGACCACGGGTCGTGCGTCAGAGGGTGATGGTCTTGTACTCGGTGTAGGTGCCGAGGCCGACGGCGCCGTACTCGCGGCCGGTGCCGCTGGCCTTGAAGCCGCCGAACGGGCCGTCGAAGCCGACGGCGGCGCCGTTGACGGTCACCGTCCCGGTGCGGATGCGGCGGGCGACCTCCAGCGCGTGCTCCTCGCTCGCGGACCAGACACCGCCCGACAGGCCGTACTCGGAGTCGTTGGCGATCCGGACGGCGTCGTCCTCGTCCTCGTAGGCGATGACCACCAGGACCGGGCCGAAGATCTCCTCCTGGGCGATGCGCATGGAGTTGTCGACGTCGGCGAAGAGGGTCGGGGTGACGTAGTAGCCGTCCTCCAGCCCTTCGGGAACCTGCGGGCCGCCGGTGACCAGGCGGGCGCCCTCCTCGATGCCGAGGGCGATGTACTGGCGGACGCGCTCCTGCTGGTCGCGGCGGATCATCGGCCCGATGAAGGTGTCGGGGTCGGTGGGATCACCGACCTTGAGGGACTCGACGAGCTCCTTCAGTCCGGCGACGACCTCCGCGTAGCGGCTGCGCGGGGCCAGGACGCGGGTCTGCGCGATGCAGGATTCGCCGTTGTTGAGCAGGGAGGAGAACTTGAGGCCCTGGACCGCCCGCCGGATGTCGGCGTCGGGCAGGATGACGGCGGCCGACTTGCCGCCCAGCTCCAGGCTGACGCGCTTGAGCTGTTCACCGGCGATCGAGGCGATCCGCCGGCCGGCCTGGGTGGAGCCGGTGAAGGCGATCTTGTCGACGTCCGGGTGCGAGACCAGGTACTCGCTGGTCTCCCGGTCGGCCGGCAGGATGCTGACCACTCCCCCGGGCAGTCCGACCTGCTCCAGCAGGTCGGCGAGCAGGCCCATGCTCAGTGAGTTCTCCGGGGAGGCCTTCAGGACCACCGAGTTGCCCGCCAGCAGCGCCGGGATGATCTTGGCGGTGGCGGCGGAGAAAGGCGAGTTCCACGGGATCACCGCGGCCACCACGCCCACCGCCTCGCGGCGCACCACGCTCCGCACCGGCGAGGCCGGGTCGGAGGGGGTCAGGGTCTGCTCCCACCCGAACTCCTCGGCGGCCTTCAGGTAGGCGTTGGCCTGGCGGGTCAGGCCCGCCTGGCCGGCCCTGGTGAACCAGCCCGCCGAGCCGTTCTCGGCCGCGATCAGCCGGGCGATCCGCTCCGCGTTCTTCTCCCGCAGTTCGTTGAAGTGCCGCAGCACCGCCACCCGTTCCAGCGGCGGGGTCTCGCGCCAGGCGCCCTCGTCGAAGGCGGCGCGGGCGGCGGCCACGGCGCGGTCCACGTCGGCCGGCCGGGCCTGCGCGGCCCTGCCGATCACCGTCCCGTCGTGCGGGGACCGGATGTCCAGCGGTTCGGCGTCGCTCGGCTCGGTCCAGGCACCCGCGATGAAGAGCCGGTCGTAGATGATCATGTCTCTCTCCTGCACTCTCTCGTTTTCTGTCACATCAATGTAGCACTTAATGCGGCTATAGCTACATGCCTGCCGGCTGTAGACAGCTTTCCGCCATCCCCGTGGGGTACCTGAGGGCATCACGTGACCACGCGACCCGCCCGGGACGGCCGCGACGGGAGGGCCCGTGCCATCGGCTCCGGCGACGACCGCGTGACCCCCGGGGCCCGGGGCTCGGACCCCGGGGCCAGTGGGAATCCGTCCGACGTGGACCTCGTCCCGGGCACCCGCACCGGCGAGGTCGCCGCGCTGGGCGCGCTGCTCGAACGCCACCGGGCCGGGATCCGCGCCGTGGCGGTGAGTCTCCTGGGCAATGCACCCGACGCGGACGACGCCGTCCAGGACGCCTCGTTGATCGCGCTGCGGCGGATCGGCGACCTACGGCAACCCGACCGGCAACCCGACTCCGTCGGCGGGTGGTTGCGCGTCCTGCAGGTGTTCGCAGCAGGGCACACCCATGGGGCAACCCGATGACCGACCAACCGTCCGACCTGCTGTCGCGCGGGGCCCACGAGATCCTGCTCGACGGCCTGACGCAGCGCTACCACGTGTACGGGTCGGGGCCCTTCTGTCCGGCCGTACCCGGCGGACCGGGAGAACCTGCGGTGACGAACGGGCTCCTGGGCACGGGGGTGTTCCTCTCAGCAGCCGACCGGAAGGTCGTGGGGCCGCAGGCGCGGGCCCTTGTCGGCCCGCGCACGACGTCGGACCGGGCCCGCCGACGGGGAGGGACGACCGACGGGGAGGGGCGGCGCCGCCGGCCCTCAGTCCTCCGTCGGCCGGTGGCGGTCGTCGAGCAGCCCCGAGATGAATCCGTCCCAGTCCAGGGATTCGCCCTCGGCCTGCGCCGACACGATCGCGTAGGTCGCCTCGAGCCAGTTCACCAGGGCCGTTACGGGCAGCTCCAGCACGGCGCTGGACCGCCGCGACGCCAGCAGGAGGAAGGCGGCCTCGCCCTCCCTACCCGGCGCCGGCCACACCTGCACCTGGCCTTCGCCGCTCTCCTCGAACAGCCCTTGGTGGAGCAGTTCCCGGCCTATCCGCCACACGACACCCGGGCCACGGGTCGGCACCAGGGTCACGGACACGATCATGGGCGTGGCCGGTTCGAAGCGTAGCTCCGCCCGGACGGGCCGCCAGGCGTAGCCGTCCAGCACCCGCTTGACCAGCAGGGTCAGCACCGGCACGTCCTGGGGCCGGGGCCCCGTGCGCCGCTCCCGGAGGCCGTACTGTTCGCCGTCCATGGCGGGTTCCCCTTCTGCAGAGCGATTTCGTCAGCCCTGACTGTCGCCTACGGGCGCGGCGCGCGACATCAGTCACTTGACGACGAGCCCGTACCGGTCATGGCGGGCTCCTGCCGTTCCGTGCCCGCTTCTCGCCTTCCGCCGCCTGCACGGGCGGCCGGCCGCGGCTCCGGCGTTCCCGGCATCCGGGCATCCACCCTGCCCGCCCGTGTCCCAGGGGAGACGGTGCCTGCGCCCGACCGTCAACTGACTGATGTCGCGGGCCCGCACGGGCGGAAGAGTGAGATGCGCCGGCCCGGTGGACCGGCCCCCGCCAGGTCCGCCCCGGGACTCCGTACGCCAGGCGGGGCACAGGTGGGGCGCGGCCCGTCGCAGACGGGAATGCCCCGGAGACCCCTGCTCGGCACCGAGGGCACCTCCGCATCACACGAAAGGCATCACATGATCGACAGGCGTAGCTTCAACAAGGCTCTGGGACTGGGCGCCGGCGCGGCCGCCGCCTCGCTGACCGGTCTGCAAGGGGTCGCCGACGCCGCGCCCCTCCCGGGCCGCCCCGGAAAGGCCCCGGTCGTACCGACCGTCGCGCCGGGCACCCACACGACCTTCCCGCCCCTGAAGCAGATCGAGGCCGGGCTGCTGAACGTCGGCTACGCCGAACTCGGCCCCGCTCGTGGCCCGGTGGTCCTCTGCCTGCACGGCTGGCCCTACGACATCCACAGCTTCGTCGACGTGGCCCCGCTGCTCGCCGGCCTCGGGTACCGGGTGATCGTCCCCTACCTGCGCGGCCACGGCACCACCGGCTTCCTGTCGCCCCGGACCTTCCGCAACGGCCAGCAGTCCGCCATCGCGCTGGACATCATCGCCCTGATGGACGCCCTGCGGATCGACAAGGCGGTCGTGGCCGGCTTCGACTGGGGCTCGCGGACCGGTGACATCCTGGCCGCCCTCTGGCCCGACCGCGTCAAGGCGCTGGTCTCGGTGAGCGGCTACCTCATCACCAACCGCGCGGCCCAGCTGGAGCCGATCGCCCCGGCCGGCGAGCACACCTGGTGGTACCAGTACTACTTCGCCACCGAGCGCGGCGAGAAGGCCATGCAGACCAAGAACCTCCGGCACGACCTGACCCGGCTGGTCTGGCAACTGGTCTCCCCCACCTGGAGCTTCGACGACGCCACCTTCGAGCGCACCGAGGCCGCCTTCGAGAACCCCGACTACGCGGCGATCGTGATCCACAACTACCGCTGGCGGCTCAGCGTCGCCGAGGGGGAACGCCGCTACGACCGCTACGAGGACCGGCTGGCCCGGAAGCCGACCATCGGCGTGCCGACCATCACCCTGGACCCGGCGCTGGACCCGTTCACCGCCCCCGGCGACGGTTCCACCTACCGCGCCATGTTCACCGGGCCCTACGAGCACCGGACCCTGGCCGGCATCGGCCACAACCTCCCCCAGGAGGCACCGACGGCGTTCGCCCAGGCCGTCGTGGACGTCGACCACTTCTGACCGGAACCACCGAGGGGCCCGGCTACGGCCGGGCCCTTTCTGTGACCGCCCCTCTTCTCGGATTCCCGGAACTTCCTCCTCCCGGTGGGCGAGGGCGACTGCTCTGCTCGGCCCGGTCGGTGGGGCGCAGGAAGGACGGATCAGTACACCTGGAGGTCCAGGGCCCCCGGGCGCGGGTGGGCTGTCGCCGCGGGCCTAGTGCCACAGTCCTGACGCGTTTGCGCGTATCCATGGCGCCGGTCCGTGGTGGTCGCGGCCGCAGACTGCACACCGGCGGGTAGACTTCCCGCTGTGAGAGCTGATGCCGCGCGGAACATCCAGGCCGTACTGACCACCGGAGCGCGGATGCTGGCCGCCGACCCGGGAGCCAGCATCTCCGCCATAGCCGCGGAGGCGGGGGTGGACCGGCGCACCGTGTACCGGCGGTTCGCCTCGCGTGAGGACCTCCTGGCGGCCGTGTACGCGGCCCGCCTGGAGGCCGTCGAGCACGCCATCGCCGACGCCCGCCTGCGAGAGGCCCCCGTCGCCGTGGCCCTGCACCGCTACGTGGAGAACGTCATCGAGGTCAACCGGACCTGGCCGGTGGACCTCACCCGGATGCTCGCCGACCGGGAAAGCCGTGAACGCCGGGACGTCGCCGTCGCCGAGGTCGACGCCTTCCTGCGTCGCGCCACCGACGAAGGCCTGCTCAGCGCCTCGCTGCCGGCGGGCTGGGCCGCCGCCCTGCTGCCGGAACTCATGCACCTGGCCGCCCGGCAGGAGCCGGAGCTGGCGGCCGGCCCGGCGGCAGACCTGGTCGTCGCCACCCTGCTGCGGGGGATCGGCGCACCCTGACCGCCGGCCGAGGTACGGCCGCCCCGGCCGGCCCGGCCGGCCCGGCTGTCCGACCGGGAGCGCCGGCTCCGTGAGGTGGCCGGCTCGGCGGGACGAAGCCCGCTGCGGGAAGCGCCGCACCGTCACGGGGCGGCCCGTCCGCTCCGGACTCGGCCGGGTGTGACCCGGGCGTGGTGACGTGGGCCGCCCGCTGCCGCTCGACATGTGTCTGGTTGGGCGCGACACAGGTGTGCGCTCTCGCCGCCACTTCCGCGCGGTGCACTGATCACCTACGGGGCGCCGGCGACGACGGCCGACGGCGAGCAGGACGCGACCGCCCCGTACGAACGGGCCGAGTCGCTCGCGGACAACGCCGGTTTCCCCTTCGAGCTGGCCCGCATCCGGCTGGCCCGCATCCGGCTGGCCCGTGGCATCCGCGTCCGCCACGCGCAGGGGCCGAAGGCGGCCCGTCAGACGCGGACGCGGGCGGCCGAGGCCTTCGAACGGCTCGGTGCGACCCCATGGGCGAACCGGGCCCGGGCCGAGCTCCGGGCCTCCCGGACGGCCACCCGGCCCTCGTCCGCGGCGCTGCGCGACGCGCTGGGCAACGCCCCCGAGGGGAGCAACGGTTAGGCCGCTCCGGCGGAGGACGACGGCGGCCCGTCCGCGCCGGCGGGCCGGGTCGGCGGTGGCCGGTCACCGGTGGCCGGGTCCGGTGGGCCGCACGCCCCGTCGGTCGAGCCAGCCGAGCACGTGGTCGGCGACGAACGGCCAGCCGCTGTCGACGACCAGCGAGTGGCCCCGGTCGGCGAACTGCTTGAGGTCCGTCAGGGCCGTGGAGTCGCCGTACTCCTTGTACACCGTCCGGGTCACGGCGTCGGGGACCAGCAGGTCCTCCTGGCCGGAGACCAGCAGCAGCGGACCGCGCCCGGTGTTCCCGGTGTCCACGAGGACGCTCGGCCGGCGCGGCCGGCCGTCGCAGCCGAGGTCGTCGAGCAGGCGGCGCGGGACGGGCACCGCGTACCGCTCGTACAGCCGCTCGGACTCCTCGGGGCCGGCGGCGTTGGCGAACACGGCGCGGAAGCACTCGGGGGTGAGCAGGACCGGGGCCCGGGACGGCTCCGCGACGGGCCCGGGGCGGGTGTGCAGCGCGATGTCGTTGATGGGCGCCGGGGCGATGGCGACCGCCGCCTGCCCCAGCCGGTCCCCGATCAGGTGCTGGGCGACCAGTCCACCGACCGAGTGCCCGACGATCACCGGAGGAACGTCGAAGGAGCGTACGACCTCGGCGAAATGCTCGGTCAGGTCGTCCAGTCCGAGGTCGGGGACGGCGTGCGGACGCTCGCGCGCCTCGCGCGCGGTGGGCGGTTCGCCGGGCCACCCGGGCGCGCAGGTGGCGTAGCCGTGTCCGGCGAAGCGCGCCGCCCAGGACTCCCACGACCTTGCGTGCAGCCACGCGCCATGGATGAACACGACGGGAGTACGGATCACCACTGGTCCTCCGAGCCTGATGACGGCCTGCACCGATGCGGCCACCACCCCAGCTTGCTGGAGGGTGCTTCGTGGGGGATCAGTCGAATGACTGAAAGTGACCGGGTGCGGACGCGCCCGGCCCGGCGGCCCGTACGGCGGGCAGCCCGCCGGGCCGGTCCGGCGGGGCGCACGCGGCGGTTCGGGCGGCCTCCGAGCCGGACAGCGACGTGTGCCACACCGGTACCGGTCGGTCCGTGATGCTAACCGTCACCTTACGGATGTGTGCCGCGGCGGGGGCGTCGAGAGTGGGTGTCGCCAGCCACCGTCATTCGAGAGGACCATGCGGCATGAACGACGACCAGCCCGGAGCGAGCGGGTACCCGGAGGCCTCCCCGGGCCCGCTGTCCCTGGACATCCACCAGCTCGTGGGCTTCTGCGGACAGCGGCGCTCGCTGCGGGCGGAGTTCCGGTTCGATCCGGCCACCGCGCTGGTCGTCACGGTGACCTTCGTGGCGCCGGAGGGCCGCATCCCCTGGGTGATGGGACGGGACCTGCTGGACCAGGGCCTGTCGGTGCTCGGCGGGCTGGGGGACGTCCAGATCTGGCCGGTCAGCCCGGAAGGGGCGCGGACCGCGCGCCTGCAGCTCAACCACCCCGACGGGACGGCCCTGTTCGAACTCCCGCTGCCCCCGCTGGTCCGGTGGCTGGCGGCCACCTACCGAAGGGTGCCCGCCGGTGCCGAGCTGCGGGACGTGGACTGGGACGCCTGGGCCGCCGCTCTGCACGAGTCGCCCGAGGTCCGCTCGGACTGACCGCCCGCCGGCCCCGGACACGGCCGGTGGACCGCGCGGCGGCATGCCGGACGCCCTTCGCCCGCCTCTCCACCGCCTCTCCTGCGCCCGCCCGGCAGCGCCGACGTGCGGCCGCCCACGCCCCCTCCCCCGGGGGCGCGGGCGGCCGCTTGGCCGTCCTGGCACGGGTGCCGGGCAGGCCCGGCCGCGGTGCCGCCCCGAGCGCCGTACCGGCCCGCCGAGGCCTCGTCACCCCGCGGCCGTGCCGGCGGCCCGTGGCAGCGCCGCGGCCCGCACCCCTGGGCGGGGTGCGGGCCGCGGCGCCGGTGCGTCGGCTCAGTGACCGGAGGCCGGGGCGCAGCGGAAGCTGGCCGGGTCGGCGATGTCACCGCCCCGGTAGCGCGAGACCGACGGGTAGGCGCACAGGTTCCGGCTGACGCTCCCGCCGGAGGCCGTGGTCAGCGTGGCGGCCAGCGTCTTCGGTGCCTTGCCCTGCTCGACCCAGGCGGTCAGGGCCGCCAGGCCGCTGTTCTGGCCGTTGAGCCCGCAGTGGGCGGTGCCGGGCGCGAGGAAGAGGCGGTAGAAGTCGTCGGTCTTCTTCGCGCCGCCCATCCGCCGCTCGACCTGCTGACGGTACTTCACGGTGCCGTCGGTGGGGATGTACTGGTCGGCGGTGCCGTGGTAGGTGAGGAGCTTCCCGCCGGCCTTGCGGAAGGCGGACAGGTCGGGGTCGTCCGTTCCGATGATCTTGTCGTACTCGTTCTGGGACTGCTTGAAGAGCTGGGTGAACTGCCCGTAGGTGATGGTCGAGACGTCGAACGCGGGCTGCTTCTTGAGCCAGCCGGACACCCACTCGGCCGGGACGGGGAAGGGCGTGCCCACGGGCCTGCCGTCCGCCCCGGTCGTCGTGCCCGCCAGACCGCTGAGGTCCGCCCCGGCCGGGACGCCGGCCCACAGCTTCTGCCCCGACGGGGTGCGCGGCCCGTCCCAGATCCGGCGGACCACCTCGGCGTCGGCCGCGGTGATCGTGAGCTGCCGGCCGTCGCACTCGACGGTGCTGCCGATCAGCCGGCGCGGGTCGTAGCCGCACCGGTCGGGGTCGGACACCAGGCCGTCCACGGCGCCGTCGTCCGGGTCGCAGGCCTGGACGGCCGCGTCGGTGAAGGCCTTGAACTCGCAGCCGGTCGGGTAGGTCTGCTGCTCGTTCATCACCACCTGCGGCCACAGCGTGGCGACCTCGAACTCGTCCCAGTTGACGGCCGGGGCGTTGGCGAGGATGCCGTCGTAGTCCTCCGGGTACTTCTGGGCCTCCGCGTAGCCCTGCCGCCCGCCGGTCGAGCAGCCGGTGAAGTACGCGTAGGAGGCGGCGCGACCGTAGACGCCGGCGACGACCTGCTTGGCAAGGACCGCCGCCTCGTGCTCGGAACGCGAGGCGAAGTTCTCCAGCAGCCCGGTGTCGACCTTGCCGCCGGCGTCGAGGGCCCAGCTCGTGTCGAGGTACGAGCCGACGCCCGCGTCGGTGGTCGCGGCGGCGTAGCCGCCCTTGACCGCCCCGGCCAGGTCGCTGCCGTAGTCGCCGGCCGCGTAGGCGCTGCCGCCCACCGACTGCAGCCGGCCGTTCCAGTTCTCCTGCGGCAGCCAGACCCGGACGTGGGCGTGGTCGCCCTGGCCGGGGTGGGTGAGCGTCACCGTGACGTCGCAGAAGGCCGGGACGTCGGGGACGTGCGCCGCGGGCAGCGGGAACACCGCGGGCACCTCGAAGGTGCCGGCGGCCCGGGCGACCGCGGTGACGCCCTCCACCCGGGTACCGGCCGGCGCGTCCAGCACGGGGGCGGTGCAGCTGTGGGCGGCTGCCGCCGGGCCGCCCGCGGCGGCCGAGGCGCTGGGCGCGTAGATGGCCGCGGCCAGCGGTACTCCGGCCGCGAGGACCGTCAGAAGTCGTTTCATCGATGTGCCGTCCAAGGTAGTGGGGTCGTTCCGGTCCTCCGGGACGCCGCAGGGCGTGCGTCCGGGGGTGGGCCCGCGGCCGGCGGGAGCGCCGGACGTGGGCGGCAGTTGCGGGGTGCACTCGACCGGGGTGGGCGCCGTGCGGTCCGCCGCTGACGGGATTCAGACTGGCCGGGTACGGGGGGAGCACACATCAGTCAGGTGACGGCCCGGGACGGGTACCCGTCGCGAACACCTGACCGGGCGTGCCCTAGGTCATTCGACGGTCCCGCCGCCCGGGCCCTCCTCCGGCGGCCACCGGGGACGGTGGCCGCGCGCCCGCTCCGGACCGGTTCGAGGCGGCGGGGGCAGCCGGACCTCCCGCCGCGTCAGTGGTACACGGCCAGGTGGTTGCGGTAGGCGAACCCGTCGCCGGAGCTGAGAAGCCGCACGACCGCCGTGCAGTAGCGCCGGTGATGCCGCTCCTCACGGCGCCCGAGGGTCACCGCGGGCACACCCGTCCGGCCGGCGGACAGGCCGTGCGGCGCAGGCCCGTCCACAGGGGGGACCTGCGCGGACCCGCAGGCGTGTCCCGAGATACCCACCGGAAGCAGGACCACCACCGCATCGGAGATGCGTATGCCGCTCTCGCGGGCGGTGCGACATGTGTGTCCCCTGCCGGCCGCCCAGGTCGGAGCCGACCGGCCCCGGCCCCGGCATCCGTGCACCGGCACGGACGGCCTGCGGATGTGCCAGGATGGTCGCCGCTGACGATTCACCGACATGCTCCGGGGCATGTTCCCCGGTGGGCGGTGCTCGGGGCGGTCCGGTGGCGAGCCACGTTTCCTGACGTGCTCACGGTGTCCTGGACCTCGGCGCGCAGACATGCCCAGCCCATCCCAAGTACGGAGGAGTGACCGGTTGTGACCAGCCAGTCAGCCGCCACGCTCCGATCGCGGTACGTCGCACAGGCCACGTCGGATCTGGAGGAGAACCGCCGCCGGCAGCAGGACCTGGCCGAGGAGCTCAAGTCGCTGCGGCAGGAGGAGGCGCTCCTGATCGACATCATGACGCTGGCCGAGCACTACCAGGACGGCGCGGAGCCCTCCCCCCTGCCGGAGCAGGCTCAGGCCGAACCGGTGCCCGTCCGGCCGCGGCGGCGCGCGAAGTCCGCCCCCGGCGCGGCCGCGGCCCGTACGGGTACCGCGCGGGCCGGCCGGAAGGGGAAGGCGCAGCAGCCGCTGCTGGGGGACATCCTGCTGGAGCTGCTCGCCGGCTACGGCGAGCCGCAGCTCGCGAAGGACCTGCGCGACGAACTCATGGCCAAGTACCCGGCCCGGGAGCCGACCCCGCAGGTCGTGCGGAACACCCTGGAGTCGCTGGTCGCGAAGGGCCGGGTACGGCGTCACAAGGAGGAGCGGTCGGTGATGTACACCCTGGACGGCGGTGCCCACGGGGCTGCTGCTGGTGGTACGGCCGGATAGCACCTCGCGGCCGGGAGAGCCGGGGGCGTCGCGCAACGGTCCGCTCCCTCGCGATCTCCCCGCCCCTCCGGCCCACGGTCCTGTCACCCGCGGGCCGGCCCACGGTCCGTGTGCCCCGAGGCACGGGGTGGTCCTCGGACCGCTCACATGTGTGCCAGGACGTGCCGCGCACCGGGCAGCCGGCAGCGGCCGCTCGGTCACCGCGCCGCACGGCACCGCACCGCACCGCCGATCGTGCGGCCGGCCACCTTCACCTGGCCTGCAGTGGCCCGGCGAGGGACTTGCGCAGGGCACCGGGAGCGACTACGGGAAGCAGCGCGGCGAGGATCTTTCCCTTGAGCGCGCGAGGTCGTCGCGTCAGTTCCACGTCGACGCGGGTGCCGTCGCCCTCGGGGGTCATCCGGAAGACCCAGCCGCCACCGGCGCCGAAGAGCTTCGAGTCGAGCGTCGTGACGGTGACGGTGTCGCCGTCAGGGGCCCACTCGTAGCGGGCACGCTCCCAGGCCGCGGCGGTTCCCTCGGTCACCTCGGCCCGATCGACCCCCAGGTCGTGGACGGTGAAGTGCTCGGCGTCGATCGTGGACCAGACCTGCGGGCGGGAGGGGCCGAAGTCGGTGAGCACCTCCCGGACGGCCGACGGGCTCAGCGCGGAGACGAGGTGGATGCGGACGACTGCCATGAGGGAGTTCCTTAAAGGTGAGTAACCGCTTTGACTAGTGACGACCTTTCCAGGATCGTCATCACCTGTCAAGACGGTTACGGCGTAAGGCTCTTTCCTCGAAGGCGCCGGATCGGAACCGGCGACCGCCCGGTCCGACCAAAGGTCATGGCCGGACTGCGCGCCCGCCGTGGCCGCCGGGCGACAAGGGCCGCGGCCAGTAGGACACCGGCGGCAGACATGCCGGCAGCTGGCCCGCGACGAGCCAGGCCAAGGTGGCATCCCCGGCGCACTCCGCCGGCGCGCACGACCCCGAACCGCGGGCGAGCGATTCCGCGAGCACCCCCGACGCCCGCAGCAGCAGGGCCGGCAGTGCGGCGATCCTCGTGGCGGCGCGCAGCCGCTCCGACCGGGGCATCGTGTGAATCCTTTCGCGGGGCGCCACCCGTGCTGCGCAGCATGTTTGTTGACGAGTCATCAGATCCGGCTTCGCCGACCGGGGCCGCCGGGGCGCACGACCCGGAGGTGCCGCCGGCCCGAGGGACCCGGGCGGCGGACGGCGGACGGCGGACCCGGGCGGCGGACGGCGGACCCGTCAGTCGTCGCCCCGGAGCAGCGTCAGCACCCGGAGCGCCTCCAGGTAGATCCACACCAGCGTCAGGGTGAGCCCGAAGGCGGCCAGCCACGCCTCCTCGCGCGGGGCGCCGTCCGCCACGGCGTCCTCCACCTGCCGGAAGTCCAGCGCGAGGAAGCAGGCACCGAGGACGATCCCGGCGACGCCGAACGCGATGCCGATGCCGCCGCTGTCGAAGCCGAGCCCGTTCCCGCCGCCGAAGGCCGAGAACAGCAGGTCGGCGACGGTCAGCAGGACGAATCCGGTCGCCGCCGCCAGGACGAAGCCGGAGAACCTGGCGGTGACCCGGATCCAGCGCATCCGGTAGGCGATCAGCACGCCGGCCGAGACCGTCAGGGTGCCGAGCACCGCCTGGACGACGACCCCGGGGGCGATGTACGTCGAGGTGACATCGGACAGGACGCCGACGAAGACGCCCTCGAAAGCCGCGTAGCAGAGGATCAGCACCGGGGACGGCCGGCGCCGGAACGTCTGCAGGAGCGACAGGACGACCGCCACCAGCGCGCAGCCGACGGCGACGGCGTACGAGCGGGCGACACCGGTCTCGTCCACGGGCAGCAGGATCCAGGAGAGCACCGCCGCCAGCGCCACCGTGCCCAGGGTCGCGGCGGTTCGGACCACCACGTCGTCCAGGGTCATCGGCCTGCCGCCGGCGGGGACGTCCTCGGCCGGTCCCGGTGCGTCGAAGCCCGCGTAGGGGCTTCGGGGGCGGTCACCGGGCAGCGGTGAGCCCGCGGACAGGCCGACCGGCCGGGGCTCCGCGACCCCCGTACCCGGGGCGTCGATGCGGCTGATGCCCCGCCTGGACAGGATCGGGTTGCTGGTTCTCACGGTGTTCTCCTTCTTGGGGACGTCGCCGTCGCACGGGCCGTTCGTGCCGGCCGGACCCTCGGCCGGTGACGGCGCAGGGGCGGGGGCGGGGGCGGGAACGGGGACGGGAGCGGGGACGGGAGCGGGCCAGGAGCCCGGCGCCACCTACCCTCGGCCGCCCACCGTCCCGGCACATCCGTCAGTTGACGGTCGGACAGCACCGGAACCGGCGCGGACGCACCGAGTCCTGGCCCGCGATGGCGTCCTCGCGGCCGCGGGCGACCAGGTGGCAGCAGCTTCGGCAGCGGCGGCCCCGCCTCGCACCGGACTTCCCCGGGCCCGACAACGGATGCCCGGATGCCGGCGCACCCGCCGGCTCGCAGCCCACGGCGCCGCACGGCTCGGGCACTACCGCGCGACCTCGGCGATACGCGTCATTTCGGGCGGTACGGGCGACCTCGGGCGGTTCGCGTGACGTGGGACCGTGCGCATGACGCAAGGGCCCACGGCGCGGAGGCCCGGCAACCGACCGTCATGTGACGGATCCCCGGCCCCCGGCCCGGCGAGGAGGGTGGAGCCCGTCAAGCCCCCTCGGACGCCGCCCCGCAGCGGAACGGCGGGCCGTGCGGCGCACGGCCCGGGGTGGCTCCTCCCCACACATGTCGATCTCACCCGGAAGGGGTTCTCCCCATGGCAGGTAGCAACAACTGGCGCAAGCGGTGGTTTCCGACGGTCGTCGTCCCGATGGTCGCGGCCGGTGCGGTGCTGGGCTCCGTCGTCGTCGGTGGCCCGGCGAACGCCACCACTCCCACGGTGACCGCCGAGCGGGCCAGGCCCACCGTCGTCCTGGAGCACGGGGCGTTCGCCGACGGCTCCAGCTGGAGCAGCGTCATCACCCGGCTGCGGGCGGACGGCTACCCGGTGGTCGCCCCCGCCAACCCGCTTCGCGGGCCGGCCGCCGACGCCGCGGTGCTGCGGAGCGTCCTGGACGGCATCCAGGGGCCCAAGGTGCTGGTGGGGCACTCCTACGGAGGCTCCGTCATCAGCGCCGCCGGCGCGAACGACCCGGAGGTGAAGGCCCTGGTCTACGTGGCCGCGTTCCTGCCGGCCCCGGGCGAGACGGCGCTGGAACTCACCAACAAGTTCCCCGGCTCCACGCTCCCGGACGCCCTGAACCCGATCACCTACACGCCGGCCGGCGGCACCGCGACCACCGACCTGTACATCCGGGCGGACAAGTTCCGCCACCAGTTCGCCGCCGATGTACCGGCCGCCCAGGCCGCCGTCATGGCCGCCGCCCAACGGCCCGTCGCCCAGAGCGCCCTGGCGGAGAAGGCCACCGCCGCAGCCTGGCAGGAGAAGCCGAGCTGGGACATCGTCACCACCCAGGACCTCAACATCCCGGCGGCCGCGCAGCTGTACATGGCCCGCCGCGCGCACGCCCACGTCACCGAGGTCGCCGCCTCGCACTCCGTCGCGGTCTCCCACCCGGCCCTGGTCGCCCAGGTCATCGAGGAGGCGGCCAGGGCCGGCCGCTGACGCGGGCGGCACACACCCGACGGCCGCGCGGCAGCACGCGGAAGGCCCGCCCGGCGCGGACCGCCGTCCTGCCGCCGGCCCCATCGAGCCCCCGAGGGGGCGGCCGTCTCCCCGGCCGCCCCCTCGGGACCGTCGCGGCCCACCACGTCGCCCGCGCCGCAGGCCCGACACCCAGCACCGCCCGGAACCGTCCGGGACCCGTCCACCGCAGGAGCACACCCCATGCCGTAC
Source organism: Kitasatospora herbaricolor (assembly GCF_030813695.1). Classification (NCBI taxonomy): domain Bacteria; kingdom Bacillati; phylum Actinomycetota; class Actinomycetes; order Kitasatosporales; family Streptomycetaceae; genus Kitasatospora; species Kitasatospora herbaricolor. The sequence goes on from NZ_JAUSVA010000002.1 coordinate 780,010, forward strand.
ATCACGGTCGGCCAGCAGAACTCCGCCGACATCGACCTGTACTACGAGGACCACGGCGCCGGCCGGCCCGTCGTGCTCATCCACGGCTATCCGCTCAGCGGCCGCTCGTGGGAGAAGCAGGCCGCGGCGCTGCTGGCGGCCGGCCACCGCGTCATCACCTACGACCGCCGCGGCTTCGGCCGCTCGTCCCAGCCCACCACCGGCTACGACTACGACACCTTCGCCGCCGACCTGCACACCGTCCTGGAGACGCTGGAGCTGGAGGACGCGGTGCTCGTCGGCTTCTCCATGGGCACCGGCGAGGTCGCCCGCTACGTGGGCACCCACGGCACCGCCCGCGTCGCCCGGGTGGCCTTCCTGGCCTCGCTGGAGCCCTGGCTGCTGCTGACGGACGAGAACCCCGGCGGTGCGGCGCCCGCCGAGTTCTTCCGGAGCGTCTCGCAGGCGGCGGCCGCCGACCGGTACGCCTACTACACCTCGTTCTTCCGGGACTTCTACAACCTCGACGACTACCTCGGCACCCGGATCAGCGAGGAGGCCCTGCGCGCCAGCTGGGAGGTGGCCGCGAGCGGCGGCGCGCACGCGGCCGCCGCCGCGCCGCTGACCTGGCCCACCGACTTCCGCGCCGACATCGCGAAGATCGACGTGCCGGCGCTCATCCTGCACGGGACGGCCGACCGCATCCTGCCCGTCGAGGCGACCGCCCGGCCGTTCCACCGGGCTCTGCCCGCCGCGACCTACGTCGAGGTCGAGGGCGGCCCGCACGGTCTGCTGTGGACGCACGCCGAGGAGGTCAACCAGGCGCTGCTGGCCTTCCTCGCCGCCTGAACGGCCACCGGGACCGAGCCCCGGGCGGGGTGCGGGACCCGGTGTCCCGCACCCCGCCCGCCGGCGGCCCGGGCGAGCCCGCCCGGGCCGGCCGCACCGCGTGACCGTGATGCCGCGCCCCGTCCTGCCGCGGGCGGCAGACGGGATTCCGCGTCCTCCCCGACCACGCGAGGTGGGCACGCAAAGTGATGGCGGCCATTCCCGTCAGTAACCTTCTTGACCGGTGACTCAACAGGGAGCATGCTGGCACGACGGGAGATCGGAGGAGCACCATGAACGACGACGAGGGCACCGATGTCACCGCCGCGGCACGGCGTGGGCGGTTCAGCAGCCTGCCCGAACGCATCCGCTTCGAGGACATGACCGAAGTCAGGGACGTTCCGGAGCGGGGGGAAGCGGACCCCTACAACCCGGAGCGGTCGTGGACCTTCTACTCGTGCCTTCCCCTGGACTTCGGGTTGTAGGGGTATTCGGGTGCAGGTGCAGGGAACGAGCCGGCCGTCACCACCGGCCCGAGAGCGCCGGTCGGTCCCGTACGGGTGAACCTCCGCCGCGGCGGGATTACGCCGATCTTCCCGGCGGTTGTCGTCGCTGCGGCATCCGATCGCGTACGTATTCCAGAAATCTCGGAGAGCTCATGAAGATCGGCATCATCGGCGCGGGACACATCGGCGGCAACCTCACCCGCCGCCTGACGGCGCTCGGGCACGACGTCTCCGTGGCCAATTCGCGCGGCCCCGAGACGCTGTCCGCGCTGACCGAGGAGACCGGCGCCACCGCGGTACCGGTCTCGGAGGTGGCGCGCGGCGCCGAAGTGATCGTGGTGTCCGTCCCGTTGAAGAACGTGCCCGACCTGCCCGCCGGGGTGTTCGACGGAGCGGCCGAGGGCTTCGCCCTGATCGAGACCGGCAACTACTACCCGCAGCAGCGCGACGGGTGGATCGCCGCGATCGAGGACGAAGGCCTCACCGAGAGCCGCTGGACGGAGCGTCAGCTCGGCCGGCCGGTGGTGAAGGCGTTCAACGGCACCTACGCGCAGCACATCCTGGACAAGCCCCGCCCGGCGGGAGACCCCGAGCGGGTCGCGCTGCCGATCGCCGGTGACGACGAGGGGGCGAAGAAGGCCGTCCGGTCGCTGCTCGACGAGCTCGGCTTCGACGTGGTCGACGCGGGCGGCCTCGACGATTCCTGGCGCCAGCAGCCCGGCACCCCGGTCTACGGGCTCGCGGCCGGCACCGCCGAGGTGACCGCCGCACTGGCGGCGGCCTCCCCGGAGCGCCCGGCCGAGTTCCGCGGCTGACCCTGCGGGCCCGGGCGCACGCACCGGGCACCCCTCGGACCTGGCCTCCCCGGGGAGCCCGGTGCCGCCCGGTCCCTCACCCCGGGCCGGCCGGGTCCCCCCGGTCGTCGAGGTGCTGCATGTCGTCGAGGGGCCGCATGGGCGCTCCAGGAGTGGGGAGGGGCGGCTACAGGGTGCTGACGAGACCGCCGTCGATGACGAAGTCGGCGCCGGTGATGTTCGCGGCCCGGTCGCCGGCCAGGACGAGGACGAGGTCGGCGACCTCCTCGGGGTGGGTGAACCGTCCGGTGACGGCCGCACCCGCGGCCTGTTCGGCCACCTCGCGGGCCGAGCCGCCGGTGGCGGCCGCGACCGTGGCGGCGACCCCTCCGTCGGCCAGCCACAGGCCGGTACTGACCGGGCCGGGGCTGACCGTGTTGACCCGGATCCCCCGCGGGCCCACCTCCTTGGACAGGGACTTCGAGAAGTTCGACAGCGCGGCCTTGGCCGCGCTGTAGTCGATGACGAGCGGATCGGGCAGGAAGGCGTTGACGGAGCTGACGGTGACGATGCTCCCGGCGCCCCGCTCCAGCAGGTACGGCAGCGCGGCCCGGGTGACGCGCACGGGGGCCAGGAGATTGACGGCCAGGGTCGCGGCCCAGTCCTCGTCGGTCACCGCGAGGAAGCCCTCCACCCGGGGCCGGACGGCTCCCACGTTGTTCACCAGGATGTCCAGGCCGCCGTAGGCGAAGGCCGCGGCGGCGACCAGTTCGGCCGGGCCGTCCGGTGCGGTCAGGTCGACCGCGACCGGGTGGACCTCGCCCTCGGCGGCCAGGGCCCGCAGCTCGGGGCCGACCTCCCGGGCACCGGCCACCACCCGGGCCCCCTCGCGGAGGAGTGCCCGGGTGACGGCCAGTCCGATGCCGCGGCTCGCGCCGGTGACGACCGCCGTCCTGCCGGTCAGGTGCAGTTCCATGCCAGAGCCCTTCGACGCTTCGGTGCTGTCGGTCGTGCGTGGTTCAGAGGGAGTGTCGTCGCAGCCAGTCCAGCGCGGTGGCGGCGACCTCGTGCCAGCCGCCGTCGATGGTCAGCGAGTGCCCGCGGTCGGGGAAGTCGGTGACGGCGTCGGAGTGCCGGTACTGCTTCAGGGTGGCCCGGACCACGGCCTCCGGCACCGTGTGGTCCTTGCCGCCGGTCATCAGCAGCAGCGGTCCACGGGCCCCGTTGTCGGTGTCGACCTTGGCCGGCGCATGCGGGTTGAAGTTGGCGGCGGCGGCCTCGAAGAGCGGGCTGCCTGGCTCGGGGATCGCCCACCGCTCGAACAGGTCCACCGACTCCTCCTCGGGGAGGGCGTTGCCGAACGCGAAGCGGAACCGCGCGGCCGTGAGGGAGACCGCCCGGTGCTTGTTGCCGGGGTTCCTGAACACCGGCAGCGTCGCGCGCAACGCGGAGAGCGGCAGCGGGAGCACGTCCTTGATCTGGGCGGCGTCGATCGCGACGGCGGCGGCCAGGTTCCGGCCGAGCAGCTTCTGCGCGATCATGCCGCCGAAGGAGTGCCCGATCAGGATCGGGCACGACGCCCTCCCGGGTGCTCAGGAACATCGCCTGGTAGCAGCCGTCGGTCACCGAGTACAGGCTGCCCCTGACACGTCCGACGAAGTAGCCCTGCTGGTTGAGCGCGGGGCCGGTCGCGGCGGCCGGGGCGGGGGCGAGGTCGGGAAGGTCCGTGGATCCGGCGGCGTGCGCCGCGCCGGACGGCGCACCGCCGACGAGGGCGGCCGCGGTGGGGGCCGCGAGCGCGGCGGTCGCGGCCCGGTGGAACGCGCGGCGGTTCGCGGGACCGCCGGGGTGGGGTTCCGGTGTCATGGGCTCTGGCCTTCCGGGTGGGTTGCGGGCGCTGCGGGCTGCGGGCTGCGGGCTGCGGGCTGCGGGCTGCGGCGACTGCAGCACATCACCCGCGTGTGCCGCTTCGCACCGGGAAAAGACCCCAGTGGCACCGCCGACCAGGTCCGCGCGGGGCACTGGGGTGCCGCGCCGGTGCGTACGGCGCCGCCGGCGTGGTTCGATGCACCGGTGAGCCGGTGGGCCACGCGCCGTACCCGCTGCCGGCCCGGCCGCGGCACGGGCCGCCGCCCCGGTGCTGAGGCACCGTCAGCCCAGGCAGCGGACGGCGGCGGCGAAGGCGGCGGGGTGGCGGGCCGCCACCGGGACGATCCTGGCCGCCACCGCCGGCCGCCCGCGCAGCCGCAGCAGCGACTCGGTGAGCAGCCGGTAGCGGCGGGTGGCCCGGCACCAGGCGCGTTCGTACTCGTGCGGACGGCCGGCCCGTACGCAGTCGACCAGTCGGGCCGCGCCGGCCAGCGCCACCGAGATGCCCTCGCCGGTGAGCGCGTCCACGTAGCCGGCGGCGTCCCCCACCAGCAGGACGCGCCCGGCGACCCGACGCCGAACCCGCTGGCGCAGCGCGCCGGCTCCCCGGGCGGGGCCGAGTGCCGCGGCGGGCGGCAGCCGGCGGGCGAGCTGCGGGAACCGCGCGAGCTGGCGGTCGAACGGTTCGCGGTGCCCGGTGAGGACGGCGACGCCGACCAACTGCGGCCCGAGCGGCGTGACGTAGGCCTCGCTGCCGGCCGACCAGTGCACCTCGACGTGGTCGCTCCAGGGCGCCACCGCGTAGTGCCGGCGCAGCCCGAAGCGGGCCGGACGGTCGTCGGGCAGGCCCAGTCCGAGGCTGCGGCGGATCGGCGAGTGGAGTCCGTCGGCGGCCGCCAGATAGCGTGCGCGCAGCCCGGCGGCGCGGACGTGGTCGCCGTGCTGCTGGACGGCGCCGACCCGGACCGGCTCGACCAGGACGCCGAGTTCCGCCGCCCGGCGGGCGAGGGCCCGGTGCAGCTCGGTGCGGCGTACGCCCAGGCCCGGACCGCTGCCGAACGGCGCCTCGGCGATGTTGCGGGCCTCGTCGAGGTAGCGGATCCCGCGCAGGGGATGCCCGTGGAGGGTGACGCCGAGGGCGGTGAGGCCGCGCAGCGCCGGGGGCATCAGCCCCTCGCCGCAGGCCTTGTCGATCGGGGTGGCGCGGGGCTCGGCCACCACCACCTCCAGGCCGGCCAGGGCCGCGTGGATGGCGGTGGCGAGTCCGGCCGGGCCGCCGCCGGCGACGAGCAGGTCGATCACGCCGGGCCCGGCTACCGGAGGGCCGGTGCGGCGGCGGGTGCGGGCAGGGTGGCGAGGGCGGCGTTCTCGCAGCGCAGCCGGACGGCCAGCAGCGGCAGGTTGAGCAGGGTGAAGCCGGTGGCGGTGAGCCAGTTCCCGTGCACCAGCGGCAGGGCGATCCCTTCGGCCACCACCGCCAGGTAGTTGGGGTGGGCGAGCAGGCGGTAGGGGCCGCGGTCGACCCGGGGCAGGCCGGGTACGACGATCACCCGGGTGTTCCAGCGCGGACCCAGGGTGGCGATGCACCACCAGCGCAGGCCCTGCGCCGCGAGGGCGAGGGCGAGCATCGGCCAGCCGAGGGCGGGGACGAACGGCCGGTCGGCCAGGGCGGTTTCGGCGAGGCAGCCGGCCAGCAGCCCGGTGTGCAGCAGGACCATCACCGGGTAGTGGCCGCCGCCGTACTCGCTCGCGCCCTGCCGTCGGCTCCAGGTGGCGTTGCGGCGGGCGGTGACGAGTTCGGCCAGTCGTTCGAGGGCGACCAGCAGCACCAGCAGGGTGTAGGGGGCCATCGGTTGCCTACCAGGTGAGGAGGACGAGTTCGGAGCTGAGGCCGGGCCCCAGCGCGAGCAGCACCCCCGGGGTGCCGGGCAGCGGCGGCCGGGTGGCGAGGGTGTCGCGCAGGATGTGCAGGACGGACGCGGAGGACAGGTTGCCGACCTCGGCCAGCGAACGCCGGCTCAGCTCCAGGGCCCGGGCCGGGAGGTCGAGCGTCTCACGGACGGCGTCCAGCACCTTGGGCCCGCCCGGGTGGCAGACCCAGGCGGTGACGTCGTCCCGTTTCAGGTCGTGGTCGGCGAGGAAGGCCCGCACCTCGTCGCCGAGGTGCTCCCGGACGACCTCCGGCAGGTCGCTGCCGAGCATGATGCCGAACCCCTGGTCACGGATGTGCCAGCCGAGCAGGCCGGTGGTGCCCGGGTAGAGGTGGCTGCGGGTGGCCCGGACGGTGGGCCCGGGCGCGCCGCGCACCGGGGCCTCGGGGCCGACGGCGACCACGGCGGCCGCGCCGTCGCCGAACAGCGCGCCGGCCACCAGGTTGGCCGGCGAGCCGTCGCCGCGCTGGACGGTCAGCGAGCAGAGCTCGACCGAGAGCAGCACGGCGGTCTGGTCGGGGTGTCCGCGGAGGTAGTCGTGCAGCCGGGCGACGCCGGCGGCCCCGGCCACGCAGCCGAGGCCGAACAGCGGCAGCCGTTTGACGTCCGGCCGCAGCCCGATCCGGTCGGCGAGCCGGGCCTCGATGGAGGGTGCGGCGATGCCGGTGACCGAGGTGGAGATGATCAGGTCGACGTCCTCGGGGCGCAGGCCGGCCTCGTCCAGCGCCCCGCGCAGGGCCCGCTCCCCCAGCTCCAGGGCGTTCTCGATGAAGAGGTCGTTGGCGGCGCCGAATCCGGCGAGCCCGGCGTACCGCTCCAGCGGCAGGGCCAGGTGGCGGGTGCCGACGGTGGCGGTGGCGTGCAGCCGGTCGAGCGACCTGCGGTCGGCGCCGCCGGCCAGGAAGATCTCCGCGAGGGCGTCCCTGATCTCGTGCTGCTGGTAGCGGTGGGGCGGGAGGACTCCGTGGACGGCCGCGATTCGCGTCATCACCCCATACTAGGGAGAATCGCCAGCAACTTTGCGTTTCAGGACATCCCGGGCGCCCGGCGGCTAGCATCGTCGGGTGCGAGAGACCGGAACCCAGCAGGTCGAGGCGTCAGTTCGGCTGCCGGACGGTCGTGTTCCGGGGCCGGTCGGCGGACTCGTCCGGGCGTGTCACCCCGAGCCGACGGCCGTGGTGACCGTTCTGGTCACCGCCCTGGCGGCGGCCTCCGGCCTCGCCCCCGCCGGCTGCCTCCTGGTGGCGGGCGCCGTGCTGACGGGCCAGCTCTCCGTCGGCTGGTGCAACGACCGGGTCGACCACGGCCGGGACGTGGCCGCCGGGCGGACGGAGAAACCACTGGTCGGCGGCGCCCTCCGGCCCCGTGCTCTGGAGCTGGCGGCCGGCACCGCGCTGGCGCTGTGCGTCCCGCTCTCGCTGGCGGTCGGGCTGCTCGCCGGTCTCGCCCACCTGATCGGGGTGGGCGCGGCCTGGGCGTACAACCTGGGCCTGAAGCGGACGCCGCTGTCCTGGCTGCCGTACGCGCTGGGGTTCGGCCTGCTGCCCGCCTTCGTCGCGCTGGGCCTGCCCGGCCGGCCCTGGCCGCCGGGCTGGGCGGTGCTCGGCGGGGCGCTGCTCGGGACCGGCGCGCATCTCACCAACGTCCTGCCCGACATCGAGGCCGACCTGGCGGCCGGGGTCCGGGGCCTGCCGCAGCGGCTGGGCGGCGGGCTCACCCGGGTGCTCGCCGCGCTGGTGCTGGGCTCCGCCGCGGTGGTCCTGACGCTCGGGCCGCCCGGTCCGGCCGGGGCGGCCGGCTGGGCGGCGCTGGGCGTCACCGGCCTGATGGCGCCGCTGACCGTGCTGCCCCTGCCCGGTGGCGCGCGGAGCCGGGTCCCGTTCCTCGCCACCCTGGTACTGGCGGCGACGGCGGCGGCCGCGCTGGTCACCCGCGGTGTCGGCCTGGGGCCGGGGCCCGGATGACGGTTCGGCGGGTCGGCCGGGCAGCGATACGACGGCGCGTCCCCGGCGACCCGGCGGCGCGGTCCCCGGGCCGGGCGGTTCCCGGACGGGCGGTTCCCGAACGGGCCGTCCACGGACGGGCCGTCCACGGGCCGGCTGTCCCCGGCCGGGCGGGACGCACCGCGGCGACACGCGAACGGCCACCGCGGCCGGTGCGGCGGGAGCGGATCCGCTCTGACGTAACGTCGGGGGCGGGGCCGGCAGGTGGGTCGACACACACGGAAGGCACACCGCGATGACACCACGGGCGGCAGCGGGTCAGGACCCGGAGCGGGGCGGCAGGCCGGACCGCCGGCGCCCGCGGACCGGCGGCCCGGCCACCCGCCGGCCGGTGACCCGCGGCGGCGCCCCCTCCGGGCACCAGGTCCCGCCGGGGCTGGAGCACGCGGCGGGGTACGCCTGGCGGCTGCTCCTGGTGGGCGCCACCGTGTACGCGGTGCTGGCGCTCCTGGGCCGGCTGGTGCTGCCCGTGATCGCGGTCTTCGTCGCCCTGGTGATCACGGCGGTGCTGCGGCCGGCCGCCGACCTGATCAACCGCTGGCTGCCGCGCGGGGTGGCCGTCGCGGTCACCGTGCTCGGCTCGATCCTGCTGCTCGCCGGCGTGCTGGCGTTGATCGGCGAGAACGTCGCAGGCGAGTGGAAGCAGCTCGGCGACGAGTTCCGCGGCGGCGTCGACCGGATCGAACTGTGGCTGAAGGGCGCACCCTTCCACATCAAGCCCGCCACCGTCTCGGACCTCCAGTCGAAGATCAGCTCCTTCCTCACCGAACACCGTTCCACCCTGGTCAGCCGGGCGGTCAACGAGGCCAGCCGGGTGGTGGAGATCGTCACCGGCGCGGCGCTGGCCCTGTTCTGCTCGATCTTCTTCATCCACTCCGGCGAGGGCATGTGGCGCTGGGCGAAGCACCAACTGCCGCACGGCGCCCGGGAGACCTGGGACCACGCGGGCCGGGCCGCCTGGCGGACCTTCGCCGGCTACACCCGGGGCATCATGATCGTCGCGGCCAGCAACGCGGCGCTGGTCGGCATCGCGCTGGCCCTGCTGGGGGTGCCGCTGGCGCTGCCGCTGACGGTGCTGGAGTTCTTCGCCACCCTGGTGCCGCTGATCGGTTCCCCGGTCGCGATGGCGATCGCCGCCGTGGTGGCACTGGCCGCCAAGGGCCCGGTGACGGCGCTGATCGTTCTGGCGCTGATCGTGGTGATCGGGCAGATCGAGGGCCACCTGCTGCATCCGCTGGTGATGAGCTGGGCGGTCCGGCTGCACCCGGTGGCCGTCGCCCTGTCGGTCATCGCCGGTGGCATCCTGGCCGGGGTGATCGGCGCGGTGGTGGCGGTCCCGGTGGTCTCTGTGGTCTGGGCGGTCATCTGCGAACTGCGCCTGCGCCGGGAGGCGGCGCGGGCCCCGGCGGCGCCCTGACCGGACGCCCCGGGCCGTCCCGCCCGCCCGGCCCGGGAGTCGGGCGGGCGGGACGGCTCAGCCCTTGTCGTCCATCGGCAGGCCGAGCAGGCTCGCGGTCGTTCCCGATCCGGGCGTCAGCGAGTTGAGCGCCTGGACGATCCGCCGCTCCTCGAAGGCGAAGTGCGAGGTGAGGATCGCCGTCAGGCCGTCCAGCTCCCGCCGGACCCGCTCGGCCTCGGCCGCGTCCGGATCCGCCGCGATCCCGCCCAGCAGGCTCTCCAGGCTGCGCACGATCCCGCTCACCAGCTGGTGGTCCTCCGCCAGCTTCACGATGACCGGACGTAGTTCCGGGAACTCCGCGGCCAGCAGCGGGAACGCGCCGTCGTCCTCGCCGGTGTGGTGCCTGGTCAGGACGGAGCAGAAGGAGAGGCAATGCTCCTTCAGCTCCCGCGGCCGTCCGCCCCGCCCGTCCAGGAAGGCGTCGACGTCACCGCGCAGGGCCGCCAGTTCCTCGCGCAGCCGGTGGTGGATCTCGATCAACTCGTCGCCGAAGGCGGCGAGCCGCTCGTTCGGTCCAGTGGCAGTACCCATGTCCGGCCATCGTAGCGGGGGTGGGCCGGGACGCGGGAGCGGGAAGGAGCGGCCGCCGGGGCAGGAGCCCCGCCCGGCGGCCGCCGGTGCGGCGGGTGGGTGCGTGCGGATCAGGGCGTCGGCGCGGTCCACTTCTGGTTCGCGGCGCCGGTGCAGGTCCAGATCTGGGCCCGGGTGCCGTTGGCCGAACTGTTGCCCGTGGCGTCCAGGCACTTGTTCGCGGCCGGGTTGACGATGTCGTGCGAGCCGGCCGAGTACGTCCACTGCTGGGCGCCGGAGCCGTTGCAGTCCCAGAGCTGCACCTTGCTGCCGTCCGCGGTGGCCCCGCCGGTCACGTCCAGGCACTTGCCGAGCGCGCGGACGGTGCCGTCGGTGCCGAGCGTCCAGGTCTGCGCGGTGGTGCCGTTGCAGTCGTAGAGCTGGACGGCGGTGCCGTTGGCGGTGCCGGCCGCGGCCACGTCCAGGCACTTGCGGCCCAAACCGGTGACCTGGCCGCTCGCGCCGCCCTGGCCGCCGCCGCTGCCGTTCCAGGTGAAGGTGGCGGAGGTTCTGGCCGGCAGGTTGTAGGTGAAGTTCTGACCGCCCCAGGCGACCCGGACGTTCTGCGCGGCGCCGCTGTCGTTGTAGGCGATCAGCGCCTTCGAGCCGTCCGGGTTCACCCACGCGACGTTGGGGACGGCCGAGTTGGCGGTGGAGGCGATCCGGTAGGCACCGGGCCGGACGAACTTGGTGAGATGGCCCATCGTGTAGTACTCGACGGTGTAGTCCACCTGCCCGCTGCGGGAGTCGCCGTTGTGCACGGTGACCAGGCCGGTGCAGGTGCCGCAGCCGCCGTAGTGCGGGCCCATGTTCTGGTCCACCGCCAGGCTCCACTTGGTCACCGACTTACCCCAGTTGCGGGTGTAGTCGATGATGTTGCGCATGTCCTCCTGCTGCTGGTTGCCGATCCAGGTGCCGCCGGAGTGCTCGGTGTCGAAGGCGTCCACCCCGGGGTACTGGTTGTGCACGGTGGTCTGAGTGGCGACGTCCCCGCCGTACCCGTGCCAGGCGATGCCACCGAAGTTGGGGTGGCTGCGGACGGCCGGGTCGTCGACCGTGGGCGCCGCGTAGGAGGCGTACTGGTCCCAGTTCCAGTCCAGCGAGAGGACCTTGGTGTTCAGGCCGGCGCCGGCCAGGGCGGGCAGCAGGTTGGTCTTGGTGAAGTAGGCGAGCCCGGAGCCGTTCCAGCTCATCGACGGGTAGCCGGCGCAGCAGGTGGGCTCGTTCTGCACGGTCACGTAGTTCACCGGCACGCCCTGGGCCTGGTAGGCCTGCAGGTACTTGACGAAGTACTGGGCGTAGGCCCCGTAGTTCTCCGCCTTCAGCCAGCCGCCGTCGAGGCTGCCGCTGTCCTTCATCCAGGCGGGGGCGGTCCACGGCGAGGCCATCACGCTGAGGCCGGGGTTGAGCTGCTTGGCCTGCTTGGTGAGCGGCAGCACGTCCACCAGGTCGTGGGCGACGCTGAAGTTCGCCAGGGTGGGGTCGGTCTGCCCGGCCGGGCGATCGTCGTAGGTGTAGCCGTAGCGCGCCAGGTCGGAGGAGCCCATCGGGTTGCGGACGAAGGAGAGTCCGATGCCGTCGGTGGGCGAGAAGAGCCCCCGCATGGTGGCGTCGCGGGTGGCGGCGCCGAGTGCTCCGCTGCTGTTCAGCAGCCAGGCGGCGGTGTCGGTGAACGAGGCGCCGCCACCCGTGAACTGCTGGTAGCGGGTGGACTCGTCGACGGTGATCAGCTGTCCGCCGCTGCCGGAGCCCGCGCCGAAGCTGATGCCGGCCTGCTGCTGGAGTCCTCGGGTGACGTGCCGGCCGCCGGCGTCGTCGGTGCTGGTCAGCCAGATCGAGACCGGCTCGCCGGCCGCGTGGGCGGTGCCGCCGGTGGCCAGCAGGCCCGCGGCGGCGAGGGCGCCGGCCAGCAGGGTGGCGGTGGCGCGGCGGGGCCTTGAACGGTGGGCAGATCGATGCCTGGGCATGGTCGGCTCCGGATTCCGTGGGCCGAGGGCGCGGTGGGACGCGGCCGCGGGTGCGGCCGGGGGCGCCTCGGGTGGGGGATCGGCACCGGGGGGAAGGGGCCTGGGGACGGGCAGCCCGGTGTCGCGGAGTGATTCAACCTCTGTAACTGTTGGAGCGTCAACCCTTTGGTCTCTACCAATTGTCGCCAACTCGTGAAGGCAAAGTGCAGGCCCGGACGGGGATGATCGTTCATCAGTTGACGGATCGACAGTTAGTAAACCTTCCAGTCAATAACCCTTGACGGCGCCCGCCGAGGTCCGGTTGACTCCGGTGCCGAGCCGAGCCGCACCGCACTCTCCACACCGGGCCCCCACCCGCTCGGCCCGCCGTCCGGCGTCCCCGATCGCGCTCGCGAACACGGACCGACGCCGCCCCACCGCACGGCCGAACCCCCACACGCCGTCCCAGGAGGACACCCATGCGACGCCCCTCCCGCCTCACCGCGCTGCTCGCGCCGCTCGCCCTGGCCGCCGGCACCCTGCTGGCCGCCGCCCCGGCCGCGAACGCCGCCGCCAACCCGGGGCCCGGCTTCCCCGCCCAGTACGCCGCGCCCTACGTCGAGACCTGGGGCTCCCCCGCCGCTCTCGCCAACGCCCGCAACGCGACCGGCCTCAAGTACTTCACCCTCGCCTTCGTCATCAGCGACGGCAGCTGCAACGCCACACTCAACGGCAACACCCCCGTCACGGACGCCGGCTGGCAGTCGGCGATCAACAGCCTGCGGGCCGCCGGCGGTGACGTGATCGCCTCCTTCGGCGGTGCGTCCGGCACCGAACTCGGCCAGGCCTGCACCACGGTGAGCAGCCTGAAGGCCCAGTACAAGCGGGTGGTCGACACCCTCAACCTCACCAAGATCGACCTCGACATCGAGGGCGGCGCGCTCGGCGACACCACCGCCAACGACCGCCGCAACCAGGCCCTCGCCCAGCTCCAGCAGGAGTACGCCGCCGCCGGGCGCAACCTGGCCGTGCACTACACCCTGCCGGTCAACCCGACCGGCCTGGAGTCCAACTCGATCAGCCTGCTCAACAACGCCAAGAGCCGCGGCCTGAACGTCGGCGTGGTCAACATCATGACCATGGACTACGGCCCCACCCTGGACAGGGGCAAGGCCGCCACCGACGCCGCCACCGCGCTGCACACCCAGCTCGGGCAGATCTGGACGACCAAGACCTCCCAGCAGCTGTGGGCGATGGAGGGCAACACCCCGATGATCGGGGTCAACGACAGCACCAACGAGGTGTTCACCACCGCCAACGCCACCACCCTCACCAACTTCGCCCGCAGCAACGGCATCCAGCTGCTGGCCTTCTGGGCGCTCGGCCGCGACAAGGCCTGCGCCACCAACGGCACCCTGTCCGACAGCTGCAGCGGGACGCCGCAGAGCGCCTACCAGTTCGCGAGCACCTTCAACGGGATCACCGGCGGCGGCACCGGCAACCCCCGCCCGACCGGCCGGATCAGCGGCTACGGCGGCAAGTGCGTGGACGTCGCGGCGGCCTCCAGCGCCAACGGCACCGCCGTCCAGCTCTACGACTGCAACGGCACGGCCGCCCAGAACTGGACGGTCGGCGCGGACGGTTCGCTGCAGGCCCTCGGCAAGTGCCTGGACGCCACCGGCGCCGGCACCGCGAACGGCACCCAGCTCCAGCTCTGGGACTGCAACGGCACCGGCGCCCAGAAGTGGCAGCCGGGCAGCGGCTCGACCCTGGTCAACCCCGTCTCCGGCCGCTGCGTCGACGCCACCGGCCCCAGCTCCGCCAACGGCACCCGGCTGCAGCTCTGGGACTGCTTCGGCGCCGCCAACCAGCAGTGGCTGCTGCCGGCCTGACCGCGGCCGAGCCCGAAGGAGAGGACCACGCCGTGCACCGTCACCTGCGCAAGCTGCCGGCCCTGGCCGGACTGCTGACCCTGCTCGCCTCGGGCCTGGGCACCGCCCCGGCCGCCGAGGCCGCGCCCACCACCTTCGCCCACCCCGGAGTGCTCGACAGTCGGGCCCAACTCGACTTCGTGCGGGCCAAGGTGAAGGCCGGCGAGCAGCCGTGGAAGGCCGCCTACGACCAGATGCACGCGAGCAGGTACGCCTCGCTCAGCCGGACCCCGAAGCCGCGGTCGGTGGTGGAGTGCGGCTCGTACTCCAACCCCAACATCGGCTGCACCGACGAGCGCGAGGACGCCATCGCGGCGTACACCCTGGCGCTGGAGTGGTACATCACCCAGGACAGCCGCTACGCGGCCAAGGCCGTCCAGATCATGGACGCCTGGTCCGGCACCATCACCGACCACACCAACAGCAACGCACCGTTGCAGAGCGCCTGGTCGGCCTCCACCTGGCCGCGCGCCGCCGAGATCATCCGCTACACGTACACCGGCTGGGCCTCCGACAAGGTCACCCGGTTCGGCACCATGCTGCGCAACGTCTACCTGCCCGAGGTGGTCAACGGCTCCAACAGCAACGGCAACTGGGAACTGAGCATGAACGAGGCCACCATCGGCATCGCCGTGTTCCTCGACGACCGGACGGTCTACGACAAGGCGGTCGCCAAGTTCCGCGGCCGGGTGCCCGCGTACATCTACCTGGCCTCCGACGGCGCGCTGCCGAGGACCGCACCGGGCAGCGGCCTGAACACCCGCGACCAGATCGTCTCCTACTGGCAGGGCCAGAGCACCTTCGTCGACGGGCTCACCCAGGAGACCTGCCGGGACTTCACCCACACCGGGTACGGCCTCTCGGCGATCGCCCACGTGGCGGAGACCAGCCGGATCCAGGGCCAGGACCTCTACCCGGAGGTGGCCGACCGGCTCCGGCACGCCCTCGGCTTCCAGGCCAAGTACGAGCTGGGCACCGCCGTGCCGTCCTGGCTGTGCAACGGCAGCCTGGACAAGGGCCTCGGCCCGGTGACCGAGGTGGGCTTCAACGCCCTGCACAACCGGCTCGGTTACGGCATGGACAACACCCAGGCGCTGACCGAGCAGCGCCGCCCGGCCGGGACGGACAACCTCTTCACCGCCTGGGAGACCCTGACCCACGCGGGCAATCCGGGCTGATCCACTCCCGCGGGCAGGCACGGGCCCGGGGTGACGCGCCGACGCGGCGTCACCCCGGGCCCTTTCGCGCTCCCGCCGCGGTGAGGACGGCCCCGGCGACCGGAGCGGCCCGCACGCTCCCCCACCGTCCGCCGGGAACTCCCGGCGGACGGGCCCGGAAACAGGACCAAGCCCGCTCGAATTCGGTGCACCGAAATTCGACCGTTATTAGCACAAAGAATCGACTTTCCTTCATTCGTTCGCGTCTTTTCCTCGAATTCACGAACGCCTTCCGGTGACGACGGGCCGACGACGGGGTGAACCACCCCCGCGTGCGCCGCCCCGCCCCTACCGCGCCGGCAGCCCCCACGCCCCGCCGAGAATCCGACCGGGCGTCACATCATGCCAGTTCAACACGGGTTCGACGAGCCGGGTACGGCTCCTTGGTCAGCCCGCGACCGACGCTCCGCACCCCTTCGGGTACGTACCCCGGTACGTACCGGCGCGTGCCGGCACGCTCCGGCTCGCGCCGGAAGCGACCGGTCGCGCCGGGGTGAATATTCCAGCTGAATACCTTCGTCTGCGCTGTTGCGTACGAACTCGTGATGACCCAACAATTCGATAGTCGCATCGCGGCCCGGGATTTCCGGGCCGCCGTCGCCGGTCCGCCCGGCGGCCCCTGCCTCCCCGGCGGGGCGCGAATGCCGGCGCCTTCGCCGCCCCACCCGCGTACGTCCCGCACCGAGGAGGGTTCCGTTGGACAACCAGTACGAGGCCTACGCCTACGCCGACCCGCTGTTCTACGACTCGCCCCGGCGCTGGGGCGCCCAGGAGGAGTTCGCGGCCGTCGGCCGGCCCCTGCCGGCCGGCTGGGAGCGCGGCGAGCTGGAGATCTGGGCCGTGGTGCGCCCGACCGGCGTCCGACTCCCCTCACAGGGCTGGAAGATCCACGTCTCCTCGTGCGCCGAGGACGCCGAGGCGGTGCTGGAGGAGGTCTACGCCTACTGCCTGCGCGAGAACCTCACCTTCAAGTTCCTGCGCGGCCTGCCGATCCTCCAGGTGCAGAACTCCAAGTACGCCCCGCGCGGCTCCAGCGGCAAGTTCTGCACCGTCTACCCCGTGGACGACGCCGAGTTGGAGCGATGTCTCGACGGCCTCGGCGGGCTGCTCGCCGGGCGCAGGGGCCCCTACATCCTGAGCGACCTGCGCTGGGCCGAGGGCCCGCTCTACCTGCGGTACGGGGGGTTCGCCGAACGTCACTGCCGCAACGAGGCCGGGGAGCGGGTGCTCGCCCTCGAAGGACCGGACGGGCGCCTCGTCCCGGACGTCCGCGGCGCCGGTTTCTCCGTCCCCGACTGGGCACCGGTGCCGGCGGTCATCGCCGCGGCGGTGGCCGAGCGCGCGGTGCAGAAGGACTCCGGACTGCCGTACACCGTGGAGCGGGTCCTGCACTTCTCCAACGCCGGCGGCGTGTACCTGGCCCGGGACGGGGCCGACGGACCGCAGGTGGTGCTGAAGGAGGCCCGGCCGTACGCCGGGCTGGACCAGCGCGGCGTCGACGCGGTGGCCCGTCTGCGCAACGAGCACGACATCCTGGCCCGGCTGGCCGGGGTGCCCGGGGTACCGGCGCAGCACGGGCTGCTGACCGCCTGGGAGCACGAGTTCCTGGTCCAGGAGTACGTCGAGGGCCGCTCGCTCAGCGAGTGGCTGACCGCCAACTACCCGCTGATCCACCCGGACGCCGACGAGAGCACGGTGGCGCAGTACACCCGCGAGGCGCTGGACATCGTGGACCGGGTGGAGCGGGCGCTGGCCGCGATCCACGCCCGCGGGGTGGTCTTCGGAGACCTCCACCCGCGCAACCTGATCATCCGGCCGGACGGCGACATCTGCTTCATCGACTTCGAACTCGCCAGCACCGCCGAGGACTTCGTCCGCCCGGCGCTGGGCGCCGCCGGCTTCACCGCGCCCAAGGGCTACACCGGTACGCAGATCGACCGGTACGGGCTGGCCGCGATCCGGCTGTGGCTGTTCCTGCCGCTCGCCCAGCTCACCGCGCTGGACCCGGGCAAGGCCGGCGAACTGGCGGACGCCCTGGAGCGCCGCTTCCCGGTGCCGCCCGGCTACACCGAGGAGATCCGCCGCCTGCTCGGCTCCTCCCCCGCCGACGGCCGGGCCGCACGCCCCGAGCTCGGGCGGCGCCGTGCGGAGGCCAACGCCCTGCTGGCCGCCCCGGCACCCGACTGGCCGCGGATCAGGGACTCGCTCGCCGCCGGCATCGCGGCGATGGCCACCCCCGAGCGCCCCGACCGGCTCTTCCCCGGCGACGTCGCCCAGTTCACCCGCGGCGGCCTCGGCCTCGCGCACGGCGCGGCCGGCGTCCTGTACGCCCTGCACGCCAGCGGCGCCGGCGTCGACCCCGCGCACGTCCGCTGGCTGGTCCGCGCCGCCCGCAACCGCCCTGCCACGGCCGGGCTGTACTTCGGCGGGCACGGCGTGGCCTACGTGCTCGACCTGCTGGGCGAGCGCGAGGAGGCGCTCGGACTGCTGCGGCGCCTCGGCACGGCGGCGGACGAGGATCCCGGGCCGGGCCTCGGCACCGGCGCCCCCGGTACGGCCCTGGCGCTGCTGCACTTCGCCGCCGCAACCGGCGAGCCAGGGCTGCTGGACGAGGCGCTGTCACTCGCCCGGTCCGCCGCCGACGCGCTGGAGAAGTCGGGCCGCGGGGACCCGCGGCGACGGGCCGGCCTGCTGGCCGGGGCCGCCGGCACCGCCCTGGCGCTGATCCGGCTGTACGAGCACACCGGCGAACACGCGCTGCTGGACCAGGCCGAGCACCTGCTGGAACTGGACCTCGACCGGTGCGCGAGCGTCGCCGACGGTACCTTCCAGGTGGTCGACGGACGCCGGGTGCTGCCCTACCTGGAGACCGGCAGCGCCGGCATCGGCCTCGCCCTGGACGCCCTGCTGGCCCACCGCCCCGACAGCCCCTCGGCCGAGCACGAACCCGCGATCCGCCGGGCGGCCGAGCCCGAGTTCATCATCCAGCCCGGGCTCTTCAACGGACGGGCCGGCCTGCTCGGCTACCTGGCGCTGACCCAGCGGCGGGCGGACGCCCGGGCCGGCACCGGGGCGGCGGACGGGGTCCCGGACGGGACCTCGACGGCGGCCGGGGCCCCGACCGCGGTGACGGTGTCCGGTGCGGCCCTGCTGGCCCGGCAGCGAGCCCTGCTGACCCTGCACCAGATCTCCTACCAGGGCGAACTCGCCTTCCCCGGGGACCACCTGCTGCGGCTCTCGGCGGACTTGGCCACCGGCTCCGCCGGCGTGCTGCTGGCACTGGGCACAGCCCTTGCCGGCACGCCCTTCCTTCCCTGGACCGGCCCGTCCGGCGCGCCCGCGCCGACCGCCGGCATCCCCGGCTGACGGGCCCACCGGCCCGACCGCCCAGGGCGCGCCCGGCGCGCCCCCACCGACTCCCGGCCGCCGGCCGGGCGATCCACCCTCTTGATGAAGGAGACAGTCATGGCGATCCTCGACCTCCAGACCATGGAGCTGCCCGAGACCGAGGCGGCCCCGATCGACGACACCCTCGCCAGCACCAGTTCGCTGAGCGTCCTCAACTGTGGCACCAGCACCGTCAGCACGCTGATCTGCCTCTGAGCCGTGCCCTCGCCCGCAAGGGCGGGTGACACGGCGGAGCCGGCCGGGCCGTCGTCACGGGCCCGGCCGGCCACCGGGCCGGCGCGGCACACCGCCGCTCCGGCCCGGTCCGCCGTCCGGCGCCGTCCGGCAGCACCGCACCCGGCCGCGCCGCAACGCACTGCAGAACACAGGACAGCCCCGCACCGCACCGTCAGAGAGGTTGCCGTGGCCGACCAGCCCCCTCGCACCGCCGACCGCGCGCCGGACAAGGTGCGGCTGCGCCGCGAACTCACCACCGATCCCGGCCGGCTCACCTGCGCCCTGCTGCTCGCGCTCGGCGCCACCGTGGCGGCCCTCGCGCTGCCGCTGCTGGTCCAGAAGATCATCAATGACTTCTCCGCCCACCGGTCGCTGGGCCCCGACATCGCGATGATGTGCGTCGCGGCCGTCGGCGGCGCCCTGACCACGGCGGTGTCCGGGTTCCTGCTGGCCAGGATCGGCGAGCGGATGACCTACCGGCTGCGGGTCCGCATCATGGACCACGCGCTGCGACTGCCACTGGCCGTCGTCCGCGCGCAGGGCACCGGCGACCTCGCCGCCCGGATCACCTCGGACGCCCTGCTGCTGCGCCAGGTGGTGGAGATCGCCACCCAGCTGCCGCTGGCCGCGCTGACCGTCACCTGCACGCTGCTGGTGATGGTCTGGATCGACTGGGTCCTCACCCTGGTCACCGTCGTGTCGCTGGCCGTGCTGACGGTGCTGGTGGTGCTGATCCTGCGTCGGCTGAAGGACAACGTCACCGGCCAGCAGAACGCGGTGGGGCAGATCGCGCAGCGCTTCACCGCCAACCTGGAGGCCCTCACCACCATCAAGGCCTACCGGGCCGAGCCGGTGGCCGCCCGCGCGCTGGCGGCCGACGCCGAGCGGCTGCGGGCGGTCTCGCTGCGGGGGGCCCGCCTCGGCGCGCTGATCCCGGCGGCGCTGACGCTGGGCAACCAGCTCGCGATGATCGCGGTGATCCTGACCGGCGGCGCCCGGCTGGCCGCCGGCGACCTGGGGGTGGCGGCCTTCGCCGCGTTCCTGCTGTACCTCCTGCAGACCGTGCCCTCGGTCAGCACGCTGGCCACCGGTTTCGGCCGGCTGCAGTCCGGCCTGGCCGCCCGGGACCGCTGCAACGAACTGCTCGCCCTGGCCCCGGAGAGCGACCCCGAGGACGCCGGGCGGACCGCCCCGACCCCGCTGCCGGGCGCCCCCGCGGTGGTGTTCAGCTCCGTGTCCTACACCCACGCCGGGGCCGGCGACGCCGCGCTGCGCGGTATCTCCTTCAGCACCGCCCGTACCGGCCTGACCGCCGTGGTCGGCCCCTCGGGTGCGGGCAAGAGCACCACGCTCTCGCTCATCGACCGGTTCATCCGGCCGTCCTCCGGCTCGATCAGCGTGCTCGGCCACGACGCCCGGCAGTGGCCGCTGGACGCGCTGCGGTCCCGGATCGCCTACGTGGACCAGGCCTTCACCCTGCTGGAGGCCACCGCCCGGGAGAACCTTCAGCTCGGCCGCACCACCGAGGCCAGTGACGGCGAACTGGCCGCCGCGCTGGACGCCGTCGGCCTGACCGAGGACATCGCCCGGCTGCCGCAGGGCCTGGACACGCCGCTGGGCCGCGAGTCGGACCTCTCCGGCGGCCAGCGCCAGCGGATGGCCCTGGCCCGCGCCCTGCTCTCGGACGCCGAGATCGTCCTGCTGGACGAGCCCACCAGCCAGTTGGACGGGCTGAACGAGCAGCGGTTCCGGGCCGTCGTGCAGGACCTGGCGGCCACCCGGGCGGTGATCGTGGTCGCCCACCGGCTCTCCACCGTCCAGCACGCCCACCACGTGATCATGCTGACCGGGGGCGCCGTGGTCGACGCGGGCGACCATCCCACCCTGCTGGAGCGCTGCACGCCCTACCGGGAGCTGGTGGCCAGCCAGCGGGTGCCCGCGCACTGAGGCGGCCCCCGCCCGGCGGCGGGGGCCGCCTCGGGCGGCCCGTCAGTCCTGCGCGGGCTCCCGCTCCGCGACCACCCGGCCGGAGGCCACCGCTTCGACCAGGGCCCGGTAGTCGCGCTCGTTCTGGTCGGCGTACGCCTCGGCGAAGCCCACCAGCGCGCGGTCGAAGGAGTCGCCCCCGCCGAGGTAGGCGCCGATCGCGATCGGGTCCCCCGAGCGGGCGTGCGCCCGGGCCAGGGTCGCGCCGCACAGCTCGCCGAAGGCTCCCAGCCCCCGCGGTGACATGAGCTCGGGCTTCGCGATGCCCTTCCAGTCGCGCAGCTGGCGGATGTAGAAGTCGCGCCGGCGACCGTCGATGCCCGTCGTCCGCTCCCAGCCGAGGAAGATGTCGCTGGTGGCCTGCATCAACCGCTGGCCGGCGACCACCCGCTCGCCCTGGTTGTCGTACTCGCTGGCGCCCACGTGGGAGGCGAGGACGGACGGGCCGGCCTCCTTGGCCTGCAGGAACAGCGGGTCCTCGTCGTCCCGGCCGAGCAGCAGGATGATCCAGCAGCGGGTGCCGACACTGCCGACCCCGACCACCTTGCGGGCGACGCTGACCACCTGGTACTGGCTGAGCAGGTACCGGCGGTCGGAGGGCAGACTGCGCGCGTAGCTCTCCACCAACAGGCCGAACCGCTCCTCCAGCGCGGTGTGCTCCGAGTCCGGCATGATGTCGCGCAGCGGTACCAGCAGCGGCGGGTCGGCCGCGATCCGGCGCCGGCCGTCGACCAGTTCGGTGAGGCGGTCGTAGGCCTGCAGGCTGTCCCGGGAGTGGGCCTTCTCCACGGCCTTCTCCAGGTTCTTGCGCCCGGCCTTCTCCAGCCGCCCCGCGGCCACCTCGCGCAGGCGCTCCACGTCCGCCTGGGCGTACCAGACGTCGATCCGACGCATCCCGCCGAACTCGCGCATCCGCTGACGGTACGAGCCGACGGCGGCGCGCACGATGCCCGCCCGCTCGTCGTCGGTGAAGCCGTTGGCCCGGCCGGCGATCACCAGGCTGGTCGACAGCCGCTTGACGTCCCACTCCCAGGGTCCCGGCAGGGTCTCGTCGAAGTCGTTGATGTCGAAGAGCAGATGGCGTTCCGGCGAGGCCATCAGCCGGAAGTTCAACAGGTGCGCGTCACCGCACAGCTGGGTGCGCAGGCCGGAGTCCGGGCTCCCGGCCAGGTCGGCCGCCATGATCGCGGCGGCGCCCCGGTAGAAGCGGAACGGGGATTCGGTCATCCGGCCGTAGCGGATCGGGATGAGCTCGGCCAGCCGCTCGGCCGACTGCTGCTCCAGGAGGTCCACCGGGTCCGCGCGGCCCGCCGGAGGCTCGAACCAGCCGTGGCCCGACCTGGGCGACGTCGTCCGGGCGGCCTTGCCCCGGGCGGCCCGCTCCTGGGGGGTGTGGCTCCGATCGAAGGTGAGCCCCGCGGGGGCCGCCTTCGAGCCGGGTGCTGCCTTCTTCCCGGGGGCCGCCTTCTTGCCGGCCGGGGCCTTGGCCCGTGCAACTGTCATGAGAGGTCCTCCTCACGCGGCGCGAACGGCGGGAGGGGGCGGCTGCCCCAGGCCCGTCGCCGCGTCCAGGTCCCGGAGCGGCCGGCTGGTGCACGGCGCGTCCGGTCCGCCTGTCCGACCCGGCGGCTGCTCCGATCATCGCCGGTCACGGCGGCCCCGGCATCATCTGCCGCCGCGCCACGCCGGGCGGACGTACCGCCCCGACCCGGCCTACCCGTGGGTAGCGCGCAGCCGGGGCGGGCGGTTCGCCCCGGCCGGGGCGGCGCGCAGCGTCCGCCGGATTCGCCCGGGCCCGTCCTCCTGCACGGGTCTATCCGGACGGCCCATCCATCGATAATGTCCATGTCATGATCCGCCGTCTTCGGAGGTAGTGGCCCGTGAGTCCGACCGAACGCACGATGACCAGGCGCGTCTTCACACGCGGAGCGCTCGCCACCGGGACGGCGGGGCTGCTGGCGGGCCTCGGCCCGGGCCCCGCCGCGGCCGCCCCCGGCACGCTGCCCGGCGGCGCGGACTGGATGGGCGCCCTCGGCGGACAGACCCCGCTGGCGCGGCTGACCGTCCCCGGCACGCACGACACCTGCTCCCTCCACGGCGGCGCCCTCACCGAGACCCAGACGCTCCCGCTGGCCGCCCAGCTCGTCGCAGGCGTGCGGTTCCTGGACATCCGCTGCCGGCTGATCAACGGCGTCCTGGCGATCCACCACGGCCCGGTGTTCCAGCAGGTCTTCTTCGGCGACGTGCTCAACGCCTGCCAGGCCTTCCTCGCCGCGCACCCGCGCGAGACCCTGCTGATGCGCGTCCGGCAGGAGTACTCGACCGCCTCCGACGCCGAGTTCGGGGCGGTCTTCGCCGGCTACCGGGACCGCTGGCCCGGGCTCCTGCGGACGGAGGACGGCGTCCCCCGGCTCGACGAGGTACGCGGCCGGGTGGTGGTGCTGGCCGACCACCCTGCCCTGCCGGGTATCCGCTGGGGCGGCCCGCTGACGGACATCGAGGACGACTACCAGATCGGCACCGTCTTCGAACTCGACTCCCGCAAGTGGCCGGAGGTCTCCGCCCACCTGGACGCCGCCCGGGCCGCCGTCGACCCGCAGCGGCTCTTCCTCACCTTCACGTCGAGTTCGGGCTGGGGGCTCTGGCCGCACACGGCCGCCGACGTGATCAACCCCCGGGTGGCCGGCTACGCCTCCGCCGCCGGCCGCAGCGGTGGCCCGGCGGTGCTCGGCACCGTCCCGATGGACTTCGTGACCGAGCCGGACGTCCGGAGGCTGTACGCGCTGAACTTCGCCGGCTGAGCCCGGCCTCCGACCGCGGGGCCGGGGCGCGGCCCCTCGGCGGCGGCCGGGACGCGGCGCCGTGCCCCATTCGGCGGCGCGCCCCGCTCCCCGCCGGGTCCCGGCCCGGCAGGCGGCATAGAAAGGTACGGGCAACAGGCCGGTGGCGGCCGCCCGGCCCTTCCCCCCGCACCCCGTCAGGAGCCAGCCATGAAGGCCCTCGTCTCGACCGAGTACCAGCCGCTCGACCGGATCTCCCTCGCCGAGCGGCCGAAGCCCGCCGCCGGCCCCGGCCAGGTCCTGGTCAAGGTCTCCGCGGCGGCGCTGAACCCGCTCGACCTCGCCCTGATCACCGGCGCGATGAAGGACTTCTACCCGGTCGACCACCCCCTGGTGGTGGGCATGGACGTGGCCGGCACGGTGACCGAGGTCGGCCCCGACGCCGCCGGCTACGCGCCCGGCGACCAGGTGCTCGCCTTCGTCCCCTCCGGCGGCACGGTGGCCGAGTACACCGTGGCGACGGTCGGCCCCAGGCTGGCCCGGCGGCCCGCCGGCCTGGACGCCGAGCACGGCGCGGCGATCCCGGAGTCCGGCATGACGGCCGTCTGCCTGCTCCGCGCCGTCGGCCTGGGCGCCGACGAGAGCCTGCTGGTGATCGGCGCCACCGGCGGCATCGGCCTGTACGCCGTCCAGCTCGCCACCGCCCTCGGGGCCCGGGTGATCGCCACCGCCGCGGCCGACGACGCCGGGTACGTCCGGGAGCTCGGTGCCACCGACACGGTCGACCACCGCGCCGGGGACGTGGTGGAGCAGACCCTGCGGCTGGTGCCCGGCGGCGTCGACGTGGTGCTGGACCTGATCAACCGGGGCGAGGGCCTGGCCGACACCGCGCGGGCCGCCCGGCCCGGCGGGCGGCTGGTCTCCCCGCTGTTCGGCCCGGCCGAGCTGGAGCGCGAGGTGACGCCGGTCTACATCGGCTCCTTCGACCCGGCGCCCGGCGACCTGGAGGACCTCGCCCACCGCGCGGCGGACGGCCGGCTGCGGGTCGAGCTGGGCGCCCGCTACCCGTTCGACCGGGCCGTCGACGCGGTGGCCGACTTCGCCGGCAAGCACACCCGCGGCAAGATCGTCATCACCGTCGACGGATCATGAGCGTCGACCGATCGTGACCGGCCCCCACGGGGGACGCCGGGGGCGCGCCGCCGGACCGCCCCCGGCCGCGCGGCCGGTCAGTTCTCGATGAACTGGAAGTCGCTCCGGATCCGGCCGTCCTCGTCCAGCACCAGGAACTCCAGGCCGACCCCGCCCACCTCGCCCGTGCCGGTGTCCACCGCCTCCCAGTGGAACTTGACCACGTCGTGCAGTTGCTCGGCATCGGCACGGGCCCGGAACAGCAGGCCGCCGGGCGCCACGAACTCCTCGTACGCCGTGCGGACCCTCGCCTCCAGCTCCCGGTACCCCCGGGCCTCCAGCACCGGGTCGGCGAAGCCCAGCTCGACGGCCGACCTGCGCATCTCCTGCGGCGGCTGCAGCACGTGCACACCGTCCGCCCGCCACATCCGCCTGACGCCGGTGCGGCGCAGTTCGGCGTCCGGCTCGTTCCAGAGCGCGGCGTAGCGGTCGGCGAGCACCTGCGGGTCGGTCTTCGGCATCGTTGTCCCCTGGCGTGCGGTGGAGCCCCTGACTGCGGTCCCCATGACTCTCGCCCGCCGCCGGGCGGCCGGACAATTCCCTTCCGGGAATGGGCCGTCGGCATCGCGGCCGATCACCGGAGGGGACCGGGGCGGCGGATCACCGGGCCGGGCCGCCGGAGGACGTGCAGCAGCCCCGGACCTGGGGGGTAGGTCCGGGGCTGCGCTGCGGGCGGCCCGCCCGGGGGGAGTGTACGAGCCGTCCCGACCTGACGTCTGACCCGGATTCCCGGGAGCAAACCCGGCCGGCCGAAACTTTCTTCAGGAGAGGCCGGCCACGACCTCACCCGGACGGGGATCCGCCCGGGTCAGGCCGGGATCCGGCGCCGGGCCGCGTGCCGGGCCGCGCCACGGCTATGTCGGCGGTGCACCGGCGGGCGGGCCCGCCGATGGCCGCGGCCGGACCCGGCCAGGACGACGGCGAGCAGCAGCGGGGCGGTGAGCAGGAACAGGGTGACCATCGGGGTGCCTTTCGTGGGCGGGAGCCGGATGGCAACCAGCGTGTCCAGGCGCGACCTGCGGAAATCCCGTTCAGGGCCGTTCGGCCCTCATGATCACCCGCAGGGCTGAGTCGTACACCTACGGTCGGCCCACCGGCGCGCACCGGGGCCCCTGGCGCCCCCGTTCGTGACCCTGGGGGAGCAGCCGGATCCGGAGGGTGTTCAATGGGCAGGCCCGTCAGGGCACGAGCGGAGAGGACACCCCGGGATGGGACGCAAGAAGAGCGGCAAGCCGCGCCGCGAGCGGGCCGCGGTCGAGTACTCGCTGCGGGAGCTCCGGCCGCCCGGCTACGAGGAGTGGATCACGGTCGCGCCCGGGATGAGCCCGGACAAGGCCGCCGCCGACCCGCTGATCACCCCGGGGGCCGTCGGCATGATGCGGCGCCTGGCCAGGCTCCGTCCGCTCTACGGGCCGCAGGTGCCGGTGCAGGCGCTCTGGCTGGACCTCGCGGTGGACGAGGGAGAACTGCGGCTGCGCCGGGCCGGCGACACGGTGACATTGCCGGTGGCGGAGTTGGCCGGCCTGCTCGGGGCGCCCGGCGGCCCGGCCGAGGACGTCCGGGCCGGCCTCCACGAACTGCACGCCCGCGGGGTGGTACTGGTCGAGCCGGACGAGGAGCGGACCGTCCTGCGGGTGGTCTCCGCCCGGCCGGCCCGCCCGGGCGGGCGGTGGCTGTTCGAGGAAGAGGCGTCCCCGGCCGGCTGACCCCGCCGGGGACGAGGGGCGACCGGCGGGCGTCAGCCCTCGGCGTCCTCCTGCTCCTTGCGCACCTCGTCCTCCGCGGTCCGCTGGGCGGCCCTCACCTCGGCCTCGACCTCCTCGGCCGGGCGGCGGACCAGGTGCCCGCCGTGGCGCCCGGCGATCGCGTCGACCGGGTCCGGCGACTCCTCCCGCAGGTCCACGATCAGCATCGACCCGCCCTCGGCCAGGCCGCTGCTGAAGACCGTGAGCCCCTCGGCGGCGTCCTGGAAGCGCTTGAACTCGGTCGCCCCGCCGAGCACGGTGCCGGCCGTCCAGCCGAGGAAGAACCCGACGGGGCCGCCCAGCAGTCCGACCAGGCCGCCCAGCAGTCCGCTCACCACGGTCGGCGTCCCGGCGCCGTGCACCCAGCTCTCGGGCACGTCGAGGATGCCCTCGGCCGAGCGCTCCAGCACCGCGGCCTGGCGCACCCCGTGCAGTTCCCTGACCTCCTCGTACGCGGCGCGGACGGCCGCCGGGTCGTCGAAGGTGACGAACAGCATGCTGTGCGATTCGGGCATCAAAAGGACCTCTCGTCGTGTCCGGCGGGTACAGGCTGCACGTTAGACCGCCGAACGGGCGCGCGGTGGGAGCGGCGGTACCGGGCGGGCCCGGTGTCCCGACGCCCGGGCGCGGGCGCGGCACCCTGGGCACGGGGCCGGACGCGAGGGCCGGAGGCCGGCGCAGGGGCCCCGGGCGGCCCGCCCGGGGCCGCGGACGTGGGCACCAAAAGCAGTGTCGCGGCGTGCGCCCGCGCTGCGAGGATGGTGCCTCCCTCACGTCCCTCCCCGCACCGACCTCCGCCCCCAGGAGACGTACATGGCGTTGCCGGAAGGCCCGCTCAGCCACCGCTACCGCGGCGAACACCCCGTCCGCACCCTGCTCTACCTGTTCCACCCCGACCGGCGACGGGTGCTGCTCGCCGTCCTCGCCTACTTCGCCAAGCACACCCCGGTCTGGCTGCTGCCGCTGATCACCGCGAACATCATCGACGTGGTGGTCCAGCACCAGCCGATCTCGGTGCTCTGGTGGAACGCCGCCGTCCTGCTGGCGATCCTGCTGCTCAACCTGCCGCTGCACCTGCTCTACGTCCGCTGGATGCACGGCAGCATCCGCCGCACCGGCACCCGGCTGCGTTCGGCGCTCTGCCACCGGATGCAGCAGCTCTCCATCGGCTACCACTCGCGGGTGAGCGCGGGGGTGCTGCAGGCCAAGGTGGTCCGGGACGTCGAGGGCATCGAGAACGCCACCCAGCAGACCGCCGACATGGGGCTGGGCGCCATCGCCACGCTGACCGGCGGCGTGCTGGTGCTCGCCGTGCAGGCGCCGGTGTTCCTGCCGGTGTTCCTGGTCATCGTGCCGGCCTCGGCGCTGCTGGTGGTCCGACTGCGCGAGCGGCTGCGCTCCGACAACGAGTCGTTCCGGGTCCAGGTCGAGCAGCTCTCGTCCCGGATCAACGAGATGACGACGCTGATCCCGATAACCCGGGCCCACGGGCTGGAGCGCACGGCGCTGCGCCGGGTCGACCGGACGCTCGGCACGGTGCTCAGCGCCGGTCTGCGGCTGGACCTGCTGAACGGCCGGTTCGGCGCGCTCACCTGGATCCTGCTGAACGCGATCGGGGTGAGCTGCCTGGCCGGCTCCGCGCTGGTGGCGTACTACGGCTGGATGAACGTCAGCGCGGGCCAGGTGGTCATGCTCAGCGCCTACTTCTCCACCCTGACCGGCTCGGTGACCAGTCTGATGAGCCTGACGCCGGTGATCGGCAAGGGGCTGGCCTCCGTCCGCTCGGCGGGCGAGGTGCTGCAGGCCCCGGACCTCGAGGTCAACTCCGGCAAGGCCGAGGTCGGGCAGGTCCGCGGCCGGGTGGACTTCCGCGGGGTCGGCTACCGGTACGAGGGAACGGACCGGCCCTCCGTCAGCGGGTTCGACCTGACCGTGCGCCCCGGCGAGACCATCGCCCTGGTCGGCGGCTCGGGCGCCGGCAAGTCGACGGTGCTCAACCTGGTGATCGGCTTCCTGCGCCCCACCGAGGGCCGGATCCTGCTGGACGGTCAGGACATGGAGTCGCTGGACCTGCGCAGCTACCGCAAGTTCCTGTCGGTGGTGCCGCAGGAGTCGATCCTCTTCGAGGGCACCGTCCGGGAGAACGTGACCTACGGGATGCCCGCCGTGACCGAGGAGACCGTCCGTACGGCGCTGCGGGACGCCAACGCACTGGAGTTCATCGACCGGCTGCCGCAGGGCCTGGACACCGTCGTGGGCGAGCGCGGCGCGCGGCTCTCCGGCGGGCAGAAGCAGCGGCTGGCGATCGCCCGTGCGCTGATCCGCGACCCCCGGGTGCTGGTGCTGGACGAGGCCACCTCGGCGCTGGACTCGCGCTCGGAGGCGCTGGTGCAGCAGGCCCTGGGCCGGCTGGTGCAGGGGCGGACGGTGTTCGTGGTCGCGCACCGGCTGTCGACCGTCAAGGGCGCCGACCGGATCGTGGTGCTGGACGAGGGCCGGATCGCCGAGATCGGCTCGCACGCCGAACTGCTGCGCAGCGGTGGGGCGTACGCGGGGCTGCAGGCGGCCCAGCTGGCCTGATCCGGGCCGGGCCGGCCGGTCCGGCGACAGCGGTGAAGGCGGGGGCGGTCCGTGGCGGGGCCGCCCCCGTCCCGCGCGTCCGGGGCCGCCGGGCGGCCCAGATCACACCGCCGACGCGCGGCCCGGCCCACGGTCCGTCAACCGGTGCACGGGGTGGGCGGGTTGCCGATCTCGGGCCCGGCGTCGCGGCCGGCGACTGCGTTCAAGCATTGAATACTGAACTCGCTATTGACGCCCCGACTGTCCATGGATTCACTGGACCCCGCCAACTCGGCGTGCCCGCGTTCGCCACCGGGCTCCATCCCCCCACCTCCGGCAGGAACCGAAGGCGTCCTCCGACGCCACATATGGGAGCGCTCCCACCCAGTCCCGCCCAAGTTCGCCGCGCGCCCGTCACAGCTCCTGCCGGACCGTCCCAGAGAGGACAGCGACGTGCTCCACCCCGTACGCCGCCTGCGCGAGGCCCTGCTGGCCGTCGCCCTCGCGTCAACCGCGCTCATCGCCACCGTCCCGGCCGCCCAGGCCGCCGGCGCCGCGACCCCGACCGCCGCGACGGCCGCGACCACGGCCGACGCCACCGCGGCCGGCTCCGGCTACTGGCACACCAGCGGCCGCCAACTGCTCGACGAGGGCAACCGACCGGTCCGCATCGCCGGCATCAACTGGTTCGGCTTCGAGACCGCGAACTACGTCCCGCACGGACTCTGGTCCCGCGACTACAAGAGCATGATCGACCAGATGAAGACGCTCGGCTACAACACCATCCGGCTGCCCTACAGCGACGACATCTTCAAGGGCACCTCACCGGTCAGCGTCAACACCTCGGGTGGCATGAACGCGGACCTTCAGGGCCTGAACTCACTCCAAGTCATGGACAAGATCGTCGACTACGCCGGGACCACCGGCCTCAAGGTCATCCTGGACCGCCACCGGCCCGACTCGGCCGGCCAGTCCGCGCTCTGGTACACCGCCGCCGTCCCCGAGACCACCTGGATCAACGACCTCACCGCCCTGGCCACCCGGTACGCGGGCAAGCCCGCCATGATCGGCATCGACCTGCACAACGAGCCGCACGACCCGGCCTGCTGGGGCTGCGGCGACACCACGATCGACTGGCGGCTGGCCGCCGAACGCGCCGGCAACGCGGTGCTGGCGGCCAACCCCAAGCTGCTGGTCTTCGTCGAGGGCAACCAGTCCTTCAACGGCAGCTCGTACTGGTGGGGCGGCAACCTCCAGGGCGCCGGGCAGTACCCCGTCCGGCTGAACGTGCCGAACCGGCTGGTCTACTCGGTGCACGACTACGCGACCAGCGTGGCCCAGCAGACCTGGTTCTCCGACCCGTCCTTCCCCGCCAACATGCCGGGCGTGTGGGACAAGAACTGGGGCTACCTGTTCAACCAGAACATCGCCCCCGTCTGGGTCGGCGAGTTCGGCACCACCCTGCAGGCCACCGTGGACCAGAAGTGGCTGAAGGCCCTGGTGCAGTACCTGCGGCCGACGGCGCAGTACGGGGCCGACAGCATCAGCTGGACGTTCTGGTCCTGGAACCCCAACTCCGGTGACACCGGCGGGATCCTGAACGACGACTGGACGACCGTCAACACCACCAAGGACGCCTACCTGGCCGATGTGAAGGCGCCGGGCTTCGGCGCGGCGGGCGGGGGCGGCGGGGACACCCAGGCGCCCAGCACCCCGGCCGGCCTGGCCGCGACCGGCACCACCGCCGCCACGGTCTCGCTGGCCTGGACGGCCGCCACCGACAACGTCGCCGTCACCGGCTACGACGTCTACCGCGGCGGCGCCCTGGTGGGCACCACCGCCGGCACCTCGTACACCGACACCGGCCTGACCGCCGCCACCGCGTACTCGTACACCGTCCGGGCCCGGGACGCCGCTGGGAACGTCTCGGCGGCCTCCGCCGCGGTCAGCGCCACCACGTCCGGCGGCGGCACCGGCGGCGCCGGGTGCACGGCCGGCTGGCACATCGACAACCAGTGGAGCACCGGCTTCACGGCGACCGTGACGGTGACCGCGACCACGGCCACCAAGTCCTGGCAGGTGGGCTGGACCTGGCCGTCCGGCCAGCAGCTGACCGGCTCCTGGAACGCCACCGTGCAGCAGTCGGGCGCCACGGTCACTGCGACCAGCCTGGCGTACAACGGGACGCTCCCGGTCAGTGGTTCGACCAGCTTCGGGCTGCAGGGCACCTGGACGGGCGGCAACACCGCGCCGACGCTCGGCTGCACCGCCTCCTGACCGTCGCACTCCGGGGGCGGGGCACCACCCGCCACCGTGACCCTGAAGAACACCGGTCCCACCGCCCTCCAGGGCTGGTCACCGGGCCGGTCGTTCCCCGCCGACCAGAAGATCGCCAACGCCTGGAACGCCGTCGTGACCCAGAGCGGGGCCGGCGTCACCGCCGAGGACCTCGGACGGAACGGCGCCGTCGCACCGGCGCCACCGCGAGCTTCGGCTTCCAGGCCGACCAGCCCGGCGTGAACAACGCCCCCGCGCCGTTCACCCGGAACGGCGCGGTCTGCGCCTGACCGCGCGGCGGCCCGACCCCCACCGGCCTGCCCCGGTGCGGGCCCGGCGCCGTCCGTCGGTCCACGGCGTGCCCCAGGTACGGCACTCCCCCACCCGAAAGGAAACCCGTGCGACACCCGACCCCCGGCGCCGAGCCGCCAGCCCGGACCGACGCCCGCACCCCCGCCCCCGCCCGTACCGAGCCGCCCGCCCGGGCCGGCGGCCTGCTGCGGCGTGCCGCCCTCGCCTTGACGGCCCTGGTGTGCACCGCGCTGGGCGCCGTCCTGCTCCCCGGGGCCGCCCAGGCCGCCGACCCGCCGCTGCGCGACCTGGCCGCCGCCAAGGGCGTGTACATCGGCAACGCGGTGGCCGGCGGCAAGCTCAGCGGCAACGCCCAGTACGCGGCCCTGGCCGGCGGCCAGTTCAACTCGCTGACCCCCGAGAACGCCATGAAGTGGGGCTCCGTCGAGGCCACCAGGGGCAGCTTCACCTGGGCGGAGGCCGACCAGATCGTGGCCTTCGCGCAGGCCCACAACCAGCAGGTCCGCGGCCACACACTGGTCTGGCACAGCCAGAACCCGAGCTGGCTGACCAACGGCGGCTTCGGCGCGACCGAGCTGCGCGGCATCCTCCAGCAGCACATCGCCACCGAGGTCGGGCGCTACCAGGGCAAGATCTACGCCTGGGACGTCCTCAACGAGCTGTTCAACGAGGACGGCACCTTCCGCTCGTCGCCCTGGTACGGCACGCTGGGCGCCGGATTCGTCGCGGACTCCCTCACCTGGGCCCACCAGGCCGACCCGGCCGCCAAGTTGTACATCAACGACTACAACGTCGAGGGGCTGGGGACCAAGAGCGACGCCCTCTACAACCTGGTCCGCTCGCTCAAGGCCCAGGGCGCCCCGATCGACGGGGTCGGGTTCCAGGCGCACTTCGTGCTCGGACAGGTCCCGTCCACCCTGCAGGCCAACCTCCAGCGCTTCGCCGATCTCGGGGTGGACGTCGCCGTCACCGAGCTCGACGTCCGGATGCAGACCCCTGCCACCGAGGCCAAGCTGGCCCAACAGGCCACCGACTACGGCACGGTGGTGAAGGCCTGCCTGGCGGTCGCCCGCTGCAAGGGGATCACCGGCTGGGACGTCTCGGACGCGGACTCCTGGGTGCCGGACGTGTTCTCCGGCTACGGCGCGGCGACCCTGTACGACCAGAACTACCAGCCCAAGCCCGCGGTACGGGCAGTGGCCACCGCCCTGGGCGGCACGGTCACCCCGTCCAACTCCCCCTCTCCGACGCCCTCGTCCTCGGCCTCGGCCTCACCGAGCCCGAGTCCGACGGCTACCGTGACCGCGACGGCGACCAGTTCGCCGCCGCCCGGCGGCAGCGGCTGCACGGCCGTCTACGCGGTGCCCAACCAGTGGAACACCGGCTTCAGCGGCAGCGTCACCGTCAGCTGCCCGGCGGGCGCCTCGCTGAGCAGCTGGCACCTGGACTGGAACTTCACCGCCGGCCAGCAACTCACCCAGGCCTGGAGCGGTGTCTGCAGCCAGAGCGGCGCCCACGTCAGCTGCGCCAACGCGGCCTGGAACGGGGCGGTCGGCCCCGGCGGTTCGGTCACCCTGGGCTTCAACGGCACCTGGAGCGGCAGTAATCCGGCCCCGACGGTGACCCTGAGCTGACCTGAGCGCCGGACCAGGGGGTGGCGGCACGGCGGTGCCGCCACCCCCTTCGGCATGCCCGCGACCTGCCTTCCGGCGAGCTCCCGCAAAGTGTCCCCCGTGTTTCAGAATTGATGTCAGAACTCGTACAAGAGCGACATATCGAATGGTTCCGCGTGCACATGCCTTGACACGTCGGAAACGTCGCCGCAATCATCACCTCTGTCGGAGAGCGTTCTCCCCACCCTCGCCCGCCCGGCTGTGCGAACTCTCCAGCGATCCGCAGCGTCACCCCCACCCATTCGGAACCGCTTCCCCCAGGAGGTTTCGTGCTCACCCTTCCTTTCGACTTCCGAACACGGTCCGGTCCGGCGCAGCGACGCCGTTCCGTCACCCTGCTGCTGGTCGTCGCCATGATCGCCGGCCTCGTGCTGGCCGTGACCGGGAGCCCCGCGCGGGCCGCCGGCACCCTGCTGTCCCAGGGCAAGCCGGTGACCGCCTCCTCGGTGGAGAACGTCGGCACCCCCGCCTCGGCCGCTGTGGACGGCAACACCGGTACCCGCTGGTCGAGTTCGGCGAGTGACCCGCAGTGGATCCAGGTCGACCTCGGCTCGACCGTGACGATCGGCCAGGTCGTGCTCGTCTGGGAGGCCGCCTACGCCAAGGCCTACCAGATCCAGACCTCCACCGACGGCGCCAACTGGACCACGATCAACGCCACCACCACCGGCGCCGGCGGCACCGAGACCCTGAACGTCACCGGCAGCGGCCGCTACGTCCGGATGAACGGCACCCAGCGGGCCACCCAGTACGGCTACTCGCTCTGGGAGTTCCAGGTCTACGGCAGCGGCGGCGGCGGCACCGGCGGCGGGTGCAGCAGCAACAACGCGGCGCTGAACCACACCGCCGGTGCGTCGACCGCCGAGAACGCCGGCACCCCGGCGAGCGCGGCCTTCGACGGCAACGCGGGGACCCGCTGGTCGAGTTCGGCCACCGACCCGCAGTGGGTCCAGGTCGACCTCGGTTCCGTCCAGTCGGTCTGCGGTGTCCAGCTGAGCTGGGAGGCCGCCTACGCGAAGGCCTACCAGATCCAGATCTCCAACGACGGCGCCACCTGGACCACCGTCTACTCCACCACCACCGGTCCCGGCGCCACCGAGCTGATCACGCTCTCCGGCACCGGCCGCTACGTCCGGATGTACGGCACCCAGCGGGCCACCCAGTACGGCTACTCGCTCTGGGAGTTCCAGGTGTTCACCGGCACGCCGGCCGACAACGGCCCGGTGCTGCTGTCCTACGCCAAGCCCGCCACCGCCTCCACCTTCCAGGACGACGGCAACTGCTCAGGCTGCACGCCGGCCAAGGCCTTCGACGCCAACGCCGCCACCCGCTGGGCCACCAACGCCACCACCGGCTGGAGCGACCCGGCCTGGATCGCGGTCGATCTGGGGGCCACCGCCACCATCAGCAAGGTCGTCCTCCAGTGGGACCCGGCCTTCGGCAAGGCCTACCAGATCCAGACCTCCGCCGACGGCGCCAACTGGACCACGATCTACTCCACCACCACCGGCGCCGGTTTCAAGGAGACCCTGGACGTCTCCGGCACCGGCCGCTACGTCCGGATGTACGGCACCGCCCGGGGCACCGCGTACGGCTACTCGCTCTGGGGCTTCGACGTGTACGGCACCGGTGGCAACCCGACCGCCCCGCCGGCCACCCCGCCGAACCCGGGCAACCCCCAGAAGCTGGTCTGGAGCGACGAGTTCAACGCCTCGGCCGGCACCGGACCGGACCAGTCCAAGTGGACCAGCGACGCCGGCGCGGGCGTCAACAACGAGCTGGAGTACTACACCACCGGCAACAAGAACACGTACCAGGACGGCACCGGCAACATGGTGATCGAGGCGCGCAAGGAGGTCACCCCCGGCTCCGCCTGCCCGCGCGACCCGCTGAGCGGCAGCACCGTCTGCCAGTACACCTCGGGCCGGATCAACACCTCGGACCACCTGAACTTCACCTACGGCCACGTCGAGTCGCGGATCAAGGTGACCGGCACCCAGGGCCTGTGGCCGGCGTTCTGGCTGCTCGGCTCCGACTTCAAGACCGGTACGCCGTGGCCCAACTGCGGTGAGATCGACATCATGGAGCACGTCGGCAAGGTCGCGGACAGCGTCTACTCCACGCTGCACGCCCCCGCCTACTTCGGCGCCGCCGGCTACGGCTCGCCGTACACGCTGCCGGGCACCGACTTCGCCTCGGCCTTCCACACCTACGCCCTGGACTGGGACTCCGGCCACATGACCTTCTCGGTCGACGGCAACGCCTTCTTCACCGTCAACCGCAGCACCCTGGAGCAGACCCGCGGCCCGTGGGTCTATGACCACCCCTTCTACATCATCCTCAACAACGCGGTCGGCGGGGACTGGCCCGGCTCGCCGGACGCCACCACCGTCTTCCCGCAGAAGATGCTGGTCGACTACGTCCGGGTGTACCAGTGACCCGGCGCTGACCCGTCCCGCACCGCCACCCCGGCCGGGCCGCCCCGACACCTGCGCAAGGTGTCGGGGCGGCCCGGCCGCCGTGCGGCGCGGTGGCTCAGGTGCCCTCCACCCAGCCGAGGGTGAAGGCCGTGTAGACGACCCCGCCGGTGCCGCCGATCTCGCAGAGGTCGCCGGCCGTGCCGTCGGCCAGCACGGCCGCGCTGGAGTAGCCGGACGTGCCGGGCCTTGAGCAGCACCTCGTGCGACCACCTCGCGCGCCGTCGTCCCGGCTGAGCCGGACCGTCAGGTCCGGCCGGGCGGAGTTGTCGGTGGAGGCGGAGTTGCTGTGCAGCGCGACGGCGGTGAGCGGGGGCCGCCCCGCCCGGCACCGCCCCGCCCCACGGGTGCCGCCAGCTCCCGCCGACCGGGCGCCGGTTCGGTCCGCCCCGCCTCACCCGTCACTCCGGTCGCCGTTCGGAGGTCTTCCGACGCGGTGTCAGGAGAATTCCTTGTCATGTCACCTCGAATCCGCTCGGATGGACCAGGCTTTGGCCGCCGTCCCGGCATCTGACGAGGAGACACCGTGTCCGTACGCCGCATCATCGCCGCCGCCGCCCTGTTCCTGGCCGCCTCCGCGGTCGCCGTCGCCGTACCCGCCGAGGCGGCCGAGGCGACCGCCCCGGCGGACCTCCCGTTCGGCTCCGCGACCACGGTCGGACTGCACAACACCTACGACCCGGCCGCCTTCCCCTTCCTCGCCCAGGCCCTGGACACGGGTACCGGCATGATCGAGCTCGACGCGTGGACGGACACCGTCACCAAGGAATGGAAGGTGAGCCACTCCAACCCGCTGGGCAACGCCAACAACTGCGTCACCGCGACCACCCCGGCGCAGCTCTACAGCGGCGGCGCCAACAAGAACCTGGAGACCTGCCTGGACGACATCCGGGTCTGGCTCGGCGCCCACCCCGGCGCCGGCCCGCTGGTGGTCAAGCTGGAGCTGAAGGGCGGCTTCGCGGCCAACCGCGGGATGGGGCCGGCCCAGCTCGACGCCCTGATAGCGGCGCACCTCGGCAGCGCCGTGTTCCGCCCGGCCGACCTGCTCGCCAAGCCGGGCGGCGGCTCGTACGCCACCCTGGACGAGGCCGCCCGCGCGGGCAACTGGCCGAGCCGCGGCGCGCTCGCCGGGCGCGTCCTGCTGGACGTGATCCCCGGCACCGTCGAGGAGCAGAACCCCTTCGACACCCTGCACACCGACGTGGAGTACGCCCGCCACCTGCGCGACCTCGTCGCGTCCGGGCAGGCCTCGCGCGCCCAGGTCTTCCCGGTCGTGCACGGCGCCCGCTCCGGCGACCCGCGCGACCAGTACGCGGAGACCTCGATCCGCCCCTGGTTCGTGGTCTTCGACGGTGACGCCGCGGCCTACGTCTCCGGCGTCGACACCGGCTGGTACGACGCCCGGCACTACCTGCTGGTGATGACCGACGCCCAGAACGTCGCCCCGGCGATCAGCGCCACCGACCCGACCGCCGAGCAGGCCCGCGTGCGGGCCGCCCAGCTGGCCGCCGCGCACGCGAGCATCGTCTCCAGCGACTGGCGCCACCTGCCGGAGGTCCAGTCGCTGGTCCTCCCCCGGGGCTGATCCGGCGCCCGGGTCCGGCGGGTCGGCGGCCCGCCGGATCCGGGCCCGGGCGTCCCCCGACTGCCGCAGGTGACGGGCGGGTGCCGGGGGCGGGTGCCACCCTGACTGGGCAAGGGACACCCGAAGGGAATCATCATGATCACCACTGACTTCGTTCCCGGCTCCCCGTGCTGGCTCGACCTCGGCGCCCCGGACGTCAAGGCCACCGCCGGCTTCTACAGCGCGGTCTTCGGCTGGGAATTCGAGTCCTACGGCGAGGAGGCGCAGGGCTACGGCGTCTTCAAGCTCGGCGGCCGCACGGTCGGCGCGATCGGCAAGCTCACCGAGGAGGGCGCCCGGTCGGCCTGGATGGTCTACTTCCGCGTCGCGGACGCCGACGCCACCGCCCGGGCCGTCACCGAGGCCGGCGGCGCGGTGCGCGCGGAGCCGTTCGACATCCCCGACGGTGGCCGGATCGCCCAGCTCACCGACCCGCAGGGCGGGCAGTTCGCCGTCTGGCAGCCGGGCGGCAGCGGACCGGCCCTGGAAAGCGTGGACGCCACCGGCAGCCTGAGCTGGATCGAGCTGTACACCACCGACTCCAAGGCGGCCCAGGCCTTCTACGGCGGCGTCCTCGGCTGGACGTACCAGGACCAGCCCCTGCCCGGCGGCGACGAGGGCGTGTACACCCTGATCACCCCGGCCGGGCTGCCGCCCGAGCGGATGCACGGCGGCCTGATGGAGCTTCCGCCGCAGTTCCTCCAGGCCACCGGCGGCAAGGCCTACTGGCACCCGGTGTTCGGCACCGCGGACTGCGACGCCTCGGTGGCCAAGGTGAGCGGCAACGGCGGCAGCGTCCAGATGGGCCCGGAGAACGCGGAGGGGGTCGGCCGGCTCGCCGTCTGCCTCGACCCGAACGGCGCGGACTTCGTCCTGCTCAACCCCTCCGAGCCGTCCGCCCAGGGCTGACGGGCTCCCGGCCCGACAGGCTCCGGGGCCCGGGCGCCCGGGCCGGCCCCCTCGCGGAAGGGGCGCACCACGCACAGGCTGCGTGGTGCGCCCCTTCCGGCTGCGCCGGGCCGCGGGCCGGCCGCCCGGCGGACCTTGTCGCAGGGTCAACGGTTGGTCAAATCATCGACCGTGAGCACTCCGCGGGCGTTCAGGCCTTGACCTGTCAACTGGTCTAGTCCAACTTAGGGGCAAGCCGATCCGCCCGCTGCCCGGCGCCCAAGTCCCCTCCGGCGTACCGGTCACGGCCTCCCACACCTTGGGCGGGGCGGCCTCCCCCACAGCCTGCCCTGAGAGGTTCACCATGGAACGAAGCCGGCCTCCGGTGACATCCGCACCTCCCGTACCCGGCCGCCACCGCCGGCGCCGCCGCGCCGTGACGGCCATGGCCGCGTTCGGCCTGCTGGCCGGCGGCCTGACCGCGCTGGCCACCGGCGGCGACGCGCTCGCCTCCGCCAACGCGACCACCGCCCTCGGCAGCAACTGGTACGCCTCCGCGCCGTACCTGATGCCGGAGGACAACAGCCCGCCGGACGTCGCGGCGGTGATGGACGCCACCGGCCAGAAGGCCTTCCAGCTGGCCTTCATCCTCGACTCCGGCGGCTGCAAGCCCGCCTGGGGCGGCACCTCCTCGATCGACACCGACACCACCATGCCGGCCGTGATCCAGAAGATCCGCGACAAGGGCGGCGACGTCTCGGTCTCGATCGGCGGCTACGGCGGCAACAAGCTGGGCCAGAGCTGCGGCACCCCCGAGGCGACCGCCGCCGGTTACCAGAAGGTCATCACCAAGTACGCGCTGAAGGCCATCGACTTCGACCTGGAGGAGCCGGAGTACGAGAACACCGCGGCCATCCACAACGAGATCGGCGCGGCCCGGATCCTCCAGCAGAACAACCCCGGCCTGTACGTCTCGATCACCACGGCCGGAACCAACGCCGGCACCGGCTGGTTCGGGCAGCAGATGCTCAACGAGGCGAAGTCGCAGGGCTTCACGCCGAACAACTTCTCCATCATGCCGTTCGACGGCGGGTTCAACGGCGCCGCCGCCCAGACCGACGCGCTGGTGAAGTTCAACGGCCTGCTGCGCACCACCTTCGGCTGGAGCGAGGCCGTCGCCTACGCCCACGAGGGCGTCTCGCTGATGAACGGCCGCACCGACGCCGCCGAGTACTTCAAGCAGGCCGACTTCCAGACCGTGCTGGACTTCGCCACCTCGCACGGGCTGGCCCGCTACACCTACTGGTCCGTCAACCGCGACCGGCAGTGCCCCGGCACCGTCGACCCCGGCCTGTCCGGGGCCTGCTCCAGCGTGGCCCAGGCCGACTGGGACTTCACCAAGTACACGGTGAAGTTCGCCGGCGCCGTCCCGCCCACCAGCACCCCGAGCGCCAGCCCCACCGCCACCACTTCGCCGACCGTCTCCCCGACCAACCCCGGCGGGGTCTGCACCGACCCGCCGTGGAACGCCGGCACCACCTACACCAACGGCAACAAGGTCTCGTACGCCGGCCACAAGTACCACGCCAAGTGGTGGACGCTGAACGAGGTCCCGACCGCCAGCGGCCAGTGGGGCGTCTGGGCCGACGACGGCGCCTGCTGATCCGTGGGCCCGGCCCCGACCGGGCCGGGCCCGCCCGAACCGCCGTCCCCGGCCGTGCTGCCGCACCGCCGGGGACGGCACCGGTGCGCCTGTGCCCGGCCGGGCCGGCTCAGGCCGCGGCGGGCGCGCCGAACCAGGCCGCCAGCGCCGTACGGAGCCCCTCGGTGAGCTGCCCGTCCGGCTCACCGGCCGCCGCCGCCCAGGCCACGTAGCCGTCCGGGCGGATCAGCAGGGCGGCGGCGGGCGGCGCGGCGCAGCCGGCCGTGACCATGTCGACCCGGTCCTTCCAGGGCGCCGCGGTGGCCGCCGGCAGTCCGGCCCCGCCGGTCAGGTCCAGCAGCAACGGCCGCCCTCCCCGCATGAGTTCGGCCAACCGGATCGGACCGGCGGCGGTCTCCAGATCGGCGTCGGGTGCGAACCGCCCGGCCAGCGGGTGCGCGCAGGTCGTGGCGTAACGGACGTCACTCCCCGCCAGGGTGTCGGCGATGTGCTGCACGTTGGCCGTGTCGGCCAGCAGCTCGGCGAACAGTCCGCGCAGCGCGGTGACGCCCTCACCCGGTGCCATCAGGGCGAGTTGGGCCTGCGAGTGGATGAACACCCGCTCGCCCACCGGGTGGCGTTCGGCGTGGTACGTGTCCAGCAGGCCGGGCGGCGCCCAGCCCCGGACGGTCGCGGCGAGCTTCCAGCCCAGGTTGGCGGCGTCCTGCAGCCCGAGGTTGAGGCCGGGCCCGCCGACCGCCGAGTGCACGTGCGCGGCGTCGCCGGCCAGCAGCACCCGCCCCCGCCGGTAGCGTTCGGCGAGCCGGGTGTTCCCGCCGGTGATCCGGCGCAGCAGGTGCGGGCCGGGTGAGGTCGGCGGTTCGACGGGCAGCTCGACGCCGAGCACCCGGCCGACGCTGGCGCGCAGCTCGGCCAGTGTCATCGGTCCGTCCTCGCCGGCCGGCGGCGGGCCCCATTCCAAGGTGCTGAGCAGCGGCTTCCCGGGCTCCGGCGCCGCGAAGACGACCACCCCGCGTTCGGTGCGGGTGTGGGTGAACGGCCGCAGGCGGCCGAAGCCGGGGATGTCGAGTTCGCCGCTCTCCGGCACCAGCAGCGCCTCGGGCAGGGTGACGTGGCCCGTCCTGGAGACCAGGTCGGGGCCGGTGACACCGGGGAAGGCGATCCCGGCGAGTTTGCGGACGGTGCTGCGGCCGCCGTCGCATCCGACCAGGTAGTCGGCGTGGAGGCGGTAGCGGCCCCCGGGGCCCTCGACGTCGACGGTCACCGGGCCCGGGGCTTCCCCGGCCGGATCCCCGTCGCCGTGCTCCCCGGTCAGGGCGACCAGGCGGTGCCCGCGCCGGATCTCCACGCCCAGAGCCACCGCGCGCTCCTCCAACTGCTGCTCCAGGCGGCGCTGCTGGACGGGCAGGATGGTGACGGGGTTGGGGTCGAGCCCGGTCAGGTCGAGCGTGAAGGCGCCGAAGACGTAGTGCGGTACGGGCCTGGGCGCACCGGGGCCGCCGCCCAGGGCCTCGTGGAGGCCCCGGTGGTCGAGCAGCCGGACGGCCTGTCCGACCAGTCCGTTGGCCTTGGGCTCGGCGCTGCGCTCGGGCAGCAGTTCCAGGACCACCGGGCGGACCCCGGCGAGGCTGAGTTCGCAGGCCAGCATCAGCCCGTTGGGGCCGGCGCCGGCGATCAGGACGTCGAGTGTCATCGGTTTTCTCCTCCGGAGGATCTGCCGTGGGCCCTACGGGCGGCCCTCGGTACGGCATGGCTGGTCACGGCATGGCTGGTCAGCGCGTGACTGATCGCGGCGTGACTGATCGCGGTGTGACTGATCGCGGTGTGACTGATCGGGGCACGGCTGATCCCGGCCTGCCGCACCGAGTGAACAGGGCATGACAACGACATGACCGGGACCGCCCCGGCGCGGGCAGGGCCCGCCACCGAGGACGTGGGACGGCCGGGCGGGCGCTACCCCGCCTTGCGGCCCTCGGACGGGTCCGGCAGCCCGGCGGCGAGCAGCCCGAGGGCCTCCCGCACCAGCGGGAGCAGCGGGACGGGCGGGTCGGCCCGGAGCCACCGGTCGGTGGCCGTCTGCTGGGCCGCCAGCACGGCGGCGGCGACCAGGCCCGGGTAGAGGTCGGCGGCGGCGTCGGTGCCGGTCCGCGCGGCGACGGCGGCCGCGAAGTCGCCCCCGGCCGCCGCACCGGCCTTCACCATCTCGGCCTGCAGGGCGGGCTCGGCGAGCAGCAGGCGCACGCCGGCCGTCCAGGCCGGATCCGGACTGCGGTCCGCCTCCTCGAAGTTGGCCAGGACGACCCGCTCCAGGGCGTCCCAGAGCGGCTCGTCGGTCGGCCGGGCCCGCAGGGCCTCGGCGGCCCGCCGCATGCGGTCCGCGTTCCGGGAGACGATGGCCTCGTACTTGCTGGAGAAGTAGTTGTTGAAGGTCCGCGGCGACACCCCTGCCTCGGCGGCGATGTCGTCGATCCGCACGTTCTCCAGCCCCCGCTCCTGGGCCAGGCGAAGCGCCGCCCAGCTCAGGGCCTGCCGGGTGGCCAGCTTCTTGCGCTCCCGCAGCCCTCCCGGGGAGTCGCCGACCCCCGGCACGTCGTTCGTCATGGCTCCACCCTAGGGAGAATCTGCGCGACAGGCAATATTGCGTAGCCCGCAATATTTTTCCCCGCAGCTGCGATCCCGGCGCCGGGTACCCCGCCTTAAAGCCGGGGCCGCCGGGGCCTCGCCCCGCCCGCGGAGCTGGCCGTTCGTGCCGCCGCGGTCGTCAACTCGCCCACCGCGCCAGGCGGATCCCGCCGCCGACCCAGGAGCCGACTCCGCCCGGAGTATTGACGCGGCCCTGTCCAGACCAGTTAAATCGCGACTTGAACTAAGAGCCGAACAAAGCCCGTTCGCGCCACCGCGCCGACGTTCGGGCAGTACCCGCGACGGCCCCCGACCCCGATCGCCGGCCGGCTCGGCATGCCCCGCGCGAGGCAGCACGAGCTCACGCGACACCAGGCCCCACCCCCGACGGCCGACCGCCCGCCGATGAGCGGACCACCGGCCGGCGGGCCCCTACGCCGGCGCCGCCCCATCGGCGCCGAAGATGGAGGACCTTCATGACCACAGCCGAACTCCAGCCGCCCGCGCGGCCGAAACCGCCCGCGGCGGGTCACCGCGGCCTGGCGCTCACGGTGACCGGCGCCCTGCTGGCCACCGTCGGGCTCACCCTCGGGGCCGCACCGCACGCCCAGGCCGCCGACACCCTGCCCACCGGCTGGACCACCGTCGTCAGCAAGGCCAACGGCAAGTGCGTGGACGCCCGCGCGGCGGCCGCCACCGACGGCACCGCCGTCCAGCAGTACGCCTGCAACGGCACCACCGCCCAGCAGTGGCAGCTCCAGGGCACCGACGCCGGCAACGTCCGGGTCAACAGCCGGATCGACGCGAGCCGCGCCTGGGACGTCACCGGCGTCTCGGCCGCCGACAACGCCCTCGTCCAGCTCTGGTCCTACTCCGGAGGCCTCAACCAGCAGTGGCAGCCGGTCGCCGAAGGCGGCGGCTACTACCACTTCGTCAACCGCAACAGCGGCAAGTGCCTGGACGTGCCGGCCGCCTCGGCCGCCGACAGCGTCCAGCTGGGCCAGTACACCTGCAACGGCACCGGCGCGCAGTCCTTCTCCTTCGGCACCCCGACGCCCCCGGCGGGCACCCCGGACTTCGGGCCGAACGTGAAGATCTTCGACCCGTCGATGCCGGCCGCGACCATCCAGTCCACCCTGAACTCGGTCTTCTCCCAGCAGGAGAGCAACCAGTTCGGCAGCGCCAGGTACGCCCT
Source organism: Kitasatospora herbaricolor (assembly GCF_030813695.1). Classification (NCBI taxonomy): domain Bacteria; kingdom Bacillati; phylum Actinomycetota; class Actinomycetes; order Kitasatosporales; family Streptomycetaceae; genus Kitasatospora; species Kitasatospora herbaricolor. The sequence continues at coordinate 823,659 of NZ_JAUSVA010000002.1, forward strand.
GCTGTTCAAGCCCGGCACCTACAACGTCGATGCCAACGTGGGCTTCTACACCCAGGTGGCGGGCCTCGGCCTCTCCCCCGACGACGTCACCATCAACGGCGCCGTGCACGCCGAGGCGGACTGGTTCCAGGGCAACGCCACCCAGAACTTCTGGCGGGACGCCGAGAACTTCTCGGTCAACCCCTCGGGCGGCACCGACCGCTGGGCGGTCTCGCAGGCGGCGCCGATGCGCCGGGTCCACATCCGCGGCGACCTGCAGCTGGACGACGGCGGCTGGTCCAGCGGCGGCTTCCTGTCCGACTCGAAGATCGACGGGCAGGTCCGCTCCGGCTCCCAGCAGCAGTGGCTGTCCCGCAGCGACCAGTTCGGCAGCTGGTCCGGCTCCAACTGGAACATGGTCTTCGTCGGCGTCAACGGCGCACCCGCCACCACCTTCCCCAGCCCGCCCATCACCAACGTCGGCCAGGCCCCGGCCGTCCGGGAGAAGCCCTTCCTCTACGTCGACCAGGCCGGCGGCTACCAGGTCTTCGTCCCCGCGCTGCGGACCAACACCGCGGGCACCAGCTGGGCGGGCGGCAGCACCGCCGGGTCCTCGCTGCCGATCTCGCAGTTCTACATCGCCAAGCCCGGCGACTCGGCCGCCACCATCAACGCGGCCCTGGCCGCCGGGAAGAACCTGCTCCTCACGCCCGGGGTCTTCCACCTCTCGGACACCATCCGGGTGACCCGCCCGGACACCGTGGTGCTGGGCCTGGGCCTGGCCACCCTCGTCCCGGACAACGGCGTCACCGCCCTCTCGGTCGCGGACGTCGACGGCGTCAAGCTGGCCGGCCTGCTGGTCGACGCGGGCACCACCAGCTCCTCCGTGCTGGTGCAGGTCGGCCCGGCCGGGTCCACCGCGAACCACGCCGCCAACCCGACCACGCTCAGCGACGTGTTCTTCCGGATCGGCGGCGCGGGCGTCGGCAAGGCCGCGCAGAGCCTGGTGGTCAACAGCAACAACGTCATCGGCGACCACCTCTGGCTGTGGCGGGCCGACCACGGCAGCGGAGTGGGCTGGACCTCCAACACCGCCGCCAACGGGCTGGTGGTGAACGGCGACGACGTCACCATGTACGGCCTGTTCGTCGAGCACTACCAGCAGTACCAGACCATCTGGAACGGCAACGGCGGGCGGACGTACTTCTACCAGAACGAACTGCCCTACGACCCGCCGAACCAGGCCGCCTGGATGAACGGCTCCACCCAGGGCTGGGCCGCGTACAAGGTAGCCCCCGCGGTGACCAGCCACGAGGCCTGGGGGCTGGGCAGTTACGCCTACTTCAACGTCAACCCGGCGGTCGTCGAGGCGCACTCCTTCGAGGTGCCGAACACCGCGGGCGTCCGCTTCCACGACATGGTGACGGTCTCGCTCGGCGGGACCGGGACGATCAGCCACGTCATCAACAACAGTGGCGCGGCCGCCAACTCCGGCAGCAACGTGGCGAATCTGGTCAGCTACCCCTGACCCGCCGGCGGACCGGCCGTGGTGCGGGGCGGGGCGCCGCCCCGCACCACGGCCTTCACCGCATCCCGGCGCCGCCGGACGGGGGCCGGGCCGTGGTGGCCCGGCCCCGCTGCCCGCGGCTCGGGGTCAGGGCGCCCAGGGCGCGTCCACCGACCAGGTGGTGTCGGCGAGGAAGCTGCCCGGGTTGCCGTCCCACGGGTTGTTGCCGCCCTGGGTGGCGATCCACACCTCGGAGTTGATGTGCCGCAGGTAGCGGTCCGGGTAGGCGAGCGCCGTCAGCCGGACCCCGCCGTTCCCCGGGTGCGCGCAGAAGGTGGCGTCGGAGTTGTACAGCGCCCCGCTGCCGGCCTCCCGGTAGACCCTGCTGTCCCGGTGGCGCAGGTACTCGCCGGGGTAGTTCCGCGACTCGAAGGAGTAGCAGGAGCCGTCGGCCAGACCGGGGACGATCTTCCAGGTGGCGTCGCTCTTCAGCACCGCGCCGCTGTTGGCGTCCACCACCTCGGTGTTGGCCAGCCCGGTGTAGTGCCGCAGGTACCGGTTGGTGTAGCCGGGCGTGGTGACCCGCAGCGACTTGTACTGCCCGGTCGGCAGGGTGACCGGGGCCGGGGGATTGCGGGAGGCGTTGATCAGCGCCAGGTTGGCGGCCTTCACCCGCGCGGCGTCCACCTTGACCACCTGGCGGTCGTACGTGAGCAGGCCGTTGACCTCGTTCTCCACGTCGGTGATCTCGGTGTAGACGGACGCCGACAGCCCGGCGGGCATCTGGTTGTCGCGCAGGCTGTCGATCAGGCCGACGAAGCGGTCGGTGAGCGCCGCCTGGCTGGGCTGGTCCTCGTAGCTGAACCCGCCGCCCGGGTACCACTCGTGGCCCGGGATCCGGAAGCCCAGCCCGCCGTACTCGCCGAGCACGGCGGCCCGGGTCGCGGTGGGCAGGGTGCTGCCGGGGCCGACGTAGACGTGGTTGTCGACCACGTCGCCGTTGCCGCCGTCCACCGCGCCGCAGCAGTTGACGCCGCTCATGTTGTCGACCAGCCGGGACGGATCGTAGGCCTTGACGTCGTTGGCGATCCGGGCCTGGTCGTACTGGCCCCAGCCCTCGTTCTCGTCGACCCACTGGATCAGCGCGGGCGAGCTGCGGTGCTGGTCGATGATGCGGTGGTACTCGGCCTCCCACTGGGTGCGGGCGGCGGTGTCGGGCGTCCGGGTGTCCATCGCCGGCATGTCCTGCCAGACCAGCAGGCCCAGCCTGTCCGCCCAGTAGAACCAGCGCTGCGGCTCCACCTTGATGTGCTTGCGCACCATGTTGAAGCCGAGGTCCTTGTGCGCCTGGAGGTCGGAGCGCAGGGCCGCGTCGGTCGGCGCGGTGTAGATGCCGTCCGGCCAGTAGCCCTGGTCCAGGGTGCCGGTCTGGAAGACGAACTTGCCGTTCAGCACAGGCCGCAGGACGTTGTTGACCTTGGCCACCGCGATCGTGCGCATGCCGGCGTAGCTGCCGACGGAGTCGACCGTGCTGCTGCCGGAGACCAGGTCGGCGCGGACGTCGTAGAGGAACGGGTCCTCCGGCGACCACACGTGCGGGTTGGGCACGGGCACCGCGATCTGACCGCCCACCGCGCCGGTGGCGGTGCCGACCACCGTGCCGCCGGTGGAGACGGTGACCCGGACGCTCTGTCCGTTGGCGCCGTCGGCGAGCACGGTCGCCCGGAGGGTGTTGTCCGTCAGGTCGGGCACCAGGTCGAGCCGGCTGACGTGGGCCGGGGCGACGGGCTCCAGCCAGACCGTCTGCCAGATGCCCGAGGCCGCGGTGTAGAAGATGCCGCCGCCGGAGTGCGGGGTGACGCCGTTGTTGTTGCGCTGCTTGCCGACGGCGCCGCCGCCGGTCTGGGTCGGGTCGTAGACCGAGACCACCACCGTGTTGGTGCCGGCGGTCAGGTACGGGGTGATGTCGTAGCCGAAGGAGTCGTAGCCGCCGCTGTGCGCGGCGCCGGCCTGCTGCCCGTTCACCCGGACGGTGGTCTGCCAGTCGCTGGCGCCGAAGTTGAGCAGCACCCGCCGCCCGTTCCAGCCGGCCGGGACGGTGAAGGTCCGCTTGTACCAGAGCTTGTCGTTCTGCGAGACCTGCCGCTGGATGCCGGAGAGCGCGGACTCGGCGACGAAGGGCACCCGGATCTGCTCGTTGAAGGAGGCCGGCTGGCCGGCCCCGGCCGCGGTCACCGCGAAGTCCCAGATGCCGTTGAGGTTGGCCCAGTCGGGGCGGGTCAGCTGCGGCCTGGGGTACTCGGGCAGCGGGTTGTCGACCGGCACCTGGCTGGTCCAGGGGGTGGTCATGGGCGCTGATTCGGGTGTCCAGGTGGCGGCCCGGGCGGGCGTCTGGACGGCCAGCAGGACGGCGGCGGCCAGAGCGAGTACGGCGAGCAGGGCGATCGGCCGGCGGCCGGCCGGTGACGGCCCGGGCAGGGCTGAGCTGTGCATCTGTTCTCCTCCGGTGGGGTGGGGTGACGGGAGAGGAATGGGTGCGCGGGGTTCGGCGCCCGGCGGGGGCGCGCGGGGGCACGGCGCCCGGCCGGCCGCACGAAGGTGTGGCCGTCAGCGGGTGCTCGGGGGCCGGGCAGCGGTCAGATCAGCTGCCACAGGTGGTCGACGGTGCCGTTGTCGGCGAACTGGACGACCTGGGCGCTGTCCGCGGTCGACATCAGGTCGACGCCCAGCACCTTGCCCGAGTTCTGGTTGCGGATCCGGTACCAACCGCCGCCGCTGTCCACCAGCTGCCACAGGTGGTCGGCCGTCCCGTTGTCCGCGAACTGCACCACCCGGGCGCTGTCCGCGGTCGACATCAGGTCGACGCCCAGCACCTTGCCCGAGTTCTGGTTGCGGATCCGGTACCAACCGCCGCCGCTGTCCACCAGCTGCCACAGGTGGTCGGCCGTCCCGTTGTCCGCGAACTGCACCACCCGGGCACTGTCCGCCGTCGACATCACGTCCACCCCCAGCACCTTGCCCGAGTTCTGGTTGCGGATCCGGACCCAGGGGGCGGGCGGGGTCCACGGCCGGCCGGTGGGCGAGGTGGTGGGGAAGGCGGTGACCCGCAGCCGGGCGGCGCCCATCGGGATCAGCGTCACGGTCTCGACCACGGCCGTGCTGCGGGCCGGACCGTCCTGCAGCGGCGTCACCACGTGCTGGCTGTCGGCCTGCCACTCGGCGATCCGCCGGGCCGGCACGGTGATCCGCAACGGGCTTCCGGCCTGGGTGAACGGGGTTGGCGGCGAGCGGCCCGCCGGTGGCGGCGAGCACGGGCGCCCCGGCGTCCAGGGCCAGCCCGTAGTTCCAGGGGCTGGTGGCGTGCACGGCGTACGAGGGGAAGACGGCGCTGCCCCCGTACCGGGTGAACTGCTCGCCGATCCGCAGCGAGTAGGTGAGCGGCCCATGGTCCACCGAGACCGCGCCGTGGTTGGCGCCCCAGGTCCGGACGGTGGTGCGCTGCGGCAGCCGCAGGGTGACGGTGTCGCCGTCCTTCCAGGTACGGGTGACCACGGTGTAGGCCGGTCCGGCCGGGGCCGCCACCGCCGCGCCGTTCACGGTGAGGACGGGGGCCTGGCACCAGCCGGGCACCCGCAGGTACAGCGGGAAGGCCACCGCGCGCGGCGTCGACAGACGCAGCGCGACCGTCTCCGTGAAGGGGTAGTCGGTGGTCTCGGTGAGCGTCACGGTGGTGCCGTCGGCGACCTTCGCGGTGACGGTGCTCGCGGCGTACATCGCGGCCGCCAGACCGTGGTCGGGGGTGGCCAGCCAGAGCTCCTCCAGGAAGTACGGCCAGCCCATGCCGTAGTTGTGCGGGCAGCAGCGGTACTGGTCGACGCCGGCCTGGTAGGCCTGCATGGCGAAGCCGTTCTGGAACTGGCCCTGGGTCTTCGCGGCGTCGTCGAGGTCGACGCTGTTGGCGCTGGTGATGTAGTGCACCGCCCGGCCGGACGGATCCAGCGACGCGGGAAGCGAGTTGAAGGCGAGGTCCTCGCAGCGGTCGGCCCAGACCGGATCACCGGTGAGGCGGTTCATCAGCTGGTGGCTGGCCATGAACTCGACGATCCCGCAGGTCTCGAAGCCCTGCCGCGGGTCGCCGAAGCCGGCCCGGACGTTCTCGTCACCGGCGAACCCGCCGCCCGGGAACTGCCCGTGACCTGCCATCACCGCTTCGTAGTTGTGGTAAGCGGCGGCGGTGTGCGCGGCCGATCCGGAGCGCAGCGCGTACTGGGCGGGCTCGCGGTAGCCCTGGGCGATGTTGACGTTGTGCGGGCTGGGCAGGTTGTCGACCCAGTTGGCGCCGCCGCTGTGCATCCGGTCGGCCAGGCCCAGCAGGAAACTCTCGCCCGTCCGGTTGAACAGCCAGAAGAGGCTGTCCAGGGCGTCACCCCAACGCTGCGACACCCAGCTGCTGTTGAAGGCGCCGGGGCCCTGGCCGTCCAGATAGCGGAAGAAGCCGCTGAGCAACGGGATGATCCGGGTGTCGCCGGAGTACTCCTGCCAGCTGCGCAGTGCCCAGGTGAGCGGCAGGAAGGGCCACGCGTCGAGGCCGCCGTTCAGCGAGGTGCGCAGGGCGGCCGGGCCGAAGAAGCCGTCGGGCTGCCGGGTCGCGACGATCGCGTCGATCCAGCGGCGGGCGCCGGCCAGGGCGGTGGCGTCCCCCGTGGCGACGGCGAGGTCCACGTAACCACGTAGCCAGTAGGGCAGTTCCTCCCAGCCGGTCCGGTCGGGGCGCACCCAGCCGCTGCTGTTCATGTCGAGGAAGTGCGAGATCTCCTCGTACCGTCCGCACAGTCCGGCCAGTTGGAGACGGAGTTGGCCGTCCAGCCAGCCGCGGGCCGTGATGCTGCCGGGCGGCAGGCGCAGGAAGGCGGTGGGCTGGAGCGGCGCGGCGTTGGGGGTGTACAGGCCGCCCCGGGCGGGGGCGACGGCGGACGGTCCGGCGGCGGTGGAGGATCCGGGGCCGGCGGGTGGCGCGAGGGCCGCGGGTGCGGAGGACGCGAGGTCCGCGCCGTGCAAGGCAAGCGCCGTTGCACCGGCGGCGACGGTGCCGTTGACGAACTGTCGGCGGTTCAGGGGCATGGCGGTACTCCTCGGGTGGGGGAGCCGGAGTCCGTACGGGTGGGGCGGGCCGGCCCACGCCGAGGTCCGGACGGGCGGGCGCCGTCCGGGCGGGTACTGGCGGGCGTGGGCCGCAGCTGCGGCGTGCGCACCGGCAGGATCCGGGGCACGGGGTGCGGGGGCTGGGTGCGGGGGCTGCGACGAACCGGTGCGGGCTTACGGCGTGCGGTGTCCGGCGTGCGGAAGACGGCCGCTCTTCCAACGTTGGAAACAGCTTCGCCAACGGCATCAGAGCATGCGTCAGTTGCCATGTCCAGAGTCCTGACCGACTTGGACCCGTTCCCGTCGAGCCTCCGGCGAAGGGAGGGAAAATCCCGGAGAACGCTCTCTTGTCGGCCCTCGGCGGGATGTGTATAACGTTGTAAACACCGACGACGGTGGCCCGCCGAAGGCCGACGGACCACCACCCGGACGCCGACCGCCCTTCCGTGCCGTCCGGTCGGGCCACCCACCCGTGGCCGGCCGCCCTTCCGGCCACCCCAGGACCCATGAACCGCCCGGCGACCACCACCGCCGCACCAAAGGAGTGTCGTGAGCATGACCATCAGAGGATCCCGTACCCTCACCGCCGCCTGCCTGCTCACCGTGGCCGCCACCCTGGCCGCCTCCGGCTGCGCCAAGCAGGAGGGATCCTCCACCGCCGCCTCCGGCAACTCCAGCGCCGGCGCCCAGGTCGTCGCCTCACCCACCGCCGCCGCGGGCGACGCCACCGGCGGCTGCGACCTCAAGACCTACGGCGCCACCAAGCTCGACCTCAAGGACACCGTCGTCGGCTTCTCCCAGTCCGAGAAGGAAGCCAACCCGTTCCGCATCGCCGAAACCCAGTCCATCAAGGACGAAGCCGCCGAACTCGGCGTCAAGAAGCTCCTCACCACCAACGCCCAGTCCCAACTCCCCAAGCAGATCAGCGACATCCAGGACATGCTCAACCAGGGCGCCCAACTCCTCATCGTCGCCCCCCTCAACTCCGACGGCCTCGAGCCCGCCCTGCAGGCCGCCGCCGCCAAGCACGTCCCCGTCATCACCATCGACCGCAAACTCAACGCCACCCCCTGCAAGGACTACCTCACCTTCATCGGCTCCAACTTCGTCGACCAGGGCAAGCGCGCCGCCGACGCCCTCGTCAAGGCCACCGGCGGCACCGGCAAGGTCGCCGTCCTGCTCGGCACCTCCGGCAACGGCGTCACCACCGACCGCACCAAGGGCTTCGTCGACCAGATCGCCGCCACCGCCCCCGGCCTGCAGATCGTCGCCCAGCAGACCGGCGAATTCGCCCGCGACAAGGGCCAGCAGGTCACCGAACAACTCCTCCAGTCCCACCCCGACATCACCGCGATCTACGCCGAGAACGACGAGATGGGCCTCGGCGCCGTCACCGCGATCAAGAGCGCCGGCAAGAAGCCCGGCACCGACATCAAGATCGTCTCCGTCGACGGCACCCGCAACGCCGTCCAGGCCCTCGCCGGCGGCGAATACAACGGCGTCGTCGAATCCAACCCCCGCTTCGGCCCCCTCGCCTTCGCCACCGCACAGAAGTTCTTCGACGGCACAGGCATCCCCGACAACGTCATCATCACCGACCGCGCCTACGACCCCGACAACGCCAAAACCTCCCTCGACGGCGCCTACTGACGGGAACCCACCGCACGACCACCGTCCGGACGGTCGACGAGCAACCGGGCCGTGCCCGCCCACGCCGCGGGCACGGCCCGGCTGCTCGCGGTCCGGGAGTGGAGGGCCCGACGCAGCCGACGGCGCCCGGCCCGCGAGCACCGCACCCGCACCCGCACCCGCACCCGCACCCGCACCCACCGGACCAGAGAGGCCCTCGATGCCCCACCCGGCGCCCCACCGTGAACCGTTCGGCCGCGCCCCCGACGGACGTCCGGTGGACCTCTGGAGACTGGAGTCCGCCTCCGGCGTGAGTGCCGAGATCCTCACCTACGGCGGTGTCCTGCACCGCCTGTCGGTGCCGGACACCGCCGGGCGCAGCCGCTCGGTCGTGCTGTCCCTGCCGGACGTGCCGGCGTACGCGGCGCGCAGCCCGTACTTCGGTGCCCTGGTGGGGCGTTACGCCAACCGGATCGCGGGCGGGCGGTTCAGCATCGAGGGGCGCTCCTACCGGGTGCCGGTGAACGACCACGGCCACGCGCTGCACGGCGGGCCGGAGGGCTTCCACAGCCGGCTCTGGCAGGCCGAACCGGCCGGCGGGCGGGCCGCGGTGGAGTTCTCGCTGGTCAGCCCGGACGGTGACATGGGCTTCCCCGGGGCGCTGTCGGTGCGCGCCCGGTACGCGCTCGACGAGGCGGGGACGCTGTCGGTGGCCTTCGAGGCGTTCTGCGACCGCCCGACCGTGGTGAACCTGACCAACCACGCCTACTTCAACCTGGGCGGCGCCGGCTCCGGCGACGTGCTCGGGCACCTGCTGGAGGTGGACGGCGACGAGTTCCTGCCGGTCGCGCCGGACGCCATCCCGTACGGTCCGGCGCGGGCGGTGGCCGGCACCCCGTTCGACCTGACAGGGCCCCGGCCCGTCGGCCGGGCCCTGGCGGTCGAGGACCAGCAGCTGAAGAACGCCGGCGGCTTCGACCACTGCTGGCTACTACGCCCGGCGGCCGGGCCCGATGCCCTGCGCCGGGCGGCCCGGCTGGCCGACCCGGCGAGCGGGCGGGCGCTGGAGGTGTGGACCACCGAACCGGGCCTGCAGGTCTACACCGCCAACCGGTTGGACGGCACGCTGGCGGACGCCGACGGCCACCACCACCCCCGGCACGGCGGCATCTGCCTGGAGACCCAGCACCTGCCCGACTCGCCCAACCGGCCCGAGTACCCGAGCACCGTCCTACGCCCCGGCGAACGCTTCACCAGCCGCACCGAGTTCCGCTTCCCGCACCTGCCGCCCACCCCGGCCTGAACCCGGCCACCCAGGCCTGAACCAACCGCCGACCACCGACCACCGACCACCGACCGCCGACCACCGACCACCACTGATCCGTCACCGCCGACAGGCCGCCGCTGACAGCAGCGCCGCCGTGGCGGCCATCGCCCTGGCCACCACCCTCCACCGGTGCGAGCGCCGCGCACGCCGACTCCCAGGACGACCGCACCCACCCCTGCGTCTGCCCCGCCCACCGCCGGGCCGGCGACCGGTTCAGGCCGGGCCCGGGGCGGCCGGCTCCTCCTCGCCCTCGGTGTCCAGGTGCGGCAGAATCCGGTCGAGCCAGTGCGGGATCCACCAGGCGTGCTTGCCCAGCAGCGTCAGCACGGCGGGGACGAGCAGCAGTCGCACGATGGTGGCGTCGATCAGCACGCTGACCGCGAGGCCGAGGCCCAGCATCTTCACCACGATGTTGTTGCTGAGCAGGAAGGCCGCGAAGACGCTGACCATGATCAGGGCCGCGCAGGAGATCACCCGGGCGGTGATCTCCAGGGCGTGCGCGACGGCGCCCTTGCTGTCCCCGGTGCGCAGCCAGGCCTCGCGCACCCGGGCGAGCAGGAAGACCTCGTAGTCCATGCTCAGGCCGAAGACGATGGCGAACATCATCATCGGCACGTAACTCTCGATCGGCACCTTGCCGTTGACACCGAGTGCGGGACCGCCCCAGCCCCACTGGAAGACCGCCACCACCACGCCGTACGAGGCGGCGATCGAGAGCAGGTTGAGGACGGCGGCCTTGACCGCGATCAGCACCCCGCGGAACACGATCAGGATGATGATGAACGCCAGTCCGACCACGGTGGCGATGATCAGCGGCAGGCGCTCGGACACGATGTCGAGGAAGTCCACCTGGGCGGCGGTGGTGCCGGTGACGTAGCCCGAGGCCGCGGTGCCGGCCACCGCCTGCGGAAGGGTGTCGTCCTTGAGGGTGTTCACCAGGTCGGTGGTGGACCGGTCCTGCGGGGCGTTCACCGGGATGACCGTGGAGACCAGCGCGTTGCCGTCGCTGGTGGGCTGGAGCGGGGTGACGGTCGCGGTGCCGGGCACCGCGGCCAGGGCGTTCTGCACGCTGGTGGCCAGCGCCGCGCGGTCGCCCGAGGGCACCGCGTTCTGGTCGATCACCACGGTCAGCGGACCGTTGGTGCCCGGGCCGAAGGCGTCGCTGATCAGGTCGAAGGCGCGCCGGTCGGTGAAGCTGGTCGGATCGGCGCCGTCGTCGATGTGCCCGAGCTGGATGGAGAACAGCGGGATCGCCAGCACGCCGATCACCACCACCCCGACCGCCATGAACCACCAGGGCCTGCGCTCCACCTTCTGGGCGTACCGGTGCCACGGGCCGGTGACCTGCTCGTCGGGCCCGGTCTCGGTCTCCGCGATCGGTTTGCGCAGGTGGAAGCGGTCGATGTTGCGCCCGGCCAGGCCCAGGAACGCCGGGGTGAGGGTCAGTGCCCCGAGCACCGCGGTGATCACCGTGACCGCCGCGGCGATGCCCAGGTTGCCGATGAAGCTCACCCGGGAGACGTAGAGGCCGGCCAGGGCGACGATGACGGTGCAGCCGGAGACCAGGACGGCCCGTCCGCTGGTCGACACCGCGTGGCCGGCGGCGGTGGCCGGATCCTCGCCGTCGATCAGCCGTTGCCGGTGGCGGGTGATCAGGAACAGCGAGTAGTCGATGCCGACGCCAAGGCCGATCATGGTGGCCAGGGTGGGTGAGACGGTCGCGAAGGTGAGCGCGTTCGCGAGCAGGCTGAGACAGCTGAGGCCGACGATCACCCCGATCAAAGCCGTGACCAGCGGCATCCCGGCGGCGATGACGCTGCCGAAGCCGATGATCAGCACGATGACGGCGACCGCGAAGCCGATCGCCTCGCTCAGCAGGTCGGTCGTCTCCGGCCGGGCCAGCTCCCCCAGCGAACCGCCGTACTCGACCTGGATGCCGGCCGCCCGCAGCGGTGCGACCGCGGCGTCGACGCCGTCGAGGTATTCCTGCCCGAGCGAGGACGGGCTGACCGCGAACCGCACCGTGATGTAGGCCGTCGTGCCGTCCGCGGACAACGGCGCGTTGGGCGGCGGCTGGGCGCCCGGGGCCGGCGGGGTGGCGGGGATCGGGTCCACCGCGGACAGCACGTCCGGCAGCTGTTCCAGGGCGCTGACCGTCTGGCCGATCTGGCTCTGGAACGCGGTCAACGGCGTGTCGTCGTGCAGGACGATCGGCGAGCTGAAGCCGCCGGCCGACGGCTGGTACATCTTCAGGACGTTCAGCCCGGTGTCGGACTGCGTGCCGGGCAGGGTGAAGTCGTCGGAGTAGGTGCCGCCGACGGTGTTCTGCAGGGCGTGCAGGCCGCCCAGGCCGACCAGCCACAGGACCATCACGATAACGAAGTGCCGCGCGCACCACTCACCGAGCGCCCGCAGCCCCTTGGGCGGGGCGGCGGCCCCGGGGGTGCGCCCGGCCCGGCTCTCTGGTGCTGACATGCGGACTCCCGGGCTCGCTCGTGGCAACGGCCGGAGCAGCGGCCGGCACCGGAACGGGCGGCGGACGGCTCCCGGGCCGAGCGTAGGTGTCGGCGGAGCAGCCGACATCCGGGGCGCGGGGGATTCGCCGGACCGAGCACGCTAATGGCTGACCGCGCGGCGCCGATCGGCCGTACGGTCGGTCGGCGGTCGGCGTTCGGCGGTCGGGCCACGCAGCGCGGCGGGCCGGACGCCGGCCGGCTCGGGCGGGCCACCGGCCGGCTCGGGCGGTCCGGCCGCCGTTCAGCCTCCTCGGGCCCCCGTCGGGCGCGGCCCGGTGGCCCGGCCGGCGGGGCGGTCCGGGGCGGTGAGGAAGTCCGTCACCACCACCGCGAACTCCTCCGGCCGGGCCGCGTGCACCAGGTGCCCGACCGGGATGGTGACGATCCGGCAGTCCGGGACGAGCCGGGCCAGCTCGGCGATGCCGTCCTGCGGCACATGGCTGCGCGACCCGCCGGCCACCACCAGGGTCGGCGCGGTGATCAGCCCCAGCGCCGCGAGCCAGGCCGGGTCCGGCTCGTCCACCTGGCCCTTGATCGCCGGAACCACCGCCCAGTCGTACGACAGCGGCCCGTCCGGCCTGGTCAGTTCGGCCGGCTTCCTGGGGAGCGGCGCCGGGACGTCCTCCAGCACCAGCCGCCGCACCCGCTCCGGCGCGGCCGCGGCGACCAGGTACGCCACCACACCGCCCATCGAATGCCCCACCAGGTCCACCGGCTCGGGCCCGAGGGTCGCCAGCAGGGCCAGCACGTCGTCACGCATCAGCTCGAAGGAGTACGCGCCCGGGCGGTCGCTGCGCCCGTGGCCGCGCAGGTCCGGCGCGTGGACCCGCCGGTGCAGCGCGAAGGCGTCGCGCACGCCGTCCCAGTCCGCCGCGCCTTCGCCGAGCGCGTGCAGCAGCACCAGCGGACGGTTCCCGGGATCGCCCGACACCCGGTGGGCCAGCCGGATTCCACCGAGCAGGGTCTCGCAGTCATCGGTCATGCCCGAAACGTACCTGCGCGGGGCGGGCGCCGGAACACCACGCGCCCGCGCGCGGCGCGGCGCCCGACGCAGTGTCACTCCGGCGGCCCGCGCCGGCGCGGCGCGGCTGCGGTCAGCGCTCCGGCAGTTCCTCCGGCGTGGGGAAGGAACTCTGCGCCCCCTGCCGGGTCACCGTGGCGGCGCCCACCCGGACGGCGAGGCCCGCGGCGGCGGCCAGGTTGTCGCCCGCTCCCAGTCGCCAGGCCAGAGCGCCGGTGAAGGCGTCGCCGGCGCCCGTGGTGTCGACCGCCTCGACCACCGGGCTCGGCAGCCGGGACGTTCCGCCGGCGTCCGCCACCAGGGCGCCGGCCCGGCCCAGGGTCACCACCACCGACCGCGCGCCCCGCGCGAGCAGGGCAGCCGCCCAGGCCTCCGGCGTTCCGGCACCGGCGCCCTTCCCGTCGCCCGCCCCGTCGCGTTCCCCGTCACCGTCCCCCTCGCTCCGGCCGCCGCTCCCGCGGCCGCCGAGCAGCAGCCGGGCCTCGTGCTCGTTGACCACCAGGGGGTCACAGGCCGTCAGGACCTCGGCCGGCAGCGGCACGGGCGGGGAGGCGTTGAGCACCATCCGGGTACCGGGGCCGACCGTGCGGACCACCTCGACCACGCTCTCCAGCGGGATCTCCAGCTGGAGGGAGACCACGGGCGCCGCCCGCAGCAGGCCGGCGGCGGCCCGCACGTCGGCCGCCGACAGCAGGGCGTTGGCGCCGGCCGAGACCACGATGGTGTTCTCGCCGTCCGGCCCGACCGTGATCAGCGCCAGCCCGGTCGGCGCGCCGCCGGTCAGCACCGGGCCGGTGTCGACACCGGCGGCGCGCTGCGCCGCCAGCAGCAGGTCGCCGTGCGCGTCCGCGCCCACCCGGGCCAGCAGGGCGACCCGGGCGCCGAGCCGGGCGGCGGCCGCCGCCTGGTTGGCCCCCTTGCCGCCGGCGTGGGTCCGCACCGGTGACCCGGGCACGGTCTCACCCGGCCCGGGCAGCCGCTCCACCCGCAGGACCAGGTCGGCGTTGGCCGAGCCGACCACGACCAGTTCGGGGCCCGTCTTCGCGGCGTCCATGCCGGGCGCCGCCGCTCAGGCGCCGGCCGGTACGGCGGCGGTGAGGTCCTTGCCGTACCAGACCTCCGCGTAGGGGCCGTTGCTGTAGGCCGGGATCTCGGCGTAGCCGTGCCGGGTGTAGAGCGCGCGGGCCTCGACCAGGTCGAGCCTGGTGTCCAGCACGATCCGGCGGGCACCGAGCGCCCGGGCCGCCTCGTCCACGGCGGCCAGCAGCCGGGCGCCGCCGCCGGAGCCGCGGGCCTCGGAACGGACGAACACCCGGGTCAGCTCGACCGTGCCGGGGTCCAGCACCCGCAGCCCGGCGCACGCCTGCGGCCGGCCGCCGAGCCTGCCGAGCAGGAACAGCCCGGTGGGTGGCGCCAGGTCGTCGCTCGGGAAGGCGGCCAGCCCCTCCTCGATCTCCTCGGAGGTGGAGACCCGACCCTGGTGGCGGAGGTAGTACCGGTCGCTGACGTCGATCAGGTAGTCGCGGAGCAGCGCGACCGCCTCCGGCGAGGTGACGGCGGCCGGGGCGACGGCCCAGGCCGGTGCGGCGGTGGTGGCGGTGGCGGTACTGAGGGTCATACCGGACATTGTCCCCGGCGGCGGATGATCTTGCCACGGAATTTCGCGCCCCGGGCCGACGGACCCGCCGGACGAACGGAGCCGGCCCGACGGAGGGAGGAGTCCGGCCGGACCGGTCAGCCCGGGCGCCCCGGGGCGGCGGCCGGGCGCAGCGCCAGGTCCTGCCGGATCCGCCCGGCGATCTCCTCCCAGGCATCGGCCAGGTAGAAGTGCCCGCCGCCGGGGAAGACCCGCAGGCCGGTGGCGGCCGTGGTGTGCTCGAACCAGGCCTCGGCCTCGGCGACGTCGACCCGCGGGTCGCGGTCCCCGATCAGGACCGTGACCGGGGTGGCCACGGTGGCGCCCGGCGGGCAGCGGTAGGTCTCGATCGCCCGGTAGTCGGCCCGGACGCCCGGCAGGACGAGCGCGCGCAGCTCCGGGTCGGCGAGCGCGCCGGGGGCGGTGCCCTGCAGGGCCTCGATCTCCGCCACCAGGTCGTCGTCGTCCAGCAGGTGGACCCGCTCGTCCCTGGTCCGGGACGGGGCCCGGCGGCCGGAGGCGAAGAGGGCGAGCGGAGGCCGGCCCGGGCCGGCCTCCAGCCGCCTGGCGATCTCGAAGCCCAGCACCGCGCCCATGCTGTGTCCGAACAGTGCCAGTGGTTCGCCCGTCCAGGGGCGCAGCGCGGCGGTGATCCGGTCGGCCAGCGTCCCGATGTCGGCCACCACCGGTTCGTGCCAACGGTCCTGCCGTCCCGGGTACTGGATCGCGAGCACCTCGACCTCGGGAGCGAGCAGCGCCGACAATGGCAGGTAGAAGTTGGCCGAGCCGCCCGCGTGCGCGAGGCAGACCAGTTTCACCCGGCTCGCCGGCGAGGGGTGGAAGCGCCTGATCCACCGATCGCCGTCCTCGGTTCCGCCCGTGGTGCTCATCCGGTGCCGTCCGCCCCTCGTCGTCACTCCTCCGGCCGCCTGCGGGCCGGCGGTCCGCCGCGTCCCGCGTGCTGCCGGGTGCCGGGTGCCGGCCGCGCCGCCCGGGCCCGGCCGTGACCGGCGGCGTTCCCGCGGGACCGTTCCGAGGATATCGGCGCCGGCCGGCCGGTCGACCCCTGTTCCGCCGCCCGGCAGCCCCTACCGCCGGGGCACCCCTACGGCGTGGCCGACCCCTACGGCACGGCCGGCCGGGTGACGGGCGCCCCGGCGGCGGGCCGCCGGTACCGGCCCCCGGGCGGCCGGGGCGGGAGACTGGCCGGACAGCCGCCGTCGGCCGAGGACCGGGCCGGCCGCGCGGAGCCCACCCGGACCGGAGGCGCACGACCATGACCGACCTGACGCCCGCACCGCAGGTGTGGCCCTCACTGCGGGCGAACGACGCCCGCGCCCTGATCCGCTTCCTGGTCGAGGCCTTCGGCTTCGAGGAGACGGCCGTGTACGGCGAGGGCGACCGCGTCGACCACGCCCAGCTCTGCTGGCCGGAGGGCGGCGGCGTGATGCTCGGCTCCGCCCGGCCGACCGACGAGGCCGACAAGTGGCCGCTGCGGCCCGGCCACTTCGGCGCGTACGTGGTGACCTCCGACCCCGACGCGGTGCACGCCCGCGCCGTGGCGGCCGGCGCCGAGGTGGTCGACGGGCTGCACGAGACCGACTACGGCTCCCGGGACTTCGCGGTCCGCGACCCGGAGGGCAACCACTGGTCCTTCGGCACCTACCGCGGCGAGCCGCGCAAGTCGCCGCCGCCGGCGGCGGGCTGACCGGCCGTGCCGGCGACCGGACGGCCGGACGGGCCGTCGGACGGGCCGGTGGCCGGGGCCGCGCCCGGACCGCCGGCCGCGCTGGAGCGGCTGCGCGCGCTGTGCCTGGCGCTTCCCGGGTGCGAGGAGCGGGTGAGCCACGGCGAGCCCAGCTGGTTCGCCGGCGGCCGGCGGATGTTCGCCACCTTCGCCGACCACCACCACGACGACCGCACCGCCTGCTGGACGGCCGCGCCGGCCGGCGTCCAGGAGCACCTGGTGGCCGCCGATCCCGAACGGTTCTTCCGCCCGCCGTACGTCGGCGGGCGGGGCTGGGTGGGGGTGTACCTGGACCGGCCGGTGGACTGGCCGCACCTGGCCGACCTGCTGCTGGAGGCCTACCGGCTCACCGCCCAGGCCCGGCAGCGGGCCGCCCTGGACGAGGACGACTGACCGGACGGCGCGCCCCGGCGCCGCGAGCGGACCCACCGTCGCCTCGCCGGGGCGCGCCGTCCGTTCGCGGGCTGACGGGCCGTCCGCCGACTGCCCGCTGGGGCCGCGGTCACGGTTGGGTGACCTTCCGCCGCCGGAACTGGATCACTCTTCCGGAGCAGTCCCGGGACCGATAGGTTGCGGCCTTCACCGCTTCCCGGCCCCGCCGGACCAGTCCGAAGGATCACGTTGTCCACTCCGCCCACCCAGGCCTTCCCCGGCGCCGAGCAGCACCACACCGCACCCGTGGGAGGCGGGGCGCCCTGGGCCGCCCCCGGCCCCTTCTGCCGTTTCTGCGGCTCGGTCCCCGCCGTGGAGGCCACCATCCGCGGCCACCAGGGGCTCCTGGTGATCATGAAGTTCCTCAAGCTCAAGGGCCCGTTCTGCCGCCCCTGCGGCGTGGCGGTGCACCGCAGGATGACCGCGGACAGCCTGTGGCAGGGCTGGTGGGGCATCGCCTCCGCGGTGATCAACCCGGTCACCATGCTGGTCAACCTGCCCCAGCGCGCGAAGATCAACAAGCTCGGCGCGCCCGTCCCGGGCGCTCCCGGACAGCCCGCGGACCCGGGCAAGCCGCTGTACCGGCGCCCGGCGATCCTCGGCCTGCTGATCCCCGTGATCGCGGTCGGCCTGATCGCCTTCCAGGCCGGACGGGACCCGTCCTACGCCGAGGTCGGCGACTGCGTGCACAACAAGAACGTGATGACCGCGGGCGTCAGCGACACCCACCCCGACGTGGTGGTGCTCTCCTGCTCGGACCCGGACGCGGACGCCCGGATCGTCGGCAAGGTGTCCGACACGGCGAACGGGGACAGTGCCTGCGAGGCGTACGCCGACGCCGACGGCTGGTACACCCAGGAGGAGGACTCGCGGAAGTTCACCCTCTGCCTGCACTTCCTGAAGTAGCCCGTACGGCCCACCGCGCCGGGCGATGTCGCACAGGCCTGCCTGCGGAGATCCGGGGTAGCCTCCGGCCATGGCGACCCTGGACACGATGGACCGAGCACTGTTCGAGCGGGTGGCGCGGGCCCGGCTCACCGGGCTGCACCCCTGGCTGCCCCGGCTGAGCCGGGCCGCCGACCACGGTGTGCTCTGGCAGGCCTCGGCGGCGGCGCTCGCCACCCTGGGCGGCCGGACCGGACGGCGGGCCGCGCTGCGCGGGATCGGATCGCTGGCGCTTGCGTCGGTCGCGGCCAACGTCGCGGCCAAGCACCTGACCAGGCGTCCGCGGCCGGTGCTGGAGCACGTGCCGCTGGCGCGCCAGCTCGTCCGGCAGCCGTTCACCACCTCCTTCCCGTCCGGCCATTCCGCCTCGGCGGCGGCCTTCGCGGTCGGGGTCGCGCTGGAATCCCCGCTGCTGGGGGCGGTGGTGGCGCCGGTGGCGGGCGCGGTGGCGCTCTCCCGGGTGTACGTCGGCGCGCACTACCCCGGGGACGTGCTGGCCGGGGTGGCGCTCGGCGCCGGCGCGGCCGCGCTCACCCTGCGCTGGTGGCCCCGGCACGTGGCCGCGACCGTCCCGGCGGCGCCACCGCGGGTGGCCGTTCCGGCGCTGCCCGGCGGCACGGGGCTCTGCGTGGTCGTCAACACCGGGTCGGGCGGCGGCAACGGCAACGGCGACGGGCCCGACCCGACGGCCACCGAGCTGAGCTCGCTGCTGCCCGGGGCGGACGTCCGGCTGTTCGGCCCCGACGACGACCTGGCGAAGCTGCTGGAGTCGGCCGCCGACGACGCGGCGGGCCGGGGCGGCGCGCTCGGCGTGTGCGGCGGCGACGGGACGGTCAACCTGGCCGCCTCGGTCGCCGCCGCCCGCGGCCTGCCGCTCGCGGTCTTCCCCGGCGGCACGCTGAACCACTTCGCGGTGGACCTGGGCATCAACTCGCTGCGCGCCACCGCCGAGGCGGTGGAGGGCGGCCACGCCTGCGCGGTCGACCTCGGGCTGGCCGCCGACGACGACCGGCAACGCGTCTTCGTGAACACCTTCAGCCTGGGCGTCTACCCCGAACTCGTCCGCCTGCGGGAGAAGCTGGAGGACCGGATCGGCAAGTGGCCGGCCCTGGCGGTCTCGGTGCTCCGGGTGCTCGCGACGGCCGAACCGGTCGAGGTCGAGGTGTCGGGTGTCCCGCGCCGGCTCTGGCTGCTGTTCGCGGGCAACGGCTCCTACGACCCGCCGGGCTTCGCCCCCACCCGCCGCGCCGGCCTGGCCGACGGACTGCTGGACGTCCGGACGGTGGACGGGAGCAGCCCGTTCGCCCGGACCAGGCTCGCCGGCGCCTTCCTGTCCGGGACGATGGGGCGCTCCCGGGTCTACCGGGCGGCCCGGCTCTCCGCTCTGGAGGTGACCTCGCTCGGGTCGGCGCGGCGGATCTCGGTGGACGGCGAGTCGGTGCCGGCCCACGGGCACCTGCACCTGTCCAAGGCCCGGGCCGGGCTGACGGTGTACCGGCCGGCGGAGCCGGACCCGGCCTGAGCCAGGGCCTGACGGCGCACGGGCGGCCGGAGGCACCGGCGGCGCACCCGGCGTCAGGCCGCCGCGTCCTCCGGCGGGAGCTCGGGGAAGGGCTGCTCCGACCAGATGGTCTTGCCCGACCGGGTGTAGCGGCTGCCCCAGCGGCTGGACACCTGGGCGACCAGGAACAAGCCGCGGCCGCCCTCCTCGGTGGCGAGCGCCCGGCGCATCCGGGGCTGGGTGCTGCTCGGGTCGGACACCTCGCAGATCAACGCGCCCGCCCGGATCAGCCGCAGGCCGACCGGACCGCCCGCGTAGCGGACGGCGTTGGTCACCAGTTCGCTGACCACCAGCTCGGTCGGGAACACCAGCTCGTCCAGGCCCCAGACCGCGAGCTGCCCCGCGACCAGCTGCCGGGCCCGGGAGACCTCCTGCGGGTCGGCCGCCAGCTGCCAGGTCGCGGTGTCGGCCGGCTCCACCGTGCGGGTCCGGGCCAGCAGCAGGGTGACGTCGTCCGGCAGCCGGCCCGGCGTCAGCCCGGCCGTCACGTCCCGGCCGACGTCCTTGAGCGGGCGGCGCAGCACGTCGGCCTTGAGCAGGCGCTCCCGCAGGTCGGCCATGCCCTCGTCCAGGTCGCCGTCACCGCACTCGACCAGGCCGTCGGTGAAGAGCGCCAGCACGCTGCCGCGCTCCACCTCGAACTCCACCGGCTCGAAGGGCAGGCCGCCGACCCCCAGCGGCGGGCCGGGGTTCAGCTCGACGTACTCGAAGCTGCCGTCCGGGCGGACCACGGCGGGCGGCGGATGACCGGCGCTGGCCAGCACGCAGGTGCTGGAGACGGGGTCGTAGACGGCGTACAGGCAGGTCGCGCCGACCGCGTCGGGGGCGCCGAGCTCCTCACGGTGCGGGGTGTCCTCCTCGTCCGGGTCGCCGAGCGCCTCGACGGTCAGCTGGGAGACCAGGTCGTCGAGGTGGCTCAGCAGCTCCTCCGGGTCGACGTCGAGATCGGCCAGCGCCCGGACGGCGGTGCGCAGGCGTCCCATCGTGGCGGTGGCCTGGAGGCCGTGGCCGACCACGTCGCCGACCACCAGCGCGACCCGGGCGGAGGACAGCGGGATGACGTCGAACCAGTCGCCGCCGACCCCGCCGGCGGCGTCGGTGGGCAGGTAGATGCTGTCGGTCTGGGCGGCCACGGTGTCGCTCGCGGCCGGCGGGAGGAGGCTGCGCTGCAGGCTGACGGCGGCCCGGTGCTCGCGGGTGTACCGGCGGGCGTTGTCGGCGGCCAGGGCCGCGCGGCTGGCGATCTCCTGCAGCAGCGACTGGTTCTCCTCGTCGAACGGGGGGCGGTCCGGCCCGCGCCAGACGGTGACCGTGCCGAGGTAGCCGCCCCGGGCCCGCATCGGGGCGCTGATCGGCGGCCGGCTGCCCGGGCCGGGGTCGGTCCCGGCGGTGGCGGTGCGGCGCAGCGAGGCGGGCCGCTCGTGCTCGGCGGCCGGTTCGTCACCGGTGAGCACGGCCGTGGTGACGTCGATCGCGGCGGCGTCGGCCAGGGCCGGCACCAGGACGCCGACCAGGTCCTCGGTGATCCGGGTGACGGAGAGCGAGCCGCCGAGGGCGACCGTCGAGGCGTGCAGCACCTCCAGGCGGCGCCGGGCCCGGTCGAAGTCGGTCATGTCGGTGAAGGCGATCGTGACGCCGAGCGGCGGTCCCTGGGGCTCCTGGAGGCGGAAGGCGGTGAACATCATCACCCGCCCGTCGCCGAAGTCGTCGAGGGTCCGCACCCGGGTCTCCATACCGAAGCGCGGCACCCCGGTGTCCAGCACCTCCCGCAGGTGGGTGTTGATCGAGTGGGCGTCCTCGGGCTGGAGGAGGTCCTCCATCCGGAACCCGGTCAGGTCCTGCGGCACACCGGTGTAGGGCAGCAGGTGGGAGTTGGTGCGCAGCAGGCGCAGGTTCTCGTCGAAGACGGCCAGGCCGATCCGGTCCTGCAGGAAGAGCTCCTGGGTGAAGGCGTGGTCCTGGCGCCATTTGGAGACCAGCGCGGTCGGCGCGCCGAGGACCAGCAGGCGGGCGCCCTCGGCGGACCGCCCGCCGTCCCGGGCCGGGCCGGCGCCGTCGTCCAGCGGCATCGCCCGGAAGTCGACCTCCAGTTCGCCGTCCGTGCCGTGCCGCAGCAGCACCCGCCCGACCCAGGACGGACCGTCGTCGCGCTGCGCGAGCACGCCGGGCCACTGCTCCGGGTCGGACAGCAGCTCGCGGACGGGCCGGCCGCAGACCTCGGGAGCGGCGAGCCCGAGCATCCGCTCGGCCTCCGCGGACCAGCCCAGCACCGTTCCGTCCGCCGCGTCGACCAGGATCCCGGCGGTGCTTTCGGTGGCGAAAGGCGACTGGTAGCCGTCCGAGCCGCGCATATGTTCACCCCTCACTCCGCACCGGATACCCCCATCATCCGATGCTTCGCGGCTGTCAGCACGGTGTGACCGGGACGAGGTCCCCCGCCACGGTGCGTGCCCGGCCGGGGCCGGGGCCGGGCACGCACCCGCGGGGCGCACGGGCCGCCTGCCGGAGGCGCCGGTGTTCAGCGCGTCGGCACGCCCTCCCGGGCGGCGGGACGGGCCGACCCGGTGGTGCCGCGCCGGCCGTGCCCGGCGTCCTGGCCGAGGGCCGGTTCGTGCTCCCGGGGCGGGTGGGCCCGGCGGACCCGGACGGGGCGGGTGAGGCGCTGGTGCGCCCCGGTGGCCAGCATCCGGGCTTCGCCTCGGTCGCTTATCTCGGCGCAGACGATCCCGGTGGCGTCCAGGTAGACGGGGTGCCCGCCCGGGCCGGTGAGGGCGCTGCGGCGGACCACCACCACATCCGGCGCGCCGCCGGGGGCGGGCGCGGCGAAGACGAGTTCGAAACGGTCGTGGTCGTACCGGTCGTTGCTCAAGTGTTCTCCCTGGGGGCTTGGCCGGACGGATCGGCGGGCGCCTCCTCCGCCGCCGGGCGGGGGGGCTCTGCCGCGGCCGCGCCTACCCCCGATCCGGACGGCCATGCCCCCGACCGGCGGAAATCCCTCGCCCGGCGCACCCGGGGCGGCCGTGCCGGGCCCCGGGCGCCGGGCGGGTCACGGTCCGACGACGCGTTCGACCGCGGCCGTGACGAGTTGCTCGCGCTCGGCCTCCGAGAACACCCCCGGCAGGGTGAGCTGCTCGACGATGAGCCAGTTGAAGGCCAGGTACAGCAGCCGGACGGCGGTGGCGTCGCCGGGCAGGCCGGACTCCTCGTGGTAGGCCACGTTGGCGTCGACGTCCGCCCGGACCCGCTCGGTCAGCACCGCGCGCAGCTCGGGGCGCCGGGTGGCTTCGAGGCGGAGCTCCAGGAGCGCCAGGTAGCCGGTGCGGAAGGCGCTGATCCGGCCGACCGTCTCGCGCATCAGCAGCGCGTAGGTCTCCCGGTCCGGCGTGGCGGCCCGCTGCCGCGCGACGGTCGCCTCGTCCGGCTGGAGCCGCTCGTAGACCCGGGCCCCGGCCTGGGTGAGCAGGTCGTCCCGGTTGGCGAAGTAGTTGGAGGCGGTGCCGGGGGGCACCGCGGCCTCCGTGTCCACCGCCCGGAAGGTCAGCCCGCGCGCGCCCTCCTTGGCCAGCACCTCGATCGCGGCGTCGACGAGGGCGGCCCTCCGCTCGGCGTTCCTGCGCGCCATTGACACCACTCCATTCGTAGTACTACGGTTGAACCACTTCAAACAGAGTACTACAGACGGAGTCATCTGAATGCGAAAGCTCGTGTACTACGTCGCCGTCACCCTCGACGGGTACATCGCCGGCCCCGGCGGCGAGTACGACTTCTTCCCGCTCGGCGACGAGAAGCAGGCCGCCGACTACGCCGGGTGGACCAACGCCCGCTACCCCGAGACGCTGCCCGGCTTCCTGCGCGCCGCCCACGGCCTGACGGACGCCCCGAACCAGCGCTTCGACACCGTGCTGATGGGGCTCGGCAGCTACCGCCCCGGCCTGGACGCGGGCTTCCCCAGCCCGTACGCCCACCTGCGCCAGTACGTCGTGTCGAGCACGCTCGCACCGGACACCGACCCGGCGGTGACCGTGGTCGCCGCCGACCCGCTCGCCCTGGTCCGCGAACTCAAGCGGGAGGACGGCCAGGACATCTGGCTCTGCGGCGGCGGCCTGCTCGCCGGGGCGCTGCTGCCCGAGATCGACGAGTTGATCATCAAGAGCTACCCCGTGGTCGCCGGATCCGGGATCCCGGTCTTCAACGGGGACTTCAGCCCCACGCTCTTCGAGGTCACCGACCGGACCTCCTTCGACAACCACGTCACCATGACATGGTTCGCCCGCCGCTGACCCGGCCGGGGACGGCCACGGCCTTGCGGGCGCCGCCCGACGCGACGCGACGCGGCCTCAGCGGCCGTCCGCCCGGCCCGCCCGGGAGCGCGTCCGCCCGGCCGTCGGCCCGTCGGGCGCGGCGGCCTGCGGGCCGACGTGCGGGCGAGCCCGGTGATCGCCGGGGGGAGTCTCCCCCACCCTCGCGTCCGGTCCGTCGCCGGTCTCCTGCCCGTGCTCGTCCGGCCGGCCGGCGGCGCCGGCCAGCGTGACCTTGGGCAGGGCGTACGGGTGCTGCTCGCGCAGGTAGCCGATCAGCTCCTCCCGGGCCCAGCAGCGCAGCTCGAAGGCGTCCTCGCCGTTGCGCGCCGTCATCAGCAGCCTGACCACCACGGTCGTCGCGGTGGTGTCGACCACCTGGAGCGCCCAGCCCTCGCCGTCCCACCGCTCGTTGCCCGCCAGCCTGCGCGCGAACTCCGCCCGCAGCTCGGCGACCGGCGTGCTGTGGTCCAGGTGGAGAACCGCCGTCCCGGTGATCCCGGAGCCGCCGCGGGACCAGTTCTCGAAGGGCTTGCCGGCGAAGTAGGAGACCGGCATCACGATCCGCCGCTGGTCCCAGGTGGCGATCACCACCGAGGTCAGGGTGATCTCCTCGACCGTCCCCCACTCCCCCGCGACGACCACCACGTCCCCGATCCGGACCATGTCGCCGAAGGCCAGCTGGATCCCCGCGAAGAGGTTCGCCAGCGTGCTCTGGGCCGCGACACCGACCACCAGGCCGACCAGCCCGGCCGAGGCCAGCAGGCTGGTGCCGACCGCCCGGACGGCGGGGAAGGTCATCAGGACGGCGGCCAGGGTGACCACCGCGATGCCCGCGTCGCAGATCCGGCCCATCAGCCCGGCCTGGGTCCGGACCCGCCGGATCCGGGCCGGGTCGCGCCGGTCGGTGGCGTAGCTGCGCAGACCGGTGTCGATCAGCAGCGAGACGACCCGCGCGGTCAGCCATCCGCAGGTCACCAGGACGGCCAGCAGGAGGGCGTGCCGCACCACCGGGCGCAGACCGTCCGCCAGCCGCATGGCGGGCTCGCCGGTGAGCAGCAGGACGGCGACCGCCGCCGCCAGGAACGGCATCCGGCAGCGGCGCAGCAGCGACAGCAGGACGGAGCCCGGGCGTCTGACGGCGAACCGCCCGAGGGCCCGGTCCATCAGCCGGTCGAGTCCCAGGACCACCACCAGGACCATGACCACCACGGCCAGCGGGCGCACGACACTCCAGATCTGCACGGGTCAGTCTCCTCCGGTCCCCCTCGTCACAGCCGCCAGGCCCCGGGGAGGGGACCCGGGGCCTGGGCGATCGGCCGCTGCTCGGTGGCGCGGCCGCACACCCCGCGTCTGCCCCCGCCCCCATCGGTAAACCTCCGCCGGCGCGGCCGCCGGCCCGCGGGAACCGGTCCGGTGGGGGTCAGCGCCCCGGGGGCACGCCGAGCATGTCGAGGATCAGCTGCGCGACCCGGGCGGGCTGCTCGGTGACCACCATGTGGCCGGAGTCCGGCACGGTGATCAGCCTGATGTTCGGGCCGGCCTCCAGGGCGCGCCGCTCGTGCTCGGTGAGCCCGATCTCCGTACGGTCCCCCCGGGATATCCAGGCCCGGGCCCCGGACTCGCGCAGCCGGGCCGCCAGCGAGCCCTGGCGGTCCAGGTACGCGAAGTACTGCCGGACCAGGCGGCGGCAGACCCCGGGGGCGTTGTTCCGCAGGTCCGCGGAGAGGGCCGCGCGGCGCCCGGGCGGGAAGCTGTCCTCCATCGTCCGGGGCACCAGCCTGAGCATCGCCGCCCAGGCCAGGGCGCCGAGGCCGGGCACCCGGCCGATCCGGTCGAGCTGCGCCAGGTCCTGGGCCTCGTCCTCCCGGGAGAAGCTCGGGTCCAGCAGCAGCACGGGACCGCCGAACCCGCCGGTCATCGCCATCTCCATCGCGACGGTCGCCCCCAGACTGTGGCCGGCCACCAGGTCGCAGCCGAGTTCGGCGGCCAGGCCGCCCACCAGCCGTGCGTAGTTCTCGACGGAAAGGTCCTCGGGGGTGGCGGTCCGCCCGAATCCGGGCAGGGTCACGGCCAGCACGGCGACGCCCGCCTCGGCCAGCACGGGTTGGGAGGTCACGTCCTCCAGGAACACCGTCGTGCAGAGGGCGCCCGGTAGCAGCAGCACCCGGTGGGCGGCGCCGGCCGGGCCGGACCGGTGGATGTCCCAGCCGTCGAACTCGCTCCTCGCGCCCATCCGCCAGCCTTTCGTCCCGGTACCCGGCCACGCCGCCCGGGCAGCCCGCGCGGTCCTGGTCGGAAGTCAACCCAGGACGGTCCCGATCCGCATCCGGGACGGGCCGGACGGTCCAGGTCCGGGTGCCCCGGCGGCCCGGCCCGCCGCACGGCCCGGCGAATCCGTTAGGGGCCCGCGCCGCCCGGGTAGGCGCCCTGTTGAGAGCCGCGGGCCGGTCTCGGGGCCGGCCGGCGGCCGCAGGAACCAGGAGGGATCCGCGATGAGCGCTCACGCCCCCTCGGACCCGGTCACCGGGCCCCGCCCCGCCTCGGGCCCGCCGCCGGGCCCGGACCTGCCGGACCCGCTGCCGCCGCCCGTCCCGCCGAAGCCCGACCCCGACCCGGCGCCGCCGCCCACCCCGTAGCCCGGGCGCAGCGGCCCCGCGGCCGGGAGGGGCAGCCGGAGAACCGGAAACACCCGTACACGAATAACCGGCCGGCGCAGCGGCGCATGGAACCGGGGAAGCCGGGCAGGCGCCTGACCGGGAAGGTGGGCCGCCTCGGCCGCCGCCCGTCGAGAGGAGAACGCCATGGGTATGAAGGACAAGGCCGACAACCTCGCCGAGAAGGCCGGCGGCAAGGCCAAGGAGACCGTCGGGAAGGCCACCGGTGACCGCGGGCTGGAGGCCGAGGGGAAGGGCACCCAGATCAAGAGCGACCTCAAGCAGGCGGTCGAGAAGATCAAGGACGCCGGCAAGCACTGACCCGGACGCGCCGACGGGCGCCGGCCGGCCACCGCGAGATCGGTGCCCCGGGCCGGCGCCCGTCCTCGTGCCGCGCCGGGCGCGCCCTCGCCCTGCGGGTCAGCGCTCCTCGCGACGCCCCCGGCGCGCCGTCGTGCGGTCCTTGGCCGAACGGACGGCGGCGGACAACGTGGCGATGTCGTACGCACCGTGGTGGCGCCGCCCGTTGATGAAGAAGGTGGGCGTCCCGGAGACACCGCTCAGATCCGCCGACTCGACGTCCCGGGCGACCCGCTCGGCCCCGCGGTCGGCGCGCAGCGCTTCGCGGAAGCGCTCCACGTCCAGGCCCAGCTCGTCGGCGTAGCGGAGCAGGTCCCGCGGCTTCAGGGCGTCCTGCCGTTCGAGCAGGAGGTCCCGGACGGCCCAGAAGGCGCCCTGCTCGGCGGCCGCCTCGGCCGCCACCGCGGCCAGCTGGGCGTGCGGGTGGACGTCGGTGAGCGGCAGGTGGCGCCAGACATAGCGGACGTCGCCGAAGTCGGCCAGCAGGTCGCGGACCACCGGCTCCGCCTGGCCGCAGTAGGGGCACTCGAAGTCCCCGTACTCGACCACGGTGACCGGGGCGTCGAACGGGCCCCGGACATGGTCGTAGGCCGGATCGACCGGTGTCGCCAGGTCGACGATGCCCTCGGCGGTGCCCAGCAGGGCGCGGGCCCGCAGCGGCTGCGGGAGCCGGCCGAGCACCCAGGAGATCAGCCAGGTCGCGGTGAAGGCGCAGAGCACGGCGGCCAGCACCCCGGCCTTGGCCTCGTCCAGCTGGTCGCCCGCGAAGGCCAGGGTGGCGATCAGCAGCGAGACGGTGAAGCCGACGCCGGCGATGGTGCCGCCGGCCGCCACGGAGCCCCAGCCGATCGGCGGGCGGGTGCGGCCGCCGCTCATCCGGGTGGCCAGCCAGGAGACCCCGACGATGCCGAGCGGCTTGCCGAGCAGGTAGCCCAGCAGGATGCCGAGGGTGATCGGGGAGGTGGCGGCCCGCCCCAGCAGGTCGGCGTCGAGGGTGATGCCGGCGTTGGCGAGGGCGAACAGCGGGACGATCACATAGCTGCTCCACGGGTGGATGGCGCGCTGCAGCCGCTCGTTCGGCGAGATCGCCGAGGCGATCCCCCGGCGGGCGGAGCGCTCCAGCTCGGGGGTGGGCTGCTCGCGGAAGGACCGGAAGAGGCCGCTGGCGCGCTCCAGGTCGTCCCGGGTGGCCGGGTACGCCAGGGTCAGCAGCCCCAGCAGCAAGCCGATCACCACCGGGTCCACCCCGGACTTCAGCAGCGCCACCCAGGCCACCGCGCCGAGCACCGCGTAGGCGGCGCCGCTGCGCACGCCCTGGGCCCGCATCAGCAGGACGAGCACCAGGACCCCGGCCGCGACCAGCAGCGCCGGCAGGACGATCCGGTCGCTGTAGAAGACCGCGATGACGCCCAGAGCCACGAAGTCGTCCACCACGGCCACGGTGAGGATGAAGGTCCGCAGGCGTCCGGGGAGCCGGTTGCCCAGCAGGGCGAGCATGCCGAGGGCGAAGGCCGTGTCGGTGGACATCGCCGCGCCCCAGCCGTGGGTGGACGACTGCCCGGCGTTGACCGCCAGGTAGATCGCCACCGGGGCGAGCATGCCGCTGAGGCCGGCGAGCAGCGGCAGGGTGAGGTGCCGGCGTTCGCGCAGTTCGCCCATGTCGAACTCGCGGCGCGCCTCCAGCCCGACCACGAAGAAGAACAGCGTCATCAGGCCGCTGTTGACCCACTCCCGCAGGTCCAGCGCGACGCCGTGGCCGCCGAGGTCGATCGCCAGATGGGTCTCCCAGAACGCCCGGTAGGACCCGGGAGCGGCGTTCGCCCAGATCAGCGCCGCGATCGTGGCCACCAGCAGGACGGCCGCGCTGCCGGCCTCGGTCCGCATGAACTCCCATCGGGCCGTGCGTGCTTCGCCCTCGCTCTCGCCGATGCTCTGGCCGGAGAGGGAGTGGTCGTCCGTGGGTGCCATGCCGTGTGTTTCTCCATGCATCGGTGCGGGCCGCCGGGTTCGGGCCCGTACCCCGTCCGGCGAGCGTGAGCCGGGCCACCCTACCCAGAGCGGCCGGTAAAGCGCCCGACCGTCCGACGTCGCGCGCGCCGGGGGGCTGGGCACGGTGCGGCAGGGCGCGCGCCCTGCCGGCTCCCGACCCCGTCCGGTGCACTTGCCGCGCAGGTCCGGCGCACCTCCGGGAGCGGGTGCCCACCGAACGGGCGGGCGCCCGCTGCCAGGGCGGCGGCGCTCAGGTCGCGGCCGCCCCCACCCGACGGGCGGTGGCCCCCACCGCCGGTACGGGCCGGGCGGACGCGGCCGAGGCGGGGCTGACCCCGTGGGCCCGCCAGATCCGGCTGATCGTCGAGGCGGAGAGGCCGGCCTGCGCCGCCATCAGCTGCTTGGTCCAGCGCGGGGCGTCCGGGGGCGTGTCGTGCAGGGTCCTGGCCAGCACGTCGGCGACCTGCGCGTCCGTCACACTGCGCGGGCGGCCCCGGCCGCGCCTGGGCAGCAGGCCCTCCACCCGCTTCTCCAGGAAGCGTCCGTGCCACTCCTCCACGGCCGCCTTCGAGCACTGCGCGCGCCGCGCGACGACGGCGGCGGCCACCGGAGCGCCGCCGGCCGCCGCGTCGTCGCAGGCCAGCACGATCCGGGCGCGCTGGGCCAGCGACTCGCTCCGGGCCCCCGGCTGCAGCCAGGCCAGCAGCGCCGCCCGCTCCTGGCCGCTCAGGCGCAGCGGCGCGAGGGCGTCGGCGGCCCGGACCGGGGCCGCCGACCGGGGGCGGACCTGCAGGGCGTCCAGCGGCGAGGTGCGGTACTCCAACTCGGCGTGCGCCGCCACCACCCGGAAGTCCGTGATCGCCAGCGGGCGCCCGATGTGGTCGTGGACCACCCGGCGGACGGCGAGGTGCGGCACGTCGCCGTCGCTCGGCAGGACGTTGATCCGGTCGTAGCGGGTCGGCCGCAGTCCGGCGCCGATCATCCAGCCGTAGAGTCCGGTCAGGTCGCTCTCCTGGCCGGTGCCGGCGGCGCGTTCGAGCTCCGGCAGTTCGGCGATCAGCTCGGGCGCGAAGTGGGAGCGGGAGTCCTGCAGCAGCAGCCCGTCCGCGTCGTGCACGCGCTGCTGGTGCGCGAGGGCCGGCTCGTCCGGCGGGATTCCGAGCACGGCGGCGACGTCACCGGCCGGGGTGGCGAAGTGGGTGCGGAAGACCGTCACCACGTCCTCGTGCGGGACGACCATCGAGCCGGGGAAGGTCATCCCCGGAGGGTTCGGCGAGTCGTCCGTGCCGGCCCTGGCGTAGGTCCCGGTGGGATGGCTCTCCACCAGCCCCTGGTCCCGCAGTTCGCGCAGTGCGGCACGGACGGTCTGGCGGTTGACGCTCCAGGTGGCCGCGAGGGTCCGCTCGGCCGGCAGCCGGGTGCCGGCCGGGATCCGGCCGCTGTGGATCTCGGCCCGCAGGTGCTGGGCGATGACCTGGTAACGGTTCTTGCCGGACGTGCCGTGGAGTTCGGATGTTTCGAGCATGGCAGAGCGCCTCCCCACCGGTGGCTTCTACGCAGTGCGAGCACTTCGCTGCGCTCCGTCAGCATAGAGCATTGGTCTGGACCAATTGCATGTTCCGTCAAAGCGTCATATGCCGCTGCCCCGCCGGGAGTGGACCTCCCGGCCCGCGCCAACTGTAGCGTTTTGCATCGTGAAACGACCCCGGTCGGAGCGTGCGGGACAGGACGAACACGGACGGCCCCGAGCCCGCCGCACCACGCTCGACGCGCCTGGCGGAATCTTCACCCGGCCCGCACACGACGGCCCGCCCGTGCTCAGCCCTCGCCGCGGGCGAAACGCCGGAGCCGGCCCAGCCGGGTGAAGCGCTCGCGGTTGGCGACCGAGGCCCGGTCCAGCTCCTCCATCAGCCGCCGGCCGCGGTGCTCCAGGTCCAGTTCGTCCAGGATGCGATCGATCTCGGCCAGCAGCGAACCGTGCAACTGCCAGGCCTCCGGGTGCTCCTGGACCCGCCGCAGCAGCATCTGCGCGACCCGCTCGCGACTGCCCCAGGCCGCCGACAGCTCGGCCGCCAGCCGGTCCTCGGCCTCCTCGGCGTTGCTGCTGACCTGCGTCGACACCAGCACCGCGAAACTCACCAGCGCGCCGCCGATGTGGGTGAGCAACTCCTCCAGCGCCAGCGCCACATCCGGCGGGAACAGCCGCTCGTCCTCCCCCCGGCGCTTCGCCAGGTCGGTCAGCGAGCGGGCCAGCACCCGCACCACGACCACGCAGATCTCCAGAGTGTCCAGCCCCGTCCGGAGCACCAGCCGGGAGAGCAGGCCCTCGGAGATCCTCGGGTTGAGGCGCAGGCTGTCCTCCGCCTGCCGCAGGGCCGCGTCCACGTCGGCGATGGCCTGGTCGAGCTTGCGGGCCTCGTGCAGCCGGGCCGCGGCCTGCTCGACGGGGGTCGGGCCGCCCAACTCCTCGGCGATCCGCAGCAGCAGGTGGCGGGCCCGGCGGGCCAGGTCCTCGATCGACTCGCCGGCCGTGTCCACCCAGACCGGCGGGGCGAACACCAGGTTGAAGAGCAGGCCCACCCCGGCGCCGATCAGGGTCTCCAGCACCCGGTCCCAGGCCTGGGTGGCGAGCCGGGTCACGCCGAGCACCAGCATGGCGCTGATCGCCACCTCGTTGACGAACTCGTCGACCCGGACGAACTGCCCGATCGTCAGCGAGGCCAGGATGATCAGGCCCAGGCTCCACCAGGACAGGCCCATCACGGAGCTGAACCCGATCGCGATCAGCACCCCGACCACCACCGAGTTCACCCGGCGGATGCTGGTGGTCAGCGTGGAGTAGAGGGTGACCTGGACGACCAGCAGGGCGGTCAGCGGCGCGGTCAGCGGCGCCGGCTCGCTGCTCAGCTGCAGCGCGACGGCGTAGGAGAGCGTCGCCGCCACCGTCGCACGGACCGTCAGGACCACCACCGGGTCCTTGAGCCGCCGTCGCAGGTACGCCGTCACCGAAACGCTGTCACCGAACATCCCCTCCTTCTTCCCGTCCTGCCGCCGCCGCACCGGGGTGGCCGCATTCCTCACCAGGATGCTCACAAAGACACCCGCCGCCCGCCACGTCCGGCCCCGCCGAAAATGACCTGACCGGCCCGGTGGCCGAAGGGGGACCGGGCCGGGGCCTGCGCCGCCGCGGGCCGGCGGACCGGCCTGGCACGGCGGCACGGACCTGCGCGGGGGAACGGACCTGCACGGCGGCACGGACCTGCACGGGGGCTTCGCCCGGACCCTGCGGGCCCGGCCCCGCACCGCCCGGGGCCGCGCCGGCGGCCCGGGCCGCCGAAGTCGCGCCGCCCCCGCCGACCGGCAACGATAGGTGCATGGACAGGCCTGCGGGCCCGGCCTTCCGGCCGCGCCGCGGGACACGCGCCGGAGGCGGGTGACAGCAACGATGGAGAACGCCGACGGCGCTCGGTCGAGGCAGGCGTCACAGGAGCAGAGCTCACGGGAGGAGGCGCCACCACGACCGGCGTCGCAGCAGCCGTCGCCCGAGCAGCCGGCCCGGCAACCGGCCCGGAAGCAGTCCTCGCAGCCTCCCTCCGCGAAGCAGCCGGCCGCCCGGAATCAGCAGGCCTCCCAGAAGCAGCAGGCCTCCCGGAAGCAGGCCGGACAACAGCCCGAGCAGCAGAAGCGGCCGCCCGAGGAGGAGGCCGGCGCCCCGTCGGAGGCCGCCCCGACCGGGGTCGACCGGTTCCGCGGGCGGGCCGTGGCGCTCGTGACCCGGCTCCCGTTCACCTGCGGGGTCTGCGTGGCCGTCCTGCTGGTCGCGCTCGCCAGCGGCACACTGTGGACGTCCGCCGAGGACAAGTCCTGGTACCCGCAGGTGGCGTACGGCACCCCCTCGCTGACCGCCGGGCGCCTGTGGACCTTCGTCACCGGTGCCTTCTTCGCCTCCGACCCCGTGGTGTACCTGCTCGTCCTGATCGGGCTGGCGCTGCTGGTCGGCTGGACGGAGTGGCGGCTCGGCACCGCCCGTGCCGCGCTGATCTGCTGCGCCGGGCAGCTCGCCGCCACGCTCGGCTGCGCCGCCCTGCTGCTGGCGCTGCGCCAGAGCGGCTGGGACTGGGCCGAGGCCCTGTCGCACGACCTGGACACCGGCTTCTCGGCAGGCGCGCTGGCGGCCGCCGCGGCGGCCTCGGCTGCCATGCGGGCGCCCTGGCGGAGCCGGCTGCGGGCCGCGCTGATCGCCTTCGCGGTGATCTGGCTGCTGTACTCCGGCACGGTGAGCGACGTCGAGCACTTCCTGGCGGTGGTGCTGGGCCTGGCCGTCGGGCGGCGGCTGGCCGGGGACCGCGCGGCGGGCACCGGTCCGCCGAGCCGGCGGGAGTGGCGGCTGGGGGCGGTGACCGGTCTGGTGATCGTCGCGGTCACCCAGATCGTGGTCTGGCTCGCGCCCGGCTACGGCCCGCTCGGCGACACCCACGGCCTCTCCGACTCGCACCTGGGCCTGGCCGTCAGCCTGGTGTTCATCGCGCTGCTGGTGAACGGGCTGCGCCGGGGCAGCCGGCTGGCCTGGCGCTGGACGGTGGGGTTCGCCGTCCTCAACGTGCTGGTCGGCCTGCTGGCCGCGGTGGTGCTGGTGCTCTCGGTGACCACCGACGCGGACGTGGAGGTGACCGGGCTGCCGGTGCTGCTGCCGCAGGCGGTGATCTGGACGATGGAGCTGGTGCTGCTGATCGGCGCCCGGGACGCGTTCCGCGCGCCCTCGCGGCGCAAGCGGCGCAAGGCTGCCGCCAAGGGCGGCCTGGACCGCGCCGGCGCAACCGCGCTGCTGAAGCGGTACGGCGGCGGCAATCTCTCCTGGATGACCACCTGGCGGGACAACTCCTACCTGTCGGCCGCGGACGGGCGGGCCTACGTGGCCTACCGCACGCACGCCCGGGTGGCCGTCGCGCTGGGCGACCCGGTCGGGCGTCCGGACGACCGGAACCGGGCGCTGACGGAGTTCGCCGGCATGTGCGACGCGTCCGGGGTGGTGCCGTGCCTGTTCTCCGCCTCGGAGCGGACCGCGGTGGCCGCCGAGGGGATGGGCTGGCAGCACGTGCAGGTGGCCGAGGACACCGTGATCGAGCTGGAGGGGCTGGAGTTCCGCGGCAAGTCCTGGCAGGACGTCCGGACGGCGCTGAACCGGGCCAAGAAGGAGGGCATGGAGTACCGGCTCGGCGCGCTTGCCGACGAGCCCGCCAAGGTGGTGGCGCAGGTCCGGGCCATCTCCGAGGAGTGGGTGAGCGACATGGGCCTGCCCGAGATGGGCTTCACCCTCGGCGGGGTGGAGGAGGCGCTGGACCGGGAGGTCCGGGTGGGACTGGCGATCGACCCGGACGGACAGGTGCACGGGGTCACCTCGTGGATGCCGGTCTACGGCGAGGGCGGCACGCCGGTCGGCTGGACGCTGGACGTGATGCGCCGGCGCAAGCAGGGGGCCTTCCGCCCGGTGGTGGAGTTCCTCATCGCGTCCACCTGCCTGGCCGTGCGGGAGGACGGCGCGACCTTCCTGTCGCTGTCCGGGGCGCCGCTGGCGCGCGGGGCGAGCACCGCCGACAGTCCGCTGGAGCGGTTCCTGGACCAGCTGGGAGCGGCGCTGGAGCCGTACTACGGGTTCCGTTCGCTGCACTCCTTCAAGGCCAAGTTCCAGCCCGTGCACGAGCCGATGCACCTGGTCTACCGGGACGAGGCGGACCTGCCCCGGATCGGCGTGGCGCTGACCCGGGCGTACATGCCGCAGGCCGGGTTGCGGGACTTCGGCCGGATGCTGGTGCCCTCCGGCGACCGGTGACCTGCCCTGAACGGCCACCGCCCGACGGGGCGGCGGCCGGGGCGGCAGCGGGTCAGCCGAGCGGCGGCAGGTCCTCCGCCTCCAGCGCGGTGAGCTGACCGGGGGTGGGGTTGCCGAGTTCCGCCATCCGCTGGGCCTGCCGCTCGGTCATCTCCTGGAACGTCTGGCGGGCCGAGCGGCCGTTGCCGAAGCCGGCCTCGCGCGGGACGGTCTCGAAGTGGCGCAGCAGCCGCTCCCGGGCCGTCGCGGTCAGCTCGTACCGGTGCTCCTGCGCCTGGTGCTCGACGATCGCCACCAGGTCGGCCGCCTGGTAGTCCTCGAAGAGCAGGGTGCGGGTGAAGCGCGAGGACAGGCCCGGGTTGGAGCCGATGAAGCGGGCCATGTCGGCCGGGTAGCCGGCGGCGATCACCACCACGTCGTCGCGGTGGTCCTCCATCAGCTTGACCAGGGTGGCGACCGCCTCCAGGCCGAAGTCGTGGCCGCCGGCGGCGGGCACCAGCGAGTACGCCTCGTCGATGAACAGCACCCCGCCGAGCGCCCGGTTGAAGGCGGCGGCCGTCCGCGGCCCGGTGTGGCCGACGTACTCGCCGACCAGCGCGCTGCGGTCGACCTCCACCAGGTGGCCCTGGCGCAGCAGGCCGAGCGCCTTCAGCAGCCGGCCGTAGAGCCGGGCGACGGTGGTCTTGCCGGTGCCGGGGTTGCCGGCGAAGACCAGGTGGCGGCTGAGCGGCGGGGCGGGCAGGCCGGCCTCCTCGCGCAGCCGTACCGCCTGCATCAGCTTCACCATGGAGTGCACGTCGTGCTTGACCCGGTCGAGGCCGACCAGGGTGCCGAGCTCCGCCAGCAGGTCGTCCAGGTGCTCCTCGGCCACCTCGGGCGGCGGCCCGGCCGGGGTCAGGGCGGCGAGCGGCGGCACGGGGGCCCCGGCTGGCAGCCCGAAGGGGGCCGGCGCGGCGGACGGCGGCGCCGGGCGGTCGCCGAGGTCGCACTCCTCGAACACGGGCGCCGCGCCCTCCTCGCCGCCCAGCGCCTCGGCACAGTCCAGCACCCGGCAGCGGCGCAGCCGGGGGCCGGCGCCGGCGGCCAGGTGCAGGGCGGGGAAGGCGGAGCGGACCACGTCGCAGGAGGTGAGCAGGCCGCCGGAGTCCTGGGCGAAGTAGATGCCGTTCTTGCCGGCGCCCTCGATCCGCAGGCCGCTGACCTTGGGGCGGGCGCCCGTCCACACCACCAGGCCGGAGCCGGCGCTGCCCTCCACGGTGCCGCCCTCCACGGTGACCTCGGAGCCGGTGTCCAGCAGGATCCCGGCCGCGCCGGCGCCGGCCACCCGGTTGCCGAGGAGTTCGGCCTTGGCGCCCGGGCCGATCTCCAGGCCGCTTCGGACGGTCGCGATGACGGTCGAGTGGGCGATCCGGGAGCCTGCCGGGGAGGAGACGGTGACCCCGGTGTCGGCGGCGGAGATCCGGCAGCCGGTGACGGTCGCGGCGGACTCCTCGGTGACCGCCACGCCGGCCATGGTGACCCCGCTGACGGCGCAGTCGGTGAGGACGGCGCGGGCCCGGCCGGCCAGGTGCACGCCGTGCTCGGCGCCGCCGCGGACCCGGGAGTCGGTGAGGGTGCCGTCGGCGTCGCCGGAGAGGTGCAGGGCGCTGAAGGCGCAGTCGTCCAGCCGGCAGTCGGTGAGTTCGGCGCGGGCGGAGCCGGTGGCGAGCAGCCCGTTGGCGGCCGGCTCCCGGACGGTGCAGCCGCGGGCGACCAGGCGGCCCTCGTCCTGCACCACCAGGGCGCTGGCGCCGGCGCCGCCGATCCGGCAGTCGGCGAGTTCGGCCCTGGCGGAGCCGGTGACCTGCACGCCGGCGGCTCCGGCCGACTCCACCCGGGTGCCGTCGGCGGTGGCCCGGGAGGCGTCCTCCAGCAGCAGCCCGGCGCGGCCGGTCCGGTGCAGCGCCGAGTCGCCGAGGCGCAGCCGGGAGCGGCCGCGCAGCCGGATGCCCGAGCCGGTGGTGGACTCCAGGCGCAGCCGGACGGCGTCCAGCCGCGCGGTGCCGGACAGCACCACGCCGGTGCCGTCGACGGTGGTGATCACGGTGTCCTCGGCCCGGACCCGGGCGCCGCCGGACAGCCGCAGCGCCGCCAGCCGGGCGCCCTCCAGCCGGCAGTGCCGCAGCAGGACGGCGGAGGTGCCCTGCGCGTCGTCCTGCTCGCCTTGTCCGTCCTGCTCGGCGCGCTCCGGTCCGCGGACCTCGATCCGGCCGCCGCGCACGGTGCAGTGGGCGAGCACCACGCCTGCGCCGGGGGCGACGCTGACCGCGGGCTCGCCCGGGTCGGCGGCCTCGATGTCCAGGCTGCGGACCAGGCAGTCCGGCCCCTGGACGGTGAGGGCCGGGCCGGCGCCGGCGGGGGCGGCCAGCACCACGGTGCCGGAGCCCTGGCGGGCGACCAGCACCACCCGGCGCTCCAGGACCACCGCCTCCTCGTAGCGGCCGGGGTCCACCACCACGGTGTCGCCCGGGACGGCGGCCCGCAGGGCGTCGCCGATCTGGCGGTGGGCGCCGCGCCCGCGCGGGCCGACGGCGTGGATCCGGGTCGGCTGCTCGGCCGGCCGGGCGACGCTCTGACGGGTGGTCCGACGATCCATCAGGGGTTCTGTCCTTGCTGCGGGCCGGGGGCCGGCGGGAGCGGGTTGCGGTACCACGGGGGGTTGATGCTCGCCCGGTAGGCGTTGGTCAGCCAGAGCGAGGTGACGGTCTTCTCGAAGATCTTGAAGGGCAACTGGAGCCAGAACTCGCCGAAGCCCTGCCGGTGGAAGAACCGGCTGCCGCCGCCCATGATCACGGCGTTCTTGGCCAGCGCGGCGCTGCTCGCGGTGGTGAGCCCGGCCAGGCCGGCGATGCCGCCGTCCAGGAAGGCGTCCATCCCGCTCAGCACGTGGGTCTTGCCGTCGGCACCGGTGACGCCCCAGACGGCGGCGTTCATCGAGCCGTTGACCCAGCCGACCACGCCGCCGAGGGCCGCGTTGTAGAAGAAGTCGTAGGTGCCGCCGCGCCAGCGGGTCGGGGTCTCGTTGCCGGCCCACTCGTTGGACCAGTTCTTGTCGTGGTTGTTGGGCCGGCGGAACTCGTGCTTGCCGCCGTCCACGTTGCCGAGCACCGACTTGGGCCCGCCGGTGAAGGAGCCGCGGATCTCGTGCATCCCGGTGCTGACCAGGCTCTTGACGCCCGCGCCGACCGCCGCGTTGGCGAAGGCCTTCAGGGCGTCCTTGCCGGTGAACTGCTTATGGTTGGCCGCCGCCACGATCCCGTTGACGGCCAGGTTGGCGCCGAACTCCAGGATGAACTCCTGGCCGAACTCCAGCGCGACCTTCTTCGCCAGCACCTTCCAGTACGGCTGGTAGAGCGCCTCGCCGAGCGGCACCCGGCCGCCGGCCGCGGCGGGCAGCCCCGGAACGCCGTCCAGCGCGTTCTGCATCCGCGGGACGCGCACCGAGACCGAGTCGCCCCAGGGCAGCCGGTTGGCCTCGCGGATCCGCCGGCCGAATCCGCGGATCTCGGTGAGCGGGCCGCGGAAGTCGTACTCGTTGCCGGTGACCCGCAGGCCGCCGCCCGGGGTGCTCTCCCAGACCAGGCCGCTGTCGGTGCGCTGGGCGACGATCCGCCCGTTGCCGTCGTAGCGGCGCCACTGGCTGCGCCAGGCGTCCTTCTCCAGGAAGGTGCCGTCGCCGAGCGGCTTGCGCTCGCGGACGACCGCGCCGTGGTCGAACTCCTTCCAGGCGCCGGCCGGATGCGGCGCGCCGCCGCCCGGCACGTACTCGCGCACCCGCAGCGGTCCGTCGCCGAGCGCCAGGTGCGGGGGCACCTCGCGGACGGTGAGGGCCGGGCCGCCGCCGGCCGGCCGGAACTCGTCCCGGAAGTGCCGGGCGCCGGCGTGCCAACCGTCCTCCCAGGCCCGGGTGGTGCCGTTCCACCAGCGGCGGACCTGCTGCCCGGCGCCGTAGTCGACGACGGCACCGCCCGGCCCGTACTTCCGGGTGAACCAGCGCTCGCCGCCGCCGGGCGCGGTGCCCCGCCAGGAGTCGGTCCACCGGCCGCCGTCCAGCATGTTCCGCTCGCGGACGAGGGCGCCGGCGCCGTCGAAGTCGCGGAAGGAGTCGTCCCAGGGCAGCCGGGGGTCGTCGGAGCCGCGGAAGACCGTCCGGTTGCCGGTGGTCACGTTGCCGAGGTGGTCGGTGGCCGTCCAGTGCCAGCGCGCCGAGTCGGGGCGGCCGGTGCCGGTGATCCGCGTCGGGTTGCCGTGCGCGTCGCTCCAGGTGTCGTGGGTGCCGGTCAGGTTGCCGTGCGCGTCGCGCTGCACCCAGGGGTTGTCGAGGCGCCCGTTGACCTGACCGGTCGCCGGGTTCACCTGCGGCGGCACCCGGTACTCGCGGACCGAGCCGTCCGCGAAGCCCTCGCGGGCCACCACCCAGCCGCCGGCCGGGTCCTGGAACCGGTCCTGCCAGATCGGCCGGTTCGCTCCGCCGCCGGGCGCCGGGGGCAGGTCGGCCCGGTAGCCGCGGCGGCCGGGCTCCTCCCAGGGGATGTGCGCCGGGTCGGTCGGCGGGTGGCCCGGCGGGGTGGCGTGGTCGCCGACCTTGAGGGTGTTGCCGCTGTGCAGTTTGACGGTCGAGCGGACGAACCGGCCGTCGGCGCCGAGGTCGACCAGCGCGCCGTCCATGGCGACGTAGCGCACCCCGCCGACGGCGTGCACGCCGCCCGCGTTCACCCCGCCGGTCTTGTTCCAGTGGAAGGTCTGGAAGCGGGTGTCGGTCGCCAGGTGGGCGGCGGCGCCCTGCGGGGTGCCGGCGTGCACCAGCCGGTCGCGCACCCAGACCGGCGGGCGCTGCTCGGACCACCGGGAGGTGACCAGCACGCCCTGGTCGGTGGTCAGCACCTCGCGCTTGCCGACCTCCTTGCCGTGCGGGGACTGCCGCTCCCAGGTGTGCTGGACGCCGGCCCGCCAGGTGTGCTCCTGGAAGTGGCCGGCCTTGTCCGGGCCGTGCGCCATCCCGTACTGCTTCTGGACGAGGGTGTTGTCGGCCAGCCGGTCGGTCCAGCCGCCGTCCCGGTGCGGGGTCCGCGGGCCGTGCGCCAGCTCCGTGCCGGCGCCGTCGAAGCGGTGCCAGGTCCAGCGGCCGCCGGCGCCCCGGACGGCGAAGGTGTGGCCGGCCACCCCGCCGGTCTTCTGCAGGCCGTCCCGGTACTCGTGCACGGTGGTGCCCCGGTGGTCGACGTCCCGCCAGCCGAAGCCGGAGGTGTCGTAGCGGCGGGTGCCGTGCCCGGCCAGCGCTCCGGTGTCGTCCCAGTGGGCCCAGCCGGTCCGGCGGTTGAGGTCGCCGAAGGAGATGGTGTCGGTGCGGCGGTAGGCGTCCAGCACACCGCCGCCGGGCAGCACCCGGCGCTCGAACACCTCCACCGGCGTGTACGTCGAGCCGAGCAGCCGGATCCGGCCGCCGTTGCCGGTGATCTCGACCCGGCCGTGGTGGAAGGCGCCGGTGCCGGCCGCCGGGGCGGGGTGCGCGGCGGCCGGGTGCGGCTGCCGGCTCCAGGTGGCCCCGGCGGCCGGGGTGTGGTCGATGACGTACTGGTGGTCGGTGCGGCGGCCGCCGTCCAGCACGTTGACGCCCTGGTGGGTGACGGCGCCGCCGTTGGGGTCGTAGGCGGTGAACTCGCCGTCCCGGGGGCCGCCCGGGCGGTCGAAGGTGACCTGGAGGCCACCGTCCGCGCGGACGGTGACGATCCGGTGCGGCACCGCCGTACCGGCCGCGTCCTCCAGCCGGCCGGGCATCCGGACGCCGGCCGGATTCGGCTCGGGGACCACCGCGAAGGTCCCGTTCGGGTTGCCGTCCGGGCCGCGCAGCGAGGTGCCGGCCTCCAGCCTG
Source organism: Kitasatospora herbaricolor (assembly GCF_030813695.1). Classification (NCBI taxonomy): domain Bacteria; kingdom Bacillati; phylum Actinomycetota; class Actinomycetes; order Kitasatosporales; family Streptomycetaceae; genus Kitasatospora; species Kitasatospora herbaricolor. Next base: position 864,146 of record NZ_JAUSVA010000002.1, read on the forward strand.
CTGCCGTCCGCGCCGTGCCGCACGAAGTCGCCGCCGGCCGTGGTGTCGGTGATCTGGCGGACGCCGCCGGGACGTTCGGTGACCGTCAGGTGCGGCAGCGGGGCGTCGGTGGCGTCCACCACGGTCAGGGTCCGCGGACCGCCCTGCGGGGTGTGCGCCACCACCCACCGGTCGACCGGGGCGCCGCCCGGTCCGCGCAGCCGGGTCGCGTCGTCGGTGAGCCGGCCGGCGTCGTCGAAGACCTGGTGGCCGCCGTCGAGGTCACCGACCCGGAACCCGGTGCCGTCCGCGGTGACGACCCGCCGGGGGTCGGGCCGGAACCCGCCGTCCAGCCAGTGCGGAGCGGGGGCCAACGGGTGGGCCGGGCCGCCGACCGGGCGCTCCAGGTGGCCGACCTGCACCCCGCCCGCGTCCAGCAGCTGCTGCCCGCGGGCGTCCAGCGTGCCGTCCGCGCCGTGCCGTTCGTAGCGCAGGCCGCCGCCCGGGGCGGTGGGCGGCCGCTCGACCCGGAACCCGCCGCCCGGGTGGGCCACCACCCGCTCCGGCAGACGGGCCCCCGTGATGTCGGTGAGCAGGTGGCCGCCGGCGCCGTCCGGCACCGCGAACCGGGCACCGCGCAGGCCCCCGGCGTCGGCCAGCGACAGGCCGGTCTCCACCCGCAGGCCGTCCGCGCCGTGGCGGACCGAGGCACCGGTGGCGGCGTCCGTGATCCGGACCGTGCCGTCGGGCAGGGTGGTGACCGGCTGCGGCAGCCGGGTGCCGGCCGCGTCGGTCAGCACATGACCGCCGGTACCGTCCGGCACCGCGAACCGGGCCCCGCGCAGACCCGCGCCGTCGCCGAGCGCCAGGCCCTGCTCGGCGAAGCCGCCCTGCGGGGTGTAGCGGGTGGAGACACCGGTGTGCGGGTCGGTGACCCGCCAGCCGCCGCCGGCCAGCTGGTCGGCGGTCAGGCCGTTCGGCCGGCCCGCGGCGTCGGTGATCCGGTGCGGGGCGCCGTCCACCAGGAAGTGGCCGCCCCGGACTCCGGCGGCGTCGGCCAGCGACAGGCCGGACTCCACCCGCAGGCCGTCCGCGCCGTGGCGGACCGAGACACCGGTGGCGGCGTCCGTGATCCGGACCGTGCCGTCGGGCAGGGTGGTGACCGGCTGCGCCAGCCGGGTGCCGGCGGCGTCGGTCAGCACATGGCCGCCCACGCCGTCCGGCACCGCGAACCGGGCCCCGCGCAGACCCGCGCCGTCGCCGAGCGCCAGGCCCTCGTCCAGGAACCGGCCCTGCACGTCGACGTGGACGGACCGGCCGGTGACCGGGTGGGTGACCCGCAGGCCGGCGCCGCCGGGCAGCACGTCCAGCCGGTGTCCGCCGGGGCCCGCCAGGGTGTGGGTGAGCGTGCCGTTGTCGTGGGACAGCACCAGGACGGGGCCGACCCGGGTACCGCCCGCGTCGAGCAGCGGGCGGCCCTCCTCGACCAGGGCGCCGCCCTGGTCGAAGCCGCGGTGCCCGCCGGTGAGCGGGTCGCGCAGGTCGAAGCCGCCGGTGGGCCGGGCGGTGACGTTCAGCGGCAGCGGGCCGGTGGCGTCGCGCACCTCGTGGGTCGGGGCGCCGTGACCGTCGAAGTCGGTGTGCACCCACTGGCCGGTGGGTGCACCGTCCAGGCCGCCCAGCGGGATCTCCTCGGCGACCAGCCGGCCGGTGCCGTCGTAGCTCGCGGTGCTGCCCAGGTGGGCGTTGTGCACGTCGAAGCCGCCGCCGGGCCGGGACACCGGCTGCATGAGCGGGTCGGGGACGTTGTGCGCGTCCAGCATCCGGTGGACCGGCCCGCCGGGGGTGACGGTGGTCTCGATCCGCCAGCCGTTCGGGCCCGCCGCCGCGCCGTCCGCCAGCGGGAGCAGCACCGGTGGCGGGGGCGCGGCCTGGACGAGGACCTGCGGCACCGGCTGCGGGTTGAGCTGCGGCATGGCCTGGGAGCCGCCGGAGCCGCCGAGCAGCCGGGGGCGCTCGCGCAGGCTGTCAGCGCTGAGCCGGGCGAGGTCCTGGTCCATCCGGGCCGGGTCGACTCCGAGTGCGCCGAGCCGGTCCAGGCTCTCGTCGAGGCGCTGCGCGGCGACGTCCACCGAGGCCTGGGCGTGGATCCGGACGGGGCTCGGCCGGGAGCCGGAGCCCGGACGGGCGTCCAGGTCGGCGAGCAGCCGCTCGGCCTTGCCGAACTCGTGCCGGGCCAGGGTGAGTTCCTGCCAGGCCTGGAGCTTGGCGGCGCGGGCCGGGTCGTCGGCTGCGCCGAACAGGGCGACCACGCGGTCGCTCTGCTGCCGCCAGAGCTGGTCGAGCTGGGCGCCCGTCAGCCTGCCGGGGGCGGCGCCTGCGCCGTGCGGGGCCGCCGCGGCCGACGACGGGTGCACCGGCGGGGCCTGCACGAGCGGGGCCTGGACCAGCGGGGGCGGAGTGTGGGCGGTCAGGCCCGGGGTGTGGGCGGCGGGGGGCTGCACGGCGGACGTGACCGGGGGCGGGGTGAGGCCGTGGCCGCCGTGGTCCAGCAGGCCGAGCGCCTCGTCGATCCGGGTGACGGCGCCGGCTCCGACGCCGGGGGCGTGCACGCCCGGCAGCACGGCGGGCGGCGCCGTGACGGCCCGGGGCGGGGCGAACTCCGAGAGATGGATGTTGACCTGATGAGCCGTCAGCGCCTGGGTGCGGTGCTCCCCCAGGTGGCCGCCGGTGCTGAAGACCGGGGCGTCGGCCCGGTTCAGCGGCGAGCCGGTGGCCAGCAGGTCCATCGCACCGTGCAGTTGCGCCCCGGGCGAGCCGATCTGGCCGAGGCCGTGCACGGTGGTGGCGGGCGCGGTGGTGACCGGGGTGAACGCGCCGCCGGGGTGGACGCCGGCGCTCGGGCTCAGGTTCACGGCCGGGTGCACGGTGGTCGCCGGGTGGATGCCGTTCGCCGGGGCGAGCAGGTCGGCCGTGTGCACCGCCGGAACGTGCGGGGCGGCGGTGTGCAGCGCGCCCGTGCCTGCGGTGCCGACGGTGCCGAGCCCGTTCACGGCGGTGCCCGGCTGGTGCAGCAGGCCCACCGTCTGGGTCTGCAGGGCCGGCAGGTGGACGGTGCCCGTACCGGCACCGAGGCTGTCGGTGAGATGGGCGGCCGGGGTCACGGGGTGCGTGCTGCCGAGCGTCCCCGGCAGGTGCAGGGTGCCGGGGCTGCCGGCGTGGCCGGCCAGGTTGCCGGCGCCGACGGGGGTGTGCGCGCTGACGCCGAGGCCGGTGTCCAGGTGCAGGCCGCTCGGGGTGACCGTCAGATTGGCCCAGTCGCCCATCCGGACGGCGTGCAGCTCGCGCACCGGGGTGTCCAGCAAGGCGTCCAACTGCCGTACCGCGTGCGGAGCGAGCGAGAGCTGGTCGGCGAAGCCGCTGTGCACGCCGAAGGTCGGCGGGCGGGAGAAGCCCAGACCGAGGCCGCCCGGCTCCAGGTGCGGCAGCTCCAGGCCGCGCGGGCCCGACCAGTCGCCGAGCCGGATCTTGGCGAGGTCCGCGCGCGGCAGGTCCACCAGGGCGTCCACCTGGTGCAGCGGCGGCGGCACCGGGATCGCCGCCGCCGTCCGGCCGGCGGTGCCCAGGATCGGCGCGCCGAACCGGAACTTGCCCAGCACGCCGCGCTCCACGAACCCGATCCGCAGCGCGCCGCGCAGCCCGTACTGGCCGATCTCGGCCGCGTCCACCGGGAGCACCAGCCGCAGCCACTTGGTGCCGCCGAGTTCGGCGCGGGCGAAGTTCCAGGAGGCGGTGCCGAACCGGCCGAGCCCGGCGGGCAGGCCGCGGACCAGCCCGGGGATCGCCTTGATGCCGTTGATGACGGCGAGGCCGCTGCCGCGGAAGGTCATGCCGGCCCAGTTGGGCAGCTTGGTGACGGAGTTCAGCACCCAGAGGCCGCCGGACTTCACCCAGTTGCCGGTCAGCGAGGCGAAGTCGCGCAGGCCGGGCAGGAAGGCGAAGCCGTGCATCCCGCCGCCGGTGAACATGCCTCGGAAGAAGTTGGCCACCGCCTGGCCGACGCCCTTGATGCCCTTCCAGGTGAACTTGGCCCCGGCACTGATCAGTTTGAGCAGCGGCAGGCCCTTGGTGGTCGGCGCGATCATGCCGAGGCCGGAGAGGAAGAGGTCCAGCGCGCTGGCCTTGCCCTGGGCGAAGTCCACCGCGGTCTTGACGAAGATCGCCAGGTTGACGCCGATCGCGATCAGCGCGATCGGCCCGCCGAAGATCAGGGCCGGCAGGATCAGTGCGATCGCCAGCCACTGGAAGGCCTCCCAGAAGAGATCGCAGTCGGAGACCGGCTGCTTGATGCCCCGGGCCGCGCTGCTGAGCGCGCTGCCGGCCGTCCGCCCGGCCTCGTCCTGGGCGGTGCCGGCGGCCCGGGCGGTGCTCGCGAGTTCGGTCAGCCGGGTGTCGTCCTTGGCCAGGCCGCGCCCCTGGGAGAGCGCGTTGTCGGCGCGCCACTGCTGGTCGCGGACCACGCCGGCGTACGTGGTGAGCGCCCGGGCGGAGTTCTCGAAGGCGTCGGCGACGGACTGCACGAAGCCGCGCAGCGGGCCGCTGATCTTGTCCCGGAGGGCGTCCGCGGTCTGTCCGACGAAGGCGCCGTCCCCGGTCTTGTCGAGCACCGCGTCCAGCGCGTCGTCGATCTCCCTGGCCACCCGCCCGAGGTCGGCCAGCGAGCGCTGCACCTCGTCCATCCGCTCCGGGTCCCCGGGGGTGGGGTCGGCGGTCAGGCCGATCGCGCTCCAGTCGGTCGGACGCTGGGCCATCTCGGGTCCTCTCCGTACGCGGCCTGGCGGGCGGGGCACTCCCCCGGCGTGCGCACAGCACTCCCGGCCTGACCACGTGCGAAGCCACGGCGCGGTTCACCGGGCGGCTACGGGCCTGTTCACCCGGGCCGGGACGGGCCTGTTCCCCCGGCCGGGCGGCCGGCACGCGCGGGCGCGGTGAACCGCGGCCCCCTCCCGCACGTGGTCAGGCCGGAGCAGCACGGCTACCCGACCGGAGGGACCTCTTGCCCGACTTCGCGATGGACTACGGCATCCTCAACGAGGCCCGCAAGGACCTGCACGACCTGGCCGACCGGATCTCCCCCACCCTGTCCAACAGCGTCTTCTCGCAGCTGGGTTCGGGGAATCTGGGCGACGCCCAGGCGGTGTTCGGCGACCCGAACGTCACCAACGGGTTCCGCAGCCTCTACCGGCTCTCCAAGGACCCGATGAACCGGGCCGTGGACCACCTCAAGCAACTGGGCGACGTCTTCGGGGCCGTCGCCGACGGCTACTTCGACGTGGACGCGCAGATCTCCGACGGCCTCGGGGTGATGGGCGCCAACATGGGGCTGGACGCCTGGCGCGGCCGGAAGTCCGCCTGGGACTACCGCAACGCCCACGCCGACCAGTGCACCCCTGACGAGCACGGCAAGGTGCCGGAGTTCTGCAGTGCCACCGACCCGGGCGCGCCGCCGGTCGACCAGACCATCGACACCGCCAACGGCTCGGTCCACACCCATCTCACCCTGGACGGCAACAACAACGTGGTCAAGGAGGAGACGACCGTCACCCACGACGGCCAGACCTACACCTCCACCACCAGCTACACGGACAACGGCAAGTCCTTCACCACCGACACCGTGTACTCGGACGGCACCAAGAACCACGCCGAGACCCATCTGCACGACGACGGCACCGGCGACATGACGGTCACCGACAACGACGGCGTGAAGACCGAGTACCACCGCGGCGGCCCGGGCCAGGAGTGGCAGCAGACCGGCGGCGGCAAGCCGGAGGACTCCTCGGACGACGGCTCCTACCCGCCGGTGTTCTGACCGCACGCCGGCGCCGACGCCCACCCGGCCCCAGGCCCACCCGCACGATGCGCACACCCGTATCGACCATCCCCCTTGAGAGGACGACCATGCCCAACATCTCCCTGGACTTCGACAAGATCGAGGCCACCTCGGCCCGCCTGGACTCGGCCAGCGACAACATCGTGCCGATGCTCAACGACCTCAAGAACGACGTGAACAACCTGCTCGGCGACGGCATGGTGTTCCAGCAGTCCAGCCCGGCGATGCAGGAGGCCTACGACAAGTTCAACACCAGCCTGCTGGCCGCCATGGACGGCATCAAGGGCTTCGCCAAGCAGTTCCGCCAGATCAAGGACCAGATGCACCAGATGGACGCCGACATGGCCAGCAGCCTGCGCGAGGGCAGCTGACCGCAGGACGCCGAGGGGCCGGGACACCCGTCCCGGCCCCTCCCGCGTGGCCGCCGCCGTCAACCCCACGGCGGCGGCGGACGGTTCAGCCCTCCGCGCGCAGCACCGTCAACGGCACCTGCACCGCCATCGCCTCGCCGGCCCGGCCGGTGGTCCAGCCCCGGCCGGTGACCGGGGTGGCGCGGATCAGGTGGACCGGGAGCCGGATCCCGATCATGTCGCCCTCCTGGAGGCTCTTCGGGGCCAGCAGCAGCCCCCGGCGGGCCCGCTTGGCGGCGGTGACCCAGCCGCCCATCGCCACCTGGAGGGCGTCGGCCGGGCCGGCGTAGAGCAGGCCGAGGCCCCGGTCCCGGCCGAAGGTCGCGGTCTCCTTGAGGACCCGGTCGCAGGCCGGCATCGCCAGCAGGTCGGCGTCGTCGACCACGATCACCCGGGGGCCGCCCAGGTCGTCCAGCGCCGCCTGGACCAGTTCGGCGGCCGGGTCCGGCTCGGTGAGGACCCGGGCCAGCGGATGCCGGGCGAGCGCCCGCAGCGGGGAGTGCCGCGGGGTCAGCACCACCAGCGAGGTTCCGCCGGCCAGCAGGGACACCGCCAGCGAGGCCAGCACCGTGCTGCGGCCCGATCCGGGCGGGCCGAGCACCGCGAAGGCGGCGGACGAGCCGGCGAAGTCCACCCCGACCGGTCCGGCGTCGTCCCCGCCCATGCCGAGCAGGCCCCACATCGGGCGGCGCAGTCCGGCCTCGACCGTCTCGTAGGCCTCGGCGAAGTCCACCGACCTGGGCAGCGAGGCGACCGGGAAGGGCCGCCGGGCGGCGGGCACCGCGGCGTCCCGGCGGGTGGTCTCGATGCCGATCGCGGCGAGCGCCTTCGCCTGCTCCTGGCCGCCGTCGCCGGGAGCCAGCAGCGCCACCTGGGTCTCGGTGCCGCTGAGCGCGTGCCAGCCGCGGCCGGCGGGCACCGCCGCGGGCACCTTGCCCGGGGAGAGCCCGACGAGCTGGTAGTCGTTGCGGTCCCCCTGGCGGAGCAGCAGCTTGTGGTCGTTGTGGGCGGCGAGCCGGCCGCCGAGCAGCGAGCGTTCGGAGCTGGCGACCACATGGATCCCGGCCGCCGCGCCCTCCCGCAGCAGCCGGGTGACCAGATCCACCAGCCGCCCGTTGTCGTGGTCGTCGAGCAGGCCGGAGAGCGCGTCCCAGCCGTCGATCAGCAGCAGGATGTGCGCCGGCCGCTCGGCCCTGGGGAGCAGCGCGCGCAGTTCGTTCAGCCCGGCCGCGTTGTGCTCGCTGCAGCTCTCCTGGCGGGCGGTCAGCTCGGCGGTGAGCCGGTGCAGCAGTCGCTCCAGGCGCTCCAGGTCGTGCCGGGAGACCACCGCGCCGCAGTGCGGCAGGGCGGACAGCGCGGCCAGGCCGCCGCCGGCCGCGTCGATGCCGTAGATGTGCACGTCCGCCGAGGACGCGGCGCGGGCGGCGGACCCGGCCAGGGTGCGCAGCACCTGGGTGCGGCCGGAGCGGGGCGCGCCGATCACGTACAGGTGACCGAAGGACGCGAGATCCGCGGTGGCCACCCGGCGCTCCTGGAGCTGCGGGACGTCCTCCAGCGCGTACGGGATCGGCGGCAGGGGGCCGTCGTGGTCGGGGAGCAGCGCGGTGAGGTCGTCCAGCAGGACGCGCTCCGCCAGGGCGGGCAGCCAGGGGCTCGGCTGCGGGACGAAGTCGTCCAGGCCGGCCGCCGCCTCGCGCAGGGCCGCGACCAGGGCCTGGAGGTCGGTGGGGGCCGGCGCGGCGGGGGCACCGGGGTCGCTGTCGACGAGTGGCATCGCGACCGGCCGGCCGAGCCGGCCCCAGGAGAGTTCGGCGGCGCGGACGGGGGCGCCGGCGGGGCGGTCCGGGCCGCTGCCCGTACCGGGCCGGGCGGCGCCCGCCCAGGCGCCCTGGAACGGCACGGTGGAGCGGTGTCCGAGGCGCACCAGGGCCCGGCCGGGGGCGGAGCTGGGGATGTGCACGGCCTCGGAGGTGTCGATGATGTCCTGGCTCTCGGTCGAGTCGGTGACCCGCAGCGCGATCCGGAGGTTGGTGTTGGCGCGGATGTCGCTGGTGACGGCGCCGGAGGGACGCTGGGTGGCGAGCACCAGGTGGATGCCGAGCGAGCGGCCGCGCTGGGCGATCCCGATCAGGCCGGGCACGAAGTCCGGCACCTCGCGGACCAGGGTGGCGAACTCGTCGATGACCAGCAGCAGTCGGGGCAGCGGCGCGAGGGTGGGGTCGGCCAGCCGCTTGGAGCGGTACTCGGGGTGGTCCTTGGCCGCCACCTCGGCGAGCAGCCGCTCGCGGCGGCGCAGTTCGGCGCCGAGGGACTCCAGCGCGCGCTCCACCAGGTGGGCGTCGAGGTCGGTCACCATGCCCAGGGTGTGCGGGAGTTCGGCACACTCGCGGAAGGCCGAGCCGCCCTTGTAGTCGACCAGGACGAAGGTCAGTTCGTCGGGCCGGTTGGCGGCGGCCAGCGAGGCGACGAAGGACTGCAGCAGTTCGGACTTGCCCGAGCCGGTGGTTCCCGCGACCAGGGCGTGCGGGCCGTCGCGCACCAGGTCCAGGGTGAGCGGACCGTCGTAGCCGGTGCCGAGCAGGAAGCCGGTGGACGCGGGCCGGCGGCGCCAGCGTGCCAGCAGTTCGGCCGGGGCGGGCGGCTCCAGGCGCAGCAGGTCCAGCAGCTTGACCTGCTGCGGCAACCCGGCGTCGTGCTCGGGGCTGACGTCCCTGACCGGGGCGAGCGCGCGGGCGACCTGCTCGCACCAGTCGGTGTCGACCAGGTCGGCGCGGACGTCCGTGATGTCCGGCGCGCCGGTCCGGCGCACCGTCAGGCGGTGGCCGGCGGCCAGCACCACGGCGGCGCACTCCTCCGGCAGCAGCCGCTCCTGCTCGTCCAGGCAGACGCTGAAGACCCGTACCCGGGGGCCGTCGGTGAGAACCTGCACCATGCCGGGGACGTCGCGCAGCTGCCGGGCCCGGTCGGCGATCACCAGCACGTCCGGCTCGTTGAACATCGCCTTGCCCATGGAGGAGCCCAGCGCCCGCTGCCGGGCCTGGATCTGGGCGACCAGCTCGGAGATCCGGTTGGCGGTGGACTCCGGGTCGTTGCCGATGCTCACCACCGGGCCGCCGGCCGCGGCCGGCCGCAGGTGCGGCAGCCACCGCACCCACTCCCAGGCCTCCGCCCCGGCCCGCTCGGTGAGCACCACGATCCGCAGGTCGCGCGGACTGTGCAGGACGGCCGACTGGGCGACCAGCCAGCGGGCCAGCGCCTGGACGGGCTCACCGGCGCCCGCCACGCCGACCACGCCGTACTCGGCGATCTCCACCCCGATCGGGACGTCCGGGATGTTCCACCGCACGGTGCGGTGGTTCTCGTCGCGGGCGGGATCGTCCAGCTCCTTCACGGACGGCTGGTCGACCGTGCCGAGCCGCAGGACCAGGTGGTCCGGGTCGCGGCGGCGCCGCTCCCAGAGCCGGCTCCCCGGGCCGACGGCGGTCAGGCCGACCGTGGCCGGGTCCGGCCCCGCGAGGCCGCGGACCACCCGCTCGCGGTCGGCCGCCGTGCGGATCTCCCCCTCCAGGGCGCGGCGGCGCTGCCGGTAGCGGGCCTCGGCCAGCTCGTGCGCCTTGCGGTTGCCGCGACGTCCGACGATCCAGTTGGAGAGCGCCATCAGCGGGCTGAACAGGATGAACACCAGGTAGAAGTAGGAGTGGAAGACGGCCACCATCACCATGCCAAGCACCATCGGCGCGACCATCAGCAGCAGCGGGAACGGCCGCCGGGACGGCGCGGTGGGCGGCATCGGCAGCCGGATCCGCTCGGCGTCCAGGTGCGGGGCGATCCTCGGCGGGCGGTTGTAGTCCACGCCGATGCCGTCCGCGGAGGGCACCACGGCGGCGTCCGGTTCGACCGGCTCCACCAGGCGCAGCAGCGCGGCGCCGGCGGCCACGTCGCCGCCGAGCGGCCAGGCGGTGGCGCCGGGGGGCAGTGCCTCGGCGGGCGGGAGCGTCCCGGCGGTCGGCCGGGCGGCGGCGGAGGCACGGGACCCGGGGGCGGTGCCGGGGGCGGCCGGCGGATGGCCGGGGGCGGGCGGATCGACCGGCGCGCTCCCGGGCGGGCCCGGGACGCAGGCCCTGACCTCCACCGGGGAGCCGCCGGAGCGCTGCCAGAAGGCCGAGCCGTCCTGGCCCACCGTCAGCCACAGGCCCCCGGTGGGGACGCCGGAGCCGGACAGGCGGACGGCGCAGTCCGGGTCGGAGCCGATCTCGTGGCTGCCGGGCCCGAGCCGCCAGCTCCGCCCGGCGCCGGGGCCGGAGACCAGGTGCAGCTCCAACTGCGCCGCACCGCCGGGCCGTCCGTCCGGTGCGGGCACCCGTACCCGGTCCAGGTCGTCGACGGGGGCGCCCAGGCCGAGCACCGCCCCCTCCAGCACGCCCGCCCCGGCGACCGGGGCCGCCGGGTCCAGCGGGGCCGGGCCCAGGTGCAGGGCACGCGGGGCGACGGCCGCTGCCTGGCCGGCCGCGAACGCCGCCGCGCCACCCGCCGCGCCGGCCTCGCCGCGGGGGCCGGGGCCCTCGGACGGGGTCCGGTCGACGGCTGCGGCCAGGTCTCCGACGGTGGCGTAGGGCGGCAGGTCCAGCACATGGTCGCGGCGGCGGGCGTCGGCGCTGTCGACGAGCGTGACGGTGAGCTTCACCGGGTGGTCTCCAGGGGTCGGGCTCGGGTGTCGGGAGGGCGGTGGCCCGGGTCGCGGCCGGCGCCGGGACGGTCGGGTCGGATCGCAACGGATCGGATCGGGTCGCAACGGATCGGATCGGGTCGCAACGGTCCGTCGGGTCAGGTCGTCAGGACGGGACGGTCAGGACGGGACAGCGGCGGAGACGCCCGGCGGGCCCGAACCCGGGTCCGGGTCCGGCTCGGCGAGATCGTCGTCGACCGGGACCTGGACGGCCGGCACGCCGGGCCGGGCGGCGGGCGGGGCGGGGATCGAGGCAAGCACCGGAACGGCGGGCGGAGCCGCCAGGGCGGCCGTGAGGACGTCCGGACCGCCGACGGCCGGAGCCGAACCGCTCCGGCCGGCCTCCGGGCCACCGGTAACCCGGACCGGGCCGAAGGTGTCCTCGTCGCCGTGCGGCGCGGCCGGTGGCGGCAGCCTGAGCCGACCACGGACCCCGGGCGCCGCCGGGGCGCCGCCGGCGGGCGGAGCGGTGGCCGGAGCGGCGGGCGGAGCGGCGGCCGGAGCGGCGGCCGGAGCGGCGGGCGGAGCGGTGGCCGGACCGACCGGGTCCGGGGAGCCGGGCGTGGCCGCCGCGGCCGTGCGGCCGGGGCCGGACGGCACCGGACCGGTGGCGGCCCGGCCGGGCACCAGGGGGTACAGGGTGGCCGGGTCGGGCAGCACGGATTCGGGCCGGTCGGGCCCGGACGGTACCGGTCCGGGAGCCGGGCCGTCGCCGGCCGCCGGGCCGGGGCGCTGGACGAACCGCGGCCGGGCCGCCGGCGGCAGGCCCGTGGGCCGGGGCGCCCCGGGCGGTGTCGCCCGGCCCGGGACGATCACCGGGCCGAGCACCAGCGGGGGCGGGCCCGGAGCGGGCCCGGGTTCCGGTTCGGCTGGAGCGGACGGGCCGGCGGGGGCGGACGGGCCGGCGGGGGCGGACGGGCCGGCTGGAGCGGACGGGCCGGCTGGAGCGGACGGGCCGGCTGGAGCGGACGGGCCGGCCACGGTGGTCACCGGGGCGACCCTCCGGCCCGTTTCGGGACGGCCGAGCTTCGAACCGACCGGCTTCGAACGGCCCGGCGCGGGATCGTCCGGCCTGGAAGCGTCCGGCATGGGCTCGTCCGGCATGGGCTCGTCCGGTGCGGGCGGCTCCTCGGGGCCGGGCGGAGCGAGGGCGGACCGGCCGGGCAGCTCGGCCGAGCCCGGCCGGGGCCCCACCGCGTTCCCGCTCGCCGGGCGCGCCGGGTCGGGGCCGGGACCTCGCACCGGGACGGGAACGGCCGGTGGGCCCTGGGACTTCCCCGCCGGGGCCGGGCCCGCCACCGTCGCGCCCAGCGCGGACCGGCCGGGGAGCGCGGGCGCCGCCGGCCGCTCCGTGCCACCGGGGTGTCCGGCGCCGACGGGACCGCCGGGGCCGTCCGCGTCGAGGGCCGGCTCGGCCAGGTCGCTGTCGTCCGTGGGGCCGGCGTCGTGCGCGGGGTAGGGCGGCAGCAGTGCGAGGCTGCGGGCGGTCGCCCTGGCCAGCGGGACTGCGTCCACCCGCAGGCCGGTGCCGAGGACGCTCAGCCCGGCCCGGTCGGCGGTCAGCAGCCGGGCCGAGCCCCTGGCGCCGCTCAGGGCGAGCAACCGGGAGCCGGCGGCGGGGCGGGCCCCGGCCGGCAGCTCGGCGCAGACCGCGAAGGCCGGGGCGCCGCCGGTGCCGGCCCGCTCGGCCCGCGCCAGCGCGGCGGCCGGATCGGGGCCGCTGTGTCGGGGGTTGACGCCGTCCGCGACGGTGACGGCGCCGGCCGGCAACCGGGCGTCGAGCTGGGCCGCCAGGGCCTGCAGCACCGCGCGGGCGGTGCCCTTCTCACCGCTCAGTACGGTGGCGGCCGGCCCGGTGGTCAGGTCGAGCAGGACGGCGTGCCGCCCATCCGTGCCGAGCGCCGCGAGCAGCGGCGCCGGGCGCCCGCCGGTGGCCACCCCGGCCGCGTCCGCGCGGTCGAGCCACCAGAGCCGGGGGTCGGTGTCGTCCACCGCCCAGGGCTCGGGCGGCCGCGGCGGCGCGGCGGGCCCGCAGGCCACCAGCACCCCGACCACCGTCCGGCCGAGCAGCACCCCGTACGGCTGGACGCCCGGGACCCGCCCGGCGCCCAGCGCGGCCCGTTCGGCGTCGGCCCAGCCGGACCGGTCACCGAGCAGGCGGACCAGCAGCCGCAGGTGGCGGCGGTATCGGAGCTGTGCGCGGACGGGCGCGGCGAACGCGGCGGCGGTGGCGCCCGCCTCCCGTCGCAGACGGCGCCGGACGACCCGCCAGCCGCCGGCGCGCCGGGCGCCCAGCTGGGCGAGCACGGCGATCAGCAGCAGGAGTCCGGCCAGGCCGAACAGCGTGGCCGTGCCGCCGGGCACGGCGGGCAGGGCGCTCACGAGGCGATCCCGTGCGCGACCACGCCGCGGTCGGCGAGGTTCCGGCGCAGGGCCTGCACCCCGTAATGGGTACGGGACTTGAGGGTTCCGCCGGGTATCCCGAGCAGTTGGGCGGCGTCCGGGCCGGCCCGGCCCAGCAGGTGGACGTGCACGACGGCCTCCCGGTGGATCGGGTCGAGCGAGCGCAGCGAGTCGACCAGCACCTGGCGGTCCAGCACCTGGGCCGTCTGGTCGGCGACCGGCGCCTGGTCCGGGAAGCCCTCGGCGGCGATGCCGACCGGGACGGCGCGGTCCTTGCGCCGGCCGTCGATCAGCAGGTGGCGGGCGACGCGGAACAGCCACATCCGGATCGGCAGGTCGCTCCAGTCCAGCCGGTCGGACAACTGCCAGGCCCGCAGCAGGGTTTCCTGCACGATGTCCTCGACCTGGTGCGGGTCGTGACGGGACAGGCTGGTGACGAACCGCTGGAGCCGTTCCCGTTCGGCCAGCAGGAGCTCGGCGCGCCGCTCCGGGGCGGGCGGTGCGACCACCGCTCTGGGACGGACGGCCCCCGAGGGCTCGGACTGGCTGGCGGACGCCCGGTGGGTCGGGCCGGCGGTGCGCTCCATGACACTGCTCTTCCTGATCGTACGGCGGTCTGCAGCGGCGGAGACCCCCATGTCATGTGCGCGCAGGTCGCACATCCCCAACCGGCGGCCACGGTACTGACGCAAGTCGTCCGAAAGTTCGTGCCGGGGTGAACAGCAGGCCAAGTCATGTCGTTCAACCAGCCAACCGGCAGCACATCTTGACTGCCCGCCACCTCCGGAGCGGCAACTGTTCACCCGCCCGTGGTGTGCGCGGAGGAGGGTGGCGCCCACACCCTCACGCCCCCTGGAGGCCCGGTGCCCCCGTCCGACCCGCGGCCGGCGCGGCCCGCCGACCCGCCCGCCGACCGCTTCGCCGACACCTTCGCCCGGCACACCCCGTCGCCGCCGCGCGGGCTGCTGCCCGGTGCCCGGGCCTGGGGGGTCACGGCGGCCACCGCCGCCCTGGCCACGGCCGCCGTGCTCGGCGCCGCGCAGCTGCCGGAGCTCCTCCGGCGGCCCCCGGCCGTGAGCGCCGGACAGCCGGTGGCGGCCGCGAACAGCGCGCCCTCGTCCTCGCGCGGGACGCCCTCGCCGGCCGGGTCCGCACCGGCCGCGCCCGGCCCCGCCCCGACCGTCACCGTCCAGGCGGCCGCCCAGGGCGCCCCCGATCCCGCCGGCTCCGCCCCGGCCGGGCAGCACGAAGGCGCCGCCGCCCCGGCCGCGGTGGCGGGAGCAGGGGGCTCGCCTCCGCAGGGCGCCGACCGCACGCCCGTCCGGACCCAGGCGCCCGCACTGGCGCAGTCCGCTCCCGCGCCGGCGGCGGCCGCTCCCCCGGCGGCGGCGCCCGCGCAGTCCGCCGCCCCGGCTCTGGCCAACCCACCCGCCCCGGCCGTCGCCCAGCCCGTGACCGTGCCGGGCCGGCCGGTGGCCGGCCGGGCGTCCGGCAGGTGCATCGGCGTCCTCGGCGGGAAGGGCTCCGACGGCACGCCGCTGGAGCTGCAGGACTGCAACGGCTCGGCGGCGCAGTCCTGGGACTTCCGGGCCGACGGTTCGGTCCGGGCGCTCGGCCTGTGCATGGACGTGGCCTGGGCCTCGGTCGCCAACGGCGCCGTCGTCCAACTGGTGAACTGCAACGGCGGGCCGGCCCAGCGCTTCGTGCTGAGCGGCGCCGGGGACCTGGTCAACCCGCAGGCCGACAAGTGCGTGGACGCGAAGGACCAGGGCACCGGCAACGGCACCCGGCTCCAGCTCTGGAACTGCGCCGGCACCGCGAACCAGAAGTGGTACCTCCGCTGACGTCGCCTCACCGCCGGAGCGGCCGCCGCCGGGGGCCCGCCGGGCGGCCGGACGACGGCCCCGCGGCGGGCGGCGGCGCGGATCGGCAGGCCAGCGGCCGGAGCGGGGCCCGCCGAGGGGCCCGGGCGTCCACCGACCGGACTGGACCTGAGGGGTGGGTTCACGGCAATATGGTCTAGACCTCTCTCTGTCGCTCCAGAAATGGCGGACCCTGTATGGAAATCGTGATCGTCCCCGACGCCGCCGCCGGCGGTGAGCTCATCGCCGCGGCGATCGCCGATCTCCTGTCCGCCAAGCCCGACGCCCTGCTCGGCGTCGCGACCGGCTCCACCCCGCTGCCGATCTACCAGGCCCTGGCCGCCCGGGTCCAGGCCGCGAC
This sequence comes from Kitasatospora herbaricolor, assembly GCF_030813695.1. Lineage (NCBI taxonomy): Bacteria > Bacillati > Actinomycetota > Actinomycetes > Kitasatosporales > Streptomycetaceae > Kitasatospora > Kitasatospora herbaricolor. The sequence continues at coordinate 879,777 of NZ_JAUSVA010000002.1, forward strand.
GCTGGACGCCTCGCGGGCCCGGATCTGCCAGCTGGACGAGTACGTGGGCCTGCCCGCCGGCCACCCCGAGTCCTACCGCTCGGTGGTGCTCCGCGAGGTCGTCGAGCCGCTCGGCCTCACCGAGGCGTCCTTCCTCGGCCCGGACGGCAACGCGGCGGACATCGCCGCGGCCGCCATCGCCTACGACCACGCGCTGGCCGAGGCCGGCGGCGTGGACCTGCAGTTGCTGGGCATCGGCACCGACGGGCACATCGGCTTCAACGAGCCGTGCTCCTCGCTCGCCTCGCGCACCCGGATCAAGACGCTGACCCGGCAGACCCGCGAGGACAACGCCCGCTTCTTCGACAGCCTGGACGAGGTGCCGCACCACGTCATCACCCAGGGCATCGGCACCATCCTGGAGGCCCGCCACCTGGTGCTGCTGGCCACCGGCGAGGCGAAGGCCGAGGCCGTCGCGCTGGCCGTCGAGGGCCCGCTGTCGGCCGCCGTCCCGGCCTCCGCGCTCCAGTTGCACCCGCACGCCACCGTGGTGGTCGACGAGGCGGCCGCCGCGGGCCTCAAGCTCGCCGACTACTTCCGCGACACCTACGCGGCCAAGCCCGCCTGGCAGGGCCTCTGATCCCCGCCGCCCTGGGACGCCGGTGACGGCGTCACCCGCGGGGTGCCCCCGTCCGGGCACCGAACCAGGGCACCGCATCGGCGGCTCCGGAGCGTACATCCGCTCCGGAGCCGCCGTTCGCGTTTCCCGCCTGGGACGGCGCGGCCCGGCCACAGCCGTACCGAGAACCCCATGGGCACCGCAAGGACCACCGGTACCCGCGAACAGCGTCAGGAGCAACAGCACCACCGGCACCGGCGCCACCCCACCCACCCCGCCGTCGCGCTCCCGTCGCAGCGACCCGCCTGCGGCGGCCCGCACCGCCCGGCAAGAGTCGCGTCATGTGGTCTGTGTCACTTCCACACCCCGACCCGGGTGCGGACGGTGACCGGTGACATCCGGAGCGTGGCGCGATCGTCGCAGGCCAGAGCGCCCCACCGGGGCCGAGGGTGCGCGTCCGGAGCCGACGCCGGGACGCCGCCCCCCCGCCCGGGGAGTCCTTGATTGACGCCACGTCATATGACTACGGTGAATTCACCCCTTGAACGGCCGGAGGTCACCCGGACGCCAGGTCGGACCTGGCGCGCCCTCCGGCGGCACGCCCCGCACGGCCGGCCAGTGCTGCCCTGCCTGCGAGAGCCTCACCTCCCTCGAACGACACCATCGACCGCAGCACCCTGTGGTTAGTCCGCCTTGTCGCGAAGTCCTGACGGCGGGTGTCGTCACCTCTGACAGTTGAGGATCAGGCCTTGAATTCAGCAGCCCAGTCCCGAGAGCCCCTGCGCTGGACGATCACGACCCAGCTGCCCGTCGCCTACGAGATCGTCGAGACGCCCGGCCTGCTCGACCCGGCCAACCCGGAACTGCTCAGCCTGCCCGGCGGCGCCACCGGCACCGAGACCCGCCTGGTGGTGCTGGACCACTCCGTCTCCGACCTGTACGGCGAGCGGATCCGCGCCTACTTCGACGCCAACGACGTGCCCGTCACCTACCTCTCGATGCCGGGTGACGAGGAGAGCAAGTCGATCGGCAACGTGCTCGACGTCGTCGCCAAGCTCAACGAGGTCGGCACCAACCGCCTCAGCAACCCCCCGATCGTAATCGGCGGCGGCGTCCTCGCGGACGTCGTCGGGCTCGCCGCCAGCCTGTACCGGCGGGGCATCCCGTACATCCGGGTGCCCACCACCCTGCTCGGCCAGGTCGACGTCAGCGTCGCGGCCAAGACCGGCATCAACTTCGGCGGCTACCGCAACCGGCTGGGCAGCTACAGCCCGCCGCCGCGCACCCTGATCGACCGCGAGTTCCTGGCCACCGTCCCGCGCCGGCAGATCCGCAACGGCATGGGCGAGATCTTCAAGATGGCCCTGATCAAGGACCTCCGGCTGTTCGAGCTGCTCGAGGAGCACGGCGCCGACCTGATCGAGGCCCGCTTCCAGGCCTCGGACGGCGGTCCGCTGCCGGCCGGCGTGCCGGACGAGGTGATCGGCCGCGCCATCGCCGGCATGGCGGAGGAACTCCAGCCCAACCTCTGGGAGAAGGACCTGCGGCGCAGCGTCGACTACGGGCACTCCTTCTCCCCGCTGGTGGAGATGCGGGCGCTGCCGGAGCTGCTGCACGGCGAGGCCGTGGCGATGGACTGCGTCTTCTCGGCCGTCCTGGCGGCGCAGCGCGGCCTGATCGACGAGGCCGTGCTGGAGCGGATCATCGCCGCCGCGGTCCGGCTCGGCCTCAGCCCCTCGCACCCGCTCTTCTGCGACGTCGACCTGCTGACCGAGGCGCTGGCCGACACCGTCCGGCACCGCGACGGCAAGCAGCACCTGCCGGTCCTGACCCGGATCGGCGAGGTCTGCTTCCTCGACGACCTCTCCGTCCCCGAGATCGCCTCGGCCGCCGACCGGATGGGGCGGCTGCTCGGCCCCGCCGCCGTGCCGGTGGCCGCCGGGCGGCTCGGGTGACGGTGGCGGACGACGCCGGCCGGCCGGTGCCCCCGGGCCCGGCCGGCCGGGTGGTCGTCGTCACCGGCGGCAGCACCGGCATCGGCCGGGCCGCGGCGCTGGCCTTCGCGCGGGCGGGGATGCGGGTGGTGCTCGCCTCCCGCCGCGCCGAACCGGGCGAGGACGCGGCCGCGGAGATCAAGGAGGCCGGCGGCGAGGCGCAGTTCGTGGCGTGCGACGTCACCGACCCCGCGCAGGTGCGGGAGCTGTTCGCGACGGTGCGCTCGGCGTACGGCGTGGTGCACCACGCGTTCAACAACGCGGGTGTCCCGGGTGACGGGCGACTGGTCGACCTGACGCCCGAGCAGTTCGACGCCACCTTCGCGGTGAACACCCGCGGTCTGTGGCTGTGCATGCGGGAGGAGCTGCGGCTGATGTCGGCGCAGGGCTTCGGCAGCATCGTCAACAACACCTCGGTGCACGGGCTGCGGACCGTCTTCCCCGGCATCGGCGCCTACGTGACCTCGAAGCACGCGGCGATCGCGCTCACCCGGATCGGCGCGCTGGAACACGCCCGGGACGGGGTCCGGGTGAACGCGGTCGCCCCCGGTCCGATCGAGACGGAGATGCTGGCCGCCTCGGAGGCGGCGGTCGGCGGCGCCACCACCTGGCGGGGGCTGATCCCGTCCGGCGTGATCGGCACCCCGCAGCAGGTCGCGGACGTGGTGCTGTGGCTGTTCTCCGAGGCGTCCGGCTACGTCAACGGCCAGGTGGTGGCCGTGGACGGCGGCTTCCTCGCCGTCTGAGCACCGCCCGCCCCGCCGGCCGGCGGTCCTCCTCCCGAGGCCGCCGGCCGGCCCCTGACAGACCACCCGACAGCAGGACGAGAGGTGTCCATGGAGATCCCGGCCCGGACGTACGACTTCGTGGTGATCGGCGCCGGAGCGGCGGGGTGCGTCCTCGCCGCCCGGCTCAGTGCCCGGCCCGAGCAGAGCGTCCTGCTGGTGGAGGCGGGCCCCCCGGACCACGACCCGCGGATCGCCCGCCCGGTGGCCTGGCCCGGGCTGCTCGGCGGCGAACTCGACTGGGGGTACCGGACGGTGCCGCAGGCCGCGCTGAACGGCCGGCGCCTGGCCTGGCCGCGCGGGCGGGTCCTGGGCGGCTCCGGCGCGATCAACGCGATGGTGCACATCCGCGGCGCCGCCTCCGACTTCGACGCCTGGAGCCGGTGGGGCGGCGACCTGTGGAACGCGGAGGCCTTCCTCCCGTACCTGGAACGGCTGGACGCCCCGGCGGACGCGCCCGTGCCCGGGGCGATCCCGGTCGCCGAGAACACCGATCCGCACCCGTTCGCGGCCGCCTTCGTCGCCGCCGCGCAGAAGGCCGGATTGCCGGCCAACCCGGACTTCAACGCGGCCGCCCAGGAGGGGGTCGGCCTGTACCGGACCACCGTCACGGCCGGCACCCCGCAGGCGCCGGCCCGGCGGGCCAACACCGCCTTCACCCACCTGGGCCCGGTGCTGGACCGGCCGAACCTGACCGTGCTGACCGACGCCACCGTGCTGCGGATCGAGATCACCGGCGGCCGCGCCCGCGGCATCCGGGTGAGCCACGGCGGGGAGGTCCACAGCATCGGCGCCGGCACCGAGGTGGTGCTCTGCGCCGGCACGGTGGCCAGCCCTCAGCTGCTGCTGCTCAGCGGCGCCGGCCCGGCGGACCGTCTGGCGGCGCTCGGCATCGCGTCCACCGTGGACCTGCCGGGCGTCGGCGAGAACCTGCACGACCACGTCCAGGTCTCGCTGGCGTACGACACCACCGAGGGGCACCCGGTCGCCGACCGCTCCAACCTCGGGGAGGCCGGCGGGTTCGTCACCGTGCTGCCGGGCTCCCCCGCGCCGGACATCCAGCTGTCGTTCGCCCCCATGAAGGACCTGAACAACGCCTCCCGGCTCGGCTGGGGCTTCACCGTCGGCCCGGCCCTGACCAGGCCGCGCAGCCGCGGCCGGCTCACCCTGGACCCGGCCGGGCCGCTCGGGCACCCGCTGATCGACCCCGCCTACCTGGACGACCCCACCGATCTGGACACCCTGCTGGAGGGGGTGCGGCTGGCCCAGGAGATCGCCGGCACCGAGCCGCTCGGCTCGCTGCGGTCGGCGCCGGTGCCCTCCCCGATCGCCGGCCGGGCCGAGCTGGCGGAGTTCGTCCGCGGCAACGCCCAGACACAGTTCCACCCGGTCGGCACCTGCCGGCTGGGCGCCGCCGACGACGAGCTGGCGGTCGTCGACCCGTGGCTGCGGGTGCGGGGCGTGGCCGGCCTGCGGGTGGCCGACGCCTCCGTCATCCCGAGCATGATCACCGGAAACATCCACGCCGCCGTGGTCGCGGTCGCCGAGCGCGCCGCCGACTTCATCCAGGAGCCCGCCCTATGACCACGCCGACCCCCGCCCGTCCCGCAGGAGCCGAGCTGCGCTGGGGTGCCCTCGGCGCCACCGCCTACATCAGCGGCCTCCTGCTGCCCGCGATCGCCCGCACCGACGGCTGCGCGCTGACCGCCGTCGCCAGCCGCCCGGAGCGGCACGCGCAGGCCGTCGAGGTGGCCAAGCCGTACGGCGCGACCGCGCACGAGGACTACGCCGCGCTGCTCGCCGACCCGGACGTGGACGCCGTGTACATCGCCCTCCCCAACACCGACCACGTCGAATGGACGGTGCGGGCGCTGGACGCCGGCAAGCACGTCCTGGTCGAGAAGCCGATGGCGATGGACGAGGGCGGTGTCCGGCGGATCGAGCGGGCCGCCGCCGATGCCTCGCGGATCGCCACGGAGGCGTTCATGTACCGCTTCCACCCGCAGCAGCGGCGGGCCGCGGAGCTGCTCGCCGCCGGTACGATCGGCGAACTCCGGGTCGTCCGGACGGCGTTCGCCTTCGAGATCCCCACCGGCAGCGGCAACATCCGACTGGACCCGGCCCTCGGCGGCGGCGCCACCTGGGACGTCGGCTGCTACGCCGTGGACGTCCCGCAGCTCTTCTTCGGCCGGGCACCCGAACGGGTCGGCGCGCGGTTCGCCCGCCGCCCCGGGCACGGGGTGGAGACCAGCGCCATCGGCTGGATGGACTTCGGCGAGGGCCGCGGCGCAGTCCTCGACTGGAGCATCGACTACGGACCGCGCGCCTGGTACGAACTGCAGGGCACCCACGGCACGATCAGCGTCCGAAACGCCTGGGCGATGTCCGGCGAGGACGGCGTCGTCACCGTCCGTACCACCGACGGTGTCCGGGCCGAGAGCGTGCCGGCCGCCGACCACTACCAGCTGCAGGTCGCCGCGTTCGCCCGGGCGGTGGCCGAGGGCGGCCCCGGACCGTACCCGCTCGCCGACTCCCGGCGGGCCGCTCGGGTCGGCGCGGCGCTGGTGGCGTCCGCGGCGGCCGGCGGGGAGCCGGTGGGCACGGCCGACGTGACGGCCAGCGTGACGGCCGGCGTAACGACCGGCTTAACGACCGGCTTAACGACCGGCGGCGGAGCGGCCGGCGGCGGACCGGCCGGCGGCGGAGCGACCCGCGGAGCGGTACCGGCATGACGGACTTCCGTGTGACGGACGCCCGCGGGACCGCCGCCGGTGGGACCGCCGCTGGGACGAGCGCCGGTGGGACGAGCGCCGGTGGGACCGACTCCGGTGGCAGGGAAGTCCAGGTGGAAGGGGTCGTGATGTCCGGGGCCCGCGCCCGCGGCCGCGTCCTGGCGCTACTGATCCCGTCCACCGGCGGCCTCCTCTTCGGCTACGGCACCGGCGGGATCGCCGGGGTGCTGCCGCTGATCGGCGAGCAGTACGGCCTGTCGGCGTGGGCCCAGGGGGTGGTGGTGTCCGCCGCCCTGCTCGGCGCGGCCCTCACCGCCCCCGTCAGCGGCCGGCTCACCGACCGCTTCGGCCGCCGACCGGTGATCGCGGCCGCCGCCGCGGCCTTCGCCCTGGGCACGGCCGTGTCCGCGGCGGCCGGCGGCCCGGCCGCCCTCGTCCTCGGCCGGTTCCTGGTGGGCCTGGCCCTCGGCGCGATCTCCTTCGCGGTGCCGCTCTACATCGCCGAGATCGCGCCCCCGGCCCGCCGCGGCGCGCTGGTGACCCTCAACCAACTGATGATCACCATCGGCCTGCTGCTCGCCTACGCGGTGTCGTACGCCCTGCAGTCCGACGGCGCCTGGCGGCTGATGCTGGCGGCCGGGCTGGCGCCGGCGCTGGTCCTGCTGGTCGGCATGGCCGGTGTGCCCGAGTCGCCGTCCTGGCTGGAGAGCGCGGGCCACCGGTCACGGGCCCTGGCCGCCGCCGCGGCGCTCGGCCTCCCGCCCGCACCGGAGCGGCTGCCGACCACCGGGCCGCACGGTGGCGGGCCGGACGGTGGCGGGCCACGCGGTGGGGGCGCCGGGTTCCGGGAGGCGCTCGCCGAGGCCGGGCCCCGGCGGGTCGCACTCGGCCTGGGCATCGCCGTCCTGGTCCACCTCACCGGTCTCAACACCGCCATCTACTACGCCCCGACGATCCTCGCCGCCTCCGGTCTCACCCCGTCCGGCGGCGTCCTGGGCGCCGTCCTGGTCGGCGTCTGCAACGTCGCGGCCACGGTGGTGACGATCGCCCTGCTCGACCGGGGCGGCCGGCGGCCGCTGATGCTGGGCGGACTCGCCGCGATGGCCGCCGCGGCCGCCGGGATCGCCGCCACCGAGTGGTCCGGCGGGCACGCCGGCGCGACCGCGCTGCTCCTCTGCGGATTCATCGTCGCGGGGGCGGTCGGCCCGGCGCCGGTGTTCTGGGTCTTCGCCGCTGAGATCTACCCGCGACGGGCCCGGGGCGCGCTGATGAGCCTGGCCACGGCGGCGCACTGGGCGGCCGACTTCGTGGTGGCGACCACCTTCCTCCCGCTCGTCAAAGCCCTGTCGCTGGGCGGTGCGTTCGCCCTGTACGGCGCCGTCACGCTGGCCGCCGCGCTCGGCCTGGCCCGGTGGATGCCGGAGACCAAGGGCATCAGCCTGGACGACACGCGCGCGGAACCCGTGCGGGTGTGACAGCGTCGATCGCAGATCCACGCCGGTCACCCACCGGCTCACCGCCGACCAGGAAGGCCACCGCCACCTTGCTCCCCGAACTCCACCCCGGCCCTGCCGAAGCGCTGCTCTTCGACTGGGACGGCACCCTCGTCGACAGCCAGTACGCCAACTACCGCGCGATGGCCGACGTCCTGGCCCCGTACGGGGTGACGCTCCGGCAGGAGTGGTTCGACGCACGGACCGGCCTCTCCTCCGCCGACCTGATCCGGGCCCTCGCGGAGGAGGGCGAGGAGGGCGCGGCCGGGGCGGACCTCCCGGTCGAGGAGCTCGTCGCGGCCCGGGACCTGCTCTTCCTCGCCAACGCCGACCGGATCGAGGTCCATCGGGAGGTCGCGGAGGTGGTGCACGCCCACCACGGCACGCTCCCGATGGCGGTGGCCTCCGGCGGCGCCCGCCTGATCATCGAGACCACCATGCGGCACCTCCCCTACCAGGGACTGTTCACCGCCCTGGTCACCCGGGACGAGGTCCGGCGCGGCAAGCCCGCGCCGGACATCTTCCTGCGGGCCGCCGACGCCCTGGCCGTCCCGCCGGCCCGGTGCCTGGTGTACGAGGACAGCGACGAGGGCATCGAGGCGGCCCGGGCGGCCGGGATGGCGGTCATCGACGTCCGGCCGGTCACCCGCCGGTCACGATGAGGGAGGCCGGCGGGCCGACGGCCGGCTCTCGGTGGAGCAGCCCGGCGCGGGGGTGTGCTGGCGCCCGGTCAGGCCGGCTGCCCCTGACGGGCGGCCGTCTCCGGATCGCGGCCGTCGCCCTCCAGCAGTACGGATGCCTCCCCGGTGTCCCCGCCTCCCGGCCCGGCGATGGTGCCCCGATGGATCACGTAGTGGTGCGGAGCCATCGCGGTGTCCCGCCCTGGCAGCGCGTCGACCAGCGCCCGGTGCACGGTGAGCGGGGTGAGTCGGGACTCCTCCAGGTCCGCGGTGCCGGTCCAGAGATGGGCGACCAGTCGGCCACCGGTCAGCTCGACGCGGGCGGTCAGCTTCGGGACCGGGGCGGCCGCCTTCGGGACGAACGCGTTCGCAACGACCACGTTCGCGACGACCGCGTTCGACACGACCGTGTTTGTCACGTTCACGTTCGGAACGGCCGCGCTCGGAGCTTCCACGTTCGTGACGACCATGTTCGTTACGGCCGCGTTCGTCACACTCGCGTTCGGGACGACCGCGTTCGGGACGACCGTGTTCGGAACGGCCACGGCCCCCAGGTCCAAGTCCCGCACAGCGGTTGTCGCCACGTCCGCGCCCAGGACGTCGGCGAGCAGCTCGCGGACGGCGTCCAGGTCGATCCAGGACCCGTCGACCTGGTGCCAGTCCCCCTCCCGCACGCCCGGACGGACCGCGGTCAGTGCCTCCAGCCCGGCCAGCGGCACCGGGCCGGTCGCGGCGGCCCTGACCACCGCCAGCAGCCCGCGGGCGAAGTCCTCGATCTCCGTCCGGTCCAGCACCTGCGGGCAGGCCAGCAGGGCGAGTTCGAGCGAGCCGTTGACCCGCAGGATGTTGAACATCAGCCGGACCGGAACGCGCTGGTCGGGGAACCAGCTGATCTCGGGGTCGGCCACCGCGGCCGGCCGGGCCTCGGAGGCCGATTCGGGGATCGTCAGACTGAGGTCGTTCACCACCACGTGCCGGGCGAACCGGGAGCCGCGCAGGTGGGCGATGTCGTCGATCATCCGCCAGATCTGATCGGCGTCGAAGGTGCTGTGCCAGTAGCCGGCCAGCGAGGCCGCCTTGGTGTGGCCGATCACCTCGTCCAGGTCCCGCAGGCCCGTGTCCACGGACAGGAACGCGTCCTGGGCGAGGGTGCCGATGTAGTCGGCCATCACCGGGCGGTGCCGGTTGGCCGAGAGTGCCGCGATCACCAGCCGGGGCTGATCCGCGCGGTGCGCGACCAGCGCGGCGAAGGCCGCCAGCAGCACCACGGAGGGGCTGGCCCCGGTCCGCAGCGAGGCGGCGGCGAGATGCTCCGCCGCCTCCCGCGAGCGGAGGATCAGGGTCGAGACCACGTCCGGCGGCCCGGTGATCCGGGAGTCCGCGAACACGGCCTGCGGGCCGGTGCGCAGGATCCGCTCCCAGTGCCGCAGCGAGGCGGTGGCACGGCGGCGGCCCAAGGCGGAACTCTCGAACGCGGCCACCTCCAGGGGTGTCCGCGCGGTGGCGGGCGGCAGTTCCTTGCCGGCCGCGAGCAACAGCCACTCCTGGATCAGCAGGGCGGTGGCCGCACCGTCCGCGCCGGAGTGGCAGACCACCACCGCCATCCGGACCGGCCGGTCCTCCGCGGTCACCAGGGTGCAGCGCAGCGGGAAGTCGGCGGCCAGGTCGAAGGCCACGGCGTTGTCGGTGCGCGCCAGGTCGTCGGCCAGCCGGTCGAGTTCACGCTCGTCGAGCGGGCCCGCCTCCACCACCCGGACGGTGAACTCCCCTTCTCCCCGGACTTCCTGACGGGCCGGGAAGCCGTCCGGACCGGGCGGGAAGACCGTCCGCAGCGAGGCGTGCCGCTCGGCCAGGGTGCGCAGTGCGGCCAGCGCCGCGGGCAGGTCGGTACCGGCCGGCACCGGCCAGACGGCTTCCTTGTTGATCTGTTCGGGGTCGTCGCGCCGGATGCAGCGGATCATGTTGTCCTGGCCCATGGTGAGCGGCCCCGAGCCGCCGCCTTCGGCGCTGTAGCGGACTGTGATCCGCCTGGTCCGTGTCACGTCGCACGCGTCCTTCGGCCGGCCCGTCTCAGCGGGTGTGGGTGGGGACGCTATCAGCGCCCCCGTTCATTGGTCCATACCAAACCGGTGATCCGGTGACACCGGATCAGTTCCCGCCACGGATCGACTCGACGAGGGACTGCGGCCAGTCGGCGGGGCGCCCGCCGTGGGCGTGCAGCAGCGCGAGGGCGATCCGCTCGATCCCGAAGGCCATGCAGGCGGTGTTGCCCGGGGCGCCCTCCCCGGTGAACCCGAACACCTCGCCGAAGTGGTCCTTGTGGAAGTTCGCCGAGGCGATCGCCTGCACCAGCCCGTCGGCCACCGGGACCTTGAGTTCGTACTTCAACTCCTGCGCCCGCTGGGCCGCCTGGAACAGCCGCCGGGTGGGGCCGAAGAACGGGTCGTCGGCCACCTCGATCTCCACCTTGAGCGACATCCCGCGCAGCCAGCCGGCCACCGTTTCCAGCCAGGCCGCCCGCCAGCCCAGGCAGTGCGCCTCGGTGCCGGCCGTGACCAGCTCCACCATCCGGAAGCTGCGCAGCCGGCCGGGCTCGCTGGTGGCCTCCTGCCGGAAGCACTGCCCCTCCACGGCGAACCGCTCGGGTTGCGCCAACTCCTTTCCGGCCAGCCCCGCGTAGACGGGGTAGCAGGCGGCGGGCAGCAGCACCAGGTCGCCGGGGCGCTGCGCGGAGTCCCAGGCGCCGCCCTCGACGGCGTGCGGGGCGAGCTCCTTCCACTCCGCCGGCGTCCCGGCGAAGCTGTGCACCGTGCCCAGCAGTTGCGGGAACGCCTTCACGTAGCCGGCCCGCTCGACCAGGGCCCGTGGGACCACCGGCGGGATCGCCAGCCGGGGGAACCCCTCGTCCGCGGCCAGGGCGTCGATGCCCTGGCGGAGCAGGGCGACCACGGCCTCGAACGGCGCCGGGTACAGCTGGACGCCGGGTGCGCCGGTCGGGATCGGGGCGGCCTCGCCGTCGGGGATGGTGAAGTGAGTACTCGTCATGTCCTGTTCTTCCCTGCTCGGTTCGGAGGAGGCCACGGTTCAGCGGATGAACGGGAGGCCGGCGGCGGTCCACCGCCGGCGGCGGACCAGGAACGGGCGGTCGCCCTCGACCGCGACGGCGGCCCGGAACGGCCCGGGCACGGGGACGTCCCGCACCCAGCACGGCCCCGGGTCGAGCGGACCGGCGTCCGGCAGCCGCAGCGGGACGGGGCCGGCCAGCGGCAGGCCGAGCCCCTGGGCCAGCCGCCCGCCGTAGACCTTCACGCAGGCCTCGCGGCGGCACCAGAGGCGGGTGAAGCGTTCGGCCCGGGCGCCCGGCGAGCGGGCCGCCGCCACGAACCGGACGTCGGTGTCGGGGAAGTACCGGCTGGCGACCCGGGCCGCCACCCGTTCGTCCCTGATCTCCTCGACGTCGGCCCCCACCCGCCGCCCTTCGGCCAGGGCCAGCACGGCGAGCGCGCCGGAGGCCGACCAGCTGAGCCGTAGCCGGGAGCCGGCCACCGAGCCGTCGGGCACCGGCTCCGGTTTGCCGTGCGGGCCGCGCCGCCAGACCAGGTCGACGGGCGCCACCCCGAGCCGCTCGGCGGCGAGCAGCCGGACGACGCCGTGCACCACGGTGAAGCGGTCGGTCCGTTCGGGGTCGCGGCCGGCTCCGGCCCGGTGGAGCTCGGTGCGGTCGAGCAGCTGCCGCAGCCGGTGGACGACCGGCGCGGGCTGGTCGGTCCGGATCACCCAGAGGTCCACCGGGTCGGGTTCGAGGTCGGGTGTCGCCGGTCCGGCGCCCGGGTCCGGGTGCAGGTGCAGGTGCAGGTCCTGGTCCTGGTGCAGGTCCGGAGCCCCGCCGGTGGTCATGGCGTGGCCTCCGGCAGCAGGGTGAGGGTGCTCAGCCGTCCGAGCCGCCGGTCGAGGTCGGCCACCAGCACGGGCCGTCGCTCGGCCCGCCAGCCGGGCAGCCGCTCGGCGAGTGCGGTCCAGATCCCGGTGAGCGGTTGCCCGTCCCGGGCCGCCGCCGTCCGGTCGGGTCCCGATCCGCCGGCCGGGCCGGGCCGGGCCGGGCGGTGGTCCCCGAGTACCGCACCTGGGACGGCGCGGTGAGCCCGGACCCGAGGACGAGGGCCGCCGCCGGGCCGAGCGCCGCCCACTCGGCCCGGACCAGCTCGGGAGCCGGATCCGCGGCCGGTCCGGAGGACTGCCGGACCACCGCGCCGCCGCCGTCACCGCGCGCACCGCCGTCCGCCTCGCAGACCAGCAGGACCGCGCAGTGCCGCTGCGGCAGTGCCACCGGCCGCGCCGGTTCGTGGTGCAGGTGGGCCGCCTCCACCACCAGGACCACCGCCCGACGGCAGGCCCCTGTCCGGGCGTAGTCGGTGGCGATCCGCAGCGCCGTGAACGGAGCTGCGGATCCCTGGTCGCAGACGGCGAAGGCCAGCGGCGAGCCCGGGCAGAACCGGCTGAGGTGGAGGGCGGCGGAGCGGCCCGGCCGTACGTCGGGGGACGAGAAGGCGAGGATCAGCAGGTCCACCTGCTCGTCCTCGGACAGGGCGTCCCGCAGCAGGCCCTCGGCCATCTCCCCGTAGGAGTGGCCGACGCCCTCCGCCAGCAGGTCCTCGCGGAGCGGGACGCCGTACGGGCGGGTCAGGTCGGAGACGAATACCCGCAGGTCGGGGTCGAGCGAGGTTTCCGACCGGCCGCCGAAGTCCCTGGTGACGACCCGCGCGACGCGCAGTCCGGGCCCCGCCGTACCGCCCGGCCGGACGGCGCCGACGACGGAGGCGGGGGCGGTCGCGCCTGGCATCCGGTCAGTCCTCGGCGATGACGTGTCCGGCGACGAAGTCGGCCAGGCTGGCGACCGAGCGCAGGTCGTCCTCGCCGATCTCCTCGACGTCGACCTGGATGTCGAGCGACTCCTCCAGCTCCAGGATGAGTTCCAGGGTGCCGGCCGAGGTCAGGCCGAGGTCGTCGAAGAGGCAGGCGTTCTCCGGCACCTCGGCGAGTTCGCGCTTCAGTACGCGCGGCAGCAGGTCACCGATGCTTCGGAGGACCTGGCCGCGCAGTTCGGCGTCGGTCCGTACCGCGGAGTCTGACATGGCTATCCCGTCCCGTCGTGCGTGGAGGAGTGGACTTGTCCGGGCCCGGCCCGGAGCTCGCCGGCGCGCGGCCCGGTGGTCGCGGGCAGCGGTCCGGGCGCCGGCGGTCGGCGGTGGCTGGATGTACCTACGGGGATTGTCGGCTGATGGTCCGTCAGTGCATGACGACCATGGCCGAGAAGGTGGCTCCGATGCCGGCGGCGGCGATCAGGTAGCGGTCACCCTGGTGGAGCAGGCCCCGTGTGGTGGCGGTGTGCAGATTGATGAAAGCGTCCGCAGCGAAACTGTGCCCGACCGATGGCACGTTGTCCAGCACCACCTTGTCGACCGGATAACCGATCCGGCGACAGATCGCCCGCCAGGAAACCTGGTTGACGTTGTGCGGAAGCAGCAGCGCGATGTCCGACAGGTCTAGTCCTGCCTGGTCGAGCGCGGCTTGGACGGCCTCGGCCATCACCTCCGGGTAGTCCCGCTGGTAGCGCGCCAGCAGATCCGGATCCTCGGCCAGCCGGCCGTCGAACTCCGGTCGCTGCCGGACGGCGTAGGCGAGCACGCGGTCGCGTTCGCCCTCGGCCCGGACCAGGCAGGCCGCCGCGCCCTCGCCGAAGACGGACGTCTCCGGCACCAGCTGGGCGTCCCTGGTGAAGGTCTTCTCCCCGGTCAGCACCAGCGCCAGGGCGTCCGGGTCGGGCTCGCCGGCCAGCAGCCGGCCGGCCAGGTCGACCGCCAGCAGCCCCACCGCGCAAGCGTGGTGGGTGACGGTGAAGGCGTTGGCGCCGCTCAGGCCGAAGCGGTCGAGCAGGTCGTGCAGGGGGTTCAGCGGGTAGGGCACGGCCACCGGCATGCTCCGCGCGTGCAGCACGAAGCGGACCTGGTGCTCGCGCCCGCGCAGTTCCGGCAGTGCCTCCAACGCGCCGGTCAGCAGGTCGAGCAGCGTCCCGTCCGGATCCAGGCGCACCTGGTCCAGGCCGTGGAAGCGGCGGAAGAGTCGAAGTTGACGTGGGGTCAGGCCGATCCGGGCCCCTACCGCCTCGATGGGAACGGTGTGGCGGGGCAGGTGAACGGCCACTGCCTCCAGTGCGGTCACCCGGGCTAGTATTCCGACGCCCGCCGGGTCGCACAAGTGATCACGGGCTGTCGCGCATTCCCCGCCCCCGTGCCGTCGAGCAGGTGGAGCCCCCCATGGAACACCCCGAACCGTCCCCTGCCCGGACCCCGGGCCGGGGCGCCGAAGTGCACCCCGAACTGGTCGCGCTGCTGGTGGCGGCCGCCGCCGCACCGCCGGAATGGGCGGCGTCGGTGACGCCGCAGGCCCGGCTGGACGGCGACCTGATGCTGGACGAGTGCGAACTCGCCGCCCTGGCCGTCCTGCTGCGTGAGCGGTTCGGCCCGGGCGCCGACCTGGCGGCGCTGCGCGCCGGGCTCGACCTGGCCGGCCTGGAGTCGCTCACCGTCGGCGCCCTGGAGCGCGCCCTGCTGCCCGGGCGGGTGTCCGGATGAGCCGCTTCCTGCTGGTGGTGCCCCCGCTCACCGGGCACGTGAACCCGGTGGTCGGCATCGCGCGGGAGCTCACCGCCCGTGGCCACGAGGTCGCCTGGACGGGCTCGGAGGCCGTCCTGCGGCCGTTGCTCGGGCCCGGGGAGCAGGTCCTGGGCACGGGCAGCCGACTGTTCCGGGCCCAGGGCGGGCACGGTCTCGCCGCGCTGCGCTCGCTCTGGGAGGGCTTCATCGTCCCGTACGCGCGGTTCACCGCGAAGCCGTTGGACGGCGTGGTGCGGGCGTTCCGACCGGACGTCCTGCTGGTCGACCAGCACACCCCGGCGGGGGCCCTGGTCGCCCACCGGCACGGGCTGCGCTGGGCCGGCCTGGCGCCCGGAGCGATGGAACTGGGCCGCCCGTTCAGGGCGTTGCCGCAGGTCGAGGCGTGGATGCGCGGGCTGCTCGGCGACCTCTGGCAGCGGGCCGGCCTGCCGCCGGAGGAGTTCACCGACCCCCGCTTCTCACCGGACCTCGTGCTCGCGCTGACCGGGCCCGCGCTGACCGGCCCGGTGCCCTTCCCGGGTCAGTTCGCGCTGGTGGGGCCGGTGCTGTCGGAGCGTCCGGCCGATCCCGGGTTCCCCTGGGAGCGCCTGGACCCGGGCCGCCGCAAGGTCCTGGTCACCATGGGCACGTTGGCCGGCGACATCGGCGCGGACTTCCACGCCCGGGCGGCGCGGGCGCTGGAGCTCTGCGGGCCGGGCGTGCAGGCCGTGGTCGCCGCGCCGCAGGAGTTGCTGCCCGCCGCACTGCCCGCCGGGACGGTGGCCGTGGACCGCGCGCCGGTCCTGGAGTTGATGGCCCGTGGGCAACTGGACGCGGTGCTCTGCCACGGCGGGATGAACACCGTGGGCGAGGCCCTGATGCACGGGATTCCACTGGTGGCGGCGCCGATCCGGCACGACCAGCCGTTCGTCGCGGCGCAGCTGGTGGCGGCCGGCGCGGGCCTGCGGGTGCCCTTCCCCCGGGTCACCCCGGCGGCGCTGGCGGCCGCGCTCGGCACGGTGCTGGACGGAACGGCCCACCGGGAGGCTGCCGTTCGGGTGGGCGCGGCCCTGCGGGCGGGCGGTGGAGCCGCCCGGGCGGCGGACCACCTGGAGGCGCTGGCCGCAGCCGTTGGCAGAACTCGATCAAGCTGATTTCCAATGGTCTAGGCCATTGTTTTCGGTGCGGCCGGAGCCCTAGGGTGGCGCGCAGCACCGAATCCCCAGGTGCCCCGGCAACCCATCCCCTCCCGGGAGTTCTGGTTGATCGAGACCAAGGGACTGCGCAAGTCCTACCCGTCCCGGAAACGCAGCAAGGCCGCCACCGTGGACGCCGTCCGCGGCATCGACCTGTCGGTGGCGGCAGGTGAGATCTTCGGTTTCCTCGGCCCCAACGGCGCCGGGAAGACCACCACCCTGCGCATGCTCGCCACCCTGATCAGGCCGGACGGCGGCGCCGCCCGGATCGCCGGCGCGGATCTGCTCACCGACCCCGGTGAGGTCCGCCGCCGGATCGGCTACGTCGCCCAGGGCGGCGGAACCGCCGACGCCGTCAGCGCCCGCGAGGAGTTGGTGCTGCAGGCGCGGATGTACGGCCTCGGCAAGGCCGATGCCCGCCGGCGCACCGAGGACGCGGTGAAGTCCTTCGACCTCACCGAGTTCGCCGACCGCCCCTGCAGCAGTTACTCCGGCGGCCAGCGCCGCCGGCTCGACATCGCCCTCGGGGTGATCCACGGGCCGAGCGTGCTGTTCCTGGACGAGCCCACGGTGGGCCTCGACCCGCCCAGCCGCAGCCAGGTCTGGGACGAGATCCGGCGCCTGCGCACCGAGGGCATGACCGTCTTCGTGACCACCCACTACCTGGACGAGGCCGACGCGCTCTGCGACCGGATCGCGATCATCGACCACGGCGGGACGGTGGCCGAGGGCACGCCCGAGGAGCTCAAGCGCGAGATCGCGGGGGACGTGGTGCTGGTCGGCCTCGAACTCGGCGACGGCGCGGCCGACCGGTCCCAGCGGGCCGCCGACGCCCTGCGCGCCGAGCCCTACCTGCACCGTCTCGAACTCCGGGGCGAGGACGGCCTGCGGCTCTACGTGGAGAACGGCGCGGCCGCGATCCCGCAGCTGCTGCGGACCCTGGAGGGCGCGGGCCTGGCGCCCGGCACCGTCCAGCTCCAGCGGCCCAGCCTGGACGACGTGTTCCTGGCCCGGACCGGACGGTCGCTCAAGCAGGACTGACACCGGCACCCGGCGGGGCGGCCCTTGCGCCGTCCGCCGTCCGCGAGGGCCCGACACGCCCGCACCGCCGCCCGACCGACAGACCCACGGACCGACCGAGGCAGGGACACCGTTGAAGCTCGCCCGCGACACCTGGCTGGTCTTCCAGCGGCAACTGCTGCTGATGGCCCGCACACCGGTCTGGATCGCCGTCGGGGTCATCCAGCCGCTCTTCTACCTGCTGCTGTTCGCCCCGCTGCTCAAGCCGGTCTTCGCCCCGATGGGGGCGACCACCTACGCCGAGACCTATCAGATCTACGTCCCCGGCCTGCTGGCCGTGCTGGTCATCTTCGGCGGCCTGTTCACCGGTTTCAGCCTCCTCGGCGAGCTGCGCGCCGGGATCATCGAACGCTCCCGGGTCACCCCGGTGAGCCGGCTGGCCCTGCTGCTCGGCCGGGCCCTGCGGGAGGTGGTGGCGCTGCTGGTGCAGGCCGTCATCATCACCCTGCTGGCGCTGCCCTTCGGGCTCCAGGTCCGCCTGCTGGACCTGCTGCTCGCCTATCTGCTGCTCGCCCTGCTGGCGCTGATGACCTCCGCCATCTCCTACGGCATCGCCCTGCTGGTGCCGAGCGACTCGGCGCTGGCCCCGGTGGTCAACACCATCGCCCAGCCGATCGCCCTGCTCTCGGGGGTGCTGCTGCCGCTGGCCCTGGCACCGCACTGGCTGC
Organism: Kitasatospora herbaricolor; assembly: GCF_030813695.1. NCBI lineage: Bacteria > Bacillati > Actinomycetota > Actinomycetes > Kitasatosporales > Streptomycetaceae > Kitasatospora > Kitasatospora herbaricolor. The sequence goes on from NZ_JAUSVA010000002.1 coordinate 897,656, forward strand.
AGGCGGCCGCCCGCTGGAACCCCTTCTACTGGGCCGTCGAGGGCATGCGGGCGCTCTTCTCCGGCCGTCTCGGCGACAACGCGGTGTGGCAGAGCCTGCTCATCGTCGCCGCCATGACGGTGGCCGCCGTGTTCTGGTCGGCCCGGCTGTTCTCCTCCCGGGTGCGGTGACGGGACGGCCCGACAGCCACTGCCCGCCCGGATGCCAGGACGGACCACGACGTACCCGCGTCGGGGTCCGTCCTGGCATCCGGCGGGCCCGCACGAACAAGGCCGACGGGCCCTCGCCCCGCGCCGCCGGGCCGCGATGTGACCTGGGCCATCCCGGCGCCCCGGCCCGGGGCCCGGAGGGTCGGCGGTCCGTCCGCAACGCGTCACGCTCGGTCGACAATGTGGCCGAGGTCACCCGCCCGAGCCGGTGACCGGGGCCACATCCGGGCCGCGCCGGCGCCTCGGATCCCCGTGAACTCGCTGCCCATGGACCCCGAATACCGCCGGTAACAGAGCCCTGACCTGGGTCTTTCCTTCGAAACCTTGATGCCGCCGGTGGAGGTCCGTAACTTCGAAACCAGTGCGGCGAGCACAACGGCCACTCGGCCGGGAGCACCGCCGTCGCACTCCCCCAGCACCCAACGGGCCCGGTCGGGCCTGCTCACACCTGCCCGTGCCAGGGCGCCCGAGAGGATATACATGACCTTCCGTAACGAGACCGCCGCTGCCACCACCAAGACCGCCGTCAAGCGCAACCGTGTGCGGACGGCCCTGATGGCGGGCGCCGTGCTGGCCCTGCCGGTGGCAGGCCTCGTCACGGCCAACTCCGCCTCCGCCGCTCCGGCGTCGACCTGGGACAAGGTCGCGCAGTGCGAGGCGACCGGCAACTGGGCGATCAACTCGGGCAACGGCTTCTACGGCGGTCTGCAGTTCACCTCCTCCACCTGGGCGGCGTTCGGCGGCACCGCGTACGCCCCGCAGGCGCACCAGGCCACCAAGGCGCAGCAGATCGCCATCGGCGAGAAGGTCCTCGCCGCCCAGGGCCCCGGCGCCTGGCCGGTCTGCTCGGTCAAGGCCGGCCTCACCAAGTAGCACCCCCGGCGGCAGCCACCGCAGCCGCACCAAGGGGCCTGGTCCCGCTCCCACGAGCGGGACCAGGCCCCTTCGGCGTACCCGTGCCCGGCCGGGCGCCTACCGCGCCTCGTCCCGGATGAAGCGGGCCAGCCCGGCGACGCCGGCCACGATCTCGGGCTCGGTCAGCGAGCTGATCGACAGCCGCAGCCGGCGCTCGCCGCCGCCCGCCGGGTAGAACGGCGCCATCGGCGTCCAGAGCACCCCGTAGCCCCGGGCGCAGCGCTCCATGGCTGCCTCGTCGGCCGTGAACGGCACGCTCAGGACAGCGAAGAAGCCGCCCTCGGGGTGGTTCCAGGCCAGCCCGAGCCGGGTGCGCTCCGGCTGCGGGAAGTGCCCTTCGAGCTCGCTCAGCAGCGTCCCCAGGTTGGCCGCGTAGAAGGCGGTGGCGGGCGCGTTGGCCTGGCGCAGCCGGCAGTCGTTGCGCAGCAGCATGCCCCCGATGACGGCCTGGCTGAGCGCGGGCGTGTTGACCGTCGTCATGCTCTTCAGCTTGGCCAGCTCGTCGGCCAGCAGGGACAGCCGCCCGCCCGGTCCGGCCACCTGCTGGTCGGCGACCACGTAGCCGAGCCGGGCCCCGGGGAAGCAGGTCTTGGCGAAGGAGCCGAGGTAGACGACCTGCCGGCGCCGGTCGAGCGCCTTGAGCGTGGGCCTGGCCCCCGGCTCCCGGGTGAAGAAGCCGTACGGGTTGTCCTCCACCACCAGCAGGCCCTCGGCGGCGGCCACCTCCAGCAGCCGGACGCGGGCCGGCGTGGGCATGCTGGCGCCGGAGGGGTTGGCGAAGTCGGGGACGACGTAGAGCGCCCGGGGCCGCCGGCCCGCGGCCCTGGCCTCGCGGGCGGCGGCGACGACCGCCTCCGGGTCGGGGCCGTGGTCCGGCCCCTCCGGCACCGGCACGGTGCCGAGGCCGAGCAGCCGGGCGGCGCCGGTGACGCCGACGTAGCAGGGCGAACTGACCAGCAGGACGTCGTCCTGGTCGGCGCAGAGCGCCCGGAGCACCAACAGCATGCCCTCCTGGGCGCCGACGGTGAGCACCAGGGACTCCGCCGGTACGTCCAGGCCCTCGTCGTTGGCCAGGGTGCGGGCCACCAGGTCGGCGATGATGCCCTTGGTCGGCCCGTACTGGAAGAGGGCGGTGCGGACGGCCGCCGGGCTCAGCCCGCGCCCGGCCAGGTGGGCGAGGTAGGCGTCGAGGTGCTCGTGCACCTGCTCCGGCTCGAAGAAGCCCTCGTAGGGGCGTCCGGGGGCGAAGGAGACGGCGTCGGGGTAGCGCTCGGTGACCTCGTTGAGGAAGGTCATGGCGTCGAGCAGCGGGTCGGAGAGCGAGCCGTGCAGCTCGGTCAGCGGGATCGGCGCGACGGTGGGCGGTACCGGCGCCGCAGCGGGCGGGACGGGGCCCGGTCCGGCGGCCCGGGCAGCGTCCCGGGCGGTCGGGGCCGTCACCGGAACGCCTCGCGCAGCCGCTCGGCGGCGTGGAGCTGTGCCTCCTGGGCGGCGTCCAGGACGCCGGCCATGGCGAAGAAGCCGTGCGGCATCCCCTGGTAGCGGCGCAGGCCGACCGGTACGCCGGCCGCCCGCAGTGCCTCGGCGTACCGCTCGCCCTCGTCCCGCAGCGGGTCGTACTCGGCGGTGATCACGGTGGCCGGCGGCAGCCCGGTCAGGTCGGCGGCCCGCAGCGGCGAGGCCAGCGGGTGGCCGCCGTCGGCGGCGTCCGCCAGGTAGTGGTTCCAGTACCAGCGGACCGAGCGGCGGTTGAACAGCGCCGGGTCGTCGTTCTCGCGCAGCGAGGCGGTGTCGGCCCGGTGGTCGGTGTTGGGGTACACGAGCAGTTGGTGCCGCAGGGCCGGGCCGCCCTCGTCGCGGCAGAGCAGGGTGACGGCGGCGGCCAGGTTGCCGCCCGCACTGTCGCCGCCGACGGCCAGCCGGTCCGGGTCCACGCCCAGGTCGGCGGCGTACCGGGCGAGCCACCGGACGGCCGCCCGGCAGTCCTGGACGGCGGCGGGGAAGGGATGCTCGGGCGCCAGCCGGTAGCCGACGGAGGCGGTCACGCAGCCGGCCGTGTTGGTCAGCCGGCGGCAGATCGCGTCGGAGGTGTCGGGTGAGCCGAGGGTCCAGCCACCGCCGAACAGGTAGAGCAGTCCGGGGAGCGGGCCCGCCGGCGCGGACGGCCGGTAGAGCCGCAGGACGAGCGGGCCGCCGGGCCCGTCGATCCGGTGCTCCTCGACCGCCGCCACGGGCTCCGGGGTACCGGCGGCGGCCCGGATGTCGGCCAGGTCGGCGGCCCGGGCCTCGGCCAGGGTCAGGGTGTAGAGGGGCGGCGCCCCGGAGCGGGCGCGGCGGTCGCGCAGGTCCTGGGCCTGGGGGTGCAGTGGCATGGGTGTCCCGTCGGTCTGTGCGGGGAGTCGCGGTTGCGTACGGGGTCGGGCGGGAGCGGACCCCGTGGGTCGGCGGGGCCGGAGGAGCGGCAGGGCAGGTGCGGCCGGCGGGGACCGGCGGGGACCGGCGGGGACCGGGGAGGTCAGCGGTCGGCCTCGACGTAGATCGTCTCGTCCGTCCGGAACGCGGTGTCCAGGTCGGCCACGTCGGCTCGGACGCCCTGGCGGTAGGCGCACTGCCGGATCTGTCCGGCCTCGAAGCCGGCCCTGGTGAGCACGTGCCGCAGCTCGTCCAGGTCGTAGATCCACTGATGGCCGTAGTAGCGGAAGATCTGGTTCACCAGGAAGGCCGGGCGGGCCGGCATCGGCGGGCCGAAGCCCAGCATCCCGAGCCGTCGCCGGTGCCGGGCCAGGAAGCCGTCGTCGTTGGCGTAGCCGACCAGGTAGCGGGCCAGGTCGGGGGTGGTGACGCGGATGACGCCGCCGGGTCGCAGCACCCGTCGCGCCTCGCGCAGCCAGCCGACCGCCACCGGCATGGTGACGTGCTCGATCAGGTGCTCGGCGTAGACCCAGTCGACGCTGCCGTCGGCGAACGGCAGCGGCTCGGAGATGTCCAGCTGGGTGAAGACGCGGTCGCCGTCCACCCGGTACAGGGTGCCGGGCTCGCTGGTCAGTTCGGGGCTGCTCAGGGCGGTGAGGTCGGTGCCGAGGCCGGCCGGGTGCGCCGTCCGGAAGGCGGCGAACTCGATGCCGGTGAGCCCCAGTCCGAGGAACTCCTCGCGGTCGCGCGGCAGCCCGGAGTCGATCGGTTCGAGCTTCCCGCAGTTGGCGACCTGCTCGCTGAAGTCGTCGAGGAGTACCGCGAGAGCGTCCGGATCGTCCCAGTCCCAGCCGGGAAAGGAGGCCTGCTTTGTCATGTCCGCTGCTCCGCCTTGTCTTTCTTTGATGCGCCGATGACCGTTCATGTCAAACTGTCGAAAATACTGTTCGCCGACATACCACCGTCCGTTCTCACGGCCGCCGGCCGGTGCGCGGCGAAGGGCTCCGAGACGAACTGGTACACCTCGATTTCGGGCCGGCCGTGCGCCGCCTACCCGGCGCCCGCCGCCACCCCCGGCCAGGGCGCCAGCGCGCCCCGGTCCAGGTCCCGCAGCAGGGGGCGGCCGAGCAGGGCCATGGCCTCCTCCAGCTCACCGCGCAGCAGGCCCAGCACCTGGTCGACCCCGGCCTCGCCCCCGGCGGCCAACCCCCACAGCACCGGGCGGCCGACCAGGACGGCGCGGGCGCCGAGGGCGAGCGCCACGGCGACGTCCGTACCGGTGCGCACCCCGCCGTCGACCAGGACGGGGATCTCCGGCGGCAGGGCGGCCACCACCTCCGGCAGCGCGGCCAGGCTCGGCAGGGCGCCGTCCAGTTGCCGCCCGCCGTGGTTGGAGACCACCACGGCCGCCACGCCGTGCTCGGCCGCCAGCCGGGCGTCCTCCGCGGTGAGGATCCCCTTGAGGACGAGCGGCAGGCCGCTGCGCTCCCGCAGCCAGGCGAGGTCCGACCAGCTCAGGGCGGGATCGAACTGCTCCCGGGCGTGCGACTCGATGCCGGAGGCGCCCGCGGCGCTCCGGTGGCTGGCGGCCATCAGGGCGGGGTCCAGGTTGACGGCGCGGATCCCGGCGGGGACGGCGAAGCGGTTGCGGGCGTCCCGCAGCCGGCGGCCGACCCGGGGGGCGTCCACGGTCAGCACCAGCGCCCGGTACCCGGCCGCCTCGGCGCGCTCGACCAGCGCGGCCAGCGCGTCGCGGCGCCGCAGCCAGTAGAGCTGCAGCCAGAGCGGCCCGGTGGCGGCGGCCGCGATCTCCTCCAGGGTGCGACTGGCGAAGATCCCGGCGACCAGCAACGCTCCGGCCCGGCCCGCCGCGCGGGCCGTGGCGGTCTCCCCCTCCTCGTCGGCCAGCCGGTGGTAGGCCATCGGCGCGACACCGATCGGGACCTCCAGGGCCGATCCCAGCAGGTTCAGCCCGGTGTCGCAGCCCGAGACGTCGACCAGCGTCCGGGGACGCAGGGCGTACCGGCCGAACTGGGCGAGGTTGGCCGCCAGGGTCCGTTCCGATCCGCTGCCGCCCTGGATGAAGTCCCAGACCTCGGACGGGAGTCGGGCACGCGCTTCGCGCTCGACATCCGCGAGTGTGAAGGGTCCCACGGGCATCCTCGGGCTTCCTCTCCCGGACGGCCGCGCTCGGACCAGTCACGGATCGGCAGCGTAGGAGGTCCAGACCTCATTGGTATAGACCTTGATTTGACGATTCGTCTGTGCGATTGTCTGGATTCGGAATTGACCGTACTGCTTGTGAACCGACGTCCATATCAACCTCCTCTGTGTGGAGTGGCGTTGACCGGCTTTCCCTCCTCTTCACATCCGCACGCCGAAGCCCCGCACGACTGGGTGGAGCACGTCCTCCTGGCCGGCCCGGAGGACGAGGAGTGCCTGCGCTTGGGCGCACCCGTCGACCGGCGGACCCTGCGCGGCCTGGTCGCCGAGCAGGCCGCGCAGCTGACGACCGCCGGCCTGACCGATGGCGGGACGGTGGCGCTCCGGCTGCCACCGTCGCTCGGATTCGTCACCAGCCTGCTGGCCGGCTGGCAGCTCGGCGCCCAAGTCGTGCTGCTGGACCACCGCTTGACCGACCATGAGATCGGTCTCGCGGTCGAACGGCTGCGGCCGCAGGTCCTGGTGGGTTCCCGGCACCGCCCGTCGGCGGCGCTGCGGGGCTGGGCCGAGGCCGACCCGGTCGCCGAAGCGGTGGCGGGCGGCCGGCCCGCCGGCACCGGCCACGCGCTGGTCCAGCTAAGCTCCGGCTCCACCGGGCCGTCCAAGGTGATCGCCCGGACCGCCGGTGACCTGATCCGCGAACTCGACTGCTACGCGAGCCTCGCCGACTTCCCCCGGGCGGGCGAGCGGGTGGTGCTGCTCTCCTCCGTGGTGCACGTCCTCGGACTGGTCGGCGGGCTGCTCAACAGCCTGCACGCCCGGGTACCGCTCTGCCTGCCCGAACGGATGACGGCGGCCGGCATCCTCGCCGCCGTCGCCGCCGACGAGCGCCCCACCACCGTGATCGGTGTCCCGTTCCACGCCGAGCTGCTGGCGGCGGCCTCGGCACCGCCGGAACTTCCGCAGCTGCGCCGGATGATCGTGGCCGGCGAACTGGTCCGGCCGGGGCTGCCCGCGGCCTTCACGGCGCGCTACGGTGTGCCACTGGGCACCATGTACGGCATGACCGAACTCGGGGTCATCGCCACCGACCTGACCGGCGCGCTGCATCCGCAGGCGCGGCCGGTGCCCGGCGTCGAACTCCGCGAGGAGGCCGGCGAACTGCACATCCGGACGGCCGCCTCGCCCTACCCGGGGCTGCTGGACCCGGGCCGCTGGTCCGACGGCTGGCTGCACACCAGGGACGCCGGCCGGCTGGACGCCGGCACCGGGCTGGTCACCGTCCTCGGCCGGCGGGACTCGCAGGTGTCCATCGGCGGCCTCAAGGTGGACCTCACCGAGGTCGAGCAGACGCTGGCCGGACTCCCCGAGGTGCGCGAGGCCGTGGTGGTCTTCGCCGAGGGAGCCGTCGAGGCGTTCCTGGCCGCGGACGAGGCCGCCGACGCGGACGCCATCCGCGACGGCGTCACCCGCCTGCTCGCCTCCTACAAGCGTCCGCGGCGCCTCTCCTTCCTGGCGGCCCTCCCCCGGACCGCCACCGGCAAGCTCCTGCGGGACCCGGCGGCCCTCCGCGACGCCGTCGCGGCGCCGGCCGGATCCTGACGCTCCCCCGCGTCCGGCCCCTCGGCCCTCCCGGCCTTGCCCTCCCCCCCGCCCGTCCCGCCTTCCCCGAACCCGCTTCCCCCGAAGCCGCCTTCCCGGCACCCGCTCTCCCCGACCCCCGACACCGTGCGCTCCGGCGCACAGCACCCCAAGGAGCCCACCATGCAGGACCGGATCCGCGAGTTCGTCCTCGCGGCACTGACCGAGATGCAGTACGACGTGTCCGAGGTCACCGGCGACACCGACCTCGGCCCGGCCGGGCTGGACCTGGAGTCGCTCGCGCTGGCCGACCTGTCGGTGCAGGTCGAGGACGAGTTCGGGGTGAAGTTCGACCTGGACGAGATGGAGGGCACCGCGCTGATGACCCTGGACGAGTTCACCGCCGACGTGGCCGCGCGGATCGCCGCCGCCACCACCCCGGCCACCTCCGGCAGCCCCGCGTGACCCGGCTCGCGCCGCCGGACCGCACGGATGTCCTGGCGATGCTCGCCACCTTCGGCGAGCGGTCCCCCGGAGCCGTCCAGGACACCCTCGGATCACTCGAACTGACATGGCTCATAGCGGAGTTCGAGCAGCGCTTCGACATCGAGCTGGAGCTGTCGGACGAGCGGTTCGAGTCGATCCGGACAGTCGACGACGCCACCGAGGTGCTGCGTGCGGCCGTCCTCGCCGCCGGACCGGCCACCGGTTCCCGGCCCGCCGGAGCCGCCCGGCCATGAGCGCCAACGTCCCGCCGGCCGCCAGGCCGGTGATCACCGGCCTCGGTGTGCTCAGCGCCTGCGGCCCCGGCCCCGGCCCGCTGGCCGAGGCGGTCACCCACGGCCGGACCGGCTTCACCGAGGTGCGCCGCTTCGACGCCACCGCGCGCCGGACCCGCCGGGCCGCCCTGCTGCCCGACCCCTTACCGCTCGGCGACGCCGTGGCCGGTGTCATCGCCGACGCCTGCCGGCAGGCCGCCCTCGACGAGATACCCGGCGAGAAGGACGTCGCGGCCCCGCACGGCACCACCGCGCCCGACGGCATCCCGATGCCGCTGCTGCTTGCCCTGCACAGCGACCTCCGTACCGGGGAGACCGCCGCGCGGGTCGCAAGAACCGTGGCGGGACGCTGGGGTGTCCCGGGCGTCACCAGGGTGTACACCGGCGCCTGCGTGGCGGCCGGCAGCGCCGTGGCGGACGCCGCCGCCCTGATCGCCTCGGGCCGGCACACCCGCGTCCTGGTCGCGGCCGGACACCTGGTGGAGCCGGGGGTCTTCGCGGCCTTCGACGCCGGACGGGCGCTGGCCCGCGACGGCGAGCTGCGGCCGTTCAGCGCCGGGCGCAGCGGCACCCTGCTCGGGGACGCCGCGGTGGCCGTCGTCGTCGAGGCCGAACCGGCCGCCGAACGGCGCGGCGCTCCCGTACTGGCCCGGCTGGCCGGCTGGGGCAGGTCCGGGGACGCGTACCACGTCTGCCGTCCCGTCCCGGACGGCGAAGGGCTGGCCCGGGCCGTCGGCTCCGCACTCGCCCGAGCCGGGGTCGACCCGGCGGAGGTCGGGTACGTCAACGCCAACGGGACCGGCTCCCCGCTGGCCGACCGGGCCGAGGCCCTGGCGCTGCGCCGGGTGTTCGGCCGCCACCTGGACCACCTCCCGGTCAGCTCCAGCAAGTCCGTGCACGGACACGCCCTGGAGGCGTCCGCCCTGCTCGAACTCGCCGTCACGGTGGGGGCGTTGCGCGACGGCCTGCTGCCGGTGAACGCAGGCTGGCTGGGCCCCGACCCGGATCTGGGCCTGGACCTCGTGCTGGACGGCCCGCGCAGGACCGCCACCCGGTACGCGCTCAGCCTCAACTCCGCCTTCGGCGGCGCCAACACGGCGCTCCTGGTGGCCGCCGGGTGAGCGGGCTGCGCATCCTCGCCGAGGGCCGCTGGCCCGGCCCGGAGGCCTTGGACGGCTCCGGCCGGACGGCCCCCGTGGCGCTGCCCCCGCTCCCGGGGTTCGCCGCCTCCAGCTTCAACCCCCTGGTCGCCGAGACCGCCGAACGCTGTCTGCGGGCCCACTTCGGGCCGGCCGACGCCCCGGACCGGGCCCCGAGCCGGACGGCGCTGCTGCTGGCCAGCGAAGGCGGCGACCGTGCCACCGCCCGGGCCATCGACGACGCCGCGGCCTCCGGGCGGCGGGTGGCGCCGCTGCTCTTCTTCCAGTCCAACCCCAACGCCGTGCTCGGGCTGGTCGCCGCCCGCTGGAAGCTGACCGGCCCGGTGGTCGCCGTCAGCCCGCTCGGCACCGTCCCGGGCGAAATGCCGCCGGACGCCCTCGAACTGGCGGCGCTGCTCCTCGCGGACGGCGACGCCGACCAGGTCCTCGTCATCGCAGCCGAGCAGACCGAACAGACCGAACAGGCGGCGCCGGCCGAGGAAGCCGAACGGGCCGAACCACCCCGTCCGGCGAGGTCGCACCGCCCCGGCGGCCCGGGCGGCCCCGCCGCACCCCCGCCGCCCGGCGACACGGCCGTCGCCCTGCTGGTCACCCTCGCCTGACCCGGCCCACTCCCGAAGCCCACTCCCGAAGCCCCCGCCCGCGCACCACCGCCGGACCCGCACCGCCACCCGCACCGCCCGGCACCGCAGCCACCCCGTACCGAGCCGCACACCCCGTCACCCGCCCCCGAGCGGCTCCCGCACGCCGCATCTCGCACCGACATGGCCCGCGCCATGGGAGGGATCCATCACCGTGAGCATCCGCAGCATCCGCAGCCTTCTGGCGGACGATCCGCAGGTCGGCGCCGGCAACGTGCTGACCAGCAGGATCGCCCTGGGCGTGGGCCTGGACGAGCCACTGCTGACCTTCGACACCCCGGTGGACGAGCACGCCGCCTGGCAGCCCTTCACCCTGCGCGAGCTGGACCGTGCGGTCCGCGCCCGGGCCGCCGCGCTGCACGCCCTCGGCGTCGTCCCGCGCGACCCGGTGGTGGTCTACGCCGGCGACGCCGCCGACCACGTGCTGTCCTTCCTCGCGCTGACCCGGCTGGGCGCGATCCCCGCGCTGCTCAACCCCAACCTGGACGGCGAGCGGGCCGCCCGCTACATCAACCGCCTCGGCGCCGCCGGCATCCTCGCCGACGCCGAGCACCTGGCGGCGCTGGCCGGACACGAGACCGGCGCCCCGGCGCTGCCGGAGATCGGCACGCTGGGCGCCGGTGACCCGGACGCCGCCCCCGAGCCGTACCGCCACTGGTCGGGGGATCCGGTGGCGATCACCCACTCCTCGGGGACCACCGGCATGCCCAAGGCGGTCGTGCACTCGCACGCCGGCCTGTACGCCGCGATCCGACACCGCCTCTCGCTGCCCCGCCCGCAGGGCTCCGACCGGATGCTCAGCGCGCTGCCGGCGCCGCACGCCGCCACCCTGATCGCCGTGAACCTCGCACTGAGCACCCAGGCCGAGATCGCCCTGCTCTCCCGGCAGGCCGGCGCGGGCGTGCTGGACGCCATCGAGAGCTGGCGGCCGCGCGGCGTGATCGGCTTCGCCGCCACCTGGTCCGAACTGGCCCACCACGACCTCGCCGGGCGCGAGCTGGACTCGGTCGCCCTGTGGTGGAACACCGGGGACTGCGCCCACGAGGTGCACATCAGGCGGCTGATCGCGACCGGTTCGCGGGAGACCGTCACCCGGGAGGGCCGCGGCCGCGCCCCCGGCTCACTGTTCGTGGACGGGCTCGGCTCCACCGAGATGGGCCACTCGCACTTCTTCATCACCCACGGCCCCGGCACCGAGCGCTACGGCCGCTGCGTGGGACGCCCGCACGCCTTCGTCGACTGCGCGGTGCTCGGCCCCGACGGCGAGCCCCTCGGCCCGGGCGAGGTGGGCGAGTTGGGCACGAACTCGCCCACCCTTGCGCTCGGTTACTGGAACGACTCGGCGACCACCTTCCGGACCCGGGTCCGCGGCTACTTCCTCACCGGCGACCTGATGTACCGGGACGAGGAGGGCTACTGGTACCACGTCGACCGGGCCGTCGACTCGGTCGAACTCGGCGACGGAAAGCGGCTGTTCACCGCCATGTCGGAGGAGCGGGTGCTGGCCGCCTGCCCCGAGGTGGTGGACTGCACGGTGGTCGCTGTCAAGGACGGCGAGCGGGTGGTCACCGACGTCCTGCTGCAGCTCGCCGCCGGCGCCGACCCCGCGACCGACCGCACCAAGGAGGTGACGGCCGCGCTCGACGAGCACAGCGCCGCCACCGTCCGCCAGGTCCTGGTGGTCGACGGCGACCGGATCCCGCTCGGGCCGACCGGCAAGGTCCGCAAGGTGCTGCTCCGCCAGCAGTACCTCGACTCGGTGGCCGCCCGGTGACCGCCGGGCCCGGGACTCCGGGACCCGAAGCCACCGCGCCCGCCGGGCAGGCCCGGCCCGGCGCCGTGGTCACCGGCATCGGCCTGGTCACTCCGGTCGGCCGCAAGCCCGCCGAGGTCTTCGAGGCGCTGGCCGCCGGCCGATCCGGCCTGCGGGCCCTGCCGGAGGGCCACGCGGCGCACGGCTGGCTGGAGGCGGCCGGGCTCGCCCCCGCGGTCGAAGGCCGCGAGGTGCTGCCGCCGACCGAGACCCGCTGCGTGGACCGCTTCGTGCTGCTGGCCCTCGCCGCGGCCGACGACGCCCTCGCCGACGCGGGCCTGGTGGTCGGGCGCGACGCCGACCCGCGCCGGGTGGCGGTGGTGCTGGCGACCGGCGGCGGCGGCCTGGAGACCTTCGAGCAGCAGTCGCACAAGCGGCTGGACCGCGGGCGGCCCGGCGTCAGCCCGTACCTGCTGCCCGGCATGCTGTCCAACATGGCGGCCGCCCGGATCGCCATCAAGCACGGGGTGCGGGGCTACAGTTCGGCGGTCGTGACGGCCTGCGCGGCGGGCGCCCAGGCCGTCGCGGAGGGCCTGCGGCTGATCCGCGCCGGTGACGCCGACGTGGTGGTGTGCGGCGGCAGCGAGTCCTCGTTGCACCCGACGATCGCCGCAGCTTTCACCAACGCCCGTGCTCTCGCCCATGGTTGGGAGGACCCGGAGCGCTCCAGCCGGCCCTTCGACGGGGACCGGAACGGCTTCGTGCTGGGCGAGGGCAGCGCCGTCCTGGTGCTGGAACGCACCGCCCACGCCGACGCCCGGGGTGCGGCGGGCTACGCCGACCTGATCGGCTGGGGCGCCTCCACCGACGCGCACCACCCGACCATGCCCCGCCCCGACGGCGAGGGCGCGGCCGACTCCATGCGCTCGGCGCTGGCCAACGCGGGCCTGAGGCCCGCCGACATCGGCTACGTGAACGCCCACGGGACGGGCACCAAGCTGGGCGACCTCGCCGAATCGGCCGCCCTGCGCACCGTCTTCGGCGAGGACCAGCCCGCCGTCAGCTCCACCAAGGGGTCGACCGGCCATCTGCTCGGCGCCGCCGGAGCCGTCGAGGCGGCGGTCACCGCGCTGGCCGTCGCCAGGGGCCTGCTGCCGCCGACCGCGAATCTGGACAGCCCCGACCCCGGCTGCGACCTCGACCACGTGCGCGGCCGGGCCAGAGCCGTCCCGCTGCGGGCCGCTCTGAGCAACGCCTTCGCCTTCGGCGGCCACAACATCAGCCTCGTCTTCGGCCCGCCGTCCACCTGCGCCGCGAAGTAGCGGTCCACCAGTCAGACCATCAGTCCGGGGAGATCCGTTGTCCATCCAGGCCATCACCCATGTCGAGTTCCATTGCGCCGACGCCACGCAGTCCGCGGCCGACCTCGGCGCGGGCTTCGGCTTCACGCCCGACGCCCACCAGCCGGCCCCGCAGCCCGGCCTGCACACCGTCCACCTGCACCAGGGCGCGATCCGGCTGCGGCTCAGCTCGGCCACCGGGGCGGACCACCCGGTCGCGCGGTTCGTGGCCCGGCACGGGGACGGCGTCGCCGTGATCGCGCTCGGCTGCACCGACCCGCAGGCCGCCCTGGAGCGCGCCGAGCGGCACGGCGCGGTCGTGCTGGACCGCGCGGGCGGGCTGGTCGCCGGCTTCGGCGACGTCGCCCTGCGGTTCGTCGCCGACAGCCCGGCCGAGGCCGCGGCCGCCTCGTCCGAGCACCTGCTGGAGGAGCTCGACCACGTCGCGATCTGCGTCCCGGCCGGCGAACTGGCCCCCGCGGTGCAGTTCTGCGAGGCCGCGCTGGGCTTCCACCGGATCTTCGGCGAGTACATCTCGGTCGGCGAGCAGGGGATGGACTCAAGCGTCGTGCAGAGCGGCTCCGGCGCCGTCACCTTCACCCTGATCGAGCCCGACACCACCCGCCGGCCCGGGCAGATCGACACCTTCCTGGAGGCCCACGACGGCGCGGGCGTCCAGCACCTGGCCTTCCGCACCCGGGACATCGCCGCCGCCGTCCGGACCTGCCGGGAGCGCGGCGTCGACTTCCTCAGCACCCCCGCCGCCTACTACGACGGCCTGACCGCCCGCCTCGGCGAGACCGCGATCCCGGTAGCGACCCTGCGCGAGCTCGACGTCCTGGTGGACCAGGACCACGGCGGCCAGCTGTTCCAGATCTTCGTCCGCTCGGTGCACTCCCGGCGGACCTTCTTCCTGGAACTGATCGAGCGGCAGGGCGCCGGAACCTTCGGCACCGCCAACATCAAGGCCCTCTACGAGGCCGTCGAACGGCAGAACGCCACCGCCTCCGTCTGACGGCGCCCGTCCGGCCCACCACGGGCACCACCGCCGGACACCCGCACCAGCACCGCCCGAGCACGCACCGACCGAACGAGGAGGCCCGGCCCATGACGAGCCCGCACGTGACGACGACCCCGCCCGCAACCTTCCGGCTCACCGACGCCGAGCGCGCCCTGCTGCCCACCCCCGAGGAGGTGGCCGGCTACCTGGAGCACGGCTGGTACCTCTCCCGCCGGCTGTTCACCGACGAGGAGCTGGACACCCTCCAGGCGGCCACCGAGAAGTACTACGAGGGCCACCGCGACCGTACCCTGGCGGTGCGGCCGCCCAACCTCGCCGCCTGGGAGCCCTCGCACGGGCCCGTCCAGCGCCACAACGACTACGTGCACCACGAGAGCGACGCGATCGGCGCGATCCTGCGCAAGCCGCTGCTCGGGGCCGTCGCCGCGCTGCTCGCCCGGGCCGAGGAGATCCGGATCTTCCAGGCCACCCTGATCTACAAGCCGCCGGTGCCCGAGGAGCCCAGCAACCAGGTGCCCTGGCACTTCGACCGGCACTACTGGCAGACCAGCACCTCGGAGCGGATGCTCACCGCCTTCATCCCCTTCCACGACTGCGGGGTGGAGAACGGCACCATCACCATGGTCGACGGCAGCCACCGCTGGCGCGAACTCGACTCCGGCGAGGACTCCAGCCGGCACTTCGCCCAGCGCGACCGGTCCGAGCTGGAGGAACTGCTGGCCGAGAACGCCCGGTTCAACGGACAGCAGGTGCGGAAGGTCCCGATGCTGATCCCGCGCGGTCACGTCAGCTTCCACCACTGCCGCACGTACCACGGCAGCGGCCCCAACCTCGCCGCCGACCCGCGCCGGGCCGTCTCGCTGCACCTCCAGGACGGCGCCAACGAGTACCGCGGGCACACCCGGCCGGACGGCAGCCCGGTGGTCTACAACCACGACGTGGTGGTCCGCCGCACCCCCGACGGCCGGCCCGATTACGCCGACCCGGACATCTGCCCGCCGATCTGGCGGGGCGCACTGTGACGGATCGTCAACTCGGCTCTCTGGAAAGCCTGGAGGGCCGCTATCGGATGCTGCGGCTGATCCGCGGCTTCGAGCAGCTGGCGCTCGGCCTGGTGAAGTCCGGGGCCATCACCGGCGGCATCCACCCGTACATCGGGCAGGAGGCGGTCGCGGTCGGCGTCTGCGCCGCGCTGCGCCCGCAGGACCGGATCACCAGCACCCACCGGGGCCACGGCCACGTGCTGGCCAAGGGCGCCGACCCGGGCCGGCTGCTCGCCGAACTGTGCGGACGGGTCGACGGGTTGAACCAGGGCCGGGGCGGATCCATGCACGCCGCCGACCTCTCGCTCGGCATCCTCGGCGCCAACGGCATCGTCGGCGCCGGCGCGCCGATCGCGGTCGGCGCCGCCTGGGCCGCCCGGCAGGCCGGGGAGGACCGGGTCGCGGTCAGCTTCTTCGGCGACGGCGCGCTCAACCAGGGCGTCCTGCTGGAGTCCCTCAACCTGGCCGCCATGTGGCAGCTGCCCGTCCTGTTCGTCTGCGAGAACAACGGCTACGCCACCACCCTGCCGGCCGCCACGGCGGTGGCCGGCAGCGGCACCGGCCGGGCCGCCGGCTTCGGGATCCCGGCCGTCGAGGTGGACGGCATGGACACCGAGGCCGTCCGGGAGGCGACCGCGCTGGCCGTGCGCCGGGCCCGGGAGGGCGGGGGCCCGGCCTTCCTGGAGTGCCGGACCTACCGCTTCGAGGGACACCACACCATGGAGCGCCGGATGAAGCTGCGCTACCGCTCCCCCGAGGAGATCGAGCAGTGGCGCGCCCGGGACCCGCTGGAGCGGGCGGCCGCCGCCCTGGACGGCGGCCGGCGCGCGGCGATCGACACCGAGGTGGAGGCGGAGCTGGCCGAGGCCGAACGGTTCGCGCTCGCCTCCGGCCACCCCGACCCCGCCGGCGCCTGCGACCACCTGTACGCCGACGGGCTTAGGCCCCGGGCGGGGGCGGTGGCATGAGCAAGCTGTCGTACACCAAGGCGCTCAACCGGGCGCTGGGCGACGCCCTCGCCGAGGACCCGGCGGTCTTCGTGCTCGGCGAGGACATCGGCGCCGGCCTGGCCGGACCGACCCTCGGCCTGCTGGACCGCTTCGGGCCCGGCCGGGTGGTGGACACCCCGCTGTCCGAACAGGCCTTCACCGGCATGGCGGTCGGCGCCGCCCTGGCCGGTCGGCGGCCGGTGATCGAGTTCCAGATCCCCGCGCTGCTCTTCCTGGTCTTCGAGCAACTCGTCAACCAGGCCCATAAGTTCTCCCTGATGACGGGCGGCCAGACCGGTGTCCCGCTGACCTGCCTGGTGCCCGGCTCCGGATCCCGGGACGGCTGGGCCGGCCAGCACTCGGACCACCCGTACAGCCTGTTCGCGCACGCCGGGGTGAAGACCGTCGTCCCGGCCACCCCCACCGACGCCTACGGCCTGCTGCTGTCGGCGGTCCGGGACCCGGACCCGGTGGTGGTCTTCGCGCCGGCCGCCCTCCTCGGCGTCCGCGAGAACGTCACCTGGGAGCTGGCGCCCGTCCCGCTGGGATCGGCCCGGGTGCACCGCACGGGCACCGATGTCACGGTCGTCGCCGTGGGCCATCTGGTGCACGAGGCGCTCGCGGTGGCCGAGGAGCTCGCCGGCGAGATCTCGGTCGAGGTCCTCGACCCGCGCACCCTGCACCCCTTCGACTGGGCGGCGCTCGCCGCCTCGCTGGAGCGCACCGGCCGGCTGGTGGTGATCGACGACTCCAACCGCAGCTGCGGCATCGGCGCCGAGATCCTGGCCACCGCCGCCGAGGAGATGCGTCTGATCGCACCGCCGCGCCGGATCACCCGGCCGGACGGAGCCGTGCTGCCCTTCGCCCTGGGGCTCGACCGCGCCCTGCAGCCCGGCCGGGATCAACTCCTGCACGCGGTCAGGTCAGTTGTGAAGAATCCGTGGCGCTGACTTACCGATCCTGCCAGAATCGGCGCTCCACACCGCACCGGACATACCCCCCACGCCCGCCTGCACCGAAGCCAGGCCTGCCCCGAGGAGCCCTCAGATGTCCAACAACCGCTACCACTGGGACCGTTCGCACCCCGGCCTGTCCGGTCTGCAGCAGGCCATCGAGCCGCTGCGCCGCGAGGTCGTCGAGCACACCGTCTACAGCGGGCTCGACAGCCTCGACCGCGTCCGGGTCTTCCTGGACCGCCACGTCTTCGCCGTCTGGGACTTCATGTCGCTGCTGAAGAGCCTGCAGCGCGAACTGACCAGCGTGGATGTGCCGTGGGTGCCGTCCGGCCCGACCGCCAGCCGCCGCCTGATCAACGAGATCGTGCTCGTGGAGGAGAGCGACGAACTCGGCGAGGGCTTCATCAGCCACTTCGAGCTGTACGTCGACGGCATGCGGCAGGCCGGCGCCGACCCGGCACCGGTCGAGACCTTCCTGGAGCTGCTGCGCTCCGGCACCGCCGTGCCCGAGGCACTGCGGGCGGCCGGGGTTCCGCAGGCCGCCGTGGACTTCACCAGCACCACCTGGGACATCATCGAGAACGCGCCCGTGCACTGCCGGGCGGCCGCCTTCGCGTTCGGCCGGGAGGACCTCATCCCGGACATGTTCGCCCAGGTCATCAAGATCGACGACACCGACGGCGTCCTGACCACCTTCAAGGACTACCTGGCCCGCCACATCGAGGTGGACGGCGAGCAGCACACACCGATGGCGATGCAGATGCTGATCGACCTCTGCGGCGACGACACCGCCAAGTGGGAGGCCTGCGCCGAGACCGTCCGCACCGCGCTGCGGGCCCGGGTGCAGCTCTGGACGGCGATCGAGGCGGCCTTCGCGGGCTGACCCGACACCCTTTCGCACGGCCCCGACGGGGCCGGCCGCCCACCCCGGGCAGCCGGTCCCGTCGGGCTTTTCCGGCATTCCCCCGACCGCGCCGGGACCACCCCGCGTGACACCCGCACGGTTCGCCCCCGTCGAGCCGCACAAACCCGTCACGGATGCGACAAAGGGCCCAAGCTGTTCACATCCTCGAACAAAGCTCTTCATCATGAACTTTTTCAGCCGGACCATCATGGCCGACTTTTCGTAAGACCTCCGTCTGACAGAAGCTTCTTCTGCCAACACGCCTTGCTGCAGGAGAAGTTGTCCTTCATTGCCACTTCGGCCGGACAGCTCCGTCGTCGGAGCCGACACAGCTCAAATTCCATATGTGACCGGAACCTTGTCAGCCCGTCAGACCCGCACCTACGCTCGCGGACAGAAACACTTCCCGTTCGCAACCCACCTTCCGGTTGATGCGGCCGCCATGGCATCGACCGCGACCTCCGCACGGGCCGATGCCGTTGCGGGGTCCTCAGGCAGGTTGTCGACCCGCTACGGGACGAAGGATGCACGTCGTGCCGACGACGCGGTGCACCCTCCGTCGCCGTCACCGTCGCTGTCGCCGTCGCCGTCGGCGGCGAACGGCGGCGGTGACGGCGACGGTGACCTTCGGCCTCGCGCGGCCGGGCCCCGGCGGGAACGCCGGACCGGTGGCACCGGGGAGCGCACTCAGAACTGGACCCACGCCGGCCTGCCCTGCGACGGGTCCGTGGTCCGGCGGTCCGTCGGCAGGGCCGTCGCACGTACGCAGCACCAACACTCGAAGTTGGACAACGGATCGGGAGACGGACATGAGACGACCAGTCGCCCTGCGGCTCAGCGCGGCACTCGCCACAACGGCCCTGGTGGCCACGACCGGTGTCCTGGTGGCGATGCCCTCGGCATCGGCCGCGGCGACCGGCAGCGCCACCGGCTACGCGTCCCAGAACGGTGGGACCACCGGCGGCGCGGGCGGACAGACCGTACGTGCCACCACCGGGACCGCGATCCACGCGGCTCTGTGCGGCCGGGCCAGTGCCAGCACCCCGATCGTCATCGAGGTCGAGGGCACCATCAACCACGCGAACACCGACAAGGTGTCGGGCGCCTCCTGCAACACGGCCGCGGGCGTCATCGAGCTCAAGCAGATCAGCAACGTCACGATCGTCGGCGTCGGCAGCGGCGCCGTTTTCGACCAACTGGGCATCCACATCCGCCAGTCCAGCAACATCATCATCCAGAACGTGACCGTCAGGAACGTCAAGAAGTCGGGCTCGCCGACCTCCAACGGTGGTGACGCCATCGGCATGGAGACCGACGTGCGCAACGTCTGGGTCGACCACGCCAGCCTGGAGGCTTCGGGCGGGGAGTCGGCAGGGTTCGACGGGCTCTTCGACATGAAGGACAACACCCAGTACGTGACGCTGTCCTACAGCACCCTGCGCAACTCCGGCCGCGGGGGCCTCATCGGGTCCAGCGAGACCGAGCTCTCGAACAGCTTCATCACCTTCCACCACAACCTGTACGAGAACATCGACTCCCGCGCGCCCCTGCTGCGCGGCGGCACCGCCCACATCTACAACAACTACTACGTGAAGCTCAACGAGTCCGGGATCAACTCCCGGGCCGGGGCCCACGCCAGGGTGGACAACAACTACTTCAAGGACTCCAAGGACGTCCTGGGCACCTTCTACACCAGCGCGGCCGGCTACTGGCAGGTCGCCGGCAACATCTTCGACAACGTGACCTGGTCCAGCCCCGGCACCGACACCAACCCCGCCGGGCCCGACGTGAAGTCCACCACCACCGTCGGCATCCCCTACTCCTTCAGCCTCGATCCGGCCTCCTGCGTGCCGGACGTCGTGACCCGGACGGCAGGGGCCGGCAAGGGACTGCAGGTGTCGAACGGCACCTGCACGCCGCAGACACCGTCACCGAGCCCGACCACCCCCAGCTCCACCCCCACCGCCACCCCCACCACGCCGACCTCCACCCCGACCCGGCCCGGCGGGACGAACCTCAGCATCGGCGCCGGTGCCGACGGCTCCGACAAGGCCGCCGGGACGAGCTACGGCAACGTGAAGGACGGCAACCTGAGCACCTTCTGGTCACCGGCCGGCTCCACCGGGTCCGTCTCGGTCAAGTGGTCCTCCGCCATCGCCGTGGCAAGCATCAACATCCGGGAGGCGGCCGGCTCGGCGGGCAGCATCGGATCCTGGCGGGTCCTCAACGGTGACACCGGCGCCGTCCTGACGTCCGGCAGCGGTGCGGGAGCCATCGCCGTCCCCCGCACCTCGCTGAGCAAGATCACCTTCGAGATCACCAGCTCGACCGGAACGCCAAAGGTCGCCGAGTTCGAGACCTACGCAGGTTAGCGACCCGGTCCCGTGGTCGGGGACCGACCTGTCGAGGACCTCGGAGTCCTCGGGCGGAGGGGCACGGTGATCGGGCGGGCTCGGCCTGGATCCGCAGGTCGTTCGCCGTCGGCAGGATCGACCGGTGCCCCTCCGCCCTTCCGATTCTCCGCCCTCCCGGAGTGCGCGTTCCGGTGAGCGTGCTGCGGTTCCGGCGGAAACCGGGGGTCGACCCTCTCAGAGCACCTTGGGAACGGATGCGGCTGCCGCGGGTAGCACGTCGGCCGGATCGCGGAACCGGTGCAGCACGGTCCGGCCCTCCGCCCCGCGCAGGCGCCCGGCCAGCTTGGCGGGCAGCACGACGGTGAAGAGGTACCCGCTGCCCTCGAAGCCCTCCACCATCCAGGACACCCAGGGCAGCGGGAGGTTGGCCGCCGGGCTGAAGAACACCGGGCGCTGTCCGCCGAACCCGACCTCGTACGCGCCGAACCGGCTCCAGTTGGAGAAGGTGAACCTGCGCCGCTCCGGGTCGAACCCGAGCGGCACGCAGTCGGCGAACCGCGCACGTCCGATCGACTCCAGGAACCGGAGGTTGGAGCGCAGGTTGAGGTGCTCGGCGGTGAACTCCTCCACCGCCGCCCGGAGCGCCTCCGCGAGCGCGACCTTGCCCTCCTTCGGTGCCCAGGGCAGGTGGATCTCGCTCAGCAGGTTGCCCACCAGGCCGGCGGACAGCCCCAGCGGACGCCGGACGTTGACCGGCACGGTCAACCACCTGACCTCCGCGTCGGCGTCCAACTCCCGTACCGAGGAGACCATATGGGCACAGAGCACGTCGCCGGAGGAGAGCCTGCGGCCGGCCTGCGCACTGAGCTCCTGACGCATCCGGTCCACCTCGGCCTGGCCGAAGTACACCTGGACGGTCCGGTTGGCCCGCAGCGCGCCGGCCACCTCCCGGCCCAGCAGCTCGGCCTCCTCCGGGCCGGGCAGGCGGAATCCCGGGCGTCCGCAGTCCTCGGCCGGCAGCACCTCGTCGAGGAAGGCGTCCTGGTCCTGGACGAGTTCGGCCGGCGGGAGTTCCGCGCCCTCGACCGCCGCGGACCAGGTCCGCATCAGCAGCATGAAGGTCTGCACGTCGCCGACCGCGTGGTGCCAGGAGCAGCCCAGCGCGGTGCCCCCGCCCGCCAGACGGCTGATCCGGACGGTGAACAGCGGCAGGCCGCCGGCCCGGCCGGCCGAGGCCTCGACCGGGTCCACCAGCCGCGCGGTGGGCATGGTGACCCGGCCCATCGCCTCGGCGAGCGTCTCGTCCAGGTCGTAACTGTCCACCGGTACACCGGAGTCGTCGCAGACGATCTCCAGGCGGCCGTCGACCGTCCGCAGCCGGCCGCCGAACACCGGCAGCCGCTCCAGGGCGTGGGCCAGCCCGGTGGTGAGGTGGTCCTCGTCCAGCGGCCGTTCGAAGAAGTACACCACCGAGACCGAGAGGTCGGCCAGCATGGTGTCCACCAGCCCGCAGCGCACCACCGTGCCCGGTGCCCGGCCGGCGCGGACGGTACGGGACTCACGCAGCTGCGGCCAGGCGCTCATGGTGCGGGGCTCCACTTCGGGGCAAGGGTGCCCGGCGGCGGCCGGGCCCGGGGTGCGCCAACGGCCGTGCGGTGCCGGTGAGACGGCCGTTCGACGGACCGCCGGGCGGGTGGCTTCCGATCACCTCGAACGATAGGGCAGCGTCACCCACAGGGCCAGTGGTCTAGGCCATTCTCTTGTTCTGTCGGGCGGGGACCCGACGCCGGGCCCGCGGTCCGCCGCGGCGCCGACCGCAGGCCCGGCGCTCAGCGCCCGTCGTCCGGCGGCAGGCTGGGCACGTCGGCGCGGAACAGACTGACCAGCAGCCCGTACGCCTCACCCCGCCCCGGCTCCGAGGGGTGCGGCTCGTCGGCCGTCGCGCGCAGCCGGGCCTCCAGCGCGTGCGCCTCGGCGTCGGTGAGCCAGAGGTGGCGCAGCACGGTGTGCGAGGCCTGGCCGGGGCCGCCCGGCAGCATCTCGCCGAGCGCGGCGTTCACCAGGAACTCCGCGCCGACCTCCGCGTCCCGGTGCAGCCTGAAGCCCCGGCCGACCAGCGCGAAGTACTGCTCGGTGCCGCCGCGCACGTGGCGGGTCTCGGCCAGCCGGAGCAGGCCGGCCTCGCGCAGCACGCGGACGTGGTGGCCGATGGTGCCCTTGCTCATGCCCAGCGCCTCGGCGAGCTGGCGCAGGGTCGCGGGGCGATGGCGCAGCAGGTTGACCACGCGGTGCCGCAGCGGGTGTCCGAGGGCCTTGAACTGTTCGGGTGAGCGCAGCACGAGGTGGCCGTGCTCGTCGTGGAGCCGCGTGTCCGGGTCGGCGCCGCTCTCCTCGGCGGGTGTGCGGTCCGCGGGCCGGTCGTCTGCCATGGACGGAAGTGTCCACGAATCCGAATGCTTTTGACAACCAGTCAGGGCCGGTCCCGGAATCCCCTTCATGAAGTGGCGGCGATTCTCGCCACTTGCCTCGGAGACTTCAAGGAGCAGGTCTCCCCCGACGAGGGCGCGCTGCTCGCCATGCTGACCCGGCTGACCGGCGCCCGCTTCGCGGTCGAGGTCGGGGTCTTCACCGGCTACTCGGCCCTCTGCATCGCCCGCGGCCTGGCCGACGGCGGCCGGCTGCTCGCCTGCGACGTCAGCGAGGAGTGGGCCGCCGTCGGCCGGCCGTACTGGGAGCGTGCGGGCGTCGCCGACCGGATCGACCTGCGGATCGCCCCCGCGCTTGACACGCTGCGCTCGCTCGGCCCCGATCCGGTCGTCGACATCGCGTTCGTCGACGCCGACAAGGAGAACCACCCGGCGTACTACGAGGAGATCGTGCGCCGGCTGCGTCCCGGCGGGCTGGTGGTGCTCGACAACGTATTCCTCGGCGGCCGGGTGCTGGATCCCGCGTACCAGGAGCCGCACCACGTGGCGATGCGCCGGCTGAACGAGCTGATCGCGGCCGACGAGCGGGTGGACGCGGTGATGCTGCCGGTCCGCGACGGGGTGACGGTCGCCCGGCGGCGCTGACCCGGCGCCGGCCCGGCCCGACCCGCCGCGGCCCGCCCCCGGACGCGGGACGGGTGGCCCGGCCGGCGGCTCAACCGTCCCGCGGCGGGGCCCCGAGGAAGACCGGGTTGGTGAGCGCCGCCATCGGGCCCCAGGGCAGTTCGGGGCCCATGCTGTTGCCCCGCCCGGGCGTGCCGTCGGCCCTGGGGTGCCGGACCTCCGCGCGGACGTACCCGGCCAGCGAGGCCGTGGTGCGCCAGACGACCGTGCCCGAGCCGTCGGCCGGCAGCGACTCCTGGTGCAACTGCCCCTCGTCGGTGAGGAATCGCACCGTTCCGCCCGGCACCCCCGACACCGTGAGGCGAACGTCCACCGGTACGTCCGCCGGCACCGCGAGCCGCTCCCCGACGCCCGCCTGCCGGCCGGCCCCGGTCGCGGTGAACTCCAGGCGGACGGCGGCGGATTCGGCGATCCAGCTGCGGCCGGCCCGGATCCCGTCGAGCACGTCGTCCCGGGTCAGATCCTGCGCCAGCACCACGTTGTGCGGGGAGCCGACGACCTGCGGCGCGCTGTGCGCGTCGCTGTTGCCGACGGCCGGCAGCCACGGCCGGCCCTGCCGCAGGGCCTCGGCCAGCGCGGAGTCCCAGCTGTCGACGGCCGACTCGTCGTCGTACGTCCACGGGCCGTTCCAGACTTCGACGGCGTCCGCGTCCTGGTAGCCGAACTTCCACTGGCAGCCCACGTACGGGCAGTACGGGTGCGCCGGCACCACCAGGCCGCCGTCCCGCCTGACCTGCCGGGCGAGCCGCGGGAAGGCCTCGTCGCGGGCCCGGTAGCGCCAGTCCACGAAGCGGCCGGCCGGCAGGCCCAGCGCCAGCCAGTGCCCGTTGCGGGTGGTGACCTCCTCGCCCGTGATCACCAACAGGTCGGGGCCGGCCAGCGGCCCCCAGCTGCCGTGCGCGGAGGGCGTGTTGTGGTCCGTCGAGACGATGAAGTCCAGCCCGGCCGCGCGCGCGGCGGCCGCCACCTCGGCGGGCTGCCGCCGTCCGTCGGAGTGCACCGTGTGCAGGTGGCAGTCACCCCGGTACCAGGCGCGGCCGCGGCCGCGGGCCCGCTCCGGCGGATAGGCCGGCTTGAACTCCGGCCCCGGCTCGCCGAACCGCAGGGTCACCTCGACCCGGTACTCCAGCCCCTGCGGCGCCACCTGGTACGGGCCGAGCACGACGTGCCAGCGCCCCGGCCGCACCGGGCCCGGCAGGTAGCCGGGGGTGGCCTCGGTGCGGCTGATCGCGAAGGACGTCCGGAACCCGCCGGACCACCCCCGGAACCCCTGGCCGCCGAGTCCGGTGCCGCGCTCGTCGAAGATCCCGATGTCGCAGGAGTTCCCGGGCGTCCCGGCCGGGACGGGCGGCCGGTCGTAGGAGTACGCGACGGCGATCTCCCGCACCCGGGCCGGGACGTCGAGGGGCAGGTACACGAAGTCCGGGGCGCCGGTCTCCAGCCGGCCGGTCAGCACGACGGTCGATTCGCCGCCGGGCGGCCCCTCGCCCACCGGCGGGGCACCGCCCGGCTCCGCCGCGGCCCCGCCGGCGTTCACTCCCGCGGCCAGGGTGACCGCGCCGGCCAGCGCACCCGCCCGGAGCAGGGCCCGGCGGTCGATCGCCGGCCCGTCCCCGGATCCGTCCCGTACCCGTTCGTTCGTCATGGCGGCCCTCCCGGTCGTCCCCCTCCGCCTACCCCGGCCGGTGAACCCCGGGCGAGGCACGGCAGGCAGGCATCGGTCGATCGGGTGACCAAGGGCCCCCACCGGGACGGAGCGCAGGAGTCGGGTGGCGGCGTTCCGGTCCCCGGCCGGGGTCAGCCCCTCGCCACCGGGCGGCCCGTCCGGGCCTCCTCCATGGCCAGCCAGACCTTGTCGCGCAGGAACGGCGCGTCGGTGAAGCGGATGCCGGTGGCGTCCCGCAGGGCGTTGGCGAAGGCCGGCGGGACGGGGTTGAACGGGCTCTCGCTCATCGACTTGGCGCCCAGCGGGCCGATGGCGTCGGAGGTCTCGCTGAAGTGCACCTCGGTTCGCGGCACGTCGGCGAAGGCCGGCAGGCGGTAGCGGCGGAAGGCGGCGGTGGTGACCCGGCCGTCCTCGTCCACCAGGACCTGCTCGAAGAGGGTCGCGCCGAGCGCCTGCGCGACGCCGCCTTCGACCTGGCCTCGGCACTGCATCGGGTTCATCACCTTGCCCGCGTCGGCGCCGTGCACGCTGCGCAGGATCCTGATCTCGCCGGTGTCCGGGTCGACCGCGATCCGGAACCACTGGGAGTTGAAGGCGATGGAGCGGGGCGAGCCGCCGAAGTACCCGTCCGCCTTCAGTTCGACGCCCTTGACGCGCGCGGCCTCGAAGATCTCCTTCAGCGACACCGGTCGCCCTTCGCACTGCACCGAGTCGGCGGTGAGCCGCAGCAGGCTGCGCGGGGTGCGGGCGTACTCGCTCGTGAAGGAGAGGAGTTGCTCGGCGAGGGCGTTGGCGGCCTTCATCACCGCCTTGCCCGCCACCACCGTGCCGGCCGAGCCGAACGCGCCGGTGTCGTGCTTGACCACGTCGGTGTCGGACTGCCGGATGCGGATCCGGTCCACGGTGGTGCCGAGCGCGCCCGCGGTGATCTGCTTGTGCACGGTGGTGGTGCCGTTGCCGAACTCCGCGGTGCCCACCGCGATGTCGTAGGTGCCGTCCTCCAGCAGCTTCACCGTGGCATCGGCGATGTGGCCGCCGGGCGGGCCGCAGGCGATCGCCGACATCGCGAAGCCCTGACCCACCAGCCACCCCTCGGGGGCGAGTTCGGCACTGGTGTCGTCGGCGAGCGCGTCCCGGACGACCTGGAGGCACTGGTCGAGGCCGTAGCTGGCGATGTGCAGGTCCTCCTCCTCGCCGAGCGGGCCCTCCATGTGCTCGCCGGGGCCGATGACGTTCTTCTCGCGCAGCACCAGCGGGTCGATCCCCAGCCGCCGGGCGAGTTCGTCCATCGCCGACTCCAGGGCGAAGGTGACCTGGCCCAGGCCGTACCCGCGGAAGGCGCCGGCGGGCACGCCGTTGGTGTACACGGAGTACGCGTTGACCTTCTTGTTGGGCGCCCGGTAGACGCCCATCGACTCGCCCACGCTGTGGAACATCACCGCGGGGCCGTGGTTGCCGTACGCCCCGGTGTTGGCGACCACCCGGAACTGGATCGCCGTCAGGGTGCCGTCGCTCCTGGCGCCGAGCTTCACCGTGACCTTGAACGGGTGCCGGGTGGTGGCGCCGTAGAACTGCTCGGGGCGGGTGAACTCCAGCTTCACCGGGCGGTGCAGCTTCATCGCGGCGAGCACCGCGATGTCCTCGGTGAGCATCTCCTGCTTGCCGCCGAAGCCGCCGCCGACCCGGCCGGCGACCACCCTGACCTTCTCCATCGGCAGGTCGTACAGGTCGCAGAGGGCGCGCCGGGTCAGGAACGGCACCTGGGTGCTGGAGCGGACCACGATCCGCTCCTCGGCCGGCTCGCCGCCGTCCTCGCCGCCTCCGTTGCCGGGGCCCTTCTCGAACCGGACCACGCACCCGTGGGTCTCCAGGCTGGCATGCTGCACCCGCTGCGTCCGGAAGGTCTCCTCGTAGACCACGTCGGCCTCGGCGAAGCCCTGCTCGACGCTGCCCGTCTCGCCGTGCACCTCGCCGCAGACGTTGTCCTGGGCCCGGTGGATCCGGGATTGGGGGCCCTTCGGGTGGATCACCGGCGCGCCCGGGAGCATCGCCTCCTCCGGGTCGATGACGAACGGGAGCACCTCGTAGTCGACGACGATCCGGCGGCAGCCCTCCTCGGCGGCGCCTTCGGTGTCGGCGACCACGGCCGCGACCCGCTGCCCGGCGAACCGGACCACGTCGTCCAGCACGCGGGTGTCGTCCGGGTCCTCGGTGGGGTGCTCGTGGCGGGCGGAGGAGTAGAGCTTGTCGGGGGCGTCGTGGTGGGTGAGGACGGCGTGCACGCCGGGCACCCGCAGCGCGGCCGTGGTGTCGATCGAGCGGATCCGGGCGTGCGGGTGCGGGGAGCGCAGCAGCTTCATGTGCAGCAGGCCCTCCACCTCGACGTCGAAGGTGTAGCGGGCGGTGCCGGTGACCACCTGCGGGCCGGCCGGCGCGCCGAGGCTGCGGCCGACCGCCTGGCCGGCGCACGGCTCCTCGGCGTGCTTGACGCCCCGGACGGCGTCCTCGATCGCCCGGTAGCCGGTGCAGCGGCACAGATTGCCCTTGAGCGACCGCGGCAGGTCGGTGAGCTGCTCCTCGTCCAGGGCCGAGGTGGTCATCAGGAAGCCGGCCGTGCAGAAGCCGCACTGGAAGCCCTGGGCGTCCAGGAACCGCTGCTGCATCGGGTGCAGTTCGCCGCCCTCCCTGGCCAGGCCCTCGACGGTGGTCACCGCGCGGCCCTCGGCGCGGACCGCCGGGAAGATGCAGCTGTGCACCGGCCGGCCGTCGACCTGCACCGTGCAGGCGCCGCAGTCGCCGGCGTCGCAACCCTTCTTGACGCCGAACCAGCCGCGGTCGCGCAGATAGGTGCGCAGGCACTGGCCCGGGCGCGGCTCCTCCTCGAACGGCTGGTTGTTGACACGGATCGAGAAGCTCATCGTCCGGCCTCTTCCCTGTTCTCGCACTCGGTCAGTTCGCGGCGGATCTCCTCGGCGAACCGGAAGGTCATGTGCCGACGCCAGGCGGGCAGCCCGTGGATGTCGTCGAAGTACTCGTCGGGGCGGATCGCGTACTCGACGGCCTCGCGCACCGCCTCGGCGTTGGGCGCCAGCGGGAACCGCAGCTGCACCGGCCGCACGCTGGAGGCGGTGACGGTGAGCGTGAAGGTGCCGCGTGGGGGCACCTCCCGGCCGAAGGCCGGGGGACGGTCGAGGGTGCCGATCAGCAGCGCGGCCGAACGGCCCAGTCCGTACAGCGAGGCCTGCCGGAACGCCGTCCGGCAGGCCAACGCGCGGGCCGGCAGGGTGACCGAGCGCAGCAGCTCGCCCGGTTTCAGCACGTTGCGCCCGGCGCCCACGACGAAGTCGGCGACCGGCACCCGGCGCAGCGCCCCGGTCTGGGCGCGCAGCAGGGCGACGCCGTCCAGCCCGGCGGCCAGCGAGATCATCGGGCCGGCGGGCAGCGAGTTGCACAGGTTCCCGCCGAAGGTGGCCATGTTCCAGATCTTCCAGGAGGCCAGGAAGGCCCGGCAGCACTGTTCGAACAGCGGCCGCGCGGTCCAGGACGCGTTGCGGGCGAACCGCGACAGCTGGGCGATGGTGCAGGTCGCGGCGATCTCCAGGTCCCCCTCGGGGGTGATCTGCAGCGGCTCCCAGCCGGTGCGACTGAGGTCGATCAGCCGGCGCAGGTGCGGCTGCGGCTCGGAGAACAGGTAGGTGCCGCCGCCCAGCCAGGCGTCACCGGGTCGCCACGCGCCGCCGCCGCGGGCGTCGCGCACCTCCAGCACCGTGTTCAGATCCACGTTGTCCCACCGTCCTCAGCAGCTCCGTCGCAGCCCGTTACGGCGATTGAAGCAACGCCCGGCGGCAGGGACGAGTGGTGTCGAGCACCAGTGATCCACCGCCCGGCTGGAGGATCGACCAGCGGCGGCCGTCCGCGGGCGGCCTCGTATCTGCGATCCTTGCTCTCGCACGAGCCTTGCTCGTGCGAGGCTTTTGGCGGGCAGCGCCTGGCGTGCGGCATCGGGCGGTACGACGAGGACGAGTACGGCACCGGCGGGTGCGGCACGCCGCCGGGCCCGGTGGCGGACCCTCCGGACTACGCCCGGGCACCGGCGTCCGCGGCGTTCGGGCGGCCGCCGGTCACCGGGGGCCGGGACGCCGTCACGGAGTGCTACGGGCGCCCGGCCGCCCGGGAACCGCCGGCCCCGAGGGGAGGGGCCGCGGGCGCGGGCCCGAGCGTGGTGGTGCCGGGGGCCGCGCGGTGCCCGAGGCCGGTCCGGTAGACGTCCAGCGCCGCCTCGACCCGGCCGGTACGGCGCAGCAGGTCGCCCAGCAGCCGGCAGAGGTCGGCCAGGTCGCCGGCGGCTCCGGCGCGCTCCAGCAGCGACAGCGCGTTGACGTAGTGCTCCTCGGCGGCCTCGGCGTCGCCGCGGTCCTCGGCGATCAGCCCGAGCAGGCGGTGCGCGCCGGCGGCGTGCACGGCGCCGCGCTCCGGGCCGATCCGGCCCAGCAGGCTGCCGAGCAGCTCGGCGGCCTCGGCGGTACGGCCCCGGCGGCGGAGCACGTCCGCCAGCTCGACCTCGACCTGGTCGGTGAAGAGGGCTGCCTTGCGGGAGGCCAGCATCGCCCGGGCGGTGCGCAGTTCGCTCTCGGCCCGGTCCAGCTCGCCGGCCTGCGCGTGGACGTATCCGCGCATCCAGTGGCACTTGGCGAGGTCGGCGCTGAGCCGCAGCCCCTGGTAGAGCTCCTGGGCCTTGGCCAGCGAGGCGTCGGCCTCGGCGGTGCGGCCCTCGGCGATCAGGGTCCGGGCGACACTGCGGTGCATCCCGGCGACCAGTGCGGGGTCCGTGGCGCCGGGCGCCAGGGCGAGGGCCAGTTCGGCGGCCTGGGCGGCGCGGGCGTGCGCGCCCATGTCCATGTAGGGCCCGATGGCGGCCGAGTAGAGCAGCAGCAGGGCGTCCGGGTCGTGCAGGCCGCTCTCGTTGAGCCGGTCGATCGCCGTTTCCAGCAGGTAGCAGGCGTAGCGGAGTTCACCGGCGAGCAGGTGGACCACGGCCCGGCCGCGGACGGCGGCCGCCCGTCGCGGCAGCGGTTCGCCGGCCTGCAGCCGCTCGGCCTCCTCGAAGTGCGCGCGGGCCCGGTCGAGGTGCCCGCTCTCCAGGGCGCACTCCCCCAGGCCGAGCAGGGCGGCGGGCTGGACGGCCGTCAGGCCGTGCCGGCGGGCGCGGTCCAGGCAGTCGGTGAAGCGTTCGGCCGCGTCGGCGGTGTCGCCGGCCGCGAGGGCGCCGTGCGCCTCGGTGAGGGCGAGGCGCAGGTCGGTGGCCAGGTGGGCGGGGCGGCCGGTGGCGAGTTCGTCGTAGGTGACGCCGAGCCGTTCGGCGAGGTGCCGCAGCGCCGGCTCGGACGGCTTGACCCGGCCCGCCTCCAGGGTGGAGACGTAGGCGGCGGTGTACGCGGGTTCGGCCAGTTTCCGCTGGGTGAGCCCCCGTTCTCGACGCAACCGGAGGACCCGGGCCCCGATGGCGGCCGCATCCCGCCGGTCCGCCGGGGCCTGCTCCTCCGCCGCGGCCGCGGCCGCTCCGGCACCGTCCGTCCCGGTCCGCTGGGTCATGGCCGCCTCCTTCGTCGTTCGCTCGCATTCTTCCCCGCACCGTTGCCCGACGCGTAGGGGTGCCCTACATTAACTCCGCGCTTAAGTCTGATTAAGCGTCAAGTTAACACCCAGCCAGGAGGTAGCTCCAGTGCGCAGAGCCCCTTTCACCGCCATGGCCTTGGCCGGCCTGACCGCCCTGGCGGTCCTCGGTCCGGCCGGCGCGCCGGGCGCCGCGGCCGCCCCCGCCGGTGCGGTCCCGTCCACCACCGGCACCACCACCGCTGACGCCCCGCCGGCATCCGGACCCGCCCACCAGGTCGAGGTCTTCGGCGAGGACGGCAGCATCGGCCGCGCCCGGGTGCCGGCCGCCTCCCCGTTCGCGGCCGGCCGGCCCGACCCCCGAACACGGGGCCTGGGCGCACCCGGGGGCGCCGCCGCCGAGGACGGCGCCGTGACCGCGATCGTGCAGAACGGCGGCACCGACGCCAAGCTCGACGTCGTGATCGTCGGCGACGGCTACACCGCCGCCGAGCAGGACAGGTTCCGCGCCGACGCGGCCGCCAAGTGGCAGGAGATCACCGCGGTCGAGCCGTACGCGACGTACCGCGCGCTGTTCAACGTCTGGGCCGTGGACGCCGTCTCGGCCGAGTCGGGCGTCTCGGGCGACCCCGACCGGGCCACCGTCCGCAGCACCGCCCTCGGCTCCTGGTTCTGGTGCGAGGAGGTGGAGCGCCTGCTGTGCGTGGACACCGACGCCGTCGAGCGGTACGCGGCCAAGGCGCCGCAGGCCGACCTCGTCGTCGTCGTGGCCAACAGCGCCAAGTACGGCGGCGCGGGCTACAACGACGTGGTGTCGCCGCTCGGGTACTCGGGCATAGCCACGGTGGCCGGTGGCAACGCCAAGTCCGGTCAGATCGCGGTGCACGAGACCGGCCACTCGCTCGGCAAGCTCGCGGACGAGTACTCCTACGAGGACGGCGGCGCCTACCAGGGCGACGAACCCCCGGAGGCCAACCTCACCGAGCTGACGGCGTCCCAGCTGCGGCGCACCCACAGCAAGTGGTACCGCTGGCTGGGCCGCACCTCGCCGGACGGCGGCGCCGTCGGCACCTACGAGGGCGGCGGCTACCACCCGCTCGGGCTGTACCGGCCGACCGAGAACTCGATCATGCGGTCGCTGGGGCGGGAGTTCAACCTGCCCGGCCGCGAGGCCATGATCGGCGGCTTCTACCGGTACGCCTCGGTACTGGCCAGTGCCACCCCCGCCGACGCCGTCCTCGGCCGCACCGACCAGGTCACGGTCGGCCTGGCCACCCCCGCCACCCGGCTGCGCTGGTTCGTCGACGGCCGGGAGGTCCGCTCGCTGAGCGGCCGCACCACCGTCCAGGTCGCCTCCCTGGGCCTCGCCGGACCCAAGGGCCTGCGGCACCGCCTCACCGCGGTGGCGACCGACCCGACCCCGGACGTGCTCGACCCCGAGCTGCGCGACTCGCTGACCGACTCGCTGTCCTGGCAGGTCACCCGCTGAGCCGCCGGGCCCGGCGCCCACCGGGGCGACGGGCCCGCTCGCGGTACGGACGGCGGGCCGGTACGGGCGCCGGGCGGGCACGGACAGCGGGCAGGCACGGACAGCGGGCGGGCACGGACAGCGGGCAGGTACGGGCGGGCGCCGGGGAACGCGCCCGAAGTCAGCGCCTACCGGACCGGCCGCCCCCGCCGGGCGGAGAATGGACCGGCCGGCCGTCGTACCGCAGGCCACCACCCCTTCTCACCCGGCCGGCCCGGGAGGAACCCTTGCGCATCACCGACGCCCGTACCGGCCGCGGCACCGAGATCCGCCCCCGCCGCGCCGGACTGCTCCGGGTCCGCACGCTGGTCGGCGGGCCCGGCCGCCCGTTCGACCTCTCCGACCTGCGCGCCCTGCTGGTCACCGACCTGCTGCTGCGCACGGGCGAGATCCGCCACCTCCAGGTCACGACCTCCCTCGGCCACCCGGCCACCGACCCGCAGGAGGTCAAGCTGCTCCAGCGGGACGCGGGCCTGCTGGGCATCCACCCGCCGGCCGACGACGAGAGCGGCGCGGCCGACCTGGAGGTACGGGCCCACCGAGCGGGGCCGGCCGCGCCACCGGCCGCCCCGGAGCACGCCCCGGAGGCCGGCGAGCCACCGCCGTGCATCGAGGTCGGGCCGGTGACGGCGCCCTTCCCCCCGGACACGTCCGGCTTGCCGAGTCCGCTGGCCGCCCTGTCCCCGGCCGGCCCCGAACCCCTGGCTGTCCGCCTCGCCCTGTTCGGCACGCCCCACCACGCGCCCGTCGAACTCACCGCCGAGTCGCTCGCCGAGGCCCAGGCCACTTTGCAGCGCTGGCGCCGGGTGGTCACCGAGGCGGCCCGGACGGTCTCCAGGCCGCCGTTCGCCGACGCCGTGCAGCGCGCCTTCGACGGCTTCGCGGACGACCTGGACCCCGCGCCGGCCCTGCGGCTGCTGGACGAACTGAGCACCCGTCCGGAACTCCCGACGGGCGCCGTGTTCGAGACCTTCGTCCGGGTGGACCAGGTGCTCGCCCTGGAGCTGAGCCGCGACGTCGGCTGGTCACCCCGGTAGCGGGCCCGCGCGAGCACTCCGCGGCAGGCCCTCGGGTGAAGCGACCGGCCGGCGGGGCGACCGCCCGGCGGGGCCGCCGTCCGGTGAAGCGTCCGTAGGAGTGAGAACATGTCGCGTCGTGACAGGATGTGGTCAAGTAACGACCTAGCGTGACAGCATGAATGTACATCGCGCTCTCGGCGCCGCGGGCGGGCCGGGCATCTTCGAGATGCCCCGGCGCAGCAGGTTCGCAGCGCTCTTCGTGCTGACCCTGGCCCTGCTCACCTTCATCGCGGCGATCACGCCCGCCGCGGCCGCGCGCCGGGCGGGCGGAACCGTGACCGTGTTCTTCGACAACAAGAGCGACCGCGACGTGACGGCCGCCAGCGCCAACCAGCCCGAAGGCTGCGTGATCCCCTTCGTGCCGTCCGTCATCCCCGCGGGCTCCTCGGCGAGCTGGACCGTCGCGCCCTGCGACTCCGGGTACGGCGCCAAAGCGACCGTCAACCTCTTCGTCCAGGGCGAGGGCAACGCGACGCTCCAGGTGGGCTGGGACGTCCCGATCACCGGCCAGAACACCTTCACCGAGTCGGCTCCCACCGGCTACGTGATCAGCCACACCGGTGGCACCGACCCGCAGACCCCGGTCCGGTTCGCCTTCGACTGCAACTCCAAGACCTGCGACGGCATCCCCGACGCGTGGAAGCTCAACGGCGTCACCCTCAACCCGGGTGACGGGAGCCCCGCGAAGTTCATCGACCTGAAGAAGATGGGCGCCGACGTCAACAAGCCGGACGTCTTCATCCAGCTGGACTGGATGGCCGACACCGCCCACAGCCACGCGATCGACCCCGCCGCGATCAAGCAGGTCGTGGACGCCTTCAAGAACTCGCCGTACAGCAAGCGCCAGACGGGCACCGGCATCAATCTGCACATCGACGCCGGGCCCGACAGCATCATGGACTTCGCTACGAACACCACCTGGGGCACCCTCAGCCAGGCGAAGAAGCTCACCGAGACGACCAACCTGGGCACCAAGGTCGACGGCATGTACCAGTGGGACGCCTTCACCGCGCTGAAGAACGCCGTGGGCGGGTTCCGCAGCACCGCGCGGGCGCCGATCTTCCACTATGCGATCTCGGCTCACAAGCTGGAGGTGGGCACCAACTCCAGCGGCATCTCCGCCGGCACCCCCGGCAGCGACTTCATCGTCAGCCTGGGCGGCTTCACCAACCAGGTCGGCACGGTCAGCGAGCAGGCCGGCACCCTGATGCACGAGCTGGGCCACAACCTCGGCCTGCGGCACAGCGGCGACTCCGACCTGCCCAACCACGAGCCGCAGTACTTCAGCGTGATGAACTACACCTACCAGTTCGGCCTGGCCAGCGGAACCACCACCGGCCTGGTCGACTACTCCCGCCAGAACCTCTCGCTGAACGAGACCACCCTCTTCGAGAACACCTACCCGCCGACCACGCCGCGCTACGACGTCAGCCACTACTGCCCCGGCGTGGACGGGACGGTCGGCAAGTTCGTGACGGTGCCGTCCACCAGGACCTCGGTCGACTGGGACTGCAACGGCCGGATCGCCACCGAGGCGGTCAGCGTCGACGTCAACGGCGACACCCAGAAGACCTCGCTGGCCGGGCACGACGACTGGAGCGCCCTGCAGCTGCGCGGCGGCTCGGTCGGCCACCAGGGCGCGACCGGCGGCGTCTCCGCGCCCACCCTCGACAACGAGGCCACCCCGGAGGACGAGGCCATGGACCTCCCGGTGGACACCACTGTCCCGGTGACCACCGCCGCGGTCCGCCCGGTGCAGGTCCACCACAAGGGCGGTGACCACCAGGACGAGGCCGTCGTCACGCTCACCGCCACGGACGACATCTCCGGCGTCGCCCTGACCGAGTACAACCTCGACGGCGCCGGCTGGACGACCTACACCGGCCCTGTCACGGTGCGCGGCCAGGGCCGGCACGAGTTGCTCTTCCGCTCGGTCGACCGCGCGCAGAACCAGGAGGCGGACCAGCTCCTGGTCCTGCCGATCGACTGCGACCCCGAGTGGAAGCAGGAGCCGGCCGCCGCGAGCTGACCCCGCGCCACCCGGCCGTCCACGGCCCCACTCGGCCACCCCTCACCTGTCCACCGCCCCCGGGCCGGCTCCTCGGCCCGGGGGCCCGCCCGTCAGGGCCCGCCCGTCCGGGCCCTCATGAGGGCCCGCTCATGAGGGCCCGGACACCGGCACAGCCCGGACGCCGGCACGGCGCTGCGGCGCTACCCGACGGCCCCGGCGAGTTCGGCCAGCAGGTCCGGCCCGCTCCACCGCCGTGCCGTGCCGGGGGCGGCCCGCTCCGCCTCCCGGACCAGCTCCACCAGCCGGGCGTTGGCCGGGGCCGCCAGGCCGGACTCCCCGGCCAGGGTGACGATCTCGCCCTGCAGGCTGCCGATCTCGGTGGTGCGACCGCGCTGCAGGTCCTCCCACATCGAGGAGCGGGCCTGGCCGTCGATCCGCAGCGAGGCCCCGGCCAGCCGGCGGAACAGTGCGTCGGGCAGCCCCAGTACGGCCGGCGTCCAGCCCGGGGGCACCGGTCCCAACCGGGCCGGACGGAGGCCGGCGGCCCGGAAGGCCGCGAGCGCCTCCCGCTGGCACCGGGCGAGGCAGGCACGGTAGGCGCGGCCGCCGAGCTGTTCGCGCAGCGGCAGGCCGGAGAGCGCGTTCACCGCGTTGTTGAGGTTCATCAGCAGCTTCGCCGCCTGCACCGCCGCCATGTCCCGGCGCAGCGCCAGCCGTAGCCCGGCCGCGGCGGCCGCGGCCGCCAGCGCGTCACCGTCCGAACCGCCCCCGGCCGCCGGGCCGCCCGCGTCCAGCATCACCTGCCCGGCGCTGCCCTGGTGGAAGGCGGCCGGGCCGGTGCGCACCACGTTGTACGGGACCATGCCGGCCAGCACACGGCGGCCCGGGAGACCGGCGCGCAGCACCCGGGGGTTGTGCAGCCCGTTCTGGAAACTGGCCACCACCGTGCCGGGGGCGAGGTGACCGGCCAGGTCGCGGGCGGCGGCGGCCGTGTCGTCGCTCTTGACCGTCACCAGCACCCAGTCGGCGCCGGCGGCCGCCGCCGCGTCGGTGGCGAGGGTCAGGTCACGGATCTCGCGACGGGCCTCGGCGGGCCCCGTCAATGTCAGGCCCAGCCGCTCGATCTCGTCCATCGCGGCCGGTCGCCCGATCAGCGTGACGTCGGCGACCGCGGCGAGCGTGCCGCCGAGGTGGCAGCCGATGCTGCCGGCGCCGAGCACGGCGATCCGCAGGCGCGGCGGGGAGGGGGCGGTGTCGGTGGGCACGAGCGGTTCCTCCGGACGGTGGCGGGTGTGGCGGGGGCGGCAGAGCCGGGGCGGGCGCGCCGGCCTCCTACGGTGGGACGGGCCGAGGCGGTGGGCGGGCCGAGACGGCGGGGCGCGGCCGAGGCGGTGGGGGCGCGGCCGTCAGTCGAAGAGGTCCGGGTCGGAGGCGGTGATCTGGTCCCAGAGCGGCCGGGCCTGGAACCAGCCCGCGAGATGCGAGCCGATCTGGGCCCGGGTGGTCAGCGCGGTCTCCCGGTCGATCAGCCGGGGCGTGCCGGCGGCCATCGCGAGCAGCTGGGCCTGGCAGGACCGCTCCATGGTGATGAACCACCAGACGGCCTCCGCCACCGACCGGCCGACGGTGAGCAGACCGTGGTTCTGCAGGATCACGGCCTTGTGGCCACCGAGCGCGACGCCGATCCGCTTGCCCTCCTCGACCTCGTTCACCACGCCCCGGTAGTCGGTGTAGAGGCCGTGGTCCTCGAAGAAGGCGCAGGCGTCCTGGGTGATCGGGTCGAGCGGGACGCCGAGGCTGGAGAAGGCCTTCCCGTACAGCGAGTGGGAGTGCGCGGCGGCGATCGCGTCGGGGCGGGCGGCGTGCACCTGGGAGTGGATGACGAAGGCGGCGCGGTTCACCGGACGGCTGCCGTGCAGGAGGGTGCCCTCGTGGTCGACCAGGACCAGGTCGGAGGCCTTGATCTGCTGGAAGCTCATCCCGAAGGGATTCACCCAGAACGACTGCGGGTTCTCCGGGTCGCGCACGGTGATGTGTCCGGCCACCCCCTCGGAGAACCCGAAGCGGCCGAACAGCCGGAATCCGGCCGCGAGTTGTTCCTTGCGGTACTGGCGTTCGTCCACCACCGAGTCGAAGGTCGGCGGCATCGGCAGGCTGACCCCCTCCGGAACGGGTCCGACGACGGCGGCCAGGGCGGACGGCAACGCGGTGCTCATGACAGCTCCAGGGGTCAGCGACGGTGCGGACAGCACGAAAGATACAGCGATGTATCGGATACGCCAATGCATCCGCGCCCTCGGTCCGGGCGGTATCGTGACGGACGGACGCCGTCGCACCGCAACCGCGACGCGCCCGCCGTCGCACAGCACCGCACAGCACCGCGCAACACTGCGCAACACCACGCAGTACCGCCGGGAGAGGGAGCCCATGCCCAGGGGAGTGACCAAGCGCCGCCCGCGCACCCGCGCCGCCCTGCTGGCGGCCGCACTGGAGGTCTTCGCCGAGTACGGCTTCCACGCGGCCCCGATCGAGCAGATCTGCGAGCGGGCCGGCTTCACCCGGGGCGCCTTCTACTCGAACTTCAGCAGCAAGGAGGAGCTCTTCCTCGCGCTGTTCGACGAGCACAGCGAACGTGTCGTCGCCCGGATCACCACCCTGGTCGACTCGATCGCCACCGAGAACCTCACGCTGCAGGGCCTGGTGGAGGTCCTCGCCGACATCGAGCCGGCCGAACGTGACTGGTACCTCGTCACCACCGAGTTCACCCTGTACGCCATCCGCGACCCGCAGGCCGGCTGGGCCCTCGCCCAGCACGACGCCCGGCTGCGCGCGGAGATCGCCCGCTGCCTCACCGAGCACCTGGCGCGGGCCGGCCGCACCCTCACCGTGGACGCCGACGAACTCGCCCGGCTCCTGATCGCGATCCGCGAGGGCGGGCTGGCGCAGAGCTACGTGGAGCCGGAGCAGCTCCCGCCCGGTCAGCTCGAACGCCACTTCCTCGTCCCCCTGTTGACCGCTCTCACCCGCGAACGGACGGACCGGCCCGACCCGGCCTGACGGCCGTCCCCGATCGTCCCCGGAGCCGGCCGGGGACGGCCGTTCCGAACGACCGGGGGTTGGGCCCCGGGGCGGCCGGGACACCGAAATCCCGTTGCCGACAGGTGTGACTGCCCACGATCCTCTTGGCATGAACCTCCCGCAGCCGGTGATCGAACTGGACGAACTGACCCTGCGCCGCTTCGACGGCGAGGCAGACCTTCCGGAGCTCTTCCAGGTGATCGAGGAGTCACTGGAGCACCTGCGCCCGTGGATGCCCTGGATCGCCGAGCACAGCCGGGCCAGCACGGCCGAGTTCCTGGCGCGGCGCGCGGAACGCTGGGCGAGCGGCCAGGACTACACCTACGCGATCGTGCTGGACGGCGCGATCGTCGGCGCCTGCGGGCTGTTCCGGCGCGACGACACCCCGGAGACGGGCCGCGAGATCGGCTACTGGCTGCACCCCGCCGCCACCGGCCGTGGTGCGGCCACCCGGGCCACCCGCGCCCTGGTCGAACAGGCCTTCCGGTTGCCCGGCGTCGACTACGTGGAGGTCGTGCACGACACGGGCAACCACGCCAGCGGCGCCGTCCCGGCCCGGCTCGGCTTCACCGAACACCTCCGGCGCCCCGCCGAGCGCCTCGCCCCGGCCGACACCGGCGAGGACCGGATCTGGCGGATCACCCGCGATCAGGCGAAGGCCCGGGCGGCCACCGAGGCCGGTTGACGGGCCGGGGGCGGAGTCGCATGAAGACCGGTCGGTCCATTCACGCCCGAGGCAGCCGAATATGACGACCAGTCGGTCCATTCACACTTGCGGCAAGCGAATATGACGACCGGTCGGTCCGTACATACCGGAGTCAGCCGAATATGACGACCGGTCGGTCGATTCACACTTGTGGCAAGCGAATATGACGACCGGTCGGTCCGTACATGCCGGAGTCAGCCGAATATGACGACCGGCCGGTCTGCGCCCGGCGGCCCACCCCTCCGGATTGGTCACCGGCGTTCGCGCAGCCAGCGGGCGAAGGCCTCCAGTCCGTCCTGCGGGTTGCCGCGGCCCACGCCGATCCGGAAGCGATCAGTGGGGGTGGGAGTCAGTTCGGACCGGTAGATGCCGGCCGGCAGCAGCAGGACGCCGGCCTCCTCCACCAGCCGGGTGCAGAACTCCTCGACGCCCTCCCCGCCCAGGTAGCGGGGGTAGGCGACGCAGCCGCCGTCCGGGGCGCGCCACTCGAACAGGTCGGCGAATTCGCCGAAGAAGGCGTCGAAGAGCGGCAGGTTGGCGGCGATCAGGGCCCGGTTGCGCCCCAGGATCGTCCCGCTCGCCTTCAGCGCGATCCGGGCCAGCACCTCGCTCGGGGCGGAGTTGCAGATCGTGGTGTAGTGCTTGGCCCGCTCCAGACGGGAGCGCAGTTCACGGTCGCGGCAGGTGATCCAGCCGAT
The DNA here is from genome assembly GCF_030813695.1 of Kitasatospora herbaricolor. Lineage (NCBI taxonomy): Bacteria > Bacillati > Actinomycetota > Actinomycetes > Kitasatosporales > Streptomycetaceae > Kitasatospora > Kitasatospora herbaricolor. The sequence continues at coordinate 937,365 of NZ_JAUSVA010000002.1, forward strand.
CCGCAGGCCCGGGAGCCCGAGCGACTTCGAGGTCACGTTCAGTGAGAGGGCGCGCTCCGAGAGGTCAGCGGCGTTCGGCAGGGTGCGGGCCCGGTCCCGCTCAAGGCCGCGGTAGACCTCGTCGCTGAACAGGTGGACGCCGCGTTCGTCGCACAGCCGGACCAGGGCGCCGAAGTCGTCGGCACCGATGACCTTTCCGGTCGGGTTGTTGGGGAAGTTGACGGAGACCACCCGGGTGTTCGGCCGGATCGCCGCGGCGACCTGGTCCAGGTCCAGCGCCCAGTCCCGTGCCGGGTCGAGGGCCACCCCGGTGACCTCGCACAGCGCCATCGGCACCGTCTCGGCCGCCTGGTAGTTGGGGGTCAGCACCACCGCGTGGTCGCCGGGCCCGAGCAGCACGTTCATCGCGAGGTAGAGGGCCTCCTCGGCACCCGCGAAGCAGATCACGTCGTCGGCCCCGGCCTGCCGGTAGCCGGCCGCGATCGCCTCGCGCAGGCCCGGGTCTCCGAAGGTCTCGGTGTAGCCGAGCGACAGGTTCTCGAAGGCCTTGCGGTCCTCGTCGTCGGCCAGTGCGAGCAGGTCCGCCAGGGTCATGGTCTGCGCGTCGGAGGCGGTCAGGTGGTGGCGGGCGGTGAACTCCCAGCGGGAGAAGTAGGTTTCCAGCCGGAAGTCGGGCAGTCGGGTCACGAGCTGGTCCTTCGGTCGCGGTGTTCGGCGAGCAGGGCGTAGACGGTCGAGCGGGAGGCCTTCAGGGCGGCGGCGACCACCGGTGTCGCACGACGCACGGCGAACACCCCGGCCTCGTCGAGCCGCCCCACCACGAGGAGGCGGTCCTCGCGCCCGAACCGCTCGACCGGCCGCCCCGACTCCCGTACGTAGCTGCCGACGGTGTGCTGGACGCGGTCGGCCCAGTCCTGTTCGAACAGCGGCTCCGGCCGCTGCACGGTGGGGGCCGCGAAGCCCGCCAGAACGGCGGCCGCCTCCTCCAGCGGGGTGCGGTCCAGGTTGATGCAGAGCACCGCCGAGGGCTCGCCGCCGGCGTCGCGCAGGACGGCGCTGACCGAGGACAGCCGCCGCCCGTCCGCCAGCACCTTCTCGTAGGGGCCGTACACGTCCTGCTTCGTCGGATCGAGCGCGTCCAGCTCTCCCAGCAGGGACGGATCACCGCGCCGGCGGGCGGTCATCGGGTTCCAGATCCCTAGCACCCGGTCGGTCGCCGGGTCGTGCAGGACGACCTCCGCGTACGGCCCGAGCAGCAGGACCACGGCCTGGCACACCGGGGCCCACATCCGGACGCGCGGGTCCTTTCCCAGCTCTGCGTCTCCCATGTTCGGACTGTACGTCCAGTTCGGACGAACTGTCCAGAGGAGCCAGGAGTCAGGAGCCAGGAGCCAGGAGCCGGCCAGCCGGCCAGCCGGCCGGGGCGCCGGCCCCCAAACCGGTCGCGCCGACCACCCCGGCCGGGAGAGGATCACGCCGGCGGGGCAGTGACCACGGGGGAGCCAGGGTGAGCGGTCGGACGGCGAGCATCGGAACGACTTGCGCGTGCGGGAGCACGGCGGTGCGGCAGGTGAACCAGTTCGTCCTGCACGACGAGCTCTGGTGGGACTCCGAGTTCTCCTGCGCGGCCTGCGGCAGTTACTGCTGCGAGCACGCCGGCCCCGGTACCGCACCCGACCACGTCCGGCAGGCCCTGCTCGCGGCGCACGGACCGGCCGGGTTGCGGTTGACCGGCCCGCTGACCGCACCCGTCGCGGCCATGAAGGCCTTCCGCGAGACCATGTCGGTGTCCTTGCTCCGGGCCCGGGAACTTGTCGCGGAGCTGAGCCAGGACGGGTTCACGGGGACGGTGCCGGAGATGGAGCACCTGGCGTCCCTGCTGCGGCGCCGGGGCGTCCCGGTCGAGGTCAGCCGGTAACCGGGCCCGCGGGAGTGGGAGTGCCCCCAGGAGGGGAGCCCGCCGGCATCGACCCGCCCTCCTCAGCCGAAGCGGCCGTTGACGTAGTCGGAGGTGCGCTGGTCCACCGGGCTGCCGAACATCGCCTCGGTCGGGCCGTGTTCGACGATGCCGCCGGGGGCGCCCTGCTCGGCCAGGAAGAACGCGCAGCGGTCGGAGACCCGTTGGGCCTGCTGCATGTTGTGGGTGACGATGACGATGGTCACCTCGTGGACCAGTTCGCGGACGGTCTGCTCGATCCGGCGCGTGGAGGTCGGGTCGAGGGCCGAGCAGGGCTCGTCCATCAGCAGGATCTTCGGGCGTACGGCGAGCGAGCGGGCGATGCAGAGCCGCTGCTGCTGGCCGCCGGAGAGTGCGCCACCGGGCTGGCGGAGCCGGTCCTGGACCTCGCGCCACAGGCCCGCCTTGGTCAGGCACTCCTCGACCAGCTGGTCCTTCTCGGGGCGGCTCGCCCGGACCCCGGTGAGCTTGAGGCCTGCCACCACGTTGTCGTAGATGCTCATCGCGGGGAACGGGTTGGGCTTCTGGAAGACCATGCCGATGTCCCGGCGGGCGGCGGTGAGGCGGCGTTCGGGGGCGTAGACGTCGGCGCCGTCCAGCAGCACCTCGCCCGCCAGGGTGGCGCCGGGGATCAGCTCGTGCATCCGGTTCAGGATCCGCAGGAAGGTCGACTTGCCGCAGCCGAACGGGCCGATCAGCGCGGTGACCTGACCGGCGGGCATCAGCAGCGAGACCTGTTCCAGGACCTTGCGGTCGCCGAACCAGGCCGAGACGGCCCGGGCGTCGAGGGCCCCGGCCGCGCCGGCCCGGACGGTGGGCAGGACGGCCGTGGTGTCGAGGCTGGTCACGGGACGGCCCCTTTCGTGGTGGTGACGGTCGGTCGGCGGATCGGGTGCTGAGCGGGTGAGTACGGCGGGCAGGAGACGCGGGGTCAGACCAGGTTCGGCAGCAGCCGGGCCACCTGGTCGGCGACCGCGAGGGCCGGCGCGGTCAGCACCGGCACCCCGACGATCCAGGCCTGCCGCCGGCCCCAGCGCGACCAGGCCGTGGCGAGCGCGACAGCGGCGAGCAGCAGCCCCTCCCCCCCAGAGCACCAGCGGGATCCAGGCCGCGTCCTCGGTGCCCATGGCCTGCTCGGCGGCGGGCAGCGCGCCCGGGGTCAGCGGGCGGGCGTTGGCCGGCACCACGTCGGTGATCAGGTCGGCGTCGACAAGCAGCAGCCCGGACGGGGCGTACTTCGGGCGTCCGGGCAGCTCGGCGGGCGGCGGGCCGGCCGGCCCCCGCCGAGCTGCCCGGACGCCCGCCGCGGGCGCGCTCAGCCGGTGCGGACGACCAGCTTCCCGAACCGCCGGCCGTGTTCGAGGTCCTCGTGCGCGGCCCGGATGGCGTCGAGCGGGTAGACGTGGGTGGGCCCCGGGGTGAGGTCACCGGCCTCGATCCGGTCCAGGTGGCGCTGCAGCACCCGGGCGGGCAGGTCCGCGGCCCCGCCGGAGTAGGCGGTCAGCCGCACGCCCCGGGGCAGGTAGTCGATGGGGTAGAAGTCAGGGACCGTCCACCGGTTGGAGAGCATCCCGGTGAAGCACACCGTGCCGTGCACCCGGGTCGCCGCCAGGGTGTCCGGCAGGGTCGGCGTGCCGACCAGCTCCAGCGCCGCGTCCACCCCGCCGGGCAGGATCGCCCGGACCCGGGCGGCGACCTCGCCGTCGTCCACGACCGGATGGTCGACGCCGTGGTCGGCCAGCGCCTGCACCCGTCCGGCGGCCCGGGTGGTGGCCAGTACGGTGGCGCCGAGGTCCTTGGCCAGGGTGGCCGCCACCAGGCCGAGCGCCGAGGTGCCGCCGCGGATCAGCAGGGACTGCCCGGCCCGCAGGTCCAGCCCGACGGTCAGCGACCCGTACGCGGTCTGCAGGGTCTCCGGGACGGCCCCCAGGACCTCCCAGGGCAGCTCGGAGCGGAACGGCACGACCTGCGCGCGCGGCACCACCGTGTACTCGGCGTAGCCGCCGTCGAAGGTACGGCCCATGCCGCCCATCAGCGTCACGACCTGCTGCCCCGGGCGCAGCACGCCGTCAGGGTCGGTGTCCACCGTCCCGGTCGCCTCGATGCCGGGCACCCGGGGGAAGGTCACCCCCTGGGCCAGGCCGAGCCGGGTGTGCAGCTCGGAGCGGTTCAGCCCGAACGCCTCGACCTTGATCCGGACCCAGCCCGGGGGCGGCTCCGGGAGCGGCAGCCGGGTCAGCCGCAACTGCTCCACCGGCCCCGGCCCGTCCAGCACCACGGCCCGCATCGTCCTGTCCATCGCGTTCTCCCCTGGTCGTCCGGTGGTCCGGTGGTCCGGTGGTCCGGTGGTCCGGTCGGCGGCGCGCGCGGGGGGCCGGTCCGGGACCGGGGCCGCCGAGGAGGCCCCGTAGCGTCCGGACGCGCGGGCCCGGCCGCGCCGTGCCGCGCCCGGCGCCACGCTACCCCGCGTGTCCGTCCCGGTCCCGGGATCCGGGAGCCAGGAGCCGGGAGCCGCGCCGGGCTCCGGCCGGCGCGGGGCCGCGGGCCGGTCCGGTGGCGGTGACGCCCACCGCGCGCGGCAATGGAGGCAGAGGAAATCGCAGTCCAGGACCACGGCCGTCGCCCACCGGGGGCCGGGCGGGGCCAGGAGAGGACAGATGACCGCAACAGCCACCCCCCGCGAGGCCGGGTCCGACCCCTCCGCGCTGAACGCCCGCGTGTTCTGGCCGGGACTGATCACGGTCACCCTGATGGTTGTCCTGCTCGCCGTGACCACCAGCACCGCGGGCCGGCTCTCGCCGCTGCTGATCGTGCTGCCGGCCCTGGTGGCCGGGCTGGGCAGCGTCCGCCAGACCGTCATCGCCTCGGCCTGGGCGATGACCGGCATCTGGGCGTCCTTCGTCTACGAGCACCCCGCGCACCGCGGTGACGTCGTCGCCGCGACCGTCGCCGCGCTGGCCTTCCAGGCCCTGGCCGTCGCCGCCTGCTTCTGGCGGACGTCCCGGCAGCGCGAGCTGGACCGGCTGCGCTCCACCCTGGTCACCCTCCAGCGGCAGATCCTGCGCCCGCTGCCGGTGGTCACCCGGCAGGTCATGGTGGACGGCCTCTACTCCCCCGTCGAGGAGGACCGCCTGGTCGGCGGGGACATCTACGAGATCGTCAGCTCGCCGTACGGCACCAGGGTCCTGATCGGCGACGTCCAGGGCAAGGGCCTGGCCGCCATCGGCGCCGGCTTCGCCGTCCTCGGCGCCTTCCGCGAGGCGGCGTTCCGCGAACCCACGCTCACCGCCGTGGTCGACGCCCTGGAGGACGCGGTGGTCCGTCACAACGCCTTCGCCGAGGAGAACGAGGAGCCGTCACGCTTCGTCACCGCGCTCGCCCTGAGCATCGACGGGGCGGTCGGCGTCCAGGTGGTCAACTGCGGCCACCTCCAGCCGTACCTGATCGACGAGGACGGAAGCCGGTCCGTCCCGATCGCGGAGACCGCCGTCCCGCTCGGCCTGGCCGCCCTGGCCGACGGCCCCCGCACCGTCGGCTGGTTCGACCTCCCGCCGCGGACCACCCTGCTGCTCTACACCGACGGCGTCACGGAGGCCCGCGACCCGCAGGGCCGGTTCTACCCCCTCGAGCAGCGGCTCCCCGGACTGGCCCTGCTGCCCCCGGCGGAGCTGCTCACCGCCCTGCGGAGCGACATCGACCGGTTCACCGCCGGCGCCCGGCGCGACGACATCGCCGCCCTGTCGCTGCGTCGCACGCCCGCCCGGTGGCGGCCCCCGGGCAGCCTGGCGGGGCCGGACGAGCACGGCGGACCCGGCGCTCACGGCGAGCACGGCGAGCACGCCGGAGCGGCCCCGGACGCGCCGTAGCCGGGCCGAACAGGCCGGCACACCCCGGCCGGGCCGACCGGCCGGGCGGCCCGGAGAACGCCGCTACGGCAGCTCGTCGGTGATCATGCTCACGAAGGCCGCGAGTTCGGCCCGGGCGACCGGGTCGGGCACCGCGCCGGGCAGCGCGCGGGCGGCCAGCCCGACGTGTTCGCGGATCCGGTCCTCCAGCCAGGCGCGGCCGCCGCACTCCTCGATCAGCGCGGCCACCTGCTCCAGCTCCGCCAGGGACGGGTCCGAGGTGTCGTCGTAGAAGGCGGCCAACCGGTCGCGGGCCGGCCCCTCGCCCTGCAGCGCCACCGCGACGAAGGCCCGGGTCTTGCGCCGGCGCAGGTCCGCCAGCGGATCCTCCAGCCGGTCGCGCGAGCTGCTCCAGACCCCCTCCCAGTCGTCGAAGAAGGCCATCGCCATGCCGGCGTGGTAGCCGAACAGCTTCGCCGCCTCGACCTCCGCCACCGGGGCGCCGCGCACCACGGCGCCGACCATCGCGACCCCCGCCGTGGGCAGCGCGATCGTGCTCTCCAGCAGGTCCAGCGCGCCCTGGAGGTCGGCCCGCGAGCTGCCCTCGGAGTCCAGGTCGCGGATCTGCCCGGAGCAGCACTCGCGGATCGCGAAGGCCGCCTGCCGGCCCAGCTCGCAGGAGGCCGCGGTGGCGTCGGTCGCCAGCAGTTCGAAGGCCAGGCAGTGCAGCGCGACACCGACCTGGACGGCGGCGGGCACCCCGAAGACCGTCCACAGGGTCGGCCGCCCCTTGCGGAGCATCTCCTGGTCGCCGATGTCGTCGTGCACGGTGCCCGCCGCGGACATCAGGGTGCCCGCCACGGCGGCGCCGCGCACCGCGTCCCAGGCCTCACGGGTGCTCCCCGCGCAGAGCAGCGCGACCAGCGCGGGCCGGCGGCGGAACCCGACGGGCACCGAGGCCCGCCCGTCCGCGTCGATCCAGCCGAAGTGGTACTCCGCCATCCGCCTGACCGGCTGGCTGAGCCTGGCCGTCGCCTCGCGCAGGGCGGGTTCCAGGTAGGCGGTCACCGCTTCGGTGATCCGCTCCGAGGTGCGTACGGTCTGCAATGCGGCCTCCGTCGGTTTGGCGGGACTCGTTCCCGGTGCGGGGCCCGTTCCATGCCTCGACTCACCCGGTAGGGCGAGTGCTCACGGCGCGTCACCGGCCCGGACGCCGGCCGGCCGGTATGACGGACAGGTGGCACGGGTGCTGCGACGCGGCCCCGGGTGGTCGGGCGGGGCCGGCACCGCGCACGGCCGCCTCCCCAGCGGCGTCCTGACGTCATGTCACCCCTTCGGAGCACCCCGGGAGTCCGCCTTGCCCGTGCCAGCACCCGCACCCCTGGATCCGCCCGGTGACGCTCCCCCGGCCCGGACGGGTCCGCCCGGCGGCCCGCGTCGGCGTGCCCTGCGCCGGCTGCGCGCCGTCGGCCTGGCCGCCGCGCTCATGCTGGCCGTCCCCCAGGCCGCCGGCGCCGCGCCACCCGCCGCCGCACCGCCCGGCGCCACCCGGGCCCCGGCCGCGGTGGTGCTCCCCGTACCGGCGGTGGGCCCGGCGGCCACCGGCACGATCACCGTCGACGGGGCCTCCGGCGGCCGGGTCTTCGACGGCATCGGCGCGGCCAGCGGCGGCGGCGGCAACAGCCGGCTGCTGTACGACTACCCGGAGCCGCAGCGCTCCGAGATCCTCGACCTCCTCTTCGAACCCGGCTACGGCGCGAGCCTGCAGATCCTCAAGGTCGAGGTGGGCGGGGACACCAACTCCACGGACGGGGCCGAGCCCAGCGCCGAGCACACCGCCACCGACGTCGACTGGAACCGCGGCTACGAGTGGTGGCTGATGGAGCAGGCCAAGGCCCGCAACCCCGACATCCGGCTCTACGCCCTGGCCTGGGGCGCCCCGGGCTGGATCGGCTCCTCCTGGTCCACCGCGATGATCGACTACTACGTCCGGTGGATCGAGCACGCCCGCAGCGACCACGGCCTGACCATCGACTTCGTCGGCGGCTGGAACGAGCACCAGGACGTCGACAAGGCCTGGTACCAGGAGTTCCACGCCGCCCTCGCCGCGCACGGCCTGCCCACCAGGATCGTCGGCGCCGACGACGGCGGAGCCGACTGGACGGTGGCCGACAAGACGGCCGCCGACCCCGCGTTCGCCGCGGCCGTCGACGTCATCGGCATCCACTACCCCTGCGGGTACCTGACCGCCCAGACCGACTGCCGGCCCCCGAACGGCAACGCCCTGGCCGGCGGAAAGCCGGTCTGGGCGAGCGAGAGCGGGTCGCACGACCACCAGGACGGCGTGGCGCTGATCCGCGGCACGAACCGCGCCTACCTCGACGCCAGGATGACCTCGTACATCAACTGGCCGCTGGTCGCCGCCGTCCACCAGAGCCTGCCGTTCTCCACCGACGGGCTCCTGCTGGCCAACCAGCCCTGGTCGGGCAACTACACCGTCGGCCGCAACCTCTGGGCCACCGCGCACACCACCCGCTTCACCCGGGCCGGCTGGCAGTACCTGGACACCGGCAGCGGATACCTCGGCGGCGACCGGGCGAACGGCAGCCACGTCTCGCTGAAGTCCCCCGACGGCAGCGCCTGGACGACCGTGGTGGAGACGACCACCGCCACCTCCGCCCGGAGCACCGGGTTCCGGGTTCGCGGCGGCCTGCCCGACGCCAAGGTGCACGTCTGGGCCAGCAAACTCGACTCCACCGACCCCGCGCAGTGGATGACCCGGCAGCCCGACCTGTCCCCCACCGCCGGCGCCTTCTCCCTCACCCTGCAGCCCGGCTACGCCTACACCCTCACCAGCACCGAACCCGACGCCCTCGGCAGCCCCTCGCCCGTCCCGGCCCGGCACGCCATGCCGCTCCCCTACACCGACGACTTCGAGCGCTACCCGGCCGGCCGGGAGGCCCGCTACCTGTCGGACATGCAGGGCGCCTTCGAGACGGCACCGTGCGCCGGCGGCCGCCCGGGCAGTTGCCTGCGCCAGGCCGCGCCGACGCGGCCGATCGAGTGGTCCCGGGCCGACTGCGAACCGTTCGCCCTGATCGGCGACCCCGGCTGGGGCGACTACACCGTCAGCCTGGACGCCCTGCTCCCGCAGGGCGGCGGCGTCGAACTGCTGGGCCGCGCCACCCGCCAGTCCAAGGGCGCACCGGGCCACCAGGCCGGGTACTACCTGCGGGTCTCGGACACCGGCGCCTGGTCCGTCACACGCAACAGCGCCACCGACGCCGAGGCGGTGGCCACGCTCCTCAGCGGTACCACCGCCCCTCCCGGCAGCACGTCCTGGCACACCGTCAGCCTCGGCTTCCAGGGCAGTACGATCACCGCCGCCCTGGACGGCGCCGTCCTCGGCACCGTCGCCGACAGCACGTACTCCGTCGGCCTGGCGGGCCTCGGCACCACCGGGTACCAGCCCGCCCAGTTCGACGACCTGGCCGTCACCGGCAGCGGAGCGGGCGACACCTCCACACTGGTCGGCGTCGGGTCGGACCGGTGCGCGGACGCCGCAGCGCTCGGTAGCGCGGACGGCACCGCCGTCCAGCTCTGGACCTGCAACGGCGGCGCCAACCAGCGGGTCACCCTCGCCCCCGACGCCGCCCTCACCGTCTACGGCAAGTGCCTGGTACCGGCCGGCCGGGGCGCCGCGGCCGGCACACCGGTCGTCCTCGGGGCCTGCAACGGCGGCGCCGACCAGCGCTGGACCCTGAACGGGGACGGCACGATCGTCGGCGCCCGGTCCGGACTCTGCCTGAGCGTGGCCGGCGCCCGCAGGGACGACGGCGCGCCGCTGGAGCTGGGCGTCTGCACCGGCGACGACAGCCGGCACTGGACCAGGGTCTGACCCGCCGGCGGTCCCTCACGGCCCCGGCGCCGCAGCCGCCGGGGCCGTAAGGGGCGAGCGGCCGGCCCGCGGGGCGGCCGCTACACCACGCCGGCCGCGCGCAGCAGCCACCGGTTGGCACCGCCGACCAGCCCCGCCCGGTCGAGCACGGCCAGGGTCTTCGCCGCCATCTCCCGCTTGGTGGTGTGCCAGTACGGGTTGGCCCGGGCCGCCCGGCGCCCCTCGGCGGGGCTCACCCCGACGGCGGCGTAGAGGCGGGGGTTGATCAGGCTGGTGGTGGAGAAGTAGACGATCAGTCCGATGAGCAGTTGCTCCCAGCGCCGCCGGAGCGGGCCGAGGTGCCCGCGCTGCAACTCCTCCCGGGCGTAGCTGATGTGCCGGGACTCCTCGATCACATGGATCCGGGAGACCTGGCGGGTCAGCGGCTGGAGCGTCTCGTCGGCCATCACCTCGCGCTGGAAGGCGTCCAGGATCTCCTCGACGTACATCGTGCCGCCGAAGGTCTGGCTGTGCGTGGAGACGGCCTTGAAGATCCGGCCCAGCTCGTGCGCCAGCCGCGCCGGGCGGTACGCCGGCACGCCCATCCAGGTGATCATCCGGGCGAACATCACCGAGTGCCGGCACTCGTCGCCGATCTCCGTGAGGGCGTACTGGACGTGGGCGGTGGTGGGGTCGCGGTCGAAGGCGTGGCGCAGCAGCATCTGCATCAGGATCTCCTCGAACCAGATGCCCACGGCGGCGATGCTGGCGACCTCGTGCTTGCTCAGCTCGATCCGCTCCTCCTCCGTCATCCGCTCCCACTGCGGGGTGCCGTAGAGGGAGAGCCGGTGCGGAGGGCAGTAGTAGCGGCCGGGCTCCGGTCCGGTGGCCCAGTCGATGTCCTTGACGGGGTCGAAGGAGAGCTTCGCGGAGGAGGCGAGCAGGCGTTGGGCCGTCCGTTCCCGGGCGGGGGCGTGGTCGGGAGCGTCGGGCCCGTTGTTCGCCCGGCGGGTGGTGGCTGTCATCGGCGGTTCCTCGGCTCCTGGGTGGGCGACCGTCCGGTCGGGGTGGCGATGGGGGCCCGGTTCAGAAGCTAGAAGCTATTAGACGCTGCGTCAATAGAGTGGGCGCGGCCGCGTCGGGGACGGGGAGCACCCGGCGTCCCGCGCAGCGGCACGGGCCGGCCCGGCGGCGCTCGACGCCACCCTCGGCGGGTTCAACTCACTTGGGCAGGAGGGGTCTTAGCACCCTCGGCCGGCGGGTCGGCAGGGCCTGGCCGATCAGGGCGTGACCGATCAGGGCAGGGCAGGGCAGACAGCAGGCCAGGGCGTGGCCGATCAGGGCAGGACGGACGGAGAGGCGGACGGGAGCCGGCGCGTTCGGCGGTCAGCGCCCGGCGCCGGACAGGGGCGCCACCACGAGCGCGCCCACCGACTCGGCGAGCACCGACCGGGCCTCCTCCGGCAGGCCGTCGTCGGTGACGAAGGTGCCGACCTCCGCGAGTCCGGCGAAGCTGCTCAGCGCCGTCACACCCCACTTGGTGTGGTCCGCGACCACCATCACCCGACGCGCTGCCGCCACCAGCGCGCGATTGGTCTCGGCCTCGCCCATGTTCGGCGTGGTGAGCCCCGACTGCTCGGACACCCCGTGGGTGCCCAGGATCAGCAGGTCCACGTGCAGGGACCGGATCGCCTGGTCGGCCAGCGGCCCGACCAGCGCGGCCGAGCGGGTCGGGCTGCCGCCGGTCAGCAGCAGCGCGGGGGCGGCGTCGCCCAGCTCACGGGCCGCCGTCCGCAGCAGGTCCCCGACGGGGAGGGAGTTGGTCACCACGGTCAGCCGGGGGATCCCGAGCAGGCGGGAGGCCACCGCGAAGGCGGTCGTCCCCGCCGAGACGGCGACCACGCTGCCGGGCTCGACCAGGTCGGCGGCGGCCGACGCGACGGCGGCCTTGGCCGCCGACTCACGGGTGGACTTGGCCTCGAATCCCGGCTCGTCCGTGCTCGCCCCGACGGCGATCGCCCCTCCGTGCACCTTCTCCACCCCGCCACCGCGGGCCAGCACGTCGAGATCCCTACGGACGGTCATGTCGGACACGCCGAACTGGTCCACCAGCTCGGCGACCTTGACGGCGCCGTCCCTGCGCACCTGCTCCAGGATGAGCGACCTGCGCTGCTGCGCCAGCAGTCCCTGATCGGCCACGGCTGTCCCTCCATCCCGGCGACGTCGGGCGCACGGCCACGACGACCGTGCGGCATGTACCACCGGCGCCCAAAGTAGCGCAGCTGATGTCCGGACAACAGTGAATCTGATTGTTCTTGATCGCCGTATTGGGAAGCACACCCAGCGTGGTGGAAAATGTTTATGCTTCCACCACTTACCCATTGAGGCTTCCATCAGACGCCTCGGAGTCGTCCACCGGATCCCGAGCGGCCTGCAACCGGGCGGGCCGGCGAAGCCCGGCCGCCCTCTCCCCGCGACTACAGGCGGAATCCCATCTGGCAAGGCCCCGGTGTCTCTGTTGGACGGCTGCCGCATAACGGCCGGGTCTCGATCCGATTGGTGCCATTCACCTGGTTGACGCCTGCCGGAAACAGCTGTTTTCCTGTGGTTCATCGCGTTGGATCACGTTTACTTTTGATCGAAGCAGCGAGCGCAGCCGCTACCGTCCCCCTCCTCGGGCCGGCCCCCGCGAGCTCCGCGCAGCCATGCCTCATCGGGTCGGCCACCCCCGGCCCGTCCATGCAAGGGGATGCACATGTTCACTGCACGTAACCGCAGACCGGCCGCAGTCATGGCGCTGGGCCTGGTGGCAGCCCTCGGCCTCACCGCGTGTTCGACCGGCCAGGAGCCCGGCGGCAGCGGCGACGTGGCGAAGGTCGACGGGAAGATCTCGATGACCTACCTGCAGAAGCAGGGGGACCAGGAGTACTTCGTCGGCGAGGCGGCGGGCGCGAAGGCCAAGGCCGCGGAGCTGGGAGTGGACCTCAAGGTCGTCAACCTCGGCACCGACGCCAACAAGACCGTCAGCGAGGCCAAGTCCGCGATCGCCCAGAAGTCCAACGGCCTGATCGTGGTCGTGCCGGACCCGGCCGTCGGCCCGCAGGTCGTCCAGACCGCCAAGGACGCCAAGGTCGCGCTGCTCACCTCCGACGACCAGATCTGCACCACCGGCCCCGACCCGGCGGTCTGCACCTCCGACACGCTCGTCCCCCGGATCGGCTTCAGCGGCGAGCAGATGGGCGGCGAGGTCGGCAAGCGGGCGGCCGAGGAGTTCAAGAAGGCCGGCTGGAACCCCGCCGAGACCCGCACCATCTCCGCCTGGAAGCAGGACGTCACGGTCTGCACCGACCGGGTGAAGGCCGCGAAGAACGCCTTCTTCGCCGGAGCTGGCGCCAATGTCCAGAACATCGACGTGGCCACCGACAACACCCCGACCGGCGCCCAGGACAAGATCGCCGCCACGGTCACCGCGAACGCGGGCGTCAAGCACTGGGTGGTCTGGGGCTGCAACGACGAGAACGTCCAGGGCGGCGTCACCGCGCTGGAGAACGCCGGCTTCAAGGCCGACGACGTGATCGGGGTCGGCCTCGGCGCCTACCTGGCCTGCAAGAACTGGAACTCGGGCAAGCCCTCCGGCATGAAGGCCGCGCTGTTCATCAACGGCAGCGACGTCGGCGCGCTGGCCGTCCAGACCATGTACGACAAGCTCAAGAACGGCAAGGACTTCCCGAAGGAGGCGTTCGCGCCGACCAAGATGGTCGACGCCTCCAACTGGAAGGCCTCCGGCGTCAGCTGCAGCTGAGCCGGCGACCCCCGGTCGCGCCGGCGCGGACGTCCCCCACCCGACCGCGCCGGCGCCCTCACCCACCCGTCGGATCGGCTCACGGCGCCGATCGGCCCATCGTTTGCGAGGCCCTCGATGACCAGCCCCGGCACCGAATCCCCGGTGTTCCCTCCCCCGACCGCAGCCGGCCCGGTGATCGCCATCGAGGGCATCGTCAAGCGCTTCGGCGCCGTCCAGGCCCTCGGCGGGGTGTCCCTGGAGTTCCCGGCCGGCCAGGTCACCGCGCTGATGGGGGAGAACGGCGCCGGCAAGTCCACCCTGCTGAAGATCCTCACCGGCGACCACCAGCCCACCGAGGGCCACCTGCTCGTCGACGGCCGGCGCACCGCGCTCGCCTCCCCCGCCGAGGCCCGGGGCGCCGGCATCCGGATCATCCCGCAGGAACCGGAGATCATCCCGCACGTCTCGGTCGCCGAGAACGTCTACGCCGGCTCCCTGCCCCGCAAGGCCGGCCGCCGCCTGGACCGCGTCGAACTCGACCGCCGGATCACCGCCGACCTGGAACGGTTCGGCTTCGACAAGGTCGTCTCCCCCGACCTGCTCGGCTCCGACCTCACCCCCGCGCAGCGCCAGATCGTCGAGATCCTGCGCGCCCTCACCGGCAACGCCCGGGTGATCGCCTTCGACGAACCCACCTCCTCGCTCTCCGACACCGAGGTCGACGCCCTCTTCGCACTGATCAACAACCTCCGCGACCAGGGCATCGCCGTCATCTACGTCTCGCACCGGATGAAGGAGATCTCCCAGCTCGCCGACCGGATCGCGGTGCTGCGCGACGGCACGCTCGCCGGAGTGCTGGACGCCGGGAGCGCGCACGAGGCCGACGTCGTCCGCCTGATGGTCGGCCGCGACCTGTCCACCCTGTTCACCCGCCAGGACGTCGCCACCGACCGCGTCGTCCTGGACGTCCGGGGGGTCACCACCGACGCCGTCCGCGACATCGACCTCACCGTGCGGGCCGGCGAGGTGGTCGCCCTGGCCGGCCTGATCGGCGCCGGACGGTCCGAGCTCGCCCTCGCACTCGCCGGCGATCAGCCCGTCCACAGCGGGACGATCACCATGGACGGCCGCCCTCTGCGCACCGGCCGCCCCGGCGCCGCCATCGCCGCGGGCATCGGCCTGGCCCCCGAGGAGCGCAAGGCCCAGGCCCTGCTGCTGCACCGCACCATCCGCGACAACACCTCCCTGGTCGTCCTGGAGCGGCTGCGCCGGCTGCGGTTCGTGCGCCGCGGCGCCGAGCGGCAGCTCGCGCAGGAGTACACCGACCGGCTGCGGGTGCGCACCCCCTCGATCGAGCACGAAGTCCGCAAGCTCTCCGGCGGCAACCAGCAGAAGGTCGTGCTCGCCCGCTGGCTGGCCCGCAAGCCCAAACTGCTGATCCTGGACGAGCCCACCCGCGGCATCGACATCGGCGCCAAGATCGAGATCTACCAGATCATCGCCGACCTGGCGAAGGAGGGCGTCGCCCTGCTGGTGATCTCCTCCGAACTCCCCGAGGTCCTCGGCCTGGCCGACCGCGTCGTCGTGATGCAGAACGGCCGGATCACCGGCGAACTCGACCGAGCCGAAGCCACCGAGGAGGCCATCCTGCACCTCGCCATGGCCGACGACCTCAGCCCCGCCGACCGCCGACCCGCACCCGGCAGCACCCCCGCCCCGACCACCTACACCACCGCCGACACCGGTACCACCGCCGACACCGCCCCCGGAGCCTCCTCATGACCACCGCGACGGCCGACCGGCGCGCCACCAAGCCCGCCCGCAAGCGTTCCCCGCTGGCCTCGCTGGGCGGCCAGAACCTCAGCCTGATCGGCGCGCTGGTGCTGGTCCTGGGCCTGTTC
Source organism: Kitasatospora herbaricolor (assembly GCF_030813695.1). Lineage (NCBI taxonomy): Bacteria > Bacillati > Actinomycetota > Actinomycetes > Kitasatosporales > Streptomycetaceae > Kitasatospora > Kitasatospora herbaricolor. The sequence goes on from NZ_JAUSVA010000002.1 coordinate 952,729, forward strand.
GGCGTGCTGAACGACAACTACCTCAGCGTCCCCAACATGCAGGTCATCGCCGAGGCCGCCACCATCACCGGCCTGCTCGCCGTCGTCCAGACCGCCGTCATCATCTGCGGCGGCCTCGACATCTCCGTCGGCTCCCAGGCCGGCGTCGCCTCCGTCGTCAGCGCCATGGCCTTCACCACCACCGGCTCCAACGCCCTCGCCGGCATCGCCGCCGCCGTCGGCGTCGGCCTGCTCGTCGGCATCCTCAACGGCGTCATCATCGTCTACGGCCGCGTCAACCCCACCATCGCCACCCTCGCCGGCCTCGCCGCCTACAAGGGCCTCGCCCAGCTCATCTCCGACGGCCGCGCCCAGGGCTACGTCCTCAACAACGACGTCTTCGTCTTCCTCGGCCGCGGCAAGATCGCCGGCCTGCCCGTCATGGTCTGGATCCTCATCGTCGTCGCCCTCGCCGTCCACCTCCTCCTCAAGTACACCGACATCGGCCGCAACATCTACGCCATCGGCGGCAACGACACCGCCGCCCGCCTCGCCGGCATCAACATCAACAAGTACCTCGTCGCCGTCTACGCCCTCATCGGCGTCGTCGCCGCCCTCGCCGGCATCCTCCTCACCGCCCGCACCGGCTCCGGCCAGCCCACCTCCGGCAGCGAAGGCCTCGAACTCAAGGCCATCACCGCCGCAGCCCTCGGCGGCGCCGCCCTCAAGGGCGGCAAGGGCGGCATCGGCGGCACCCTCCTCGCCGTCGCCCTCCTCGGCGCCCTCGAGAACGGCCTCACCGTCCAGGGCATCAACGCCTTCTGGCAGAACGTCGCCCAGGGCGCCCTCCTCGTCGTCGCCGTCGTCATCCAGCAACGCCGCAACGGCGAACGCCGCATCGGCCTCCCCGCCTGACCCCGGTCGTCCACGTCGCCGCGCCTCCCGCGACGCGCCGCAGCCCGAAAGCCCGAAAGGTGGCGGACCGGCCCGCTCGCCCGAGGTTCCGCTCGGGTCCGGCTCCCGGTCGGCGAAGAGGGCATCCGCCTGTTCCCTGTCCTCCTCGCGCCTGACACCACGGCCCGGTGCAGCGGCTGCCGATACCCGCCGACGGCCAACCGTCTCTGTAGGTCGGTGGGCGCCTCCTGGGCGGTGCGGGCGTAGGGGTCGTGCGGTGTCGTGCAGGTGGCCGGCCGCACGGTGTCGCTGTTCTTCCCGCGCACGTAGGACCAGAAGGGACGGCGGCGCGGGCGGTGTCGAGTGCGGCGGGCAGGCCCGCGAACTCGGTGCGGAGGTAGTCGGTGAGATCGGCCGCGAACCGGAACCCGTACCGCGCCTCCACCACGTCCAGCTCCCGCTCGCGCATCCCCGCCGAGATCTCAGCGCCGAGCATGCGATGCAGGATGCGCGCGGTCTCGGGAGTCAGAGAGCGGGGAAGCTGAAGAGTCACCGACGCAGCCTGGTGGCCCCGGTACCCTGTGGTCGTTCGCGAGGGTGCCCGAGCAGGCCCAGGGCAGGGCCGGTCCTGCCCGCCCTCGGACTTCCCGGTGCCGGTAGCCTGTGGCCGGGAAACGAGGATCCACGGGAAAGGACCTGTTGTTGGACTCCGGCCCGCTGCAGCAGTTGCTCGACGATCTCCTGGACCGTGCCCTGCCCGGTCGCCCCGAACTGCCGCTGCTGTCCGGCGCCGACGGACAGCAGCCCCACCCAGGGGTGGGGGCGGCCCGCATGTACCTGGGCCGCGCGTTGAAGGCCGACCCGGCCCTGACCGCCCGGTTGGCCGACGACGTACTGGCACTGCTCGTCCTGGACGACAACGCCTCCAGCCAGCTGGTCTTCCCCGTGGTCGCGGCGCTCGGCCGCCGCCCCGTCCTGACCCACCTCATAGCCCAGGCCGGGCAGGGCGGTTGGCGAACAAGAATCAACGCCTGCTCGGCGGCTCACTGGGTCGGCATGTGGCAGCCCACCGACCGTCGCGACGAGATCGTCGCGGCCATCCGTCAGGGGACCCTCACCGGCGCACAGGCCCAGACCCTGCTGCTGCAGGACCAGCGACAGCCGACCTGGCGCACCAACGACCAGATCGCCGACCTCTGGCCCGGCCTGTGGGTGGCGGCGGCAGAGGCCTTCGTCCACTGCGGGGACAACGACCTCCGGCATCGCCTCCAGGACGTCTTCCCCCTGAACACCGACCACTACCCGCCCGCACACCGCCCGCTGGTGGACCAGGCCCGTACCATCGCCGAGGAGCAACCCGAACTCTTCGGCAGACTCCTGACAAACGTGTCCGGCCACGGCACCTGACCGACGGCAACCGGCGAGGCTTGGCCCGAGCGCCCATCGGACCCTGAAGGACCCGGTCCGCTCGGCCGTGGCCCCGAGAACCACCCCGTGCGGTGCGGGCCGCTCAGCAATCCACCCCGGGCTCCGGCCGGACGAGGCTCCTTCCGGTACGACTTGTTCCCCGCCTGGGTGAACCACGCGCCGCGTCCCCGCACCGAACCGGGCCCCGCAAGAGGGCAGACGGGTCAGCCGGGTCAGCCGGGAGAGCCGGTCCAGACGACGTCGCGGCGCTTCGAGCCGTCGCCGTGGTCGAACCGGACCGAGATGGTGTCCGTCGAGCCGTTGGGCAGGGCGTACACCTCCTGGGCGGTGACCGACTGGCCGGGGTCGAGGGAGGCGGGGATCCTGGTGATCCGGCCCGAGATGTCGACCAGGGGGAAGAGCAACTTGTCGTTGGCGTCCTTGACGAAGAGCAACTGCGAGCCGGTCAGCGACAGCGGCGTCGAACCGGTGTTGACCACGGTGACGGCGAGAACGACGACCTTCGCGTTCTCGGGGGCCTTGGACACGGACCTGTCCGGGACGAACGGTTGCGGAGCCGCCAGGCTGATCTTCAGCCCGGTCTCCCCGTACGTGTAGGACCCGCCGAACGACAGCCTTCGGGCCTGCTCGTCCGCGGCCCGCTTCTGCTTCTCGGCCTCGAACTGTTCGAGCTGCCGCGCCACCTCCTCGCGTTGCCGCGCCACCTTGTCGCGCTGCCGTTCCGCTTCGGCGTCGGCAGCAGCCGTCGCGGAACGCTGCTCCTCCCTGACGTTGTGCACCTGCACCACGACGAGTACCCCGCCGGTGACCGAGGCGAGGAGCCCGACGGCACCGAGGATCACGCCCGTGAGGGCGATGCCGCGGTTGGTCGCCAGGCCCTTGCGGACGTGACTCAGCGCGATGGCGCCGAGGATGACGGCCAGCAGCGCCGGGAGCCAGGCGAGCCAGAAGAAGACGATCAACAGTCCGAGGACGGCACCGACGATCCCGAGCGTCATGGCCGCCACGCCGAGCCCGTTCCGGGGCTGCGGCGCGGGCTGCAGGAACGGCCAGTACGGCACGCCGGTGCCCGCCCCCGCGTTCATGTCCGGCCCCGGCACCGCCGCCGGGACCTGGGCCGGAGCTGCGGCCGGAACCGGTTCCGGTATGCCCTCCGCCGCTGGAGTTGGAGCTGGACCTGCAGGCGCAGCCGGCGCCGGGGTGGGCCCGGACCCGGACCCGGGCGGCGCCCAGGGGTTCACAGCGGCCGGATCCCCGGCGGCCTGCTGGGTGCCGGACTTGACGGCTTCGGTCATGCGGTGGTCCTTCGGGTGGATCGGGCCGTGGACGGGTGTTCAGGTCGAATCCCGCAGTCTGCCTGACGAACACCCAGATGGCGACTCGTTTCTCCGCAGGTCGGGAGCGGTCAGCTCCACGTGCAGGTGAGCCGCACGGCTCCGCCCGGCAGCACCGCCTGGTCGGCGTGCACGAAGGTGCGGGGTTACCGGCCCGACGGCTGCTGCAAGTGCCCGGCTCGCAACGTCGGCTGCACGCGATCGAGGGGCGGTCTCATGAAGACCGCCCCCTGATGGGGCATCAGGCCGCCGCAGTCACCGCGCACAACCTCTGAGCAGGCAAGACATCGAAGTCGTGCTGGAGTACCAACTGCTCGCCGGTCAGGGCACCGGGACGCGGTACGGCTCCGGGACCGGCTCGGCCCGGTGGTCGTGGCGGGCCTGGCGCAGCGGCCACCAGAGGGCGCGGCCGAGCAGGGCGGCGACGGCGGGCACCAGGACCAGGGACAGGACGACCGCGGAGAGCAGGATGCCGAGCGTCAGCGCGAAGGCGACTTGTTCACTGCCCGGGGTGGCGGCGAGGGTCGCGAAGGATCCGGCCAGGACCAGGCCGGCCGTGGCGATGGCGGGCGTGGTGTGCCGTACGGCGCGGGCGACGGCGGCGCGGGGCGGGCCGGGGCGCTGCATCTCTTCGCGGATCCGGTCGGTGATGAGGATGTTGTAGTCGGTGCCCAGCGCCACGACGAACAGGAACAGCACCAGCGGGAGGGTGAAGCTGACGCCCGGTTCGCCCAGCCCGTGCTGGAACAGCAGGGTCGCGGCGCCGAGGGTGGCGGCGAAGCCGAGCCCGACCGAGAGCATCAGGACCACCGGGGCGAGCAGGCTGCGCAGGAGCAGCAGCAGGATCAGGGCGATCAGGGCGGCCGCGACCGGGAAGACGACCGCCAGGTCGTGGTCGACGGCGGTGGAGATGTCGGCGAAGATCGCCGCCGTGCCGCCCACGTGGGCGCTGGTCCCGGCGGGTGTGTGGGCGGCGACCGCGGCGCGGACGGGGCCGGAGGCCAGGTCACGGGCGCGTCGGCTCTGCGGGTCTGCGGTGAGGTAGAGGTCGATCCGGGCTGCGCGGCGGTCCCCGTTGAGGACGGTGCCGCCCGTCTTGCCGACGCCCTCGACCTGGGTGAGGGCGTGGGCGAGGCCGTCGAGCCGGTCGGGGGTGAGGGTGGTGCCGTCCGTGGTGACGACGTAGACGCTCGTCGGGTCGGAGACGCCGGCCGGCAGGGTGCGGGAGATCTCGGCGGCGGTGGCGGCGGCCGGGGTCCGGGCGTCGGCGCCGCCGAGGCCGTAGTCCATCCGGATCCCGGTCATCCCGGCGGCCAGCGCGCCGAGCAGGGCGAGGGCGGCGAACAGCATCGGCAGCGGCCGCCGGGCGACGAGCGTGCCGAAGCGGGCGGCGAAGCCCTCGCCCGGCTGGCGGCGCAGGCTGCGGGAGGGCCAGAACATGCCGCGGCCGCAGGCGGCGAGCAGGGCGGGCATCATGGTGAGGCTGCCCAGCAGCATGACCAGGACGGCGACGGCGATGGCCGGGCCGAGGGAGCGGAACTGGCCGAAGCTGGCCACGCCGAGGGTGGCGAAGGCGGCGACGATGGTCAGCGCGGCCGAGGTGATCGCGGTGCCCACCCGGGCGGTCACCTGGGTGGCGGCTTCGCGGGCGGGCTGCTCGGGCCGGGCCCGCAGGTGCTCGCGGAAGCGGAAGAGCAGGAAGAGCAGGTAGTCGACGCCGATGCCGAGCAGGACCACGGAGACCAGCCCGGGGGTGCCGGCGTCGAGCTTGAGGCCGGTCAGCGTCGCGGCGACGGCCACGGCTCCGCCGGCCACACTGCCGATCATGGCGACGGCGAGCAGCGGCAGCAGGGCCGCCGCCACGCTGCGGAACACCAGCACGTTCAGCAGGACGATCAGCCCCATGACGAGCGCGCTGCCGACCTTCGCGGCGGTGCGGTGGGAGTCGGCGGTGTCCACGGCGTCGGCCAGTCCCCCGGTGAACCCGGTGCGCATCCCGGCGTCGGCGAACTGGGCTCGGGTGGCGTCCCGGAACGCCCGGTAGACGCCCTGGACGCCCTCGTCCGCGGCGCTGCCGGTCAGTTCGACGGAGAGCAGTTCGAAGCCGCGGTCGGGCGCCACCATGGCCGGGGCGACCCGGGGGGTCTGGGACCGGTCGGGGACGAGGAAGGCCGGCGCGTCGTCCTTCCTGGGCATGACGACCCGGCGCTGGGCGAGCTTCGCCCCCTCGGCCTCGACCCGCTGCTGGTCGGCGGCGGTGAGCGCCTGGCCGTCGGTCCTGGCGACCAGCACCGTGACCGTGGTGGCGTCGGGGTTCATCCCGAAGTTCTCCTCGGCGATCCGCAGCGCGGCGGCCGAGTCGTAGCTCTTGGGCAGGAAGTCCCCGGTCTGGGACTGGGTGACGCGGTCGAGCAGCATCGGGCTCAGCAGGGCCAGGGAGATTCCCAGCACCACCCAGAGGGTGATCACCTTCCACGGGTTCCTGGTGGAGTATCCGGTCAGTGCGCGGATCAAGATTTCCTCCGGCGGTGGACGCGAGCGTCCGCAAGGTCGGTCTCGGCTCCGGGGGTTCCCGGCCGGGTTCCAGACCATCACCCGGGGCGGGTCGCGGACGTCCCCGCGACGGACGATCCGCACCGGGGGCCCTGCTCCTCGGCCGGGCCCGGACCCGGGACCGTGGTCCTGGTCCGGCCCCCGTGATCGGCCGTGGGGACCATGCCGGGGCGGGGTGGGCCGATGCCAGAATGGGGTCGTCGGGCCTGTTCAAAGCCTGTTCAGGGTCTCATCGGGCCCTGATCGGGCTCATCGGGGCTCGTCAGGGCTCATCGGTTGGGCGCGGCGCGGGCCGGGCACGGAGGGGGAACGGACATGGGCGGTCATCAGCGCCCCACGCTGGACGCGGCACTCGGGGCGGACCCGGCGCACCCGGCACACCGGGCGAGCGGGAGCCCGGGGACCGGCGGGGTGGCGGTGGCGGACGCGCCGCCGGAGACCGACGGCGCGCCGTGGACCCACACCGACGCGCTGGTGGCCGCCGGCGCCTGCACGCTCGACCTGCTCAACTACCTGCTCTTCAGCGAGATGGACGGGGTACGCCGGGTGACCCCGCCGGGCCTGCTCCTCGTCGCACTGTCGGCCCTGCCGCTGCTCGTCCGGCGCCGCCACCCGGGGCCGGCGCTCGCCGTGGTCCTGGCCGTGGAGGCCGCGATCGACCTGTCCACACCGGCGAGCACCCACTTCGGCGCCGTCCTGATGGTCAGCCTGTACTCGGTCGCCCGGGCCCGCCCCGCCCGGGTGACGGCGGCCGCCGCGGCGGCGACGACGGTGCTGACCGCTCTGAGCCAGAGCCACCTGCGCGTCCCCTCCTGGCAGGCGCTCGCCAGCGCCTCCTGCTCCACCCTGCTCGTGGCCGGCGCCGGCCTCGCCGTGGCGCGCTGGCAGCGGGAGGTCGCGGCCAACCGCAAACTGCTGGCCGACCGCGCGGTGGCCGACGAACGCCGCCGCATCGCAAGGGAGTTGCATGACATCGTGGCGCACCACATCACCACCATGCAGCTGATGGCCGGCGGCGCCCGGGCCAACCTCGCCCACCCGGAGGTGGTCCGGGACGCCCTGGTCACCCTGGAGTCCTCCGGGCGGATGGCCCTGCGGGAGATGCGCCAGCTCCTGGACGTCCTGCGGGCCGGCGACGAACCGGACACCGCCCCGCCCTCGCCCCAGCCCGGGGCCGAGGACCTCGGCCGGCTGGTGGACGAGTCCCGGGTGGCCGGCCTGCCGACCGACCTCGGCGTCCACGGGCCCCGCCGCCCGCTGCCGCCCACCGTCGGCCTGACCGTCTTCCGGATCGTCCAGGAGGCTCTCACCAATGCCCGCAAGCACGCCGGGCCCGCCCGCGCGACCGTCACCCTGACGTACGGTCCGGACCGGGTCACCGTCGAGGTGCGCGACGACGGGGGCACGGCGGGCACGGGCGGCGCCGCACCGCAGGAGGCGGTGCCGGCCGGCGGCAGGAGCGGGTACGGCCTGATCGGCATGCGCGAGCGCGTCGCCCTGCACGGCGGCACCCTGCGGACCGGACCACGTCCGGAGGGCGGCTTCGCCGTCCTGGCCGACCTGCCGCTGGCCCCGGAGGAGACGGCCGACGCGGCCGTCCAGCACGGAACGGTGACGGCCAGGTGAGCACGCAGGGCGACGGCCCGGTGAGGCCGAACGACGTCGGCCCGGTGGGCGCGGTGACACCGGGCATCCGGGTCCTCATCGCGGACGACCAGCCGCTGGTGCGGCGCGGCCTGTCCCTGATCCTCTCCCCCGACCCGTCCTTCGAGGTGGTGGGCGAGGCCGAGAACGGGGAGCAGGCCGTCACCGCCGCCCGCCTGCTGCGCCCCGACGTCGTGGTGATGGACATCCGGATGCCCGTGCTGGACGGGGTCGGCGCGACCCAGGAGCTGGCCCGCACCCTCCCCTCCTGCCGAGTCCTCGCCCTCAGCACCTTCGACATGGACGAGTACGTGGTGGCCGCGCTGCGCGCCGGCGCCCACGGGTTCCTGCCCAAGGACGTCTCGCCGGAGGAGCTGGGCGCGGCGATCCGCACCGTCCACGCCGGCGAGGCGGTGGTCGCCCCGCGCCTGCTCACCCGGCTGATCTCCACCTACGTCCGAGCCCCGGTCGGCACCCCGCCGCCGGTCACCGACACGGGCGGGCTGACGCCCCGGGAGGTCGAGGTGTGGCGGCTGATGGCCACCGGCCTCGACAACACCGAGATCGCCCGGGCCCTGGACATCAGCCTGTCGACGGTGAAGAACTACATCACCAGCATCTTCGGCAAGCTCTACGTCCGGGACCGCGCCCAGGCGGTCATCGCGGCCTACGAGTCCGGCCTGGTCACCGCACGTACGGGAGGCGGGTAGCGGGGCCTTTCCGTCTGCGGGCTCCTGTCGACCGCGAGCCCCACCTGCCCAGGTCCTGGACCGGGGATCGGGACCGCCGCCGCGCGGCGGTGATCCCCGACGAGCGGCAGTTCCGCACCAGGGGCCGGCTCGCCGAGGCCTTGGTCCTGCGCGCACCTGCCTACCAGCTGCCCGTCCCCTGGGTCACCGCCGACTCGGCTCACGGACAGGAAGGACGCTTCCGCCGACTGCTGGAAGAGTCCGTGGCGGTGATGGGACATCAGGCCGTCGTACTCACCGCGCGTAGCCGCTGAGCAGGCAAGACATCGAAGTCCTGCTGGAGTACCAGGACGCCGAGCGGTGAGCGGGGCGCACCGGCGCCCGGAGGTGGGACGGCTGCCGGTGCGGGCGTGGCGGACGCGCGCACCGGCGGCCCGGTGGATGGCAGGATCGCCGTCCCTCAACGGCTCGCTGCCGCCGTCACGATCCGGATCCGAGCCGGCGCCGCTGTGCGAGGGGCGACGGCTCAGGGGGATTCCGAGTCGTGACGGAGTCTCACGGCGCCGAGCTGGTACGGCCCGCGGCCGCGGCCGCGCCGGTACCGACGGCGGTGACCTGCGCCGTGGAGGAGCGTGCCCCGCCGGGGGTTCCAGGGCAGCCCGGCGGGGAGGTCGAGAGCGCCGCCCGGCGCAGGGGTGGCGCCCTCGTCCATAGTCAGCATTTTCCAACATTTATCAACGGAAGGCAATAGTCGGCCCGGCGGTGCAGCTCGCCCCCGGAGCGACCTCGGGCCAACGGGCAGCGCGCGTGCGGAGCAGCAGAACGCGTCGGACGGGTGTCCGGGAATCCACCACGACCGGACCGGAACCACCCGCAGGCCGGCAGCGGCCCCGTCGGGCGACGGATCCGAACCCGGCCGCCTGCCGTCCTCGATCCCCAGTCCCCGGAACTACCTACCGGCCGCACTACCTAGGGTGCCCGCAGTCTCGGCGGGAACCGTGTCGGTTCGGTGTCCTCGCCGGTGTCGGAACCGGCGTGCGCGGAGGGCGGAATGGAACGACGCCCGGGACGGGTCGCAGCCAGGCCCGGGCTCCGCCGGTCCGGACCGGCGGAGCACCTCGCGGCCCCGGCCGGGCGTCGTGGAGCCACCCGCAGCAGGTGGCCGAAGCCGAGAATGGAGCTGCCCGATGGACCCCGAAATCCCCGCCGTCCCGTTCGTCCCGGCCCCCCGGGAGGCCGGTGCGCGTCGCCTCGGCGCGGTGGCCCGTCTCCGACGTCGGAACCGTCCGCACACTGCGGAATGCCTGTGCAGTAGATTCATGCCGACGGACGACACTCTCGACGGCGGGTCTGGGGATCTGGTGGCTGATCAAGGACTGCTCGCACATCAGCGCCGTGCGCTGATCATGGAAGCGATCCGGCGCGACGGTGCTGTCCGCGTGTCGGAGCTGGTCGAGCAGCTGGGCGTGTCGGACATGACCGTCCGGCGCGACCTGGACGCTCTGGCGCGCAGCGGCGATGTGGAGAAGGTGCACGGCGGCGCCGTGGGGCTGGTCGGCCGCACCGGTGACGAGGTCGGTTTCGCGGCCAAGAGCGGCCTGGAGCCGTCCGCCAAGCGGGCCATCGCGGAGGCGGCCGCCCTTCTGGTGACGCCCGGCAGCGTGGTCGCGCTGGGCGGCGGCACCACGGTGCACGCCGTGGCGACCCGGCTGGTGAACGTCCCGGGGCTGACCGTGGTGACCAACTCGCTGCCGATCGCGCAGCTGCTGGAGTCCGAGGGCGTGAAGAGCCCGACCTCGCCGTCGGTCCTGCTCACCGGCGGCGCGCCGACCCCCTCGCAGGTGCTGGTCGGGCCGCTCGCCGACATGGTGATCGGTTCGCTGCACGTGGACCTGCTGATCCTCGGGACGCACGGCGCCTCCGGCCGGGCCGGGCTGACCACGCCGAACCTCGCCGAGGCACAGACCAACCGGGCCCTGATCGGGTGCGCCCGGCGGGTGGCCGTGGTCGCCGACCACACCAAGTGGGGCGTCACCGGCCTGAGCAGCTTCGCCGGCCTGCACGAGGTGGACTACTTCGTCACCGACGCCGGTCTCACGACGGAGGACCGCTCGGCCCTCGCCGAGGTGGTCGGCGAGCTGGTGATCGCGGAGGCCTCCGACGCCGCGGGCACGGACGCCCTGCCCGGCTAGGCCACCGCCGCCTCGGACCGCCGCTGCCGATTGCCGCCGCTCGCCTCGGGCGGGCGGGCGAGAGCCGCCGGCGCCCGCTGACGCGCGGCACCGGCGGCCCCGGGCCCACGATCAGGCCGACCCTCAGCGGCCGTGGGTGGTCCCACCGCCGACGGGACCACGGCCCGCGCGACTCTGCGGGGCCGGACAGCTGGTCCGTCGGGACGGTGCTCCGATCCCCGCGAGGTGCGCGGGGTCGACCGGGGATCCCCCGCCGGCGATGTCAGGGCAACCGGCGGGGGACGTTCGGGGGGCGGTCCGGCCCGGAGGTCCGGCCTCGACCGCACTCCAGAATCTACAACATTTTCGAACAGTTTTGCACTCAATGCACCACGGAGTATCTCCGTCGCCAGGCGCGGACGACCCGAAGGCCCCCTCCCGGGCATGGCCGGCACTCCGCCGCGCCGCCCGCCCCAGGGCCCAGCCGTCCGTCCCGGGCCGGCGGCCTGCTCCCCCACCCCCGTTAATCGGCCATTCTCGTCCCGCCCGGCCCCGCACCATTCGTGTGCGACAGAGTGGCCGCTAGGTTGTGTGGACGCCAGTGGAGGACGGCCCCCGCCGCCCGCCGCCGCCCCACGGAGGTGTTCCGCATGCAGGTGATCCTCGATCAGGACCGTTGCTGCAGTTCGGGCCAGTGCGTCCTGACCGCGCCGGAGGTGTTCGGGCAGAGCGACGAGGACGGTCTGGTGACGCTCCGCCGGGCGCGCCCCGAACCGGGCCTGTACCCCGACGTCCGGCTGGCCGCCGTGCTCTGCCCCGGCGGCGCCATCACCGTGGAAGAAGCCACCGGGACACCGTGACATCCGCCGCGCGCCGGCCGCCCGCCCCGGGTGGCCGGCCCCGCGCGCGGCCGGAAACGGAAGGACTCATCGTGACGACCACACCCACCGCGCCCGCCCTCGCCCTCCCCGCCGCCCACGGCAGCTGCCCCTTCGACCCGCCGCCCGCCTACGACCAGGCCGCCCGCCAGGGGGCGGTGACCCCGGCGGAGCTGCCCGACGGCGCGTTCTGCTGGCTGGTGACCGGCCACCAGGAGGTCCGGACCGTCCTGTCCGACCCGCGCTTCAGCGCCGACGCCCGCCACCCCGGCTTCCCCTTCCTCACCCCCGGCCGCCGGGCCCTGGCCGTGACCAACCCGAGCTTCATCCGGATGGACGACCCCGAGCACGCCCGGCTGCGCCGCATGGTCACCAAGGACTTCCTGGTGCACCGGGTCGACGCGATGCGTCCGGGGATCCAGCGGATCGTCGACGAGACCATCGACCGGATGACCGCCGCGGGCACCGGCGCCGACCTGGTCACCGACTTCGCCCTGCCCGTCCCCTCCCTCGTCATCTGCCTGCTGCTCGGCGTCCCGTACGAGGACCACGAGCTGTTCCAGGCGCAGAGCAGGACGCTGCTCGACAACCGTGCCACCCCGGCGGAGGTCGAAGCGGCGCAGCGCGGACTGACCGGGTACCTGACCGAGCTGGCCGCCCGTAAGAGGAGTCACCCGGCCGACGACATGCTGAGCAGGCTGGCCGCCCGCGAGGACGTCAGCCCGGCCGAGATCGCGGCGACCGGGCTGCTGCTGCTCGTCGCCGGGCACGAGACCACCGCCAACATGACCGCGCTGTCCACCGTCGCACTGCTGCGCCGGCCCGAGCAGGCCGCCCGGCTGCGAGCCGATCCGGAGCTGCTCCGGGGCGCGGTGGAGGAGTTGCTGCGCTACCTCACCATCGTGCAGTCCGGGCTGCCCCGGGTGGCCGTCGAGGACGTGGAGCTCGGCGGCACGCTGGTCCGGGCCGGCCAAGGCGTGCTGGCCATGCTCTCCACCGCCAACCGGGACGAGCGGCTCTTCGGTGCGCCCGGCGAAGGCGCGGCCGACGAGCTGGAGGTGTCCCGCGACGCCCGCCGGCACCTGGCCTTCGGCTTCGGCGTCCACCAGTGCCTCGGTCAGCCGCTGGCCCGGGCCGAGCTGCAGATCGCGCTGGAGACCCTGCTGCGCCGGCTGCCGGGCCTGCGGATCACGGTGCCGGAGGATGAGCTGGTCTTCCGCGGCCACTCGGTGGTCTACGGCGTCGACTCGCTGCCGGTGGCCTGGTGAACCCGGTTGGCCCCGATGCCGGGCCGGAGGCACGCTGGAGGGAGGCACAGACCCGGCCCGGCGACCGCCCGCAGCGACGGCCGGCCTCGGCCGGCCGAGGCGAGGGAGTTCGCCATGTCGGACATGAGCGCACGCGCACAGGCGAGCAGCGACCAGGGCGAGGACGTCCGCGCGGCGGACCCGGAGGAGGGCATCACCTCGATGCAGAACATGCACGCGCAGGAGACGTCGCAGGCCGAGGGCGACACCTACGAGGAGATGGAGGGGCGGTCCTGAGCGCCGTGGCGGGGCCGCCGCCGCACGGCGGAGGCGGACGGACGGCGGATTCCGGGGGGCCCGCGACGGGCTCCGGGCGGCGGACGCGGTGCGGCGGCGGTGTCCGGCGGACCGGGACGACGGGCGGGGACCTCCCGCGTGGGCGGGTCACGCGGTGCGAGGCGCGCGGGCGGCCGCTGCCGGGCGGAACTGCCGGCCGGGGCGGTGAGGTGCGATGAACACCTGGGCGACCTGGACCACGCAGAGCATCATCAGCGGCCCCGGGGGCGTCGAGACGGCCGAGGTGGGCCCGATCTCCGGCGACCTCACCATGCACACCACCTGGGTGGACGGCGAGGCGCGGCTGACGGTGCAGTACACCGGCGCGCTGGACTGGTACACGGTGGTCGGCAGCCCCGTGCCGGCCGCGGACGAGACCACCGCCCGCGCCATCCACCAGGCCATGGTGGTCGCCTGCAAGGCGGGCCACGGCGCGCACGCGCCCGCGGCGGAGGCGCAGTAGCGGGAGGAGCAGCAGGAGCGGGAGGAGCAGCAGGAGCAGCGGTGGCGGCGACGACGGCCCGGACAGCCGGGCCCGGACGGGAGCCGGCCGCCCGTCGGCGGCAGCAGCCGGACGGGCGGCCGGCTGCTGCCGCGGTACGGCGGCGCGGTACGGCGGGACGGGGATCCGCCGGGGCCGGGATCCGGCGGACGCGACGCACCGGGACCGGGTCCGGTGCGCCGCGGTCCGGCGGGGCTGCGCCGCGGTGGGACCGGGACTCAGGCGCCGTACGGCAAGGCTCCGGCGCGGTGCGGTCAGCCGCGCTTCTTCCGGGCCACCGGCCGACCGGTACCGGAAGCGGGGGCGGCCGCCGTCCAGTAGCCGGGGTCGACCGCCCGGCGACCTCGCAGGTCCGCCCGGATCTGGCGGGCCAGCTTGGCGGTGTCGCGGCGGTTGATGTGCGCCCCGATGCCGGCCCCGATCAGGAGCGGGGCGAGCGAGGGAAGCCTGCGCAGCGAGCTGCGGGTGAGCCGCTGGCGCAGCCGCCCGCGGACTTCGCTGCCGACCGCCATCGCGGCGAGCCCGGCGGGTTTCACCAGGAGCGAGGAGTCGATGCCCCGCCGGTTGGCCCAGGAGGTGACGTAGGCACTCGCCCGCTGGGAGCCGTTGCCGGGGGCGGGCACACCGTAGACCTCGTGCAGTTCGGCGATCAGTTTGATCTCCACCGCGGCCACGGCGAGCGTCTCGGCGGCGATCTCGACCGCCATCGCGGGCGGCACCGGCAGCATCGCGGCGGCGCCGACGCCCGCGCCGAGTGCGGCGGAGGCCCTGCAGGCCCCGGAGGTCAGCAGGTCGGCCAGTTGTTCCGGGTCGGCGACGTCCGGGTGGTGGCTCCGGAGGGTGGCCAGGTTGCGGACCGGGATGCGCGGCGCCGCCACCAGCAGCCGGTCGGCCAGGGCGCGCCCGCCGAACCCCGCGCCCTTCGCCGCCACCCGGCCGCCCCGGCCGAGCTGCTTGGCGACGGAGCCGACCAGCCGGGCGGCGCGCTGCCGTCCGCGCTCCTGGACCAGTGCCGACTCGACCAGACTCCCCGGGGCCGGGCCCTCGCCGGCAGGTCCGACGGCCTCGGGCAGCCCTGCGGCCGCTCCCTCCGGGACGGCCTCCGCCGGGCCCCGTTCCATCCCCTCGACCAGCTCGGCCAGGTCCTCGGCCAGCCGGCCGGGCGTCGGTTCGCCGGTGTCGGCCGTCCGGCCGTCCGGCTCGCCGGACCGCTTGGGCTTCCTGAAAAGTGCCATGCACTGCGCCTACCCGAACCGGTGCGCGGGCACGCCTGGGCCGGGACGGCGACCGGGCGCGGCCACCCGCCCGGTCCTGGACGCGGGGCGACCGGGTGACGGGCCGCGCCGGCGGACGAGGTCGTACCGGGCACCCCGCCCGGGCCGGGCACCGTCCGTGGTCAGTCGCTGATCTCCACCCCGCGCCAGAACGCCACCTTGTCCCGGACGTGGGCCGCCTCCGGCTTCGGGTCCGGGTAGAACCAGGCGGCGTCCGGGTTGCTCAGACCGTCGACGTGGACGGTCCAGTAGCCGGCCGTGCCCTTCCAGGGGCAGACCGTGGTGGTGTCGGAGGCCCGCAGGTGCTCCACCCGCACGGACGCGAGCGGGAAGTAGTGGTTGCCCTCGACGATCGTGGTCTCGTCACTCTCGGCGATGATCGTGCCCTGCCAACGCGCAGTTGTCATGCGCCGATTCTGCCCCAGGACGGGCGTCGCCGGGCCAAGAACCCCGACGGGCCCGACGGCCGGGCCGGCCGCCCCCGGACAGCCGCACGTCCCCCGGAGCGGCTCGGGTGCCGGCCCGGGGGACGCACGGGTGGGGTACGGGTGGGGTACGGGTGGAGTCGGAGCTGCTCGGGTCGAGCAGGTAGGGGCGGGGGCAGGGCTGCGGACGTCCGGACGCGGCTCAGGCCTGTGGCAGCGGTTCGGCGTGCACCGGCAGGTGCGGGGACTGGTGGCCGCCGGAGGCGAGCATCCGGACCTCCCCCGAGTCGCTGATCTCGGCCCGGACGATGCCCGAGGCGTCCTCGTAGACGGGGTGCCCGCCGGGGCCGGTGGCGCTGGTCCAGGACACGATCACGACGTCCTGGGGGGCCTGGGTGCCAGGCGTACCGGGGAACGTCAGGGCGTACCGCTTCTCGTCGCTCATGAACAACCTCCTCGTGCACCCCGGCCGGATCCGAGGGAGCCGGACAGGACCTAGGCCGACTGTTCCACGCGGCCGGCCGATCCGCGCACCTCCAGTTCCCCGAGCAGGCGGGCGGTGGCCTCGGCCACCGCCTCCACCGCACGGTCGAAGGCCTCACGGTTGTGGGCGGCGGGTGCCCGGAATCCCGACACCTTGCGAACGTACTGCAGGGCGGCGGCGACGATGTCCTCGTCGTGGACCTCGGGCGTGACTGGTGGCCTCAACGTCTTGATACTGCGACACATGCCCCCAGTCTCGCGCGCGGAAGGCCCCGCGGCCAGCGCCCCGGCCGGATCCCCCGCGGACCGGGCTCGGCCGTTCGGACTACTGTCGCATCGGCGGGCACGGCAGTTCGGGACGTCCGGCCCGGGAGACCCGGTGGCGACCCGCCGCGGGACCGCCGCCGGGCCGCGGCCGGGCCCCTCGCCGGCCCGGGAGGTGTCCGGAGCGCACTCGCGGCCGTATTAAGATTCTGAACGAACAAACCGCTGCTCCGAACGGCCTTCCGGGCCCGACGCCGCACCACGGCCCCGGGCCCGCAGCCGTTCCTTCCGCCCCTGTTCCACTCCCGCCCGCCCGCCGCACACACGGGCCGGGTAGACCTGCACCAGACCAGCTTCGTCAGTGCTGCCGGAGCCCAACCGCCCGTGACCGGGCGTCACCCGGGAGACCGTCATGCCACTGGCGCTCGTCGCGCTGGCGATCACCGCCTTCGCCATCGGCACCACCGAGTTCGCCGCCATGGGGCTGCTCCCCCAGGTCGCGGACGACCTCCAGGTCTCCATCCCGCAGGCCGGCTGGCTGATCTCCGCCTACGCGATCGGCGTGGTGATCGGTGCGCCGCTGCTGACCGCCGCGGCGGCCAGGATGCCGCGCAAGGCCGTCCTGGTCGGTCTGGCGGCCCTGTTCACCGTGGGCAACCTGCTCTGCGCCCTCGCCCCGAACTTCTGGCTGCTCGCCGCCGCCCGACTGATCACCGGCCTGCCGCACGGCGCGTTCTTCGGGGCCGGCGCGGTGGCGGCCGCCGAACTGGCCGCCCCGCACCTGCGGGCCCGGGCGGTGGCCGTGATGTTCTCCGGTCTCACCCTCGCCAACGTGGTCGGCGTGC
Source organism: Kitasatospora herbaricolor (assembly GCF_030813695.1). Lineage (NCBI taxonomy): Bacteria > Bacillati > Actinomycetota > Actinomycetes > Kitasatosporales > Streptomycetaceae > Kitasatospora > Kitasatospora herbaricolor. Next base: position 969,675 of record NZ_JAUSVA010000002.1, read on the forward strand.
CGGCCGCCACCCTGCTCGGCCAGCAGCTGGGCTGGCGGGCCACCATGCTCGTCGTCGTCGCCATCGGCGCGGCCGGCACCCTGGCCATCGCCCGGCTGGTCCCGCACCTGCCCGCCCCCGAACGGGCCGGGCTGCGCCACGAGCTGAGCGCCTTCCGCAGCGGGCAGCTCTGGCTGGCGCTGGGCACGGTCGTGTTCGGCTGCGGCGGCTTCTTCGCCTGCTACAGCTACATCACCCCGCTGCTCACCGAGGTCTCCGGGTTCACCACCGGCTCGGTGACCGGCGTGCTGGCCCTGTTCGGCGTCGGCATGACGGTCGGCAACGTCGTCGGCGGCTACGCGGCCGACCGTGCCCTGCGGCCGGGCATCTGCGCGTCCTTCGTGCTGCTGGCGCTCACCCTGGCCGCCTTCTCGGTGACGGCCCGGGCCGAGTGGTCGGCGGCGCTCACGGTCGTCCTGGTCGGCCTGTTCGGCTTCGCCATCGTCCCCGGCGTGCAGACCCTGGTGCTGCAGAAGGCACGCAACGCCCCGACCCTCGCCTCGGCGACCGTCCAGGGCGCGTTCAACCTTGCCAACGCGCAGGGGGCGTTCTTCGGCGGGCTCGCGATCGACGCCGGACTGGGCTGGACGGCGCCCCCGCTGGTGGGGGCCGGGCTGGCCGGGATCGGCGCGCTGATCGCCGTACTCGCCTGGGCCGCCGACCGGCGGGCCTGCGCCGGCCCCGGGACGGGTCCGGCCGACGGGAAGCCGGCCGCTGCCTCCGTGCCGGTGGCGTCGGCCCACTGACGGCCCGCCATCAGGAGCCGGCGGCGCCCGCCGTCCTCCGGCAGGCCCCCGCCCACCGTCCTCCGGCAGGCCCTCCGGCCCCGAGGGGTCAGCCGGGGTCAGACCTCCAGCGGTTCGACGCCCCGGTGGGCCTCGGCCAGCAGCCGGTACCCCTCGCCGTTGGCCTTGATGCCGGCCAGTTCCTCCTCGCCGACCTCCCGCCGCACCTTGGCGGGCACGCCCGCGACCAGTGAACCCGGCGGGACCACCATGCCCTGCGGGACGACCGCACCGGCGGCCACCAGGGAGCCGGCTCCGATCCGGGCGCCGTTCAGCACCGTCGCCCCCATGCCGACCAGGACGTCGTCCTCGACCGTGCAGCCGTGCAGGACCGCGTTGTGCCCCACCGAGATCCGCTCGCCCAGCAGCAGCGGGAAGCCGGGGTCGGCGTGCAGGGTGCAGTTGTCCTGGATGTTGGTACCGGCGCCGACCGTGATCGGGCCCGCGTCGCCGCGCAGCACGGCGCCGTACCAGATGCTGACGTCGGCGGCGACGGCCACCGAGCCGACCACCACCGCGTTGGGCGCGACGAACACCGACGGGTCCAGCCGGGGCACCAGCCCCGCCACCGCGGCGATCAGCGGCTCTGCCATGTCTCGTCCTCCTGCTCCGACCGGTGGGCCCCATGATCGCACCGGGGACGGCGGCGGCCGACGGCAGGTCACCCGGCGGAAGGCGGCCGCCCCGGCAGCGGGAACCGGACCGGGAGCGGGCGCGCGACGGCGGTGGGACGGCCGCGGCCGTGGGCGGGGAGTTCGGGAGCGGGGCCCGGGCTGTCAGGCGCCGGGGCCCCGCCGTCAGGGTCAGGCCACCGGGGCCTTCACACGGAGCACCTCGACGAACGCCCGGATCCAGGCCGGGTGGTCGGGCCAGGCGCGGGCCGAGACGACCACGCCGTCCACCACGGCCTCACCGTCCACGAACTCGCCGCCGGCCGCCTGGACGTCCGGCTGGAGCGCCGGGTACGCGGCGCTGCGCCGGCCGTTCAGAACGCCGGCGGCGGCCGTGATCAGCGGGCCGTGGCAGATCTGCGCGACCGGCTTGTCGGTGTCGAAGAAGTGCTTGACGATCCGCTGCAGCTCGGGGTTGTTGCGCAGGTACTCCGGGGCGCGGCCGCCCGGGATCACCAGGGCGACGTAGTCGGCCGGGTCCACCTCGTCGAAGGCCAGGTCGGCCGGCCAGGTGTAGCCGGGCTTCTCGGTGTAGGTGTCGAAGTCGTCCACGAAGTCGTGGACGACGAACTGCAGCCGCTTCCGGGCGGGCGCCGCGATGTCGACCTGGTACCCCTCCTCCTGCAAGCGCTGGTAGGGGTAGAACACCTCCAGCGACTCCGCCGCGTCACCGGTGACAAGCAGGATCTTCGATGCCATCGCTGAGCAAACCTCCATGATCGACCGTCGGACGTGCCGGTGCGCGGCCGGTGACGTCGCCGGCCGTGACCGAGATCAACCTCCCCCACCGGGACCGGCGCGCAACAGGGCGCACCGGATCACTCGAAGCACACCGAACCGCGGACGCGCCGGGGGCGTGGGGTGCGCGCCCCGTAGAATCCCGCGGCATACGCCGCCCCCAGGAGGGATCACCCCAGATGGCACCCCAGCCCGCCTACCTCGTCCTGCCCGGGTACCAGAACTCCGGCCCCGAGCACTGGCAGAGCATCTGGGAGCGCGAGGACCCCGCCTTCCGCCGGGTGGAGCAGGAGGACTGGGACCACCCGGACGCGGACGCCTGGACCGACGCCCTGCAGCGTGCCGTGACCGGCCGGCCGGGCCCGGTGGTGCTGGTCGCCCACAGCCTCGGCTGCACCACCGTGGCGCGCTGGGCCGCCCGCACCGCGTCCGCGGGCAGCTCCGGGGTGCTGGGCGCCCTGCTGGTGGCCCCGCCCGACGTCGACCGGGCCGAGGTCCCCGAGATCGAGGGCTTCCGGCCGGTGGAGCTCCGGCCGCTGCCCTTCCCCAGCATCGTGGTCGCCGGCAGCGACGACCCCTGGTGCACCCCCGAGCGCTCGCGCCGGTTCGCGGACGGCTGGGGCTCCCGGTACGTCGACCTCGGGCCCCGCGGACACGTCAACGCCGACTCCGGACTCGGCTCCTGGCCCGAGGGCCGGGCCCTGCTCGACCTGCTGACCGCCTGACACCCGACCGCCCGCCGCCCGCCGCCCGACCGCCCGCCCGACGCCCAGCAACCGCTGACCGGACGGCGGCCCAGGGACGGCGGCCTCAGGACGGCCCGAAGGCGTACCCCGCGAGGCCGGCCACCAAGGCGTTGGCGGCCGCCCCCGCCGCCGAGGCCGCGAGGAACTGCTCGCCCGGCGTCCGCTCCGGCAACGGCCACAGCACCGGCGCCACCAGGAAGCCCGGCATCGTCCAGAGCGCGAGCGTCCCGCGCAGGCCGGCCCCGGCCCCGCCGTGTCCCCGTGCCGCTTCGCGGCCGGCTCCGGCGGTCAGCAGCAGGTAGCCCGCGAGGTAACCGGTCACCGGTCCGGCGCCGGCGAGGAGAGCGAGCATGCTGTGCGACATGCCCGTCATCCTCCCGGGCCCGGCGGCCCGGCGCCTGAGTACGGGTACTCAATCCCACCCGCCGACCGGTCCGTCGGAGCCGACCGCGCCCGGTCGACGGCGGGCGAAGGACCGGTGTGCGCGGCGGCGGCCGATCTTCTCCCGCCGTTCGTCGGGCGGCCACCCGGTGAGCGCCCGGCCCTCCTAGTCTGCGGGCGACACCGACAACAGCGCGGACAGGGAGCATCCATGACGGACCGCCCGATCAACGGCACCGGCAGTCACGGCGACCGGACCGACGGAACGGCGGGGAGCGGCGGCGGGACGGCGGGCGCCTCCCGCCGCGGGTTCCTCCGGGCCGCCGGCGCGGTCGGGCTCGGCACCGTCGCGGTGGGCACCGCCGGCGCCGGCGAGGCCGCCGCGGCACCCGCCGACTCCTCCGGGGAGGAGAGCGGGCGGGCCCCCGGCACCACCCCGCCGGTCCGCACCGGCACCGGCCTCGACCGGCTCCCGCACCCGCTGGTGATCGGCCACCGCGGGGCCAGCGGCTACCGCCCCGAGCACACCCTCGGCTCGTACGAACTCGCCCTGCAGCTCGGCGCCGACGTGATCGAGCAGGATCTGGTCCCCACCAAGGACGGCCAGCTCGTCGTCCGGCACGAGAACAACATCGCGGAGACCACCGACGTCGCGGACCACCCGGAGTTCGCGGCCCGCAGGGCCACGAGGACCATCGACGGCCAGAGCCTGACCGGCTGGTTCACGGAGGACTTCACCCTCGCCGAACTGCGCACCCTGCGGGCCAAGGAGCGGCTGCCGCAGCAGCGCCAGCGCAACACGCTGTACGACGGCCGGTGGCCGGTCCCGACCTTCCGCGACGTGATCGACTTCGCCGAGAAGCGCTCGCGCACCCTGGGGCGGGACGTCTGGCTGTACGTGGAGACCAAGCACCCCAGCTACTTCCGCTCGATCGGCCTCCCGCTGGAGGAGCGGCTCGCCGCCGAGCTGCGCCGCGCCGGGCTGGCAGGCCGGCGCGGCCGGGCGATCCTGCAGTCCTTCGAGCCGAGCAGCCTGCAGCGCCTGGCCCAGCTGGTGGAGAACCCGCGGGTGCAGCTGCTGGGCGACGCCGCCTCCCGGCCGTACGACTTCGTGCTCGCCGGGGACACCCGCAAGGTGGCCGACCTGGTCACCCCCGCCGGTCTGAAGTGGATCGCCTCGTTCGCGCACGGCATCGGCCCGACCACCCAGCTGATCGCCCCGGTGGACGCCACCGGCAAGCTGCAGCCGCCGACCACCCTGGTGCCCGACGCCCACCGGGCGGGCCTGGTGCTGCACCCCTACACCGTGCGCAACGAGAACGGCTTCCTGCCCGTGGACCACCGGCGCGGCACCGACCCGGCCGCGTACGGGGACGCCCTCAGCTGGTCCAGGTACCTGTACGAGCAGGGCGTGGACGGGTTCTTCACCGACCAGAGCGACACCGCGGTGCTCGCCCGGGCCGACTTCTGGGCCTCGCGCGGCGTGCGCTGAGCCCCGCTCCGGCGCGGGCCCGGGCGGGCGTTCGACGACGGCCCGCCCGGCCCGACCGGGTGTGTTGTCCGCAGGTCATGAGGGCCTGTTGATTCCGGTCGCGCGGGGGTGTGGTGCTGTCGCGGGCTTGCGGTCAAGGGGTCGGACTGCCGAACCAGCGGCCGGCGGCGTGCCGGAACGTCTCGGGGCCGCCGTCCGAGCCACGGGCCTGGGCCCAGGCGACGACTCCGTCGGGGCGCACGAGTGCGGCGCTGTACCCGAGGTCGTCGGCGGCTGGCCCGGCGGCGTAGTGGATGCGGTCCGTCCAGGCCGTGGCCGCGTCCTTCAGCCGGCGGTCGGCGGTGAAGTCGAGGACGACGCCGTGTCCTTGGTGCAGCAGGTCGGCCAGGCGGGCGCCGTCGGCGAGGCGGAAGTCCGGGCCGGTGCCGCCGACCAGGGGCAGGTCGCTGCCCAGGTCGTAGCGGTGGGCCAGTCCCGAGGTGCTGCGGAAGACGTGGGTGGCCCCGTCCCGGGTGTCGAGCAGGCCGGTGAGCAGCCTGCGCAGGGCGGGGGTGTCGGGGCCGGGCCGCATCGTGGCCACCTGCGCGCGGGACCAGTCGAGGACGGCCGCGCCGACGGGGGTGGCGTTCGGCGGTGTAGGTGTCGAGCAGGCCCTCGGGCGCGGTCCCGTGAACGGTGGCGGCCAGTTTCCAGCCGAGGTTCATCGCGTCGCCGAGCCCGAGGTTCAGGCCCTGGCCGCCGAGCGGGGAGTGGATGTGGGCGGCGTCGCCGGCCAGCAGGACGCGGCCCTCGCGGTAGCTCGTGGCCTGCATGGCGCGGTCGGTGAAGCTGGAGGCGAGGTGGACCTCGTTCAAGGTCGCGTCGGTGCCGCTGACGCGGCGCAGGACCGACTACAGGTGTTCGCGGGTCAGTGGCTGCGAGCGGTCGAGGGCCCCGCCGTCGAAGTCCATCATGCCCAGGTGCCCCTCGAAGGGCGTGCGCAGGTACGTGCCGGTGGGCGTGTGCCGCAAGCCCATGCCCAGTTGCTCGGGGTCCGCGAGGTCCACGTGGGCGACGTAGCCGGTGAACAGCGGTTCGGTGCCGGCGAAGGCGAAGCCGGCCAGCCGGCGCACCGTGCTGCGTCCGCCGTCGCAGCCCACGAGCCAGCGCGCCCGGTGCTCGTGGCCGCCTGCCCGTACGACGACGCCCTCACCGTCCTGGGTCAGGGCGTCCACCCCTGCACCGCGGACGATCCGGGCGCCGAGCCGGGCCGCGCGCCGCTCCAGGACGCCTGCGACCGCGTCCAGGCTGGTCATGATGCCCTCCATGGCCGGGCCGGGGAGCCTCAAGGAGTCGGCGCCGGGGTCGATGCGGCTCGCGTCGACGGGCAGGCCCGCGAAATGGCTCACGTCGCGGGGGGCTGTCGATCCCTGCGGATCGGCTCCGACCCGGGCCGCGTCGACGCCCGAGGCGTCCAGCAGTTCGCGCAGCATCCCGCGGCGGTGGAACGCCTCGACCGACCCGGCGTTCAGGCCCCGTAGGCCGAGCGGGAGCCGCTTCCAGGCGGTGGTGGGCTCCGGGTCCTGTTCGAACACCACCACCGAGCAGCCGGCCAGCGCGAGTTCGGCGGCGAGGAACAGGCCCACCGGGCCGGCACCCACGATCATCACGTCGTACACCTGGAACCTCCTCCAGTCGGAATCCCGCGCGTCGTGCGGGTTTCTCCGGGGGAAGCCGGGGCCGCGAGCGGCGAGCCGGCAACCCGTTTGGAGCGTCGCTCCAATATTGGAACGGTACTCCAACATGGAGCATCGCTCCAACTCTGGCATGATGGGGGTATGGCCATGCAGACACAGCAGTCACAAAGGCGCAGGCAGGTGCTCTCCCGCGAGCGCATCGTCGAAGCAGCCGTCGAGCTGCTGGACGCGGCCGGGCAGGACGCCCTGACGGTCCGGGCGGTGACCGAGCGCCTCTCCACCGGGGCCGGAGCGATCTACCACCATGTGGGCAACATGGGTGAACTGCTGACCGCCGCGACCGAGAGCGTCCTCGTCGGCGCCCTGGCCGCGCGCCCCGAACCCGCCGAAGCCCCTACGGCCGTCCCGGCAGCCGCGGAGGAGATCCGTGGTGTCGCACTGGCCCTGTACGACGCGGTCTGCGAGCACCCGTGGCTGGCGACCCAGTTCGCCGTGCAGCTCACCCGCAGCCCCTGGGGGGCGGTGACACCGCGGGTCTTCGAGAGCATCGGCGGACACGTGCGCACGCTGGGCGTACCCCGACGCGACTGGTTCGCCGCCACCTCGACACTGGTCCACTACATCCTCGGCGCCACCGCCCAGAACGCCCAGGCCCCCGGCGACGCCGGCCGGGGCACCGGCTCCACGGCCGAGCCGGACCGTGCCGCCTACCTCGACGTCGCCTCCCGGGCCTGGCAGGCCCTGGACCCTCACGAGTACCCGTTCATCCACGACATCGCCGAGCAGATGCGCGAACACGACGACCGGGAGCAGTTCCTCGCCGGCATCGACCTCGTCCTCGCCGGCATCGCCGCCACCCGCCCGGCCGCAGACCCCGGCCACCACCCCCAGGCCGGATGAGCCGCCCCGCCCCCGCGCCACCTGCCGGCGGAACCGCCCCGAATCCCACCGCCTCCCCCGTGGGCACGCCCCCTCCCGGCCCGGGGCGGGCAGCAGTCGCGGGCCCCCGGGGCCCCTTGGGCGGCAGGGCCCGGGCGCGGAGGTCAGCCGGCTCCGGTCGCGAGGGCCGCCGCGACCACCAACTCCTCCATGCCGTAGAGGAATCGCTCCATGTCGGGGCGAGGGAGGACGGCGCTGTCGGCGGTCATCGAGAGCTCCAGTGCGCCCGGTGCCTGGACGGCGTCCAGGGCGTAGCTGACGTTGGCGCGCGGCGCGAACTCGACCGGCCAGCTCAGTGTGGTGCGTGACCTCTCCCGGTCCAGCGGCCCGGCGGCCGTCCCCTGCTCCGGCTCCGCCGGCATCAGGTCGCGGGTGTCGTTGAAGAAGCACGAGCGGTCGGCCGCCACGCCGTCCCGCGCCGCGAGGTCGGCGATGTCCTGGTCCAGCAGACGCTTGTCGTAGTAGGCGCTGCGGTAGGTCGCGATCGAGGCGGCGTGGGTGCGGCGCAGCACGTCGGTGAACTCGCCGCCGGCGTCCGGCAGTCGGAACAGCCCCTCGGCGGCCACGGTGCTCACGGCGTGCGCGAGGCCGGGCAGGAAGCGGTTGTTGACCACGACCTGGAGCAGTGCGTCCGGCGCACCGGTGAGCCGGGCCGTCATCGCCGAGGCGGCGGCGAGCAGGACGGAGGAGGGACTCACCCGGAGCTCGGCCGCGACCGTCGGGACCGCTCGGGCCAGGGCCGGGGAGTTGAGCACCGCGTTGGGGAAGAGCGCCGCGGGGGTGCCGGCCGCCGCGGGCGCGGGCGGCGGGAAGAGCCGCTCGGGGCCGAGGGCCAGCTTGCGCTGCCAGTGCTGCCGGGCGTTGGCGTCGCGGCGCCGGCCCCGGTCACCGGCCTGGAAGGCGGCCTCGTCGAGCGGCTGGAGGGCCGGGAACCGTTCGCCCAGCGCCTGCGGGGTGTCGCCGAGCACGATCGCGGTGAGGTCGGTCGCCAGTCGGCGCAGACCCCAGGCGTCGGCCGCGGTGTGGGACAGCACGAAGGCCAAGTGCCTGACCAGGCCGCCGGATTCGACCAGTCCGACCCGGACCGGCCACTCCCGGGCGACGTCGAAGGGCTGCCCCGCCAGCTCGGCGAGCTGCTGCCGGCCGGCGGCGGTCACCTCCTCGCCGTCGGCGCACTCCCGGACGTGGACGGTGAGGCGGCCGTCCCCGTCGACGGTCTGCCGCAGCCGCCCGTCGTCGTCCTGGCTCAGCCGGGTGTGCAGGGAGTCGTGCAGTTCGAGCAGTTGCCCGAGGGCGTCGAGCACGGGGGCCAGGGGTACGCCCGGGTCCACCGGGGCGGCCAGGGAGACGTTGTACCTGGGCGCGTCGGCGGGCCCGAGGCCCCGTACGGTGTCCCAGATCGCCTGCTGGCCCCAGGTGGCCGGGCCGGTGCCGGAGCGGCCGGACGAGAGTCCGATCTCCAGCTGTCGAGTCGTGCTCACGATGGACGTCTCCGATTCGCTGGTCCGGTCGGGTACTTGAGCTGCTGCTGGGCAGATCGCGCAGCCGGCCGGCCGGCAGGTGCCGGTGCGCGCGGCTTCGGTGGCTTCCGGGCCGGCCGGGCTGCGGGGTGCGGGGTGCCCTCGCTGCCGGGTACCCGCCCGGCGCTCCGGATCGCGGAGCCGGCGGCGGAGCGGGTGGGACGCGGAGTGCCCGCGGTGCACCGCGGCCGGGGCGGCGCCGTGCCCCCGTCGGCCTGGCACGAGTGTGACGTACGGTGCGCCGCACGTCGACCCTCGGAGCCGGACCTGGCCGCACGTTCCCGACGCTCCGTCAGGGGGCTTGGCGGGCAGGCTCAGTCGCCGCGGCGCTTCTTCCGCGCGCCGGCGAGCACCACACCGCCGACGACCAGCGCCAGGACGAGCAGGCCACGCCCGGAGACCTTGTCGTCGCCGCTCTTGCCGCCCGAGGCCTCAGCACTCCCCGAAGGAGCGGGAGTTGCACTGCCGGAGGGAGCCGGGGCGGCGGACGGGGATCCGGTCGGCCGGACGCTGTCCGGGAGTTGGGCGTCCTTCAAGGCCACCGGGGAGACCGGGCTGTCCTTGCCCTCGCTGCCGAACAGCACCGTACGGCCGTCGGTGGTGAAGGTGACCGACTCGCCCTGCCGCTGGAACGGCAGGTCCACCGCGCCGAGCAGCTCGGGCGCGGCCTCCTGCCAGCGGTAGAGGTTGGCCCAGAAGTAGCCGCGCAGCACCAGCCGGGTGCCGTCCGGGGAGAAGGCGCCGTCGGTGACCCACGGGACCTCCGCCACCTTGCGGAAGGTGTTGACCGCCGTCGCCGAGAGCGTCTCGGGGCCCTGGTAGAGGTTGCCGCCCTGCTCGCGCTTGCTGGCGATGTACACCCGGCCGGTGACCGGGTGGACCATCAGCGCCTCGGCGTTGCGCGGGCCGTCCTCGTAGTGGACGCGGTAGCGGACGGCGTCGACGGTCTGGTCCCGGAGGTCCTTCGGCTCGGCGAAGGCGTAGATCCACACCTCGGGCCAGGTGCCGTTCAGGTTGTCGCCGATGTCGGCGACGTACAGCCGGCCGTCCGGGCCGAGCGAGATCGCCTCGACGTCCCGCGGCTTCACCCCGCGCAGGGTGATCGTCGCGACGGTGCGGCCGGTGGAGTCGACGCCGTAGACGTAGGGGCCGTCGTCGCTGTCGTTGTGCGTCCAGTAGACGCCCGGGTGGGCGGCGCTGGCCGCCAGGCCGCTGGACTCGGTGATCCGCGGGTCGGAGATGGTGAACTGGTGCACGCCGTCCGCCGCGAGGGCGGGCGGCGCCGTCGCGCCCAGGGCGACGGCGGCGGCCGCCAGCGCCGGCGCGCAGGCCCGCAGCAGCCGGCGCCTCGCGAAGTCTCCCGTGTTCGATCGCACCACCGGACGATCATCGCACGGCCGGTCCGGCGGCACGGAGCCGTCCGGGAAACGGGCCCCGACCGCCGGCGGCCGGCCCGTCCGCTTGCCTACCCGCTTGCCCGACAGGGGCGGCGCCGGGCGGTTCGGGGCGGCCGTTCAGCCGCCGGCCGCCAGATGGCGCTCCACGGTCACCACCTTCGCGGTGAGCCCGTCGGTCACGCCCGCCCGGTCGTCGATCTTGATCACGGTGCTCACCCGGCCGCTGTAGGCCTTGACCGCGTCGATCGCCTCCCGGATGACCGGCATCACCTCGTCCCACTCCCCCTCGATGCTGGTGAACATCGCGTCCGTCCGGTTGGGCAGGCCGCTCGCCCGCACCACCTTCACCGCGGCGGCGACGGCCTCGCCGACGTCCTCGCCGATGCCCAGCGGGGTGACCGAGAATGCTGCGATCACGCTTCTCCTCCTTCGTCAGGGCCCCGCAGCCGGGGCAGCACGAAACTACCCGGGCCGGGCCGCCCGGCGGAGCCCCCGCACCGGGCGGCCGCTTCGGCGCCCGCGTCCGCCCGTACGCGCCCGGGGCCCGGCCGCGTACGGTTCAGGCGCGATGGGGCATCAGCTTCCACAGACCCTGGTAGACCGCCGTCTTCTCCGGGTGGACGCCGCAGACCAGCGTGGTGAGCTGGGCCAGGATCTCCTCCAGCTCGACGATCTGCGCCACCGGGACGATCTGGTCGGCGGCCAGCTCCCCGGTGATCGTGGCGGCCAGCCCGACCTCCACGGCCAGGTTCTTGTCGAGGCCGGCGAGCACCTCGAGGTCCGCCAGCGACTGGGCGGCCTGCTCCTTGACGGCGGGGGCGGAGGCCGGCGGCAGCAAGGGGTCCTTGGCGCGGGCGGCGTCCGCCTTCGACCTGGTCACCAGGTCCCTGGCCTGCACCGTCACCACGCGCCACAGGGCGGCCACGTCGTCCAGCCGTGCCATCCGCAGGCCGACGGCCAGGGCCTGCCATTCGGCCGGGGTGGGCACCCGGTACCTGGCGGTCTCGAAGGTCTTCCCGAGCTCCTTCAGGGCGGCCCGTTCGACGGGCCGGTCGTTGCGCACCAAGAGGTCGGCCAGACGCCTCTTGGCGGCGGCGAACGCGGGCGTCTCGGAACCGGCCGGCTCTCCCAGACCCAGGATCACGGCATCGACGACGAGCGCGGCCAGCGGCACCGGGCCCTGGTTCATCACGGCGTGCGGAATGCTCAGCTGCCGGGACGCGTGCTGGTAGCGGACGGCCGAGCCGTCGACGACCGGCACCGGGACGAGGTCGGTCAGCGCGTTCTTCACCGCCGTGAAGAAGTTGTGGATCTGACCGGCGGTGGCCTTGTCGGTCCGGCTCAGGCCGAACCCGCTGTTGAGCATGCCCTGGTAGCGCGGCTTGATCAGGCCGGCCCGCTCAAGCTCGTCCTCGATCTCCACCCGGGCGGCCAGGTCCTCGTCCGCCAGCCAGCTCGCCAGCTGAACGGCCCGCTCGGCCGTGTCCGCGGCATCCTTCTCCGCCGTGGCCAGGTAGTCGTTGCTGCGGAGCCAGGCCCGGTTGACCGTGATGTCGGCCCAGGCCAGCGCCGGGCCGAGGGCCGACCAGCCCGCGGTCCTGAACAGGGCCCGGCGGATCGCCGGCGTGCGCCCCGGGGCCCGGAGCTGCCCCGGCCGGTCGAGCAGCCCCTCGGCGAGCAGGGCGGCGGCCTCGGCGTAGGTGTCGGCGTTGCACTCGGCCATCGCCGCCGGCAGGTACTCCAGCGCCCAGCCGGAGCGGTACGCGTAGTCCTTCACCGGGAAGGACGGCGCCTCGTGGAGGGCGTGCGACAGCTCGTGGACGAGGGTGACGGTGTGCAGCGGGAGCACCCGGGGCGACGACGACGCCAGCAGGGACGGAGCGAGTTCGATGTCGATCAGCTGCGGCTTCATGCCCCAGCTGAGCCGGGTGCTGGCCCCCATGCCGGCCGGCAGGCTCTCGTTGACCACCAGGTGCACGCCCCCCTTCACCAGCTCCAGCAGCTCCAGGCCGATCTGCTGGAACCGGTCATGGAAGCGCCCGTAGTCGGCCGGGTCGGTCGATCCTGCCAGCACACCCGTCAGGGCGAGCTCCTGCCGGGTGCAGCCCGCGGTGACGCCGTGCACCTGCTGGCTCAGCACCACCAGGACCTTCTTCTCGTCTTCGGTCAGCTCTCGGCTCAAGGGGTTCTCCTCGGTTCCCGGCGCGGGCCGGGCGGCGGTGGTGGTCTGCGGGGGGACGGCGGTGCCCGGGCCCGGACGGCGGGGGCGCCCGCACGGCCGCAGCGTGGCCCACGGCGATGCACAGCGGATAAACGGGCGGGTCGGGGCGGGTACGTGCCTCTTCCCCCGGCACGCCGTGGCGGGCTGCGTACCGCCCTAGCGACGGCGCAGCGCGAGCGCGGCCAGCAGGGCCGCGCCGTCGGCGAGCACCGATTCGTCGAAGGCCGCCTCGGGCGAGTGGTTGTAGGGCGCGTCGGCCGGATCACGGCCGGGCAGAGTGGCGCCGAGGAAGAAGAACGCGCCGGGTACCCGCTGGAGCACGAAGGAGAAGTCCTCGGAGCCGGCGAAGGGGTGCTCCAGCTCCACCCAGCGGTCCGCGCCGAGCAGGTCGCGGGCGGTGTCCGCGACCTCGGCCGCCGCGTCCGGCCCGCTGATCGTCACCGGGTAGTCCTGCCGGTACTCCACCTCGACGGCCAGGCCGTGCGCCGCCGCGATGCCCCGGACCACCGCGGGCAAGACCTCGGCGGCCCTCGCCCCCGCTGCCGGGGAGAAGCTGCGGACGGTGGCGACGAAGCAGGCCTCGTCGGGGATCACGTTGTGGGCGTCGCCGGCGTGGAAGGATCCGACGGTCACCACCACCGGGTCGAAGACCGAGAAGGTCCGGGTGACGGCGGTCTGCAGCGCCGTCACCATCTCGCAGGCCGCCGGCACCGGGTCGAGCGCGGTGTGCGGGGAGGAGCCGTGGCCGCCGCGTCCGCGCACCACCACCCGCAGCCGGTCCGCCGCCGCGAGGATCGGCCCCGGCCGCCCCGCGACCACCCCGGTCGGCAGCACCGCCGAGGTCACGTGCAGCGCGTACGCCGCGCCCACCGGCCGGTCGGCGCCGGCGGCGGTCAGCACCCCCTCGTCCACCATGACCCTGGCGCCACCCTCGCCCTCCTCCCCGGGCTGGAACATCAGCACCACGTCGCCGCCGAGCAGTTCGCGCCGCTCGGCCAGCAGCCGGGCCGCGCCGACCAGGATCGCGGTGTGCAGGTCGTGGCCGCAGGCGTGCATCCGGCCGGGGATCCCGGACTCCGGCGCGCCGGCCGGCGCCCGTTCCTGGACGGGCAGGGCGTCCATGTCGGCGCGCAGCAGGACGGTCGGTCCGTCGCCGCCGCCGCGCAGCACGGCCGTCACCGAGTCCAGCCCGGTGCCGGTGGAGATCTCCAGCGGCAGGCCGGCCAGTGCGTCGAGCACCTTGCGCCGGGTGAGCGGAAGCCGCAGGCCCACCTCGGGTTCGGCGTGCAACGCGCGGCGCAGCGCGACCAGTTCGGGCTGCAGGGTTCGGGCGGCGTCCAGCAGGTCCACGGTGAGCTCCCCCTCGGGCGGTACGGACGACGGTGGGTGCCATCCTCCGCCCGGCGGGCCCGCGAGGACAGGGCTCTGACGCGATCGGGCCGCAGCGGCCGGGGGTGGCTGCGGACGCCGCCGGCGCGCCCACCGGTGGGCGGGTGCGGCCGGCGGCCGTTCAGACCGCGGTGGGCAGCGGCGGCTCCACGTCCAGGGTCCCGGTGCTGCGGGCGCGCGGTGCTGCGCGGCCCAGGTGACCAGCGCAACGGTGCAGGCGTGGTCGAGGTGCCGCAGACCGGACCAGTCGAGTTCGACGGCGCGGTCGGCCGGCAGCCGCTCCAGGGCGTCGAGTAGCCGGGGCAGCCGCAGGAAGGTGGCCTGCCCGGTGAGACGCACCCGCAGCGGGCCGTCCGGGTCCGCGGGGTCCTCCACCCCGATGTGCAGGTGCGAGGTCTGCCAGGCCGACTTCAGGACGGCCAGGCCGATGCCGGCCAGCACCCCTTCGAACAGGTGGTGGCGATGGTCGCGCCCGCGGTGGTGGCCAGCACCACGGCCTCGCCGCGGTGGTCCCGCCAGAGCGCGCCGATCCGCCGGACGGGGACGAGCTTCGCCCCGGCGTGCACCAGCACGGCGGCCAGCGCGGCGACGGTTTGGCCATGCGATGGTCCGTGGGCTGGAGATTGCGCGGGGTCAGGGGCGCTTCTCCTCGGCGCCGCCTTGTTTGTACACGGGGTTGTACTGCTGGCACTTCCGTACGGCTTCCGGGGGGAGTACGGAGCTGAGGTCCAGGCCGCCGCGGGCCTTGTCCACCTTGATGCCCTGGGCGCCGTTCTGGTTGAGGCAGTCCGCATACTCCTGCATGGATGCGAGCCAGCCGTTCCCTCGCCCTTTGCCCTTGCCGGATGCACATCGTGGGCCGTCGGCGCTCGTGGCGGGCAAAGGGAGTTCAAGTCGCGCACGAACGTGCCGATCACTCCCCGCACCGGGCAGGAACCGGACACGCAGCGTCGGCGCCCGCACGGCCGGGCCGCCCCGACCGTACCGGCCCCGCCGGGGGCGGCCCGCACGCCGCGCAGCCCGCCCGCGCAGCCCCACCCGTCCCGGTGGCCGCCCCGGGCCGTGGACCGTCATGGTTCGACCCGGATCGTCACGGCTGGGAACGGTTCGTCACAGCCCGGCACGGCGGGAACCGGGCACCGGGGTCCGTCGCGTCATCTGCGGCAACGAACGAGGACGGCACGGACAGCAGGGGGATCTGATGGAGCGACGTACGAACCGGCCGGGCACCCGTAGGACGGCGGCGACGCTGGCGGCGGTCGGCGCCGCGGCCGCGCTGCTCACGGGGTGCGGCCCCACCGAGGCCGGCGGTGCGGCCGGCCCCTCGGCCGCCGTGCCCGCACCGCCCGTCGGCACGAGCGCGGCGCCGAGCGCCGCTCCGGCCGGCAGCGGGTCGCCCGGCACCGGCGCGACGGCGACGGCCGGCAAGCCCTCGGCCTCCACCGCGCCGGGCGTGCTGCCGGCCTGCGCCGACGCCGACCTCAAGGCCTCGCCCGCCCGGGACGTGGAGCCGAGCCCGGTCGGCTCCTACGTGGTGACCGTGGAGTTCACCAACGTCGGCGGCCACGCCTGCGGCGTGAAGGGATTCCCCACCCTGGCGGGGGCCGGCCAGGGCTCGCCGGACAAGTCCCTGCCGCTCCAGGTGCAGCAGGTCGGTCCGGCGGTGGCGGTCCAGCTGCTGCCGGGCGCGAAGATGTTCACCACGCTCGGTCTGAAGCCGGTGCTGGGCGAGGCGGACGGCTACTGCCCGTCCGGCGCCGCGCCGTTCGCCCCGCCCTCGCTGGTGGTCGGGGTGCCCGAGGCGGGCAAGTACCAGGTCGGCCGGGAGGGCGGCGGGCTGTTCGCGACGTGCGACAAGAAGATCACCGCGACGGCGTTCCTGCCGTCCGTCGGCAAGAAGTGACCTGCCCGGCCCGGGGCGGGCGGGCGACCGTCCGCCCCTGAGCACCGGCCGCCGGGCCCGGGTCTCAGCAATCCGGGCCCGGCGGCCGGTGCTCAGGGTCGGGGCTCGGGCTCAGGCTCAGGCCGACTGCCGGACCACCAGGTTCGGTTCGAAGATCACCGAGGTGACCGGGCCGGCCGGGTTCTCCACCCGGTCCAGCAGCAGCCGGGTCAGCTCGGCGGCCATCTCCTCCACCGGCTGGCGGACCGTGGTCAGCCGTGGCCGGCTGGCCAGCGCGGCGCTGCTGTCGTCGAAGCCGATCACCGCGACGTCATCGGGGATCCGGCGGCCCTGCTCGTGCAGGACGAACATGGCGCCCTGGGCCATCAGGTCGTTGCCGGCGAACACCCCGTCCAGGCCGGGGTTCTCGGCGAGCAGCCGCTCCATCGCGAGTTCGCCGCCGCGCTGGGTGAAGTCCCCCTCCACGCACGGGACGTAGGGGAAGCCGTGGCGGGCCATCGCCTCCCGGAACCCGGTCAGGCGGTCCTGGGCGGCCGGGACGCCGGCCGGGCCGCCGATCATCACGACCTGCCGGCAGCCGCGGGCGGCGAGGTGGTCCGCGGCCAGCCGGGCGCCGTCCCGGTTGGCGAGGTCGACGTAGCTGATCGGGATCGGCCGGACCGGTCGGGCGAACAGGACGACGGGCAGGCCGACTTCGACCAGCCGGGAGGGCAGCGGGTCGTCCGGGTCGGTGGAGACCAGGACGGCGCCGTCGGCGCCACCCTGCTTGAGGTGCCCGACCACCTGGTCCCTGGCCGCGGCGGTGTCGGCCACCATCAGCAGCGGGTGCAGTCCGCGCGGGCGCAGCGCGCCCACCACCCCGCTGAGGGCGCGGCCGAAGAAGGGGTCGGTGAGGACCCGGTTCCTGGCACTGTCCTCGTCCTCCACCTCGCCGGCGACGCCGGAGAGGACCAGCGCGATCGACCCGGCCCGGCGGGTGACCAGCGAGCGGGCCGCGCTGTTGGGGACGTAGCCGGTGGCGGCGATGGCCTCGCGGACGGTCTCCTGGATCTCCAGGTCGACGTTGCGGATGCCGTTGATCACTCGGGAGACGGTCGACCTGGAGACCCCGGCGACCCGGGCCACGTCCTCCAGGGTCGCGGGCCGGGAGGCGGCCGTTCGCAGGGCATCACTCATAGCGGCTTTTATAGCATGGCGGAAAGCGCTCCCTGCTGCCCTTCGCAGGTGCGCCCGGTGCGGTGCGGACGGCCCGCCGGTGACCGGCGGGCCGTCCTTCCTCCGTCTCCTCCTCCTACCGGGTGGCCACCGGGGTGGCTCCGGTCGCTACGGTGCCGGCCGCGTTACGGGTACGAGACCAGGTTCGACGGGACGGTGCCGGTGCCCGAGGTCGGGTTTCCGGTGTTGTTCACCACGTGGTTGAACTGGCCGTTGCCGCCGAGCGAGTTCACCAGGACGTCGTGCAGCTTGACGCCCGGCTTGTTCGGCACCTCGAACCCGTGGTCCATCACGATGGTGGGGTCGACGTTGAAGTAGCAGTAGCTGCCCAGGCCCCAGCCCTCGTGGGTGTTGACCGAGTCCTCGACCTTGTAGGCCGCGTAGCCCTTGACGGCGCCGTTCTGGATGGCCGCCTGGTTGGGGGCGTCGTAGGCCTTCTCGTTCTGGAAGAAGATGGTCTTGCCGCGGTCGCCGAACCACTGCACGTCGTACTTGTTGAAGTGCTCGACGAACAGGCCGGTGGCCAGCACGTCGTTGCCGCGGACCTGCATGCCGTAGTCGGAGCGGTTGCTCTCCCAGCCGACACCGGCGCCGTGGTCGGCGCGCCAGATCCAGGTGTGGTCGACGATCGTGTTGTTGCTGTTGATCAGCATGCCCGCGGTGGCCTTGCCGGCGGTGACGCCGCCGACCCGGACGAAGACGTCCTGGACGGTGGTCGGGTTCGCCGAGTGGTCCGCGCCGGGGCCGCCGTCGCCGACCTGCAGCAGGGCGGGCGAGTTGGCGGTGCCCGCGTCGAGCAGCAGCCCGGCGAGCTTGACGCCGTCGACGTCCGCGACCTTCACCGCGGTGACGCCGTTGTCCGGGATGACGGTGGCCATGCCGAGGCCGAGGACCACGGTGTTCGGCCGGGTGATGTTGATCGTCTGGTCGACGTGGTAGACGCCCGGGGTGAAGAGCAGGTTGAGGCCCTGCGCCAGCGCCTGGTTGATGGTCGCGGCGGTCGCGCCGGCCTTGACCACGTAGAACTGGCTCAGCGGGAGGGACTCGCCCTGCGGCGCGCCGGCGCCCCAGGAGACGCCGCGCGCGTTGGTGCGCTTGGCGGGGGTGAACACCTTGTACTCGTTGCCGTCCAGGTAGAGGAACGGCTTCTCACGCGAGATCGGGGTGGTGTCCAGCGTGGTGTACGGCGGGTCCGGGAAGCCCTGGGCGGGGGCGCCCTGGACACCGGAGAAGGTCTGGTTCCAGACGCCGTTGCTGAAGCCGCCGATCGAGCTGTCGCGGGTGTACCACTGCTGCTGCGAGTAGTTGCCCACCTGGCCGTCGATCTTGCTGTCGGCGATGTAGCCGCCGCTGGCCCAGCCGTAGCTCGCCGGGGCGAGGTTGAGGCCGCCCTCGACGTGCATCCGGCGGAACGGCGCGGCCTGCGAGACGGCCCAGCGGTCGGTGCCGCTGACCGGCTTGAGGTGCAGGTTCTCTGCCGAGCGCCAGAAGTTCTGGGTGGCGTTGCCGTTGAACCAGCCGGCGTCGACGGTCACGTCACCGTTGATGGTGGTGTCGTCGGGGTTCAGGCCCAGGCCGGCGATCGAGGTGTAGAAGCCGATCTGCGCGTTCAGGTTGCTGTAGGTGCCCGGCTTGAACAGCAGCGCGTAGCGCTCGGAGCCGAACTGGTTGGACTCCTGCTGGGTGAAGATCTGGTCGACCGTGGCCTGGATGTTCGGCGTGGACGGGTCGAAGACCTTCACGTTCGGGCCGAGGTCGCCGCCGCCCTGGACCGGCGGGACGGTCGAGCCGCCGCCGGTGTGCACGGCGAACTCCCAGAGGGAGTAGCCGTACCCGGTGTGGCGGTGGGTGCCGTTGAACCGGACGTAGCGGCCGGTGCCGCTGACGTTCAGCGTCTCGACGCCGCCGGTGCCCGTGGTGGTGCTGTAGACGGTGTTCCAGGTGGTGCCGTCGGGCGAGAGCTGGATCTGGTAGCCGTCGCCGTACGCCGCCTCCCAGTTGAGGTCGACCGAGCAGACCTGCTGGCTGGAGCCGAGGTCGACCTGCAGCCACTGCGGGTCGCTCGCGGCGCTGGCCCAGCGGGTGCCGGTGTTGCCGTCGAAGGCGGCCGAGGCGGGGGTGCCGCCGTTCTCCGTGGAGGAGGAGGTGGCCGGCTTGTTCAGCGCCGCGTTGGCGGTGGAGCAGGTCGGGCCGGTGCCGCCGCCGGGGGTGCCGTAGACCTGGAACTCCCAGAGGGAGTAGCCGTATCCGGTGTGGCGGTGGGTGCCGTTGAACCGGACGTAGCGGCCGGTGCCGCTGACGTTCAGCGTCTCGACGCCGCCGGTGCCCGTGGTGGTGGTGTAGATCGTGGTCCAGGAGGCGCCGTCGGCGGAGACCTGGATCTGGTAGCCGTCGCCGTAGGCGGCCTCCCAGTTGAGGACGACCTTGTCGATCGAGGCGCTGACGCCGAGGTCGACCTGCAGCCACTGGGCGTCGGCCGCGGCGCTGGACCAGCGGGTACCGGTGTTGCCGTCGACGGCGGCGGTGGCCGGGGTGCCACCGTTCTCGGTGGAGGAGGCGGTGACCGTCTTGCCCTGGGAGAGCAGCGTGCCGGCCGCGTTGGCGGTGGTGACCGGGACGGCCATGCAGAGGCCGGCGACCACGGCGGCCGCGGTGAGGGCGGCCGGGGCGCGCCGGACTCTGGAGCCTGAGCCTGCTGAGGTGAACCTCACTGGGGCATCTCCTGCTGTGGGTGGGGTGCGGGGGATGGGGACGCTGTCGCGCGAAGCCGGTGCGGGGCCGGTTGAGCGGGACGCCTGACGGGTGCCGATGACACCTGCGCAAAGAGGGCGGAGACCGCCGGAGGATCAACCGGTGCCTGCGCACCGGGACTCGGGAGAGCGCTCCCGGATGGAGTGTTGCGGTGGCGTATCCAGCGTGTCAAGACTGTGGACAGCACTTCCGGTGCGAATCAACTTGCCTGCGGAAAAAGGGTTATGGCGCCAGCTGCGAGCCGACGGGCCGCAGAAGCCGCAGGTCAGAGCCCCTGTCGGGAGAGCGCTCCCCCACCGCGCCGCCGGAAGGGCCCCACCCGGAGCCCCGAAGATCAGGAGGGGCCTCGGCCGGGGCGGCCGCCCGGCCACCCGGGGCAACCGGCCCCGGACGGCCGTCCGGCGGCGCTCAGCGCAGCGCCCTGGCCTCTCGCCGCCCGGGCTCCGGCACGTCCCCGCCGGAGTCCAAGAAGCGCGCCAGCGGCAGCGTCGCGGCGCCCACCGTGACGGCGTCCGGACCGAGCAGCCCGAGCTCGATCGAGGTCTGTTCGCAGGGGAAGCGCAGGGCGTACGAGCGGGCCGCGGCGCGGATCGCCGGCAGCAGGCGCGGGCCCAGCAGCAGACCGGCCCAGCCGCCGATCACGATCCGTTCCGGGTTGAACAGGTTGATCAGGTCGGCGATGCTCGCGCCCAGGTACTCGGCGGTCTCGCAGAGCAGCGCGTCGGCCACCGGGTCGTCGGCCTCGGCGGCGGCGAGCAGGGCGGCCAGGCCGGCCTTCTCGCTGGAGTCGGAGGCCTCCCCCCAGCGCTCCACCAGCGCCTCGGCGCCGACGTAGGCCTCCAGGCAGCCGCGGGAGCCGCAGCGGCAGAGCCGTCCGCCCACGTGGACCTTGGTGTGGCCCCACTCCCCCGCGCTGCTGGTGGCGCCGCGGTAGGGGACGCCGTTGGCGATCACGCAGGCCCCGACGCCCGAGCCGAACAGCGCGACCACGGCGTTGCCGGCGCCGCGGCCGGCCCCGAACCACATCTCGGCCTGACCGAGGGTCTTCGCGCCGTTGTCGATGTGCAGCGGCAGGTCGGTGCCGGCCCGCAGCAGGCGGCCGAGCGGGACGGCGTCCCAGTCGATGGTCTGGCCGTGCACCACCGCGCCGATGCCGCCCGGGTCCGCGGGGTCGGCCGCCGGGTCGCCCTGTTCGACGATGCCGGGCACCCCGATGCCGACGCCGAGCACCCGGTCACGGTCGGTCCCGGTGCTGTCCAGGACTTCGGCCAGGCCGTCCAGGATCAGCTGGACCACGTGGTCGACGTCGTGGCCGTGGTCGGACAGCGGATGGTCGCTGGCGGCCAGCTCGGTCAGGGCCAGGTCGAACAGGGCCACCCTGACCTGCGTCTCTCCGACGTCCACCCCGATCAGGAAGCCCCGGTCGGCCGCCACCTGGAGTAGGACGCGTGGTCGTCCGCCGTCGGAGTCGACCGATCCGGCCTCCTCCACCAGGCCGTCGGCGATGAGTTCGCCGACCACGTTGCTGATCGTGCCCCCGCTCAGTCCGGTGTCCCGGCCCAGCTCGTGACGGCTGAGCCGGCCCTCGAAGTACAGGTGCCGCAGCAGCACCGATCGGTTGCCTCTTCGCAGGTCACGTACGGTCTGCTTGCTTCGCTCCACCATTCGGACTCCCTCCTGGTCTGAATCTATCGCTGCGACAAGTCTTGACGCCAGCTTTTCTCACAAGTTAAATCACGGCCTGAAGTAAGCCTCACGGCTGATCACTTCACCAAGGTCGCTCACCCATCCCCTGAGAGGGGAACTCCGCTATGCGCACGAGCCGCGTCATCGCCGCCACAGCTCTGGTAGCCGCCCTCACCGTCACCGCAACCGCCTGCGGGGGCGGCTCCGACACCGGCAGCGGCGGGGGCAACAGTGCCCCCAAGACGCTCACCTACTGGGCCAGCAACCAGGGCACCAGCATCGAGAACGACAAGCAGGTCCTCGAGCCCGAGCTCAGAAAGTTCGAGCAGCAGACCGGCATCAAGGTCAACCTGGAGGTCGTGCCCTGGTCCGACCTGCTGAACCGGATCCTCGCCGCCACCGCCTCCGGCCAGGGCCCCGACGTCCTCAACATCGGCAACACCTGGTCGGCCTCGCTCCAGGCCACCGGCGCGCTGCTGCCCTTCGACGAGGCCACCTTCGGCAAGATCGGCGGCAAGGACCGCTTCCTGCCGTCCACCATCGCCTCGGCCGGCGCCGCCGGCAAGGACCCGGCCGCCGTGCCGCTGTACTCGATGGCCTACGGCCTCTACTACAACAAGAAGATGTTCGCGGCCGCCGGCATCGACAAGGCCCCGGCCACCTGGGACGAGTTCCAGGCCGACGCGCAGAAGCTCACCAAGGACGGCAAGTACGGCCTCGCGATCGAGGGCGGCAACGTCTCGGAGAACGTCCACCACGCCTTCACCTTCGGCAAGCAGAACGGCGCCGACTTCTTCGACGCCTCCGGCAAGCCGAAGTTCGACAGCCCCGAGGCCGTCAAGGCGATCAAGCAGTACGTCGACTTCGTCGCCAAGGACAAGGTCGCCGCGCCCGGCAACGCCGAGTACTCCAACAACCAGACGCTGAGCGACTTCGCCACCGGCAAGGCCGCGATGATCATGTGGCAGTCGGCCGGTGCCAACCTCAAGTCCCAGGGGATGAACCCGGAGGACTACGGGGTCGCCCCGGTCCCGATCCAGGCCGGTGCCACCGGTGACAAGGCCATCAAGTCGATGGTCGCCGGCATCAACCTCGCGGTGTTCAAGAACACCAAGAACCTCGACGGCTCGCTCCAGTTCGTGAAGTTCATGACGAGCAACGAGGAGCAGAAGACCCTGAACAGCACCTACGGCTCGATCCCGCCGGTGAAGGAGGCCGGCAAGGACCCGGTCTTCGCCACCCCGGACCTCACCACCCTGAACGACGTGCTGGCCACCAGCTCCGCGCCGCTCCCCCAGGTCGCCAACGAGAGCCAGTTCGAGACCCTGGTCGGCACCGCGGTGAAGAACCTGCTCGCCGCCGCCGCCGCGGGCAAGCCGGTCACCGACGACAGCGTGAAGGCCGAGCTCACCAAGGCTCAGCAGCAGATGCCGGCGTCCTGACGTGCGACAGCGACTGCGCCGACTGCGCCACCCCCGAGGGGCTCTGCCCTACCTGCTCCTGCTCCCCGCCCTCGCGCTGGAGCTGCTGATCCACCTGGTCCCGATGGTGGTCGGCATCGTGATGAGCTTCAAACAGCTCACCCAGTTCTTCATCCGAGACTGGTCGGCCGCACCCTGGACCGGCCTGGGGAACTACCGCATGGCGGTGGACTTCAGTGCTCCGGTCGGCCAGTCGCTGCTCAACTCGTTCTGGACAACGTGTTGCTTCACCGTCCTGTCGGTCGGCCTTTCCTGGCTGCTGGGCACGGCGGCGGCGATCTACATGCAGGACGCGTTCCGCGGGCGGGGCATCCTCCGGGCCCTGTTCCTCGTCCCGTACGCCCTGCCGGTCTACGCCGCCGTGATCACCTGGTCGTTCATGTTCCAGCGGGACACCGGCCTGATCAACCACGTGCTGGTCGACCAGCTGCACCTGATGGACGAGAAGCCGTTCTGGCTGATCGGTGACAACAGCTTCACCGCCCTGGTCGTGGTCTCGGTCTGGAAGTCCTGGCCGTTCGCGTTCCTCACGCTGATGGCCGGCCTGCAGAACATCCCCCGGGAGCTGTACGAGGCCTCCTCGATGGACGGCGCCGGCGTCTGGCAGCAGATCCGCAAGATCACCCTGCCCTCGCTGCGCCCGGTCAACCAGGTCCTGGTGCTGGTGCTGTTCCTGTGGACCTTCAACGACTTCAACACGCCGTACGTGCTGTTCGGGAAGTCCGCACCGGAGGCCGCCGACCTGATCTCCATCCACATCTACCAGTCCTCGTTCGTCACCTGGAACTTCGGTGTCGGCTCGGCGATGTCCGTGCTGCTGCTGCTCTTCCTGCTGCTGGTGACGGCCGTCTACCTCTTCCTCACCTCACGACGGAGGGACGCCGATGCCTAAGGCTCCCGTCTCACCGATGGCTCCGCCGGCCTCGTTCAAGTGGTCGCGCCGGGTGTTCCTGCTGCTGCTGTCGGCCTTCGTGCTGACCCCGCTGTTCGTGATGATCAGCTCCTCGATGAAGCCGCTGCAGGACGTCCAGGGAGCGTTCTCCTGGATACCCAGCAGCTTCACCCTGCAGCCCTACGTCGACATCTGGACCACCGTCCCGCTCGGCGACTACTTCGTGAACTCGCTGATCGTCTCGGTCAGCGCCACCGCGCTCTCGGTGGTGATCGCGATCTTCGCGGCCTACGCGGTCAGCCGCTACCGCTTCCGCGGCCGCAAGCTGTTCACCGTCACGGTGCTCTCCACCCAGATGTTCCCCGGCATCCTGTTCCTGCTGCCGCTGTTCCTGATCTTCGTCAACATCGGCAACAGCACCGGGATCGCGCTGCTCGGCAGCCGCGGCGGGCTGATCCTCACCTACCTCACCTTCTCGCTCCCGTTCTCCATCTGGATGCTGGTCGGGTACTTCGACTCCATCCCGCGCGACCTCGACGAGGCCGCCGCGGTGGACGGCTGCGGGCCGCTGCGCACGCTGCTGAAGATCGTCGTGCCGGCCGCCGTGCCGGGCATCGTCGCCGTCTCGGTCTACGCCTTCATGACCGCCTGGGGCGAGGTGCTGTTCGCCTCCGTCATGACCAACCAGACCACCCGGACCCTCGCCGTCGGCCTCCAGGGGTACGCCACCCAGAACAACGTGTACTGGAACCAGGTGATGGCCGCCTCCCTCGTGGTGAGCATCCCCGTCGTCGCCGGCTTCCTCCTCCTGCAGCGCTACCTGGTAGCCGGCCTCACCGCCGGAGCCGTCAAGTGACCATCCCCGAAAGGCATTTCGTGAACGACCTCAGTGCTCTCCCCGACGACTTCGTCTGGGGCGCGGCCACCGCCGCCTACCAGATCGAAGGAGCCGTGGACGAGGACGGCCGCGCCCCCTCCATCTGGGACACCTTCTCCCACACCCCGGGGAAGGTCGACAACGGTGACACCGGCGACGTGGCGTGCGACCACTACCACCGCTGGCCCGAGGACCTCGGCATAGCCGGGCAGCTCGGCCTGGACGCCTACCGGTTCTCGATCGCCTGGCCGCGGATCGTCCCGCAGGCCGACGGCCGGGTCAACCAGGCCGGCCTCGACTTCTACGACCGGCTCACCGACGGCCTGCTGGAGAAGGGGATCACACCGTTCCCCACCCTCTACCACTGGGACCTCCCGCAGGCCCAGCAGGACCGCGGCGGCTGGCCCGTCCGCGAGACCGCCGAGCGCTTCGGTGAGTACGCGGAGGTCGTCGCCGGTGCGCTCGGCGACCGGATCACCAACTGGGCGACCCTGAACGAGCCGCTCTGCTCGGCCTGGATCGGACACCTCGACGGCAACATGGCGCCCGGTCTCAAGGACCTCACCGCCGCCGTCCGCGCCTCGTACCACCTGCACCTGGGCCACGGCCTGGCCGTGCAGGCGCTGCGGGCGGCGATCCCGAACGCGAGCATCGGCATCGTCAACAACCTCAGCCCGGTCCACCCGGCCACCGACAGCGAGGGCGACCGCCTGGCCGCGCAGCGCGGCGACGGCCACATCAACCGCTGGTGGCTGGACCCGATCCTGGGTCGCGGCTACCCCCAGGACATGGTGGAGCTGTACGGGGTCGAGCTGCCCGTCCGGGACGGCGACCTGGAGCTGATCAGCGCGCCGCTGGACTGGATCGGCCTGAACTACTACTTCCGGCAGATCGTCACCGGCGACACCACCGGCCCCGCCCCGCACTTCCGCCAGGTGCCCGGCCCGAACGTCGAGCACACCGCGATGGACTGGGAGGTGCACGGCCCCGGCCTGGAGCAGTTGCTGCTGCGCCTGACCGACGACTACGGCGTGCAGAAGATCTACGTCACCGAGAACGGTTCGGCGTACCAGGACGTGGTCGGCGCCGACGGTTCGGTGCACGACCCGGAGCGCACCGAGTACCTGGAGCAGCACCTGGCCGCCTGCGCCAGGGCCGTCTCCAAGGGCGCTCCGCTGGCCGGCTACTTCGCCTGGTCGCTGCTGGACAACTTCGAGTGGGCCTACGGCTACGACAAGCGCTTCGGCCTCGTCCACGTCGACTACAAGACGCAGCAGCGCACGGTGAAGACCAGCGGGCGCCGCTACGCCGAGCTGGCCGCCGCCCACCGCCTGCGCGGGCGCCGCGCCGCCTGATCCCGCCGCGGCGGCCGCCGCGCCGCCCGCACCGCACGAGCCGGCCCCTCCCCCCGTCCTGGGTGGAGGGGCCGGCTCGTCGGCGTTCCGGGCGGGGCGGGCGGTTCCGGGCGGGGCGGTTCCCGGCGGGGCAGTTCCGGTCAGGGCGACTCACGGCGGGCCGGGCCCGCCTGCACACGGTGCCCGGATTGCATCAAACGACGAGACCGGCGGCCCGCGGGCACCCCCGGGCTGTAGGAAGGCCGCCTGTTCGGGCCGCCGGGGAGGTGACAGCCTGGCCCTTCCGCAAACTACAACATTCTGTTGAATCGGCCTTGACGGCCGCGCGGGGCTCACCGTACGTTGTTTCCGCATACCAAAACCGTTCTTCCGTATCGTGGAACTCAGGAGATGAGCCCTCCGACCCACAACGGGCCGACGCAGGAGAAACCCGATGCCTCGAATGACAGCCGCCCGCGCGGCAGTGGAGATCCTCAAGCGCGAAGGCGTCGAGGTCGCGTTCGGCGTGCCCGGCGCGGCGATCAACCCCTTCTACGCCGCGCTCAAGGCCTCCGGCGAGATCCGGCACACGCTCGCGCGCCACGTCGAGGGCGCCTCGCACATGGCCGAGGGGTACACCCGCGCCAAGGCCGGCAACATCGGTGTCTGCATCGGCACCTCGGGCCCGGCCGGCACCGACATGATCACCGGTCTCTACTCGGCGATCGCCGACTCGATCCCGATCCTCTGCATCACCGGCCAGGCCCCGGTCGCGAAGCTGCACAAGGAGGACTTCCAGGCCGTCGACATCGCCTCGATCGCCAAGCCGGTCACCAAGGCGGCGACCACCGTCCTGGAGGCCGCGCAGGTCCCCGGCGTGTTCCAGCAGGCCTTCCACCTGATGCGCTCCGGCCGTCCCGGCCCGGTCCTGATCGACCTGCCGATCGACGTCCAGCTGACCGAGATCGAGTTCGACCCCGAGACCTACGCGCCGCTGCCGGTCTACAAGCCGTTCGCGACCCGTGCGCAGATCGAGAAGGCCGTCGGGTTCCTGCTCGAATCCGAGCGCCCGCTGATCGTCGCCGGCGGCGGCGTCATCAACGCCGACGCCTCCGAGCTGCTGGTCGAGTTCGCCGAGCTCACCGGCACCCCCGTCATCCCGACCCTGATGGGCTGGGGCATCCTCGCCGACGACCACGAGCTGAACGCCGGCATGGTCGGCCTGCAGACCTCGCACCGCTACGGCAACGCCAACCTGCTGGAGTCGGACTTCGTCCTCGGCATCGGCAACCGCTGGGCCAACCGCCACACCGGCGACCTCGCCGTCTACACCAAGGACCGCAAGTTCGTCCACGTGGACATCGAGCCGACCCAGCTCGGCAAGATCTTCGCCCCGGACTTCGGCATCGCCTCCGACGCCAAGGCCGCCCTGGAGCTGTTCGTCGAGGTCGCCAAGGAGCTGAAGGCCGCCGGCAAGCTCCCCGACCGCAGCGCGTGGGCCGCCTCCACCCAGGAGCGCAAGGCCACCCTGCAGCGCCGCACGCACTTCGACAACGTGCCGATGAAGCCGCAGCGCGTCTACGAGGAGATGAACAAGGCCTTCGGCCCGGAGACCCGCTACGTCACCACCATCGGCCTGTCCCAGATCGCCGGCGCGCAGATGCTGCACGTCTACAAGCCGCGCCACTGGATCAACTGCGGCCAGGCCGGCCCGCTCGGCTGGACCATCCCGGCCGCCCTCGGTGTCGCCACCGCCGACCCGCAGACCCCGGTGGTCGCCCTCTCCGGCGACTACGACTTCCAGTTCATGCTGGAGGAGCTGGCCGTCGGCGCCCAGCACCGGATCCCCTACGTCCACGTCCTGGTCAACAACGCCTACCTGGGCCTGATCCGCCAGGCGCAGCGCGGCCTGGACATCAACTTCCAGGTCAACCTGGAGTTCGAGAACATCAACTCCCCCGAGCTGGGCGTCTACGGCGTGGACCACGTCAAGGTCGTCGAGGGCCTCGGCTGCAAGGCCATCCGGGTCACCGAGCCGGAGCAGCTGCTGCCGGCCTTCGAGGAGGCCAAGAAGCTGGCCGCCGAGTTCCGCGTGCCGGTCGTCGTCGAGGCGATCCTGGAGCGGGTCACCAACATCTCGATGGGTGCCGCCGGCATCGACGCGATCAACGAGTGGGAGGAGCTGGCCACCGAGCCCGGCCACGCCCCGACCGCGATCAAGGCCCTCAAGTCCTGACCGAAGTCCCGATCGACGTCCTGATCGAAGTCCTGATCGACGTCAGCACCGCTGCACCGCGGCGGAGTTGACCACCCGTACGGGCCCCCGGTACTGCCACGAGCAGTGCCGGGGGCCCGTACGGGTGTGCGCCCGCGTAAGGTCGTGCCGTTCGGACGGCCCCACCCGCGGAAGGCGGCACCCATGACTCAGGACGGCGTCAGCATCGACAGGCTCTCCCCGGAGGACCGCGCCGACTGGGAGGTGCTCTTCCGGGGGTACCTCGACTTCTACCGGCGCGAGATCACGCCGGAGATGTACGAGCGGGCCTGGACGGCGTTCCTCGACGACACCGTGCTGCACGCCCTCGGCGCCCGGCTCGACGGCCGGCTGGTGGGCATCACGCACTTCCTGGTGCACGCCAGCACCACCGCACCGGACGTCTGTTACCTCCAGGACCTGTTCACCGCCCCCGAGGTCCGCGGCCGCGGCGTCGGGCGGGCGCTGATCGCCGCCGTCACCGACCGGGCCCGCGAGCGCGGCTGCAGCCGGGTGTACTGGTCCACCCAGGAGAGCAACGCGACCGCCCGCCGGCTCTACGACCAGGTGGCGGAGAACCGCGGGTTCATCCTCTACCAGATCACCCTCTGACCGCCGGAGGCCCGGGACCCGGGCCTCCGGCGGGGCGGGGTCCGCCCCCTCAGGGGCAGGAGTAGGTGAAGCTCGCGGCCGCGGTCCGCTGCCCCGGGGAGAGGATCTCGACCGTGGCGGTGGCCTGCATGGTGCCGTGGCCGTCGAAGGTCCAGCGCAGCACCAGGTCGGCCTGCCGGGTACCGGACGGAACCGACTGCACCAGCTCGCCGGACGAGCTGCCGTCGCTGCGCACCCAGCGGTAACGGATGTTCCCCGCACGGCCGTTGGTCTGCGCGGTGGCCGTGACGACGGCGGCGCCGCCGCACGGCGGGCCGGCCGGGTCGGTGGCGACGGTGACCGAGCTGACGGCCAGCGGCGGGGTGTACCAGCGCCAGGCGAGCAACGCCAGCACGGCGAGCAGCAGGACGAGGGCGAGCAGCCGGCGCCGGCCCTTGCGCCGGACCGGCCGCTCCGGCTCCACCTCGCCGTGCCAGACCGCGGCGGCCGCCGCCGGAACACCCGGGCCGAAGCGGCGCAACTCACCCTCGGCCAGCGGCCGTTCGTCCTCGGGGGCGGCGGTCGGCAACGGCACCGGAGCGGCCAAATGGCCGGCCGGCACCGGCGCGTCGAGCCGCTGGGTGGCGTCCTCCGCCGCACCGGAGGTGCCGAGGGTCCGGGTACCGCCCACCAGCGGCGGCAGCGCCATCGGCTGCGGCGGTGCCACCGGCTGCGCGGGGACGACCGGCTGCGCGGGAGCGGCGGTGGCCCAGGCGGTCGGGTCCAACACGGTGGCGGCATCGTCGTCGGACGGTCCGGCGGACGGAGCCGGCGCCCCGGGCGCGGTGGCGCCTGACGCCCGGCCCAGTTTGGCGGTCCGCTCGGCGGCCTCCTCGTCCAGCCGGACGGTGAGCGCCTCGTCAGGGTCGGTCGGGGGTTTTCCCGGTGTGGTCATGCTGCCCTCCTGGGCGTGTGGTTCCGGCTCAGCGGGGCGGGTTGCAGGTGTAGGCGTACAGTTCCCGGTACTTGACCGTCCGGCTCGGGTCGGCCGTCGGGTTGGTCGAGATCTGCAGGCCCCAGATCGGGTACGTGTCGGCGGAGCCGAAGGCGTGCGGGTAGGCGACGGCCTTCAGCCCGGTCGACCCCTTCGGGATCACCACCGTCTGGGTGGCCGCCACCACGTTGGGCGCGGTGGTGCTGGCCCGGTGGGTCCAGCTGAGCGTCAGGACGACGTCGGCGGCGCCGTCCGTCTGCACGGTCACCGTGCCCACCGTGTCGTAGCGGCCCCCGCAGGTCAGCGAGTCCAGGCTGAGCCCGGTGACCCGGGCCTTCACCGGCGGGGGCGCCACCGTCGCGCTCGGGGTGGTGGCGCTGGGGGTCGGCGGGGCCGGCGAGGTGGCGGGCGCCGAGGGCTTGCCGCTCGCGGTCGGGACGGCGGTGGTCGGCCGGGTGGTGGCCGTGGCCGTGGCGACCGGGCCGGCCGACGCCGAGGCCGAGGGCGACGGGGAGCCGGACTCCGTCGGGCCGGGCGAGGGCGAGGCCTCGCCGGTGGGGGTCGGGCCGTCCGTGGCGGTCGGTGTCCCGGACGGCAGGCTCCCCGGTCCGATCACCGTGGTGGCCTCCGGCGACGGGGCCGCCAGCACGGTGCGGGCGTCCCGCTCGCCCGCTCCGGCCACCGCCACCCCGGCGAAGGACCCGGCGACCAGCAGGCCCACCCCGGCCCCGGCCAGCACCTTGGCGCGCCTGCCGAGCCTGGGCGCCGTCCGCAGCCCGCTCGCGCCCGCGCCCGCGCCGGCGGGGGGCAGGCTGCTCTGCGCCAGCGAGGTGTGCGCCAGCGCCGTACCGCCGTCGCCGGCCCCCGCGCCGCCCCAGGGCAGCAGCATCGCCAGCGCCAGCACCAGGGCGGCGAGCTCCGCGCGGCCGCGCTCCTCCCAGTCCGGCCCGTAGCCGGCCACCGCGACCGCCTCCAGCTCGGTGACGAAGCTGGCGGCGCTGTCCGGGCGGGACGCCGGGGTCTTGGCCAGCCCGGCCCTGATCAGCGGCCGGACCTCGGCGGGCGCCAGCTCGTCCGGGATCGGGGCCTCGGTGTGCTGCACCGCGAGTTCGGCGATGGTGGCGCCGTCGTACGGACGGGCGCCGGTCAGGCACTCGAAGAAGGTCACCGTCGCCGAGTAGACGTCCGCCGCCGGGGACGCGGGCCGGCCGGCCCACTGCTCGGGCGCCAGGTAGGCCGGGGTGCCGGAGATGTCGCGGTCGTCGCCGCTGCGCACCGCGATGCCGAAGTCGACCAGCTTGGAGCTGCCGTCGGCGGCGACCAGCACGTTGCCGGGCTTGTAGTCGCGGTGCACCACGCCCGCCGCGTGGGCGGCGGCCAGGCCGAGCAGGGAGCCCTTGAGCACCACCAGCGCGGCTCGCGGGGTGGTGGCGCCCTCCTCGCGCAGCAGCGTGCGCAGCGCGAGGCCGTCGACCAGCTCCATCACGATGGCGCAGCCCTGGCTGCTCTCCACGTACTCGTACAGCCGGGTGACGTACGGCGAGCGGAGCCCGCCGAGCACCTCGGCCTCGGCCCGCAGGTTGTCGCCGCCGGCCGCGCGGTTGAGGTACTTGACGGCGACGGGGGTTCCGGTGGCGTCGTGGGTGGCCAGCACCACCCGGCCGCTGGCGCCGGTGCCCAGCTCCCTGCCGTGCGTGTAGCCGGGCAGCACCCAGCCGCCGGTGCCGTCGGCCTGCCCCGCGTCCTCGCCGTTCCTGCCCGCAGCGTCGGCGTCCATCGCGACCGCCCCCCGTTCGTTCCTGCCTCCACCTGCGCCGCACGGTGGTGCGGCCTCTGCAATCGACGCGGCGCGCGGCCTGCGGGTTCCCGTTCTGAGGCACCGGTAGGTCACGGTTCGGGCGATTCGCACACCATCTCAGCCATTGCGGTCGGCAAGTACCCGGCGCGGGGCGGCGCACCGCGCGCGGATCGGGGCCGCCGGGGCGGAACATGCCGGTCCCGGTCGTGGTTGTGCGCCATGGCACCATCCGTACCGACCGACCCGACCGACCCGACCGACCCGACCGACCGAAGGACACCCTCGTGAGCCTGTACGACATCCCGCTGCGCACGCTGTCCGGCGAGGCCGCCTCGCTGGCCGACTACAAGGGCAAGGCGCTGCTGATCGTCAACGTCGCCTCCAAGTGCGGGCTGACCCCGCAGTACGCCGGCCTGGAGAGCCTGCAGGAGCAGTACGGGGCGCGGGGCTTCAGCGTCCTCGGCTTCCCCTCCAACCAGTTCGCCGGGCAGGAGCCGGGGAGCTCGGAGGAGATCCAGACCTTCTGCTCGACCACGTACGGGGTCTCCTTCCCGCTGTTCGAGAAGACCGACGTGAACGGCGACGACCGGCACCCGCTGTACGCCGAGCTGACCAAGGCCGCCGACGCCGCGGGCGAGGCCGGCGACATCAGCTGGAACTTCGAGAAGTTCCTGATCACCCCGGACGGCACGGTGGCCGCCCGGATCCGCCCGCGCACCGAGCCGCTGGCCCCGGAGGTCGTCGAGGCGATCGAGGCGATCCTCCCCGCCTGACCCCGGTAGCGGCGAAGGCCCGGGGTGTCCCCGGGCCTTCGTGCGCCGTCGCGGTGGCGGGGCCGGTGCCGGCCGGCGGCTGCGGGGCCCGGTCCACGGTCCGCTCCGCCCGTCCGGACCGCCCGGGCTGCGCCACCTGTCCGGACTGCTCGGGCTGTCCGGGCTGCGCCACCGGTCCGGACAGCCCGGCCGGGACGGCGGCGCCGGTCCGCTCCGCCCGTCCGGACCGCCCGGGCTGCGCCCGCAGCCCGGACTGCTCGGGCTGTCCGGGCTGCGCCACCGGTCCGGACAGCCCGGCCGGGACGGCGGCGCCGGTGTCCCGGGCCGCTTCGGCGAGGTGCTTGAGGCCCTGCAGCCGGCCGTCCCAGGCGGTGGCGAGCCCGGCCATCCACCGCGAGGTGGCGTCGAGCGGTTGCGGGCAGAGCCGGTAGTGCACCTCCCGCCCGGAGCGGAGCGCGAGCACCAGGCCGGCGCGGCCGAGGACGGCGAGGTGTTTGACGACGGCCTGCCGGCTGACCGGCAGCCCGGCGGCCAGGGTGGTCGCGGTGGCGTCGCCGGTGGCGGCCAGTCCGTCCAGGATCCGGCGCCGCATCGGGTCGGCCAGGGCGACCAGCACCCGGTCCACCGCGTCGGGGGCGGGCGTCATACCACCAGCTGCTCGGTGTGCTGCCGCAGCTCGGCGAGCTTGTGGTGCCAGCCCGCGTTGTTCTGCTCGCGCCGCGCCCGGCGGACGTCCTGGGTGGTGTCCAGGCCCGCGAAGCCGCTCTCCACCATCTGCAGCCTGGTGACCGCGCCGTCCGGGACGAGGGTGAACTCGACGAGGGTGGAGTTGCCCGCGTCCGGCTCTTCACCGGGGAGCCCCTGCGACCAGCGGTAGGCGAGGCACCGCGGGGGTTCGACCCGCTCGATCCGGGCCGGGATCGTGCCCTGGCCCAGCCGGTCGAAGACCAGCCGGCCGCCGGGGCGCAGGTCGAGGTCGGCCGGGGCGCCGCCGCCGAACCAGGTGCCCAGGAACGCCGGGTCGGTGAGCACGGCCCAGACCCGCTCGGGCGGCGCCGCGATGACGATCTCACGCTCGATTCGGTCAGCGACCATGCCGTACCCCTCCCCGGAAACGTTGGTTCGATGGTCGCACGATTCCCGACGCAGACGCAACCATCGGGTTGCATATTCGGCCGCCCGGGACCCACCCGACCCCACCCGGCCACCGCCCGAACCCCGCGCGCTCCCAGCGCGATCAGTCCAGCAGCAACCGCGTGCCGGGCGGCAGCCCACCCGTCCGGGCCGCCTCCCGCAGATGCTCCAGCAGGGCGGCCCGCAGCGCGGCGGCGGCCCTGGTCAGCGGCACCTCCCGCCCGTGCGCGACCGCGATGGTCCGCCCCAGCCCGGTGCCGGAGAAGTGCCTGACGACGAGCCCCGAGTGCGCGGCGACCATCCCCGGCAGCACGGCCGGCCCCAGGCCCGCCCGGACGAACCCCAGCACGGCGTCCATCTCACCGCCCTCGACGGCGAAGACCGGCTCGAAACCCGCGGCCCGGCAGGCCTCGATGGTGGTCTCCCGCAGGTCGTAGCCCTCCCGGAACATCACCAGCGGCTGCTCCCGCAGCTCCTCGACCCGGATCCGTGGCCGGCGGCGCGGGCCGGCGCCGGCCGAGACCAGCACCAGTTCCTCGTGCAGCAGCTCGGTCACCGCGAGGGCCGGGCCGAGCGCCTCGCCGGCCGGCGAGGCGATGATCAGCGCCAGGTCCAGCTCGCCGGCGCCGAGGCTGCGCACCAGGTCCCGCGAGCCGCCCTCCCTCACCACCAGCGTGACCTCCGGGTACTGGTCCCGGAACCCGCGCAGGACGTCCGGCACCAGGCTGGTGCACAGGCTCGGCGGCGCCCCGAGCCGGACCCGGCCGCGTCGCAGCCGGACGGTCTCCTGCACGGCCAGCCGGGCGCTCTCGGTGTCGGCCAGGATGCGCCGGGCCAGCGGGAGCAGGGCGTCGCCGGCGTCGGTCAGGGCGATGTTCCCCCGGGCCCGGTGGAACAGCTCGGCCCCCAACTCCCTCTCCAGCGAGCGGATCTGCTGGGAGAGCGACGGCTGGGCGACATGCTCGGCCTCGGCCGCCCGGGTGAAGTGCCGGGCGTCGGCGACGGCGACGAAGTAGCGGAGTTGCTGGAGCTGCACACCTCCCACGATAGGCCAGGGCTATGGTCACCAGCCGCAGCATGTCTTGGACGC
This sequence comes from Kitasatospora herbaricolor, assembly GCF_030813695.1. NCBI lineage: Bacteria > Bacillati > Actinomycetota > Actinomycetes > Kitasatosporales > Streptomycetaceae > Kitasatospora > Kitasatospora herbaricolor. Next base: position 1,004,442 of record NZ_JAUSVA010000002.1, read on the forward strand.
ACCGTCCGGCGGTTCCTACCGTGGTCGGTATGGCACAGGCGACTCGGACGGGCCGTAAACCGTCCACTCTGGAGACCCTCTGGCGGTCGACCGTCGGCAAGAAGGCGGTGATGGCCGTCAGCGGACTGGTCATGCTGCTCTACCTCGTCTTCCACATGCTCGGGAACCTCAAGGTCTTCTTCGGCCCCGACGACATCAACGGGTACGCGGCCTGGCTGCGCACCCTCGGGCAGCCGTTCCTCGGGCACGGCTGGTTCCTCTGGATCGCCCGCCTCGGGCTGCTGGCGGCCGTCGGCCTGCACGGCGTGGCCGCCTACCAGCTGAGCCGTCGCGACCTCGCCGCCCGGCCGACCGGGTACGCGCACCGCCGGCGGCGGGCGAGCTACGCGACCCGCACCATGCGCTGGGGCGGGATCATCCTGGCCCTGTTCATCGTCTGGCACATCCTCGACCTGACCACCCTCACCGTGAACCCGCGCGCCGAGGAGGGGCACCCGTACCAGAACATCGTGGCCTCGTTCTCGCAGTGGTACAGCTGCGTGATCTACATCGTGGCGATGCTGGCCGTCGGGCTGCACATCCGGCACGGCTTCTGGAGCGCCGCCCAGACCCTGGGCGCCAACAACGCCCGCCGGGACCGCGCGCTCAAGGCCACCGCCAACGGCCTGGCCCTGGTGCTGACCGCCGGCTTCCTGTCCGTACCCGTGGCCGTCATGACCGGAGTGGTGAGTTGAACACGCCCGACACCCCCAGCAACGCCGCCGGCCCCGGCGGCCCCGCCCCCTCCGCGGAGTCCGCCCCGCCCACCGACTACGCCGCCTACACCGTCGGCGAGCCGGTCGTCGACACCAAGGCCCCGGCCGGGCCGATCGAACAGCGCTGGGACCAGCGGCGGTTCGAGGCGAAGCTGGTCAACCCGGCGAACCGCCGCAAGCACACCGTGATCGTGGTCGGCACCGGCCTGGCGGGCGGCTCCGCGGGCGCCACCCTGGCCGAACAGGGCTACCACGTCGTGCAGTTCTGCTTCCAGGACTCCCCCCGCCGGGCCCACTCGATCGCCGCGCAGGGCGGCATCAACGCGGCCAAGAACTACCGCAACGACGGGGACTCCGTCCGGCGGCTGTTCTACGACACCGTCAAGGGCGGGGACTTCCGGGCCCGCGAGTCCAACGTCCACCGGCTGGCCCAGGTCTCGGTGGAGATCATCGACCAGTGCGTCGCCCAGGGCGTCCCGTTCGCCCGCGAGTACGGCGGCCTGCTGGACACCCGGTCCTTCGGCGGGGTCCAGGTCTCCCGCACCTTCTACGCCCGCGGCCAGACCGGGCAGCAGCTGCTGCTCGGCGCCTACCAGGCGCTCTCCCGCCAGATCGCGGCCGGCAACGTCGAGATGCACCCGCGCACCGAGATGCTCGACCTGGTCGTGATCGACGGCCGGGCCCGCGGCATCGTCGCCCGCGACCTGGTCACCGGCGAGATCTCCACCCACCTGGCGGACGCCGTGGTGCTCGCCAGCGGCGGCTACGGGAACGTCTTCTACCTCTCCACCAACGCCAAGAACTCCAACGCGACGGCTGTCTGGCGAGCCCACCGCCGTGGCGCGCACTTCGCCAACCCGTGCTTCACCCAGATCCACCCGACCTGCATCCCGCGCAGCGGCGACCACCAGTCGAAGCTGACCCTGATGAGCGAGTCGCTGCGCAACGACGGCCGGATCTGGGTGCCGAAGGCCAAGGGCGACACCCGCCCGCCGGCGGAGATCCCCGAGCAGGAGCGGGACTACTACCTGGAGCGGATCTACCCCTCCTTCGGCAACCTGGTACCGCGCGACATCGCCTCCCGCGCCGCCAAGAACGTCTGCGACGAGGGGCGCGGCGTCGGGCCCGGCGGCCAGGGCGTCTACCTGGACTTCGCCGACGCGATCGCCCGGCTCGGCCGCGAGCAGGTCGAGGCGCGGTACGGGAACCTGTTCGAGATGTACGAGCGGATCACCGCCGAGGACCCGTACCGGGTGCCGATGCGGATCTACCCCGCGATCCACTACACCATGGGCGGGCTCTGGGTCGACTACGACCTGCAGACCAGCCTGCCGGGCCTGTTCGCGATCGGCGAGGCCAACTTCTCCGACCACGGCGCCAACCGGCTCGGTGCCAGCGCCCTGATGCAGGGCCTGGCCGACGGCTACTTCGTCCTCCCGGCCACCCTCAACGACTACCTCGCCCGGCACACCGCCGAGCCGGTGCCGGCGGACCACCCCGCGATCGAGGAGGTCACGGCCGAGGTCACCGACCGGCTCAACCTGATCCTCGCGGTCGACGGCGACCGCACCCCCGACTCCTTCCACCGCGAACTCGGCGAACTCCTCTGGGAGGAGTGCGGGATGGCCCGCGAGGAGGCCGGGCTGCGCCGGGCGCTGGAGCGGATCCCGCAGCTGCGGGAGGAGTTCTGGCGCCGGATCAAGGTGCCGGGCACCGGCCAGGAGCTCAACCAGTCGCTGGAGAAGGCCAACCGGCTGGTCGACTACTTCGAACTCGCCGAGCTGATGTGCCTGGACGCCCTGCACCGCACCGAGTCCTGCGGCGGCCACTTCCGCGAGGAGAGCCGCACGCCGGAGGGCGAGGCGGCCCGCCGGGACGAGGAGTTCTCGTACGCCGCCGCCTGGGAGTTCACCGGCACCGGTGCCCCGCCCGTGCTCCACCGCGAGCACCTCGACTTCGAGTACGTCCACCCCACCCAGCGGAGCTACGCATGAACCTCACCCTGCGGATCTGGCGCCAGGCGGGCCCCGACACCGCCGGCTCGATGACCACCTACCAGGTCGGCGGCATCAGCCCCGACATGTCCTTCCTGGAGATGCTGGACACCCTCAACGAGGAGCTGATCCTGCGCGGCGACACCCCCGTCGCCTTCGACCACGACTGCCGCGAGGGCATCTGCGGCGCCTGCGGCATGGTCATCAACGGCCGGGCGCACGGCCCGGAGCGGACCACCACCTGCCAGCTGCACATGCGGCACTTCGAGGACGGCGACACCATCGACGTGGAGCCCTGGCGGGCCGCCGCGTTCCCGGTGGTCAAGGACCTGGTGGTGGACCGCTCGGCCTTCGACCGGATCATCGGCTCAGGCGGGTACATCACCGCCCCCACCGGCAGCGCCCCCGAGGCGCACGCCACGCCCGTCCCCAAGGAGGCCGCCGACACCGCCTTCGAGCACGCCGAGTGCATCGGCTGCGGCGCCTGCGTGGCCGCCTGCCCGAACGGGTCGGCGATGCTCTTCACCTCCGCCAAAGTGGTGCACCTGAACGTGCTGCCGCAGGGCGCGCCGGAGCGGAGCAGCCGGGTGCGGTCGATGGTGGAGGCGATGGACAGCGAGGGCTTCGGTGGCTGCACCAACACCGGCGAGTGCGCCACCGCCTGCCCCAAGGGCATCCCGTTGCCGAGCATCGCGGCGATGAACCGCGAGTACCTGCGCAGCCTGCGGTAGCCGGGCCCCGGCGGACGGCCGACCGCGGTCCGCCGGTCCGCCGGTGCGCGGGTGCGCGGGTGCGCGGGTGCGCGGGTGCGCGGGTGCGCGGCGACGCGGTCCCGGCGGTCCGCCGGGTCCCGCCCGCCGGCGCCTAGGCTGGGCCCGTGAACGTCATCATCTTCGGTGCGACCGGCATGATCGGCCGGGCCGTCCTGCGCGAGTGCCTGCGGGACGACTCCGTCGAAAGCGTCCTGACGATCGGGCGGACGCCGCTCGGCCTGGCGCACCGCAAACTGCGGGACGTCCTCCAGCCGGACCCGTCCGACCTCGGCGCGCCGGACCTCGGCCTGGCCGGCTACGACGCGTGCTTCTTCTGCCTGGGCGTCTCCTCGGTCGGGATGAAGGAGGACGCGTACCGGCGGATCACCTACGACCTGACGCTCAAGGTGGCCCGCACGCTGGCCGCCGCCAACCCCGCGCTGACTTTCGTCTACGTCTCGGGCGAGGGCACCGACAGCACCGAGCGGGGCCGCTCGATGTGGGCCAGGGTCAAGGGCCGGACCGAGAACGAGCTGCTGCGGCTGCCGTTCCAGGCGTACATGGTCCGGCCCGGCATCGTGGCGCCGCAGCACGGGGTGGTCTCCAAGACCCGGCTCTACCGGACGGTCTACGCGGTGGCCGGGCCGCTGCTGCTCCTGCTCCGCAAGGTGGCGCCGAACCTGGTCAACACCGGCGACCAGCTCGGCCGCGCCATGATCGCCCTGGCCACGCCGGGCGTGGATCCCGGCACCCGGATCCTGCGCCCCAAGGACATCAACCGTCTCGCCGGGGCCGATCCGGCAGCCTGATCCCCGGCGTACCCCGCCCGGCGGACGGCAGGCGCCCCGGCGCCGGCCGGTCCGGTTCGCGGCGGCACGGATTGCCGCGGAGGTGCAGCCGGCACGTTCCGCCTGCTCTGCGGCGGGCCGGGCGCCGCTCCGTCTGCTCGTCGACAGCCACCGGCTGCTCGCGGTGGGTCCGCCCCCGCGGTGCCTGAAGGCACTCCGCCCGGTCCCATGTGTGGGGCGGCGCCCTGTCGGGCAGACGCCGCCCCACAGCCGGGACACGCACGGGTACGGAGGTCCGTCATGGCCGCATCGCAGAATCCACCGACGCGCCGGGAGCACGAAGGCAAGCCGTCTACGGCGGACGCCGATGTCGTCGAGACCTCGGTGCCGGCGCGGCTCGACCGGTTGCCGTGGTCCCGCTGGCACTGGCGCATCGTGATCGGCCTGGGCACCGTCTGGATCCTGGACGGCCTCGAAGTCACGATCGTCGGCAACATCGCCGGCCGGCTCGCCGAGTCGGGCAGCGGGATCAGCATCTCCACCGCGCAGGTCACCACCATGGCGGCCGCGATCTACGTGGCGGGCGCCTGCAGCGGGGCGCTGTTCTTCGGCTGGCTCACCGACCGGCTGGGCCGCAAGAAGCTGTTCATGATCACGCTGGCGGTGTACCTGGCCGCGACGGCCCTGACCGCCTTCTCCTGGAGCGCCTGGTTCTTCTTCGTCTGCCGCTTCTTCACCGGGTTCGGCATCGGCGGCGAGTACGCGGCGATCAACTCGGCGATCGACGAGCTCATCCCCGCGCGGGTCCGCGGGCGGATCGACCTGATCATCAACGGGAGCTTCTGGATCGGCGCCGCGATCGGCGCGTTCGCCTCCATCGCCCTGCTGAACACCGCCCTGTTCGCCACCGACATCGGCTGGCGGCTCGCCTTCGGCATCGGGGTGGTGCTCGGGCTGGTGATCCTGCTGGTCCGCCGGCACGTCCCGGAGAGCCCCCGGTGGCTGATCACCAGCGGCCGGGCCGAGGAGGCGGAGCGGCTGGTCACGGACGTGGAGCGGACCATCGAACGGGAGACCGGCGAGAGCCTCCCCGCGGTCACCGAGAAGGCCATCCGGATCCGGCCGCGGGGGCCACTGGGATTCGTCACCATCGCCAGGACCGTCACCACCCGCTACCCCCGGCGCACCGTGCTGGGGCTGGCGCTCTTCGTCGGCCAGGCGTTCCTCTACAACTCGGTCACCTTCGGGTACGCCGTCATCCTCACCACCTTCTTCGACGTTCCGGAGGGCGACACCGGCTACTACTTCGCGGTGATCGCGGTCGGCAACTTCTTCGGCCCCCTGCTGCTGGGCCACCTGTTCGACTCGGTGGGCCGCAAGCCCATGATCGCCGGCTGCTACATCGGCTCGGGAGCCCTGCTGTTCGGCACGGCGTACCTCTTCGACCAGGGTTCGTTGAGTGCCGGCACGATGACCGCCTGCTGGACGGCCGTCCTCTTCCTCGCCTCGGCCGGTGCGAGCGCCGCCTACCTGACGGTCAGCGAGATCTTCCCGCTGGAGACCAGGGCGCTGTGCATCGCCTTCTTCTACGCGATCGGGACGGCGATCGGCGGCATCAGCGGGCCGTTGCTCTTCAACGGGCTGGTCAGCAGCGGAAAGCCGTCCGACACGACGCTCGCGTTCTGCATCGGGGCGGGGCTGATGGTGGCGGCCGGCCTGGTCGAGGCGGCGATCGGGGTGAAGGCGGAGCGGCGGAGCCTGGAATCGCTGGCGGCGCCGCTCAGCGAGGTCAAGGAGCCCGTGCCGGCTGCGTCCTGACCGCCCCGTCGGCCACCTGCCGGGCACCCGCCACCGGGTCCTCGGCAGGTGGCCGACGGGTCCACGGTGGATGGCCGGCGGATGCGCCGCTGCCCCATCGGGCAGGCCGGACTGCCCGAACGGGCACCCGGAGCCGGCGCCCGCAACCGACTGCCGGTGATCACGTGTCCTCCGCACCGACATCATCGTTCGGGGCGCGCCGAAGCCCTGCACTCTTCTCCGGGAGGAGAACTCATGCACGTCCGCCGGGTTCCGTTCACCGTCGCCGCCGTACTCGCCGCCGGACTCGCCCTGACCGCCTGCGACAGCGGGGAGAAGAGCCCGGCCGCGGCGCCGGCCGCCGGTGCGCCGGCACCGACGGCCGGCGGCGCGGCGGCCCCCTCGGCGCCGGCCGGGAGCGCGGCGGGCAAGCCGGCGGGTGACGCGTCGGCGGCCCCCAGGACGTCCGGGTCGGCGGCCCCGGCCGGCGCCCGGTGCACCGCCGCCGACCTGGAGCTCAGTGTCCTCGGCCCGGACCTGGTCGCGGACGGGAAGCAGCCCGCCTACGCGTCGCTGCACGTGGTCAACGTCTCGGCCCGCACCTGCACGCTGACCGGCTTCCCCGGGATCCAGGTCACCGACGACGCCGGACGTGGCGCCGCGCCGCTGACCGCCGAACGCAACACCGGGTTCCCGGTGGCCGCGGTGACGCTCAAGCCGAAGCAGCTCGCCAACGCCAACCTGCAGTACAGCAACGTCAACCCGGAGGGCTCGCCGTCCGGGCGCCGGGTCTGCGCGGTGACCGCCGCCAAGGTCCAGGTGATCCTGCCGGACGAGACGCAGGCCAAGCAGGTCAAGGTGACCGGCGGCGTCGACAACAACACCCTCAACATCTGCGGGAAGCTCTCGGTCCAGCCCTTCCAGGGCGTTCCGGGCAGCAACGGCTAGATGTCCTGACCCGTGAGGTTGGGGACGCGGCTGGCGGGTGGTTTGCCTGCGAGTGCGGTGTGTCCGCGGTGGTGATTGTAGGTGTGGAGCCAGGCGGGGTAGGCGTCGCGTCGTTCCTGTTCGGTGCGGTAGGGCTGTGCGTAGGCCCATTCGTCGAGCAGGGTGCGGTTGAAGCGTTCGACCTTGCCGTTGGTCTGGGGCCGGTAGGGCCGGGTTCGCTTGTGGGCGATCCCGGCCGAGACCAGGAGTTCGCGCCAGAGGTGGGACTTGTAGCAGGAACCGTTGTCGGTCATCACGCGCTGGACGGTGATCCCGGCCTGGGCGAAGAAGTCCTGGGCGCGGGTCCAGAAGGCGGTGGCGGTCTCCTTGCGCTCATCGGGCAGGATCTCGCTGTAGGCCAGGCGGGAATGGTCGTCGACGGCGTTGTGCAGGTAGCTGTAGCCAGCGCCGGAGCTGTTCTTCTTCCCGGCGGGGCGGCCCAGCACCCGGTGGCCGCCGCCGTCGGGGATGTTGCCGAGCTTCTTGATGTCGACGTGGACCAACTCACCTGGAGTGCAACGCTCGTAGCGGCGCACAGGCCGGCCGGTGGCGCGATCGAGGTGGGCCAGGTGGGCGAGCCGGTAGCGGGTCAGGACGCGGTGCACGGTGGCCGGGTTGAGGTGCAGGAGGTAGGCGATGCGGGCCGGTCCCCAGCGTCGCAGGACGCGGATCTTGATGATCCGCCGCTCGGTGCGGGTCGGGGTCCGGTGCGGGCTGTGGTGCGGGCGGCTGGAGCGGTCGCTCATGCCGGCCTCGCCGTGGGCGCGGTAGCGGTCGGCCCAGCGTTTGGCCGTGGTCGGCGAGACCTGGAAGCGCTCGGCGGCCCGCCGAAGCGGCCATCCGTCCTCGACCACGCAGCGGGCCAGGCGCAGGCGTCCGGTCTCGGTCAGCGGTGCGTTACGGTGTGGCATGAGGGCCTTTCTGGCGCTGGTGCAGATGTCGCAATCCACACCGAGCCAGAAGGCCCTCACTCATTTCAAGATCACCACGCCGTGAGTCGTGTCACCAACCTCCGTGGTCAGTACAGCTAGACCGTCCGTCCTGGGCCGCCCGGGCCCCCGGCCACGCGCCGGGGCGGGGCCGTTCCGGTGGTTGCCGCCCGCGGGCGGCATGTCCGGGGCGGCCCGGCACCGGGCCCGTGGTGCGCTGGTGGCGTTCACCGCCCCATCGACGTCCCCTTCGACGCCCCGGCGGCGTCCCCGCAGCGGCGACGCGGAGCGGCGGGAGCCGGCGGGTGCAGGGGCGGCCCCGCGACGAGATGAAGGAGAGAGCCCGATGAGTGAGGTCGCACTGCTCGCCAGGATCGAAGCCCGGCCCGAGTACGCCGACGCGGTGGCGGCGATGCTGCGGGACGCCCTGGAGCTGGCCCGGCAGGAGACCGGGACGGTCACCTGGTTCGCGTTCCGCGAGAACGACACCACCTTCGGGATCTTCGACACCTTCGCCGACGACCAGGGCCGTGACGCCCACCTGCGGGGGCGGATCGCCGAGGCCCTGATGTCCGTCGCCGGCACCCATCTCGCCTCGCCCCCGGACATCCGGAAGGTCGCCGTGCTGGCGAGCAAGCTCCCCTGACAGGGCGCCAGGGCGCGGGCGGCCCGGTCGCCGCACGACGGGTCCGGCGGGCGCGACCGCCGCCGGGCCCGTCCGCACGCCCCCTCCCGGAGCCCGCCCACGCCGTCGTCGCGGCCACCCGGGCACCGCGCTCCGGGCCGCTGCCGACCGCCGCTTGGGTGATCCACCCGTCCACGTTCTATTGTTGCCGCGCGGTCGAACCGCGGCCGGGCGGCCGGACGCGGCGCAGGCGGCCGTGGACCGAAGGGGTGGACGTGGCGGGGCGGCGGAACAACGGAGTGCTGGCGGTCTGGGCGGAGGCGCAGCGGCAGCAGCAGCGCCGCGAGGAGGCCCAGTGGCGGGCGCAGGCCGCCGAGCAGCGCCGGCAGGAGCGTGAGGCGCGGGAGTCGCAGCGCTCCGCGGCGCGCGGGGAGCGGGAGGCGCTGCGGGCGTACCAACAGTCCCGGGAGGCCGAGGCGGCCCGGCGGACGGCCGAACTGGACTCCCGGGTGACGGAGTTGCGCGAGGTGCTGCGGACGGGTCTGGCGCAGCCGGCGTTCCGTCCGGCGGCGCTGCTGACGCCGGGCCAGGTGCCACCGTTCGAGCCGGGCCGGCTGGGGGTGCCGGTGCCGATGCCCGACCAGGCGCAGTACCACGTGCAGCCGCCGGACGCCGTGCAGTCCCGGAACCCGGCGATCCGCCGGCAGTACGAGGAGTACCTCGCCCAGGCCCGTGCCCGCTTCGAGCAGGACTGGTACCGGGCCCAGGCGGCGGAGGCCGACCGGCAGCGCCGGCTCGGCGAGTACCACCAGCAGTACCTGGCGTGGGTCGCCGACCACCGCCGCCAGGACGAGGAACGCGGCTCCCGTACCCGCGAGTTGCTGGAGCGGCTGCGCGGCGGGGAGGCGGAGGCCGTGCAGGAGTACTTCACGGCCGTGCTGTACGCCTCGGCGCGCTGGCCGGAGGGTTTCCCGCACAACCTGGTGGCGGCCTGGGAGGCCTCCAGCCGCGAGCTGGTGGTGAACTGGGAGCTGCCGGGCGCCGAGGTGGTGCCGGGCGCCGCCCGGGTGCGGTACGTGAAGTCGGACGACCGGGAGGCCGAGGTGGCCCGGCCGGCCACCGAACGCAAGGCGCTGTACCGGGAGGTGCTGGCGCAGAGCGGGCTGCGGGTGGTCACCGAGCTGTTCCGGGCGGACGCCGACGGGCTGCTCGGCTCGGTGGTGCTGAACGGCTTCGTCCGCGGCATCGACCCGGCGACCGGGCGGGAGGCCGAGCGGTTCCTGCTGACGGCGACGGTGTCGCGGGCGGAGTTCTCGGCGCTCTCGCTGGACCGGGTCGCGGCGGTGGAATGCCTGCTGGGCCTGGGCGGCCGGCTCTCGGCCCGGCCGGAGCGGCTGGACGAGGTGAAGCCGGACCGGCTCCCGCAGACCGTCGGCGGCAGCCTGGCCGGGCAAGGCGGCGAGGACGAGCCGGACCTCTTCGAGATGGACCCGATCGAGTTCGAGGAGCTGATCGCCGAGCTGTTCCGGGCCCGCGGGTACCGGGTGATGACCACCGCCCGCAGCGGTGACGCAGGCGTCGACGTGGTGGCCGAGGACCTCGACCCGGTGACCGGCGGCCGGATCGTCATCCAGGCCAAGCGCTACCGCTCGACGGTCTCGCCCACCGCCGTACGGGACTTGGACAGCACCGTCCGCCACCACGGCGCGATCAAGGGCATCCTGGTGACCACGGCGGGCTTCGGGCCGGGCTCGTACGACTACATCCGCAACAAGCCGCTCAGCCTGGTCACCGGCCCCGAACTGGTGGAGCTGCTGGCCGAGCAGGGACTGCGCGGGCGGCTCGGCCCGGCGCCGCAGGGCCGGCCGGGCAGCGGTCCGGCGGCCGCCGGGGCAGCGGCGGCGGGATCCGGCGGCGCCACGGCGGAGGAGCCGGGCGGCGCCGTCCGGCTGGAGATCAGCTGGCAGAGCCGGACGGTCGGCGGGGACCCGGTCGAGCTGGACGTGTCGGCGTTCCTCTGCGCCTCCGGCCGGGTGCTCAGCGACGAGCACTTCGTCTTCTTCAACAACCCGCAGGACCCGGACGGCGCGGTGTCCCTGCACCCCACGCACTCGGTGGCGGGCCAGCCGGCCCGGGGCGCGGCGCTCAGCATCGACCTGGCCCGGCTCGCGCCCGGCGTGGAGGAGGTGGTGATCGCCGTCTCGACCGAGGAGGAGACGCCGCCCGCGCTCCCGCTCGGCTACGTCCATGGGCTGGCGGTGCAGGCCGCCCTGGGGTCGGCGGCCGACGGCCCCGAGCGCTGGGCGGGCGGCACGGCGGGGATCGCCGACACCGCGATGACGGTGGGGGCGATCCGCCGCACCGCCACCGGGGGCTGGCGCTTCGAGGCCGGGCCGGACCCGGTACCAGGCGGGCTCGCGGGCCTGGCGGCCCGCTGGGGCGTGTCCGTGGAGTGAGCCCGGTGGGCCCGGCTCCCCGCCACGCCCGGCAGGAAACCGGGCCCACCGGCGTGATTGCACCCGGGCTCTACGGGATCCGCCACTCCTGCGCCTTGTTCCCGGGGGTGCAGGTGGCCATCGTCAGCTGGTTCCCCGCACCGTTGTCGGTCAGGCACTTGGAACCCATGTAGTCCTTCAGCAGCACGGCGCCGCTCGTGGTGGCCGGGTCCACCTTCCAGTTGGCCAGGAAGCTGAACCCGTCGGAGAGTGCCGCCCTCCCGTCCGTGGTCTGGACGAACTCCGGGGCGTTCATGTTGCACGGGTTGAAGTGGTGCCAGCTGCTCGGCACGGAGTGCACCCAGCCGTACGCGGTGTACCCGCCCATCACGGCGGGGGTGCCGCCAGCCGGTCCGTCCTTGGCCAGGCCGATCTTGAGGTTGTCGCCCACGTTGACGATGGCGCCCCAGTTCGTACCGCCGCAGCCCTGCGGCACGGCGGGCGCCGGCCCCGCGGTGGTGGGAGCCGGCGCGGGCTGGGTGACGGGAGCCGGCGGCGCCGGCGCGCCTGCCGCCGGCGTGGACGCCCCGCCGCGCGGGGTGGTGCCCTGCCCGCCCGTACCACCGGCCGCCGCAGCGCCGCCGGTTGTGCCCCCGCCCCCGGCGGCGTTCGGCTGCGGACTCCCCGGGGCGCCCGGGCCGCTGCCCGGCACGGCCGTGCCGGCTACGGCGGCGGACGGGACGGCGGTGGCCTGCGCCGCGGGGTCCGTGGGCGTGGGTGCGGGTGCCCCCGGGGACGCGGTGCCGGTGCCGGCGGGCCCGGCCGGGGCGCCGGACGCCGGGGCGGACTGCTGCGGGCCCGGCGCGTTCGCGTCGGCCCGGTAGGAGGGCCGGTCGATCAGCAGGACGGTCCCCGTACCGGCCGTGATGATCACCGGGACGACGAAGGGCACCAGCAGCCGGCGCCGCGACCGGCGTCCGGACCGCTCGCTGACGGCCCGCGCCCCCGTCTCGCCCTGCCCGTCCTTGCCCGGAGCTTCCTCGCCCGGCCCGTCCTTCCCCGGAGCGTCCGCGCCCGGAGCGTCCTTCGGTGTCCCGGGAGCGGGCGTGGCCCTGCCCGGCGCGGCCTCGTCCCTCGCCCCGGCCGCGGGCGCGTCCTTCGCCGCCGGCGCCTCGTCCGCCGCCGGTCCGTCCCCGGCCACCGGGAGCGCGGGCGCCGGCGCGGGGGGGCACCCGGACCGTCGGCGCGGAGGCCGCCGCACCGTCGGCGAGCGCGGCGCGGGCCGCGGCCGCCATCGCCGCGGCGTCCGCGAAACGGTCCTCCGGGCGCTTGGCCAGGGCCTTGGCCACCAACTCCCGCACCGCCGGCGGGATGCCGGACGGCAGCTCGGGCGCCGGGTCCCTGATGTGCTTCAGCGCCACCTCCAGCACGCTCTCGCCCAGGAACGGCGGTTCGCCGGTGAGCAGTTCGTAGCAGACCACACCGATCGAGTACAGGTCCGAGGCCGGCGTCGTCGCCGCGCCCTCCGCCTGTTCCGGCGCCATGTACAGCGCAGTCCCCAGCACCGTGTGCGAGGCCGTGATCCGGCTGCTCGCCACCGCCCGGGCGATGCCGAAGTCCGTCACCGTCAGCCGGTCGTCGCCCCGCAGCATCAGGTTCGACGGCTTGAGGTCGCGGTGCACGATGCCCCGCCGGTGCGCGGCCTCCAGCGCGTCCAGCGCGGTGGCGAGCAGCCCCAGCGCCCGCTCCGCCCTCATCGGCCCACCGTCGGCCAGCACTTCGTTCAGCGGCCGCCCCTCGACCAGCTCCATCACGATGAAGGCCGCGCGCTCGCCCGACTCCTCCTCGCCCTCGCCGTAGTCGTGGACGTCGACGATCCCCGGGTGCCGCAGCGCCGCGAGCAGCTGCGCCTCGCGCTTGAAGCGGGCCGCGAACGTGCCCTCCTCGAACAGTGCCCGGTGCAGCACCTTCACCGCGACCTGACGCCCGAGCACCTCGTCCTCGGCCCGCCAGACCGAGCCCATGCCCCCGCCGCCGATCCGCTCGACCAGCCGGTAGCGCCCCCCGAGCACGGTCCCCCCACCGCTCATGCCGTTCTCTCCCTCTCGTCCCCGGCGCGTCCCGGGCCTCCCCGGCCCGCGCCGGGCCCGCCGCCAGGAACCTCCTGGGCCCCACCGCTCCCGCGCGGTGATCCGCACGCACGGGGACACGGTATCCGGCACCGGCTGACCGTGGTCCGGCAAGGTGTCAGTTGCCCGGCCGCTCGGACCACTTGGCGCACTGGAGGCAGCTGGGCCCGCCGGCCCGGCCGGGCCGCGAGCGCCGGCGCGTCAGGCACGCGAAAGGCCCCTGGGTGCGGCCGCCCGTCACGAGGACGGGCGGCCACGCACCCCGGGGCCCACGGCCCGAACGGCGAACGGGGAACCCGGGACCAACTGCGGCCCCGGCTCAGCCGTACGAGCTCAGATGTCCCGGATCAGCCGTCCGGGCTCAGGCGCAGCCGCTCAGCAGCGAGGTGAGGGCGGTCTTCTCGGCGCTGTCGACGGTCAGGCCGTAGTAGTACTTCACCTGGACCCAGGCGCGGGAGTAGACGCAGCGGTAGGAGGTCTGCGGCAGCCAGTGCGCCGGGTCCTGGTCGCCCTTGCTGCGGTTGGAGGAGGCCGAGACGGCGATCAGCTGGGGGCGGGTCAGGTCGTTGGCGAGGGCCTGGCGCTGGGCGGTGCTCCAGGCCCAGGCGCCCGAGCGCCAGGCCTCGGCCAGCGGCACCAGGTGGTCGATGTCGAAGCTGGACGCGCTGGTGGTGGTCACGTTGTCGTAGGCGGAGGTCCAGTTGCCGCTGACGGAGGCACAGGCGGAGTCGGTGACCACGTTGCTGCCGTCCCGCTTGAGGACGGTCTCACGGGTGTTGCAGGTGCCGGAGATGGTGATCCAGTGCGGGAACAGCGCCCGGTCGTAGGTGTCGGCGTGGGCCTCGGCGGCGACGGTGAGCGAGGCGAGGTAGCTGCGGGCGGTGGCGCCGGAGACCGGGGTGGGAAGGGCGGCCTGGGCGCTGCCGGCGCCGGCCAGCAGGGTGGTGACGGCGAGCAGCAGGGCGCCGGCGAGGGCGGTGAGGGCACGGCGGAACGAGCGTATCTCGGGCATGCTGGTCTCCCAGGGTGAGGGCAGGCGGAGGCGCCCGGGGCGGAGTCCGCCCGGGTGGACAACCAGCTTGGCGCCCAGGGGGTTTACGCGGGTAGACCTTGGAGGTTAATTTTTGACCGCTGGTCAACAAATGCCTCCGCCGGAGGCCCGCCCCGGACCGGTCCGGGGCGGGCCTCCGGCCGACCCGTGCGAGGATGCCGGCACGGGGAAGGGCGGTGGGGTCGGTGGAGACCAGCAGGGTGGCCGGCGAGGACGAGGACGGCCACCGGCACGTGATGCGGGTGACGACCGGGCCGGGACAGGTGCGCCATGTGGTGTGCGACACCTGCGGCCACCGGCGCCGGGTGCGGGCCTTCGCGCACGACCGGGCCCGGGAGCACCTGACGACGGAGCACGGCGCGGGCGGCTTCCACAAGGAGTACAGCGGGCTGCCGTGGCTGCTGGGCCTGGCGGCCTTCGTGGTGTTCCTGGTCCTGATGGCGGGCTACCGGCGGTGAACGCGCCGCGCCCCGCCGGGCGTTGGCCGGGCGGGGCGCGAGGTGGTGCGGGCGGGGAGCCGGGTCAGGCGGTGGACCCCGTGGCGCCGGAGTTCCCGGCCGCGGGTGCGGGTGGTGCGGCCGGGCGGCTGCCGAAGAGGCCGAGGAAGATCGCCAGGGTCGGGACCAGGTAGGCCGCCCAGACGGCGAGCTGCAGGACCGTCGGGTCGGGCTGGAAGTTGAACACGCCCTTGAGCAGGGTCCCGTACCAGCTGTCCTTGGGGACGGTGGCGCTGATGTCGAAGGCCTGGTTGTGCAGGCCCGGGATCCAGCCGGCCTCCTGGAGGTCGTGCACCCCGTAGGCGAGCACACCGGCCGCCACGACCACCAGCATGGCACCCGTCCAGGTGAAGAACTTCGCCAGGTTGATCCGCAGCGCGCCCCGGTAGAACAGCCAGCCGAGCACCACCGAGGTCAGCAGCCCCAGCGCCGCGCCGACCAGCGGGTTCCACCCGTCGTTCGTGGCCTGCACCGCCGACCAGATGAACAGCGCCGTCTCCAGCCCCTCCCGGCCCACCGCCAGGAACGCGGTGCTGACCAGCGCGAAGGTGCCCATCGCGATCGCCGCGTCCAACTTGCCGTGCAACTCGGCCTTGAGGTGCCGGGCGGTACGCCGCATCCAGAACACCATCCAGGTGACCAGCCCCACGGCGATCACCGACAGGCTCCCGCCGAGCGCCTCCTGGGCCTCGAAGGTCAGCTGGGTCGAGCCGAACTGCAGGACGGCGCCGAAGGCCATGCTCAGCCCCACGGCGGCGCCGATGCCGGTCCACACCGGCGCGAGCTTCTCCCGGCGGCCGGTCTTCACCAGGTAGGCGATCAGGATGCAGACGACCAGGCTGGCTTCGAGGCCTTCGCGCAGGCCGATCAGGTAGTTGCCGAACACGCGGGCTCCCGAGGGGTTGAAGGGTTACGTACGGATCGCGGAGGTCTCAGCCGAACAGGGCCTGACCCCACCACTCACCGGGCTTGCGGACGCCCGCCGGACAGGCGAAGTGCGCCGAACCGACGTGCTGGATGTACTCGTTCAACGCGTCACCGCCCGCCAACCGCTGCTGCAACGGCACGAACGCCTTCCGGGTGTCACGCTGGTACGCCAGGAAGAACAGACCCGCCTCCAACCGCCCCAGACCGTCCGTCCCGTCCGTGAACGAGAACCCCCGACGCAGGATCATCAACCCGTCGTTGCTGTCCGGATGCGCCAACCGCACGTGCGAATCCTCCGGCATCGCCTTCAGATCCGGCGCGTCCCTCTCCTTCACCTTCCCGAACGGCGCACCCTCCCCCTTGCTCCGCCCGAAGATGTCCTCCTGCTCCTTCAACGGAGTCCGGTCCCAGGTCTCGATGTGCATCCGGATCCGCCGCGCCACCAGGTACGACCCACCCGTCATCCACTCCGGACCCTCACCCGGCCCCACCCACACGTGCTCCGCCAACGCCGCCGCGTCCGACCCCGCGATGTTGTGCGTCCCGTCCTTGAAACCCATCAGGTTCCGCGGCGTCTGCGCCTCCGGCGTCGTCGAGGACGTCTTCCCGAACCCCAGCTGCGACCACCGGACGTTCACCACACCCATCCCGATCCGCGCCAGGTTACGGATCGCGTGCACCGCCACCTGCGGATCGTCCGCACACGCCTGCACACACACATCACCACCACTGCGCGCCGGATCCAGAGCGTCACCCCGGAACTTCGGCAGGTCGATCAACGCCTCCGGACGCCGCGCCCGCAGACCGAACCGGTCCACCCCGTCCTTCTCGAACAACGACGGCCCGAACCCGACCGTCAACGTCAACCGCGACGCCGGCAGACCCAACGCCTCACCCGTGTCGTCCGGCGGCGCCTGCGGCAGACCACTCGCCGCACCGCTGCCCACCTCACGGCCACCGGTCATCGCCGCCGCCGCCTTCGTCCACTCCTTCAACACCCGCACCAACGACTCACGCGTCGCCGTCGCCGACACGTCGAACGCCGCGAAATGCAACCGGTCCTGCACCGGCGTCGCGATCCCCGACTGATGCTCCCCGAAGAACGGAACCTCCCCGCCCGCCGCCGCGGCCGCCGGCACCGCACCACCCGACCCGGTCGCCACCGCCACCGAACCCACCGCAGCCGCACCCAGAGCCACCCCCGCACCCGCCCAACCGATCACCGCACGACGGCTGAGCGGGGCGGACCCGGCCCCGTCGCCCCGGGCCGCGCCGGCGGGCCCCTGTCCGCTCTGCTGCTGTCCGGTCGACTGCTCCGACGGCTGCGCGCTCTCGGCGTCCATGACGGGCGGCCCTTCTCTGTGCTGACTCACGGATGCCGTGGCGGCCGCTGGGGCCGCCACGGCGGTGTGGTGGGGGGTGATCGGGTCGGGGCGGCCGGAGGTCCGGCCGCCCCGGAGGCTGGGGGTGCGCGGACTACTTGACGACGACCGCGGCGGCGAGCTTGGAGAGCGGCTCGGCCAGCGCGTTGACGGCGTCCGAGAAGGCCTTGCGCTCGGCCTCGGTGACCTTGTCGTACGAGGTGTAGGTGGCGTCGGCCTGCTTGTACTTCGCCAGCAGGGCCTGGAGGGCGGCGAACTCGCCGTCCAGGGTCTTGGCGAGCTCGGCGTCCTTCTCGGCCGCGACGGGCTTCAGCAGCTCGTAGGCGTACTTGGCGCCCTCGACGTTGGCCGCGAAGTCGGACAGGTCGGTGTGGCTGTAGCGGTCCTCCTCACCGGTGACCTTGCCGGTGGCGACCTCGTCCAGCAGCTCCTTGGCGCCGTTGGCCATGCTGGTCGCGGTGATCTCGGCGGTGGGGACCTTCGTCTGCCAGTCCTTCAGGTCCGTCACCAGCTGGTCGGCGAGCTTCCTGTCGGCGTCGCTGATCGCACCGTCCGCCCAGAGCGACTTCTCCAGCTTGTGCCAGCCGGTCCACTCCTGGCCGGCCTCCAGGCCGTCCTCACGGGTGTCGGTCTTCGGGTCGATGTCGCCGAAGCTCTCGGCCACCGGCTCGGTGCGCTCCCAGCCGACGCGGGAGGCGGCGAACAGGGACTTCGCCTTCTCCAGGTCGCCGGCCTTGACGGCGTCCGCGAACTGCTGCACCACCGGGATCGTCGCGTCGGCCTGCTCCTGCGCGTACTTGCGGTAGGAGTCGACGGCGGCGGTCAGCCGGGGGTCGGTCGCGCCGGCCGCGGCGGCGGCGTCGCCCGTCACGGTGATCTTCTGCCGGATGCCGTCGCCGACCATGCCCGGCTTGCAGGCGACCTCGTACTCGCCGGCCTTGATCTCGGCGGCGATGGTCGCCTTGGTGCCCGGGCCGATGTTCTCCCGCTCGGTGACGATCTTGTCACCCGCGGCGTAGACGTAGACCTCGGTGGACTTCGAGCCCTTGTTCTGGACCTCGATGCTGACGTGCCCGGCCGGGAAGGTCGTCCGCGACACCTCGCACGCGCTGTCGGAGGCGGTCACCTGCACGGCGTCGGCGGAGGACTTGTCGTCCTTCTTCTGCGAACAGCCGGTCAGCACGGCCGCCGCGACGGCGAGGGTGAGCAGCGATGCTGCGGTCGAACGACGGGCGGACATGAGTGCTCCACAGGCAGGCAGGGCGAAGAGGGCAGGGCAAGTCCGAGGAGACGGAACCGGCGACACCGGCGCCCCCTCGACTTAGCTGAGGCATACCTTAGGGAATATCGATTTGTCCGTCCACACCAGCCCCCACCTCTCCGACATGCGGACACGCCGGTGAGACGAGCACCGCCCGACGGGAGTCACCCCGGGCGGGTCGGCCCGGTCGGCCGGGCCGACCGCCGGGCCCGGCCGGCCGGCCGCCACCATCACGCCCCGGGCGCTCGGCCCACCCGGCGGGCCGCCGCGCGCGCCGTCCAGCGGCCGTCGTGCCGGGTGATCCTGATCGGGTGCGCGAAGCAGTCGCTGATCAGCTCCGTGGTGATCACCTCGTCCACCTTGCCCGCGGCGACGCACTCGCCGTCCCGCAGCAGCAGGGCGTGCGTGGTGCTCTCCGGCAGCTCCTCCAGGTGGTGCGTCACGAGCACGCTGGCCAGTTCGGGGTGCTGGTGCCGCAGCAGGTCCAGGCTGTCGAGCAGTTGCTCCCGGGCCGTCAGATCCAGCCCGGTGGCCGGCTCGTCCAGCAGCAGCAGGCGCGGGCTCGGCATCAGCGCGCGGGCGATCAGGGTCCGGCCGCGCTCGCCCTGCGAGAGGGTCGGCCAGGTGGCCTCCGCCATCGCGGCGATGCCGAGGGTGTCCATCACCTGGTCGGCCCGGGCCTGCTCGGCGGCGGTCGGCGACTTCTGCAGGTCCGGCTCGATGCTGTTGCCCAGGCCGGTGAGGACGACCTCCCGGACGGTCAGCGGCGAGCGCAGCGGGTGCCGCGGGTTGACGTGCCCGAGGTAGGCGCGCAGGTCCCGGATGTCCACCCGGCCGAGCCGGCGGCCCAGCACGTCGACCTCGCCCCTGGTGGGGTGCGAGACGGCCCCGAGCAGCGCGAGCAGCGTGCTCTTGCCCGCGCCGTTGGCGCCCAGCAGGGCCCAGTGCTCGCCGGGTTCGACGGTCAGCGAGATCCCGCGCAGCAGATACCGGCCGTCGCGCACCACGTCCACCTCCCGGGTGCGCAGCAGCGGGCCGTCGGACAGCGGGGATGCGGACAGGCTCATGGGGATGCACTCCTGGACGGGCGGACTTCCGGGACACCGGACGACGGCGGGCCTGCCGGAGCGGCATGGTGACGGTGCGTCAGAGCTGTCCGCGCGGGCGGGCCCGGGTGTGGCGGCCTCGCGCGGCTCGGGGCCGGTCGTCCGCGTGCAGACTAGCAAGCCCGCCCGGCCCCCGGGCGGTGGGCCCTCGACCCGGGCGCGACCGACCTGGGCGTTCGCCCGGTACGGGACCGCCGCGGCGGGCAGTATCAGGACAGTCGCGCGCCGGGGTGCGCGGCGCCGAGCACGGAGGGGGACGGAACGTGGACGCTGGATCGACCGACGGCGGCGGTACGGGTGGGACCGGGACGGCTGGGACCGGAACGGGCTGGGCGGGGGTGGGCAGGACCGGGGCGGGGGCCGCGGGAGCCGGCGCCACCGGTGCAGGTACCGGAACGGGCGAGGGGACGGGCATCCACCGGCTCTTCGAGGCACACGCCCGAAGGGCGCCCGCCGCGGTGGCCCTCCGCTTCGGCGACCAGCGGTTGACGTACGGCGAGTTGGACGCCCGGGCCAACCGGCTGGCCCGCCACCTGCTGGCCGCCGGACTGGCGCCGGGCGGCCTCGCCGCCGTGTCGATGGGCCGCGGACCGGACATCCTGGTTGCCCTGCTCGCGGTGCTCAAGGCCGGCGGCGCGTACCTGCCCCTGGAGCCGGCCGGCCCGGACCCGCTGCTGCGCCGGATCCTCGCCGAGGCCGCCCCCGCCGTGGTGGTGACCCACGAGAGCCACCGGGTGCGGCTGGCCGACGCCACCGCGGGCGCGGTGGTCTGCCTGGACTCCGCCGCCGGGGCGATCGCCGCCCGTTCCGCCGAGCCGCTCCCGGCCACCGCAGCCGCGGGCCTCGCCTGTGTGGTCTTCACCTCCGGCTCGACCGGCGACCCCAAGGGCGCGATGATCGAGCACCGCTCACTGCTCGCCGCCTGCCGGGCCTGGCAGCAGGTCTACGAGCTCTCCCCCGACGACCGGATCCTGCAGAGCGCCACCCTGGAGTTCGACGTCTTCACCGGCGACTGGGTCCGCGCCCTCTGCTCCGGCGCCACCCTGGTGATGGCCCGGCGCAACTTCACCCTGGACCGCACCGCCGGGATCGCCGAGCTGGTGGAGCTCGCCGTCGCCGAGGGCGTCACCGTCCTGGAGCTCAATCTGCACAACGCCCGGCGCCTGTACGCCCATCTGCGTTCGGCCGCCGGGAGCCCCGGCCTGCCGGGCGTTCGGCTGCTGACGGTCGGCGCCGACAAGTGGTACCTCGACGAGCAGTCGGCGCTGCAGGAACTGCTCGGGCCGGAGGTCCGGCTGCTCAATGTGTACGGCACGGCCGAGACGTGCGTGGACAGTGCCTGGTTCGACGCCCGTGGCCTCGACCCGGACGGCCCGGACGCCGGTGGCCTCGACGCCTCCGGCCCGGCCGACGACGACGGGGCCGACACCGGGGTCGACGACGCGGACGGCAACCGCACTGCTCCGCGCCGCCGTTCGCTGATCGGCGTGGCGTTCCCCGGCACCCGGCTGTACGTGCTCGGGCCGGACGGCAGGCCGCTGCCGCCCGGCCACGGCCCGGTGCCCGGCGAGATCGCGATCGGCGGGTCCGGCGTCGGGCCCGGCTACCTGGGCCGCCCGGGCGCGACCGCGCAGCGCTTCCGCAGCGCCGACTTCGACCCGGACGGCCGGATCCACCTCACCGGGGACCTCGGCCGGCTGCGCGCGGACGGTCTGCTCGAATTCGTCGGGCGCGCCGACGGTTTCCCGGGCGGCCCGGCCCGCGCCGCGGCGGCGGCCGAGGCCGAGGCGGTCCTGGGCGCCCACCCGGGGGTCGCGCAGTGCGTGGTCGCCGAGGTCGAGACCGCCCCCGGGCGACGGTCCCTGGTGGCGTACGTCGTCGTGACCGGCGAGGGGGCCGACAGCTGGACGCTCACCACCCATCTGCGCGAGCGGTTGCCCCTCGCCCAGCTGCCGGAGGCCGTCGTCCTGCTGCCGTCGCTGCCGCGCACCCGGGCGGGCAAGCCCGACCGGCGGGCCCTGCCGCTGCCGGCGCCGGACGGCCACGCCGCCGGCCACACCCTGCCCGGCCCCCGGTCCGCGAAGGGCGGCAGGCCGGGTGGCAAGGCCGGCGGACGCCCCGGCACCGGCGAGCCACCCTCCCCCGGGGCGCAGTGGCTCGCCGGGTCCTGCCTCGCGGTCGCCCTCGGCCTGCTCACGAGCCTGGCGACCTTCGTCCTGTTCCCCGGTTCGACCGATGTGGTCGGCATTCCCTCACCCTGGGCCGGCCTGCTCCGGCTGCTCCACATCTGCGAGTGCCTGTCGTTCGGCGCGGGGGTGGTCGTCCTGCTCGCCGGCCGCCCGGCGGTCCGCCGGCTGGGCCGGTCACCGGCGCTCACCACCGCGGCCCACCTCTCCCTGGTCTGGCTGCTCGCCGCCTGGTGGCCGCAGGACAACCTCTACCGGACGAGCCGGGCGACCGACTGGCCCCGCCAGGTCGCCCTGGTCTACACGTTCAACGTGACGCTGATGCTGGCGGCGCTGGTCCTCGTGCGGTTCGTCACCTGGCGCGCGCGGCCGGCCCGCGACGGGAAGGGGTGAGGGCGCCCGCCCGGCGCCACCGGCCCTGCGCCGGCTACCCGGCCAAGGTGTCGAAGAGCTCGCCGAGGGCCTGGTTGGCGACCCGGACGAGAGACTCCGCCGCGTCCAGCGCGTCGGTGTCGCGGGCCGCGAGCGCGAGCCCGACGGAGGGCAGCTCCTGGTAGCTCGCGGTCGGCACCAGCGGCAGCAGCGTCACCCCGAGCCGGCCACAGCGCGCCCTCAGCCCCTCGACGTGGTCGAACAGCAGTTGCTGGGAGAGCCTGGCGCCCAGCGGCAGCGCGTCCAGGGTCCGCACCAGGTGCCCCGGGCCCCGCACCTCGTCCAGCCGTGCCTTGAGGACGAAGGCGACCGCCGGGCCGGTCAGCCGCAGGTTGATCTCGGTCGGGGCGAGCCGCCGGGTGCGGTCGATGACGAAGTCGACGTCGAACCAGCCCCGGTAGCCCTCCGCCGCGAGCGCGCGGCCCACCGCCAGTCCGAACGCCTCGGCCGCCCGGGCCGGGCCCCGCGGCACGACGTGCGGGCCGACGGTCACGCCCTGGTAGTGGGTGCCGTCCACCGCCATCACCCCGACGCCGACCGGGTGGACGGCGCCGTCCGGGCCGACCACCGCGTCGAAGGTGAGGTCGCGCAGCCGGCCGGCGCCCTCGACGTACTCCTCCAGCAGCAGGCCGCCGGGGGCGAGCGCCTCCTCGGCGGTGAGCCGGCGCAGCAGCGCCCTGGCCCCGCCGGCCTCGGCGACCTGGCGCGGGGTCACCACGGTGGTGCCGTAACCGCCGACGCCGTGCGGGGACTTCAGCACCGTGGTCGCGCCGCGCGCCGCCCGGGCGGCGATCCGGCGGGCCGCCCGGCGCGGGCCGTCCGGGCGCTCCTGGCGCGGGACGAAGATCCCGGGGTGGCCTGGCGCGATCGCCGTGAACAGCTCGTGCGAGGCCGCCTTGGACTCGTAGCGCCGGGTGACCGCCAGGGCCGCCGCCGAGCCGACGGAGGCGGCCGGGGCAGGTGCGGGGCCGGCCGGGTCGAACAGGTCGAGCAGACCGGCCGTCAGACCCCAGGGCAGGACGGGAAGCCCGGCGGAGCCGATCCGGGCCAGCAGCGCGGGTCGGGCCCGGAGCGCGTCGGCCATGCCGAGGCCGGTGTCGGCGCTGGTGGCCAGCCCGCTGTGGAGCTCGACCCGCCCCCACGCCAACTCCACGGCCAGCAGGTCGATCCAGGCGTCCTCGACCTGGTGCGGCAGCAGGATCACGGCCGGCTCGGGGCTGTAGCAGACGGCCATCGACGCGTAGTGGTGGCCTTGCCGCCGGCGTCGCTCGGCCTGGCCGGCGTCCAGGCCGGGTGCGAGGAACTGGGCGTTGAAGTCCGCCACGTTGCCGATGTGCACGGCGGGACGGCCGTCCGCCCAGGCGTCCCGCCAACCGTCCTGTTGCTCCCCCATGCCCCGAGCCTACGGCCCGGCGCCGCGGCCCGGCAGGCGGACCGGCGGACCCGGCGCGGCACGGGCGGCCGGTCGGGCTCAGTGGACGGTGTACTCCACCGCGACGGAGATCACGGCGAGGCCGCCGAAGACGGCGGCCAGCACGGGGCGCCCGGTGGCGACCAGCGCGAGCGGGGCCGTCCCCAGGACCAGCAGCTTGAGCACGATCGTGGCGGCGGTCGGCAACGGGAACTTCGGCCCGCCGGCCGCCAGGAACAGCCCCCAGACGGTGGCGGCGAGCGCCGGCGCGCCGACCGCGAGCAGGATCTTCGCGGGGACGCTGCGGCCGGTCCGCACTCCCCAGTAGCAGAGGGCCGCCAGCAGGCCCATCTCCAGCGCGAAGGCCACCCCCGCGTTGACGACGGTGACCGGGGTCCAGGTCCGTCCCGCGACCGGTCCGGGGCTGGCTGTCCGCACGTCTGGTCCGCCTTCCCGAGGGCTCGTCGGGCGGCGGCCCGCCACCCTGGGCGGGAGTCTGGCAGCCGGGTGCCGCCGCCGCAACCGAGTTGTCGGTTCAGGGCGTTGCCCCTCGGACGGCGGCTCCGGACGGGCGGGCCGGGCCGGAGCGGTCGGATCGGATCGGGCCGGGTCGGGTCAGGTCGGGCCGGGTCAGGTCGGGCCGGATCGGGCGGTCAGGCCTCGCCGGGGCGCCAGGCGGGCCACTCCCAGGGGCGGTCCTCCCAGTGCACCCGCTCCGGGTCGTGCGGGTCGAGGTCGGGGAAGAGCTGGTGCAGGCGGGGCTCGAACTCCTCGGGCGCGAGCGGCTCCCAGCCGGCGCCCTCGAAGTGGACCAGCCGGTAGCGGCTGTCGGTCCGGAACCCGGCGATCTCGACCAGCGGTTTCAGGGGGGTGTCGGTGCTCATGGGTCAAGGATGTGGCGGACGCCGGGGCTTCGCACCCGGCCCGCACCCGTTCGGTGCCCTCCGGTCACCCGGCCACGCCGGGGCCCGTCGCCCCCGCGCGCCGCCGCCCGGCCGATCGTCGACCGGTCATGTCCGGCGCGTCCCGTGCTCGTTGAACAGCGCGACGGGCCGCGCGGGCCCGCACAGGAGGACGAGCGCGATGGACCACCTTCGGTACGACGGGCAACCCGGCGGGCAGTACGCCCCGCAGCACGGGCAGGAGCAGGACCAGCTGCCGGAGCACGGGCGGGAGGGAACACGAGGGCGGCCGGCAGCGGCGGAGCCGGCCCGCGTCCGGCGCCGCCGGCTGGTGGCACTGCCCACCTCCGGGATGCTGGTGGTGATGGCGGCCGTCCTGGTGATGTGCGGCCCGGGCGCGCAGGGCGGCGAGGACGGGCCCGCCAGGCTATCCGGACCGTCCGCCGGCCCGGCCGGGCCGAGCCCCGAACCGCTGCCGCCACCGCCCTGGGGCGCCCTGCCGACCCCGGCGCCCGCCCCGGCTCCGGCTCCCGTCGCCGAGCCGGCGGCGGCCCCGGCCCCCCAGGACGCCGCGACTGCGGACGGCGCGGCCGGCGGCCCCGAACCCGCACCGCCCGCGGCGGACTCCCCCGCCGCGGGCACGGACGGCACCGAGGGCGCCGGCGGGGCGGGCGGAGCCGCCGGCAGGGGACCGGCCCCGCAGCGCCCGGCGCGGCCGAAGGCCTCCCGGGGCCCTGCGGCGCAGCAGGGGCCCGCCCCGGCGCCCGGCCCGGCGGCCCCGCCCGCCGCCAAGTCGCTCTGCGCGAAGGCCGAGGAGCTGGGCCAGTGGCCGGCCGGCTCGGCGCAGGCCGCGATGTGCCGTGGCATGTACGGCGGTTGACGGAACAGCCGTCCCAGGGCGGTCGACGGACCAGCCTGTGTGGCGACGGCCGGGCCCGGGCGCCGGGCCTGGCGCTCCGGGCTGCGACCGCCGTACCGTCACTCCGGCAGCAGGCCGCCCAGGCCCCGTTCCAGCCGGGGCGACAGGACGGATGCCAGGGTGTCGGTGATGTGGCCGCTGTCCCGGTAGAGCAGCACGCCCTGCAGGACTGCCGGGCAGTCCGGTCCGGTGCCCGGGCAGAGCACCGGACCGACGTCCAGCACCCTGATGCCGTACCGCGCCGCGAGGCCGCCCGCCAGCAGCGGGTCGGCCTCGAAGGCCGTGTCCCGCGGGAAGAAGCAGGCGTCCGAACGACCGTCCGAGGCGGCCAGGCAGGTCGGGATGTCCTTGCCCGGCATGGGGGTGTCGGCCAGGTAGGCGAGCGGGGCGCCCAGCGCGGAGAGCCGGTCCAGGGTGTGCCGCCAGCCGTCGGCGCGTTCCCCGGCGCCGCCGTAGCGGTTCAGGCCGGACAGCACGATCAGGCGCGGGGCCGGGCCGCTCGCCAGCCGGGCGAGGGTGTTCTCCCGCCAGCGGTCGCACTCGGTGAAGGTCCGTCCGAGGACGTCGTTGCGGACGGTGACGGCCGCCAGTGGGCAGCCCGGCTTGACCAGCACCTCCAGCGCCCAGTGCCGCTGCTCGGCGATCGGCAGCAGACCGGAGATCCACTGCCCGGCGTGCGAGTCGCCGAGCAGCACGATCCGGTCCGGGCTCCGCTCGTCGCCGAACAGGCAGCGCGGGCTGTTCTCGGCGGCCAGCGGGATCTCGCAGTCCCGGCCGGGCGGGAAGTCCGTCCTGGCCCGGGCCAGCGACGGCGTGAGGGTGAGCACCCGGGTGCCGGGCGCGAGCAGGTCGGCGCCGTCCGCCGCGCCGCTCGGCGGGCGCACGCCCTCGGCGCTGCCGAGCGCCCGGACGGTACCGCCGCCCAGGGTGAGCCCGGCGATCAGCGGGACGGCCAGCGCGGCCGCTGCGATCGACAGCCCGCGGCGCGGGGCAGTCGAGCCGCGCCGCAGCGGCTCCTCCACCAGGCGCAGGGTCAGCCAGGCGGGTACCGCGCTCGCCAGGGTGAGCGCGCCGAGGGCGGTCCACGGCAGCGGACCGAACCGCGCCTCGGCGATCGTCAGCACGGGCCAGTGCCAGAGGTACCAGGGATAGGAGAGCCGCCCGACGGCGCGCAGCGGACGGGTGGCCAGCAGCCGGCCGATCTCCGTCCGGCCGGCCGGGCGTCCGCTCCCGCCGGCCAGCAGGACGGCGGCCGTGCCGACGGCGGGCAGCAGCGCGGCGGTGCCGGGGAAGGGCGTGGCCCGGTCGTACCAGCGGACGGCGGCCAGCACGGCGGCCGCGCCGAGCCACCCCAGCAGGCACATGGCCGCCCGCCCGGTACGGGACCGGCCGTGCGGTGCGCCGGCGGCGGCGGACCGCAGGGCGAGCCGGCGTGCGAGCAGTGCGGCCGCGCCCCCGGCCGCGAACTCCCAGAGCCGGCTGGCGGTGGAGAAGTAGCCGAGCGGCGCGGACTGCGCCGTCCAGCGCAGGCAGAGCAGCAGCGAGCCCGCGCCGACGGCCAGGGTGACCAGCCAGGTCAGCGCCGTCCGGCGGCGCGGCAGCAGCCGGCCGAGGCCGAGCAGCAGCACGCCCCAGAGGGCGTAGAACTGGTTCTCCACGCCGAGCGACCAGAAGTGCTGCACGACGCTCGGGTCGCGGCCGGCGGCCAGGTAGTCGGTCTGCTGGCCGACGAAGCGCCAGTTGGCGAACTGGCCGGCGGCGGCGAGCAGGTCCCGGGCCAGGTCGGTGCCGCGCAAGGGGTCGAGCAGCAGCCCGCCGGCCAGGGCGGTGGCGACCAGCACGACGGCGGCGGCAGGAAGGATGCGGCGGGCCCGGCGGGCGGCGAAGTCGAGCAGGCCGAGCGGCCGGGCGACCAGCATCCCGGTGATCAGGAAGCCGGAGATGACGAAGAAGACGTCGACGCCGACGTATCCGCCGGTGACGCCGGGGACGGCCGCGTGGAAGCAGAGGACGGCGAGGACGGCGATCCCGCGCAGGCCCTCGATGTCGGGGCGGAAGGCGGCGGCCCGGGCGGTCGTGGCGACGGTGGTCGTCGCGGCGGTGGTCGTCGCGGCGCGGGTCGTGGCGACGGTGGTCGTGGCGGTGCCGGTCGTCGCGGTGCGGGCGGGGCTGGGTGGTACGGCCGTGGGCACGGCGGTGCTCCTTGCAAGGGGCTGGCAGCGGTCGGTGGACCGCCGGGCCGTGGGGGGCCGGGCGGCGGGCCGCGCCGGTGGGGCGACGCGCAAGGACGGTACGGGGTAGTGGACTTCGGGCCGGTGGCCGGAGCTGCGGCTCAGCTCCGGGCGGGTCGCCGGCCGGTGGTGCGGCCGGGGGTGCGGGCGGGGGTGCGGCCGGGGCCGTCCCCGCAGGGCGCGGCTGCGCCGGGGGCGGGTGCGGTGCTGACGGCTGCGGTGCGTACGGCTACGTCGGGCACGGGGCGTCGGGCACGGGGGCGTCGGGCACAGCAGCGTCCGGGGCGGGTGCCCGGCCGCGGCTCAGAGCAGCGGGTCGGCCCAGCCCGAGGCCAGCAGGCCGCCGAGGGCCATGACGGCGCTGACCGCGACCGCCTCCGCGCGGCCGAAACGCCCGCCGTCGGCCTGGCGGATCGGCGGTGGGACCTCGCCGGCCGCGCCGCGCAGCAGCGGCAGGAGGGTGCGGATCAGGGGCAGCACGGTGTAGGCGCTCAGACCGAGCAGCCCGGCGAGTGCCCAGTAGGGCTGCCAGCCGTGGGCCGCGACGGCCCGGCCGAGTCCGACGGCGGCGGCCAGCAGGCAGAGGGTCAGCCAGCCGACGCCGATCCGGGCGACCGTCCGGGCCAGCGCGGTGCTTCCGCTGACCGCGCCGGTCGGCACCCAGTCGGCGCTGCGGCGGCGCAGCGCGTGCCCGAGGGCGACCACGTGGCAGAGCCCACCGAGGAGTTGGACCCGGGTGACCTCGAAGCGCCAGCGGGTCCGGGAGGCGGCCGGCAGCAGCACCAGGGCGACCCACAGCGGCGGCAGGAAGGGCAGGACCTGCCAGGGGGCGATCTCGGTGGGCGCGAAGAAGAGCATGATCAGGGCCGGCAGGGGCACCGCGAAGACGTTCACCGCACTGCTCAGGTAGCCGAGGATGCCGTTCCAGAAGCAGAGCCGGGCCGAGCGCGGCAGCGGCCCGCGCCGGAAGCCGGGGTCGCGCAGCAGGGCCAGCGAGCCGAGGCACCAGCGGTACTGCTGGCTGATGAAGGCGGGCAGGCCGGTGGGCGACATGCCTTTGGCGACCAGGACGGGAACGTAGCGGGTGCTCCAGCCCTGGTTGGCCAGCGCCAGCCCGGTGTAGAGGTCCTCGCT
Source organism: Kitasatospora herbaricolor (assembly GCF_030813695.1). NCBI lineage: Bacteria > Bacillati > Actinomycetota > Actinomycetes > Kitasatosporales > Streptomycetaceae > Kitasatospora > Kitasatospora herbaricolor. The sequence goes on from NZ_JAUSVA010000002.1 coordinate 1,033,072, forward strand.
GTGGTCGTACTCGGCGAATCCGCCGACTCCCGCCAGTGCCTCGCGCCGGTAGAGGGCGTTGGTGCCGCAGCAGACGGTGGCGTCCTGGATGTCCCTGGAGGGCTGGATCCAGCGGTAGAAGATCTCCTGGGTGGCTCCGGCGGCGCGCTCCAGCCAGGACATCGAGGGGTCGGTGTCGAAGCACTGCGGGCTTTGCACGATGCCGACCCGCGGCCCGTCGAGGTAGGGCACCAGGTGGTGCAGGAAGTCCGCGCGCGGGCAGAAGTCGGCGTCCAGGACGGCGATGATCTCGCCGTCGCCCTCGGCCAGGCCGTGGTTGAGGTTACCGGCCTTCTTGAACCGGCCGCGGTCCGGGCGCGCCCGGTAGCCGAAGCCGTAGGACTCGGCGAGCCGGCGGACCTCCGGGCGGTCGGCGTCGTCCAGGACGAGCACGGTGAGGGCGCCGGGCCAGCGCACCGCGGCGGTGTGGCGGTAGGCGTTGTCGAGCACGGTGAGGGGTTCACCGCAGGTGGGCAGCAGGATGTCGACTCCGGGGTGGTGCGCGGGCCGGGCCCGGAGCAGCAGTTCGTGCGAGTCCTGGGTGTAGCGGCGCCGGCGCTGCCCGTCGCCGAGCGAGAGCGTCCAGGTGGCGGCGTTCAGCACGAGCAGCAGCAGGAAGGGCCAGAGCAGCGGGTGGCGCAGGGCGAAGAGGCCGAGCGTCACGGTGGCACCGGCGTAGGAGAGGGTCGCCAGCAGCGGGACCCAGCGGCGCTGCGGGCCGAAGTACCAGTAGAGCTCCTCGTCGTCCGGCGGGGCGGGCAGGCGCTGGGCTCCGGGCTGCCGGCCGGGCGCCTGACGGTGGACGGGCTCGGTGCTCCCCCCGGGCCCCCGGGGCTCGGGGCTCCCGGGTTCATGGTCGTTCGCGCGGCCTGGACCGGTCGCGGGCATGGCGGTGCCATGGAGTACGGGCATGCGGACGTGGCCCCCCTGGGCTTGAAACGGAACTGTGCCGTATGGCCCCACCCTCTCACATTGGCCTAGACCATTCATGAACAAGGTATGAACCTCGCCCCCTTGCCCGCCAGCGGTTTTGACGCTACGTCACCGCCGTTCCCCTCGCCCGGCGCACGTCAACGACCGCGGACGCGGGGACCGTCCGGGCCCGGGCCGGGCCGGCGCGGGCCCGGACGGCACCCGCGCCGGCGCCGCCAACACGGCCGGTCCGCGGCCCCCGCCGAACCCTCAGAGGCTCTTCACCAACGTCTCGAACCGCAGATCCGGCCGCCGCGGGATGCCGAAGCGCTCGTCGCCGTACGGGAACGGCGAGTAGATCCCGGTCCGGCTGAAGCCCCGGCGCTCGTACCAGGCGATGAGTTCGGCGCGCTGCTCGATCACCGTCATCTCCAGCGCGGCGACGCCCCACTCCTCGCGGGCGATCCGCTCGGCCTCGGCGAGGACCGCCCGGCCGATCCCGCCGCCCTGCAGGCCCGGGCGGACCGAGAACATGCCGAAGTAGGCGCGGTCGCCACGGTGTTCGAGCTGGCAGCAGGCCAGCACCTGGCCGGCCCGCTCGGTGACCAGCAGGACGCTGTCGGGCTTGCCGATCACTTCGGCGACGCCGTCCGCGTCGGTCCGCCGGCCGTCCAGCAGGTCGGCCTCGGTGGTCCAGCCTGCCCGGCTGGCGTCGCCGCGGTAGGCCGACTCGACCAGCTCGACCAGCACCGGCACATCGGCCGGGACGGCCGGGCGGAACACGGTTCGGTCGTCGGTCTGCTCGGGTGCCACGGTGCACCGTCCTCTCGTCGTACGCGGAGGCCGGCTCGGGCACCGGCCTCCCGGCATCGTGCCACAGGCCCGGTCAGGGCCCGGAGGGGCCGTCGGTCAGGGCCCGGAGGGGCCGTCGGTCAGGGCCCGGAGGGGCCGTCGCCGGGGTCCGGGCCGACGGCCCGGCGCGATCCCGGCGGGCACTGCGCCGGGCGGGGGGAACCTGGCAGCCGTTCAGGTGTGTCCGCGGGTACCGCCCGCCGGGGGCGGGTACCCCTCCAGCTCCTTCCGAGCAGGCGCCGCGAATCCCGCGCGCCCCGGCACCGAGGAGTGTTCATGCCCCGTACGTCCCGCGCCGCCCGCGCAGCCGCCGCCCGCCCGCCCGGCCACCGGCCGGCCCGCTCGCGGCGCTTACCTCGGGTGGCCGCGGCCGCCCTCGCGGCCGGCGCGCTGCTGGGCGGCGCCACCGCCCCGGCACAGGCGCAGCCCACCCGGCCGCTGCCGATCATCCTGCACCCCGACCTGGACCACGCGGGCTCGACGGTGGCCCTCCACGAGGGGCGGTCGACCAGTCCGGTCGCCCGGCCGCGGGCCGTCCAGACCCAGGGGATGGACGTCTCCAGCTACCAGGGCGACGTGAACTGGGACGCGGCGGTGTCCAACGGCGCCCGGTTCGCGTACCTCAAGGCCACCGAGGGCACCACCTACCTCAACCCGTACTTCTACGCGCAGAGCGGCGGCTCCTTCGTGGCCGGCGTGATCCGCGGGGCGTACCACTTCGCGCTGCCGAACCTCTCCGGCGCGGCCGCGCAGGCGAACTTCTTCGTCGACCACGGCGGTGGCTGGACGCCAGACGGCCTGACCCTGCCGCCGGCGCTGGACATCGAGTACAACCCGTACGGCGCGGACTGCTACGGCCTCAGCCAGAGCGCGATGGTGAACTGGATCCGCGAGTTCAGCGACACCGTCCACGACCGGACGGGCCGCTACCCGGTGATCTACACCACCACCGCGTGGTGGAGCAGCTGCACCGGCAACAACTCCGGCTTCGGCGCGACCAACCCGCTCTGGGTGGCCCGGTACGCGAGCAGCGTGGGCACGCTGCCGGCCGGCTGGGGCTTCCAGACCATCTGGCAGTACGCCGACTCGGGCTCCCTCCCCGGCGACCAGGACTGGTTCAACGGTCCGTACGACCGGGTGCAGGCGCTCGCCAACGGCTGAGTCCGGCGCCGTGGCTCCGGCGCCGTAGCTCCGGCGGTCGCCCGGCGGGCGGCGACCGGCGGGCGGCCCCGGAGGCGGCCGGCGGGCGGCCCCGGAGGCGGCCGGCGGCCGGCCGGACCGGCGCTGAGCAGGCCCGCGACCGGGGCGGCGCCCTACGCCCGTAGACCGCCCGCCGCCTCGGCGGACGGCGCGGCGGGCGGAGCCCGCGGGAAGCTCCGGCGAACTCCCGGCAGAACCCTCACCACTGTGGCGGGTACATGGCTACTCTCGTAGCGGCAACCGCGCGGACACCGTGCGGTCCGTACACGACCATGCCCAGGACCAGAGGAGTGTTCATGCACAGCACTTCCCGCTCCGCCCGCACAGTCAGCACCGGCACCGCACCTCTCCCCACCGCACCCGCCCCGGCCGCTCCCACCCCCACCGCACCCGCCCCGCCGGCCGGCCGCGACGCAGGCGCCCGCACCCGGCGCCTGCCGCGGCTGGCCGCCGCCGCGCTCGCCGCCGGCGCCCTGCTGGCCGGCGGTGCCGCACCCGCGCAGGCGGCGCGGCCCGCACCCGTCCTGCACCCCGAGCAGGACTTCGCCGGCTCGACCGTCGCCGCCCACGAGGGGAGAGCCGGCCTGCCCGACGCACGGTCACTGGCGGCCCAGACCAAGGGCATGGACGTCTCCAGCTACCAGGGCAACGTCGCCTGGAGCACGGCCGCGGCGAACGGCGCCAGGTTCGCCTACGTGAAGGCCACCGAGGGCACCACCTACACCAACCCCTACTTCACCCAGCAGTACAACGGCTCCTACAGCGCCGGCCTGATCCGCGGCGCGTACCACTTCGCACTGCCGAACGTCTCCGGCGGCGCCGCCCAGGCGAACTGGTTCGTCGGGCACGGCGGCGGCTGGTCCGGCGACGGGAAGACCCTGCCGCCGGCGCTGGACATCGAGTACAACCCCTACGGCGCGACCTGCTACGGCCTCAGCCAGAGCGCGATGGTGAACTGGATCCGCGAGTTCAGCAACACCGTCCACAGCCGGACGGGCCGCTACCCGACGATCTACACCACAGCAAACTGGTGGAGCACCTGCACCGGCAACAACTCCGGCTTCGGCGCGACCAACCCGCTCTGGGTGGCCCGGTACGCGAGCAGCGTGGGCACCCTGCCGGCCGGCTGGAGCTACCAGACCATCTGGCAGTACGCCGACTCCGGCACCCTGCCCGGTGACCAGGACTGGTTCAACGGCGCGTACGACCGACTGCAGGCCCTCGCCAAGGGCTGAGCCCCGCCCAGGAGGGGCGGCCCGGCGCGACCGACCCGCCGGCCCGCCCCTCCGTCGCGAAGCCGACGGGCCGGGGCCGGACGAGTCAGGCCAGCACGAACAAGAGCCGGACGAGTCGGGGCGGGACCGGTCAGAGCCGGGCGCCCAGCATCCGCAGCACCAGCTCGCCGTAGCGCCGGCCCAGTTCCTGCGGGGACTCGCTGCTGCGCCCGGTGTACCAGCGCGAGACGTCGATCCCGAGCGAGGTGACCGCCCGGGCGGCGGTCTTCACCTCGGCCACCTCGAAGAGGCCCGCCGCCAGGCCGTCCGCGATGATCCCGCTGACCTCACGCTCGATGTCCAGCCGCAGGCCGGCGACCACCGCGTAGTCCTCGGAGGGCAGGGCGTGCAGCTCGTAGTTGACCACCCGGCCCACCGTGCGGCCCTGGGCGTGCCAGCTGGTGAAGTCCTCGACCAGCCGGCGCATCCGCTCCACCGGGCCGCCGTCGGCACCGGCGGCGGCCCGGACCAGCTCCAGGGTGGCGGCGTGGCCGGCCCGGCTGATCTCGGCGAGCAGCGCCGCCTTGGACGGGTAGTGGATGTAGAGCGCGGCGGGGCTCATCCCGGCCGCGGTGGCGATGTCCCGGGTGGTGGTCGCGTGGTAGCCACGCTCGGCGAACGCCTCGACGGCCGCCGCCAGCAAGCGGTACGCGGCCTCGGGGCGGGGCCCGGCTCCGCCGGGGAGCGTGGTCCAGAGGTCGGCGATCGGCGTGCTGGTCATGGCGCCATCCTCCCAGAACTGCGCTGCGGGCCCACGGCCCGGCCCGGAGCCACCGGGGACTGTTGACAGGGTCTCGCACCGACAGCATGCTAAGCAAGCGCTTAGTCACTCCTGTTCCACCCCGCTCACCCCCCGCGGACGCCGTACTCCCCCCGGCCCGCCGGACGCGAAAGGACCCTCAGTGGTGCACTCCTTCAAGGGCCAGGTGGCCGTCGTCACCGGAGCCAGCCGCGGGATCGGCCTCGGCATCGCACGCGAGCTGGTGGCCCGCGGCGCCAAGGTCTGCGTCACGGCCCGGGGCGCCGACGCGCTGGCCGAGGCCGTCCAGGACCTCGGCGGACCGGAGGTCGCCATCGGGGTCGCCGGCAAGGCCGACGACCCCGCCCACCAGGAGGAGGCCGTCAGCCGCACCATGGCGGCGTTCGGACGGCTCGACCACCTGGTCAACAACACCGGCATCAACCCGGCCTACGGCCCGGTGCTCGGCACCGACGACGCCCTCGCCGCGAAGATCCTGGCGGTCAACGTGCTCGCCCCGCTGGCCTGGACCCGCCGGGCGCACGCCGCCTGGATGGGCGAGCACGGCGGCTCGGTGGTCAACGTCGCCTCGATCGCCGGCATCCGCTCCTCCGCGGGCATCGGCATGTACGGCGTCAGCAAGGCGGCCCTGATCCGCCTCACCATGGAGCTGGCCGCCGACCTCGGCCCGCGGATCCGGGTCAACGCCGTCGCCCCCGCCGTGGTCAAGACGAAGTTCGCCGAGGCGCTGTACGAGGGCCGCGAGGAGGAGGTCGCGGCCGCCTACCCGCTCGGCCGGCTCGGGCTGCCCGAGGACGTCGCCGGGGCGGTCGCCTTCCTGCTCTCCACCGACGCCGCCTGGATCACCGGGCAGACCGTGGTCGTCGACGGCGGCGTGACCCTCGGCGGCGGACTGTGAACCCGGGCACCCCGGAACTCTCCGGCCAGGACCTCTCCGGGCAGGGCGTGGTGGTGACCGGCGCCGGCCGGGGCATCGGCGCCGCCCTCGCCCGGGCCTTCGCCGCGGCCGGCGCCCGGGTGGTCGTCAACGACCTCGACGCGGCGGCCGCGGCGGCCGTCGCCAAGGAATGCGGCGGCGTGGCCGCACCCGGCGACGCGGCGGGCGAGCAGGGCGTGGCCGCGCTGGTCGCCCAGGCCCGCGAGGCACTCGGCGAGATCGACGTCTGGTGCGCCAACGCCGGGGTCGCCCCGACCGGCGGCGCCGACGCACCGGCGGCCGCCTGGGCCCTGGCCTGGGAGGTCAACGTGCTCGCGCACGTCCGGGCCGCCGACCTGCTGCTCCCCCGCTGGCTGGAGCGCGGCTCCGGCCGCTTCGTCGCCACCGTCTCGGCCGCCGGGCTGCTCACCAGCCTCGGCTCCGCGCCGTACGCCGTCTCCAAGCACGGCGCGCTGGCCTTCGCCGAATGGCTGGCCGCCACCTACCGCCACCGCGGCCTGCGGGTGCACGCGGTCTGCCCGCAGGGCGTGCGCACCGACATGCTCAGCTCCACCGGCGCGATGGGCGAGATCCTGCTCGCCCCGACCGCCATCGAGGCCGAGGAGGTCGCCGGGGCGGTCCTGGCGGGCCTGCGCGACGAGCGCTTCCTGATCCTCCCGCACCCCGAGGTCGCCGAGTACTACACCCACCGGGCCACCGACCCGGACCGCTGGCTCGGCGGCATGAACAAGCTGCAGCGCGCACTGGAGAAGGGCGGGGCCGCATGAGGGCCTGGCAGGTCGACGAACTGGGCGAGCCGAGCGAGGTGATGCGCCTGCGCGAGCCGGCCGGCAAGCCCGAGCCCGGGCCCGGCCAGGTGCGGGTGCGGGTCCGCGCGGCGGCGGTGAACTTCCCCGACGCCCTGATGGTGCGCGGCCACTACCAGGTGCGCCCGCCGCTGCCGTTCACCCCGGGCGTCGAACTCTGCGGCGTGGTCGAGGCCCTGGGCGAGGGCGTGAGCGACCTGACCCCGGGCGACCGGGTGATCGGCAACCCCGTGCTGCCCGGCGGCGCCTTCGCCGAGTACGCCCTGCTGGAGGCCGCCGCCGTGTTCGCCGCACCGGACGCGCTGGACGACGCGGAGGCGGCCGCCCTGCACATCGGCTACCAGACGGCATGGTTCGCGCTGCACCGCCGGGCCGCGCTGCGCCCCGGCGAGACACTGCTGGTGCACGCGGCGGCCGGCGGCGTGGGCAGCGCGGCCGTCCAGCTCGGCAAGGCGGCCGGCGCCCGGGTGATCGGGGTGGTCGGCGGCGCCGCCAAGGCGGCGGTGGCCCGGGAGCTCGGCGCCGATCTGGTGGTCGACCGGACGGCCGAGGACTTCGTCGCGGTGGTCAAGGAGGCCACCGGCGGTCGCGGCGCCGACGTCGTCTTCGACCCGGTCGGCGGCGACGCCTACACCGGCTCCACCAAGTGCGTCGCCTTCGAGGGCCGGATCGTCGTGGTCGGCTTCGCCGCCGGGCAGATCCCCGCTCCCGCCCTGAACCACGCGCTGGTGAAGAACTACTCGATCCTCGGACTGCACTGGGGCCTCTACAACACCCGCGACCCGCGGGCCGTCCGGGCCGCCCACGAGGAGCTGTGCAAGCTCGCCGAACAGGGTGTGGTCCGCCCGCTGGTGAGCGCCCGGCTGCCGCTGGCCGAGGCGGCGGCGGGCGTCCAGCTGGTCGCCGACGGGCGCAGCACCGGCCGGGTGGTCGTGCTCGGCGACTGAACCGGGCGGGGCCCGCGCGGACGGCCCCGCCGCGGGCGGATTCGCGGGCTTCGGCGCCCCGGCGCCCGTACCCGGGCGCGCCTCGGGGGCCGGCGGTGGTGACCGCCGGCCCCCGTAGGGTGGACCGCCCGCCGCGTCAGGCGCGGCCGGCCGCCTTCTGGGTGCGCCGGGAGAGCGAGTCGACCACGACCGCGGCCAGCAGCACCGCACCGGTGATCATGAACTGGATGGCGTTGCTCACGCCCATGATGTTCATGCCGGACTGGATCGAGCCGATCACCAGCGCACCGAGCAACGCGGACCAGGTGCTGCCGCGTCCGCCGAAGAGGCTGGTCCCGCCGATGACGGCGGCCGCGATGCAGTTCATCAGCAGGTTGCCGCCGCCGGAGGTCTGGCTGGCCGACTGGATCTGGGCCGCCAGGAAGAGGCCGCCCACCGCCGCCATGGTGGAGCAGATCATGAAGACCGAGATCCGGATCCACGAGACGTTGATACCGGCCCGGCGGGCGCCCTCGATGTTGCCGCCGAGTGCGAAGATCTGCCGGCCGTAGGTGGTGCGGCGGAGCACGAAGTCCAGCACCACGATGAAGATCAGGAAGATCAGCAGCGCCAGCGGCAGGCCCTTGTACTGGTTGAGCGTGTAGGCCACCACGAAGGCGATGACGGCCAGCACCACGGTGCGCAGCGCGATGTCGAGCGGTGGGCGGTACGGCACGCCGGCCGCGCGGCGCCGCCGGGCGTCGAGCAGGTTGGCCGCCAGGAAGAGCAGCACGCCTACCGCCGCGAGCAGGTAGGCCGCGATGGTCTGGCTGTAGATCGTGGTGTAGAGCCGGGAGACGATGTCCTTGCCGGAGAGGTTGACCGTGCCGGAGGAGCCCAGGATCTGGAGCATCAGACCGTTCCAGGCGAGGTTACCGGCGAGGGTGACGACGAAGGCGGGCACGCCGACCTTGGCGAAGAACAGGCCCTGGATCAGGCCGACGATCGCGCCGCCGGCGATGGCCGAGATCAGGGCCACCCACTCGTTGACGCCGTGGGTGACGTTCATGACCGCGAAGATGGCCGCGCAGAGTCCGCTGACCGAGCCGACCGAGAGGTCGATCTCGCCCAGCAGCAGCACGAAGACGACGCCGATGGCGATCATCCCGGTGCCGACGATCTGCTGGGAGAGGTTGGAGAGGTTCTGGGCGGAGAGGAAGGTGCTGTTCAGGCTGCCGAACACGGCCCAGATGATGATCAGGGCCAGCACCACGGGGAGCGAGCCGAGTTCGCCGCTGCTCAGCCGGCGCTTGAACTCGCCCAGGTAGCCCTTGATGCCCCCCTCCCGCACGATCAGGCGCGGGTCGACCACCGGGGTGGCGGCGGCCGCCACCGGAACGGGCGCGTTGACACCGCCCTTCGGCATGCTGTCCTCGGGCAGCGGGGGGCGGTGGTACTCGCCGTCGCCCGGCTGCGGATTGTTGTCGCTGCTCACAGTTGACCCTCCGAGCCACGCGCCTGACGGCGGGTCACGGCATTGTCCGTGGCGCCGGTGATGGCGGAGATGATCTCTTCCTTGTTGGTGTAGCGCCGGTCGAAGAAGCCGTTGTTGCGGCCGAGGCGCAGCACCGCGATCCGGTCGGCGACGGCCATCACGTCGGCCATGTTGTGGCTGATCAGGATGACGCCGAGACCTCGGTCGCGCAGTCGCTCGACCAGGTCCAGGACCTGGGCGGTCTGCTCGACGCCGAGGGCCGCGGTGGGTTCGTCGAGGATGACCACCTTGGGGTCGCCGACCAGTGCCCTGGCGATGGCCACGGTCTGGCGCTGGCCGCCGGAGAGCGAGGCGATCGGGATCCGGACGCTGGGGATGCGGATCGACAGGGTGCTGAGCAGTTCGCGCGAGCGCTTCTCCATCCCGACCTCGTCGAGGATGGTGAAGTGCCGCATCTCGCGGCCCAGGAAGAGGTTGCCGACCACGTCGAGGTTGTCGCAGAGCGCGAGGTCCTGGTAGACGGTGGCGACCCCGAGGGTCTGGGCGTCCTGCGGCCGGTGGATGGACACCGGCCGGCCCTCCCACTCGATCACTCCGTCGTCCGGCTGGTTGACCCCGGCGATCGTCTTGACCAGCGTGGACTTGCCGGCGCCGTTGTCGCCCACCAGGGCGACGACCTCGCCCGGGCGCACCTCCAGCTCGACGTCGGTGAGCGCCTGAACGGCGCCGAACCGTTTGGAGACCCCGCGCAGCGCGAGTACGGGCTCAGCTGCCACAGCTATCAACTCCCTTGTTCACCTGGTCCGTTGCTGCTGACCGGGGCGGCCCGGACGGGCCGGGCTCCGGTCAGGACAGACCCGCGTCCGCGCAGGCCGCGGCGTAGTCCGGCGTGCAGATCTGCGCGACGGTGTAGAGGCCGTCCTTCACCACGGTGTCCTTGATGTTGGCCTTGACCAGGACGATCGGGGTGATCAGGACGGACGGCACCTTGTGCCCGCTGCCGCTGGTGGAGGTCGCCGTCGCGGAGGCGGTCGGCACGCCCTTGCCCTGGGCGAGGGCCACCGCCATCGCCGCGGCCGCCTCGGCCTCCGGCTTGTAGGGCTTGTAGATGGACATCGTCTGGGTGTTGACGAGGATCCGCTGCACCGCGTCCAGCTGGGCGTCCTGGCCGGTCAGCGGCACCGAGAGGTTGGCGGCCTTGAGGGCGGTGGCGATGCCGGCCGCCATGCCGTCGTTGGCGGAGTAGACGCCGACCACGTTCTGGGCGCCGAGCGCGGTGATCGCGGCGGCGGCCTCCTGGTTGGCGTTGTTCGGGTCCCAGTTCGGGGTGTCGTACTCCTTGCCGATGGTGAGCTTGCCGTCGATGGCGCTGTGCGCGCCGGCCTTGAACTCGGCCGCGTTGGGGTCGGTCGGCGAGCCGTTGATCATGATGATCTTGCCGGCCGAGGCCTTGTCGCCGACCGCCGTCACCAGCGCCTCGCCCTGCAGCACGCCGACCTTGAAGTTGTCGAAGGAGACGTACCCGTCGATCGGGCCCTGGGCCAGCCGGTCGTAGGCCACCACCTTCACGCCCGCGTCGTGCGCCTTCTGCACCGAGGACTGGATCGACTTGGCGTCCACCGCGTCCAGGATCAGGACCTGGTTGCCCTTGGTGAGGGCGGTGTCCACCTGGGTCTGCTGGGTCGTCGCGTCCTGGTTGGCGTTGTAGTAGTCGATCTGCGCGTCCGGCGCGATGGCCTTGATCGCCTGCTCGATCAGGGGCTTGTCGAACTGCTCGTAGCGCGTCGTCTTGGTCTCGGGCAGCAGCAGGCCGATCTTGATCGGCCCGCTGGCACTGCCCGAGCCCCCGCCCGAGGACCCGGTGGACTGCTTCGCGCTCCCGCACGAGGCGAGGGTGAGCGCGACGGTGACGGCCGCGGCGGCGGCGACGATGCGGGAAGGACCTGGCTTCACTGGAATGCCTCTCAGAGTGGAGAACACCCCCCGGGATCCGAGTCTCCGGCGGCCCGCCGCCCGCGGCTATCCAGGACGGCCGAATGTGCTCATCCGGCAGGGCCGGACGGGTGACGCGGCCCCCGCGCGGCACCGGCGACGCCCGTTCGGACCGCGACCTCTGGCACCCGCGGAACGGCGGGAGGAAGATGTGAGACGCCTCCCCACCGGGGCGCCGCGCCCGCCGCCGACCGCGGCCGGAGCCCGGCGCGGACGCGGCCCGGCGCCATCGCCGGCCGCGGTTCCGCAGGCCGTCAACCAACACCTGACGAGAAGAGGGTGGGGCTCAGTGTCCACTCCCCCCGGTCCTCCCACTCCGCCTTCGCCCGGTCGGCCCACCCCGCCCGCGGCGCCGCTGGTCACCGGCTCCGGAGCCGGCGAGAAGGGGCTCAAGACCGGCGCGCTCGGCCTGGTCTCCTCGGTGGCGATCGGCCTCGCCTCCACCGCCCCGGCGTACAGCCTGGCCGCCACGCTGGGGATCATCGTGGCCGGCGTGGGCCTGCAGGCACCGATCATCACCATCCTCGGCTTCGTCCCGATGCTGCTGATCGCCTACGCCTACAAGGAGCTCAACGCCGCCGACCCCGACTGCGGCACCACCTTCACCTGGGCCGCGCGCGCCTTCGGCCCGCGCACCGGCTGGCTCGGCGGCTGGGGCATCGTCGTCGCGGACATCATCGTGATGGCCAACCTGGCCCAGATCGCCGGCGTCTACGGCTTCCGGCTGTTCGGACTGGACTCACTGGCCGAGAACACCACCTGGACCACGATCGCCGGGGTGATCTGGATCATCGTGATGACCTGGATCTGCTACATCGGCATCGAGATCTCCGCGGCCCTCCAGCGCTGGCTGCTGACCATCGAGATCATCATGCTGGTGCTGCTGTCGGTGACCGCCCTGGTGAAGGTCTACGGGTCGAGCCCGCCGGACACCGCGATCCAGGTCTCGGCCTCCTGGTTCAACCCCTTCGAGGTGGCCTCCTCCAGCGCCCTCACCTCCGGGATCCTCGCCGCGGTGTTCATCTACTGGGGCTGGGACACGGCCGTGTCGGTCAACGAGGAGACGGCCGACAGCGCCCGCACCCCGGGGCGGGCCGCGGTGATCTCCACCGTGCTGCTGCTCGGCATCTACGCCCTGGTGGCCACCGCCTCGCAGGCCTTCGCCGGCGTCGGCACCGAAGGCATCGGCCTGGGCAACCCCGACAACTCCGAGGACGTGCTCTCCAGCCTCGGCAGCGCGATCTTCGGCGACTCGGGCTTCGGCGGTTTCCTCACCAAGCTGCTGATCTTCATGGTGCTGACCTCCTCGGCGGCCTCCACCCAGACCACCATCCTGCCGACCGCCCGGACCACCTTCTCGATGGCCGCGCACAAGGCCATCCCCTCCCAGTTCGCCCGGGTGCACGCCCGCCACCAGACCCCGACCTGGTCGACCGTCGGGATGGGCATCGCCTCCATCGCCTTCTACGTGCTGCTGACCTCGATCAGCGACAACGTGCTGGCCGACTCGATCGCCTCGGTGGGCCTCGGCATCGCCTTCTACTACGGGCTCACCGGGTTCGCCTGCGTCTGGTACTACCGCCGGGTGCTGACCCGCAGCGCCAAGGACTTCATCTTCAAGGGCGTACTGCCGCTGCTCGGCGGGCTGATGCTGCTCTACTTCTTCTGCTACGCGGCCTTCGACGTCTACGCCCAGCCGGACTACGGCAGCACCACCGTCGACCTGCCGCTGTTCGGCGAGACCGGCGGCGTGACAGTGATCGGCATCGGGGCGCTGCTGCTCGGCGTCGTGCTGATGCTCGTCCAGTGGGCCGTGCAGGGCTCCTGGTGCCGCCACCCCGACGTACCGGTGAGCGCGGCCGACCCGGCATCGGCACCGGAGTCCTGAGCCCCGTCGCCGGGCCGGCCCCCTCCCCCGGCGGCCGGCCCGGCGGCCTCCGATTTCCGTCACATCGGTTGGCCTGGGCGAATGGAGATCACACTTGCATTCGGCCGCCCAGGGGTGATGATGAGGAAATGACAGCTCAGTACAGGGCATGGGCGTGGGCGGGTGCGACCCTCGGGGCACTGGCAGCCGTCGGACTGGCGGTCTACGCGATGGTGGGGGACCTGGGGACGGCGGACCGGGCGGCGTCCGTGCTCGGCGCCGTGGTGGGGCTGGCCGCGCTGGTCACCTCGCTCTACTCGCTGCGCACGCCGGCCCCGGCACACCGGACCGACCACGACGGCTGAGCGAGGGGCCCGGCCCCACCTGAGCCGTGCCGGGGCCGGGGATCGGGCCGGCCGGAGGATCAGGGCTCGTGGCGCATCTCGGGGAAGCGTGCCGACGGACCGTCCAGCAGGTGGTCGTCCCGGCCCCGCAGCCATCGGTCGAAGAACGAGGCCACGTAGGCGCGGGTCGCGGCGACGGCCCGCTCGGGGCGCACCGTCCCGATGTCGTCGGCGACGGTGGCGGCCGGGGCGGCGTCCTGCCGGGCCAGCTGGGGCAGCAGCGACTCGGCGTCGGTGTAGGAACCGTGCCGGGACCCGGTCAGGGTCACGTCCGCGTGCCAGCCGCGGGTGTGCTGCCAGAAGGCCTGCCAGGAGGGCTGCTGCTGGTGGCTGCCGGAGTCCGGGTTGTCCGTGCCCATCAGCAGGAAGGGCACGTCCAGGCCGTCCTGGACGGCGGTGCCGAAGGGGCTGCCGGTGCTGTCGGGCAGCGGGAACTCCATCGTGCCGTCCAGGTTGACGCCCGCCTTGATCCGGGGGTCGTCGTGGATGGCCTGGGCCGCGGTGAACCCGCCGGCGGAGTGGCCGACCATGCCGACCCGCCCCAGGTCGAGGACGCCCGCCAGGCCGCCCGGCACGGCCCCGTCCGCGGATCCGACCGGCCGGTCGCCGCCCGCGTGCAGGGCGGTGAGGCGGTCCAGCACCAGGCGGACGTCGTCCACCCGGGCCTGCACGGCCTTGCGCAGGACGGCGTCGATCGCCGCCGGGTCCTGCAGGCCGGCCAGGTCGGGGAAGACCGACTCCGCGAGGCGCCCGCCCGGGAACTCCACCTCGGAGGCCTCGTAGGTGTGGTCGACGGTGACCACGACGTAGCCGCGCGAGGCCAGGTCCTCCACCAGGCCGGTGTTCCAGGTGCGGGGATCGCCCAGGCCGGCCGAGTACAGCAGGACCGGGCGCGGGCCGCCGGCGCGCAGGGCGGGAGCGTCCTGCCGGGCGTGCGTGCGGGTGGCCGACCAGTTGGTCCGGCCGGGCGGCAGACCGTAGTTGAAGGTGCCGGCGCCGCGCGGGGTGCCGAAGTGCGCGGCGGCGAGCGGTGCCATCTGCGGGGCCCGCGGGCTCGGCGTCCCGGTGGCCGGGTACCAGAGGCTGATCATCAGCTCCCTGGTCCGGTCCGGGTGCCAGGGGTCGGGCCGGCCAGGGTCGGCCAGCCGGAGCGAGGTGGTGCCCACCGCGAAGGGTCCGGTGGGCACCGGGAGCGCCGCGGTGGCCGGTGGGCCGGAGGCACCGGCGGGTGCGGCGGCGGCCGCCGGGCCGGCCAGCACCCCCAGCAGGGTGGCCGTCGCGGCCAGGGCCAGTGCCGCGGCCAGGCGGCGCCGGCCCGCCCCGGCGCGCGGGTGCGCCGCGGACGGCGGCGCTGCGACTGCTGGTGCGGCGATCGGTGACGAGGCGTGCATCGGCCCTGGTTCCTCCCGTCGGCCCGCCTCCGTGCGGTGGGCCCGTGACGCCGACGGTACGGCGGGGCACCGGCACCGCACGTCATACCCCGGAGCCAACTCCTCCTCTCATACCGGCGTATGACCCCCGGTAGGCCGATCGGCCGTGGCGGCCCGCCGGAGCCGGTCCCGCGCCCCGAAAGCGCTGGGAGCGGGACCGGGCGGCGGCCGGACGTGGCCCGGCGGACCGGTCAGACGTGCGGCATCCGCGGCAGCGGCCCGCCCGGGGCCGGCAGCGTCGCCAGGGTGGCCAGCGAGGCCCGGTGCCGGCCGGGCGTGCCGAGGGCCAGCTGGTCGGCCTTGGCGCGCTTCAGGTAGAGGTGGACGGGGTGCTCCCAGGTCATCCCGATCCCGCCGTGCAGTTGCACGGCCTCCTCCGCCGCGCGGACGGCGACCGCGCCGCAGTGCGAGGCGGCGACCGCCACCAGGACGGCGGCGTCGGCGCTCCCGGTGGCCAGCGCGTCGGCCGCGGCCCGGGCGGCGGCCCGGGCGCCCGCGATGTCCAGCCAGAGATCGGCCAGCCGGTGCTTGAGCGCCTGGAACGAGCCGACCACCCGCCCGAACTGCCGGCGCTCCCGCAGGTACGCCACCGTGGTGGCCAGGCACCACTCGGCCAGTCCGAGCTGTTCGGAGGCCAGCAGTCCGGCGCCCGTCAGCAGGGCCTCCCAGAGCACGGCCTCGGCCTGGTCCGGCCCCACCAGCAGCCGGCCGGGGGCGCCGTCCAGCCGGAGGTCGACGAGCGGGCGGGTGAGATCGAGCGAGCCCCGGGCGGTCACCGTGACGTCGGCCCCGTCCACGGCGTACAGGCCGGGCCCGGCCGGGCCGTCGGCGGGGACGATCAGCAGGCCGGCCCCCGGCACGTCGGCGACCGAGGTGACCGCACCGGTCAAGGCGCCCGCCGCGTCGGCCCGTACGCCGAGCGGGAAGGGCGCGTCGGGCGCGGTGGACAACGGTACGGCGAGCGCGGCCGTCCGGTCACCGGCGCACAGCGCGGGCCACTCCCCCGCCGCCAGCTCACCGGCCGCGAGCAGCACGGTGGTGGCCAGCACGGCGCTGCCCAGGAACGGCACCGGCGCGCAGGCGCGGCCCAGCTCCTCCAGCACCACGGCGGTCTCGCGCAGCGAGGCCCCGGCGCCGCCGAGCGCCTCGGGCACCTGGAGCGCCACCACTCCGAGCTCCTGGGCCAGCGTCCGCCACAGCCCGGTGTCCTGCGGTTCGGGCCCCTCGCACCGTGTGAGGACGGCCTGCGGCGGGCAGCGGTCGGCGAGCAACGCGCGGACGGCGGAGCGCAGGTCCTCCTCCACCTCCGAGTACAGCAGGTCGAGTTCGGTCATCGGGCCGACTCCTTCCAGGGCACGTCCTTGTCCGAGCGGGGCTCGGCGGGCAGGCCGAGGACGCGCTCGGCGATGATGTTGCGCAGGATCTCGGAGCTGCCGCCCTCGATCGAGTTGCCCTTGGCCCGCAGGTAGCGGTAGCCGGCGTCGCGGCCGGTGAAGTCGACCAGTTCGGGCCTGGACATCGTCCAGTCGCCGTAGGCGAGCCCCTGCTCGGCCAGCAACTCGACCTCCAGTCCGGTCAGTTCCTGGGCCAGCCGGGCGAAGGCCAGCTTCGCCGCGGCCCCCTCAGGGCCCGGCTGGCCGACCGCGAGCTGCTGGCGCAGCCGCTCGCCCGTCAGCCGGAGCACCTCGGCGTCGGTCCAGCCCTGGAGGAGCCGCTGGTGCAGCTCGTGGGTGCGCAACTCGGGGTTCCGGCGCCAGGTTTCGGCGAGGATGCCGATCAGGCCGCCCTCGCGCGGGGTGCGCTGGCCGCCGATCGCGACCCGCTCGTTGTTGAGGGTGGTCTGGGCGATCCGCCAGCCCTCGCCGACCGCGCCGAGCCGATGGGCGTCGGGGATCCGCACGCCGGTCAGGAAGACCTCGTTGAACTCGGCCTCACCGGTGAGCTGGCGCAGCGGCCGGACGTCCACGCCGGGGTCGGTCATGTCGCAGACGAAGTAGCTGATGCCCTGGTGCTTGGGGACGTCCGGGTCGGTCCGGGCGAGCAGGATGGCCCAGCGGGCGAGATGGGCGCTGGAGGTCCACACCTTCTGGCCGTCCACCGTCCAGCCGGCGTCCGGGCCGTCGCCGTCGCGGACGGCGCGGGTGGCGAGCGCGGCCAGGTCCGAGCCGGCACCGGGCTCGCTGAAGAGCTGGCACCAGACCTCCTCGCCGGTCCACAGCGGGCGCAGGAAGCGGCGCTTCTGCTCCTCGGTGCCGTAGCGCAGGATGGTGGGGGCGGCCATCCCGAGCCCGATGCCGATCCGGCGCGGGTCGTTGTCGGGGGCGCCGGCGGCGGCGAGTTCCGCGTCGACCACGGCCTGCAGGGCGCGCGGGGCGCCGAGGCCGCCGAGGCCGGGCGGGAAGTGCACCCAGGCCAGTCCGGCGTCGAACCGGGCCCGCAGGAACTCCAGCGGTTCGGTGGCCGCCGGGTCGTGGGCGGCCAGCAACTCGGCTGTACGGATGACGAGTTCGTCGGCGCTGGTCATCGGCCGGCCTCCCGGTGACGCTTGAGCTCCCGGCGGGCGAGCGAGCGCTTGTGCACCTCGTCCGGGCCGTCGGCCAGCCGCAGGGTGCGATTGCCGGCCCAGAGTTGGGCGAGCGGGGTGTCCTGGCTGACGCCGGCCGCGCCGTACGCCTGGACGGCCTTGTCCAGGATCCACTCCACCGTGAGCGGGGTGGCGATCTTGATGGCCTGGATCTCGGTGTGGGCGCCCCGGTTGCCGACGGTGTCCATCAACCAGGCGGTCTTCAGCACCAGCAGCCGGGCCTGCTCGATCCGCACCCGGGACTCGGCGATCCAGTCCTGCACCACGCCCTGCTCGGCCAGCGGGCGGCCGAAGGCGACCCGCTCCAGGGTGCGGCGGCACATCAGCTCCAGGGCGCGCTCGGCGATCCCGATCGCCCGCATGCAGTGGTGGATCCGGCCGGGGCCGAGCCTGGCCTGGGCGATGGCGAAGCCGGAGCCCTCCTCACCGATCAGGTTGCCGGCCGGGACCCGGACGTCCTCGAAGGTGATCTCGGCGTGCCCGCCGTGGTCGGCGTCGTCGTAGCCGAAGACCCGCATGCCGCGCCGGACGGTCACCCCGGGAGTGTCGCGCGGCACCAGGATCATGCTCTGCTGCCGGTGCGGTTCGGCGGACGGGTCGGTCTTGCCCATCACGATGAAGATCTTGCAGGCCGGGTTCATCGCCCCGGTGATGTACCACTTGCGGCCGTTGACCACGTACTCGTCACCGTCGCGCTCGATCCGGGTGGCGATGTTGGAGGCGTCGGAGGAGGCCACCTCGGGCTCGGTCATCGCGAAGGCGGAGCGGATCTCTGCGTTCAGCAGCGGCTCCAGCCACTGCTTGCGCTGGTCCGCGTCGGCGAACTGGGCCAGCAGCTCCATGTTGCCGGTGTCGGGCGCGGCGCAGTTGAGCGCGGCGGGCGCCAGGTGGGGGCTGCGGCCGGTGATCTCGGCGAGCGGCGCGTACTGCAGGTTGGTCAGGCCGGCTCCGCCCTCCCCCGGCAGGCTGTGCCGATCCTGGAAGAACAGGTTCCACAGGCCGAGGCGGCGGGCGTGGGCCTGCAGTTCGGCGACCACCGGCGGGATGTCCCAGTGCTCCCTGGCCGGGTCGGCGAGCTGCTCCTCCAGCACGGCCTCGGCCGGGTGTACGTACTCGTCCATGAAGGCGAGCAGCCGCTCGCGCAGCTCCAGGGTGCGGGCGTCGTACGAGAAGTCCATGTCAGTGCTCCTTGAGGGCCGCGAGGCCGTGGTCGACCAGGATCGGGCCCATCTCGCCGGCGCGTTCGAAGCCGGCGCCGAGGGTCTTGCCCTGCTGGTAGCGGAAGTGGATGCCCTCGGCCACCACGGCGAGCTTGAACGAGGCGAAGGCGACGTACCAGCCGAGCGTGGAGACGTCCCGGCCGGAGAGTTCGGCGTAGCGGGCGACCAGCTCCGGGGCGGCCGGGTAGCCGGGGGCGGTGGCGGCGGCCGGGATGATCCCGCCGCCGGCGCCGGCGAGTTCGGTGTACATCACCAGCAGGCCGAGGTCGGTGAGCGGGTCGCCGAGGGTGGACATCTCCCAGTCCAGTACGGCGGTGATCCGGTCCTCGCCGTCCACCAGGACGTTGTCCAGCCGGTAGTCGCCGTGCACCAGGGTGGGCGCCGGGGAGTCGGGGAGCCGCTCGGTGAGCAGCGCGTGCAACGCGTCGACGCCGGGCAGTTCGCGGCTCCGCGAGGCGGCGAGCTGGGTGCTCCACCGCCGGAGCTGGCGGGCGAGGTAACCCTCGGGGCGGCCGAAGTCGGCCAGGCCGACGGCGGCCGGGTCGATGGCGTGCAGCCGGACCAGGGTCTCGGCCAGGCCGAGGCCGAGCGCCCGGACCCGCTCGGGGCCGAGCGCGGTGAGGGCGGCGGCGTCCCGGTGGGCGACGCCGGGCACGTAGGACATCAGGTACCAGGTGGCGCCGATCACCTCGGTGTCCTCGACCAGCAGGTGGGTGTCGGGCACGGGTACGGGCGTGGCCCGCAGGGCGGTCATCACCCGGTACTCGCGGCCCATGTCGTGCGCGGTGGCGAGGACGTGGCCGAGCGGTGGCCGGCGCAGCACCCAGCTGGACGCGCCGTCGGAGAGGACGTACGTCAGGTTGGAGCGGCCCCCCTCGATCAGCTCGGCCCGCAGCGGGCCCCGGACCAGGCCCGGCAGCTCGCGGTCCAGGTGGACGCGCAGCCGCGCCAGGTCCAGGCCGGGCGGGTCGGCGGGGGTGTCGGACATCGGCTCGCTCCCAAGCGTTTCGGTGACCCGCCCGGCGGAGGCCCCACCGGGTGACTAAGCGCTTGCTTAGCATTCAGCCGAGGAGGGCACCCTGTCAACGCCCCCACCCCGATCGGTGCGTCCGAGCGGCGCCCGGGGGCCCCGCCCCCGGGCGAGCGGGGGTCTCGACGAGCGAGCGGCAGGTAGCCGGCGGAAGAGCGGGAGGCAGGCGGTGGGCCCGCGGCGGTCCTTGCCGGTTCCCGGGTGCGGGCGCGGGCGCAGATCCCGGGCGCGGGCCGCGGGCGGACAGTGACGCAAGCCGCCGGGGATGCATCACAACTCGGCCTCACCGCATGCCCGTTGACTGGTGCGGCCGTCCCGGGCCGGGGATGCTCGGGGTACCACCGAGGTGCGGCGGGCCACCGAGGGGGCGCCGTGGGGGAACGCTCAGGAGCGGCCGGGCGGAAGCCCCGGCGGACCTTTCGGCGCGCGCCCCGACGCGCGCCGGGTCCGCTGCTCGCACTGGTTCGACTGCTGTGCGCAGCGGCGGTCATCGGCCTGCCGACCAGTGGCGCGTGCAGCGCGACGCTCTTCGCCTTCACCGGCCGGTTCGACCCGATCGCCCAGCACGTCCACGTGCACCCGTTCCGGGGCGGCCCGCGCTGACCCGGGTGCGGACGGCAGAGGGGCGGCCCGGCCGGACCACGCCCCCTCCGGCGGGGCAGGTCCGTGCCGGGCCTCGGGTCAGCGGAGGTCCACCGGCCCGCCGGTCGCCAGCGACCGCTCGGCGCCGGCCAGGATCTCCACCACCCGCAGACCGAAGGCCGCGTCGCAGGGGTGCGGCGTGCCGGTGCGGGCGGAGTCGAGCAGCGCGTCCACCGCGCGGTGCAGCGCCCGCACCGGCCCTTCGCCGCGCTCCGGCAGGTGCACCACGCCGGCGCTGCCGCGCAGCTCCATGCCCGTGCCGCCGGCCTCCACCGGCGCGGTCAGGCTCAGCGCCAGGGTGCTGGAGGCGCCGCCCTCGTGCCGCAGCACCAGGTGCACGGTGTCCCGGGGGCCGGAGGCCGCCGTCACCCGGGTCGCGTCGCCGAGCACCGGCAGCAGGACGGACAGGGCGTGCGGGCCGACGTCCCAGAGCGCGCCCTTCTCCTCCCGCCAGGGCGAGGCCGCGTACGGGCTGCTGCTGCCGGGCGCGAAGACCGAGCCGAGCCAGTCGGAGCGGCCGGTGAACCAGCCGCCGACCTCCGCCTGCTTCTCCAGCCAGGGCCCCTGCTCGCCGCCGAAGCGGACGGTGAAGAAGACCACCGAGGCGACCTCGTGCCGGGCCACGGCGGCCGCGAGCCGGCGGGCGTCCGGCACGGTCAGCGCGACCGGCTTGTCCAGCAGCAGGTGGCAGCCCGCCTCCGCCGCGCGGACGGCGAGGTCCGGCTGGACGCCCGGCGGCAGCGCGATGGAGACCGCGTCCACGTCGGCGAGCAGGGCGTCCACGTCCGGGTAGGCGCGTACGCCGTGGGCCTCGGCGAGGGACTCGGCCGCCTCCGGCCGCCGCCCCCACACCCCCACGAAGTCGATTCCGGGGTGCTCGGCGAGCACGGGAGCGTGCACGCGCTCCGCCCAGGGCCCGGTTCCCAGCAGTCCGATCCGCACGTTCTCGCTCCTCCGATGGTTCAGCCCTGTACGCGGGCCAGCGTGAATCCGTCGTAGCCCTTCGCCCCGACCGTCTGGACGGAGGTGGCGGACACCCGGGGCTCGGCGGCGATCAGGTCGTGCAGCGCCCGGGTGCCGATGACGCTCCGGTCGGCGCTGTCCGCGTCGGCGACCGCCCCGCCGCGCACCACATTGTCGACGATGATCAGTGAGCCGGGCGCGGTCAGCTTCAGCGCCCGGGCGAAGTACTCCGGGTTGCCCGGCTTGTCCGCGTCGATGAAGACCAGGTCGAAGGGCTCCGCCCCGTCGGCCTCCAGCGCCGCGAGGGAGTCCGCGGCCGGGCCCAGCCGCACCTCGGCGACCTCGCCGAGGCCGGCCCGCTCCAGGTTGCGGCGGGCCACCTCGGCGTGCTTGGGGTCGATCTCCAGGGTGATCAGGGTGCCGTCGGCGGGCAGCGCGCGGGCCAGCCAGATCGCGCTGTAGCCGCCCAGCGTGCCGACCTCCAGGATCCGGCGGGCGCCCTGGGTGAGCGCGAGCAGGTGCAGCAGCTTGCCCTGGTTCGGCGCCACCGCGATGTGCGGCAGCCCGGCCTCGTCGGCGGCGGCCGTGGCGGCCTCCAGCACGGGATCGTGGCCGATCAGGGTCTCGGCGAAGTAGTCGTCGACCGCGTCCCACTGCTGCTGGCTCACAAGGCCCTCCACATGCTGCGTCGTCACCGCCGGGATTCCCGCCCGATGCTACCCCGCCGGGACTGCCGGACCGTCAGTCCGCCGCGGGCGCCACGGCCGTCGCGGGGGCGGTCGCCGGAGCCGCGGCGGTGCCCGGAGCGGCCGGCTCCGGCGCGGTGGTGCCGGTGGTGCCGGCGGCGGGTTCGGGTGCCGCGTCCAGCAGACCCTGCGCCTCGTCCTCCGCCCTGGCCTTCGCGGCCCGGCGCTTCAGCAGCCAGGCGGAGAAGGCCCCGCCGAGCGCGGCGAGCACCAGGCCCACCCAGGAGAAGCCCTTCAGCCACTGCTCGACCACCTTGCCGACGTGGTAGACCAGCAGGGTCGTGCCACCGGCCCAGACCACACCGCCGAGCACGTTGGCGATCAGGAACTTCCAGTACGGCATCCGCAGCGCGCCGGCGAGCGGCCCGGCGAAGATCCGCAGCAGGGCGATGAACCGACCGAAGAAGACCGCCCACATGCCCCACTTCTGGAAGGACCGCTCCGCGCTCGCCAGGTGCTCAGGCCCGAAGTGCCGCGGGAACCTCCGCCCGAGCTTCTCGAACAGCGGCTTGCCGCCCCGGCGCCCGATCGAGTAGCCGATCGAGTCCCCGATGATGGCGCCGAGGATCGCGCAGATCGCGATCCACCACGGGCTGACCACACCGCGCGAGGACAGCAGGGCCGCCGAGACCAGCGCGATCTCGCCGGGCAGCGGGATGCCGAGGCTCTCCAGGCCGATGATCAGCGCGATCAGTGCGTACACCCAGCCAGGTGGGACGCTCTCGATCCAGGCGTCGATGTGCAAGGCCGGTTACCTCCGTGGCAGGACGAGACGGTGGTCTCGCCGTTTCAGGATTGCGCGGGTTCGGGGTGCGGTCCGGGGTGCGTCGGCCCGCACCCCGGAAGGGCAGCCTAATCCCCCGGCACCCCGCACCCGAAGCGAGCCCGCTGCTGAGAACGCTCCGGCCGGGTTTCCGGTTCCTTGATCCGTCTTTGGGAATTCCTTGGGACGGCCCGCGCACGGGCGGGCGGGCGGGCGGACGAGCGGACGGGCGAGCGATGGCGTGGGCGTGGGCGATGGGCGATGGCGATGGGCGGGCTTACGGGCGGGTGACCCGGCGGCGGGCCCGGCCATCGGGACCGCCGCCGGCAGTGCGAGGTGGCAGGGAGACGGAGAGGTCAGGACGCGGGGCAGGTGTCGGCGGTGGTGAGCAGCGCCGCGGTGCTCCTGGCGATCGTGAGCTGCACGCCGGTGAGGAGGTTCAGCGAGAGCGCGGTGACGGTGACGCCCTTGTCCCCGGCGACGGGCGTCCGCTGGTTGACGACCAGCGAGCCGACCAGCGGCAGGCCGATGACGGTGTTCGGCGCGGTGTCGGCGGAGACGGCCACCCCCGCGACGCGGAGGTTGACCAGGGTGGTCGCACCGGTCAGGTCGACCGCTCCCGGCCCGGTGCCGGTGAGCGGCTGCCGTGCCTGGGCCTCGGTGCCGACCAGATCGGCCGTGATCAGGCCGCCCAGCAGGTTGATCCCGGCGCTCCTGGCACGGGCCGCGGCGACACGGGTGCCGTCGGCCCCCACGGTGCCTGAGGCGTCGGTGGTCAGCACGCCGAGGCTGCCGACGGTGCCGAGCCCGGCGCCGAGCACCGTGTCGCCGTCCTCGCCCGGCAGCGAGGTGCAGGAATGGGCGGAGGCGGGCAGCGGACCGACACCGACCAGCGGCGAGGTGAGCCGCACACCGTGCGAGCGCGCGTCGAAGACCGGCGCGTCGAAGGTCACCGCGGCGCAGCCGGGCAGGTCGACGCCGACCCGGGCGGTGATCGCCGACCCGCACACCTGGTAGGTGCCGCCGGTGGTGGAGGTGAGCCGGACGGTGGCCGTGCAGGCCTGCTGCCCGGCGGCCAGGTCACCGTGCACGGTCACCGTGCCCTGCGTGGCGTCCGCGGTGGCGGTGCCGGAGCCGCAGCCGGTGGCGGCGCTCGCGCCGTCGAGGGTCAGCCCGGCGGGCAGCTGCGCCGTGAAGGACCAGCCGTTCTTCGCGGCCAGCTCGCCGGTGTTGGTGACGGTGAAGGTCAGCGTGCTGGGGGCGCCCACGGGCAGCCGGGCCGGCCCGAAGCCCTGGTCGAGCTGCGGGGTGGCGTCCAGCAGCCGGATGTTGTCGATCGCGCCGTCGTTGCCTCCTCCGCCGGCCTGCTCGTTGACCAGCCGGATGCCGGCCGCATCGCCGGTGAACAGGACCGAGCCGTTGCTGGCGTAGGTGCCCACGGAGGTGCCGCCGATGACCCGGCCGGGCCGGAGGCAGGGGTCGATGGGGGAACTGAACGCGGGGCGCGCGGTGCCGCCGTCGAGCAGGTAGAAGGCGAGCAGCGGGTGGTTCGCGAAGCAGTTCTGGGCCGCCGCGTCCACCGAGAAGGTCAGGAAGCGGTTCTCCGCGCTCAGCGGGATCGGCTGCACGGTCTCCAGCTGGGTGCGTCCGGCGCCCGGATCGCCCGCGGTGTAGGCGGTGAGCGAGTGGTTGGTGGCGGCGTCCTCGCCGGCCCAGGTGGCCAGCGCGGCGGCCATCTGCTTGTTGGCCTCCCAGAAGCTGCCGCAGTTGACGCCGGCCGGCGGGGCGGCGGGGGCCTGCGCGGAGACGATCAGGCCGTTGCAGGCGGTCAGCCAGGCCGGATCGGCGGTGTACCGCTCGGCCGGCGGCGGGGCACCGGTGTAGTCGGTCAGTGCGGTCACCGCGGCACCCTGGCCGTTCTCGAAACCCTCGGTGAACACGGTGGTCGGGGCACTCGGCGTGCCGGCGTGCCCGGGCGCGTTCGCCACGGCGGGCCCGGTCGCGGCCAGCGATCCGGCGGCCAGCACGGTGACGCCCAGCAGCGCGGTGGCGACCGAGCGGGCTCGCCGTCGCCCGCCCGCCCGTCCGGATCCGCGCCGGCGGATCCGCCGCCTCGGTGCCGCGTCGGCCGGACCCGTGCCGGTTCCCCTCAGCTTGAAACCCCTCCACCTGGAGCCACTCATCCCGCACCCCTCTCCTGCCGTCCGACCGCTCGCCACGGCCACACCGCAGCGATGCGACGGACGTCCTCGGCCACTGTCCCGGCCGGACGGCGCCCCGCGCACCGGCGCACGGCACCCCGGCCGGTGCGCGGGGCGGGCGCGCGCGCCGTACAAGCCGGTGCGTGCCGCCACGAGCCCGCGGTTCCGTCGGGCGCGAGCCCCGGCAGTGCCGCCGTACCGTCGTCCGCCGGGGGTTCGTGTGTGCACGTCCTACCAGTGCTCCCCACCGCTCGCCCGTCCGGGTGGTGTGTCCGGGACAGGCGCCGATGAGGCCGACCGGCGCGGCGATCACCCGCGAACATACGGCCATGATCACGCTACGCCGAACCACCGTCGCCGCGGCCGTCGCCTGCGCCGCGCTGCTCGCCCCCCTGCTCCCCGCCGCGGCCCAGGCGGCGCTGCCCACCGGCGCGGCCGTGCGCGGCGCCGCCGAGCACCGGGTGAACGCCCTCCTGGACCGGATCCGGGACGACCCGCAGGCGCTGCGACGCTTCCTGCAGGACCTGCCCAAGGGCGGTGACCTGCACAACCACCTCTCCGGCGCGGTCACCACCGAGCTGCTGATCCAGCTCGCCGCCGAGGACGGGCTCTGCATCGACACCGCGACCCTCACCGCGCAGGTGGCGCCCTGCTCGGCGACCGCCCGTCCGGCCTCCGACGCGGTCTCCGACCAGACGTTCCGTCAGGAGGTGATCCGGGCCTGGTCGATGCAGGACTTCGTCCCCGGCCCCGAGTCCGGCCACGACCACTTCTTCGCCACCTTCGGGAAGTTCGGCGAGGCCAGCTGGCGCCACCCCGGCCGGATGCTCGCCGAGGTCACCGACGGCATGGCCGCCCAGCAGCAGAGCTACCTGGAGACCATGCTGACCCCGGCCTCGTCGAGCGGCGCCGCCCTCGCCGCCAAGGTCGGCTTCGACCCCGACCTGGCCGCGCTCCGCGAGAAGCTGCTCGCCGACGGCGGCATGGCGCAGGTGGTGGCCGACGCCCGGGGCGAGGCCGACCGCATGTTCGCCGAGTACCAGGCCACCGCGAACTGCGGCGGCACCCGGCCTGCCCCGGGCTGCGCCGTCACCGTCCGGCTGATCTCCCAGGCCTCGCGGGCCTCGACGCCGGCCCGGGTGTTCACCCAGTTGATGCTCGGCATGGAACTGGCCAGTCAGGACGACCGGTTCGTCGCGGTCAACCTCGTCCAGCCCGAGGACTACCCGGCCTCGCTGGAGAACTACGAGCTGCAGATGCAGATGCTCGACTTCCTGCACCCGCTCTACCCCAAGGCCCACATCACCCTCCACGCGGGCGAGTTGGTCCCCGGACTGGTCAAGCCGGAGGACCTGCGCTTCCACATCCGGCAGGCGGTGCTGACCGGCCACGC
Organism: Kitasatospora herbaricolor; assembly: GCF_030813695.1. Lineage (NCBI taxonomy): Bacteria > Bacillati > Actinomycetota > Actinomycetes > Kitasatosporales > Streptomycetaceae > Kitasatospora > Kitasatospora herbaricolor. The sequence goes on from NZ_JAUSVA010000002.1 coordinate 1,059,508, forward strand.
CGAGCGGATCGGCCACGGCGTGGACGTCGTGCACGAGGACGACTCCGCCGACCTGCTGAACACCCTGGCCGAGCGGCACACCCTGATCGAGGTACCGCTGACCAGCAACGAGCAGATCCTCCAGGTCTCCGGCCCGGACCACCCGTTCCCGCTCTACCGGCGGCACGGGGTGCCGACCGCCCTGGCCACCGACGACCCCGGGGTCTCGCGCGGCGACATCACCGAGGAGTACCAGAAGGCCACCACCCGCTACGACCTCGGCTACCGGGACCTGAAGGAGCTGGCCCGGAACTCGCTGGAGTACGGCTTCCTCCCCGGTCGCAGCCTCTGGCGGGACCGCGACGGCTTCGAGCCGGCGCCGCAGTGCGCGGGCGACGAGATCGGCGGCGCCCACCCGAGCGCCGGCTGCGAAGCCCTGTTGGCGGCCAGCCCCAAGGCCGAGCAGGAGTGGCAGCAGGAGTGCGAGTTCCGGGACTTCGAGGCGGCGGTCCTGCAGCGCGGAGCCTGACCGCCGGACGCCGGGGCACTGACCGCCGCCCCCGGGCCTCCGTCGGAGGCCCGGGGGCGGTCGGGACACGCGCCGGCCGCCCAGGACGGAGGCCGTGCAGGCCGGGCCGGCGGCGCCTCCCGATGCCGGCTGTCGAGCGGCTGGGGCGAGGAGCGACGGACACGGCATCTCTCGGAGATGCGTCGGACCGGCCGGGCCGTGCGTTCCGCGAGTGCTGATGACGGCGATCCACGCGGGCGGCCGACACCCCGTGGTCGACGCGCGGGCCGGCCAGGGCTTCCCGAAGGAGGACGGGCGACCTTGAGGGGGCATGACCGCTTCTGGTCAAGATCCTCCGGGTCACGGGTCCGTACCGGCGGACGACGGCCGCGGGACGGCACGCGAAGGTGACCGGAACCAGCGTCCCCGGCCTGGTCAGCGCCGTCCCGCCGACACGATGCGGCCCCGGGGGCGGGCGTCGGGCCCGGTCATGTGTAACAGGAACGTGCTGGGTGGCGGCCGGGCGGAACGGCTCGGCCGGGCGGACGAGTCCTGCTGATCAGAACTGCCCGCTCCTGCCAATCCGTTCCGGACACCCGGCACCGCCGACCGACACCGAGGATGAACCATGCGCGTCCACAAGCTCACCTTCGCAGCCGCCCTGGCCGTTGCCGCCGGTCTTTCGCTGACGGCCTGTCAGAACGACGACGTCAGCGGCCCGGAGGCGCAGGGCAGGCCTTCGTCCGCGCCCACGGCGTCCTCCGCCTCCACCGCACCGGCCGCCCCGCCCAAGACCACCGCGTCCACCGCGTCCACCCCGGGCGGGAGTTCGGGCCCGGGCAGTGCGGGTCAGGCCACCGCCGGGGGCTCCGGCGGGTCGGGGGCGGCCACCGGGAACGGGACGTCCGGCAAGTGCCGTACCGACGAGCTGGAGATCACGGCCGTAGAGCGCACCATCGACGGCGACCTCGACGGCACCGTCGTGGTGGAGCTGAAGAACCACGGCGGCCGGGACTGCTCGATCTCCGGGTACCCGGGCGCCGACCTGAAGACCAGCGCGGGGCAGCTGTCCGCGAAGCGGACCGGCGAGCCGGTCGTCTCCGCCGTCCTGAAGAACGGCAAATCGACGTTCTTCGGCATCAGCTACCCGCTCAACAAGTCGAACGGCTCCGGCGTCCGCATCACCGGGCTGATCGTGACCCCGCCGGACGAGACCAAGTCGGTCACCCTCAACTGGCCCGGCGCCGCCACCCTCCCCGTCACCGACGGCACCGGCTCCCCCGTGAAGGTCGGCCCGATCGGCAGCGCCGGCCAGGGCGGCTGACCGACCCGCCCGGAGGGAAGCTCGTCAGCTCGGTCGGGGCGCCGTGGGCGAGATGGGTGAGCACGGCCGGGACGGCGAGCACGCCGGTGACGACCGCGGCCAGGGCGAGCCGGGCGGTGACGGCAGGTGCCGCCCCAGGCGCGGTGCGGACGGCGGCCGGCAGCGCGAGGGCGACCAGGCCGACGGAACCCATCAGCGTGACCCAGGTGGTCCAGCTCACGGCGGTGTCGACGAACGGGCCCAGCGGCGTCGAGGCTACGGCGCCCGCCAGGGGCGTCAGGGCAGGGGCGTCAGGGCAGGGGCGTCAGGGCAGGGGCGTCAGGGCAGGGGGCAGCAACAGCGAGGGCACGGTGGCCTTCCTGGGTCGGGGGTGACTGCTCAGGTTGGTCGGCTGCGGCGGCAGCGGTGGTCCGGGCACCGAAGGCACCGGCTCGCACGCTCGGCGACGTCAGCTCACGACGACGGCGGCGGCGAGCTTGGAGAGCGGCTCGGCGAGCGCGTTGACGGCGTCCGAGAAGGCCTTCCGCTCCGTCTCGGTGACCTTGTCGTACGAGGTGTAGGTGGCGTCGGCCTGCTTGTACTTCGCCAGCAGGGTCTGCAGCGCGGCGAACTCGCCGTCCAGAGTCCTGGAGAGCTCGGCGTCCTTCTCCGCGGCGACGGGCTTCAGCAGCTCGTAGGCGTACTTGGCACCCTCGACGTTGGCCGCGAAGTCCGACAGGTCGGTGTGGCTGTAACGGTCCTCCTCACCCGTCACCTTGCCGGTGGCGACCTCGTCCAGCAGCTCCTTGGCACCGTTCGCCATGCTGGTCGCGGTGATCTCGGCAGCGGGGACCTTCGTCTGCCAGTCCTTCAGGTCCGCCACCAACTGGTCGGCGAGCTTCCTGTCCGCGTCGGTGATCGCACCGTCCGCCCAGAGCGACTTCTCCAGCTTGTGCCAGCCCGTCCACTCCTGGCCGGCCTCCAGGCCGTCCTCACGGGTGTCCGTCTTCGGGTCGATGTCCCCGAAGCTCTCCGCCACCGGCTCGGTCCGCTCCCAACCCACCCGGGACGCCGCGAACAGGGACTTCGCCCTCGCCAGGTCACCGGCCTTCACCGCGTCCGCGAACTGCTGCACCACCGGGATCGTCGCGTCGGCCTGCTCCTGCGCGTACTTGCGGTACTCGGCGACCGCCTTGTCCAGGCGCGGGTCACTCTTGGCCGGGGCGCCGTCGCCCGTCACGGTGATCTTCTGCCGGATGCCGTCGCCGACCATGCCCGGCTTGCAGGCGACCTCGTACTCGCCGGCCTTGATCTCGGCGGTGATGGTCGCCTTGGTGCCGGGGCCGATGTTCTCGCGCTCCGCCACGATCTTGTCACCCGCGGCGTAGACGTAGACCTCGGTGACCTTGGCCCCCTTGTTCTGCACGGCCAGGTTCACGGTGCCGGCCGGGAAGCTCGTCCTGGACAGGTCGCAGGCGCTGTCGGAGGCGTTGACCTGGACCGCGTCCGAGGAGGTCCCGGCGTCCTTCTTCGAGCAGCCGGCCAGGGCGGCGCCGACCACGGCGACGGAGAGCAGCGTGGCTGCGGTGAGACGACGGGCGGACATGAGTACTCCACGGACTGGTCGGTGACAGCAGGACAGGCCACGGCCACGCAAGGTCAGCGCAGCAAGGGTAGGCATACCTTAGTACCAATCCGGAGCCGTCGGCTACATCGGCGTAGTCACGAAGTGGTGACCGCCGGCCCGGGCCGGACCGTGGCAGGGCCTACCCCCGGCCCACCACCCCCGAACCGCCCTGGCACAGCTGGGAGTCACCCCGACCGGCGCGCTTCGGCGAACTGCACTCAGCCCTGGCTCGACGACCTCGCGGAGCTCTGAAGGGCACCCTCCTGAACGGGGGACCAGGGCTCCGGGTGCTCCGGAGGATCGGCCGGGGCGGCGGCGAGCAGCGCCGCCTCGATCCGGCGGTTGGTGGTCATGGTCGAGGTGACGGCGGTCATGGCGAGGAGGAGGCCGGCGGCGGCGTAGAGCGGGGTGCGTACGTCGTAGGTGGTCGCCAACCAGCCGCCGAGGAAGGCGCCGAAGGGGGCGGCGCACATGGCGAGCATGCGGGAGGTGGAGGCGACCCGGCCCATCAGGTGTGCCGGGACGATCGCCTGCCGGAGGGAGGGGCCGAGCACCATCGTGGCGCCCATGCCCGCACCGCAGACGGCGAGCGCGAGGCCGGCGGCGTAAGGGTTCGGGGCGACGGCGAGACCCAGGACGGCGAGGCCCTCGACCGCGGCCGTGCAGGTCAGCGCGGTGCCGGTGCCGAGTCGTCGGCCGAGGAAGGAGGCGATGCCCGCGCCGAGCAGACCGCCGGTGGCCTCCGCCGTGAGGAGCAGGCCGAAGCCGAAGGTGCCGATGCCGAGACGGTCGTGGGCGAAGAGGGCGAGCACGGTCTCCACGGCGAGGAAGGCGATGTTCCCGACCGCCGGACGCAGCGCGAGCCCGAGCAGCAACTGGTTCCGGAACACGTACGAGGCGCCGGCCCTCGCCTGCCGGAGCAGCGACTCCCGGGCCTGCGGGACGGGCCGGGGTGCGGCGGGCAGCGACCGTACGAGCAGGGCGGAGAGCGCGAACGACACCGCGTCGGCGAGCAGCGGAACCGTCCGCCCGAGGGCGAGCAGGGCACTGCCGGCGGGCGGGCCCACGAAGCCGGAGGCGGCGGTCTGGGTGCCGCGCAGAAGGGAGTTGGCACGCTCCAGGAGTGCGGGGTCGCGGCCGAGCAGGTCCGGCAGGTAGGCCGTGGCGGCCGTGTCGAAGAAGAGTCCGCCGAGGCCGAGCAGGAAGGCGACGGCCGCGAGCAGCGGAATGCTCAGCAGGTCGAGCGCGGCCGCTGCCGCCGGTGTCGCGAGCAGGACCGCTCGCGCCACGTCCGTGACCCACATCGTGCGCCGGCGGTCCCAGCGGTCCACCAAGGCGCCGCCGAGCACCCCGAAGAGCAGCCAGGGCAGCGTTCCGGCGGCCGTGACGACGGCGAGCGCCATCGGATCCCGCGTCAACGTCAGCGCGAGCAGCGGCAGCGCGGCATGCGTCACCCCGTCACCGAGCGAGGACACCGTCTGCGCGGTCCACAGCCGTCCGAACCCGGTCGGCAACTTCTTCACGTCCTTGGTCACTCGGTTTCTCCTTCGGCCTGCGCGCGCTGCGCCGGGTGGAACAGTGCGAAGACGAACGACGCGTCCGGCAGGGAGGGGTCGGACAGCTCCCGGTACTCCTCCGCCAGTGCCTGCAGCCGCTCCCCCAGCTCCGCGAACTGCTCCTCGGTGAGCCGGAGGTGCGCCATCCCGACGTGCCGCTCCCCGTCGGCGGGCGCCGCCTCCAGGTCCGCCACGGCATGGCGCATCAGCACATCCGGCCCGCCCTCGCCCGGGTCCGGCAGCACGATCGCGCGCGCGGCCATCGCGTAGTACCGCTCGGTGACGCCACGCACCTTCCGCGTTCGTACCACCTTCACCAGGCCGGCCCGCTCCAGCAGCCGTACGTGGTAGCTCGAACTCCCCTTCGCGAGGCCCACCCGCTCGGCGATCTGCGTGATCGTCGCGGGCTCGAAGCGGAGCACGGCCATGATCCGGTGACGCGTGAGACTGGAGACGGCGCGCAGTTGCTCGTCGGTGGTGACGTGGAAGGTCTCGGGAAGGTCGTCGGCAGGCATGCCCCCAATGGTCAACGCTTCTTGACCATTGGTCAAGGGTGTTTCGCGCCCGGGCTCCCGGAAGCGGCTCCCGGCGAGGGGGGAGCCGTGACTCCAGGTGCGATCGCCGGGCCGGTGCGAGGACGGCGGCGATCGGGACGTGGCGAAGTACGAGGTGGGGCAGGCCGTCGACATGGCGCCCCCGTGCCCGGGCTGTCGCAGTTCTGCTGCCCGGTGGCCTGCGATGCGGGGCCGCGGGCCGTTTCGGGGGCTTGTCCGTCGTCCGCGGACCAGGACGGAGGCGGCTCGGTCACGCCTTCCATGATCAAGATATAGCCCACAGGGGGGCTTGCGGCAAGGCCCCCGGGGTACCGCAGAATCGTCCACCTGACCCACGGTCACCAGGTCCGGGTGCGCCCTCCGGCGACCTGATCGGTCCTCACATTCCTTGCGGGGAAGGAGAGCGACCCTCGTGCAAGCCGACCCAGGTCGGCCACTGCCACCGACAGCGGGCCGGCCCCGGCCGTGCCGGGCCCGGAATTCCAGGAAAGGGACTCACTGCATGCGTGTGCTGTTGACGGCCTACGGGTCGCGCGGAGACGTCGAACCGCTGGTCGCGGTCGCGATGCGGCTGCGGGACCTCGGAGTGGACGTGCGGATGTGCACGCCGCCGGACTTCGCCGAGTTGTTCGACTCCGTCGGCCTGCCGATGGTGCCGATCGGCGAGCCGGCGCGCCCCTTCGTGACGGGGGTGCTCACCGGGAAGGTGCAGGCGCCCGCGGAGGGGCTGCCCGCCCGCGCGGCCGCGATGACCGCCACGACCTACGAGGCGGTCGTCAGGGCTGCCGAGGGATGCGACGTGGTCCTGGCGACCGGCCTGCTCCCGGCCGCGGCCGAGCGCCTCGGCATCCCCTACGTGTTCGTCGCCTACTTCCCCGCCTACCTGCCCTCGCCCCACCACCCGCCGTTCGAGCGGCCGGGCCGGCCGTTCCCGCCCGGCCCGACCGACAACCGGGTCCTGTGGGACCTGGACGCCGAAAGCATGAACGTGCTGTTCGGGACGGGCCTGAACGCCCTCCGGGCGACCGTCGGCCTACCGCCGGTGGACCACTTCCGCGACCACGTCCTCACCGACCGCCCGTGGCTGGCCACCGACCCGGTGCTCGGCCCGTGGCAGGAGCCCGCGGACCTCGACGTGGTGCAGACCGGAGCGTGGTTCCGGGCGGACGACGACCGCCCGCTGCCGGCCGACGTCGAGGCGTTCCTCCAGGCCGGCGAACCACCGGTGTACGTGGGGTTCGGGAGCATTCCCCTCCGCGACGCGGACGACGTGGCCCGGAGCGCCGTCGAGGCCGTCCGGGCGCAGGGCCGCCGGGTGCTGCTCTCCCGCGGCTGGGCCGACCTGGCCCCGGCCGACGACCAGGACGACTGCCTGGCCGTCGGCGAGGTCGACCACCACGCCCTCTTCCCGCGGGTCGCCGCCGTCGTCCACCACGGCGGCGCGGGCACCACGACCACCGCTGCCCGGGCCGGTGCGCCCCAGGTGGTCGTGCCCCAGCTGGCGGACCAGCCGTACTGGGCCGGCCGTGTCGCCGATCTCGGCATCGGCGCGGCGCACGACGGCCCGCACCCGACCTTCGAGTCCCTGTCGGCCGCGCTCGCCGTCGCCCTGACTCCCGAGGCCCGGGCCCGGGCGGCCGCGGTGGCCGCCCGGATCAGCACTGACGGCGCGACGGTGGCCGCGAAGCTGCTGCTGGAGACGGCAGGCTGAGAAGGGCGCCCGGCCGGGGGGCCCGCCGCCCGTCGGTGGCGGGCGGGCCCCGTCGCCGCGCATCCGGCGCGCTCCTGGTGCGCGGGGACGGGCGCCGACGGCGGCCGGCCTCAGCCGGCTGCCGGGCCCGGCAGCCGACGGTGGACGCAGACGTCCCGCAGCAGCCGCAGCAGCGGGCGGAGCCTGCGGTCGGCGCGGCGGGCGGCATCCTCCAGGGCCGGCAGGTCGGCCGGGGTGATCGCCGCCGCGGGCCGGGCGAGCCAGGCCAGCGGGTGATGCAGGTCGTGGTGCACGGTGCGGGGCCCGTCCTGGGCCTCGGACTGCGGAGGCCAGCCGCCGTGCGCGACGAACCGGCCGTCGGTCGAGGGCTTCCAGGTCATGGTCGGCTCCTGGAACGCGGCGGTCGCCGGCGGCTCCGGCACCGGTCGCAGCGTCCACGGGTCGAAGAAGTGCGGTCGGGCGAGCGCCCACCCGCCCACCACCCGCCAGGCCGGCACCGCGAACAGCTGCTCCAGGATCGGCGTGGCCACCTCGCCCGCGGGCAACAGCTCGTCACCGTGCAGTTCCCACCGGCGCAGCCCGCCGTTCGCGCCGGCGGTGAACAGCCGATCGGGGCCGAGGAAGACGGGCTCCAAGGCACCGGCCGAATCGGCGGCGGCGATCACCCGGGCCCCGGGCAGTGCGGCGACCACGATCCGGTGGCCGTCCGCCAGGGCGATCCTGGTGCCGGTGGGGTCGACGGCGAGGCGGTCGCAGCGCCGCAGCCCGGTGTCCGCCAGCGGGACCGACACCGGGAAGTCGCCGCCCTCGCCCACCAGGACGGAACGCATCAGGCCCAGGCCCACCACGTACCCTCCGGCGGTGGCCGCCACGCGGGCACCGCGCAGGGCGTCGCCCCAGGCGAGGCGCTGCTCCCGGCCGCGGCCGAGCAGGACGAGTTCCAGGTCGGGGGGATGCGGCAGGCCGCGCAGGCCGACGGCGAGGCGCGGGCCCAGGCAGGCCACCGACATCCACTCGTGCCGGTCTCCGCGATGGAGCCGCCGGAGGCGGCCGCTGGTGAGGTCGAGGGCGCTGATCCCCCAGCTGCCGTCCGCCTGGATGCCGCGCAGGGTGAGCGCGGGCCGGCCGTGCGCGAAGGAGATGCCCTCCCCGTCGCCGTAGTAGGTCGGCAGTGCGGTGCGCGGCGCGGCGACGGCGGCGGGGGACGGGAACGCCGGCGGTTGCGCCGCCGCGAGGCGCTCCGCCAGCGACCGTGCGGCGGCGCCCGGCGGGGGCAGGTGCTGGAGGAGTGCTCGGGCGAGCCGGATGCCGTCCGCCAGCGGGACGGACAGGGCCAGCGTCCAGAGGGCCGCGCCGTCTCCGGCCGCGGTGAGGCGCCGCGCTTCGCGGTCGATCTCCTCGGCCGTCCCCCAGGGGATCCGGGGGGCTTGGCGGCGGCGCTCCTTCTTCTCCTCGACGGCGGCGATCCGGGCCGCCCACCGCTCCGACTCCTCGGAGGTCCGCGCCGCCGCCTCGTGCAGGCCCGCGTTGCGCTGGATGGCGCAGATCAGGGCCAGGGCCCGGACCAGGCCCGGACCGTGGGCCGGGAGGTCCTCGTCCGCGAGCCGGCGCCAGTGGGGAAGGACGGCCTCGCGGTCGGGCAGCCCGTCCTGGTCGAACGCCGCGACGGCGGCGACCTGGTCCAAGGCCTCGGCCAGGTCGGCGCGGTACCTCTGCGGGTCGGTCTCCGTCAGGTAGGCGAAGAGCGTGACGCCGGCGCGGGCGCCCGCCGTCGTGTGCGCCGGGCGGTCCGCCGGGTCCCGGTCATCGTCGGGGTCGGTCGCGACGGCCGAGGCCGGGTCGGCGAGCCGGGAGCGCACCAGCGTGCTCTCCCTCAGCGCGGCGGCGGCCTCGGCCGGCCGGTCGGCGACAGCCAGGGTGGTGTACAGCACCTGCAGCCCGTCAGCCAGTTGGAGCTCCAGCACGGCCGGATTCGCGGTCACCCAGCGCCGGTCGACGGCCACCGCCTCCGTGGCGAGATCCACCGCCCGCTGCCGCCAGCCGGGGGTGACGGGCGGTCGGCGGGCGCTGTCCGGCATCACCCTGGCGATCGCCTCGGCCAGCTGGTGGTAGCTGACGATCCGCCCGGCCAGCACGGTCAGGGCGTACGCGAGGCCGGCCTCGTGGCGGGGCGGGTCGTCCGCCGCGAGGCGGCGGTACAGGGCGACCGCCTGTTCGAGGGCCGCCAGCGCGCCCCGGCCGTGGAGGTAGGCGGCCGGCAGCAGCGAGGCGAGATTGACCAGGCAGGGCGCCAGATGGATGTCCTCGGCCGGGTCGGTCCTGGACAGCTGCCAGAAGATCCCGAACGCCCGGTGCTCGGTCGCCAGGGCCTCCGCCGTCCGGCCGGCGGCGCGCAGCCTGCCGGCGAGGTTGACCAGCAGTGCGCCGCCCGCCGACATCGGCGCGTCGGCGTCCAGCCAGCCGATCCGCCCTGCGATGTCGACGGCTTCGCGGGAGACGGCGAGCGCCTCCTGCTGCCGGCCGTACCGCCCGAGGCGGGTGCCGAGGTTGGTCAGCACCAGGGCGAACTTCGCCTCGAAGGCTTCCGGGTCCGCCCGCACCAGCGGCCGGTAGAGGGCGGCCGCCTCCTGCAGGGCGGCGAGGTTCTCCCGGTAGCGGCCGGCGCCGGTCAGGGCGACCGCGAGGCGGGCGTGGATCGCGGCCCGGGTCGCGGGGTCGTCCGTACGGGCCAGCCGCCGCCGTGCCAGTGCGCCGGCCAGGTCGGCCACTCCGGGGGCCAGGTCGGTGAGTTCATGGCCGGGGAGGCACGACTCCACGGCCTCCAGCAGGTCGAGCGGGGCGCCGGGCAGGGCGGCCAGGGCGCTGAGGGCGGAACTGCCCGCCTCGACGGCGAGTTCGGGCCGCTCGCGCAGCAGCGGGAAGAGGTGCTCGGTTCCGACGTGCGGCCAGCGGTCCGCGGCGGCGGCCAGCAGGTTGACGCTGCGCCGGGTCCAGCCGGGGGGCGGCAGGCCTTCGGTGAGCAGCCGGAGGATGTGCGGCGCCCACGCTCCGGCCGGGTAGTCGGCGAGGTGGCCGGGGAGGGTGAGGGCGCTGAAGTCCTCGGCGAGGCGGTCGGGGTGGAGCGGTTCGAGCACGGTGGCTCGGGCGGGACCGGCGGGCGGGTAGCAGCTCGCGTGGTCGGCCAGCACGCGGTCGGCGGGGAGGGCGAGGCCGAGGTGTCCGATCACCTCCGCGCCGGCCGGCGGCGTCAGGGGGCCCGTGAGGGTGGCCGTGAAGACCACCCGGTTCATCACCTCGGGCGGGGTGGTCCAGGCGGGCCCGGGTGACTCCCGGCCGCCGATCCGGTGGGTGCCGTCGCGTTGCCGACGGGCCCAGTGGAGGTGCTCGCGGTCCAGCAGGTAGAGGGTCAGCCCGGCCATGTCGGTCGGGGTCCGCCGCCCGGTCACCATGGCATCGACGGACACCAGCGCCGCCATGTGGACGGCCAGGGTCAACCCGAACTCGGGGCCGTCCAGCCAGGGCGGCGGCGCCGTCTCCCCCGACGGCACCTGGTACGGGTACCGCGCGGCGAAGCCGTCCCGGGCGGCGAGGAACATCCGGCCGCGCAGGCCGGCGGGATCGTCGCCCTCGGCCTTCTCGGCCCGCTCGTCGAGCGCGGCGAGCTCGGCGAGCGCCTGGGACGACGTACCGGCGCGGTGGTTCGCCAGCGCCGCGCGGACCGCCGGCCACGGCCCGGTGTCGCGGGCGATCATCACGACCCGCGCCGGGACCGTCGGGTGGTGCAGCAGCGCGTTGCTGAGCAGCCAGGTCAGGTGGGACAGCGGCCACCGGTCGGCGTAATCCACGAGCAGCAGCAGGCCGGCGGCGCCGTCCAGGCGAAGGTCCTGGCTGCCCGGCGGTGGCAGGACGGTGCCCGGGCCCTCGCTGGCGGTCACGGTCTTCCAGCCCTCGGCGGCCACCTCGCGGGCCAGTTGGGCCGCCAGCCTGGTCTTGCCCTGGCCGCCGGGGCCGTGCAGCCATCGGACGGCCAGCCGGGGACCGTCCGCGCACCAGGAGCGCAGCGCGGCCAGCTCACCGGACCGCCCGGTGAAACCGACCACCTCCCAGCGGGCGTTGAGCATCCGGCTCGGCAGCTCGCGCAGCCAGCCACCGTCCGCGGGATCCTCGGGGCGCCAGTTCTGCAGCAGGTAGACGGGCGTACCGTCGCCGAAGACGTGGATGTCGGCGCCGACCGCGCCGTAGGCGAATCCGGCTTCCGCGACGACCCGCTGATCCAGCCGCCGCGGCGGAAGGTCCGGTGTGTCGGGGTCGCCGGGCACCTTCACGACGACCCCTCGGCCGCCTCCTCGCCCCGATCGGGCGCCGGCGGCCGGGGCGGGTCGGCGTGCCCGGACTCGTACACCACCACGTTGCCGCCGAGCGATCCGTAGGCCCGGCCGTGGTCCCGGGCGGTGACGTTCAGGGTCCAGTTCTGTTCGGCCCGGGGCAGGGCGGCGACGGTGCGGGTCACGAACGCCTCCAGTTCCCCCGCGAGTTCGGGGTGCTCCGTCAGCAGCGACTCCAGCTCGATCTGCCAGGCCGGCGCCAGGGCGCCGCGCACCCGCTCCGGGTCCGAGGCCCGCACGACCAGGTCGGCGTCGTGCTCCAGCCTGACGGCGACGGCGTCGTGCCGGCTCTCCCCGTCCCGGCCGAAGAGCCTGGCCGCCCCCGTCCTGACGGACTGCCAGGCATCGGTGGCCATCGCACCGACCAGGGCCGTACCGCCCGCCCCGGCCAGTGCCACCATCGACTCGGCCAGCATGCGTCCTCCTCGGGTCCGTCGCCGACTTCGGCCTCTGACATGGTGCCATCATTGCTGCCCGGCGGGTACCGAACGGCTACTGCTCGGTGCGCATCTCCCCGGGGGCGAGCGGGCCGGGCGGGCCGTACCGTCGGGGCCGTCCGGATCCCGGGGAAGACATCACCGGCCGGCTGCCCGGGGCAGCGGCCCTGCGGGAACCGAGGCACGCAGCCTGCGGACCGTCCGGAGGATCTCCGCCCGGTGCTTGGCCGACTTCACCCAGGCCGGCAGCCGCTCCACCAGGCTCATCGAGCGGGGGATCGCGGTACGCTCGCGCAGCCCGGCGCCGACGTAGCCCTCCAGCAGGTCGAGATGAGCGAGGTTGTACGCCCAGAGCCGGCGTCCGCCGCAGCAGTCCGCGACCAGCCAGAGCGGCAGCCGGAAGTACGGGTCGACGGGGCCGCCGAACACCCGGCAGCCCCGGAGCTCGTCCTTGGCGTACCCGCAGCCGCACCGCAGGAGTCGGCGGGTGTGCTTGCGGCGGTCGGCCCAGTCGTCCGCGCGCTCACCCACCTGCGCGAGGACGAGGGCGCAGCCACCGCACACCGGGCAGCGAACGAGCACCTCGTCGGCGAACTCGTGCACCGTGGCCCCGGGGTCGGTGAAACGGCCCTCCATCACGCCCCTCCGCACTGTCCCGCGTCCTGTCCGGCGATCATCCCACCAGCGGCGGAGCGCGCCGCAGGAGGGCGGTGCAGGTGGCTGCGGCCCGCCCGCGGACTACCTCCCCGTGGGCTGCCCCTCCACGGGGGCACCGTCGCCCGGGCCCGCGGCGCCGAGGCGCCATGCCTCGATGTCGCGGTAGCGGATCGGCCCGGGGCCGCGGCCGATGTTGCTGCCGACCAGGTGGAGACGCTCGGTCCGCCACGGTCGGCCGACGAACCCGGCGAGAGCGGCCGCAACCTGCGGCACGCTGGTGGGATCGTCGCGGCGGGCCCGTGCCAGCGTCAGATGAGGGCGCAGCGGGCGGTCGCGGAACTCGATCCCGCGGGACCTGACCAGCTCCCGGACGTCGGTGGCGAACCGGTGCAGCCCCTCCAGGTCGCCGTCGATGCCGCTCCACAGCAGTCGCTCGTCGAAGTGGCCGCCCCCACGCAGGCCCAGTTCCAGGGCGGGCTGCGACGCGGCCCGGCCGGCCAGTGCCGACCGCAGCGACGGCACCGCCGTGGCGGGAAGCTCACCGAGGAAGGCCAGGGTGATGTGCCAGTCCTCGATCCGGTTCCAGCGCAGCCGCGGGTACCTGGTGTAGGCAGGCTGCAGGACGTGGGCCAGCTCGTCCTTGGCGTCGTCGGGCGGGGCCAGCGCCACGAAGACGCGCAGGGTCGAGGGCTCGGGGGAAACGTCCACCAGGGATTTCTAGCACCCCCGGCGTTCCCGGCCGACCGGCAGGCCCCCGCCGCGGGGCGGGACCGGCGCCCTTCGGCGGGAGCGTCCGGGCAGACCGGCGTCACGACTTGCTTGCCACGTCCGTTCCCGGTCGCTCCTCCCGGTCCGGAGGCCTTCGGCACCCGCGCGGCCGCTCCGCGCCGCACGGCCGCCGGGGGGTCGGCATCGGCCGCCTCGGCTCACCGGCCTACGGTCGCGCCACCGTGCCGCGCCGCCCGTGAGCGACGCACTCGCAGCAGGACCAGGCCCGCGCACAGCACGCCGACCGCACCGAACGGGTAGGGCCACCACCCCAAGCGGCTCAGGGCGGTCATCACGGCCACGGCGAAGCCCATGGCGGACAGCACGAGGAGGCTGAAGTTCTCCCAGCCGAAGGTGCCGCTCGCGGCGGCCACCCTCCGGTCGAAGCCGGCGTGCGCGGCGCGCAGGTGCTCCTCGTGCTCGTGCAGCAGGCCGTAGGTCTCCTCGATGTGGTTCATGCCCTCGGGGGGCTCCGGTTCCCACTCCCGGCCCCGGCGGCGCCGCGGCCGGAGGCTCACCATGCGGCGTACCCCGTCATGTCCGTCCTCCTCCTAGGCCAGGGCCTGCGCCGCGCCCAGCAACCCGGCCAGCGACTTCATCAGGTCCACATGGACGGTGGTCAGATCGGCGGCTCCCGGCGCGTCCACGGCCAGGACGCCGATCTGCCGGCTCCCGGCCAGCACCGGAACGGCGATGACCGAGCGGTACCTGGTGCTCGCCTGGTCGACCTTGCTCACCAGTTCGGTCACCGAGCCGACGTGGTAGTGGGCGCCCGGTTCCAGGATGTCATGCAGGAAGTGGCTCCCCGCTGCCCCGTCGATCACGGGGCGCGGGCCGGGGGTGGCACCCGCCCAGTCCACGAGGGTGAACCTGTGCAGGGCCGGGTCGGCGAGGCGGTAGAAGGCGCACCGCGCGGTCGGGAGCTGCGACACGGGATCCCGCCCGGCGGTCAGGACTGAGGCTCCCACCAGCACCTTCTGCAGGATCAGAGCGGACTGCGCAGCCTGCGAGGCGACGAGTCCGACGGGCGGCGCCCCCGCCCCTGGGTGCGCGGCCAGGTGGTCCTGGGCGAGTTTGCCCAGCGCCACCGAGAGCGGAGCGAGCGTCGAATGGTACGAGAGGGCGAGGGCGGCGGCCGCGTCACCGGCCTCCTTCCGCGCGTGCTCCTTCTCCCGCTCGTTGAGAGCGGTCTCCGAAGCCGCCACCAGGACGACGCCCACCGCCAGCACCGCGCCGATCCACAGGACGGTCCGGTGGTTGCCGTTCTCCTTGTCCCCGGCGAGGACCGAGGTGAGGAAGACGCCCGAGGCGAGGGCGCTGGAGCTCACCAACAGGAAGAGCTTCAACCAGTACCTGCGAAGCCAGTCCATCCCACCCCGTCGTGTCGTCGTCCTCCGAAGGCCGGGCCGGGCTCCGGTCATGTGACGACCGACCCACCCGAACCGGAGAGACGACCGGACCAGCGTCATGGTTCCCACGCCGCAAGCCACTTGGGAACCACCGTGACCACCCGGGGCGGGACCAGCAGCGGCGGGAGGGGCGCACCACGCGGGCTGTCGGCGGGCCGGGCCGCTCCCTCCCCTACGGTGCGGCAGAGGGAGCGTTCCCGTCGTTGCTAGGGCACGGCGGGCTGAACGGCGGCGCCGGCGCAGCCGTGGTCCAGTGCGACGCGAAGCCGGTCGACCTCGGCCGGCCCGGCGAGTCCCCGCTTGGGGAGCAGGGTGACGCAGGAGGCGTTCTTGTCCCCGCTCAGCAGGACGAAGAGCCCGGGGGTCTCGACGTAGCGTGGTGCCGCCTGCCAGGTGAGGGTGCTGGACGAGTGCTCGTTGCGCACCGCGATGCCCGAAGCGTCCACGGCGGCCCGGAACTCGCCCTTGTCGGCCGCCAGCCGGTGGAACTGCCGGGCCTGCAAGCGCGGCACGCCCAGCAGTACCAGCGGGAGGACGACCAGCATGACCACCAGCGGCGGATCGACGGTGCCCTCGTTCGCCAGTGACAGTGCCGTGGCGACCACCGTGAGGGCGAACGCCGCGACCAGCAGCCGGCTCGTCCGCCGGCCGGCTGCGCCGGCCTTCGAGCGGGCTGCCAGTGCCTCCCGGAAGTCCTCGACCGTCAGCTGGTACGTCAGTTCCACCGGTGTGCCGGCCTGCTGTTCCCCGCCCATGTGCTCTCCTCGCCAAGTGATCGACCAGGGATGCTAACGCGGCGGCGGCCGCCACTGCGACATGGATTCCGGGCCCGTCCTTACCGCTCCCACCTCGGATGACGTCACGGCACCCCGTAAGGCGCGCCGGACGGCCGGACGCCGCAGCGGGCGCCCGCTGCGCTGCGCACGTCGGGACCGACGCGTGCCGGGGTGCGGCCGGGCAGATCGGGCGACGGCGCCGTCCGACCGGCCCTGGCCACCGCCGGGGGCCGTGGACCGCCGGTTCGGCTCGAAGCGGGTGTGCGCTCGTGCTCCCCGGTCAGCGGCGGCCGGTGGCCAGGATGACGAGGAACTGGCCGCCGCCCGCCTCGATGTCGGCGGTCACCGGCAGCCCCGGCACCAGCCGGGAGAACCGGTCCACCAGCCAGTCCGCCGCCTCCTGGGCGTCCTTCCGGGTCGGGCAACGGCCGACCGTCTCGCGGCCGCCCTTGCGCTCCAGCCGCCCGGCAACGGTGAGCAGCGGCGCGGGTTCGACCACGTACAGGCGCTCCGGCCAGGCGATGACCACCTTGACCGCGCCCTTGCGCGAGTTGCAGCCGCGGTGCGCCAGCCGCTCGGCGACCTTGGCCTTCCGGTCGGTGGTCCGGCTGTCGACGCTGGGCCCCCGCTGGTCGTTCACCGACTTGTCGGGGTCGACCGGTTCGTCGCACACCCAGCAGCGCCAGCCGTCGCGCTCAGCCACATCATCAAGGAGACTCACCCGAGCAAACCTAGCCTGCCCGGCCGCCACCTCGCACATCAGGGCCTCGGCGGCCCACCCATCGACCACCGATGTGAACGACGAGCGCCGGCCGCGTCTCCGCCTTCGGGCCGGCCGTCGCCGCTTCAGCGCTCGGCGGCCCGCTTGACGGCGTAGAAGACGCCGGCACCGACGACGAGCATGGCGACGGCGGACCCGAGGAGGATTCCGGTGGTCCCGGAGGAGCCGGTGCGGGCGAGTTCCTGCGGCGCGGCAGCGGGCGTGGGGCTCGGGGCGGCGGTGTCGGGGGCGCCGGTGGTCGGGACGACGGCCGGGGTGGTGTTGTCGGCGGCGGGGACGGTGGCCGGCTGCGCCGGGGCGCCGGTGGTCGGGGCGGCGGTGGGCACCGGGGTCGACTTCGCCGGGGCGGGGGTCGAGCTGACCGGGGCGGGGCTGGTGGGGGTGGGGCTGGTGGGGGCCTTGGCGTGGTTGATCTTGATGTCGAAGTCCTTGGAGTCCGAGACCGTGGAGTCCTCCGCCTCGGCCAGCAGGCCGACGTTGATGACGGACACGTCCGTCGGCAGCTTCGCCGAGACGCCGAAGCGGTACTTCATGTGCGCCGTCTCGCCCTTGCCGAGGCCGAAGGTCGGCATCGCCTCGTCGCGCACCCAGACCACCGGGTCGCAGCTGTGACGCAGCGACAGCGGCTGCCAGGCGCCGCGGTTCCACCACTGCATCGTGAGGTCCGGGATCTGCAGTCCGCCGTTCGGGTTGAAGAGCGCGACGAGCGGCCGGACCGTCGTGTAGGGACCGTCGGTGTCGTTGGTGATGTCGACCGAGATCTCCTGCGGCTCGTCGCCGACCGTCACGGCGGTGGGCACCTTCAGGACGGTGACGTTCAGGGCCCCCTTGTGCCTCGCAGGAACGTCCTGCTGCGGGCCCGTGCCCCCGCCGGCCGCCGGGGTCGTGGCGTTCGCGGCCGGGGCGGTGGCGGCGGTTTCCGGCTCCTCGCCGCAGGCCCAGGCGTTGGTGGGGGCGGCGAGCAGCGGCAGGGCCACGCCGAGGGTGAGGGCGGCGGCGGAGGTGGCGACAAAGCGGGAGATAACGGGCGTACGCATGACAGGAGTCCCCCAGGGCGGTGAGTGTCGGTGGTTTTTCGAACCGGGCGCTTCCCCGCGCCCTCACCCTGATAGACGTGCATCCCCATCGGAGGTTGCAGGCGGTTTCGAAGATCTTTCCGCGCACCGGGACGACGCCCGGAGACGGCCCCGGACGGCATCCGAACTCCCGGCCGCAGGCGGTCTGCCGGGGCGCCGACCACGCCCCCCGTCCCGGGCTGCGCCCGGCGGTCCACCGGGGACCCATCTGCGAGGGGCCCGGGGCGGCCGCCAGGGTCGTGGGTCTGGACAGGGCCGCAGCGGTCGGTCAGTCTTCACCACCATGACCCTCCCGCTCTCCCAGCAGTCCCCCGATGCCGTGCGCACCGCGCTCTTCGAGGCGGTCACCGCGGTCGGCCACGAGGCCGTCGCCCTGCTCGCCGGCTGCCGCGGCGACGCGCCGATACCCGGCGCCGAGTGGACGGTGGCCGAGGCCGCCGCCCACCTGGCGATGGTCAACGAGTTGATGGCCGCACTGGCCGCGGGCGAGGAACGTCCCTACGGGGACGGCACCCCGGGCTCGCTGGCCGCGGCGAACGCCGCGTCGCTGGCCGAGCGACCGGAGCGGGACCCGGCCGTGCTGGCCGAGGAGATCGCGCGGCAGGCACGGGCGTTCACCGCGGCGGCCGGCCCGCGCGCCGGCACCGAGACGGTGGTGACCCCGCTGGGCCCGATGAGCCTGGACATCCTCGGCTCCTACCTGCTGACCCACATGCTGGGCCACCTGTACGACATCGCCGTCGCCCTCGGGCGGCCCCACCCGATCGACCGCCACCGCGCCGCGCTGGCGCTCCCGTTCGTGCGGACGGCCATGCCGTGGGTGGTGGACGCGCGCGCCGCGGCCGGCCACAACGCCTGCTACCGGCTGCGGGTGCGCGGTCTGGACGGGTTCGCGGCGACCTTCACGGACGGCGCCGCGGTGGTGAGCCAGGAGCCGCCGCGCCGGCCGGACTGCACGATCCTCACCGGGCCGGTGGCGTTCCTGCTCATCGCCCTGGGCCGCTACAGCGCCACCGACGCCCTCCTCCGGGGCAACGTGCTCGCCTGGGGCCGTCGGCCGTGGCTGGCCCTGGACTTCCCCCGGCTGTTCAAGGCCCCCTGAGCGCGGGCCGGCACCAACCGGCCGGACCACGGCCCTACGGACGGCAGCCGGACGGGCTGCCCGGCCCGAGGCGACCGCCCGACGGCGCGGCGCGGACGGCCCGGCGGAGTGCGCCGCCGGGGAGGGGCGTACACGATGCGTTCCGCGCCCCGGGCAGACGCGCCCGTCCGGGGCGGCGCAGCCGCCGGAAACGGTTCGTCCGGGCCGCCGCCGCGGGCCTCGACCGGTCGAAACCGGCGCGCAAGAGCGCACCCGCAGCCGCCACGCGACACCGGCCGCCCCCCGGCCGGCCTTGGCAGGGATCACCGCGACCACAGAAGCTCTGTGCACGGCCGATCGTCGACCGGCCTCAGCCACCTGCCCTGGAGGACCCTCCATGTCGTTCTCGCGCACCCGCATCGTGCTCACCGCCGTGCTCGTCGCCGGCGCCACCGCCATGGCCGCCCCGGCCCAGGCCGCCGGCGGCCACCGCGCGCTCAGCCACTTCGACGACGGAAGCTTCGAGACGCCCAAGGCCCCCGCGAACGCCTTCACCGGCCTGACCGCCGGTCAGACCGTCGGCCCGTGGAAGGTCACCGCCGGCAGCGTGGACCTGATCGGCGCCGGATTCTGGCAGGCCGCCGAGGGCGACCAGTCGCTCGACCTCAACGGGTCCGGCAGCGGCACCGTCGCCCAGAGCTTCACCACCGTCCCGGGTACCACCTACTCCGTCACCTACGCACTCGCCGGCAACCCGGAGGGCGGGGTGGCCCTGCGGACCGGCCGGGCACTGATCGACGGCCAGGACTTCCAGGACTTCTCCTTCGACGTCACCGGCAGGACGAGGACGGCCATGGGGTACGTCGGACACCAGTTCAGCTTCGTCGCGCAGGGCACGTCCACCACCCTGGGCTTCGCCAGCACCGTCGCCGGGGCGTACGGCCCGGTGATCGACAACGTCCAGGTCAAGGAGTGCAAGCCCTGCTGCGGGTGACCGGCCCGATCCGCCGGGGCGGGCGGTGGCCTGCGGCCCGCACCGGGACCTCACCAGCCCCGGTGCGGGGTGACGCGCCGGTGAGGCCGGCCCCGTCCCAGCGGGCCGTGCCGGTCTCACCGTCCGTCAGCTGCTCGCCGCCCACTGATGGCCGCTGCCCTGGTGGACGGCGGCGTAGATCCGGTCGCGCAGCAGGTTGGCGTCGTGGTCGGTGAGGGTGCGGTCCAGGTGCCGGAGGACCACCTTGAGGAGGACGTTCATCTGGTCCGGGCGGGCCCCGAGCCGCTCCCGTGCCCGGGGCGGCAGGTCCGCGCAGGGCGTCCGGGTGAGGATCTCGACGCTCTCCACACAGTCGGCATCCGTGCCCAGCGCGTCACGGACCCTGTCGCCGAGGTCCTCCGCCAGGTCGTCCCGGTCGACCGCGACCGAGAGGTCCCGGCGGATCGGGGGCATCGCGGACACCGGCCGGTACGGGGTCAGGTCGGTCATCTGGCCGGCCACGGACGGTTCGGCCGAGCGCAGGACGCGGATGTCCGGGACGCCCTTGAGCAGCATCAGCATCCGGTCGAGCCCCATGCCGAGCGCGAGGCCGCTCCACGAGGCGTCCAGGCCGGCCCGCTGAAGCACCTGCGGGTGGGCCAGGCCGCACTCCGCCACCTCGATCCACTCGCCCTGGCGCTCGACGTCCACCTGGCGGCCGGAGAGGGTGTAGGGGTGGACACGGTCCTCGTGGCGGTGCTCCGCCCCGGGGAGGATCCCCGCCACCAGGGTCGTCACCATGTCGTCCAGGTCGGGCGTGGTCATGGCGGCCGGGCAGCGGGTGAGACGCCACAGGTCGAGCTGGTGGGGAGTGCCGGTGTGCAGGCGGTCGATGCTGTCGCGGCGGTAGACCAGACCGGGGCAGACCAGCAGCACGTCGTCGGCCGGGTCCGCTGCCAGAGCGCGCAGCGCGGCCGGGACGAGAGCGCTGGAGTGGCTCCGCAGCATGCGCCGATCGTCGACGTAGCGGGTGTAGCGGGTGTCCCGGGTGATGTCGTCGGTGCGGTAGCCGAGGTTGTCGTAGTTGTCCTCGACGGTGACGGTGCGCTCGCCCCGGTACCAGCGGACCTCGCAGCCCCAGCGGTTCGCCAGTGTGCCGACGGCGCGGTCGAGGACGAGTTGGAGGGCGTGCGGCCCGGCGGCCGGGTCGGTGAGATCCCGGACGGACAGGTCACGGGCGAGCTGTTCGGCGGAAAGGTGAGCGGGCATGTCGGCCTCCTGGCCAAGGGCGGTGACGGGGGGTCCGCACTCCCCCCCAGCCCCTGGGCATGACCGCCGTCCTGGGTCGGCCGACTCAGCTCCGCGGACGTGGCGAAGTCGGACCCCTGCGGCGCCCTTCGGGGGCCGGGGGGCCGGTAAATCGGCGATAGATCGCTACGACGGCCACAGGTGGACTGTAGCCGGACCCCGGCTCCGGGTCCCGCGGTTTTTTCGCGCCGGGTCACCCGCTGCACCCCCGGCAGCCCGGTCCCGCGGCCTGCCCCGCCTGGTGCGGCCGAGCCCGCGCCGGGCGCCCGAACGGCCCAGGCCCCGGGCGGTGGAGCCGACCCGGGTGCTGGGGCCGTCACGGTCGGTGGAGCCGTCCCGGCGGCGGAGGACCGCGGGCACGCCTGTGGGCACGCCCCGGCCGGAGCCGTGGCGTGCCCACAGGTACGGTGCCGGGAGCCCGGCCGGCGCTCCCGGCGTGCGTCAGGAGGTCGCGACGCCGTTCGAGTACTTCTTCATGAAGTAGGTGCCGAAACCGTTCTGCACGGGGTCACCGCTGTTGTTGGCGCAGTGCAGGACGCCTCCGCCGCCCGGGCCGTTGAGGCAGACGGTCATCAGGTCGGTGAGGACGACCCCGGGGGTGTCGGGGACCTCGTAGGCCCGGTCCGTGTAGATGTCGGCCTGCAGGTTGAAGAAGCAGTAGCTGCCCAGCCCCCAGGCCTGGTGGTCGCGCACGGAGTCGGCGACCTTGTACGCGGCGTAGCCCCGGGTACCGCCGTGGCCCCAGGCGGACTGGGTGGGGACGTCGTAGGGGTGCTCGTTCTGGAAGAAGTAGGTGCGGCCGTGTTCGCCCTTCCAGTGCACCTCGTACTTCTGGAAGTGCTCGACGAACAGCCCGTACACGGTGACCCGGTCACCGTTGA
The DNA here is from genome assembly GCF_030813695.1 of Kitasatospora herbaricolor. Classification (NCBI taxonomy): domain Bacteria; kingdom Bacillati; phylum Actinomycetota; class Actinomycetes; order Kitasatosporales; family Streptomycetaceae; genus Kitasatospora; species Kitasatospora herbaricolor. Next base: position 1,081,278 of record NZ_JAUSVA010000002.1, read on the forward strand.
CGAGGAAGCCGGTGCCGGCGGGGTTGACCGCCCAGCCGACGCTGCCGTCGAGGCCGTGGTCGGCGCGCCAGATCCAGACGTGGTCGACGATCACGTCGTTGCTGTCGATCCGGATCCCGGTCTCGGTGCCGCCGGGCACGAAACCGCCGACCCGGACGAAGACGTCGAAGAGCACCGTGGGTCGGGCGGAGTGGTCCCTCCGGCTGCGGCCGTCCCCGACGCTGAGCAGGACGCGGGAGCCGGCGGAGGCGGTCTCCAGCAGCACGCCGGCCACGGTCACGTCGTCGACGTCGTCGACCTCGATCAGCGAGTTGCCGTCGACGGCCTGCAGCGTGGCCAGGCCCAGGCCGAGCACGACCGTTCCGGGCCGGGACACCCGCAGCGGGTCGGCGAGCCGGTAGACGCCCGGGGTGAGCAGCAGGTGCTGCCCCCGGGAGAGGGCGCGGTTGATGGTCTCGGCGGAGTCGCCGGGCCGGGCCACGTGGAAGCGGGACAGCGCGATGCTGTGCCCGGCGGCCTTGCCGGCGGCCCAGGTGGTCCCGGTGGAGTTGCGGCGCAGGGCCGGGACGAAGACCTGGTAGGAGCCGTGGGCGTCCACGGTGAGGAAGGGCTTCTCCCGGACGACGGGGGTGCGGTCGACCGTGGTCATCGGCGGCGTCGGGAAGCTCTGGGCGGGGGCGCCCTGGGTACCGACGAAGACCATGTTCCAGTTGGAGCCGGTCCAGCTGCCGAAGGTGTCGTTGCGGGACAGCCACTGCTGCTGCGAACCCGACTCGACCTGGCCGTCCACCAGGCTGTCGGCGAGGAAACCGCCGCTGGACCAGCGGTTGCCGGGCGGGCTGGGCCACAGGGTCAGGTCGCCCTTGACGTGGGTGCGGCGCATCGGGGCCGCCTGGGACACCGCCCAGCGCTCCAGGCCGTCCGGCGGGACGATGCACAGGTTCTCGGCGGCGCGCCAGAAGTTCTGGGTGCCGTTGCCCTCGAACCACTGCGCGTCGGACGTGACATGACCGTGGATCACGACGTCGTCGGGGCTCTCGCCCAGGCCGAGCACGTGCGTGTAGAAGCCGACGTTGACGTCGACGTTGTAAGTGCCCGGCTTGAACGCCAGGACGTGCCGCTCGGAGCCGAACTGGTTGGACTCCTGGATCTTGAACACGGCGTCGACCTGGGCCTGGATCGCCGCGTCGCCCATGGAGGGGTCGAAGACCAGGAAGTTGGCGCCCAGCCCGGCGGGCCTGCGGGACTCAGGCGCGGCATGGGCCGCGCCGCTCGAAAGGGCGCCGACCACGGGCAGTGCGGCGGCTACCGCGGCGCCGCGGAGCACGGTCCGGCGGGGCGGGGTGACAGACATGACTCTCCCAGGCGTGGTGGATGGACGGGGAGCGGACCCGGGGCCGGTTTCCCACGGCTTGAGAGCGCTCTCCCGCGCTCGGAAGTGAATCACCGGGACCGTGCGGCGTCAATGACTCCGGATCACCTGTGACGGAGGGGCTCCGGATCCGCCGCACGGATCCCCCCGCCGAACCGGGCCGCCTGCTGACGGCCCGTCGGCCGCCCTGGCACCGTCGTCGCAGGTGGCAGCCGCCGTGGCCGAAGGGAGCCGGGGCGATGGGCCCGGGCGACGCTCCGCGGGGCGCGGCACGCGTCCGGGCACCGGCGGCCGGCGGGTCGGGCGGCCCGGACACGTCGAGCCCCGGCCGACGTCGATCCGGCCACCGCTCGGGAGCGCTCTCCCCTGGTCGGCGCAGTCGTACGGCCCCCACCGAGGAGGCCTGGTCACCGTCCGGGTCGTCGATGTGGATCGGGGGCCTGATGGCCTGCCGCCTTGCCGCAGCCGTTCGCGGCCCGGGTGGATCCGCCCGTCACGCGTTGGACCGGCCGCTGAACGACGCCGGGCGGCGGACGCACCCCGTCGGCCCGTCGGCCCGGTGCCGCGCTGACGGGTTCGCCCATCGACCGGGGCGGGGCTCGCCACCGGCCGCCCGGACGGCCCGTCAGCCCGTCCGGTGCGGGCCGGGAAGGTCCTGCTCGCACCAGATGACCTTGCCCGTGCTGGTGTATCGGGTGCCCCAGCGCGCACTGAGCTGGGCCACCAGGAAGAGCCCGCGGCCGCCCTCGTCGTTCGCGGCGGCGTACCGCAGGTGCGGGGCGGTGCTGCTGGCGTCGGAGACCTCGCAGATCAGCCGGCGGTCGTGCAGCAGCCGCACGCCGATCGGTCCGGCGGCGTGCCGCACCGCGTTGGTGACCAGTTCGCTCAGCATCAGCTCGGTGCTGAACACCAGCGCGTCCAGACCCCAGCGTTCCAGCTGGCGGGTGGCGGTGGCGCGGGCCTCGGCGACGGCGGCGGGGTCGGAGCGCACCTCCCACTCGACGATCCGGTCCGGCGACAGGGCCCGGGTGGTGGCGACGAGCAGGGCGACGTCGTCCTCGTGACGGGCCGGCAGCATCGCCTCCAGGACGGCCTGGCAGGTCTCCTCCGGGGTCCGGCCGGGCGGGGCCAGCGCCTCGCTCAGCATCCGCAGCCCGATGTCGATGTCCCGGGTGCGGGCCTCCACCAGGCCGTCGGTGTAGAGGACGAGCCGGCTGCCCTCGGGCAGCTCCACCTCGGCGGTGGTGAAGGGCAGGCCGCGAAGGCCCAGCGGGGGGCCGACGGGCGTGTCGGGGATCTCGACCGTGCCGTCCGGGTGGACGAGGACGGCGGGCAGGTGTCCGGCCCGGGCGATCTGGCACCGTCGGGAGGTGGGGTCGTAGATGGCGTACAGGCAGGTGGCGCCCACCACCACGTCGGTGCCGCTGGCCGCCTCCTCCTCGTCGATGCGGCTGACGACGTCGTCGAGGTGGGTGAGGAGCTCGTCGGGCGGCAGGTCCAGCGCCGAGAAGTTGTGCACGGCGGTGCGCAGCCGGCCCATCGTGGCCGCGGCGTGCACGCCGTGGCCGACCACGTCGCCGACCACCAGGGCGACCCGGGCCCCGGACAGCGGGATGACGTCGAACCAGTCGCCGCCGACACCCGCGTGGGCCGGCAGGTAGCGGTAGGCGGCGTCCACCGCGTTCTGCTGGGGCAGGCCGCGCGGCAGCAGGCTGCGCTGGAGGGTCATCGCCATGGCGTGACTGCCGGTGATCGCCGCGGACAGCTGTTCCTGAGTGGTGTAGCGGGCTTCGAAGACACCGTTGTTGCGCCCTAGGCGAAGCACCGCGACGCGGTCGGAGACCGCCTGCACGTCGTCGAGGTTGTGACTGACGAGGATCACGGCGTGACCGCGGTCGCGCAGTCGGCGGATCAGCTCCAGGGTCTGGGCGGTCTGTTCCAGCCCGAGCGCGGCGGTCGGCTCGTCCAGGATCACCAGGTCGGGCCGGCCGATCAGGGAGCGGGCGATCGCCACGGCCTGCCGCTGGCCGCCGGAGAGGGAGGCCACCGGGATCCGCAGGCTGGGCAGCCGGACGGACAGGCTGTCGAACACCTCCCGGGCCCGGCGTTCCATCTCGACCTCGCGCAGCAGCCCGAACCTGCGCAGTTCATGGCCGAGGAAGAGATTGGCCACGGCGTCCAGACCTTCGCAGAGCGCCAAGTCCTGGTAGACGGTCGCGATGCCCAACTCCTGGGCGTCCAGAGGGCGGCGGACTTCGACCGGCCGGCCGCGCCACTCGATCACGCCGCTGTCCGGCTGAAGGACGCCGGAGACCGTCTTGACGAGCGTGGACTTGCCGGCCCCGTTGTCACCCACCAGGGCGACGATCTCGCCCGGCCCGATGTCCAGCCGGACGGAGCTGAGCGCCTGCCGGGAGGCGAACCGCTTGGAGATCCCGCGCAGCGACAGCAAGGGGACCTCGGCCACCTGACCACCTCCGCTCGTCCGCGCTCCGCCGGTCTCCCCCGGTGAGTCTGCCCGCCGGGAGGGGCGAAGCGCGGCACAACGCGCCGCACCGGAGCCGGTCGGCCCCTGTACGGGGCCCCGGTGGGCGAGTGCGTCCGCCCGCCGCCACCCGCCGCCCGCGCCGGAGCCGTACTCGCGAACGGCGTGGGCGCCGCCCGAGCGCCGGGCCGAGCGGCGGGGATGACTCCCGGCCCCGGCCGTATGAGCGGCAAGGGGCTCGATTCGAACTGGCGCACCAGCGACCGGGGTGGATCCGGGACGGGGCGTCCGGCGGGTGAAGGCACCCGACGGCGCCGGCAGGGCCGGGTCCGTCGGGTGACGGACCCGGCCCGCCCGGAGGCGGTCGGGTTCAGATGCGGTCGGCCGCGATCAGGAGGTACTGGAAGGAGCCGTCCTTGTAGGAGTTGATGAACGCCTCTTCGATGCCGGTGACCAGGGGGGACGTCGCCCGGAGTTCCCAGTAGGGCAGGGTCGCGGGAGTCAGGTCGATGACGGCCTGCGGTACGAGACGGTTGTCCGCCATCGCTCGGAGGTACTCCCGGCGGGAGTGGATGTTGCACTCGAAGTGCGCGTTGATCTGGGAGACCCACTTGGAGGGCTGGCCGTAACGCGGGTTCCAGCAGCCGGTGATGGTCACGTAGCGGCCGCCGACCGCGAGGACGCGGGAGTGCTCGGAGAAGAGGTCGTGCAGGTCGACGTACATGCTCGACTCGTTGTTCCACGAGGCGGCGGCCTGCCCGGTCTCGAAGGGCGTGCTGAGCATGTTGCAGACGCGGGCGCGGACGTGGTCCTGGATGCCGAGTTCGCGGGCGCGCCGGTTGGCGAAGTCGGCCTGCTTGGCCGACAGCGTGACGCCCTCGACCTTGCATCCGAAGCGCTGGTGGGCCATGACCATCGAGCCGCCGCGGCCGCAGCCGGCGTCCACGAGGGTGTCGTCGCGCCCGATGGTGCCGAGGTGGTCCAGGAGGACCTCGGCCTGCGCCGACTCCAGGCGGTGGAGTTCGGCGATCAGCTTCTTCTCGTAGGCGCTGTCCTCGGTGTCACCGAGGGCGGCGTGGTCGACGTCGCCGATGCCGTAGTGGTGGTGGTACAGGCCGTCCACGTCGCCGAGGCGCAGGTTCACCGGCCTGGCCTCGTGGTCCCAGTAGCGGGCGATGTCCCCCTGGTAGGGCGTGGCCGGGGTGGGGATGAAAAGGGAGGTGCCGGCGGAGGTGCCGTTGGCGGTGCTGAGATCAGTGCTGGTCACGGATAAGTCCGTCCTTACCAGAAGTCGGGCAGGCTGTAGCGAAAGGTGTTGGTCCGGTGCCAGTGGTGGTTGCCGTCGACCCATACGGCCACTCCCCGCAGGAAGCGGAGCACGGTCGGGGCGGGGCAGGCGGCGGCCAGGGCGGCGGCCTCGTCCTCGAAGGCCCGCATGAGGTCGTTGTGGACCTCGACGGCCTTGAGGTAGGCCTCCTGGTCGGAGACGCCCTCGCGTTCGGCGATCACCACGGGCAGATTCAGGTGCCGGCCGGGGCCGGCGAGTTCCTTGGTGTACGAGTACAGGTCGTTGACGATCGTCGTCGCGTTCCCGGCGAGCGCGAGGACCCGCTGCATGGCGGGCTGGGCGTGGAGGTCCGCCGGCAGTTCGTAGCCGCCGACGGTGTCGGTGATGGTGGGACAGGGGCGGAAGTTGTTGAACTGGCGCATCGCCAGGTACTCCCACACCTCGGGCACGTGATCCGTCTGGGCCCAGGCGGCCTCGGCCAGGTACCCCAGGTGCAGACGGGCCATGTCGTGCCGGAACCGGTCGGCCTGGGAGGGGGTGGACCGCTGGACGAAGTACTCCATGGCGGAGCGGTACGCGCGCCGGGGGGCGTCCGCGTGGAGGGACTGCGCCCACTGCGGCCGGTACTCCGTCGTGGTCTGCAACGGGTCCAGCGCGGTGTGCGCCAGCAGCAGGCGTCCGCCGAGGCCGACGGGTGACCCGCCGTGGTCCTCGCAGTAGCAGTCGTCCACCGCGTTCTCGGCGACCATCAGCCGCGTGGCGACCATCAGATGGTCGACGGTCGGCGCGTCCGGATGGCAGCCGACCATGTAGCGCCCGACGGAGAAGCCGTCGAACTGGTCCTCCCAGTCCTCGGGGAACAACTGGACCTCGTCCAGGGCCCAGGCCTTGATCCTCCGGCTGACCTCCTCCACCCGCGCCGGGTCGGGCTCCGGCACCGGGTGGTGGTAGAGACCCGGGATCGGACGACCCGCCACCGGCGCCCCGGATGCCGCGGGCTCCTCGCGCAGGGCCGGGTGCAGGCTCGACGTGCCCAACCCGCTGGGACCGCGCAGGATCCGGTCCAGCACGGGGCTCGACCGCCCCACCTCGGCAGCACCCTCCACCACCTGTCGGGCGGCGGGGCCGCCCCCCGGAGCGTCCGGTACCAGGGGCGCGGGCACCGCCACGGGCGCCTCCCCCGCGGCGGGGACGGGTGCGAAGACCCGGCCGGGCAGGGACGGCAGGGCGGACCGGGTGCCGGCGACGGGTTCCGGGCCGGGGGACCGGGCGCCGGCGAGGATGTGCGTTCCGAAGCGGGCCGCCGCGGCAGGCAGGCTCGACTGCAGAGGGGAAAGCCCGGGATCGGGCATCCTTGGCTCCTTGGTGAGGTGGGTGGGCTGTCCCGGGTCCGGGCATGCTCGACCGGCCCGGGAAGGTCCGGGCTGTCGTGACCGTGGAGCGGGCCCTAGTCGCGCCCGCGGGCGATCTGCACGTTCTCCAGCACACCGAGCGCGTCGGGCACCAGGATGGCGGCGGAGTAGTAGGTGGAGACGAGGTAGGAGATGATCGACCGTTCGTCGATGCCCATGAAGCGCACCGACAGGCCCGGCTCGTACTCCTCCGGCAGACCGGTCTGGCGCAGGCCGATGACGCCCTGGTTGTCCTCGCCGGTTCGCATGGCCACGATCGAGCTGGTGTTCTCCTTGCTGATGGGGATCTTGTTGCAGGGGAGGATCGGGACCCCGCGCCAGGCCGGTACCTGCTGCCCGCCGACGTCGACGTGGTCCGGGTAGAGGCCACGGGAGTTGAACTCCCGCCCGACCGCCGCGATCGTCTTGGGGTGGGCCAGGAAGAACTTGGTGCCACGCCGGCGGCAGAGCAGCTCGTCGAGGTCGTCCGGGGTGGGCGGGCCGGAGTGCGTCTGGATCCGCTGCTTGAAGTCGGCGTTGTGGAGCAGGCCGAACTCCCGGTTGTTGACGAGTTCGTGCTCCTGCCGCTCGCGCAGGGCCTCGATGGTGAGCCGGAGCTGCTCCTCGGTCTGGTTGTGCGGCCCGTTGTAGAGGTCGGCGACCCTCGTGTGGATCCGCAGCACGGTCTGCGCGAGGGAGAGTTCGTACTCGCGGGGCTTGAGTTCGTAGTCGACGAAGGCGCCGGGCAGTTCGGCCTCGCCGGTGTGGCCGGCCGACAGTGCGATCTCGGCCTCGCCGTGCTTGTTCTGCCGCTGCTGGGGCAGCGAGCTGAACTGCTGGATGTGGGCCTGGAGATCCGGCGCCGCGGACAGCACGGAGGCGAAGTCGGCGCGGGACAGGGAGAGCAGGGTGCCGGGGGTCTCGGCGGTGGCCGTGTAGTCCCAGCTGGCATCGGCGTCCAGCAGGGCGTTCTCGCCGAAGCGGTCACCGTCGGCGAGGACGGCGACGGCGACCTCGTCGCCGTACTTGCCGACCGAGGTCTGGCTGATCCGGCCGTGGGCGATCAGGTGGATCCGGTCGGCGGGGCCACCACGTTCGACCAGTACCTCACCGGGCCGGAAGTCGCGCTGGACGCACCGGCCGGCGATCGCGGTCAGCACCTCCTCGTTCTCGTAGCCGCGCAGCAGGGCCAGTTCGCCGAGCTCCCGCGGGATCACCCGGACGTCGCCGCCGTTCTGGATGAACTCGATGCGTCCGTCGCCGACGGTGTAGCTGAGCCGGCGGTTCACCCGGTAGGTGCCGCCCTTGGTCTCCACCCAGGGCAGCATCCGCAGCAGCCACCGGGAGGTGATCTCCTGCATCTGCGGGGCGGACTTGGTCGTACTCGCAAGATTGCGGGCGGCGGCCGTGCTCAGACTGGACTGCTGGGACGGCGCAGGCTGGACTTCGGGGCTGGTTTCGGTGGTCATCGGGAGATCTCTCATTCGTCAGGCGGCGATCCCTGTACGTACACATCACCGGGAAAAGAGAAAAAGAGGGCGAATATCCGGGAATCCGTCCGGACACGGTGGAACAGTATCGGCCGCCGCCTCCCGTTGCCCCGGACGAACCAATGCATTACCTCGTTGCAGCGATCTTTCCCCGCATAAGGTTTGAATGGGCGACAGCCGGTATTCGATCCGGGGCCGCGAGCCGGCCGGGCGCCCGCCGGTCACCCGAGGTGGCCACCGGACCGCACGGCCGGCCGCCCGCGCGCCCGGAGGCCGCACCCCGCCCTCGCCCGGGACACGTTCGAGCAGGTGCGCGCCGGCCGGGCCGGCGTAGTACTCCTAGGAATCCGCAAGGCACGCCCGTACTCACTTGGAGCAGTCGATGACCGTTCGCCGCGTGGTACCCAATGTCCGGTCGGAAGCCGGGCCGGAGAGCCGGGAGTTCTACGGCCTGCTCGGATTCGAGGAGGTGATGAATCACGGCTGGATCATGACGTTGGCCTCGCCGTCCGCGCCGGCGGCGCAGATCAGCTTCATGACCGAAGACCTGACCGCGCCCGTCACGCCCGACATGAGCATCGAGGTGGACGACGTGGACGCCGCCTACGCGGCCGTGCGGGAGAGCGGCGCGGAGATCGTCCACCCCTTGCAGGACGAGGAGTGGGGAGTGCGCCGGTTCTTCGTGCGTGACCCGAACGGCCGGGTGGTCAACGTGCTGGGCCACCGCTGACCCGGCCCCGGAGGGCCCGGGCACGCACCCCCGCGCGGACCCGGGCCCGGGCACGCCCTCGTTCGGCGGCGTCGACACCGGCCAAGGCGCCGGACGTGCACCGGGCGTGCGCCCGACGCGTCCCGGACGTGCGCCGGAGGGCACCGCCTCGCCCCCTCAGCACGGCGGATCAACAGCGCGACAGGTCCTCAAGGCCAAGGAAAGCCCCGACCAGGAGCACCTCACGAGCCTCAACGCCCAGCAACTGGGCTGAACACGCCCGGATCACCGCGGCGGCGGGCCGGCCCTGCCGCGGTCACCGGAGCGCGTCGGGCCGGCCGGCCCGTCCCGGCGGGAGACATCCTCCCGACCGAGCCGCAGCGGGCCGGCCCGGCGGTGGTCCTTCGATCGTCGGCCGGCGGCGGGGCGCGGGCGCCCTACGACTGCTCGGGCCGGCCGGCGAACTCCAGCGCGGCCACCGAAGGGCGGCGGGTGGCCAGCGGCGGCACCCTCAGCGCGAGCGGCAGCAGGGCACCCAGCAGGCCACGCCCGCCGACCGGCCACACGTCCCGCACCGCCACCACGGCCGCGCTCGCCGTACGGAGCTTCGACCGCTCGTCCGCGTCCATCCCCCAGGGCATCGGGGGCGCCTGGTAGCTCCGGGTACGCATCCTGCCGCTCAGGGTCAGCCTGCTGAACCAGCGCGGTACGGCGTCCAGCACCAGCGTCCCGCCGGGGAAGCGCTCGGCGCAGCCGGCGATCAGCTCGCGGACCTCCCCCGGACGCAGGTACATCAGCAGGCCCTGCGCGGTGATCAGAACGCCCTGGGCCGGATCGACCTCGTCCATCCAGCGCGGGTCGGTCACCGAGCAGGCGAGCAGCCGCTGCCGGGGCCCGGTCGGGAGCAGCCGCTCCCGCAGGGCGATCAGCTCCGGCAGATCGACCGAGAGCCACCTGGCCCGCCCGTTGTCGACCCGCCAGTACTGGGTCTCCAGGCCCTCGCCGAGGCAGACCACCGTCCCGCGCGGATGCCGGGTGAGGAAGTCCGCCACCTCCCGGTCGAAACAGGCCACCCGCAGCGCCTGGAGCTGTGCCTGGAGGCCGCCGCCCCCGGCGAAGCGGTCGTCGAACGGGTAGTCGATCCGCTCGACCAGCTCGACGGCCTTCGGGTCCGGCAGCACGGTGTCGGGGCGGGCGGCCTCGACGGCGCGGTGGTACAGCGTCCACAGGGCGGTTTCGGGCACCGCCGCGAGGTCGTCGGCGACCACCGGCGCGGACGCGGCGGCCCGGCCGGCCGGCGCCGGGGTTGCGGGTGTCGCGCCGGTCGGGGCCGCGTCCGCCGGGACGCGGTCGGACGGGACGCGGTCGGACGATGCCGGTCGGCGGGCGGTCATGGTCGCGCTCCTCGGGACGTGGTGACTGGACCTGCCGATTCTGGCACCGGCGCCGCCCCCGGCCGGTCCCCGGCCCGCCCGACGCGCCGGTGGGAGCATCGGTTCGGCGGGACGGCGCAGGGCTCCGCCGATGTGACGCCCAGCCGCGCTCAGCCGACGCTGAACGCCCCGGCGGGTGGCGGCGGCGAGGCTTCGGCGTCCTCGTCCAGAACGGGGCGGGCCCGGCCGACCAGGGCCGTCAGCTCGTCCTCGTCGCACAGGCGGGCCGGGAAGGGGTCGGCGGCGAGCAGCCGGCTGAGCTCCGGCACCGGCAGCGGCCGGTCCGAGCCGATCACCAGGATGTTGCCGTAGCGGCGCCGGCGCAGCACCGAGGGCTCGGCGACCAGGCAGGTGTGCGGGAAGACCGCCCGAAGGGTGGCGGCCTGGGCCCGCGCGAAGGCCAGCGGTGGGCCGTCGGCGAGGTTGGCCGCGTAGCAGCCGCCGGGGCGCAGCACCGCGGCCGCGTGGCGCAGGAACTCCACCGAGGTCAGGTGGGCGGGGGTGCGCGACCCGTGGAAGACGTCCGCGAGCACCAGGTCCGCCGAGCCGGCGGGTGCGGCGGCCAGCGCGGCGCGGGCGTCCGCGACGGTGGTGGTGATGTCGACGCCCGGTCCCTGCCAGGGCAGCCGCTCCTCGATCAGGGCGAGCAGCGGGCCGTCGACCTCGACCACCCGCTGGCGGGAGCCGGGCCTGGTCGCGGCGAGGTAGCGCGGCACGGTGAGGGCGCCGCCGCCGAGGTGCAGCGCGTCCAGCGGCTCCCCGGCGGGGGCGAGCGCGTCCACCAGGTGGCCGAGCCGGCGGGTGTACTCGAATTCGAGGTGGGTCGGGTCGCCGAGGTCCACGTAGGACTGCGGGGTGTCGTCGAGGGTGAGCAGCCAGCCGCCGTCCTGGTCGAGGTCCGGCATCAGCTTGGCGGTCCCGAGGTCGACCCGGCGCTGCACGGGCAGCGGCTCGGGGAGGCCGCCGGTCGGGCCGGAAGGTCCGGGGGTGCCGGGGGTGCCGGAAGGTCCGGGGGTGCCGGCGGGTCCGGGGGTGCCGCTCACGCCGCCCCCTGCCGCTGCCGGCCCGGGACGGTCCGGTGGTCCGGGACGGTCCGGTGGTCCGGCAGGAGGGGCACGAGGGGCCGCAGGGACCGGACGGACGGGCGGGAGGCGACCGGGGACGTCCTCCCGGTGGCGGTGATTCTGGGCATTCCCGCAGCATAGGCGCCGAGTGTGGAGTCGCTGCCACCGGAAAGGCTACCGGCCGGTATCGTCGGTGCTCCCTGAAGCAGTGGTTCCTGTGACAGCAGGTCAGAGCAGAGGCTGGGTGGGTCAGACGTGGAGTTCCGAGAAGACATCCTGGGTGCCCCGTACGAGGCGGCCGAGCTGCCGCTGCGCGCCGACGAGGAGGGTCCCGTCCACGCGACCCTGGTGCGGCGGCTGGTGCCGGGCTCCCGGCAGGCCGTGCTCTACCTCCACGGCTACACCGACTACTTCTTCCAGACCCACCTCGCGGAGCACTTCACCGCGGCCGGCTTCTCCTTCTACGCCCTCGACCTGCGCAAGTACGGGCGATCCCTGCGCCCCCACCAGTCACCGAACTTCGTCCGCGACCTGGCCGCCTACGACGAGGAGATCGACGAGGCCGTCCGGGTCGTCCGGGATCTGGACGGCCACACCCGGCTGCTCGTCAACGGCCACTCCACCGGCGGGCTGGTGGGCGCGCTCTGGGCCTCCCGGCGGGCGGGACGCGGCCTGGTGGACGGGCTCTTCCTGAACAGCCCGTTCCTCTCCCTGCCCACCGCTCCGGCGATCCGCGCGATCGGGGCCCCGGCCATCGACGCCCTCGGCCGGCTGGCGGCCACCCGCAAGCTGCCCGCCCCGCTCAACCCGCACTACGTCCACAGCCTGCACCGGGACCACCGGGGCGACTGGGACTTCGACCTCACCCTGAAGCCCGCCGCGGGCTTCCCGCTCTACGCCGGCTGGCTCGCCGCCATCCAGCGCGGGCAGCGCGAGGTCCGGCGCGGGCTGCGGATCGACTGCCCGGTCCTGCTGATGGCCTCCACGGCGTCAACCGTCACCAGCAAGTGGGACCCGGCGCTGCTGCGCACCGACGCCATCCTGCGGGCCGACGACATCGCCGCCCTCGCGCCCCGCCTCGGCCGGCACGTCACCACCGTCCGGATCGACGGCGGCATGCACGACCTGGTGCTCTCGGGCGACCAGGCGCGGGCCCAGGTCTTCGCCGAGCTGGACCGCTGGACCGAGGCGTACTTCCCGGCGCCGGTCGCCTGAGGTCCGTTCCGGGCGCCCTGGACGCGGCCGACCCGGACGCATCCTCGGCGCACCGATGACCGGCGCCGGCGTTCGCGCCCGGGGCCGTCCGCGGCGGATCATGGCCGGGTGGAACCGTGGCCGGGTCCCGAGGACGCGGCCGGGGCGGCCGCCGTCCCGGGCGTGCTCGACCTCGCGCCGACGCCCCGGACGGCACTGGCCTGGATCCCCCCGCCGGAGCTCTGGCCGGCGGTCCAGGACATCAGGTGGGAGCACGACCCGCAGGTCCGCCGGTGGCCGCCGCACGTCAATCTGCTCTTCGGTTTCGTCCCGGAGCCGGAGTTCCCACAGGCAGGCCCGCTGCTGGCCGAGGTGGCTGCCCTGACCCCGGGATTCACCGCGCGGCTGCAAGGGGTGCGCAGCTTCCGGCACCGCCGCTACGCCACCGTCTGGCTCGATCCGGCGGCGGCCGGGCAGCGGCCGTGGGCCGCACTGCACGAGGCCCTGGTGGAGCGCTTCCCGCGCTGTGCCGGTCGCGGCGCCGGCTTCACCCCGCACCTGTCGCTCGGCCGGACGGGCGATCCGCGCGGGCTGGCCGCCGAGTGCGAGGCCCGGCTCGGCGGCCGTCAGGCGAGGGTCGGGGAGCTGACGCTGCTCTCGCGGCGGGAGGCGGGGCCGATGCTGGCGCGGGCCACGGTCGCGCTGGGGACGGGCGAATTCCGGCCGCTACCGGAGCAAGGGGCCGGCCGGTGGCAAGGCGGCGGCCGGGGCTGAGGCCCCGGGCGTACCGGGCGTGCCCCGGGCGTAGGCGTGTGCCCCGGGCGTACGGTCCACGGCCGGTCGACCGGACGGCCGGTGCGGAAGTGCGGCGGGTCGGTCGTTGTTGAGGAGGTAGAGCGCGGCGCCCAGGCCGAGGGTGCCGGCGGCCGGCGACAGCCGGGTCAGGTGAGGAGGGCCGAGCCGTGTCCGGCACACTGCCCGAGCCCGGGCGCTCCCCCGCGGAGCGGGCGGAGCTGGACGCCTACTCCCGGGCCGTCACCACGGTGGCGGCCGAGCTGACGCCACGGGTGGCGGCCTTGCAGGTGCTCCGGCGGAGCCGGGGCGGGTGGTTCGCGTCCGGGACCGGGTCCGCCGTGGTGTTCACCGAGGACGGGTTCCTGCTCACCAACGCCCACGTGGTCGGGCACGCCGACGCCGGGACGCTGGACTTCGCCGACGGCACGACCGCGCCGTTCCACACCATCGGCACGGACCCGCTGTCGGACCTGGCCGTGCTCCGGGCGGACGCGGCGACCCCGCCGCCGGTGCGGCTCGGCGAGGCCGGCGCGCTGCGGGTCGGGCAGCTGGTGGTCGCGGTCGGGAACCCGCTCGGGCTGGCCGGCACGGTGACCGCGGGTGTGGTCAGCGCCCTGGGCCGCTCGCTGCCGGCCCGCACCGGCACCGCGACCCGGGTGATCGACGACGTGATCCAGACCGACGCGGCCCTGAATCCGGGCAACTCCGGCGGGGCGCTCGCCACCTCCGACGGCGCGGTGGTCGGGATCACCACGGCGGTGGCCGGGAACGGGCTTGGTCTGGCCGTCCCGATCAACGTCACCAGCCGTCTGATCATCAGCACCCTGCTCAGCGACGGGCGCATCCGCCGGGCGTACCTCGGCCTCGCCGGCGTGCCCGCACCGCTGCCGCCGGCGCTCCGTGCCCGGACCGGCCGGCGGGACGGGATGCGGGTCGTCGAGGTCGTCCCGGGCGCGCCCGCGGCCCGCGCCGGGCTGCGCCCCGGCGATCTGCTGCTCACCGCCGAGGGGGAGCCGGTGGCGAACGCCCAGGCCCTGCAGCGGTTGATGCTGGCCGACGCGATCGGCCGACCGCTGGCACTCACCGCCCTGCGCGGCGAGGCCCTGGTGGACGTGATCGCCACTCTGGCCGAGCTGCCGGCGGACGACTGACGACCGGGCGCGGCCGGGCTCCGCACGGCCCGGGCGGCGGGGTGACGGAGGCTGCCGCACCGGGGCTGCGGCGCGACGTACACAGCAGAACCCCAGGTCGGGAGGACGGGCAAGGGCCCGAGCGGGGCCGGCCGACACCGCGGTCGGGAGGACGGGCAAGGGCCCGAGCGGGGCCGGCCGATACCGCGAAGGAGGTGCCGAGGTCGTCCTGCGGACCCGGGATCGGCCGGGTTAATCCTCTGTCCCCGTACTTTTCTGACCGGCTATGCGTACCCTCCTCCGGCCGGCCGCTCCGTCATCTGTCCGGTCCTGCCAGGAGGACCGGCCCGGGCCCGGGATCGGCGCCTAGGCTCCCTTGCCATGCCCACCACAACTTTCAGGCGCTTCGGCCTGTCCGCGATCCTGTCCCTCGTCCTCGCCCTGGCGTTCATGGCCTCCCCGGCGCACGCGGCCTCCCCGGCCCTGTCGGTCACCGCGAGCTCCTCGACAGTGACGCCCGGCGGCTCGGTGTCGCTCTCCCTGACGTTCACCAACGTCCACGACACCCCGGTGCAGTTCATCTACCAGTCCGTCCTGCCCACCTGGCAGACCACCCAGGCCGCCGGCCTGAAGTTCACCCTCAGCGGCAACACCGTCGACTACTCCGCACCGATCGCCCCCGGCGCGAGCACCACCGTGACCATCTCCTACCAGGTGGCCGCCGACTCCTCCTGCGGCGGCCGGATCGACCTCTACACGTACCTCTACTACGAGTACCAGGCCGGCAGCCTGACCGAGTCGACCATTCAGGACCTGCCCGGCAGCGACGTCCTCTGCGTCTGACACAGTTCCCTCCGGGGCGGGCCCACGTCCACCCCCTTGAAACGTCCGAAGTCTGATCCGTCCGAAACCGATCACCCGGAGACCGCACCGGCCCTGGACCCCCGGGGCCGGTGCGGCCGTACGTCCGCCCGGCGGCGAACGCCGCGATCAGCCAGGAAAGGCGCCCCGACGGGACCTGCGCCAAGACCTGGGAGATCGTCGGCTGGGCGGCGGGGCAGCCCTTCGCCTGGGTCGACGACGACATCGACGAGGCCGACCGCGCCTTCGTCGCCGCCCGCCATCCGGGCCCGGCCCTGCTGCACCGCGTCCATCCGGCGAAGGGGCTGCGGGACGAGGACTTCGAGGTGCTCGCCGCCTGGGCCGCCGGCCCGGGAGCGGCGGCGCACGGGTAGCCGGGATCACCGATCGTGCGGCGGCCCGACACCGTGGAGCCGTCACAACCCTTTGCTCAATGTTCGCTCAAATGACCATACGCATCGTTGACTTGATGGATCGTCACACCGTACTTTCGACCACCTGGGCGTTGGCACCGTTCAGTCAAGTCGGTGCCTTCCCCACCCGACGGCACGGTCCGACCACGGCCCGCACCGGATCTCTGCAGCGCACACGCAACGTGGGGGAGGGGAACCGTGGGGGACAGCGAGACGACTCCCGGGGCCGGCGAGGGGCCGGCGCCCGACGGGAGGACCCCAGACCGAAGGGCACCGGCCCGGTTCACCGTCCTCGGGCTGCTGGCCATCGCGGACAGCCACGAGACCGTCGTCCTCCAGCCCTCCAAACCCGCCGCCCTGCTGGCCGCCCTGCTCGTCCGTCCCAACAGCGTGGTCTCGGTGGATTCCCTGCAACGGGTGATCTGGGGCGAGGAGACCCCGGCCACCGCGAAGGCCGCCCTGCAGACCTGCGTCCTGCGGCTGCGCAGGCTGTTCGGCAAGTACGGCATCTCCGGCAACACCATCGAGGCCGTGCCCGGCGGTTACCGGATGGCCGCCGACGCCGACACGCTCGACCTGCTGGAGTACCGCTCCTTACTCGGCCGGGCCGCCGCCGCGGAGGCCGACCCGGGCGCCGAGCTGGACCTGCTCCGCACGGCGCTGGCCCTCTGGCAGCTGCCCGTCCTGTCCAACGTCCACTCGGACGCGCTGCACCTCGACGAAGTCCCCCGGCTGACCGAGGAGTGGCTGCGCACCGCCGAGCGGGTCTTCGAGATCCAGCTCGCACTCGGCCGATGTCGCGAGGCGCTGGCCGAGCTCCGGCCGGTGGCCCACTCGCACCCCCTGCACGAACGCTTCTGGGAGCAGCTGATCGAGGCGCTGCACCGGACCGGCCGCCGCGCGGAGGCCCTCGCCGAGTACCGCAGGGTCGAGGTGCAACTGCGGTCGGAGCTCGGGGTCGGCCCCGGCCCGGCGCTGCGGCGCCTCGAAGCGGCCCTGCTGAGCGGCGAGCCCTGGCCGCCCGGGCGGTCCCCGACCCCGTTCGCGGCCCCGTTCGCGGCCCCGGCGCAGCGGCTCGGCCCGGCCGGCATCCCGGCCGTCCGGAGGCGGCCCGGACCACCGGAGCCGGCCGGCGTACTCGACCCACCCGATCCGCCGGAGCTGCTCGACCCGCCTGACCCGCTCGACCCGGCGGACCTGCCCGACCGGCGCGCGGCCGGCGACCGGAACCTCGGCCCCGGGCCGGACGCCCCCGCGAGCGGCGAACTCGTCCTGGCGAGCCTGGTGCGGGCCGGACTGCTGGAGGAATGGCCGCCGGGCCGCTACCGGGTGCACGAACTCCTGCGCACCTTCACCCGGGCGGCCTCGCACGGCCGCTCCCCCGCACCCCCCGCCCACCGGCCCGACCGCTCCGACCGTCCGGCGCGGTCGGACCGTCCCGAGCGCGCCGAGCCCCCGGAGCGCCCCCGGCACCCGGAGAACCCCGGGACCGCCGACCGCCCCGCCGACCGTCCTGCCGACCGCCCCGTGGAGCGCGCCGCCGCCGCTCCCGGGCCGGCCGGGTCCCCGCGGCAGCCAGCCGCTCCGCTGCGTACGACAGAGGTGTGAGGCCGATGGCCGCGTACGAGGAGATCGCCGACACCCGCCCACGAGTCCGCCGGGACGTGCTGTTCACCCGGACTCCGGAGGGTGTGCTGTTCCACAACGCCCACGGGGGCTTCAGCCTGACCACCAAGGAGGCGTACCGCTTCGCCTCGCTGATCGTGCCGCACCTGAACGGCCGCAACAGCGTCGCCGAGATCTGCCAGGGGCTGGACGGCACCCGGCGGAGCATGGTGGTGGAGCTGGTCCGGGCCCTCTACAAGCGCGGGTTCGCACGGGACGCCGGCCCGGCCGGCCCGGCCGGCGCACCGTCCCCGGCACCCGAGGTGGCCGCCCGGTTCGCCGCGCAGATCGACTACGTCGACCACTACGTGGGCGAGGCCGGGAGCCGGTTCCAGCGGTTCCGGGAGAGCCGGGTGGCGGTGCTGGGCGACGACCTGACGGCGCGCTGGTGCGTGCTGAGCCTGGTCCGCAACGGCTGCGCGGCCGTGGGCGTGGCGGCGGGCGTCGACCGGCCGGGCAACGGGTTCGAGGAGGTCCGGACGGAGGTCGCGGCCCTGGTGGCCGAGGGCTGCCCGGTCTCGGTCACCCTGCTGGGCGGCGGGGCCGCGCCGCAGCCGCACCGGACCGGCCTGGGCTGGGCCGACCTGGAGGGCTTCGACCTGGTGGTGGTCACCGGCGGCCCGGCCGGGCTGCGGCAACTGGTCGGGCTGCTGGACGCCGGGATCCCGGACGGCCGCCGGCTGCTGGGCGCCTGGACCATCGGCGACCGCGCCGTGGTGGGCCCCCTGATGACGGCGGACACCCGCGGCTGCTGGGCGTGCGCGGCGCTGCGGCTGGGCGCGAACACCGCCCCGGACGCCGCCGCCGAGCTGTGGAGCTCGGTCGGCCCGCTCGCACCGCTCGATCCCGGTGGGCCCCGGATCGGACGGCCGCTCGCCGCGATGCTCGGCAACCTGCTCGGCTACGAGGTGTTCCGTCTCACCACGGGGGCGCTGCCCGCCGAGACCGACGGCCGGCTGATCATCCAGGACCTGGACTCCCTGGACGTGGTGGCCGAGCCGCTGCTCCCCCACCCGCGCTGCCCGCGCTGCGGCGGGACGCAGGACGCCGCCCCGGACGCCCGGGGTGCGGACGCCGCGGTCCGGGGCGGGTTCACCGACCTGGGCACCGACCGGCCCGCGGCCCCGGCCCGGCCGGCACCGAACGACCCGGCCGGGGACGGCCGCCCGCCCGCCGACGGCGCCGCCGAGGAGGACGCCGCCCGGGCCGCGCTGGCCGAACTCGACGAACGGGCCGTGCTGGTCCGGCCGAACGCCGGGGTCTTCACCGCCTACGCGGACGACGGGTGGAACCAGACCCCGCTGAAGATCGGCACGGTGGCGCTCTCCGTCGGCCACGGCGCTCCCCGCGAGATCTCCGCCTTCGACGTGCACCATGTCGCGGGCGCCCGGCTCCGCGCCCTGTACCGGGCCGCCGAGGTCTACGCCGAGCACGTGGTGCCGCCGGCCGGACGGGTGACGCCCGAGGAGGCCCTGGCCGGGGCGGCGGACCGGCCGCTGGTGGACCCGCGGTCGCTGGGCATCGGCGCGGGCACCGGGGCCGGCGCCGCCGACGTCCCGCTCTGGGCCGGGGCCGGCTCGCTGCTGACCGGCGGTCAGGTGCTCGTCCCCGCCGGCGCCCTGCGCACCTTCGGCCCCTACAACCGGGACCGGGCCTTCGAGGCGACCTGCGCCGGGACGGGTGCGGCCGGCACACCCGCCGCGGCGACGGCGCGCGGGCTGCTCTCCGCGCTGGCCCACGACGCCCTGCGCCGGACGCTGCGCGGCGCACCAGCCGCCCGGGTCGACCCGGGTCTGTTCCAGGACGACCCCGAACTCGTCTTCCTGGCCCGCTCGGCGAAGAACCTCGGCCTGGAGCTCGAACTGCTGGAACTCGGCGCCGGCCCCGAGCAGTTGGTACCGGTGGTGCTGGCCCGGGCCACCGACCCGGGCACCGGGCGGGACAGCTGGGCGGTCGGCAGCGGACCGCGACTGCGCGGCGCGGCCCTGGAGGCGGCCCGGGACCTGCTCGGCCGGGTGCAGCTCGGCCGCGACACCGCGGGCCCCGCGGCCGGCCGACCGGCCGCCGAACACCCCGACACCGGCGACCCGATGCTGCGCGAACTGGCCACCGCCACGCTGCCGGTGGGTACCGGGGCACCGAGCGACCCGGCCGCCGTCCGTACCCTGCCGGAGGTCACGGCCCGGCTGCGGGCCCTCGGCCGGGACGCGCTGGTGGCCCCGGTCGCCGCCGCCGACCTGCGGGCCGGCCGGATCGCGGTCGCCCGGGTGCTGCTCACGGACGGGCCGACCGGTGCTCGGTGAGACCCTCGCCCGCCCGGCCGTCCCACCCGGACGGGACGCGCGGACGGGGTACACCGGCCCGTGGGCGGAGGTCTGCGAAGGCCTGGCGGCCCAGCTCACCCGGGCCCTGGCCGACCGGCTGCCGGGCCCGGCGCCCCGGGTGTCCGTGCTCGGCGTCCGGGACGAACTGGCGGTATCGGCCGACGGGGACGCCCCGAGCACTCCGCTCCACCTGTACGGCCACCACGCGATCATCGGCCCCTACCCCCTGGCCGTCCCCGCGGCCCACGGGCCCGCCGGGGGCCGGGTGCCGGCGCCCTGTGCGCGCTGTCTGGCCCGGCGCTGGCAGGCCGTCCGCTCCGGCCCGCTGCGAGAAGCGCTGGAACTCGGCGGCGGCACCCGGGCCGCGGGCCGCCCGCCCTGGGCGGTGCCGTTCCTCGCCGACGCCGTCGCGGCCCTGATCACCGCCCGGCGGGAGCGGGCCGCGACGGCCGCAGGCCCGGCGGCGCGGTTCCCCCTGGTCGACCTGCTGGACCTGGAGACCTTGCACGTCAGCGCCTTCCCGCTGGTCCCCGACGCCGAGTGCCCGCGCTGCGGGCACCGCACCGACGACAGCGCCGGCGCCGCCCGGATCGAGCTGCAGAGCCGGCCCAAGCCCGCCCCCGAGGAGTTCCGGCTGCGCGGGGCCGACGCCTACGACCTCCCGTCGGAGGCCTTCGTCAACCCCGTCGCCGGGATGCTCGGGCCCTCGGTCGTACCGGACCTGGTCTCCGCGTCCACCTCCGCCACGGTCGGCTGCTTCACCATGCGCTCCGGCGACTACCTGCGCGAGTGCTTCTGGGGCGGTCACACCGGCAGCTACCGGGCGAGCACCCGGGTCGGGCTGCTGGAGGGCCTGGAGCGGTTCGCCGGCATGCGCGCCCGGGGCCGGCGCACCACGGTGGTCGCCGCCTTCGACGACCTCGACGGACAGGCCCTCGACCCCCGCGACTGCGGCCTCTACGCCGAGGAGTTCCACCGCGCCGAACCGGGCGTGCGGCCGTTCGCGCCGGACCGCGCGATCCCCTGGGTCTGGGGGTGGTCGCTGCGCGACCGGAAGCCGCTGCTGGTGCCGGAGATCCTCACCTACTACCACGCACCCGGCGGGCTGGAGAACCGGTTCGTCCAGGAGAGTTCCAACGGCTGCGCCTCCGGCGGCTGCCTGGAGGAGGCGGTCTACTTCGGCCTGATGGAGGCCGTCGAACGGGACGCCTTCCTGCTCGCCTGGTACGGCCGGCTGGCGCTGCCCGAACTGGACGTCCGAGGCGCCGTCCGGCCCGGGATCGCCGCCATGGTCGACCGGCTGGAGATGTACGGCTACCGGGCCCGGTTCTTCGACACCCGGACGACCTTCCCGATCCCGGTGGTGACCGCCGTCGCCGAGCGGGTCGACGGCGGTCTCGGCCGGCTCTGCTTCGGTGCGGGCGCGAGCCTCGACCCCGAGGCGGCGGTGTGGGCCGGCCTCTGCGAGATCGCCACCGACGCCGTCAACCTGCGCCGCCGCACCGCCCGCGAGGAGCGGCGACTGCGGGCGATGGCCGAGGACTTCGACCGGATCCAGGTGCTGCACGACCACCCGCTGGTGTACGGACTCCCCGAGATGGCCCGGTACGCCGACTTCCTGCTGGCGCCGCGCCCGGCCGGCGGGGGCCGAGGGCTCGCCGGACTCGACAGCCTGCGCCGGCCGGGCCCCGGCGGTCGGGCGGTGATCGAGCCCGGCGGCGACCTCCGGGACGACCTGCTGGCCTGCGTCGAGGCGGTCACCGGCGCCGGGTTCGACGTCGTCGTGGTCGACCAGACGATGCCCGAACAGCGGGACCTCGACCTGCACACCGCGAGCGTGCTGGTGCCCGGACTGCTGCCGATCGACTTCGGCCGCAGCCGCCAACGGGCCCTGACCATGCCGAGGTTGCGCACCGCGGCACGCGAGGCCGGTCTGCTCACCCGGGACCTGCGCCCGGACGAGCTCAATCCGGCCCCGCACCCGTTCCCATGACCAGGCCGCCCCACGAACCGGTCCACGCACCGGGCCGGGCCCGCTACCGGGACCGGCCCCCGCCGTCCACCGCTCCCCCGTCCCCGAATCCCGACCCCCGCCCCGTCCCCGACCGCCCCCGACCGCTTCCGACCGAGTTCCTGAAAGGACCCACATGGGCTACGCCCACGCGTACGCGAACGCGGTGATGCAGCGGGGCCGAGTCCCCATGGAGCCGGCGGACTTCGTGCCCGACTGGGCCGACCGGCCCAGGAAGGGCAAGTTCTACCCGCGGGCCGAGCACTTCCCGCTGCCCGACAGCGACGCACCCGCCGACGCGACCGTCCAGGACGGGCTGTTCGGACCGCCCCGGGACGGTGGGTTCACGCCGGCCCTGCTCGGCGGGATGCTGCAGGACTCCTACGGCCTGACGGGCCGCCGGCTGGCCGTCCACGCCAACTCGGACCTCGGCACCCTGCCGCTCTACACCCACGCCAACTGGTCGCGCGGCACCGCCTCCGGCGGCGGCCTGTACCCGATCGGCATCCACTGGGTCGCCGGGCCGAGCGGCCCGCTCACCCCCGGGGTCTACCACTACGCCACGCCGCACCACTCGATGCAGCGGTTGCTGGCCGGCGACGTCTCGGCGGAGGTCCGCGCCGCGCTCGGCGGCGGGGCGGACGGGCCGCCGGGTGCACCGTCCCACGACCGGGGAACCGACCAGTTCCTGGTGCTGGGCGTGAAGTTCTGGCAGAACGCCTTCAAGTACAACAGCTTCGCCTACCACGTGGTCACCATGGACGTCGGCGCCCTGCTAGGCACCTGGCGCCTGTGGGCCCGGGCCCGGGGCCTGGAGATCAGGCCTGTGCTGTGGTTCGACGAAACCCGGATCGGGAACCTGCTCGGGCTCTCCCCCGAGGAGGAGGGCGTCTTCGCGGTGGTCCCGCTCCGCTGGCAACGCCCGGCGACCGGTCCGGCCGGTCCGGTGACCGGCCCCGACACCGGGGACGCCCCGGCCCCGCCCCCCGCATCCGCATCCGCATCCGCACCGACCGGCGGCGGGGCCCGGGTGCGGATCGGGGAGCAGGAGAAGTCCCGGCGCGTCCTCGGCTTCGAGACCGTCCGGCGGATCCACGCCGCGACCCTGGCCGGCGCCGCCGACCGTCCGCCGGCCGACGCCCTGGCCCGGGCACTGGTCCGCCCGGCCGCCCCTGCCGCCCCGACCGCCCCGACCGGCGGCGAGGTGGTGCCGCTCCCCCGGCCCGACCGGCTCGCGCTCGGCGTGCGCGAGGCCCTGCGGGCCCGCCGCAGCAGCTTCGGCCGGTTCACCGCGACCGTCCCGGTCCGCGCCGGGGAACTGGCCGCGGCGCTGGCGGCCGCCGCGGCCGGCGGCGACCTGGGCAGCGACGCGCAGGCCCCCGGCGGGCCGCCGCTCACCAGCCTGTACGTCTTCGTCAACCGGATCGAGGCGGTACCCGCCGGCACCTACGCCTACGACGGCCCGACCGGCGCTCTGCGGCTGCTGAAACCAGGCCCACCGGGCGCCTTCCTGCAGGAGAACTATTTCCTCTCCAACTACAACCTGGAGCAGGCGGGCGCGGTGATCGTCCCGGCCGCTCCCACCGCGGCCGTGCTGGACGCGGTCGGCGACCGAGGGCTGCGCCTGGTCAACGCCACCGTCGGGGCGATCTCGCAGGCCGTCTACACCGCCTGCGCCGCACTCCACCTCGCCTGCGGCGTCGCGCTCGGCTTCGACTGCGTCTCGTACGCCGAGGAGCTCGGGCTCGACGGCCCCGGCGAGACGCCACTGCTGATCATGATGATCGGCCACGAGCGGCCGCACCCGGCCGACTTCAGCCATGCCATCGCCTGAACCCCCGGAGGACCCCTTGAACGAGCACGCCCCGGCGGAGGAGCGGTCGGCCGGGCGACCGCCCGCGGGCGAGCCCCGCGCCGCAGCCCTGAGCCCCCGGTTCGTGCTGCGCGCGGCCGGCCTGCCGATCGAGGCCGTGCACGGCCTGCGCGGCCCGCGGACCCGCCGCTGGGCGGACCGACTGCTCGACGAGGAGGAGCGGCTGGCCGGGCTCGGGGCCCGGCTCGGCGAACCGCTGGCCGCGCTGGTCCCGGCCGCCCCGGACGAGCGATTGCGCCGCCAGGTGCTCGCCGTCCGCCGCGCGGTGTTCAACCACCGGCCGCCCCGGGACGTCTCCGACGTCCTGGCCCTGGCCGCCCGCTCCGACGGCCCGGCCCACCGGCTGCTGGCCGACTGGCTGGACGCCCGCCACCGGCTGACCGCCCTGCAGGCCCGGGGTGAGGCCGTGCTGGCCGACGAACTCATCAACAGCCGGGCGGAGTTGCGGCGACTGGCCGGCCTCCCGGTGCTGCGGCTGGGCCTGCTGCTGGCCTCCCCCACGCTGGACGGCAAACTGGACGCCTTCATCGCCGGCCCGGCCACCGCCCCGGACAAGCGCGGCCGCAGGATGGAGCGCTCACTGCTCTCCTACCTCTACCGAACGGCCTGCAAGACCAGCCCGTTCAGCACCCTCACCACCGTGTCCCCCGGCGTCTTCCGTCTTCCCACCGACGGCGTGACGGCCGGTCCTGCCGGGCAACTCCCGGCGATGGAGGACGTGTTGCTGGACGGCGAACCGGCCGGCCACGTCCGGCTGAACGTGGTGGTCCTGAGCCGGCTGGCCGAGCTGGTCGCCGCCGACCCCGAGCGCCGCCGCGACCTGCCGCTCACCGTCGCCTCCGGCTGGGCGCTGGACGAGGACCGGGTCCGCTACGTCCGCCGGTCGGTGACGGCCGGCGACGACAGCGCCGCCGTCAGCTTCGACGCCGCGCAGGACCGGCTGTTCTTCCTGCGGCTCAGCGGCGCCCTGGAGCAGGTGCTGGACCTGCTGCGGACCGCGCCGCTGGTCCGGTACGGGGAGCTGGCCGCACTGCTGGCCACCGGGACTGGCGCCGGCCCGGTCGAGGCCGAGCAGTACCTGACCGCCCTGCTGGACCTCGGCATCCTCCAACTCCCTTGGCTGGCAACCGATGTGCACAGCCGCGATCCGCTCAGCTCGTTCCGGCGGGCCCTGCGCGACCTCGACCGCCCCTGGGCCGGCGTCCTGGCCGACCGGCTGGACGGACCTGCCCGCCGGCTGGCCGGCTACCCGACCGCCGACACCGCCGGGCGCCGCTCCCTGCTGGCCGGGTTGCGCCGCGATCTGCTGGACGTACAGCGCGCGTTGGGCGCACCGGAGCCCACGCTGCCGCAGACCCTGCTGTACGAGGACGTGGCCGGCCCGCCGGTGGCGGCGGACGCCGGCCCGTGGGCGCGGCTGGCGGCCGGACCGCTGGAGTCGCTGACCCGGATCCTGCCGCTCTTCGACGTGGCCCTCGCCCAACGCCTCACCCTGAAGGGCTTCTTCCTGGTGCGGTACGGCCGGGGCGGCCGCTGCGAGGACCTGCTCAAACTGGTGCACGACTTCCACGAGGACATCTTCAACCAGTACCTGCAGTTCACCTCGCGGCGCCCGGCCACCGGCCCGGACGGCGCCCACCCGCCGGAGGAGAACTGGCTGGGCATGCCGGAGATCACCGCCCTCGACCGCGCCCGGAGCGAACTCTCCCTCCGGATGCAGGCGTTGTGGGAGGGGCGGGCCGCCGGGGCCGAGGAACTCGAACTGGACGATGCCACGGTGGCCGCGGTGGCCGCCGAACTCGCACCCCTCCCAGGAGGTTTCGCACCGTACAGCCACTTCCTTCAGCTGGCCCGGCGCGACGGCGACCCGCTGGTGGTGCTCAACAACTCCTACGGCGGCCTCTGCTTCCCGTTCACCCGCTTCACCCACTGCTTCGACCCGGCCGAGGACGCCGCTACGGAGCCGCCGGAACCGGCCGGCACAGCCGGTGACGGACCGGAGGCCGGACCGGCCGCCGGGCTGGTCGCCGGGCTGCGCCGGACGCTGCAAGGCCTGCAACCTGCCGGCTCGGTCTTCGCCGAGGTCACCGCGGGCGCCGCCACCACCAACCTCAACCTGCACGCCCGGCTCACGGAGTTCGAGATCGTCTGCCCCGGCGAGACCAGCACCGCCCCCTCGGCCGCCCGGATCCGGCTCGACGACCTGTACGTCGAGCACGACCCGGCGGCGGACCGGCTGGTGCTGCGCTCGCGCCGCCTGCGGCGGGAGGTGGTGCCGCTCTACCTGGGCTACCTCGTCCCGATGGTGCTGCCCGAGATCCCCCGCACCCTGCTGCTGTTCTCCCCCACCTCGCGGGTCACCCCGGACGCCTGGCGCGGGGTGCCGGCCGGCCCGGCGGACGGCGGGGTGACCCACCGCCCGCGCCTGCGGCACGGCAGCCTCGTGCTGCACCGGCGGTCCTGGAGCGCCGGCCCGGGGGCGCTGCCCGAGCCGCGGCCGGGCGAGGGCGAGGCGGCCCGCTACCTGGCCTGGCAGCGGTGGCGGCGCCGGCACGCGCTGCCCGCCCAGGTGTTCGCCAGGGTCCGCCCGGAGCCCGGGCCCGGCGGCGCCGCCGGCTGGCAGGGCGCCACCAAGCCCCAGTACGTCGACTTCGACAGCCCGTTGTCGCTGACCGCCCTGGACGCCCTGCTCGCGGGCGGCCCGGCCCGAGTGGTGCTGGAGGAGATGCTGCCCGGCGAGCAGGCCCTGCACGTCCGCTCCCCGCTCGGCCGGCACGTCGCCGAGCTGGCCGTGGAGACCGTCCCCCGCGCGGCGGCCGCCGCCGCGCCCGAGCAGCAGGGAGCGCACGGCCATGACTGACCCCACCGCATCGCACGCCGGTCCCGGGCCCGCCCCCGGCGACTGGCTGGCCTTCCACGTCTTCTACGCCGCGAGCCCGCGCCCGCTGCTGCTGGAGTGCGTCCGCCCGCTGACCGAGGAGCTGGCCCGCGACGGCCTGCTGGCGGGCTGGTTCTTCATCAACTACTGGCTGGAGGGCCCGCACCTGCGGCTGCGGCTACGGCCCTCCTCCCCCGCCGCGACCGAGGCGGTGCGGGCGCGCGCCGAGCAGGCGATCGCCGGATTCCTGCGCCGGCGACCGGCGTTGTACGAGGTCAAGGGCGGATTCCTGGCCGAGCTGTACAACACCCTCTTCGAGCTGGAGTACCCGGAGACGGAGCGCGGGCGGCTGCTCGGCGAGGACGGCCGGATGCGGCTGCGGGCCAACAACACCTTCAGCGCCGAGCCGTACGAGCCGGAGTACGGCAAGTACGGCGGTCCGGCCGGGATCGCGCTCGCCGAATGGCACTTCCAGCGCTCCAGCGACCTGGTGGTCGAGGCGGCCCGCACGATGAACGTGCACCTGCGCACGGTGGTCCTTGGGCTGTCCGCCCAGCTGATGATGACCATGTCCGGCTGCTTCCTGGCCGAGGACGAGGCACTGCTCTCCTTCCTGGACCGCTACCACGCCTTCTGGAACGGCGCGTTCGCCGGTACCAACTACACCGCCCAGGACGGCTACGACCGGGCCTGGACCGCGATGGACGCCACCCTGCCGCAGCGCTTCCGGATGATCCGGGCCGCCGTCGCGGACGGCGCGCCGCAGCGGCTGCCGAGCGTCCTGCGCGGCTGGGCGGAGCACTGCCTGGAGCTGCGCGAACGGGTGCTGGACCTGACCGGGCGCGGCGAACTGGTCTTCCGCTCCTGGGACGGCACCCGGGACCTCCCGGTCGGCGATCCGGCCGAGTCCCTCCCGATGCTGCTCTCGCCCTACCTGCACATGACCAACAACCGGCTGTCGGTGACCGTCCGGGACGAGGCCTACCTCAGCTACGTCCTCGGCCGCGCGCTGCGCGAACCGCACCCGGCGGCGGCGCCGTGAGCGACCGGGACCTGCTCACGCTGAGACCGCGGATCAAGCCGGGGGTGCGGATCAGCGGCGCCCTGCGGCGCGGCACCGGCACGATCCACCTGATCCGCGACCCGGACGGCGACCGGCGGCTGGAGGTCGGGGTGAAGGAGCACTTCATCATCGTCCGGCTCGACGGCACCCGGTCGCTCGACGAGATCGGCGAGGAGTACGCGCGGCACTTCCGGCTGCGCCTGGGCGGTGCCCAGTGGCAGCAGATGCTGGGCCTGCTGTACGGGCGCGGGCTGCTGGCCGGCCACGCCCCCGCAGCCGCCCCCGCGCCCTCGCACGCGCCCGCCCACGGGCCCGGGCCCCGGCGCCGCTCGACGCTGCTCACCGGCAGCGTCCGGCTGGTCGCCGACCCGCCGGCCCTGCTCGACCGGATCCACCGCGCCACCGGTTCCGTCCGTCGCCCGCTCGCCCTGCTCCCGCTGTCGGTGCTGGTCCCGGCCCTGCTGGCGGGCATCGCCGCCCGGCTCGGGCAGCTCGTCGACGAAGCGGCCCGGCTCACCCACCAGCCGGTGGCCCTGGCGGCCGTCGGCGCGGTGCTCTGGGTGAGCCTCGCCCTGCACGAGCTGGCGCACGGCCTGGCCGGGCGGGCCTTCGGGGGCCGGACCACCGAGATCGGGCTGCGCCGGTGGCTGCTGATGACGTACCTGTACTGCGAGATGGAGGACGTCCGGTTCTTCCCGCGCCGCCGGCAGCAGGTCGCCACGGCGGGCGCGGGGGTGCTGACGAACCTGGTCCTGCTGCTGCCGTGCTACCCGCTCTGGGCGCTGCTCCCGGACCGGGCCCAGGCCCGGCCGTTCCTGGCCGGGCTGCTGCTGTTCGGCACCGTGATGGCGCTCGCCAACCTGCTGCCGCTGCCGCCGCTGGACGGCTACAAGATGCTCGGGTACGCCCTGGGGCACGTCCAGCTCGCCACCGACAGCCGGACGTTCGCCGTCCTGCTGGCCCGGGCGGCCGTCCGGCGGGGCCGGCCGGCGGCACTCGCCGGGTACTCCGGCCGGCTGCGGCTGGTGCTCGGCGGCTACGCGCTGCTCTGCGCCGGACTGGCCGCCCTGGCCCTGGCCGCCACCGGCCCGCTCTGCCGCCGTCTGCTGCCGGACCGCTGGGCCGGCGCGGCGGGCTGGGCGCCCGTCCTGCTGGCCGGCTGCGCGTCGGCGCTCTGGGCGGTGGGCATGCTCGCCAGGGCCGCCCGCGGCCGGCGCGGCGGCGCGCCGTGACCGGCCGCCCCGGGACGCGGCGGACGACGTCTTCGCCGCACCCGCCCCTGATCCCGCCGACGCCCACTCCGACGCCCCCGCCGACGCCCCGTCCGGACAACGATGGAGAGCACAGCATGAGTTCCGCGCGCAGCACACCGGACACGGCCGGCCCACCCGCCCCCGCCGTCCTGCTCGAAGGGGTGAGCAAGTCCTACGGCGAGGTACGGGCCCTGGACGGCGTCTCGCTGACGGTCCGGCAGGGGGAGTTCTTCGGCATCCTCGGCCCCAACGGCGCGGGCAAGAGCACCCTGGTGGAGATCATGGTGGGGATGCGCCGGCCGGACGCGGGCACGGTGAGCGTCCTCGGCGGCAGCCCCTGGCCGCGGGACACCGCGCTGCTGCGCCGGATCGGCGTGCAGACCCAGGCCTCTGCCTTCTTCACCCGGCTGACCGCCGGCGAGCACCTGGCCACCGTCGCCGCCCTCTACGGCCTCGACCGGGCTGCCGCCGGTCGGGCCCTGGATCAGGTCGACCTGGCGGACCGCGCCCGGACCAGGGTCGACGACCTGTCCGGCGGCCAGCGCCAGCGCCTGGCGCTGGCCACCGCGCTGATCCACCGCCCCGACCTGATCTTCCTGGACGAGCCCACCGCGGCGCTCGACCCGCAGGCCCGGCGCTCGCTCTGGGAGGTGCTGCGCTCGCTGCGCGGCGAGGGCCGCACGATCGTCTGCACCACCCACCACCTGGACGAGGCCGAGGCGTTGTGCGACCGGGTGGCGATCGTCGCGCGCGGCGCCCTGCTGGCGCTGGACAGCCCCGGCAGCCTGGTCAGGTCGCTGGCCGCCCCGGCCCGGCTGCTCGTCCCCGCGGACCGGCTCTCGGTCGCGCAGGCCGAGGGACTCGACGGGGTGGACCGGGTCACCGTGGAGGGCGGTGAGGTGGTGATCGAGACCAGGGCCGCCAACCGGGTGCTGGTGGCGGTGGGCGACCTGGTCGGCATCGAGACGGTCCAGACCCGGACCGCCACCCTGGAGGACGCCTACCTCCGGCTGACCGGATCGGAGCAGCACGGATGAGCGCCTACGCCGCGATGACCCGGGCCACCTACCTGGCCTACGTCCGGGACCGCACCTCGGTCTTCTTCACCTTCGCCTTCCCGCTGCTCTTCCTGGTCGTGTTCGGGCTGCTGTTCCGCGGCCAGACGGTCAACGGCGGTCTGGCGTACATCAATTACATCGCACCGGGCGTGCTCGCCTGGGGCATCGGCAACGCCGCGCTGTTCGGCGTCGCCTTCACCCTCATGCACTGGCGCCGCGACGACCTGCTGCGGCTGGTCTGGCGGACCCCGACGCCGCTGCCCACGGTGCTGGCCTCCCGCTACGCGGTGGCGCTGGGCACCGGGCTGGTCCAGGCCGTGCTGTTCACCGCGGTGGCGCTGCTGCCGGTGTTCGGCCTGCACCTCGCCGCCTCCTGGCCGGCGGCGCTCCCGGTGCTGCTGCTCGGCGTCACCGCCTTCGTGGCGGTCGGCCTGGTGGTGGGCGGCCTGGCGAACACCCCGGAGGCGGTGGCGGCGATCGCCAACTGCGTGATGGTGCCGATGGCCTTCCTCTCCGGCGCCTTCTACCCCATCGACCTGATGCCGGGCTGGCTGCAGGCCTTCTCCCGGGTACTGCCGCTGCGCTGGTTCGTCGACGGGGTGACCGACGCCCTCGCCGGGCGCGGCGGCCTGCTGGGGCCGGCGACGGACTGCCTCGCCCTGGCGGTGTTCGCCGGGCTGTTCGCGCTGCTGGCCGCCCGGACCTTCCGTTGGAGCAACCGGACATGACCACTGACGCCCTGCCCCTGGAGGCCGCCCGCTCGGGGCTGGCCCGCGCACTGGCCGCCCGGGCCGCCGGCGCCGGACTGCCCGCCCCCGAGGTCGCCGCCCTCGGCAACCGGGACGCCCTGGGGCCGGAGCCGGCCGCCCAGGCCGGGCCGCGCTCGGCCGCCACCGTCCACCTGACCTCGTCCGCGGTGCTGGTCGGCCCGTGGGGCGGCGCACCGGACTCCCCGGCCGCCTGCGGCAGTTGCCTGGCGATGCGGTGGCAGCGGCTGCGCAGCCGGACCGAACGCGAGGCCCTGGAGGCGGGGCTCGGCAGCACGGCGGTGGACCCGGGCTGGCCGCGGCCGACCTCGTGGGTGACGGACGCCGTCTGGTCGCTCTGCCTGCTGGTGCTGGGGCCCGGCGCGCCGCCCTCGGACCTCCCCCGGGTGAGCCGGCTGGACCTGGAGACCCTCCGGGTGACGACGGTGCCGCTGCTCGCCGAACCGCTCTGCCCGGTCTGCGCCGCGACCGGCGCGGGGGCCGGCGAGGGGGCCGTCGAGGGCCCGGTGCTGCCGCTGCTGTCACGGCCGAAGCCCGGCCCGGACGGGTACCGGCTGCGTCCGCCCGGCTCCTACGCGCTGCCCGCCGAGGCGCTGGCGAACCCGGTCTGCGGGGTGCTCGGCGCGGGCACCTGGCCGGACGTCACCTCGCCGACCACGGCGCCGGTGGCCGGCAGCGTCTTCATGCGCGGGTACGCCGGGCTGACCGACGTGACCTGGAGCGGTCAGGCCAACTCGTTCCGGGCCAGCCGTGACCTGGCCTTCCTGGAGGGCCTGGAGCGCTATGCCGGGACGCACCGGCGCCGCGGCGGCGCGATGCTCGTCGACTCGTACCGCAACCTGGCCGGCGCGGCCCTGGACCCGCGCGAGTGCGGCCTGTACGCACCGCGGACCTACCGCGAGGACCCGATGGTGAGCCCCTTCGACCCGGACCGCCCGATCCCCTGGGTGCGCGGGTACTCGCTGCGGGACGCGCGCCCGGTGCTGGTGCCGGCCAGGCTCTGCTACTACAGCGCGGGGCTGGCCGCCGACAACTTCGTCTTCGAGTGCTCCAACGGCTGCGCGATCGGCAGCTGCCTGGAGGAGGCGGTGCTGTTCGGGCTGCTGGAGCTGATCGAGCGGGACGCCTTCCTGCTCGGCTGGTACGGCGGCGCCCGGCTGACCGAGATCGACCTGGACT
The DNA here is from genome assembly GCF_030813695.1 of Kitasatospora herbaricolor. Lineage (NCBI taxonomy): Bacteria > Bacillati > Actinomycetota > Actinomycetes > Kitasatosporales > Streptomycetaceae > Kitasatospora > Kitasatospora herbaricolor. Next base: position 1,112,974 of record NZ_JAUSVA010000002.1, read on the forward strand.
CCTGCGGCGGGGGCGCGCTGCGGGCGATGGTCGACCGGGCGGCCCTGCAGGGGTACGAGGTGCACGCCTTCGACAACCGGGTGGACCTCGCGGTGCCGGTGGTGACCGGCCTGGCGGTGCGCCGGGACGGCGGGCCGGGGACGCTGGCCTTCGCGGCCGGCGCCGGCTTCGACCCCGGGCAGGCGGTGGAGTCCGCGCTGTCCGAGATCCTCACCTACCTCCCGCACCTGCCCGGCCAGGTCCGCGAGCGCCCGGCCGAACTCGCCGCGATGGCGGAGGACTTCGGCCTGGTCCGCCGGCTGCCGGACCACGCGGCGCTGTTCGGCCTGCCGCAGATGGCGCGGTACGCCGGGAGCTACCTGGAGCCCGCGGCCGTCCGGTCGCTGGACGAGGTGTACGAGGGCTGGGCGAAGGCCCGGCCGCGCTCCTCGGACCTGCTGGACGACCTGCTGTTCTGCCGGGACGAGCTGGTCGGGGCCGGCTTCGACGTCATCGTGGTCGACCAGACCTCGCCGGAGCAGTTGCGGCTCGGACTGCGGACGGTGTGCACGATCGTCCCCGGCCTGCTGCCGATCGACTTCGGCTGGTCACGCCAGCGCGCGCTGGGGATGCCGCGGCTGCGGACCGCGCTGAGGCGCGGCGGCCTGCGGGGGTCGGACCTGGCCGACGGCGACCTGCGGCTGGTGCCGCACCCCTTCCCGTGAGGCGCGCCCGGACCCGGCCGGCACCGTCCCCCGGACGCCGCGGACGCCCCGGACGCCCGGGGGACGGAACGACGTCGGCCCCCTCGGCTCGGAGGGGGCCGACGGCCGGACCGCGAGGGTCAGGCGGTGCAGCTGGTGGTGCTGGTGGTGCTGGAGCAGGTGCTGGTGGAGGAGCAGCTGGTGGAGGAGCCCAGCATGACCTCGCTGGCGTCCGAGTAGTCGCTGATCTCGAAGGTCTCCGACTCCAGGTTGAGGATCTCCTGCGCGAGGGATGCCAGGTTGGTGTCGGGGGTGGTGTTCGCCGCCATGAGAGCTCCTTCAGGACGCTGGGGACGGCCCGGCCGCGACGGCCGGACCGGGCGGAACCCGGGCGCCCGTACGGCCCGCCCCGCCACACCGCCCTTTGTACGGGAGGCCACTGGCAGACCCGGCCGCCGTCCGCTGTCACCTCGCTGACACCGCAGGCCGGCGCCCTGTCCGAGCCCGGCCGGGAGGCCCGCCGATGACCGGGCCGCCGCCCGGACGGGCCGCCGGGCCGGACGGGCCGACCACCCGCGCGGCCGAGTTCTACGTGACGCTGCACCGGGACCCGGAGCTGTCCGGGCAGGAGGAGCGCACCGGCGCCCGGCTGGCGGCCCGGCTGGCCGCCGCCGGCTACCGGGTGGAGAGCGGCATCGGCGGCCACGGGGTGGCCGGTGTGCTGCGCAACGGCCCGGGACCGGTCCTGATGCTGCGCGCCGAACTGGACGCGCTACCGGTCGAGGAGCGGACCGGCCTGCCGTACGCCAGCACCGCGCGCGCCCGGACCGCCGAGGGCGAGGACGTCCCGGTGATGCACGCCTGCGGCCACGACGCCCATCTGGCCTGCCTGACGGGGGCGGCCGACACGCTGGCCGGCGCGCGGGAGCGATGGCGCGGCACGCTGCTGGTGGTGGGCCAGCCCGCCGAGGAGACCCTGCGCGGCGCGCGGGCGATGCTCGCGGACGGCCTGTACCGCCGCTTCGAGCCGCCGTCGATGGTGCTCGCCCAGCACACCGCGCCGCTGCCGGCCGGGATGGTCGCGCACGGCGGCGGCCCGGTGACGGCGGGCAGCGTCACGCTGGAGGTGGTCGTGCACGGCCGCGGCGGGCACGCCTCCGCGCCGCATCTGGCGGTCGACCCGCTGCTGGCGGCGGCCTCGATCGTGCTGCGGCTGCAGGCCGTGGTGTCGCAGGAGTGCGGCCCCGCCGAGCAGGTGGTGCTCACCGTCGGGTCGCTGCGCGCGGGCGGCCCGGCGAACCTCGTCCCGGACCGGGCGACCCTGGGGGTGACCGTCCGGGCGTTCTCGCCGGCCGTGCTGGAGCGGGTGGTGGCTGCCGTACGGCGGATCGTCCGGGCCGAGGCGGAGGCCTCCCGCTGCCCGGTGGCGCCGACCGTGGAGGTCGTCGCCGAATCCGGCGTCAACCTGCCCGACCCGGGGCTGACGGCCACGGTCCGCGCCGCCCACCGGGCCGCCTTCGGCACGCACCGGGTGGCCGACTGGCCGCCGTCCATGGCCACCGAGGACTTCCCGCTGTTCGGCCCCGCCGGCGCCGGGCTGCACGGGGTCACGGACGTCCGGACGGCGTACTGGATGCTGGGGACGGTCGGCCCCGGGCAGTGGGCGGCCGCGCCGGGGGCGACCGCCGCCGAGAAGCTGGCGGCGCTGCCCCCGAACCACTCCCCGGAGTTCCGCCCGCATCCCGGCCTGACCCTGCGGACCGGGATCGCCGCGCTGGTCACGGCGGTGACCGCGGTACTGCCGCCGGGCGGAGCGGCGGCGGAGCCGGCGGACGGAATGGCGGACGGAATGGCGGGCGGGTCGGCGGCGGGCGGCTGAACCGGCGGCGCGGGCCGACCGGTCGGGGAACCCGCCCGGCGCCCGCCCGGAACCCGCCCGGCGCCCGCGCCCGGAACCCGGGTGCATCGCCTGCGCACCGTCAAAATCGCCCCCGCCGACGATCACCATGCGTCAGGATGACCGGATGGCAGATGAGATGATCACACCCCGCCGGATCGCGGACCAGCACGTCGCCCGGGTCGCCGCCCTGGACCCGACGGTCGCCGCCTGGCTGGGTGTGCACCCCGACGACCAGCGGCAGCCGGACCTCTCCCCCGAGGGCTACCAGGCGGCCGCCGAACTCAACCGGCGCGCCCTCGCCGAACTCGACGCGGCCGAGGCCCGCGCCGCCGGCGACGGCCCGCAGGACCCGGCCGAGCAGGTCTGCGCCCGACTGCTGCGCGAGCGCCTCACCGCCGCCCTGGCCGTCCAGGACGCCGGCGACAACTACCGCCAGCTGCGCAACGTCGCCGCGCCCGTCCACCAGGTCCGCGAGATCTTCACCCTGATGCCGACCGCCACCGAGCAGGACTGGGCCACCGTGGCCGGCCGGCTGCGCAACCTGCCCGGTGCGTTGGACAGTTACCGCCGCACCCTCGCCGAGGGCATCACGCGCGGGCTGCTCTCCGCCCCCCGCCAGGCGGCCGTGGTGGTCGACCAGCTCACCGCGTGGACCGGCGAGGCCGACGGCGGGGCCGGCTGGTTCGCCGGCTTCGCGGCCGGCGGCCCGGAGCGCCTGCGTCCCGAGCTGGACGCCGCCGCTGCGCGGGCCACCGCCGCCGTCGCCGGGTTCCGCGACTGGCTGCGCGACACCTACCTGCCCGCCGCCGACGGCACCCCGGACGCCGTCGGCCGCGAGCGCTACCTGCGGGCCGTCCGCTTCGGCACGGGCGCCGACCTCGACGTGGCGGAGGCCTACGGCTGGGCCTGGGAGGAGTTCCACCGGCTGCGGGTCGAGATGGCGGCCGAGGCCGAGCGGGTGCTCCCCGGCGCCGGCCCGCTGGCGGCGATGCGTCACCTGGAGGAGCACGGGCACGCGATCAAGGGCGAGGAGGGCATCCGCGACTGGCTGCAGCAGCTCATGGACGGCGCGATCGACGCGCTCGACGGCACCCACTTCGACATCCAGGGCCCGGTGCGCAAGGTGGAGTCCCGGATCGCGCCGCCCGGCAGCTCCGCCGCCGCCTACTACTCGGCCCCCAGCCTGGACTTCAGCCGCCCGGGCCGCACCTGGCTGCCGACGCTGGGCCGGGACACCTTCCCGACCTGGCAGCTGGTCAGCACCTGGTACCACGAGGGCGTGCCCGGACACCACCTCCAGCTCGCGCAGTGGAACTACGTGGCGGACCGGCTCTCCACCTACCAGGTCACCCTCGGCAAGGTCAGCGCCAACCTGGAGGGCTGGGCGCTGTACTCCGAGCGCCTGATGGACGACCTCGGCTTCTTCGCCGAACCCGCCCACCGGCTGGGCTTCCTGGACGAGCAGATGCTGCGCACCATCCGGGTGATCATCGACATCGGCATGCACCTGCGGCTGCCCGTCCCGGCCGGCTCCGGGTTCCACCCCGGCGAGACCTGGACCCCGGAACTGGCCACGGAATTCATGGCCACCTACAACGGCAGCCCGGAGCCCACCCGGACCAGCGAGATCCACCGCTACCTGGGCTGGCCCGGCCAGGCGATCGGGTACAAGCTGGGCGAACGCGCCTGGCTGCGGGGCCGGGAGACGGCCCGCGCCCGGCACGGCGCCGCCTTCGACCTCAAGGCCTGGCACATGAAGGCGCTCTCGCAGGGCTCGCTCGGCCTGGACGACCTGGCGGACAACCTGGCAGCGCTGTAAGCGACTTCGGGGCCTGCCGTCCGGGCCGCGAGGTCCGGCGGCCCCCGGGCCCGGGGCGTCGGAACCCCGTGCCCCGGGGCCGCCGGGCCATGCCGCCCGGGCGCCGCCGACCTCACCGCTCCGCCCGGAACTCCTGCGGGGTGCGGCCGAAGCGCTCGCGGAACCGACGGGTCAGGTGCGGGTGGTCGGTGGAACCCGCGGCCGCCGCGATCTCGGGCAGCGGCGGCCCGGTCCACTCCAGCCGACCGCCGAGGACGCCCGGCGGCGACCGCCGCCAGCCGGCCTCCAGCGGCAGCACGGTGGTGTCCTCGCCGAGCAGCGTCAGCCCGCAGTCGCGGCCGGTCACCAGCTCCACGGCCGCGCGGTGGACCAGGGCGACATCCAGGGTCTCCACCAGGTCCGGCACGGTCCCCAGGGCGGGGAGATGACGGAACGCCAGGGATCTCCCGGTGAGTCCCACCCGGGTCGTAGGGCCGACGTGCCACCAGGACTCGACCGACCGGGCGCACGCGGCCAGCTCGCCCGGGCCGGGGCTCGCCAGCAGTTCGCGGAGCAGCGGGTCGGCCGGCCGGTCGAACAGGTACCGGGCGGCGGCGTCCGTCGCGGGCAGGTCCCGGCGGCCCCACGGGGAGGCCGCCTGATCGGCCGGCGGGCGAGTGCCGCGACCTCTCAGGTGGGGTCACGGCGTCGGGTCACGGCGTCGGGTCGGACGCTCCGGGACGGGTCCCGGCCCGGGTGGGCCGGGCGGTGCGGCGCAGGGTGCCGACGAGCGTGGCCACGGCCAGCAGGGCGAGGACCGCACCACCGTTGCGGAGCAGGTCGTGGTGGTCGGTCGGGCCGCTCCGGTAGATGGGCGGGGCGACCATGACGGTCCAGGGCAGGACAGCGAGCGCGACACCGCCGGCCCGTAGGGGGTCGGTGTCCGGACTCCCGAGGTGCAGCAGGTAGGCGAGGGTCATCACCGACGCCGGCCAGACGGTGGAGGCGTCCAGCACGCCCTGGACGGAGGACGGGAAGACGACGTTGCCGTAGTCCTCGGGCCAGGTACCGAGCCAGAGGACGGCGAGGCCGCTCATCGGCAGGGCGACGGCGACGGCGGAGGCCATCGTCCAGGACCGGCCGCGCGGGGAGCCGTCGACGGCGTCGGGCGGTGCGATCAGCACCAGGACGCCCATGACGACCCAGAGCGGGAGCAGGTCGGCGTACCGGGTGAGGGCCGTGCCCGGATGGAAGTGCGCCGCCGCGGCGACGCCGAGCCTGCTCAGGACGGCCAGCAGGACGAGGGCCCGGGCCGGCGCCCGGAGCCCGAGGGTGAGGCACAGCAGGGCCGGTACCCAGGGAAGGGTCTGCGCGGCACCCACCGCCTCCCGGGCGAAGTCCGTGGAGGAGTCGGGCAGCAGGAGCCAGGTCAGCAGATGCACCACGCTCAGCGCGGCCCCGCCGGCCAGCAGGAAGGGCGCGGCGCCGGCGAGGATCCGGCCCGCGGGGTCGCGCGAGCTGAGCCGGGTGCGCAGCCGCAGGGCGTGCGCGGCGAGGGCGGCCCACTCGCGCAGGGCCTCCCGCCGGTCGGCGTGCCGGACGGCCTCGGCGAGGACGGCGGCGATCTCCTCCCCGTGCGCGGCCCGGTACCCGGCCGGGTAGAGACCGATCAGGGGCAGCCGCCGGAGCAGCGCGGACGCGGGGGTGTGCGAGTCGGTCATGCTGTCCCCGCGTTCGTCCGGAGCTGCGGCCGGCGGCTGCCGAGGCCGAGCCGGCGCTCGGCCTCGGCCACGCCGGCGCGCAGCCGTTCGGTCTCGTCGACCAGTGTCTGCCGGCCCTGCTCGGTCAGCGCGAAGGTGCGGCGCAGCCGTCCGGCCACCACCTCCTCGTGGTCGATCCGGATGAGCCCCTGCTGGAGCAGGCGGTCCAGTGCCGTGTAGAGGGTTCCGGTGAGCATCCTGGTCCGGCCCCCGGTGATCGTCAGGACTTCCTGGACGATCGCGTACCCGTGCCGGGGCGCGTCGGCCAGCGCGGTGAGCACGAGGCGGGTCGGTTCCTGCAGTTGACGGTGTGCCATGCCGCGACGATAAGTCATTGACTTAGATATGTCGACCGTTTAGCCATGGGGTCGCGGCCGCCCGCGTTGCGACCCTCGACGTGGACGGGCGAGGAGTCCGAGCAGGCTCCCGGGGGCGGGCGGGGCGGCCGATACCGGCACGTGCGAGGGCGGCCGCCTCCGGCGCTGGTGTGTGGATCGCGTGAATTCCCTGCCGGGGAAGCGAGTTCAGAGTCGGATGGGAGTGGTGGGAAGTGCCGGCCTTGACTAGGTTGTTACCAAACCTTATTTTCCGGAACTTCACTCGTTCGGGTGAATCCGCAGGAAGAAGGAGTGGGTCTTTGACCTCCCACCGCCGTCCGAAGCAGCCGAACCGCGCGCGGGTGACCGTGCTGACCGCTGCCGCGGCGACCACGGTCGCCCTCTCCGCCCAGATGAGCGCGCACGCCGCGCCCACCACACCCTCCAAGAAGGAGGAGGTGAAGGCGCAGGTCGACCAGCTCAACGCCGAACAGGAGCAGGCCGCCGAGCGTTACAACGGCGCCAAGGAGCGGGCCGACCAGCTCCGCAAGCAGGCCGACCAGCTGCAGGACCAGGTCGCCCGGGGCCAGGAGCAGATGACGCGCCTTCAGGTCGGCCTCGCCGAGGTGGCCGGCGAGCAGTACCGCACCGGCGGGATCGACCCCTCGGTCCAGCTGATGCTCACCTCCGACCCCTCCGGCTACCTCCAGCAGGCGACCAGCGTCCAGCAGGCCACCGCCGGCCAGACCGAGGCGCTGAGGGGCCTGCAGGACCAGCAGCGCCGGCTCGACCAGCAGAAGACCGAGGCGGCCGCCGTCCTCGCCTCGCTGGACGAGACCACCAAGGACCTGAACCAGGCCAAGGCTGACATCAACAAGAAGCTCCAGGCGGCCAACACCCTGCTGAACACGCTCAGCGCCGCCGACCGCGCCTCGATCGTCCAGGGCGACGGCCGCGCCTCGCGCGACGCCGTCCGCGTCGACCTGGGCAGCCTGCCGCAGGCCGGCGGCTACGCCGGCGTCGCGGTCGCCAAGGCGATGAGCAAGCAGGGTGCGCCGTACCACTGGAGCTCCGCCGGCCCGGACCAGTTCGACTGCTCGGGCCTGATGGTGTGGGCCTACCGCCAGGCCAACGTCTCGCTGCCGCGCACCTCCCAGGAGCAGGGCAACGTCGGCACCCGGGTGCCCTCGCTGGCCGAGGCGCAGCCCGGTGACCTGGTGATCTACGGCAGCGACCGGCACCACGTCGGGATGTACATCGGCGACGGGCTCGTGGTGCACGCGCCGCACAGCGGCGACGTGGTCAAGGTGATGAAGGCCGACGCCATGCCGATCAACACGATCCGGCGGGTCTGACGCGCCCCGGGGTCCGGGTCGGGCGCGACGGGCCGAGCGCGACGGGCCGGGCGCGACGGGCCGGGCGCGACGGGCCGGGCGCGACGGGCGAAGAGGCCGGGCGGCGCCGGGCCCGGACGCCGCAGCGCGGATTCCGGACGCGCCACGGCGACTTGAGGAATCTTTGAGGTTCAGGGGACTCCCGCCGGGACCTGACGGTGCGACAGAATTGTCGGTGCCAGGTCAACCGATCACCCGGCGCAGCCCAGCACGGCCGCACCAGGCACCGAGGCCACCGACCGGCGGGCCGGACCGCAGTCCGCCCCCGCCGGTGCCGGATGCCCGCGGGCCGGGCGGCGCACCTGTCCCGCGCCCGTCGAGGCGTGCGCGGGCGCGCCGGGCCGGGGACCGCGACGGGATGACGGACGACCGGACTGCCCGACGGCGCCGGAGTGGGGCCGGCGCCGGGTCCGCACGATCCCCGTACCGGCCAGCGGCCGGACGCCGACCGAGGAGTCCCCGTGTCCTTCGAACCCCGTTCCGTGCTCGACCCCGTCAGGCCCCACACGCTGGCACTGTTCCGGATCGTCACCGCCCTGCTGTTCTCCTGCCACGGCGCCGCCTCGCTGTTCGGGGTGCTCGGCGGCACCCGCGGCGGCGGCACCGTGCCGGTCGGCCAGTGGCCCGGGTGGTGGGCCGCGCTCATCCAGCTGGCGGGCGGGGTGCTGGTGCTGCTTGGACTCGGCACCCGTCCGGCGGCCCTGCTCTGCTCGGGTTCGATGGCCTACGCCTACTTCTCCGTGCACCAGGAGAAGGCGCTGTGGCCGATCCAGAACGGCGGTGAACCCGCCGTGCTGTTCTGCTGGGCCTTCCTGGCCATCGCGGTCACCGGGCCGGGCACCCTCGCCCTCGAACAGCTGCTGCGCCGCCCCGCGGCGGGCGGGCGGACGGGCCTGAGCGCGGCCAGGAACCAGGCCTAGCGACACGTATGCCCCAGTGCGGTTCCCCGCCGTGGCCGGGCCCGACTCCCGGGGCCCGGCCACGGCCGGGAACGGCCGTGTGTATCCCACCTTTAGTCCGACAAGCATCCCGCCCGGGCGAGTGTCGCACCGGCGAGCGGCTCCGAACGCTGTTCTACTGGCTGCATGGCCCACATCACGCTCCTCCTGGTGATGGTGATCATCACAGCCTTGGCGTTCGACTTCACCAACGGTTTCCACGACACCGCGAACGCCATGGCCACCTCGATCGCCACCGGCGCGCTGCCCCCGAGAGTGGCGGTACTGGTGAGCGCCGTCCTCAACGTGGTCGGCGCGTTCCTGTCCACGGCGGTGGCGAAGACGATCTCCGGCGGCATCGTGAACGACGGGCTGATCACCCTGGGCATGATCTTCGCTGGGCTGGTCGGCGCGATCCTCTGGAACCTGCTGACCTGGCTGCTCGGACTGCCGTCCAGTTCCTCGCACGCGCTGATCGGCGGGCTGATCGGCGCCGCCTGGGTCGGCGCGGGGCTGAAGGCCGTGGACTTCGTCGAGGTGCTCGAGAAGATCATCATCCCGGCCTTCGCCGCACCGGTGGTGGCCGGGATCGCCGCGTTCCTCGCCACCTGGCTGGTCTACCGGCTGCGCGGGCGCGCCGGTGAGGAGTCGGTGACCCGGGGCTTCCGGTTCGGGCAGATCGGGTCGGCCTCGCTGGTCTCGCTCGCCCACGGCACCAACGACGCCCAGAAGACGATGGGCGTGATCACCCTCAGCCTGATCTCCGCGGGCGCGCTGCCCACCGGCGCCGGACCGCCGACCTGGGTGGTCCTCACCGCCGGCCTGGCCATCGGCCTGGGCACCTACCTCGGCGGCTGGCGGATCATCCGCACGCTCGGCCGGGGGCTGACCGACATCCGCTCGCCGCAGGGATTCGCCGCCGAGACCGCCTCCGCCACGGTGATCCTGACCTCCGCCCACCTCGGCTTCGCGCTCTCCACCACCCAGGTCTGCAGCGGCAGCATCATCGGCGCCGGGCTCGGCCGCCGGCGGGCGCAGGTCCGCTGGAGCACGGCCGGCCGGATGGCCGTCGCCTGGCTGATCACCCTGCCGGCCGCCGGTCTGATCGGCGGCGGCGCCTCAGCCGTCGTGGTGCACGGCGGGACGGCCGGGACGGTCGCGGTGGCGGTCACCGCCGTGGTCGCGGCGGCCGTGATCTACCTGCTGTCGCGGCGCAGCCCGGTCACCGCCGACAACGTCAACGACTCCCGCACCGTGACGGTCAACCCGCAGCCCGCGGCAGCGGGAAACTGAGAGGGAGGAGACCGCCGTGGCACTGCACTGGAGCGCCCTGGGCGAGGTGGCCGCCGTCAGCATCGGCTCGACGGTGGCGATCGCCGTGGTGTTCACCCTGGGGGTCCGGTCGATGCTGAACCGCCAGGAGGCCCGGGAGAGCGGCCGGAGTTCGGCCGCCGCCCTGGCGGGGGCCGCGGTCTGCTTCCTGGCCTGCGGCGGCGCCGTGCTCTACGGGCTGTATCTGATCATCCCGCAGTTCCACGGCTGAGCCCGGTCCCGGACCGGCCGCACCCTGGCCCGGGGAGGACACACCGCGGCCACAGCGCCGCCCGGGCCGTCACACCCCGGCCGCACCGAGTCCGACGCCGACACCGTACGTGACCGCCATCGCCAGCCCGCCGCCGAGCACGTTGCGCAGAACGGCCCGCCGGGGCGGCGCCCCGCCCAGCCGGGCGCTCAGCAGGCCGGTGACCAGCAGCGCGCAGAGCACCGCGCCGGCCGTGCCGGGCGCCCGTGCGGCGGCCGGCAGCAGCAGGACGGCGAGCAGCGGGCAGAGCGCCCCGACGGTGAAGGAGACGAAGCTCGCCCAGGCGGCCTGCCAGGCGCTGGTCAGCTCCTCGGGGTCGATCTTCAGCTCGACCTCGGCGTGGGCGGCCAGCGGGTCCCGCTCGGTGAGCCGGACGGCGACCTCGCGGGCCAGCGGCGCGGGTAGGCCCTTGGCCTCGTAGAAGCCGGCGAGTTCGGTGAGTTCGGCCGCCGGGTCCTCGGCGAGTTCGCGCTGCTCCTGGCGCAGGGCGGCCCGTTCGGAGTCGCGCTGGCTGCTGACCGACACGTACTCGCCGACCGCCATCGAGAGCGAGCCGGCCAGCATTCCGGCCAGGCCGGCGGTGAGCAGCGCGCTCCGCGAGGTGGTGGCGCCGGCCACGCCCATCACCAGGCCGGCGGTGGAGACCACGCCGTCGTTGGCGCCGAGGACGGCGGCCCGCAGCCAGTTCAGCCGGGGGCCGAGCGCCCCGCCGTGCGACTCGGCGTGCCCGGTGTCCTCGCCCGCGTCGTCGCCGCCGGCGGTCCGCCCGGTCTCCTCGGTGTCCGGCACGCGGTTCCTCCTCGGTCGGTCCCGCCCGGGCGGGCCGGTGGGTCCTGGTCCCCGTCATCCTCCCGGCCCGGCCCGGCGTTGCGCCCCAGCGACACACGGCGGGCCGGGCGCGGCCGCCGGGCCGGGGCGTCCTGACCCGGGCCTGGCGACGGACCGGTGACGGCCCGGTGGAGGCCCCGGCCTCAGACGCCGACGACCGGATCGCCTCCGACCGCCAGGTCCGCGCCGGTGACCGCGCGGACCTCCTCCAGGGTGGTGCCGGGGGCGAGTTCGACCAGCCGCAGGCCGTCCGGGGTGACGTCGACGACGGCGAGGTCGGTGACGATGCGGTCGACCACCCGGCGGCCGGTGGCGGGCAGCGTGAGCTCCTGGACGATCTTGGGCGAGCCGTCCCGGGCGGTGTGCTCCATCACCACGATGAGCCGGCGGGCGCCGTGCACGAGGTCCATCGCGCCGCCCATGCCCTTGACCATCTTGCCGGGGATCATCCAGTTGGCCAGGTCGCCGCGGGCCGAGACCTCCATCGCGCCGAGCACCGAGACGTCGATCCGCCCGGCCCGGATCATGCCGAAGGAGAACGCCGAGTCGAAGTAGGAGGCGCCGTCGGCGGTGGTGACGGTCTCCTTCCCGGCGTTGATCAGGTCCGGGTGCTCCTCGCCCTCGTACGGGTAGGGACCCACCCCGAGGATGCCGTTCTCGGAGTGCAGGACGACGTGAACCCCCGGCGGGACGTGGTTGGGGATGAGCGTCGGCAGACCGATCCCCAGGTTGACGTACTGGCCGTCGCGCAGTTCCCGGGCGGCGCGGGCGGCGAGCTGGTCGCGGTCGAGCGGCATGGTCAGATCTCCTCGGCTGCGGCGCGGACGGCGGGGCGGACGGTACGGCGCTCGACGCGCTTCCCGGCGGGGCCGGCGGGGACCACCCGGTCGACGTACACGCCGGGCAGGTGGACGGCGTCCGGGGGCAGTTCGCCGGGCTCGACGATCCGCTCGGCCTCCACCAGGGTGATCCGGCCGGCCATCGCGCAGAGCGGGTTGAAGTTGCGGGCGGCGGCGTGGAAGACGCAGTTGCCGTGCCGGTCCGCCACCGCCGCGCGGACCAGGGCGAAGTCGGCGGTGACGGCCTCCTCCAGCAGGTAGCGGCGGCCGCCGAACTCCCGCACCTCCTTGGGGGGTGAGGCCAGTGCGACCGACCCGTCGGCCGCGTAGCGCCAGGGCAGGCCGCCCTCCTCGACCTGGGTGCCGACGCCGGCCGGGGTGAAGAAGGCCGGGATGCCCGAGCCGCCCGCGCGCAGCCGCTCGGCGAGGGTGCCCTGCGGGGTGAGCTCCACCTCCAGCTCACCGCTCAGGTACTGGCGGGCGAACTCCTTGTTCTCCCCCACGTAGGAGGAGGTCATCCGGGCGATCCGGCCGGCCCGGAGCAGCAGGCCGAGGCCCCAGTCGTCGACGCCGCAGTTGTTGGAGACCACCCGCAGCCCGGTGGGGCCGGCCTCGGCCAGCGCGTCGATCAGCGTCGAGGGGATGCCGCAGAGGCCGAAGCCTCCGACCGCGAGCGTCGCCCCGTCGGGGATGTCCGCCACCGCCGACGCCGAGGTCACCACCTTGTCCATGTTCCTGCCTTCCGTCCGGGGAGCCGTGCCTTCGCCGCCTCCCCCGGCGGCGGGAATCCGCGCAGGCCGGGGCGGTGAGGCCCTTTTCACTGTTCCGGCTCCGCCCGCGGCTCGGCCATGTGCGCCCGCCACATGGCGCCCGGCCCAGGTGTTGCTGCCGCCCACATGTCCGGGCCCGGCCGCCGCTCCTAAGGTCTCACCAACCACCCACCATGACCCCGCCGCCACCCGGAGCGTGACCCTCGGGGAGCGTCCGCACGGACACTCCCGCACCCCGGGCGGCGGCGGACGGCAACAGACCCCCCGGGAGCCGACCACCATGCGCATGCGCACCGCACACGTCGCCAGCAGCAGACCCCTGCAGGCGCTTTCCCTGCTGACGGCCGGCGCCCTCCTCAGCGGGTGCGCCGCCGCCGGCACGGCAGGCTCCGACAAGGCCGCCGCGGGGGACTCCTCACCCGTCAAGGTCGGCCTCGTGTACTCGCGCAGCGGCCCGCTGGCCGCCTACGGCAAGCAGTACCTGGACGGCTTCACCGCCGGCCTCGCCTACGCCACCAAGGGCACCAACATGGTCGCCGGCCACCCGATCGAGGTGACCGAGCAGGACGACGCCGGCGACCCGGCGAAGGCCGTGGCCGCGGCCAAGGACCTAGCGGGCAAGGGCTACCGGATCCTGGCCGGCAGCACCGACTCCGGGGTGGCCCTGCAGGTGGCCCCGCTGGCCGCGCAGAACCACCTGCTGTTCGTCAGCGGCGCGGCCGCCACCGACGCGCTGACCGGCATCAACAAGTACACCTTCCGCTCCGGACGGCAGTCCTACCAGGACATCCTCGCGGCGGGGACGCTGCTGCTCGGCACCAAGGACAAGAAGGTCACCGTCCTCTCGCAGAACTCGGCGTTCGGCCAGGCCAACGTCGCCGCCGTGAAGTCCGCGCTGGAGGGCCAGGGCGCGGTGGTGACCTCGGTGCTGGCACCGCCCAGCGCCACCGACCTGACACCGTTCGCGCAGCAGGTCAAGGCGGGCTCCCCCGACCTCGTCTTCGTGGCCTGGGCCGGCGCCAGCGCCCCGGCCCTGTGGACCGCGCTGGACCAGCAGGGCGTGCTGGACGCCGGCAAGGTGGTGACCGGCCTGGCCGGCACCGCCTCGTACCCGATCTTCGGCCCGGCCGCCGCCAAGATCTCCTTCCTGGCGCACTACTTCCCCGGCGCGGCCGGCGGCAACGAGGTCGAGAAGGCGATGCTGGACGGCGTCGCCAAGGCCGGCGGCACGCCCGACCTCTTCAACCCGGACGGCTTCACCGCCGCCCAGATGATCGTGCACGCCGTCGAGGCCGGCAGCCCCACCGACACCGCCGCCATGGTCAAGGCCCTGGAGGACTGGCGGTTCGCCGGCCCCAAGGGGGACGAGCAGGTCCGCGCGGAGGACCACGCGCTGCTCCAGCCGATGTTCACCGCCCGGCTGAACGGCCAGGGGGCCGACGCCAAGCCGGAGTTGCTGCACGTCCTGCCCATGTCGGCGGCCGCGCCGACGGTCAAGACGATCGCGGGCTGACCGATGGGATCCCCGAACACCGCACCACGGGGTGACACCGGGAGCGGGCGGGCGGCCGCCCTCGCGTCCCCCGTGCTCCGGCTGCGCGGCCTCGGCTGGGCCGTCGGCGGCGCCACCATCGTCGAGGACGTCTCCTTCGACGTCCAGGAGGGCGAGTTCCTCGCCTTCATCGGCCCGAACGGCGCCGGCAAGACCTCCCTGTTCAACCTGATCAGCGGCCTGAACCCGGCCACCGCCGGCAGCATCGAGCTCGACGGCGCCGACATCACCGCGGCCGCCGCGCACACCCGGGCCCGGCTCGGCCTCGGCCGGACCTTCCAGACCTCCAGCCTGTGGCCGGCCATGACGGTGGCCGACCACGTCCGGCTGGCCGCGCAGGCCGCCGGCGGCGGCTCGTACCGGGTCTGGCGCCGGGCCGGCGCGCACACCCGGCAGGTCGTCGGCGCCCTGGAGCGCACCGGCCTGGGGCACCGCGCCGAGGCCCCGGCCCGGGACCTCTCGCACGGCGAGAAGCGCAAGCTCGAACTGGCCGTCCTGCTGGTCGGCGAGCCCCGCCTGATGCTGCTGGACGAGCCGATGGCCGGGGTGAGCGCCGAGGAGGTCCCGGCGCTCACCGAGCTGATCCGCTCGCTGCACCGCGAGGAGGGCCGGACCGTACTGATGGTCGAACACCACATGGACGTCCTGCTGGGCCTGGCCGACCGGCTCGCGGTGATGCACCACGGCACCCTGCTCGCCCTGGACACCCCGCAGGCCGTGATGGCCGACGCGACCGTGCAGCAGGCCTACCTCGGGGAGGAACTGTGAGCGGCGAACCCCTGCTGCGGGTCAGGGACCTGCGGGTCGTCATCGGCGGCCGGCACATCCTGCACGGCGTCGACCTCGACGTCCGGGCGCACGGCGTCACCGCCCTGCTCGGCCGCAACGGCGCCGGCAAGACCACCACCGTGCGCGGCATCCTCGGCCTGGTCCCGCGGACCGGCAGCGTGCTGTTCGACGGGACGGAGACCGTCCGGCTGGCCACCCACGCCCTGGTCCGGCGCGGGATCGGCTACGCCCCCGAGGACCGCGGCGTGTTCGCCGGGCTGAGCGTCGCCGAGAACCTGCGGCTGGCCGAGCGGCCGGGCGCCGGCGAGCCCGCCTACGCCCTGGTGCACGAGCTGTTCCCGGAGCTGCGCCGGCGCGCCGGGCAGCCCGCCGGGACGCTCTCCGGCGGCCAGCAGCAGATGGTCGCGATCTCCCGCACCCTGCTCAACGGCAACCGCCTGATCATCGCCGACGAGCCGACCAAGGGCCTGGCGCCCAAGGTCGTCACCGAGGTCGCGCAGGTGCTGGAGCGGGCGGCCGAGGCCGTACCCGTCCTGCTGGTCGAGCAGAACCTCGCCATGGTCCGCCGGCTGGCCGAGCACTGCGTCGTCCTGGCGGACGGCCGCACCGCGCACCACGGCCCCGCCGACGAGCTGCTCACCGACGCCGAGGCCACCCGCCGGCTGCTCGGCGTCGGACGCCACCAGGGCGCCCCCGGCCGGGGCCCTGCCGACCGGACCGCCGTCGACGCGCTGCCGGCCGCCCGCCCCCACACCGACAGGGAACACTGAATGTCGACCGTCGTCCTGCTCACCCTCACCGGGCTGGGGCTGGGAGCGCTGTACTTCCTGGTCGCCTCCGGCCTGTCGCTGATCTTCGGCCTGATGGACGTCCTGAACTTCGCGCACGGCGCCCTGCTCAGCGTCGGGGCGTACGGCACCTGGTGGGCCGCCTCCGGGCACCTGCCGGGCGCCGGCTCCGACGGCTTCGGCTTCGTGCTGGCGGTCGCCTTCGGGACGGCGGCCGGCACCCTCGCCGCCGTGCTGCTCGAACTGGCCGTCATCCGCCCGCTGTACGAGCGCCCCCGCGAGCAGGTGCTCGCGACCGTCGGGGTCGGCCTCGCCGTGCCCGCCCTGCTCTCCGCGATCTGGGGGGCCGACGCCCGCCCGTTCCCCGGACCGGCCGCGCTGAGCGGCACCTTCGGCCTGCTCGGCGCCCAGGTGCCGGTCAACCGGCTGGTGCTGATCGCCGCCGCCCTGGCCGTGCTGGCGGTGCTCAAGGTGTTCCTCGGACGCACCCGGCACGGGCTGGTGGTCCGGGCGGGCGTCGAGGACCGGGCGATGGTCACCGCGCTCGGCATCGACGTCCGCAAGGCCTTCACCCTGGTCTTCGCCATCGGCGGCGCCGCCGCCGCCCTCGGCGGGGCGCTCGGCGGCCTCTACTTCGGCTCCGTCGACCCGGGCCAGGGCACCTCGCTGCTCATCTTCGCCTTCGTGGTCGTGGTGATGGGCGGCATGGGCTCGGTCGGCGGCGCCGCCCGCGCGTCCGTCGCCGTCGGCCTCGTCCAGCAGTTCGCCAACTACTACACCACCGCCGGGCTCGGCGACCTCGCCGTCGTCGTCCTGCTCGCCGCCCTGCTGCTCGTCCGGCCGAGCGGACTCACCGGGAGACTCGCATGACCACCGCCACGCCCGAGCAGAGCGAGGCGGGCGCCCCGCCCGCCGCACCGCCCGCCGCACCGGCGGCCGACCGGCTGCGCCGGCTGGCCCGCTGGTGGCCGGCCGCCCTGCTGCTCGTCCTGCTCACCGCGCCCTGGAGCTCACTGCCGCTGCCCGGCCTGCTGGACGGCCCGCTCGGCAGCCCCGGCAGCCTCCAACTGATCGCCCTGTGCCTGCTGTTCGGCGCCCTCGCGACCGGCTACGACCTGTTGCTCGGCCGCACCGGCCTGCTCTCCTTCGGCCACGCCCTGTACTTCGCCACCGGCACCTACGCGACCAACACCGTGATGCTGCAGGCCGGCCTGCCGTTCCTGCCGTCCGCGCTGCTCGGACTGCTGGCCGGCGTGCTGCTGGCGGCGCTGCTGGGCTCGGTCAGCCTGCGGATGAGCGGCATCGGATTCTCCATGGTGACGCTGGCCTTCGCCCAGGCCGGCTCGATCCTGGTCGAGCGCGACCCGGGCGGCTTCACCGGCGGCGAGGAGGGCCGGGCCGCCCCGGCCGACCGGCTCCCCGCCGCCCTGGTGGGAATCGAGCACACCGCCAACCTGTACTGGATCGCGCTGGCCTACCTGGTGCTGACGCTCGCCGTGGTGCACCGGGTCGTCCGCTCCCCCACCGGCCGGGTCTGGGAGGGCATCCGGGAGAACGAGCGCCGGGTCGAGGTGCTGGGCCTGCGTCCGTACGGGTTCAAGCTGGTGGCCTTCGTGCTGGCCGGCGCCCTGGCCGCGCTCGGCGGCGTCGTCTACCTGCTGCTCACCGGCGGCGCCACCCCGCAGACCACCACCTCCGACTTCACCCTCTCGCTGCTGGTGATGGTCGTCCTCGGCGGCTCCGGGACGCGCTGGGGGCCGCTGGTCGGCGGCGTCCTGTACACCTGGGCCGACCACCGTCTGGGCGACCTGGCCGGATCCGGCGCGGTGGCCGGGCTGCCCGCCGTCCTGCGGGTGCCGCTCTCGCAACCGCTGTTCCTGCTCGGCACACTGTTCGTGCTGGTGGTCTATCTGCTGCCGGGCGGCGTGGTGCGCCTGCCGGACCGGCTGCGGGCCGCCCGGGGGCGTTCCCGCCCAGCGGCGGAGCGTTCCCGCCGAGTGACCCGGTGACCCGTGGCGGGGCAGCCGGCCGACCGAAGGAGAACACCTTGACGTACGAGACGACCGAGGGTCACGCGCCGGCCACGCCGGAGGAGTCGACGGTGCCCGTCGCCGGCGGCCGGCTGGCCGTGCTGCGCTGGCCGGCCACCGACCCCGGCGCCCCGGTGGTGCTCGCCGTGCACGGCATCACCGCCAACGCGCTGTCCTGGGGCCCGGTCGCCCGGCAGCTGGCCGGCCGGGTCACCCTGATCGCCCCCGACCTGCGCGGCCGGGCCGCCAGCGCCGGGCTTCCCGGCCCGTACGGGATCCCCGCGCACGCCGCGGACGTCGCGGCGCTCGCCGAGGCACTGGACCTGCGCGACGCCGTCCTCACCGGCCACTCGATGGGGGCCTTCGTGGCCGCGCTGACCGCCGTCCGGCACCCCGCGCGGTTCGCCTCGGTACTGCTGGTGGACGGCGGCGTGGGGTTCCCCGCCCCGACCGGGCTGACCCCGGACGAGCTGATCACCGCCGTCATCGGCCCGGCCATGCAGCGGCTCTCCATGACCTTCCCCGACCGGGACGCCTACCGCGCCTTCTGGCAGGCCCACCCGGCCTTCGCCGGGAGCTGGTCGCCGCCGGTGGACGCCTACGTCCAGCGCGACCTGGTGGGCGAGGAGCCCGAGCTGCGCTCCTCCTGCCTGATCGACGCCGTCCGGGTGGACGGGGTGGGCCTCTTCGCCCCGGAGGTGCTCGCCGCCGTGCACCGGATCCCGCGGCCCGCCCGGCTGTTGTGGGCCGAGCGGGGCCTGCTGGACGAGCCGCAGGGCCTGTACGACGAGCAGCGCCTGAAGGCCGCCGGGCTCGACCGCGAGCGGGTGCCGGCCGACCTGGTGCCCGGCACCAACCACTACACCCTGCTGATCGGGGAGGACGGCGCCGGCGTGGTGGCCCGCCACCTGCTGACGGCCGCGGGCCTGCCGGCGGACCGGCTGGGGTAGCGGCGCCGCCCCGACCCGCGCCCGACCGACACCCGGTCACCGCCTGACCGCCCGCCATTGCCCGCCGCCCACCTCCGGCCCGCCCGTCGCCTGCCCGTCGCCTGCCCGTCGCCTGCCCGCCGCCGGGCGGGCGACGGGCGGCGTCCGCATGCCCGGGCACGGGCACGGCAGGGACGGCAGGGACGGCAGGGACGGCACGGCCAGGCGCAGGCGCAGGGCGACGGGGGCGACGGCGGGACGGGTGGCCGGCTCCGGACAATGGCGCCGGCTGCCATCCGCGACCGCCCGGTGTGTGCGCGTGCCACGTATCGGCCCCCGCCCGGCCGGCCGTACCGTCCGGCATCAGCAACCGAGTGGGCGGCCCCCGCCGCCGAGGTCCCCCCACGGACCGCGGCGGCCGCCGCCTCCCCCACCCCACTCAAGGAGTACCCGTGCGTCCCTCCGTCCTGCGCAGACTCCTGCGCCGCGTCACCTGCACCGCGGTGCTGGGCCTGGTCGCCACCGGACTCGTCACCACCACGTCCACCGGCGCGGCCACGGCCGCCGGCACCCTCCAGCAGGTCGGCAACTTCGGTACCAATCCCGGGAATCTGGCGATGTACGCGTACACGCCGGCCGGCCTGCCGGCAGGCGCGCCGCTGGTGGTCGCCTTGCACGGCTGCACGCAGAGCGCCAACGACTACTTCACGCACTCGGGTTGGCAGAAGTACGCCGACCAGTGGGGCTTCGCGGTGGTCTTCCCGCAGACCAACTCGGCGAACAACAGCTCCTCCTGCTTCAGCTGGTTCGACGCCACCAAGGACACCAGGGGCAAGGGCGAGGCCGCCTCCGTGGTTCAGATGGTGAACACCGCCGCGGCGCAGTACGGTTCGGACACCCACCGGGTCTTCGTGACCGGGCTGTCGGCCGGCGGCGGAATGACCGCCGACCTGCTCGCGGCCTACCCGGACGTGTTCGCCGGCGGCGCCGTCGACTCCGGCCTGCCGGCGCAGTGCGCCACCTCGCTGGCCGCCGCCTCCGGCTGCCAGCAGAACAACCAGAACCTCACCCCCGCGCAGTGGGGCGACAAGGTCCGCGGCGCCAACCCCGGTTACACCGGCCCGTGGCCGCGGGTCGCCATCTGGCAGGGCACCTCCGACTACACCGTGTACCCCGTGAACGCCACCGAGCTGCGCGACCAGTGGACCAACGTCTGGGGCATCGGCCAGAGCGCCTCCAGCACCCAGTCGCTGCCCGGCGGCACCACGCTGTCCGTCTACAACGACGCCGCCGGCAGGCCCGCCGTCGAGCTGTACTCGGTGGCCGGGATGGGCCACGGCCTGCCGATCGCCCCCGGCTCCGGCGCCGACCAGTGCGGCAGCGCCGGCGCCTACTTCCTCAGCACCATCTGCTCCAGCTACTGGACGGCGAAGTTCTGGGGCCTGGACGGCGCCCCCACCGGCGGCGGCACCGGCTCGCTGCCCGCCCCGGCCGGGCTGGGCGTCACCGGCAGCACCGACACCACCGTCTCGCTCTCCTGGACCGCGGTCGCAGGCGCGGCCTCCTACACCGTCTACCGTGACGGCGCCGCGGCCGGCAGCGCCGTTTCGGCCTCGTTCACCGACGGCGGACTGACCGCCGCCACCTCCTACGGCTACACCGTCGCGGCGGTCGACTCCGCCGGGAACACCGGTGCCCGCTCCGCCGCCGTGACGGCCACCACCACGGGCTCCCGGCCGCAGTGCTTCACCGCCAGCAACTACGCGCACGTCGCGGCCGGGCGGGCGCACCAGAGCGGCGGCATCGCGTACGCCAACGGCTCCAACCAGAACCTCGGCCTGTGGAACACCTTCGTCACCCACACCCTGGCGCAGACCGCTCCCGGCTGGTTCGTGCTGGCCGACGGGGGCTGCCCGGCCTGACGCACCGCACCCGTGACGCCGGACGGCCCGGCCCCGTTCGATCGGGGCCGGGCCGTCCGGCGTCGGGCACCCCGGCGCCGCGGTGCCGGTGTGCCGGTGCCGCGGGACGGGTGCTACGGGGTCAGCGCACCGTGGTGAGGGCCCCGGTGTTGGCACTCAGGCCGTTGACCCAGAGCGAGTTGACGCGGTTCCGCTCGGTGGTGTTCGGGTACGCGTTGGTGCAGGAGGTGCCGGGCCCGCCGCCGGACATCAGCTCGCTGCACGGGCCCGAGTAGTGGTCCGGCAGGCCCAGCACGTGGCCGGTCTCGTGCGCCGTCACGCGGACGGAGTTGTACTGCTGGTTCTGCCGGTAGTCCAGGAAGACGTAACCCCGGCCGTGGCCGTCGGTGCTGGCGTAGGAGCCGCGCGAGTCGTTGCCCTCGTAGTACCGGAAGTCTGCGTTGGTGCCGGAGCGGAGCTGGACGTTGCGCACCGAGCCGTTCCAGATCTGCGCGCTGCTGGCGATCTGGTTGCGGAAGGTCGGTGCGCTGCTGGCGTCGTAGGTCACCGTGACGGTCTGCAGGAAGGGCGCCGCCGCCTGCTTGGCGAGTGCGGACTTCATCACGGCCTCGTAGAAGGCCTGGTTGGCGGCCTCCTCCTCGGCCGAGCCGGCGTAGGAGGACGCGGTGTAGTGCTGACGGGGAGCGCTGTCGGCGGACGCGGCGGACGCGGGCACGGCGGCCAGGCCGGTGCCCAGGGCGAGGCCGATGGTCAGCGACAGGGAGATCAAGGAGCGCTTCACGTGGGGGACTCCGTTCGCGTGCCGCCCGGCCCTGGGGGTGATCGGTGACCGTGCGGCGGCGGGTGAACTTCTGATGCGCAGAGCTTCGTTCAGCAGAACGGGTGAGCGGATGATGCCAACCGGCGATAGCTCGGGCCAATGGTCCCGCGTCCGGGAATCCGGTATTCGACAATTTGACATGTCCTTGTCGTTCGTTTGCCATCCCGATATGCTCCCCGGGTGGAGCTCGACGTGAGACACCTCCGGGTGCTGTGCGCGATCGCGGACACCGGCAGCGTGCGGAAGGCCGCCCAGCAGCTCGGCATGACCCAGCCGTCCCTCACCACCCAGTTGCACCGGATCGAACGCACCGTCGGCGGACCGCTGTTCACCCGCGAGCAGACCGGCAGTCAGCCCACCGCCCTCGGCCATTCGGTGCTCTCCCGGGCCCGGCCGATCATCACCGACCTGGCCGCTCTGGTCACCGCCGCCCGCCAGGAGTCCTCCGGGACGGCGAAGCGGCAGTTGCGCATCGGCAGCGTCGGCAGCCGGGCAGTCGCCGCCTGGCTGCGCCGGGTCCACGACCGGCTCCCGGAGACCGACACCACCATCCACATCGACATCTCCGCCATCGCCCTGCTGCGGATGGTCGCCGCCGGCCAGCTGGACATCGCCTTCGTGCACGAGAGCGAGGGGTTCCCGCTGCCCGTCCCGGCCGGCGCCGAGCACCGCGTGGTGGTGGCCCGCGAACCGCAGTTCGTCGCCCTCTCGGTCCGCCACCCGGCCGCCGCCCAGCCGGTGGTGCGGCTCGCCGACCTGGCCCACGACACCTGGATGGTGGACCCGACGGCCGACCACGAGTACGCCGCGCTGCGCCGGGTCTTCAGCGAGGCCGGGCTCGACCCGCGCGTCCTTCAGGTCCGCGACAACGCCACCGCCGCCGAACTGGTCGCCTCCGGCGAGGCCGTCCGCCCCTGCCAGCCGACCTCCACCCCCGGCCCGGGGACCGTCGTCCGGCCCGTCCACGGCGACCCCCTCGCCGTACGCCTGCTGCTCGCCTGGAGACCCCGGGCGCTCAGCGGCGCCGCGCTCGACGCCCTGCACACCGATCTCCGCGCCGCCTACACCGACCTGGCCCGGGTGAACCCGGCCTACCTGACCTGGCTGCTCCAGCACAACCGCTCCCTGCTGAACCTGCTCGGCCCGCCGCTTCAGCTCCCGGTGGCGCAGCAGCCCGGCGGCTGACCGCGTGCCCGCAGCCCCGTCCGCCACCCCGCTTCCCACCCCGCTTCCAGTTCCGTCCAGTTCCATCCCCGATATGGGATATTGTCTCCATCATGAGAACCAGCGAGAGCGGCCAGGCTGCCGGGGAGCACGTGGGAGAACAGCTGGAGGCCCGCCTGGCCGCCCGGCTGGCCACCCTGCGGACCGAACAGGGCTGGTCGCTGGACGAGCTGGCCCGGCAGACCGGCATCAGCCGCTCGACCCTGTCGCGGCTGGAGCGGGCCGAGATCAGCCCGACCGCCGCCCTGCTCGGCAAACTCTGCTCGGCGTACCGGCGGACCATGTCCCAGCTGCTGGCCGAGGTCGAGTCCGAGCCGCCGCAGCTGGTGCCGGCCGACCGGCAGGCGGTATGGCGGGACGAGGCCTCGGGCTTCACCCGGCGGTCGGTCTCCCCGCCGCACCCGGGACTGCGCGGCGAGGTCGTCGAGGGCGTCCTCCTGCCGGGCGCGGACATCTCGTACGACGGACCGCCGGTGCCCGGGCTGGAGCAGCACATCTGGGTGTTGGAAGGCGAGTTGGAGGTCACCGCCGGCGAGCAGGCGCACCTGCTGCGGGCCGGCGACTGCCTGCGCCTGCGCCTCTGGGGCCGCTCGCGGTTCCGCAACCCCGCCGCCGGCCCGGTCCGTTACGCGGTCCTGGTGGTGCTGCCGTGACCGCCCGACCGGGTACGCACGGGCCCGCGCCGACCCCGTCGCCCTCCGCACCGAGCCCGGCAGCCGGCCCCCTTCCGGGAAGGACCCCGGCGCCCGCCGTCAGCCGCCTGTCCGCCGACGGCTTCGCGGCCGCCGTGCCAGGACTGGCCGACCTGCTGGCCGACGCGGTGGCCGGCGGCGCCTCGCTCGGCTTCCTCGCCCCGCTCGACCGGGAGGCCGCGGCCCGCTGGTGGCGCGCCCAACTGCCCTCGGTCGCGGACGGCACCCGGACGGTCTGGGTCAGCCACGGCCCGGACGGCCTCAGCGGCACGGTGAGCCTCACCCTGGAGCAGAAGGCCAACGGCCGGCACCGGGGCGAGATCGTCAAGCTGATGGTGCACCGCGACGCCCGCGGCCGGGGCCTGGCCCGGGCCCTGCTCGCCGTCGCCGAGCAGGCCGCCGTCCGGGCGGGGGCCACTCTCCTGCTGCTGGACACCGAGACCGGCAGCGCGGCGGACCACCTCTACCGGGCGGCCGGCTGGACCAGGTACGGCATCGTCCCGGAGTACGCGGCCGACCCGGACGGCGCGCTCCGGGACTGCAGCTTCTACTACAAGCGGCTCGACTGACGCCGCCCCCAACTCCCCACTCGCCACCGCTCGGTTCGCAGCGCGGCACAGGAGCGTTCCACCAGCAGGAATCATCGGCGAGCCGGCGGTCGATCTGGTAGCTTTCAGTTGCCGGTGACACTGCCCGAGGAGGTGAGACCCATGAACGCTGTACTTCTGTGGGTGCTCCCCCTCCCGTCACGGCTGGGCGATTGACCTAGGTCTCGCCGGGAGCGCCTCGACAACAAGGCACTCCCGAAGGGCAACATCCATGCACTCTCTGCAGTTCACCGCCGAGTCGTCGTCGAACGGCGTGGTCGAGCACGACTTCACCGTGGGCGGCGTCCCCGGCGTTCTCTGGTCGCCGGCCTCCGGCGCAGCCGATCGAGCCCCGCTGGTCCTGATGGCCCACGGCGGGGGCAACCACAAGAAGCACCCGGCGATGGCCGGCCGCGCCCGGTTGCTGGTGGCCGGCTGCGGGTTCCACGTCGCCGTCGTCGACGCGCCCGGTCACGGCGACCGGCCCCGCACGGCGCACGACGAGGCGGAGATCGCCGAGCTGTTCCGGGCGAGGGCGGCGGGCGAGCCGGAAGGCCCGATCGTCGTGCGCTACAACGACCACCTGGCGCAGCTCGCCGTGCCCGAGTACCGGATGCTGCTGGACGCCCTCCAGGAGCTCCCGGAGATCGGCTCCGACGGGCCGGTCGGCTTCTGGGGCATCAACATGGGCACCGCGATCGGCATCCCGTTCGTGGCGGCCGAGCCCAGGGTCACCGCCGCGGTCTTCGGCCAGCACTGGCCCGACGTCCTGGCCGAGAAGGCGAAGCGGATCAGCATCCCGATCGAGTTCGACCTGCAGTGGGACGACGAGCACATCTCGCGCGAGGAGGGTCTCGCCCTGTTCGACGCCTTCGCCTCGAAGGAGAAGTCGTTGCACGTGAACGCGGGCGCCCACAAGGAGTTGCCCCGGTTCGAGGCCGACAGCGCGGTCCGCTTCTTCGCCCGGCACCTCGGCCGGGCGCTCGCCCCGCAGGCCTGACGGGCGCGGTCGCGGCGTCCGGTGCCGACCGGGCGCCGCGGCCACCGCCCCGGCCCGGGGCCGCCCGACCGGCGGACGGGACAACGGCCGGGACGGACGCCGACAACGGCCGACGGGCGGCGCGCTCCTCGATGCGGACGGCGGTCAGTCGGACACCCGCTGGACGGGCCGTTCACCCGATCTCCGTGCGATGAAGCGGGTGAGCAGGACGACCTTCCGCGGGGCCGAGCGGTCGCCGGCTATCCGGGAGAAGAGGAGGTTGGCCGCGGTGCTGCCGACGGCGACCGGGTCCTGGCTGACCACGGTCAGCGGCGGGTCGAGCTGCTTGGCGAGCGGCAGGTCGTCGAATCCGACGATGGACATCGGGGTCGGGTGCTCCAGGCCGTCCAGCACGCCGAGGGTGATCACGTCGTTGCTGCTGAACAGGGCGGTCGGCGGGTCGGGCAGGGCGCGCAGGCCGGCCAGTGCGCCCTGCGCGTCGCCGTGGGAGCGCAGCCCGTGCCGTACGAGGTCGGGGTCGACCGCGAGGCCGCAGGCGGTGAGTGCGTCCAGGTAGCCGGCGTAGCGCTCGGACTGGGTCCAGATCTCGTAGCGGTCGCCGAGATAGGCGATCCGGGTGTGGCCGTGGCCCAGCAGGTGGGTGACGGCCCCCCGCGCGCCCTCCCGGTTGTCGACGGTGACGGTGTCGACGTCGAGGTCCCTGGCCGGGCGGTCCACGCAGACCACCTGGGTGCCGGCCTCCATCGGCGGCTTGAGGAATCCGTGCCCGCCGATGGTGGGGACGATGATCAGGCCGTCCACCTGCCGGGCGGTGAAGGCGGCGATGACCTCGCGTTCCCGGCGCGGCTCGTCGTTGGTGCTGCCGACCAGGACCACGTAGCCGCGGCGGTGCGCCTCGTCCTCGATCGAACGGACCATCAGGGCGTAGAAGGGGTTGGCGAGGTCGTCCACCACCAGGCCGATGGTGGACGTCCCGGGTCTCTTCTGCCGCAGGTTGCGCGCGTTGTCGTTGCGCTGGTACCCGAGCTTGCGCACCGCCTGTTCGACCCGCGCGGCGGTGTCGGGCGAGACTCCCGCCTCGCCGGCGATCACCCGGGAGACGGTCATGAGACTGACCCCCGCCGCCTGGGCCACGTCCTTCATCGTCGGGCGCTTCACAGGCTTCCTCCTCGGCACGCTCCCGGTCCGCCCAAGCGCCCCTGGAGTGTGCAATCTTACGGTGCTCGACTTCCCGGGCGGGCCGGGGCGCCGGACGCGGCCGGCGCCGCGCGGGCCGTGCCTGCCGGGGGCCTGCCGGTACGACGGAACCGGAGCGGGCCCCGAGCCGGCGGCGGACCCGTGGCTCGCCGCCGGCCGTCCCGTCAAGGGCTCAGCGAGGGCTCAGCAAGCGCTCAACAAGCGTCCTTGTAGATGTACTTGCTGACCGCCGGGTCGTCCATGTTCGCCTTGGTGATCGCCACCATGGTGGTGCCGATCTGCGCGCTGACCTGCTTCTTCTCGATGGCGGCGATCGCCTGGTCGACCCCCTGGGCACCGATGCCGGCCGGGTCCTGGGCGACCAGGATGTCCAGGGTGCCGCTCTTCAACGCCGTCACCTCGTCGGGTTCCGCGTCGAAGGCCGCGACCTTCACCCGTCCCTGCCTGCCGGCGGCCTGCAGCCCGGTGGCGACGCCCTGCGCGGTGTTGGTGTTGCCGGCGAATACCCCGCCGAGGTCGGGGTGCGCGGCCAGGGTGGCCTGGATCTGCGAGGCGGCGGTGGCCGGCAGGTCGTTGTCGTAGAGCACCGGGAGCAGCGTGATGGCGGGGTGGCCGGCCTTCATCTCCTCGGTGAAGCCCTTGATCCGGGCGTCCGTGGTGGACACGCCGGGCTTGACGCTGATCACGATCGCCGAGCCCTTGTCGCCCATCAGTTCGGCCAGGGCCTTGGCGGCGGTGCGGCCGCCGGCCTCGTTGTCGGAGGAGATCCGGGAGACGCCGACGGAGCTGTCGCTGACGGTGGTGTCGACCAGGACGACCTTGGTGCCCGCGCTCTGCAGCTGCGACAGCGACGGGGTGAGGGCGGCGGTGTCCACGGGGGAGATCAGCAGGCCGTCGGGGCGCGTCGCGGCGACCGAGTCGACGATGGGCCGCTGCACGGCGACGTCCCACTGCGCCGATCCGTCCACGGTGAGCTTCACGCCCCGCTTCCTGGCCTGCTCCTGCGCGGCGCAGGCCATGGTGATGTAGAACGGGTCGCTCTTCACCCCGGTGATGAGCTTCAGGGTGGTGGCCTTGGAGGCCGCCGGGCCGCTGTCGCCGCCGCTGCCGCAGCCGGTGGTGCCGGCCACCACCAGGGCGAGGACGGCGCAGCCGCGGGCGAGCGTTCTGGCTCCACTGGATTCGAGCATGGTGAACTTCCTTCTGCGGGAGGGTTCCTGGAAGGGGAGAACCGGCGGGAGGGTGGGTTCAGCCGCGTTCGCGGCCGCGCCTGCGGAACTGGTCCAGGTAGACCGCCGCGACCAGGACGATGCCGATCGCGACGTCCTGCCAGTACTGCTGGACGTCCATGATGATCAGTCCGGTGGTGAGCACCGCCGGGATGAAGACGCCGATGACCGTGCCGAGCACACTGCCGCGGCCGCCGAACAGGCTGGCTCCGCCGAGCACGACGGCGGTGATGACCTTCAGGTTGTCGCTGGAATGCCCGGCGATCGAGGTGGTGCCGAAGTAGGCCAGCCACATGACGCTGCCGAGCCCGGAGAGCAGGCCGGTCAGGGCGTAGATCTTGACCAGGTGCCGGTCCACGTCGATGCCGACCCGGCGGGCGGCCTCCGGGTTCGAACCGATGGCGTAGGTGTACCGGCCGAACCGGGTGAAGGCGAGGACCAGGCCGAAGACCACGGTGGTGGCGAAGGCGATGACCACGAGCCAGGGGATCTGGCCGAAGAGCTTGCCGAAGCCGACCCGGTGCTGGAGTTCGCCGGAGACGGCACCGGTCGGGTCCTGGCCGCCGGTGATGATCTGCGCGATGCCGAGGGCCGCCCCGAAGCCGCCGAGGGTGACGATCAGCGGTGGCACCTTCGCCTTCGCCACCAGCCAGCCCTGCAGGCCGCCCCAGACCACTCCGGTGACCAGCGCGATCAGGGTGGACACCGCGATGGTGCCCCAGCCGGACTCCGCGCCGCCGTGGTGGATGGTGTACTCCGCGGACAGCACGGCGGACAGCACCAGGACGGACCCCACGGACAGGTCGATGCCGGCGACGATGATCACGAAGGTCATGCCGACGCCGAGCACCAGGTAGATGGCCGCGTTGGTGGCGATCTGGGTGATGTCGTAGCGGGTCAGGAAGGTGTCCGGCCGGGCCGCGGTGAAGAACGCGACGAGCAGCGCCAGGACGCCGAAGGTCCAGGTCTCGTTCATCGCGGCGATCCGGCGCACCCAGCCGGGTACGGCGCGCCCGGGCCGGAGCGGGGTGGTCGCGGCGGCCCGGTCGGCCTCGCCGGGTACGTGCGCGCTCACAGGGCACCGTCCTTTCCGGGGGTGGGCCGCGCGGACTCCCCCACCGTGGAGGGGCGTTCCGCGGAGGGGCGTCCCGCGGAGCGGGGCGCCACAGGGCGGGGTGCTTCGGGGTCGGGTACTGCGGCGCCGGGTGCTTCGAGGTCTGGTCCGGTGGCACCGGGTCCGGCGGAGCCGGGTTCCGCGGGCACCGGGTCCAGCGCACCGGTCATCGCTCCCACGAGCTCCTCCACCGAGGTGTTCGCGGCCTCGAAGACCGCCACCCGCCGCCCCAGCCGCAGGACTTCGACGCGGTCCGCCACCGAGAGCACCTCGGGCATGTTGTGGCTGATCAGCACGACGGAGACGCCCCGGTCGCGGACCCGCCTGATGGTCTCCAGCACCCGGCCGCGCTGGACCACGCCGAGGGCGGCGGTCGGTTCGTCCATGAAGATGATGCGGTT
Source organism: Kitasatospora herbaricolor (assembly GCF_030813695.1). Taxonomy (NCBI): domain Bacteria; kingdom Bacillati; phylum Actinomycetota; class Actinomycetes; order Kitasatosporales; family Streptomycetaceae; genus Kitasatospora; species Kitasatospora herbaricolor. Next base: position 1,142,057 of record NZ_JAUSVA010000002.1, read on the forward strand.
GGCGAAGGCCACCGCGCGGGCGACCGCGACCGACTGCCGCTGTCCGCCGGACAGCGAGGCCACCGGTACCCCCACGTCCCGCAGGTCGACGCCGAGCTCGGCGAACGCGGTGACGGCCGATCGGCGCATGGCCGCGTGGTCCAGGACACCGAGCCGGCCGAGCAGTCCGGGCCGGTACAGCTCCCGGCCCAGGTGCAGGTTGGCCGCCGCGTCCAGGTCCGGTGCGAGGGCGAGGTCCTGGTAGACGGTCTCCACTCCGTGGCGCCTGGCGTCGAGCGGGCTGCCGAGTTCGACCGGCACGCCGGCCACCAGGATCTGCCCGCCGTCCGGACGGACGGTGCCGGACAGCGTCTTGACCAGCGTGCTCTTGCCCGCGCCGTTGTCGCCGATCAGGGCGACCACCTCGCCGGGACGGACGGTGAAGTCGGCGCCCTGGAGGGCGTGCACCTGGCCGTAGCGCTTGCTCACCTTCCGGGCTTCCAAAAGGGGTTCTGTCATCGGGCTGGCCTCCGGACCCGTCTTGGTAACGTTCACGCGAGTGACCGGAGTCTGCTGCCGTGCATGACGGCCTGTCAATACTCCTGACAGCCGCCAATATCCCGTCAACTCCCTTAAAACGCTGGTAGTTGATGTTGTGTCATGGTCTTGACGAGCGATTCGCCGCGTCGGAACAATTGCGTCTCGCTTGGTAACGTTCCCATCCCGCTCGGAGCAAAGACCGAACCCTGAGACCGCTGGCCGCCGATCCCCGCGGCGATCCGTCTCCACTCGAAGGTGGTCCCCGTGCTCTCAACCGTCCTCAGGTCCCGCGCCGCCGCGGTGGTCAGCAGCGTTCTGCTGGCCGCCTTCGGCGCCGGCGGGATCGCCACGACCCCGGCCCACGCCGCGGCGCCCAACCTCACCCAGTACGTCGACCCGTTCATCGGCACCGACGACAGCAACGCCCCGAACCCCGTCGGCGGCGGCGCGGGCGGCTCCACCTACCCGGGAGCCGTGGTGCCCTTCGGCGGGGTGCAGTTCAGCCCCGACACACCGACGGCCTCGCCGTCCGGCTACCGCAACTCCGACACCTCGATCGAGGACTTCAGCCTCACCCACTTCGACGGAGCCGGCTGCCCGAACAACGAGGACCTGCCGCTGCTGCCGGTGACCGGTGCCCTGGGCGCCTCGCCCGGCACCAACTGGACCGGCTACGCCTCGAACTACACCAAGTCCAACGAGTCCGCCGCACCCGGCTTCTACAAGAACCGGCTCGACCGGTACGCCACCGACGTCGAGCTGACCGCGACCACCCGCACCGGCATGGGCCGGCTGACCTACCCGTCCCAGGCCGCCTCGCAGCTGCTGATCAACACCAGCCGCAGCGCCACCGGCAACCGCGGCGGCTCGGTCAGGGTGAGCGGCTCGGAGGTGACCGGCAGCGTCACCGCCGGCGGGTTCTGCGGCTCCTCCAAGACCTACCAGATCTACTTCGACATCCGCTTCGACCGCGCCCCGAGCAGCTTCGGCACCTGGGCGGGCGGCACGGTGAGCGCCGGCTCGGCGAGCACCTCCGGCACCAACACCGGTGCCTACGTCACCTTCGACACCACCGGCTCCCGGACGGTGCAGTTCAAGGTGGCCCTGAGCTACGTGAGCATCGCCAACGCGCAGGCCGACCTGGTCGCGGAGAACAACGGCTGGGACTTCGGCGCCGTCCGCTCCGCGGCGGACGCCTCCTGGAACCAGATCCTCGACCGGGCCCGGGTCACCGGCGGCTCGGCGGACGACCTCGAGAAGTTCTACACCGCCCTGTACCACGTCTTCCAGAGCCCCAACATCGCCAGTGACGTCAACGGCGACTACCGGGGCTTCGACGGCGCGGTGCACAACTCCTCGCGACCGGTCTACCAGAACTACTCCGGTTGGGACATCTACCGCTCCTGGGCGGCACTGACAGCGCTCATCGCCCCCACCGAGGCCTCCGACATCGCCAAGTCGATGGTCCTGGACGGCCAGCAGGGCGGCCTGCTGCCCAAGTGGTCCCAGCAGACCAACGAGGACTTCGTGATGACCGGCGACCCCGGACCCATCATCGTCGGCAGCCTGTACGCCTTCGGGGCACGGGGATTCGACACCGCCGCAGCACTGGCACTGATGAAGAAGTCCTCCGAGGGCGGCACCGCCCAGGGTTCGCCGATCCGCGGGAACCAGTCCACGTACACCAGCCTGCACTACCTGCCCGGCGCCCCCTCGGACTCACTGGAGTACTCGGCCTCCGACTTCGCCGTCGCCCAGTTCGCCAAGGCCCTCGGCAACACCTCGGACTACTCCACCTACATGACCCGGGCGCAGTGGTGGCGCAACACCTTCAGCCCCGAGTCGGGCTACACCCAGCCGCGCAACTCCGACGGCAGCTGGAAGTGGCCGCTCGACCCGGCCGCGCAGAGCGACTTCACCGAGGGCAACGCCGCCCAGTACACCTGGATGGTCCCCTACGACTTCGCCGACCTGGTCAACGCCATGGGCGGCCGGCAGACCGCCGTGCAGCGGCTCGACCACCACTTCACCCAGGTCAACGCCGGTCAGAGCCTGCCGTACTACTACATCGGCAACGAACCCGAGCACGGCGTGCCGTGGGCCTACAACTACGCCCGCGACCCAGCCGGCGCCTCCGCGGCGGTCCGCAAGGTGATGACCGAGTCCTTCAGCACCGGCGCCAGCGGGCTGCCGGGCAACGACGACCTGGGCGCCACCTCGGCCTGGTACGTCTGGGCGGCCCTCGGCCTCTACCCCTCGACCCCCGGCGCGGACACCCTGGCCGTGCACGGCCCGTCCTTCCCGTCCGTCCTGATCCAGCGTCCGGGCGGCAACATCACCATCAACTCCACCGGTGGCGGCTCCTTCGTCCAAGGGCTGAAGGTCAACGGGACGGCCACCGGCCACAACTACCTGCGCTACCCCGACGTCGCGGCCGGGGGCACCCTGGACTTCACCATGGGCGCCGCGCCGAGCACGAGTTGGGGCACCGGCGCCTCGGACGTACCGCCCTCCTTCCAGGACGGCGCGACGGCCGTACCCGCCGCCCCGGAGCTCGGCACCAACCTCGCCCAGGGCAGGGCGACCAGTGGCTCGGCCGCGTGCGCCGCCGCCGAGTCGAGCGACAAGGCGGTCGACTCCACCCTCCGGAACAACAGCAAGTGGTGCTCGCCGACGGCGGGTGCCTCGCTCCAGGTCGACCTGGGGTCGGCGCAGACGGTCGCCTCGGTGGTCGTCAAGCACGCCGGGCTCGGCGGCGAGAACACCGCGTGGAACACCAGTGCCTTCCAGGTGCAGACGAGTACCGACGGCAGTACCTGGACGACCGCGGCCGGCGTCACCGGCTCGCGCTCCAGCCGCACCTACACCCCCTTCACGGCGCGCAGCGCCCGGTACGTCCGGGTGGTGGTCTCGGCCCCGTCCAACACCGGCGGCAACACGGTCACCCGGCTCTACGAGCTGGAGGCCTATGCCTCCGGTCCCGCCGGGCCGGGCCCGCAGGCCGGGCCGATCACCTCCGGCCTGAACAGCGGGAAGTGCGTGGACGACTTCTCCTCGTCCACCACCTCCGGCAACGCGATCGTCCTGTGGGACTGCAACGGAAGCGGCGCCCAGACCTGGACGCCGACCGACGGGGCCCTGCAGGTCCTCGGCAAGTGCCTGGACGTCACCTCGTCGGGCACCGCCAACGGCACCCTGGTCCAGCTCTGGGACTGCAACGGGACCGGCGCCCAGCAGTGGCAGGCCGTCAACGGCACTCTGGTGAACCCCAACTCCGGTCGCTGCCTTGACGTCCCCGCCTCCGACACCACCAACGGCGTCCGGCTGGACATCTGGGACTGCAACGGTGGCGCCAACCAGAAGTGGAACCTGAAGGCCGCCGTCTAGGAGCGGCCCTACCGCCCGGTGCCCCCACCCGCTCCGGCGGTGGGTGGTACCGGGCGCCGCGTTCCGGCTTCGCCGCACCAGGGGCGGCGGAGCCGGGGTCGGGCGTGGACGCGGCGACGGTCCGGCCGGCGCGAGGGCGGGCCGTCCTGCGCGGCCCGGGTCCTGTCGGCATCGGCCGGGCGGGGGTCCTGCCCCTCCGTGAGGACCCGACCGGATCCGGGCCGGTCGGCCCGCAACCCACCGGTGGGATCGGCGCCGATCCCCGCTCCGCCCAGTCCCGTCGGTCGCGTCCGAAGCAAATCCCGGTAGGGCGACGGGACTTCCCTTCCGGGGTGATCATCTGACATCTTGCGTCCATCACATCATGTACATGGCTCATTCGGTGCCACCGCACCAGAGCCACATGGCTTCCGGAGGACGCATTGATTCCCCACATAGCCGGCCGACTGCGGCGCTCCGCCGTGGCCGTCGCCGCCCTCGGCGCGGCGGTCGCCCTGGTCGCCCCCACCGGGACCGCCCATGCCGCCCCCCTCTCGGACTCCCCGACCCCGGCGGCCCGGGCGGCCGCCCCGGCCCTGCCGGCCGGGTCGCCGGCCGCGGCCTGGGTCGCCGGCACCCGCGCCTACCTGGTCGTCACCGCACCGGGCGCCACCTCCTCCGCGCAGGCGGCGGTGACGGCCAACGGCGGTACGGTCTTCGCGAGTTACGACGCGATCGGGGTGATCGTGGCGCACTCGGCGGCCGCCGGCTTCCCCACCGCGATGCGCGCCGTCAGCGGGGTCCAGCAGGTGGGCGCCACCCGGACCTCCGACGTACCGGCCGACGCCTACAACCCCGCGCTGCCGGCCACCCCGGCGCAGGCCACCACCACACTGACCGAGACCGCCCGCTGGGACATGACCCAGATCAAGGCCGACCAGGCCTGGGCCGTGACCACCGGCTCGCCCAGCGTCAAGGTCGGCGTCCTCGACACCGGCGTCGACGACCTGCACCAGGACCTCGCGCCGAACTTCGACGCCGCCGACTCGGTCTCCTGCGCCTACGGCAAGGCCGACACCCGCACCGGCGCCTGGCGCGACGTGGACACCCACGGCACCCATGTGGCCGGCACCATCGCCGCCGCCAAGAACGGCAAGGGCGTCGTCGGCGTCGCCCCCGGTGTGAAGATCGCCTCCGTCCGGATCGCCGAGCCGACCAGCACGCTGTTCTTCGCGGAGAACACCGTCTGCGGCTTCGTCTGGGCCGGCGACCACGGCTTCAAGGTCACCAACAACAGCTACTACACGGACCCGTGGCAGTTCAACTGCCCCGACAACATCGACCAGGCGGCCATCATCGAGGGCGTCCGGCGCGCCCAGGCGTACGCCGAGGGCAAGGGCTCGCTGCAGGTCGCGGCCGCCGGGAACTCCGACTACGACCTGGCGCACAAGACCACCGACACCGCCAGCCCCAACGACTCCACCGCCACCACCCGGACCATCACCAACGCCTGCCTCGACATCCCCACCGAGCTTCCCGGCGTGGTGACGGTCGCGGCCATGGGCAGCGGCAACGTCAAGGCCTCCTACTCCAACTTCGGCACCGGCGTCATCGACGTGGCCGCCCCCGGCGGGGACGGCTCCTCGGGCGTCTACTCCACGCTTCCCGGCGGCAAGTACGGCAGCAAGAACGGCACCTCGATGGCCTCCCCGCACGTGACGGGCGTCGCCGCGCTGCTGGCCAGTGCGGACCCCGCCGCCACCCCGGCCGACCTGCGGGCCAGGCTCGCCTCGCAGGCCACCGACACGGCCTGCCCCTCGGACAGCCGCTGCACCGGCACCGCCGCCGTCAACTCCTTCTTCGGCGAGGGCCAGGTCGACGCGCTCAAGGCGGTCGGCGCCACCCCGCCGCCCGGCAAGTACTTCGAGAACCTCACCGACGTGACCGTGCCCGACAACGCGACGGTGGAGAGCCCGATCAGCGTCACCGGCGTGAGCGGCAACGCCCCGGCCACCCTCAAGGTCGGCGTGGACATCAAGCACACTTACCGCGGTGACCTGGTCGTCTCGCTGGTCGCTCCGAGCGGCACGGTCTACCTCCTGGAGGACTTCACCGACAGCGACAGCGCCGACAACGTCATCAAGACCTACACCGTGAACGCCTCCGGCGAGGCCGCCAACGGCACCTGGAAGCTGCGCGTGCGCGACATCGCCAGCCAGGACACGGGCAGGATCGACGCCTGGAACCTCACCTTCTAGCACTCCGGCGGGACGGCCCCGGGCCGAGCACGCCGCCGGGGCCGTCCCGCCTGTCCCGCCGTGCCGTCGGTCAGTCCTCGGACGGCCAGCGGCCCTCGATGTGCAGGCGCACGAGCGCGGCGTGCGACAGCGGGGTGGCGAGGTCGGTGACCTCGCCGTTGGTGGTGTGGTCGAGCAGCACCACCTCCGGCTTGGCCCGGATCCGCTCCACCAGGTCCGCCACCCGGTTCTCCAGGACCCACCGGTAGGACGGCAGATAGATCCGCCGCCGGGCCTCCTCGTACCCGAGCAGCCGCGCGCCCGTCAGGCCGGCCCGGTGCCCCCGGACGGGCCCGTACCGGCGGACCGTCCGCTTCAGGCCCTTCATCGAGGTGATCGCCAGCTTCGACTCGTCCGTATCGCTCCCCTCGAACACCTTGAGCGCCTGCCAGATCCCCTCCACGGACTGCCCGGTCACCCCGTCGGACCAGGGCACCGGGATTCCGCCGTGCGGATGGAACGGGCTCAGCCGCACCCACGGCCCAGCTGCCCGGGAGGTCACGTCGATGACCTCCGCCCCGGGAAAGGCGGCCGCGAGCGAGGCCGGCCCACGGTGGCGGCCGGCCACATGAATCGTCATCGGGTACCCCTCGGGTCGACAGTTGCGGCCCCAGCATCGCGGACACCACTGACAACGGGCGGCACCGGAGGCAGGGGCGCCGACGGCGCGGCCGGTTCCCGGACGGGGCGGCGGGCTCCTCGGTGCGCGTATCGTCCTCGCTCCGGCCGGCTCGGTGAAGCATCCCGCCTTGTGTTCATGACAACATGCCAAAGGTCTGGACCTCGTCTCCGCTTCCGCATACGTTCGCTCCGGGAGCGGGCGGCACCTCCCGTCAACTCGGCTTCCCGGCAACGCCTTCGAGCCGCGATGCCGACGCCGCCCCGCACCCCGTCATGCCGACGACACGAACCGGAGGAAACGTGCGAATCACCCGGAACCTCAGGATCACGGTGGGCGCCCCGCTCGCCGCCGCCGCACTGATCGCCCTGGGCGCGGGCACGGCCGGCGCCGCGATACCGGTCGGCAAGCCGATGACCGGCAAGGCGACGTACTACAACGACAGCGGATACGGCGCCTGCGGCACGCAGATCAACGCCGCCACCCAGCTGCTGGTGGCCGTCCCGCACGCCTGGTGGACCACCGCCAACCCCAACAACGACCCGCTCTGCCAGGGGATCTCCGTCAAGGTGAGCTATGGCGGCAGGACCGTCACGGTGCCCGTCCGGGACAAGTGTCCGTCCTGCGACTCCACCCACATCGACCTCAGCCAGCCCGCCTTCGCCCGGTTCGCCCCACTCGGCCAGGGCGTGATCAACGGGATCACCTGGCAGTTCGTCAAGACCGGCTCGGCCGGGCAGAGCGTACCGATCTCGGCGCCCGTGTCCGGGGCCACCGTCGGACACTGACGGACGCGGGCCCGCCCCCGGGGTCTCCCCCGGCGCACCGGGCACGGCTCAGCCGGCGGCCACCGGCAGGGTGACGCCGTGCTCGGTGACCAGGTTCTCGGCCAGCGCGTCGAGCCCGGCCGGGAAGCCGATCGGGCCGGTCAGGTCGAAGAACACCCCGTAGGTGCTCTCCACCGCGTCCAGCAGGCGCAGTTGGGCCAGCGAGCCGACGCCCAGCAGGACGAACGGCGTGCCTCCGGCGGCCAGCAGCTCGGCGGCGGACAGCTCGCCGTCGCAGGCCTCGGAGGCCAGGGCGGCGAGCGCCGTGCGGAGTTCGGCCGGGGCGGTCACGGCGGTGCGGTTGTCGGTCATGGTTGCTCCTTGACGGCCTCGTCGACGGCCTCGGCGACGCCGGCCACGGTCGGGAAGTATCAGCGGGACAGGTGGGGCCCGGGCAGCCGGCGCCGGGCCCCCGGGGGCCGGGCCGCTCGCCGCGCGGGCCCGGTCAGGCGGGTGCGGCCAGCAGGTCGCGCAGGGCGCGCTTGAGCGGCTTACCGCCCTCGTTGCGCGGCAGTTCACCGAGCGTGGCGATCCGGGTCGGGATCTCGTGCGCGGCCAGCCGTCCGGCCAGGAAGGCCCGCAACTCGGCCGCGTCGAAGGGTTGGCCGGCGGCGGGGACGACGACCGCGGCCACGCTCATCCCCAGCACCGGGTGCGGCAGGCCGACCACGGCCACCTCCGCGACGGCGGGGTGCTCCAGTGCGGCGGCCTCCACCTGGAGCGTGGAGACCTTGTGGGCACCGGACTTGATGACGTCCGACTCGCGGTCGACGAGGTGCAGATAGCCGTCCTGGTCCAGGAAGCCGATGTCGCCCATCCGTACCCAGCCGGTGCGGAAGACCTCGGCGCCGGCCTCGGCGTCCCGGTAGTAGTGCCGCTGGGACCCGGGCGAGCGCAGGTGGACGTCGCCGCTCTCGCCGGGCGGCAGCGGGCGCCCGTCCGGGCCCGCCACCATCACGGCACCCTGGGCCGGGCGGCCGAGGGCGGTCGGGCGGGCCGGGTCGTAGATCATCGCGGTCTGGGCCGGTGCCGCCTCGGTGGAGGTGTAGTAGTTGACCACGGTGGCCCGGGGGAAGGCCTCGGTGAGCCCGGTGGCGACCTTGGGCGGCAGCGCGGCGGCGGTGGAACCGAGCAGGCGGACGGAGGAGAGGTCGAAGCGGGTGTGCACCTTGGCGTGCAGCAGCTCGGCCGCCATCGCGGGAACCACGAAGACACTTCCGACGGACCGCTGCTCGATCAGCCGGGCGAACCGGCCGGGGGTGAAGTGGGTGGCGACCAGGGCGGCCGCGTGCGCGTCGAGGGCGTTGAGCAGCATGGTCTGCCCGGCGTTGGTACCGACCGCGAAGGAGTGCAGGAACTGCTCGGAGTGGGCCAGCGGCCGGTGCCGGGCGGTGGGCCGGGTGCCATGGGTGAGGTTGCCGTGGGTGGCGGCGACACCCTTGGGCCGTCCGGTGGTTCCTGAGGTGTAGAGCACCTGGGCCAGGTCGGCGGCGGTCACCTCGGGCAGGTCCGCCGGCTCGGCGGGGGCCTCGGTCTCCAGCTCTTCGAGGTGACCGGTCCACCAGGGCCCCTCGGGCCGGGCGGACTCCGGGACCGCGAGCAGGCCGGCCGCTCCGCAGTGGCCGAGCAGCCGGCGGACGGCCTCGGCCGGCTGCCGGTCGGAGACGGGTACGGCGACCGCTCCCGCCTTGGTCACCGCGCAGTAGGCGAGCGCGAACTCGGGCCAGCTGCCCAGCCCGAAGAGCAGGCCGACCCGGTCCCCGGGGCGGATCCCGCGCCCGGCCAGGGCGTGCGCCACGGCCGTCGAGCGCCGGTGCCAGGCGGCGAAGGTCAACGACCGGCCGTCGTCGGTGGCGATCGCCACCCGGTCGGGCTGGGCCTGCGATCTGGCCTCCAGCAGCCCGTGCACCGTCCCGGCGGACGTCCGTGCCAAGGCGTTCCCGGGATCGCCGGATCTGGTTCTGTGCATGGAACTTGCCACTCTCCCCGTTGTTCTTCCCGGCCGGCCCCGGCGCCTCGACAAGGCGCACTGGTCCAGACCTGCAGAGAGATTGGCATAGACCATCTGGGCGGTCAAGGATCAGCGGGCCGGAACTCCCTTCCGATCAGAGCGGATTCGCCCGCCCGGGGGCTCCGGGCACCGCCAGCGGCACGTCACCGTCGTACGCCGCCACCACCAGCCGCTCCGTCTCCCGCAGGAACCACGCCATGTCGGACAGCGGGAGGTAGCCGGTGTCCGCGGTCAACCGGATCGACAACGCGCCCGGGGCGTCGGCGAAGTGCAGGCAGAAGCGGCAGCTCAACCGCTCCAGCGGCGACAGCTCCAGCAGCCGCGTCCGCTCCAGCAGATCCGCCGGACGGACACCGGCGGGGACCTCCTCCGCGCCCGCCCCCTGCCCGGCCCCGCGCAGGTCGTTGACGCAGCAGTACGGGTGCACCGGCTCGCCCCGCCGGGTGCTCTCGGCAGCCACCACCCGGTCCCGGTCCCGCTCGTCGTAGGAGCCGAAGCGGTACCCCGCCATCGCCGCCCGCCCGGTGACCCGGACGGCCTCCTCGAAGCCCGTCACGCCCTCCAGCGGGAGCACCACCAGCGCCTCCAGGGACATGGTGGAGACGAGCTCCCTCGTCCTGGGGGCGACCCGGTTGCCGGCGATCGCCAGCAGCGCGCAGGTGTCGTGCCCGGTCCGGTCGCGCAGCACCGCACCGGCGGCGGCCAGCAGGACGGTCGAGCTGCTGACGGCCAGCCGCGCGGCCACCGCGGGGACGGCCGCCGCGAGCGCGGGCGAGATCAACTCCAGCCGCTGGTAGCGCGGTTCGGCCGGCGCGTGATGGCCCTCGGTGAACATCGAGACCGGGATCCGGCGGTACGAGCGCTCCCAGTGGGCGGCCGCCGCCTCGGCGAACCGCCGCCCCTCGGCGGACTCCTGGTACCGCGCCAGCTCGGACGGGCGGGGCGCCGGCGGCAGGCCCGCCGTCCGCCCGACCAGCGCGGCCCGGAGGTCCCGCAGCAGGTACCCGGTGCCCTCGTAGTCGGCCGCCAGATGGCAGAATCCCATGACCAGTTCGGCCGGTACCCCGCCCTTCGTCAGCACCGCGATCCGGACCGGCCACTCCTGCTCGTAGTCGAAGCCCCGGGCCGCGTAGCGCTCGGCCACCCGGGTGCCCGCCTCCCGGTCGCCGGCGGCCACCTCCAGCACCTCGACCTCCAGCACCCCGGCCGCGGCGGCCGACTGGAGCGGGTCCCCGTCCGTGCCGACCAGTCTGGTCCGCAGCGACTCGTGCCGCTCCAGGACGAACCGGATCGCCGCCAGCACCTGCGGCAGGTCGTACCGGCGCGGCAGCATCAGCGTCCGGCAGAAGTTGAAGTACCAGTCCCCCGGCCTGGTCCGGCCGATCGCGGACCAGATGGCCCGCTGGCCCCAGGTCAGCGGCGCGGTGCCGGACGACTGCCCGCCGAACTCCACCCTCTCCAGGCGGACCTGCTCCCCGACCGCGAGTTCCGTCATGCCCCTGCGCTCCTCATGTGTGCGAGTTCCGTCCCACCGGTGCCACGCGGCCGCGGGCCGGCCCGTGACCCGTGCCCGATCCGTGCGGCCCACGCCCGGTCCGGGTGGCACCCTCCCCGGGCGCCACCGTCACCGGCCCCTCAGGCCCTGGTCCCGTCGAGGGCGGCGCCGGCCACCACGGCCGGGCGGGCCGCACCGGCCGCCGGGGCCGGGCCCGCTCCTCCCGCCGGGAGAACGCCACGGGTGCGCAGCACGCCGTCGGCGTCGAGGCCGACCAGGCGGCCCGCCTGCCCTGCCAGCAGCACGCTGCCGCCGGCCGGACCGAGTTCCTGCCACCCGTCCGCCGTCCCCGGTCGCCGGTGCAGCAGGACGTCGTCGGCGGTCACCGCGTAGAGCCGGCCGTTGACGGCGGTCAGGGCGACCAGCCCGGTCGGCGGGGACAGACAGGTCCACTCCCGGGCCTCGGCATCCGCCGGCAGCCCCTGCGGGGCGGACCAGAGCGCGCCCCGGTCGTCCAGGGCGTAGAGCAGGCCGTCGCAGACGGCGAGCGCCCTCGTCCCGGCCGGGCAGTGGCCGGCCGGCGTCCATCCGGCGGCCTCCGGGCGGGCCGGCCGCAGCAGCAGCCGGCCGGTGTCGTCCGCCGCGTACAGGGACAGCGGTCCGCCGGTGACGGCCTCGCGGGGGGCGGCCAGCGCGACGATGCCCGGAGCCGGTCCGAGCGGGCGCAGCGGCAGGTTCTGCGGGCCGGCCGGGCGGACGCCGAGGGTGCCGTCGGCCTGCGCGGCGTAGAGCCGGGCCCCCGCGCCGGCCAGCGCCGTGGCCCCGGGGGCGGTGCCGATCGCGGTCCACCGGTCCGGCCGGGCCGGGGCGGCGAGCCGGGTCAGCACGTTGCGGGTGATCCGGTCGACCACCGGATCGTCCAGTGCGGCGCCCCAGTTGACCGTACCGGCGTTGAAGACCGTGCCGGCGCCGGAGTCGAAGACGCCCATCACGGCCCAGCCGCCCTGCCCGTAGGCGTCCCAGTGCCGCAGGTCGGCGGTGGCCAGCACGGTGAAGGAGGCGGGGGTGCCGTCGCGGCCGGTGGCGGCGGGGACGCCGTCGGTGAACTCCAGCTCGGCGGCGTCGGTCTCGTAGCCGAGGCCGCCGCGGGCGAAGGTGTCCCCGTCGGCGAGCCCGGTGCCCTCGAAGACCCAGTGCCCGGTGAAGGCCGCGGTGTAGGCCTCGCGGTACATCTGCGGCATGCCCGGGCCCCAACAGCCCGCGCCCTCGCGGAAGCTGAGGCCGGTGAGGCTGTTCTCCGGGCGGTTCACCGGGTGGCTGGACCATTCGACGGTGGCCCGCTCCGGCGCCACGGCCGCCATCGGGTCGGCGACGGCGTCGCGGTAGCAGACCATGGTGCGGCCGCCGTCCTCCAGCCGCATCTGCCACCAGGCGGTGTTGGCACCGAAGACGGCCAGGTTGCCGCCGGCGGCGACGAAGGCCTCGACCCGGTCGCGCATCTCCCAGGTCCAGTACTCGTCGTGCCCGTTGACCACCAGCAGCTGGTAGGGCGCCAGGGCCTGCGGATCGAGGTGCAGGTCGAGGTTGGAGCAGTACTCGACCTCGGGGCCGTGCGCGCGCAGCCAGGTCATCAAGCCGGCCTCCCAGCGTTCGGGGGGCGGGCCGCCGCCGGGCCGGTCGAAGCCGACCCGGGCCGCCCGGGCCGGGTCCTCGGTCCAGTAGAGCCCCTCGCCCGGGACGCCGGCGCGGTTGTAGGCCTGCCAGGTGGCGAAGGGGACGGACAGCAGGATCCGGGAGCGCACGCCCGGCTCGGCCGGGCGGACCACGAACCAGACCTCGCTCAGCTCGCCGTCGCCGGGGGTGAAGACCGCCCGGTAGAGGGAGCTGCGCCAGTGCGGCGGGACGGTCAGGTCCCAGGGCCCGGCGCCCACCTCGGCCCGGTGCACCAGACGCCCGTCCACGGCGTCCTCGACGTCCACCCGGCCGGTGCCGTGTCCGGTGACCGTGAACCGCAGGGTGCCGCCCTGCCTGCAGGAGGTCGCCGCCGCATGCGCCACCAGGGCCACGTCACGCCATCCTTCCCCGTGCTGCGAGCTGTGCTGACGCGACGTCAGACTGTGTCGTGCCGGCTCCGGATCGCCCGCAGAGGTCCGGACCTGGAGGGAGATTGGCATAGACCAGTGGTCGCGTCAAGGCACCTTCCGGCCTGCGGGACGCCCACCGCCGGGTCCCTTGGGGCCCTGTGCAAGGCTGTGAGCAGTGGATTCGGGGCAGGGAGCGGCAGTGCGCGGTACGAGACGGGCAGGTGTGGCGGGAGTGCGGACCGCGCCGCACGACGAGGTCGACGAACCCGGCGGGGCGGCCGCCTCGCCGTACCCGCGCGGGCTGCTGGACCTGCGGGGTCACCCGGGCGCGACGCCCGTCCTGCGGTACCCGCCGGACGCCGTGGTGGTGATCTCGGGCCTGCCCGGCAGCGGCAAGAGCACCCTGTTGCGGCGCTGGTCGGCCTACGCGCCGGTGATCGACCCGCGGGACGTCCACCTCGCCTGCGAGGCCGTGATGCCGGCCCGGCTCCCCTACCCGGTCTACCGCCCCTGGGCCCGGCTGGTGCACTTCCGCCTGCTGCGCACGGCGCTGCGCCGCGGCGGCCCGCTCCTGGTGCACGACTGCGGCAGCCGACCGTGGCTGCGGCGCTGGCTGGCCGCCGGCGCGGCCCGGCGCGGCCGCGAGCTGCACCTGGTGCTGCTGGACCTGAGCCCCGCGGACGCCCTGGCGGGACAGCGCGAGCGCGGCCGGTGGGCCTCCCACCGGGTGTTCGCCCGCCACTGCCGGGGCCTGGAGCGGCTGCTGCGGGACCTGCCGCCGCCGGGCGGCCCCACCGCCGGCGCGGGCGAGCCCACGTCGGGCCGGGCCGGCGACGGGAGCACGCCGCCCAGGACCCCGGTGCCGGCCGCCCTGGCGGAGACCGCCTCGGTGCTGCTGCTCGACCGGTCCTCCCGGGAGCACGCCACGGCGGCCTTCGGTCCGGCGGAGACCGGTGAGGCGCGGGAGGTGGCGGAAGGCCAGGGGCCGTCCCAGGGCTGACCGGTGCGCAGGGCGGTCCGCCTCCGGCGCCGGTGCGTCCCTGAGCACACGAACGGCCGGCATCCCGTCCCCACGGTCTGCCGGCCGTCTCGCGCGGCCGGAGCACGCCGGCGCCGGAGGCGGCGACGGCCCGTTCGCGCGAAGCCGCCCGGCCGGGTCCCTCGAAGAGATCCACTCCCGGGCGGGCGACCGCCCCCGCGCGGCCCGTCCGGGCCGCCCGCTCCGGGAGAGGCCGCCCGTCCGCCGTCGACGCGGAACGCTCTATCGCTAGAGTCATTTTGCATGGTACGCCCCACCGGTCCCGGGAGACACCCTCCGCACCGGGCCGTCCGCAGCGGGTCGTCCGCACCGGCCCTGTCGCCTCCCGCACCGGCGGGCCGAGCCGGATCGTCCCAGTTCAGACGTAAAATCCGAAGCATGAACACCCGTGACGTGCCGGCCGAACTCACCCGGCTGGTGTGGACACTCCACCGCGTCCTGAACCAGGCGGGCCGGCCGGCCGCCGGCGAACAGGTCCGCCCGCCGGCCCAGGTGGAGCTGCTCCAGCTGGTCCTGGACGAGCCCGGCATCAGCGTCCGCGACGCGGCCGAGGCCCTGCACATGCAGCCGCACAACGTCAGCACGCTGGTGACCCTCCTGGTGCGGGACGGGCTCCTCGACCGGACGCCGCACCCCGAGGACCGCCGGACGGCGCAGTTGCGGCCGACCCGCACGATGCTCGACGCCGGCCTGCAGATCGACTCCAACCTGCACCTGGGGGTGGCCACCGCGCTGGCCGCCCTGCCGGCCGACGCCCTGGACCGGATCTCCGCCGCCCTGCCGGACCTCTGGCAGCTCGCCGAGCAGCTCACCCCGCCCCGCCCCTGAGCCCCGGCCGCGGTCGGCACCCGGCGCCCGGGGCCTACGCCTCGGTGGAGTGCGGCATCACAGGTCCCAGTAGCTGGACCTGACGGAGTGCCGGTCCGGCGCCGGGGCCGGGTTGCGCAGGTGCCCGTAGACCTGGTCCGGGGAGACCTGGAAGGTGAGGACCCGTCCGGCGCCCGTCACGGCGGCCAGCTCGACCCGGGTGCCCGCGATCACCGCGCCGGGCAGCGCGCCCACCACCGCCGCGCGGATGGTGAATCCCTCGTCCAGCGCGATCACGTACGGGGTCAGGCGGTGCTGTCCGCGCTGGGCGGCCGGCAGCAGCCGCTGCACCGTACCGGCGCCGGAGCCGCGCTCCCGGATCAGGTCGGCCGATCCGCAGACCGGGCAGAGCAGGCAGGTCGGCGCCGTGGCGGCGCGGCACCAGCGGCACCGCAGGTGGATCAACTCGACGACCGGGGAAGCAGGTTCGGCGAGCGGCAGGTCGGCGAGCGCGGCGCCCGCACCGGCGGGGCCGGCCGCGGGGAAGGCGGTGGGGGTGGCGACGGCGAGTTCCATGGTGACTCCTTGAGGGGTGAGGAGAACAGGAAGACGGGCCCGGGCCGGCGGTCCGGCGCCCGGCCCGGGCGGCCCGCCCCGGGCTCCCTTCCGGACGCCATGTCGTCGAGGGCCGGCATCTCGCCGGACCTGTCCGGGTACTACGGTTCGTGCTGTCCGGACGGCTCGCCGGTGCTCCGGCGGGGTCGGACGGATCGGTCCACGGCGCACCCACGGCGGTCCCGGCCGTCGCACCGGCCGATCACCCCCGCCTCCCGCACGCCGCAACCGGCGACCCCGACCAGGTCCGGTGGCCCCGGAGCCATGCCGTACCTCCCTGGTGCCGACGGACGGCGCGGCGGTTCGGCACCGCCTTGCCGGGCCGCCCGGCCGCCGCTCGCGCCGAGCCAGCGGCCGAGGGGCCCGCTTCTCCGGACGATATGGCACTCGGTGTCGACCTGTAAAGGCACTCAGTGCCCCTTTCGAGGGAACGCAGTGCCGTCCACCCCCGCGACAGCGCCCGCCGGCGCCGGAAAAGGGCGGGCCGGAGCGGGGCGGCGGGCACGAGGGGCGGCAGCCGGACCGGCCGGAGCAGGCGGCGGAACCTCAGGCGTCGAGGGCGGCCTCGACCCCGCGCACGACCCGCCACATCGGCGTCCCCCGCTTCGCCACCACCACCACGACCTCGTCGTCCTGCGACTCCGGCGCGGACGGCGCCTGCGGGCCGCTCCAGGTCTCGGCCACGAAGCTCAGCGCCTGGCCGACCGCCTCCGTCACATCGCCCTCGCCGCCGGAGCGCAGCCAGGTGCGCAGGGTGTGGTTGTGCGCCGCCACGACCGCCGCGGCGATCACGTCGGCCCGCAGCGCGCCGTCGGCCCGGGCCGCGTACCGGGCCCTCAGGTGGGCGGCCAGCGCCCGCTCGTACCGCCAGACCACCGACAGTTCGTGGGCGCGGAGGTTCGGGACCTTCTTGGTGAGGAGGTAGCGCTGCACCGAGAAGGCGGGGTTCACCGCGTACGCCCGCAGCACCAGCCGGGCGGCGTCGCAGACCTGTTCGACCGGATCGCCGGCGTCGTCCGCCCCCTGGAGGAAGGCGGTCATCTCGGCGAGGCAGCCGTCGTGGTCCGGGAAGACCACGTCCTCCTTGGAGGGGAAGTGCCGGAAGAAGGACCGGCGCCCGACCCCGGCCTCGGCGACGATGTCGTCGATGGTGGTCTGCTCGAAACCCCGCTCCATGAACAGCCGGAACGCCGCCGTCACCAGCGCGTCCCGCATGGTCGGCTTCTCGACGGCCGCAGCCGCCTGGTCCTGCTTGCGCACCTCGCTCATGCAGGGACGGTAGCACCGAGTACCCTCGGGAGCTGGGCCGGGCGACACTCAGTGTGCATAATTTGGGGTACTGAGTGCCATTGCGAGGGAGCTTTCCATGAACCAGGACTTCGATCTCTTCCGGACCACCGAGGAGCACGACATGCTCCGGGAGGCGGTGCGCTCGCTGGCCGAGGCGAAGATCGCTCCGTTCGCGGCCGAGGTGGACGAGCAGGGCCGGTTCCCGCACGAGGCGCTGGAGGCGCTGCAGGGCAGTGACCTGCACGCGGTGCACGTGCCGGAGGAGTTCGGCGGTGCGGGGGCGGACGCGCTGGCGACGGTGATCGTGATCGAGGAGGTCGCGCGGGTCTGCGCGTCGTCCTCGCTGATCCCGGCGGTCAACAAGCTCGGTTCGCTGCCGGTGCAGCTGTCCGGTTCGCCGGAGCTGAAGGCGAAGTACCTGGGTGCGCTGGCGCGCGGGGAGGGCATGTTCTCGTACTGCCTGTCGGAGCCGGACGCGGGCTCGGACGCGGCGGGGATGAAGACCCGTGCGGTGCGCGACGGTGACTTCTGGGTGCTCAACGGTGTGAAGCGGTGGATCACCAACGCCGGCGTCTCGGAGTTCTACACGGTGATGGCGGTCACCGACCCGGAGAAGCGCTCCAAGGGCATCTCGGCGTTCGTGGTGGAGAAGGGCGACGTGGGCGTGACCTTCGGCGCCCCGGAGAAGAAGCTCGGCATCAAGGGCTCACCGACCCGGGAGGTGTACCTCGACAACGTGCGGATCCCCGCCGACCGGATGATCGGCGAGGAGGGCACCGGCTTCGCCACCGCGATGAAGACCCTCGACCACACCCGGGTCACCATCGCCGCGCAGGCGATCGGCATCGCCCAGGGCGCCCTCGACTACGCCGCCGGCTACGTCAAGGAGCGCAAGCAGTTCGGCAAGCCGATCGGTGACTTCCAGGGCGTGCAGTTCATGCTCGCCGACATGGCGATGAAGCTGGAGGCCGCCCGCCAGCTCACCTACGCCGCCGCCGCCCGCTCCCAGCGCGTCTCGCACGGCGGCGCCCACGAGGACCTCACCTTCTTCGGCGCCGCCACCAAGTGCTTCGCCTCCGACGCCGCGATGGAGATCACCACCGACGCCGTCCAGCTCCTCGGCGGCTACGGCTACACCCGCGACTACCCGCTGGAGCGGATGATGCGCGACGCCAAGATCACCCAGATCTACGAGGGCACCAACCAGATCCAGCGCATCGTCATGGCCCGCAACCTCCCGTAACCCCCGGGACCTCCCGTAACCCCCGCAACCGCCGGGACCCAGCACGAGTCGCAACCGCACCACCGCACCGCAACGCCCGAGGGCGCCCCACCAGGAGGCGCCCTCGGGCGTGTTCGGAGACCGTCCGGGCACCCCTCCGGGAAGGCCGGCCAGGAAGCCCGCGGGCCGGTCCAGGCGCGGTGGCGGCCCGCCCGGCTCCCGGGCCGGACCGGGCCGGACATGCCGAACGGGCCCATCCGCGCGATGCTGGTGATCACGCCGCCCACCGGCGGTGCCCTGGCTGGCCAAGGACCGGAGGACATCGTGTTCCAACTGCTCTGGATTCTCCTGATCGGGTTCGTCCTCGGCGTGCTGGCCAAGCTGTTGCTGCGCGGCCCGCAGTCCATCCCCTGGTGGCTGACCATGCTTCTCGGTGCCGCCGGTGCCTGGCTCGGCAACGCCGTGGCGGGCTGGATCGGCGTCGCGCACACCTCCGGCATCGACTGGACCCGTCATGCCTTGCAGCTCGGCTTCGCCGTCCTGCTGGTGGCGCTGGTCGCCCCGGCCTGGGGCAACCGCAGAGCCGGCCGCTGACCCGGAGCCGGGAGCCCGACGAACCCCGGACGGGCGGCCCGCACGAGCCATGAGCGGTTCGTCTCGGACGGTGCCGGCCTCCGACAGCCGGCCGAGCAAATCCTCGATCCACGATCCGTACTTCGTCTCGCTGCCGAATGCCCGCTCGTAGTGCTCCGAGAGCAGGTCACACCCTCGCCGGACCACCTCTTTGGGATCTTCAACGTCCACGCGGCGCACGCTGACGGACACCGTGCGCAGGATCTGCCGGCCGGGCTCGACCGCCACACCACCCGTCACCCGGACGAATCCTCGTTCCACCTCACCGCATGATCAACCCGACGAACTCCCGACGTCGACCACGGGGGCAGCACCGGGGAGCAGTACCGTTCGACGATCCCCCAGACCTCCTCGACGTCCCGGGCGACGAGAGCCTCGCGGGCGGCCCGGGCGCAGGCCTCGGCGTCGAGCCGGCGGATCCTGGCCCGGATCTCGTCGAGGACGGCCGGGGCGGCGGACAGCACGTCGCAGCCGAGACCGATCAGCAGCGGAATCACCAGAGGGTGCGCGGCCGCGTCCCCGCAGACGGACACCTGCCGGCGGTGCCGGTGGGCGGCCTCGACCACCTGCCCGATCGCCGCCAGCACCGCCGGGTGGGCGGTGTGGGCGGGCCCGGCGGCGGGGTCGCGGCGGTCGAGCCCGAGGATCCGGCTGGTGAGGTCGTTGCTGCCGACGGAGAGGAAGGCCGCCTCCCGGGCCAGCTCCTCGGCCCGGGCGGCGGCCTCGGGCAGTTCGACCATGACGCCGAGCGGCGGCACCGGGACGCCGAGGGACGCGGCCGCCGCCCGCAGGAGTTCGCGGCAGGCCCGCAGCTCCCCGGGGGCGGCGACCATCGGGATCATGATCCGCAGGTCGGTGCCGGCGCCCGTGGTGAGGAGGGCGCGGAACTGGGCCGTGAAGGCCTCCGGCCGGGCCAGCATCAGCGGCAGGCCGCGCCCGATCCGGCCGTCCGGGCCGGCCCCGGCCAGGAAGGGCGGGACCTTGTCGTCGGCGAAGTCCAGGGTCCGCACGGTGACCGGACGGCCGGCGAGTTCCCGCAGCACCGGGGCCAGCGCCGCCGCGTGCTGCTCCTCGTCGGGCCAGCGGCGGGCCTCCAGGAAGGGCAGTTCGGTGCGCAGCAGGCCGACCCCGTCGGCGCCGGCCCGCAGGGCCGCCTCGCCGTCCGCCGCGGTGCCGACGTTGGCGCGCAGGATCACGCTGTGCCGGTCCAGGGTCTCGCAGGGCAGGTGACGTTCGGCGGCCAGCGCGGCCCGGCGGCTGCGGGCCTGGTCCATCGCGGCCAGGGCGCCGGCCCGCTCACCGGGGGCGGGGTGGACGGTCAGGCCGGCCCGGGCGGCGTCGACGAGCGCCTCGGCGCCGTCGGGCAGGTCGAGGACGGCAGGGTCCAGGCCGAGCAGCAGCGGGATGCCGAGCGAGCGGGCGACGATCGCCGCGTGCGAGTTGGGGCCGCCGGTCACGGAGCCGGCGGCGACCACCTCGCTGCCGGGTTCGAGCAGGTCGGCGGCGCCGACCTCGTGGGCGATCAGGACGAGCGGGCCGGCGGGGCGGGCGAGCCCGACACCGCCCAGCCAGGCCAACGCCCGGCGGCCGACCTGGCGGAGGTCGGCGGCCCGCTCGGCGAGCGTGGGGTCCGCCAGTGCGCCGATGACCCGGGCGTACTCCTCGACGGCGGCCCGGACGGCCTCGGCGGCGGAGGCGCCCTCGGCCGCCCGGCGGGTGGCGGCGGTGCGCAGGTCGGTGTCCTGGGCGAGGTAGCCGACGACCTCCATGATGTCGGCCTGCTCGATCCGGCCGCCGGCCCGCAGCGAGGCGGAGAGCCGGTCCTGGTGCTCGGCGACGGCGTCGAAGGCGGCTTCGATCTCGCGGACCGTCCCCTCGCGGACCGTCTCCTCGCGGGCCGCCTCCGCACGCGCCACACCCTCCGCGGCGGCCGTCCGGCTCCCGCCCGCGGCGGCCCCGCCGTCCACCGCCCCGCTCCCGGCCACCCGCGGCCGTGGCAGGGCCGGCGGACGGTCCGTGCGGTGCAGCGTGCCGAGCGCGACGCCGGCCGAGGCGGCCCGCCCGCCGAACGAGCGCCGGTTCATCGCGCGGCCGCCGCCGTCGCCAGGGCGCCGAAGACCAGCGCGGTGGAGGTGGCGCCCGGGTCCTGGTGGCCGATGCTGCGCGGGCCGAGGTAGGAGGCCCGGCCCTTGCGCGCCTGCAGCGGGACGGTGGCCCGGGCGCCGTCCTCGGCCGCGCGGGCGGCCCGCGCCGCGGCGGCGCCGAGGTCGCCGCCGGCGCGCAGCTCCTCCTCGAAGGCGTCCAGGGCGGGCAGGAAGGCGTCGACCATGGTCTTGTCGCCGGGGGCGGCCGCACCGAGTTCACGCACCGCGTCCAGCCCGGCCCGCAGGGCGGCGAGCAGTTCGGCCGCGTCCGGGTCGGTGCCGGGCAGGGCCTTGCCGGCGGCCCGGAACGCGGTGCCGTACAGCGGACCGGAGGCGCCGCCGACGCTGGAGATCAGCGTGCTGCCGACCTTGACCAGCAGTTGGCCCACCGAGTCGGGCCGGTAGGAGACCTGGGTGGCGAGGACGGCGTTGAAGCCGCGGTGCATGTTCGCGCCGTGGTCGGCGTCGCCGATGGCGGAGTCCAGCTGGGTGAGCCGGTCCTGGTGCTCGTCCATGGCGACGGCGATGGCCTGCACCCAGTGCCTCGCGAGGGCGATGTCCATCGGGGTTCTCCTTCATGCTGGTCGGACTCGGGCTGGGCGGCGCGGGGGGCGGTACGGGGGCCGGTCTGTACCGGTCCGGCCGGTACGCGGGCCGGGCTCGGAACTCCCCTGGCACGTACGGGCGTCGGGGCGCGCCGGGGCTGGTGGGTGCGCCCGGGTGGGGGTGGGTGCGCCCGTGTGGGGGGTGGGTGCGCCCGGCCGGGAGTGGGGGTCACCGTCCGGACGCACCCGGTCTCAGCCGCCCCAGCGCAGGGCGGGGGTGTCCACGGGCGCGTCCCACAGCGCGAGCAGCTGCTCGTCCGCCCGGCAGACGGTGATCGAGGCGCCGGCCATGTCCAGGCTGGTCACGTAGTTCCCGACCAGGCTGCGGGCGATGGTGACGCCCTGGGCGGCGAGCTGGTTGCTGACTTCGTTGAACAGGACGTACAGCTCGATCAGCGGGGTGCCGCCCAGTCCGTTGACCATCACCAGGGCCTGGTCGGTACCGGCGAGCACGGGCTCGGCGAGGATGGCCGCCAGGGCCTCGGCGACGATCCCGCGGGCCGTGCCGAGCTTCTCCCGGCGGCGGCCGGGTTCGCCGTGGATGCCGACGCCGACCTCCATCTCGTCCTCGGGCAGCTCGAAACCGGGTTTGCCGGCCCCCGGGGTGGTGCAGGCGGTCAGCGCGACGGCGAAGGAGCGGGACAGCTCGTTGACCCGCCGACCGGCGGCGGCCACCTCGTCGAGTCCGGCGCCCTGCTCGGCCAGCGCGCCGGCGATCTTCTCGACGAAGACCGTGGCGCCGGTGCCGCGGCGGCCGGCCGTCCAGGTGGAGTCCGTCACCGCCACGTCGTCGTCGACCAGCACCGTCCGCACCTGGATGCCTTGGTCGGCGACGAGTTCGGCCGCCATCCGGAAGTTCAGCACGTCGCCGGTGTAGTTCTTGACGATCAGGACCACCCCCGCGCCCTGGTCGACGGCGGTCGCGGCCGCCAGCATCTGGTCGGGCACCGGGGAGGTGAAGATCTCGCCCGGGCAGGCCGCGTCGAGCATCCCGGTGCCGACGAAGCCGCCGTGCAGGGGTTCGTGACCGGACCCGCCGCCGGAGACCAGTGCCACCTTGCCGGCCCGGACGGCGCCGGCCCGCCGGACGACCCGCGCCGCCACGTCGACGTCGAGCCGCGGGTGGGCGGCGGCCAGGCCCGCGAGCGCGTCGTCGAGCACCGACTCCGGGGTGTTGAGGAACTTCTTCACGAGCGCACTCCTTCGACGTCGGCGGCGGCCCTGGCCGCGGCCGGCACCCCGGCGGCGGGTCGGTGGCCGGCGGCCGGCAGGTAGCCCGGGACCTCCCGCACCGGCGTCCGGCCGGTGGCCGCGAGCGCCAGGGTCACCGCGGGGTCGGTCCGGCCGCCCGCGACGGGCCCGATCGCGTATCCCAGCGCCACCAGCGCCGGCGCGGACGCCGGCGCCGTCATGCCCGGTCGGGCCGTGGCGAACGGTGCGTCAGCCCCGAGGAGCGGCGTCGCGGGCACCGCGCCGACGCCGACCCGGGCCGGGGTCACCGGGCCCAGCAGCTCGGCGGACAGCTTCCGGGAAAGGGAGTTCTCTGTCATGGGGTACGCCTGCGACCCGCTCGGGACACAGGGCGGTCACCTCCTCCGCGTGCGCGGATCAAGAAGGGGGTCGGGCCCTGGCCGGGGTGGAGAAACACTCAGGAAACCCGTTCGTCATACCTGAAACGTGTTCGGAACTTAAGCCCGCGTTTCGCGGAGTGTCAAGAGCCCTGTCCACACTCTGTCGGCCACCGCTGCACGCACGGTGGCCGGCCTCCGGCGGGCGGCCTCCCCCGGCGCCGGGCATGCCGACGAGGCCGCCGCCCGGCAGGGGCCGCGACCTCGGACGATCCCCGGCCGGGCGAGCGGCCGGCCCGGCTCAGGCCCCGGCCTGCCAGGGGGTGCCGCGGCCGGCACCGAGTTCCCGCGACAGGTTCCTGGCCACCTCCCGGACGGCCACCGCGTGCTTCTGGCGCACCGCGTCGTCCGCCAGCAGCCGTTCGACCGGGCCGACCACGCCGACCGCGCCGACCGCCTCGCCGGAGCGGTCGAAGACGGCCGAGGCGATGCCGGCGTCGCCGAGCGCCGCCTCCTGCTCCTCGGTCGCGTACCCGATCCCGCGCACCTCCTCCAACTGCGCGGCGAGCGCGGCCGGGTCGGTCAGGGTCCGGCCGGTCAGCCGCCCCAGCTCGCCGGCCAGCAGGGCGGCCCGTTGCGCCGAGGACTGGAAGGCGACGACCGCCTTGCCGAGGGCGCAGGTGTGCCACGGGATGCTGGCCCCGACCTCCAGGATCTGCACCGCCCCCTCGGGCCTGAAGGCGTGGTGCACCACCAGCACGTGGTCACCGGCGAGCACGGCCACCCAGACCGCCTCGCCCGTCCCGGTCGCCAGCGCGTCGGCCCAGGTCACCGAGCGGGTGCGGAGTTCCTGGGTGTCCAGGTAGGAGTTGCCGAGCTGGAGCAGGCCCGGGCCGAGCAGGTACTTGCCGGTCTCCCGGTCCTGGCGCACCAGGCCCTCGGCCTCCAGGGTGCGCAGCAGCGCGTGCACGGTGGGCTTGGCGATGCCGATCCGCTCGGCCAGTTCGGTCACGCCCAGCCGGGGGCCGGCGGTGGACAACTCCCGAAGGACACGGACCGCCCGGTGGACCGACTGAACCATGAGGGTTTACCTGCTTTCGGTATTGCAGAACAGTGTTCCAAAATCTAGCATCTGCCCATGAGTCAAACTGTCGGCATCGTACTCGTGTCCCACAGCCCCGGACTGGCCTGCGGACTGCGCGATCTCCTGGCGCAGATCGGCTCCGACAGCGTCCCCGTGATCGCCGCGGGCGGTACCGCGGACGGCGGCATCGGCACCAGCTACGACCTGGTCCTCGAAGCCCTCGACCGGGCGGACCACGGCGCCGGCGTGGTGCTCCTGCCGGACCTGGGCAGCTCGGTGCTGACGGCCCGTGCCGTCCTGGCGGACCATCCGCGCCCGGGCGTCGTCCTGGTCGACGCCCCCTTCGTCGAGGGCGCGGTCGCCGCCGCCGTCACCGCCTCGGTGGGAGCCGACCTGCACGCCGTCGCCGGCGCAGCCGAGGAGGCCCGCGATGTCCGGAAGTTCTGAAGCCGTCCCCGCCGCACCGCCCCCGCCGACCGGCGGCCCCGGAGCCCGGCCCCCCTCCCCCGCCCGGGTCCAGGCCGGCCCGCCGGCGACCGCGGAGGCGACCGTCCGGCTCCCCGTCGACCTGCACGCCCGCCCGGCCGGTGCGCTGGCCAGGGCGGCCGCCGGGTTCCGCAGCGGCATCCGGGTGGAGCACGCGGGCCGGTCCGTCAGCCCGACCGGCATCCTGGCGGTGATGGGCCTGGGCGCCACCCGGGGCACCGACGTCACCGTACGGGCCGAGGGCGAGGACGCGGCCGCCGCCGTGGCGGCCCTGGCACGCGTCCTCACCGAGGCCGAGTAGCGAACGCCACGCCCGGTGGCCCGGCCCGCGGGTACCGGCTCAGCGGCCGGCCGCCCCGCTCCGCAGCCTCGGGGTGTCGGGCGCCACCGAGTAGGCGGGACGGGTGGCCTGCTCACCGGCCCAACGGGCCAGCGCGGTCACGTCGATCCCGTACGGGGCGCTCCGGGCGAAGGGCGCCAGCGCCTCGGCCGCCCGGGCCATCAGCGCTCCGGAGCCGGCCGAGTTGCCGCGCGCCGCGTGGGTGAGGCCGACGGCGAACTGAGCCAGCCCGCGCCAGAGTTGACGCTCGGAGGCCGGAGCCGCCTTCCACATGTCCTCCAGCACCTCGTGCGCGTGGAACGGTCGCCCGGCGTCCAGCAGGCGCTGGGCCTCGGCGAGCGCCTCCTCGGGCGAGCGCGGCACCCCCTCCTCCTGCCTGGTCACACCGGCCGCGCCGTACGGCAGCGGCCGGCCGAGACCGTCCCGCGGCCGCGCGTTGCGGGCCCGGCCCTCCGCGTCACGATCCCGGTCGGTCCGCCGCCCCGGGTCCCCGCCCTCGCCCACCGATTCGCTCATGCCCCGATTGTCCAACGAAGTGCCCGCTACAGGGAGCAAAACGGCGAACACCGACAGCGAACAAGGGCCCCGTCCGTCACGGCGGTGGCCGGTGGAACAGATCGCCCGAACGGTGCGAGTGGGGCGATTCGCACGATACTGGGGCCATGGCTGAGAAAACCCTGCCGCCGCACGAGCCCTCGAAGGTCACGGTCAAGGGCCGGGCGGTACGGCTGCGCACGATCGGGATCGGCATCCTCGTCGTGCTCGCGATCTGGTTCATCGCCGCCAACACCGGCTCGGTCTCGATCCGGCTGTGGATCCCCACCGTCACCCTGCCGCTCTGGGTGGTGCTGACGGTGACCCTGCTGGTCGGGATGGTCATCGGCTTCTTCGTCGCCCGCCGCCGGGCGAGACGCTGACGGGGCGCCGGGCGGCGGGTGGGCCTAGACTCCGAGTATGGGAGAGCGCGCCGGCGCGCCCACCGCGCCGCCACTGGTCCTGGCCACCGACACCGACTCGCAGCTGATCGCCCCGAGCCGGGCGTACCACGTCGGACGGGACCCCACCAGCGAGATCGTCCTGGACGATCCACGGGTGTCCTGGCACCACGCGGTGCTGCGGGCGGACGACGGCCACTGGCTGCTGGAGGACGTCGGCAGCACCAACGGCACCTTCGCCGAGGGCCACCGGGTCCGGCAGTGGGGCGTGGAGCCGGGCAGCACCGTCCGGTTCGGCAATCCGACCGACGGGCCGTCGGCGAGCTTCAGCAGCCTGCCCGAGCCGACCGTCTACGAGCGCCCCTCGCTGGTGGCGCCCGAGGCGTCGGGAATCTTCCGGGAGCCGACCCGGGTCCGGCCGCTGCCCACCCGGACCATCCGGATCGGCCGCGCCGACGACAACGACCTGGTGCTGGACGACCTGGTGGTCTCCCGGCACCACGCCGAGCTGCGCGTGCTGGCGGACGGCCGCTACGAGATCGCCGACCTGGCCAGCCACAACGGGACCTTCCTCAACGGCGGCCTCGTGACGGCGGCCCCGGTCGGCCCGGCCGACATCATCGGCATCGGGCACTCGGCGTTCTGCCTGCAGGGCGGCGAGCTGGTCGAGTACGCCGACACCGGCTCGGTGTCCCTGAACGTCCAGGGGCTGACCGTCCGGGTCGGCAAGGAGCAGCGCGTCCTGCTGGACAACGTCAGCTTCCCGGTCGGCGAGAAGACCCTGGTGGCCGTCGCCGGGCCGAGCGGCGCGGGCAAGTCCACCCTGCTCAACGCCCTCACCGGCCTGCGGCCCGCCGACGACGGGAGCGTCCTCTACGACGGCCGCGACCTCTACCGGGACTACGCGGAACTGCGCCAGCGGATCGGGCTCGTCCCGCAGGACGACATCCTGCACACCCAGTTGTCGGTGCGCCGGGCCCTGCGGTACGCCGCCGAATTACGCTTCCCCGGCGACACCGCGAAGGCCGAGCGCGAGGCCCGGGTGACCGAGGTGATCCATGAACTCGGCCTGGACCAACGGGCCGACCAGGTGATCTCCAGCCTCTCCGGCGGGCAGCGCAAGCGGGTGAGCGTCGCCCTCGAACTGCTCACCAAGCCCTCGCTGCTCTTCCTCGACGAGCCGACCTCCGGTCTCGACCCCGGCATGGACCGCTCGGTGATGCAGATGCTGCGCGGGTTGGCGGACGACGGCCGGACGGTCGTCGTGGTCACCCACAGCGTGTTGAGCCTGGACGTCTGCGACCGCCTGCTGGTGCTCGCGCCGGGCGGGCGCACCGCCTACTACGGCCCGCCCGAGGAGGCGCTGGCCTTCTTCGGCTTCGACGAGTGGCCGCAGGCCTTCGAGGCCTTCGAGAGCGACGACGACCGGGCCTGGGCGAGCCGGTTCCGGGAGTCCTCCCGGTACGGCGAGTACATCGCCTCCGCCGTCGAGCGGCCGGCCCCGCCGGCCGCGGCAGCGCAGGCCTACGCGCCGCCACCCAAGCCGCAGAGCTGGGGATCCCAGCTCAGCACCCTGGTCCGCCGCTACTCCTCGGTGCTGGCCGCCGACCGGATGTTCCTCGTCATCATGGTCGCGCTGCCCTTCATCGTGGGCGCGATGTGCCGCGCGATGGCGGGGTCCAAGCTGACTTCCGAGAACGCGCTCAACTGCCTGCTCACGCTCTGCATCGGCGGCGTGCTCACCGGCTCCGCCAACGCCGTCCGTGAAGTGATCAAGGAGACGGCGATCTACCGCCGGGAACGGGTGGTGGGCCTGTCCCGGTCCGCCTACCTCGTTTCCAAGATCGTGGTCCTCGGGGTGATCACCGTGGTCCAGGCGGTCGTCCTCACCACGGTCGGGCTCCTCGGGGTCGACCTGAGCGTGGCGGTGAGCAGCGGACTGTACTTCGACCCCTTGATCGAGATCACGCTCGCCGTCGCGCTGCTCTCGTTCACCGCGATGATGCTCGGCCTGCTCATCTCCGCCCTGGTGAGCCGCGAGGAGGCCACCATGCCGATGCTGGTGCTGCTCTCGGTGATCCAGATCGTCTTCAGCGGTGCCATGCTCAAACTGCACGACGTGCCCGGCCTGGAACAGTTCGCCTGGCTGGTCCCGTCCCGCTGGGGCCTGGGCGCGATGGCCGCCACCATCGACCTGCACAAGATCCTGCCGACCAACCTCACCGCCGACCCGCTGTTCCGCCACACCTCCTCGGTCTGGCTGACCTGCATGGGGATGCTGGTGGTGCTGTCGCTGGCACTCGCCGTCGCGGTCTCCCTGCTGCTGCGCCGGCACGAGCCCGCCATCATGCGGAAGTGACGGCGCCGCGCCGGCCCCGTTCGGCGCAGGCCCCGCCGGGCCTGCGCCGAGTGGCGGACGGGCCTCCCGATGGATAGGACCGGAGTATGAACGAGTTCGTGTTCCGTCCCACCCATGTGGCCCCGCAGGACGGAATGCCGACCTGGACGGCGCCGGATCCCTCGCACCCCTCGGCCCGGCTCGACCCGCTGCTGCCCGTCCAGCTGCTCGACCGGCAGGGCGACTGGAGCCGGATCGTCTGCTCCAACGGATGGTCCGCCTGGGTGGACGGCCGGCTGCTGATCACCCTGCCCGCCGAGCCCGGCACCGCCACCGGCCCGCTCAGCCGGGCGGCGGACCCCCGCCCGATGCTGGCCGAGGCCGAACGCGCGCTGGGCCTGCACCGGGGGCTGCTGGACGACCTCGCCGAGGGGCGGATCGACCTGGAGACCTTCGGCCGCCGGGCCCAGGGGCTGCGGATCGGCGTCCTGGTCGACGGTGAGTCGCTCTGGCTGTACGACCACGTGCACGACCGCTGGTGCTACTGCGACGGCCTCCAGCTGCAGACCTACGCGGCCGGCCGCCCCGCCGACCCGTCGGCGCCGGCCACGCCGCCGCCCGACCCGGCCGCACCGGGCGCTCCCCCGCCGGGCGGGCCCGCCCGGCCCAGCAGCCCGCCGCCCGCCGGCCCGGCCACGCCCGGGGGCGCCGCCCGCCCGGCGGGGTACGAACCCACCCGGACGGGTGACCGGTGAACGCCGGACCGGGGCCGCAGCCGGACCAGCCGACCGAACGGGCGCCCGAGAAGACCACCGAGCCCTCGCCCAGCCTGCCCTCGGGCATGGTCGGCCGCCGGATCGCCGGGTACGAGCTGGAGCGGGAGAGCGGCCGGGGCGGCATGGCCGTGGTCTACCGCGCGAAGGACCTGCGGCTGGGCCGGACGGTCGCGGTCAAGCTGCTGGCACCCGAGCTGGCCCGCAACGAGGTGTTCCGCCGGCGCTTCATCCACGAGTCGCAGGTCGCCGCCGCGATCGACCACCCGAACATCATCCCCGTCTTCGAGGCCGGCGAGGCGGACGGGATCCTCTACATCGCCATGCGCTACGTCCCCGGGCGGGACCTGCGCACCCTGCTCAACCGCGACGGCCCGCTGCCGGCCGACCAGACCGTCCGGATGGCGGCCCAGGTGGCCTCCGCGCTCGACGCCGCGCACGAGCACGAGCTGGTCCACCGGGACGTCAAGCCGGGCAACATCCTGGTCGCGGCGGGGACGGACAGCGAGCACCCGGAGCACCTCTACCTGGCGGACTTCGGACTCACCAAGAAGTCGCTCTCGCTCAGCGGGCTGACCACCGTCGGACAGATCGTCGGCACCCTGGACTACGCCGCGCCGGAACAGATCTCCGGGCGGCCGGTGGACGGCCGCTGCGACCTCTACAGCCTCGGCTGCGTGGTGTTCGAGATGCTGGCGGGCGCCCCGCCGTTCCGGCGCGAGGACGACGTCGCGCTGCTCTGGGCCCACCTCAACGAGCCGCCGCCGCCGGTCACCCCGCTCCGGCCGGACCTCCCCCCGGCGGTGGACGCGGTGCTGGCCGGCGCGCTCGCCAAGACGCCCGAGGAGCGGTACGACACCTGTCTGGGCTTCGTCGCGGAGCTGCGCGCCGCCACCACGGGGGCGCCCGCTGAGGGCGGCCGCTGGCAGTCGGCCGGGCCGGCCACCGAGGTGGTCCCTGCCCTGGCCGCCGCCCGGCCGGGCGGGATGCCGCCCGTGCCGGCCGCACCGCCCTCGCCGCCCGCCTGGGCGCTGCCGGTGTTCGCGCCCGGACGGCCGGGGACGGGAGCCGGCGGCCCGGGCCGCTGAGAGGCCGGACCCGCCCGTCAGCCCGGGCCGGCCTGCTCGGGGACCTCGCCGCGGCGCCGGACCCGGCCCGCCAGCAGGCCCCCCAGCGCACCGGCTGCCAGACCCCAACCCGCCCCGATCAGGACCGCCCACCACAGCTCGGGCTGCAGCGACAGCGAGCCGCTGCCCAGGTCCCGCGCGGTGCTCCCGCCCAGCACCGAGCCCAGCAGCCCGCCGAGCCCGCCCTCGTCGGTGTCCACCCCCAGGACGGCCAGGCCGTAGGCGGCGGAGACCCGGGAGAGCACCCCGATCAGCAGCATGGTGACCGCCAGCGCCAGACTCATCCGCACGGCGTGCTGCCAGAGCCGCACGCCCTTCGGCGAGCGGTGGGCCATCAGGAAGCCGGCCCCGAGCAGCAGGACCCCGGCCAGCACCGGGAGCCACCCGATCCGCCCGTCGGCCTCGGCCAGGGTGCCCAGGCTCACGGTGACCTCCCGGCCGTCCGGCGTGCGCAGCACGTCCGCCAGCACCTGCGGCATCGGCAGGCCGATGGCACCGGTCAGGTGCCCGTGCCAGTGCGCCCCCAGGCCCAGGCCGAAGGCCGGCCAGGCCAGGTTGGGCACCGCCAGCAGCACGACGGCCAGGGTCTCACGCGCGTTCCCGTGGACCAGCGCGGTGACCACCCCGACGAGCACGCCGATCACCGCGTACGCCAGCAGCACCATCAGCACCGCGAAGGCCGCCGGGCGGACGGCCTGCTGGTAGGGCAGGGCCGCGCGCGGCAGGGGCGCCCGACGCGAGACCGCGAACGCCGCCGCCAGCACCACCAGCAACCAGAGCAGCCCGAAGCCGAGGGTGCGCGGGACGTCCGCGTGGAAACCGACCTCGGGGGTCAGGCCGAGCGCCCCGCCGATCGTCCGGGCCAGGTCTCCGCCGATCTCCACCACGAAGGTGTGCCGGGCGACCGAGACGATCACCGCGAGCGCCGCCAGCCAGAGCACCACCACCCGCGCCACCCGCCCCAGCAGCTCGCCGCCGGCGGCGACCGCCCGGAACCGAAGCTGGCGCAGGAACACCTCGACCATCACCAGGGCGCCGGCCAGCCCCACCGAGAGCGGCATCACCGTGATGCCCGCGCTCACCTCCGCGAAGAAACCCGCACCGCCGTCGATCCGCACGCTGCCGCCGACCGCCAGGGCCAGCGTCGCGGCGAGTACCGAAGGGAACGACCCGCCCGGGAGGGAGTCGGCCCGGCCGAGCAGCAGACCTCCGGCGGCCAGCGCGGTCATCACCACCAGCCCCGAGAGCACCACCGCCAGCGCGTCCAGCCAGCCGCGCAGCAGACCCGGGGAGCCGGACCGGCGGGGCGGGACCGCCTCGCCGGGCGGCCGGTCCGGGCCGGGCGGGGGCTGCTGCTGCATACCTGCTCCTGAGGTCCGGGAGGGTCGGTGTCGCGCGGGTGCCGAGGTGGTCCCAGTCCGTGTCGCCTGCCGCGGGGCGGCGGCAACCGCGCCGCGGGTCACCCGTGGGTCCAGGGTCGCCCAGGTCCGCCGGGCCCGCCCACCCGCCTTGGGCCGAACGCACCCGGCGGGCCGCCGCCACGACCCGGCGTGGCCCGTTCGGCCGCCCCCGGGCACCCCGTTCGGCTGCGCCCGCTTGCGCCGCCGGCCGGCATCGGCCCGGCCGGACGCCCGGGGCGGCCAACTGCTCCTGCTGTTGCGGGTGGTGATGTTCCGGGGCAGAAAGGACAGGACATCAGCCTGTCGGCAGCGTCCCCCGGCTGCCGCCGGAATGGAGACCCGATGAGTTCCCCACCGCAATCCGGCCCCCCGTCAGGTCCGCCCTCCGGACCGCTCTCCGGGTCCTCGTCGGGCGCAGGTTCGGGCCCCGGTTCCGGCCCCGGCTCCGGCCCCGGCTCGGGCCCGCCGCCGTCACCGCCGAGCGGTCCGACCGGCCAGCCGCCGTCACCGTGGTGGCGGAACTGGCGCCGGGTGGCGCCGATCGCGGGGACGGCCGTCCTGGCACTGGTCGCAGGCCTGCTGATCGTCACTCACCAGAGCGGGGGCAGCAGCAGCCCCGCCGTCAAGGAGGTCGCCCTGCAGACGCCGGCGGACGCCGGTGACGCCCCGTTCACGGAGTCGGTGGCGACCGAGACCGGGCCGGCGGAGTCCACGGCGGCCTCCGCCGGGGGCCAGGTGTCGCCGTCCGGCGCCACGGCCATCCGCAGCGTCCAGGGGTCGGCCACCGGCCTGTACGGCGGCGAGATGAAGAAGCCGGCCTGCGACGTCGAGAAGCTCATCACCCAGACGGCCTCCGGTGACAAGGGCAAGGCCTGGGCCGCCGCCGAGGGCATCGAGCAGTCGGCGATCCCCGGCTACCTGCGTTCGCTGACCTCGGTGGTGCTGCGGGCCGACACCCGGGTCACCAACCACAACTACCGGAACGGCAGCGCCAACGGTTACCAGGCCGTCCTGCAGGCCGGCACCGCCGTCCTGGTCGACTCGCAGGGCGTCCCCCGGGTCCGCTGCGCCTGCGGCAACCCGCTGACCCCGCCGGTGCTGGCCTCGGGCGGGGTGACGTACACCGGGAAGGCCTGGTCGTCCTTCCAGCCCTCCTCGCTGATCGTGGTGACGCCGGCGCCGGCGCCGGTGACCCAGATCGTCCTGGTCAACGTCTCCACCGGGACGTGGTTCGCCCGTGAGACGGGCCACCCGACCACGGCGGACAAGCCCGTCCCCGCGCCGAAGGAGCCGCTGGCGCCGGGCGTCCCCGGCACCTCGCCGACGGCGAGCGCCTCGGCCTCCTCGTCGACCTCCTCGTCGGCCTCCTCGCACCCGGCCACCGGGACCCCGTCCACGGGATCGCCGTCCTCCGCCTCCTCCTCGGCCACCTCGTCGACCTCCTCGCACCCGGCCACCGGGACCCCGTCCACGGGGTCGCCGTCCTCCGCCTCCTCCTCGGCCACCTCGTCGGCGAGCAAGTCCTCGCCGCCGGCGACCCTCTCGCCGTCGGCCTCGGAGGCGTCCACGGCCACCACGACGGCGACGGCGCCGGCCAGCTCGGCGAACCCCGCCACCGCCACCGGTTCCGCCGGCGGGACGGCGAGCGCGACCTCCACCTCGACCTCGGAGCAGGATTCCGAGCCGGCCTCACCGCCGCCGGCGCTGCTGCCCGCGTCCGTGAACGCCTGACCGCACCGCACCGCTCGCCGCTCCCGCTGCCCGGGGGCGGCGAGCGGTGGTTCGCCGGCCGGGCAGGTGCCAAGCTGGAGGGAACGGACGAACCGCTCCGAAAGGGTGGATTCCCATGGCCGAGCACCCGCACATCGCCCTGGTCCGCCGAGGGTACGAGGCGTTCTCCCGCGGTGACATGCAGACGATGTCCGAGATCATCGCCAAGGACGCCACGCACCACGTCCCCGGCACCCACACCCTGTCCGGCGACTACAAGGGCCTGGACGCCGTCCTCGGCTACTACCAGCAGCTCGGCGTCCAGACCGCGGGGACCTTCCGGGTCGAACTGCAGCGCCTGTTCGTCGACGGCCGCGGGCACGTGATGTCCGTGCACCGGGCCACCGCGACCCGCGGCGCGCACAGCCTGGACGCCATGGGCGGGATCATGTTCCGGATCGTCGGCGAGAAGGTCACCGACCTGGACGAATGCGTGGAGGACCTGGCGGTCGCCGACGAGTTCTGGGCCTGACGCAACCCGGTCAGGCCCGTCCGGTCGCGGCGGACCGGAGACGGACCGGCGGACCTGCGGACCTGACGCACGGGAGCCGGCGGCGCTACTCGCCGATGTCCTCGTACCAGAGCTCCGGGCGCTCCGCGACGAAGCCGCGCATCAGGGCGGCGCACTCCTCGTCGTCCAGCACCGTCACCCGCACCCCGTGCTCGGCCAGCCAGTCGTGCCCGCCGTGGAAGGTCCTCGCCTCCCCCACCACGACCCGGCCGATGCCGAACTGCCGGACCAGGCCGCTGCAGTACCAGCAGGGCGAGAGCGTGGTCACCATGGTCGTCCGGGCGTAGCCGCGCAGCCGGCCGGCCGCGCGGAAGGCCGCCGTCTCGGCGTGCACGGACGGGTCGCCGTCCTGGACCCGGCGGTTGCGGCCACGGCCCAGCAGGACGCCGTCGGGGCCGAAGAGGGCGGCGCCGACCGGGATCCCGCCCTCGGCGAGGCCGCGCCGGGCCTCCTCCAGCGCCACCGCCAGCATCGCCCGCTCGTCGGTCGTCATCCCGTCACTGTCGCGGGGCCGCCGGGCCGGCGCAAGCCGCCGGGCGGCCCGGGTTCAGCGGCCCGGGGTTCAGGGGGCGAGCGGCAGCGGGGGCAGCGGGCCCTGCCAGAGCCAGGCGTCCAGCAGGGCGTCGAGCCGGCGGTCGGTGTAGCGGCCGGCGTGCGCGACCAGGTCGGCGGTGCCGACCACGCCGTGCCGGTGTATCGCCGTCCAGTCCTTGACCATCCGGAAGAACGCCTGCTCGCCCAGGGCGCAGCGCAGCGCGTGCACGGTCAGCCCGCCGCGCTCGTAGAGC
Source organism: Kitasatospora herbaricolor (assembly GCF_030813695.1). Lineage (NCBI taxonomy): Bacteria > Bacillati > Actinomycetota > Actinomycetes > Kitasatosporales > Streptomycetaceae > Kitasatospora > Kitasatospora herbaricolor. Next base: position 1,176,750 of record NZ_JAUSVA010000002.1, read on the forward strand.
CGGTCGTCGAACATGAGCTTCCTGCCCGGGTCGGCCAGCCGGAGGTCCTGCGGCAGCGCGGCGAGCTTGGCGTGCGCGGTGGCCGCGTGCTGCGCCGCCGTACGGCCGCCGGAGCGCTCGGCCCAGAGCCACTCGGCGTACTTGGCGAAGCCCTCGTTCAGCCAGATGTGCCGCCAGTCGGCGATCGTCACGCTGTTGCCGAACCACTGGTGGGCCAGCTCGTGGGCGACCAGCCGCTCGGAGCCCCGGATGCCGTCCAGGTGGTTGGCCCCGAAGGTGGACACCCCCTGCGCCTCGAACGGGACGTCCAGCTCCTCGTCCGCGACGACCACCGCGTACTCGCCGAACGGGTAGGGCCCGAAGAGTTCCTCGAAGAGGTGCATCATCTGCGGCTGGCGGCCGAAGTCGTGGGTGAACCGGGGCATCAGCGGGGTGGGCAGGTAGGCGGTCTGCGGCACCCGGCGCAGCGGCTCGACCCCGGCGGCGGGGTCGGTGACCCGGAGCGTCTCGTACTGGCCGATCGAGACCGTCACCAGGTAGCTGGAGGTGGGCGCCGCCTGCTCGTAGACCCAGGTGGTGCTGGAGGCGCGGGTGGTGCGGGTGAGCAGCCGGCCACCGACGATCACCGTGTAGGGCGAGGGCGTGGTGATCGAGATCTGGTACGAGGCCTTGTCCGCCGGCCGGTCGTTGCAGGGGTACCAGGACGGCGCGCCGACGGGCTGGCTGGCGACCAGCGCGCCGTCCGTCAGCTCCTCCCAGCCGAGGCCGCCCCACTGGCTGCGGACCGGCTTCGGGTTGCCGGTGTAGTGCACCTCGACGGTGAAGGCGGCGCCGGCCGCGAGGGCCTTGGCCGGCCGGATCCGCAGCTTGCCGGCCCGGTGGGTGTAGTGCGCGGCCCGCCCGTCCACCAGGATCCGGCCGATCCGGAAGTCGGCCAGGTCGAGCGCGAACTCGCGCAGCGGCTCGGCCCCCGCGACCGCGCTGAGCCTCGCCGTGCCGCCGAGCCGGTTGGGGCCGGGCCGGTAGTCCAGCGCCAGTTCGTAGCGGTGGACCCGGTACCGGGCGTCGCCGTGTCCCGGGAAGTAGGTGTCCACGCCGGGGGCGGGCAGCTGCTTGGGACTCACCGGTTCGTACGCTCCCTGCGTTCTCTGACCTGCGATGTGCGGTGTACCGCGTGCGGTGTGCTGGCTTGCGGGCGGGGCGGGTGTGCTCCGGGTTAAGAGTGTGCCCTGAGTTCCGGGTATGGCGTGCGGGGCGGGTGTGCTCTGCGGGATGACTGGTGCTCGGCGGGGCGGGTGTGGTCTGCGGGGCGGGCGGGGCCTGGGTTGCGGGTGGGCGGGGCGGACGCGGTCGGGCGGCGCCCGCCCCCGGCACGGCGGGCGTGCCGGGGGCGGTGCCGCCGTCCGGTCTGCGGTACGCGAGGGCCCGCTACGCCTGCCAGGCCTCGATGGGGTTGCCCAGCCACCGGGTGTCCGGCGGGACGGACTCGGCCCGCATCACCAGCGAGGCCGGCCCCAGGGTGCTCCGGGCCCCGACGGTACTGCCGGGCAGGACGATCCCGCCAGGGCCGAGCGTGGCGCCCTCGCGAAGGATCACAGTATCCATCCGCATGATCCGGTCGTGGAAGAGGTGGGTCTGGACGACGCAGCCGCGGTTGATCGTCACCCCGTCGCCCAGGGTGACCAGGTCCGCCTCCGGCAGCCAGTAGCTCTCGCACCACACGCCCCGGCCGACCCGGGCCCCCAGCCCGCGGAGCCAGAGGTTGAGCACCGGCGTGCCCGGCACCGCGCCGATCAGCCACGGCACCGCCAGCACCTCGACGAAGGTGTCGGCCAGCTCGTTGCGCCAGACGAAACCGCTCCAGAGCGGGTGCTCCACCGCGCGGAACCGGCCGACCAGCAGCCACTTCGCGGCGATCGACACCAGGCAGGCGACCGTGCCGGCGGCGATCAGCAGCACCCCGGAGAGCAGCGCGGCCAGCAGCACGGAGCCCGCCTCGGCCAGCCACGCCAGCCCGGCCAGGGTCAGCACGCCCAGCGCTGCGGAGGCCAGCACCGGCACCAGCCGGCAGACCTCGACCAGCCCGCGGGCCCAGAGCAGCCGGGCCGGCGGGTCGTAGGTGAGGCTCTGGTCGCCGGCATCCGCGGAGCGCGGCAGCCGCATCGGCGGCATGCCCAGGTAGGAGCTGCCCTTCTTGGCCTTCTTCGGGGTGGCGGACAGCACGCCCACCAGGCCCCGGTCCGGGACGGCCCGGCCGGGCGCGGTCATCCCGGAGTTGCCCAGGAAGGCCCGCTCGCCGATCTCGGCCTCGCCGAGCCGCAGCCAGCCGCCGCCCAGCTCGTACGGCGCGATCAGGGTGTCGTCGGCCAGGAAGGCGCCGTCACCGACGGTGGTCAGGCTGGGCAGCGCCAGCACCGTCGACACCTCGGCGCCGCTGCCGACCTTCATGCCCAGCGCACGCAGCCACAGCGGCGTGACCAGGCCCGCGTACAGCGGGAAGAGCGTCTCCCGGGCCAGGTCCATCAGCTGGCTGACCGTCCAGGCCTGCCAGCCGATCCGGCCGTGCAGCGGGTGGTGGCCCGGCCGCAGGCCCACGCTCAGCAGCCGGACGGCGGCCACCAGCAGCACCGCGTACGTCAGGCCGAAGGCCAGGGTGGCGGGCAGCACCGCGAGGAGCGCGCCGCGCAGGGCCTCGGCCAGGGTGTCGCCGGGCCGGACGAAGCCGCTGACCACGACGAGGGCGGCCAGCGAGGAGAGGACCGGGAGCAGGCTCAGCCCGAGGCCGCTGGCACCGTACGCGGCCGCCCAGCGGGCCCGGCGCCGCGGGCGCTGCTTGGGCCAGCTCCGGTCGGCCTTGCCGAGCTTCCTGGCGGGGGCGCCGCCCCAGCGCTGGCCGGTCGGCACCTGGCCGGTGACGCCCGAGCCGGGCGCGACCTCGGCCCGCTTGCCGACCCGGGAGCCGGGGAAGAGCGTGCTGCGGGTGCCGACCACGGCGCCCGAGCCGATCCGGACGGTGCCGACCTCCAGCCGGTCGCCGTCCAGCCAGTAGCCGGAGAGGTCGACCTCGGCCTCGACGGCGCAACCCCGGCCGAGCCGGAGCATGCCGGTGACCGGCGGCAGCGAGTGCAGGTCGGTCTCGGGGGCGATCCGGGCACCCAGCGCCCGGCCGTACCGGACCAGCCAGGCGCCGGACAGCGAGGTCGCCCCGCTCAGCTCGGCGAGCCGCTCGGCGGTCCACAGCCGCAGGTGGACGCTGCCCCCGCGCGGGTAGCTGCCGGGTCGCAGGCCCCGCAGCAGCAGCCGGGCGCCGCCGGCCGAGACGGCCAGCCGGCCGGGCGGGCTGAACAGCAGCAGCGCGCCCGCGCCGACCGCCCACCAGGAGGCGGTGGGCGCCCAGAGGTAGCCGCCGAACCAGGCGAGCACGTTGCCCAGCGCCAGCAGGGCGGTCGTCCAGCGCAGCCCGACCAGGGTGAGCAGCGGCAGCATCAGCAGCAGCTGGAGGATCTTGGCCCGGGCCGGCACCGGGGCGATCGTGCGGGTGGCGCCGTCGCCCTGGGCGGAGCGCTCCAGGTGGCGGGCCAGTTTGCGCAGAACGGGCTGCTGGTAGATGTCGAGGACGGCCGCCGAGGGGTAGCGGGTCCGCAGCAGTGTGGTGAGCTGCGCGGCCGCCAGGCTGGAGCCGCCGATCGCGAAGAAGTCGTCCTGGGCGCCGGTGACCTGCACGCCGAGGATCTCGCTCCACTGCTCCGCCAGCCAGGCCTCGGTGCCGTAGAGCTGCTCGGCGGGCCCGCCGGTCTCCAGGCCGGGCAGCGGCCAGGGCAGCGCCGCCCGGTCCACCTTGCCGGAGGTCCGGGTGGGCAGCGAGTCGACCGGGGCGAGCAGCGGCACCAGGGCGGCGGGCAGCTCGGCGCGCAGCCGCACGACGGCCGCGGCGTGGTCCCAGCCCTCCTGGGTGACCAGGTAGCCGACCAGCAGCTGGTTGCCGCCGCGGGCGGTCCGCACGGCGGCGGCGGCCCCGGCGACGCCCGGCAGGGCCTGCAGGGCGGCGTCCACCTCGCCCAGCTCGATCCGGCGCCCGCCGAGCTTGATCTGCTCGTCGGCGCGGCCGAGGAAGAGCAGGCCCTCGGGCTCGGCCTGGACGAGGTCGCCGCTGCGGTAGGCGCGCTCCCAGTCGAGCGACTTGAGCGGGGCGTACTTCTCGGCGTCCTTCTCGGGGTCGAGGTAGCGGGCCAGGCCGACGCCGCCGATCACCAGCTGTCCGGTGGCGCCCATCGGGACGGGGTCGCCGGCCTCGTCGACCACGGCCAGCTCCCAGCCGTCCAGCGGCAGGCCGATCCTGACCGGGCCCTCGCCGGTCATCAGGGACGCGCAGGCGACCACGGTGGCCTCGGTCGGGCCGTAGGTGTTCCACACCTCGCGGCCCTCGGTGACCAGCCGCTGGACCAGCTCGGGCGGGCAGGCCTCACCGCCGAAGATCAGCAGCCGGACCTCGATCAGCGCCTCGGCCGGCCAGAGCGCGGCCAGGGTCGGCACCGTGGAGACCACGGTGATCTCCTGCTCGGCGAGCCACGGGCCCAGGTCGGCGCCGCTGCGCACCTGGGAGCGCGGGACGGGGACCAGGCAGGCGCCGTGCCGCCAGGCCAGCCACATCTCCTCGCAGGAGGCGTCGAAGGCGACGGACAGCCCGGCCATCACCCGGTCGCCCGGGCCGATCGGCTCGTCCTGGAGGAAGAGCGCGGCCTCGGCGTCGACGAAGGCGGCGGCGTTGCGGTGGGTGACGGCGACGCCCTTGGGCCGGCCGGTGGAGCCGGAGGTGAAGATGATCCAGGCGTCGTCGCCGGGTCCGGGGCGGCCGGGCGCGGCCGGGGCGCCCTCGGCGGACGGGGTGCCGGTGCCGGTCGGGGTGATGCTGCGGCCGGCCCCGAGGACGGCCCTGACGGCGGCCTCGCCGAACACCAGGGCGGCGCGCTCGTCCGGGTCCTCGGCGTCCACCGGGACGTAGGCGGCGCCGGCCGCGAGGACGGCGAGGATGCAGACGTACAGGTCGTTCGTGCCCGAGGGGACGCGCACCCCCACCCGGTCGCCGACGCCGACGCCCGCGGCGACCAGGCGCTTGCGCAGGGTCTCGACCTCGGCCGCCAGGGCCCGGTAGCTCAGCGCGGTGCGGCCGTCGTCGAGGGCGGGTTCGTTCGGGTGGGTCCGCACGGTGGCGTCCAGCAGGTCCACCAGGGTCCGCGGCGCGGGGGCCGGGCGGCCGGGGAAGAGCGCGAGGCCGTCGGAGACCGGGGGAACCGGTGCGACCGGGGACGCGTTCACCGGTGCCGCGGGCGCCGCGGGTGCCGCGGGCGCCGCGGTGTTCTGCGGCGCCGGGTCCGGCACGACGGGCTCGGGCGCGGCAGGGGGCTCCGGCGCGGCGACGGGCTCCGGTGGTGCGAGTTCGAGCGGCGCCAGATCGAGCCGGGCGACGGTGAGCGGCTTCAGGTCCGGCCCGCCCAGGTCCGGCGTGCCGGCGCCCGGCGCGTCCAGGCCGGCCGCGTCCAGGCCGGGCAGGTCCAGGTCCGACGTGCTCAGGCCCGGCGTGCTCAGGCTCCGCGGTGTGAGACTGTGCGTCATGAAAGCGGTTCGCTCCTCGTCCCTCGTGCCGGCCGACGGACCGGTGCCAGGCCTTCGAGGACTGCGAAAACGAGTCCGGCCGGGCGCTCCGCTCCAGGCCGGAGCAGGGCAACCCGATCGATACTAGCCCGGCTGTGACCGGCACGACCGGCCGGCGATGCAGTCAACTGGCGCACAATCAATCGGACCTGACGATCCATCAGCCCATGTATGCCCTGCCGCACAAGCGATATGACTGTGCGTCAGTTGTTTTGACGGTCCGTCAGACGATTTTCGACGCCGTGACCCATGCCACACCCGGATGCGCCATTCGGGCCACCCGCCCGGACGAACCGAGCCATTCCGACCCTACTCCTGCCCCGGGCGACACCCCGGCCGCCACTCTGGGTCGCCCCCCGATCACTCCGCTCGCCCCTGGTGGGGGCTGAGCGCCGGGCGGCCACCGACCCCCCGGTGGACGAGCCCGTCGGGCAGGGCCGGGACCGGCGCCGTTACGCCGGGTGGCCCAGTCGGCGCTGCGGGTGTCCGCGGCGCGTTCCTACCGTGGTGCATGGGCCGCCCAGGACTCCCCCGCACCCTCCCGATCCGCACCGCCGTCGCCCTGGGCGCCGGGGTGCTCGCGGTACTGCCCGTCGCGGTACTGCCCGTCGCGCCCGCCCGGGCCGAGGTCCAGCCGCCGCGCCAGCCGCCGCCGGGCATGTCCGTGGTCGGCGGGGCCCGGCTCGGGCAACCCGGCGTACAGGTCGACCGGGCCGGGGCCACCACCCTCCCCGAGCTGTCGGCGCTCGCCTGGATGATCAGCGACATCGACACCGGCGACGTCCTCGCGGCCAAGAACGCGCACTGGCCGCTGCCTCCGGCCAGCACGCTCAAGACGCTGTTCGCCGCGGCCGAGCTGCCCCGCCAGCCGGCGGACACCGTGCACAAGGTCACCGCCGCCGAGCTGGCCGGCCTGGGCACGGGCAGCAGCCTGGTCGGCATCCAGGCCGGGCAGTCCTACAAGGTGTCCGACCTGTGGCTGGGGGTGCTGCTGCGCTCGGGCAACGACGCCGTCCGCACCCTCGCCATGATGAACGGCGGGGTGCCGGCGGCGGTCACGGCCATGCAGGCGCTGGCCGACACGCTGGGCGCCCGGGACACCCGGGTGATCTCCCCGGACGGCTACGACGCCCCCGGGCAGGTGTCCTCGGCCTACGACCTGACGCTGTTCCTGCGGTCCGCGCTGGCCAACCCGGACTTCACCCGCTACGCCGCCACCAGGGTCGCCCAGTTCCCCGGCGGGCGCGACGCCAAGGGCGGGCTCGTCCCCTCCTTCCAGATCCAGAACGGCAACCGGCTGCTGGCGGGCACCGACGGGGTCACCCGGTACCCCGGCCTGATCGCCGGGAAGAACGGCTACACCGCGCAGGCCGGGAACACCCTGGTCACGGCCGCCGCCCGGGACGGTCACACGCTGGTCGCGACCGTCCTCAACCCGCAGAGCGGCAAGTCCAACGCCGTCTACAACGAGACCCGGCAACTGCTCGACTGGGGATTCGCGGCGCGCGCCCGGGTCGCACCGGTCGGCTCCCTGGTCCATGCCCCGACCGCGACGCCGGGCCATGACGCCCCCGCGCGGCAGGCCGCGGAGCACCCCGCCCTGGCCGGCGCGCGACTGGTCGCCCGCTGGGGCGCCCTGCTGGCGCTGCCGCTGGCCGGGCTCGTCGTGCTGACACTGCGGCAGTGGCGGCGTCAGCGGGCGAGGCGGCGGCGCCGGGCCCGGGTGGCGGCCTTCATGCAGCGAGGCTGACACCCCGGGGAGGGGCCGCCACCCGGGTCAGCCGGCCTGGGCCCCGTACACGTGGTCGACCTTCATCGTCATCAGCACCCGGCGGTCGGCGACCATCACCGCCCGGTACTCGTCCCAGTCCGGGTGCTCCCCGGCGGCGGTGCGGTAGTAGCGCACCAGCGCCTCCACCTCGGGGCCGTGCGGATCCGTCCCCGGCCCGGTGAGCGTCACCTCGCCCTCGGCGGTGGCCCAGGAGCGGCCGTCGGCACTGGTGACCTCCAGCGCGGCCCGCGGGTCCCGCCTGAGGTTCGCCGTCTTGGCCCGGCCCTCGGTCATCGAAACGTAGAGGATCTCGGCCTCCCGGTCGTAGAACGGCATGACCGGGGAGAGCTGGGGGCGGCCGTCCGACTTGATGGTGGCGAGGACTCCGAGCCGGCTTGCCCCGAGCAGGGTGCGCGGGTCGAACGAGGTGGCAGTCATGTCTCAGCACAAGTCGCCACGGGCCACCGCCTATTCCCGGCACGGACCGCCGTTCCCGCCGGCCCGGCCGGGTGGCCCCACGGCCGTGCGACCGGGCCGGCGGGCCGGGCGTCAGAACTGCAGGGCCCAGCTGTCGAGGTAGCCGGAGAAGTACTCCGATCCGCCGGCCACCCGCAGCCGCCACACGCCGGCGGCCGTCCTGGCGGAGGCGTCGACGCCGAAGACGGTGTGGATGCCGTCGTCCCAACCGCTGGTGAATTCCGCGTTCTTGAGCCGGTAGGCCGTGCCGTCGGGCGCGAGCAGGTCGAGCACCAGGTCGTCCGGCCACTGGTGGGGCAGGTCGACCGCGATGTCGAGGTCGGCCGGGGCGCGGCCGGGGACGCCGGTCACGGTGATCCGCGACTCGACCGTGGCCTCCTCGATCGGGACGTCCACGGCGTTGGTGAAACGGGGGCCGGGCGGGCGGTTGGGGATGCCGCCGGTGTACAGCAGCCGGTCGGGCGTGCCCTCGACCAGGTCGCGCAGGGACCCCACGGTGGCGGAGGCGGTCAGCGCGGCGGCGACCTGGGCCGGCGTGGCCGTGCGGTGGTCCGCCAGGTAGAGGGCGGCGGCGCCCGCGGCGTGCGGGGAGGCCATCGAGGTGCCCGACATGGTGGTCGAGTCCTGGTCGTAGGCGATCCCCGCCGAGGTGATGTCCGTGCCCGGGGCGTAGAGGTCGACCAGCGGGCCGTGGTTGGAGAACCAGGAGACCCGGTCGTCGCTCGCGGTCGCCCCGACGGTGATGGCCGTCGGCACCCGGGCGGGCGAGTGCTGCGACGCGTCGACGCCGTCGTTGCCCGCCGCGACGGTGTAGGTGAGCCCCGAGGCGATGGAGTTGCGCACGGCGGTGTCCAGCACGTCGTCCGGGTCGCCGCCGAGGCTGAGGTTGACCACGGCGGGCTTGACCGCGTGGGCGGTCACCCAGTCGATCCCCGCGACCACGCCCTCCACCGTGCCCGAGCCCCAGTCGTCGAGCACCCGCACCGCCACCACCGACGCCTGCTTGGCCACCCCGTAGGTCGCGCCGGCCACGGTGGCCGCCACATGGGTGCCGTGCCCGTGGCCGTCGTCGGCCTCGGCGTCCCCGTCCACCGCGTCGAAGCCGTACGAGGCCCGGCCGCCGAAGTCCTCGTGGGTGATCCGGACGCCGGTGTCGACGATGTACGCGGTGACGCCGCGTCCGGCGCCGCCCGGGTAGTCGAAGCGGTCGGTCATCGGCGGGCGCTTCTGGTCGATCCGGTCCAGCCCCCAGGAGGGCGGCGCCGGCTGGCTCGCGTCGAGGGAGACCGTGCGGTTCCGGACCACCTCGGCGACCGCCGGATCCGCCGCCAGCCGACGCGCCTGGCGTTCGGTGAGCGCGGCGGAGAAGCCGTGCAGCGCCGAGCCGAAGGTCCGCCGGACCGTGCCGCCGTAGTGCGCGGTGAGCGCCGCGCCCTGCCCCGCGGCCGACCTGGCCGCCTGCGGGTGCAGCAGCACCAGGTAGCTGCCGGGAACCGTGCCGGGCGCCCCCGCACCGCGGACCACGCCCTCCGGCGCGCTCGCCGCGGCCGGCAGGGCGCCGCCCGCGCCGAGCGCCAACGCCGCCGCCACCGCGGCCAGTCCCCGGTACACATGCCGCCTTGCCGCCATCGGTCCCCCTCGGTCCGGTACCGCGACCCGTCCATCGCCCTCGCGATCATGCATTGCTGAATATCCGTCAAGTCGACTTGTTCGCAACAAGGTTGACGCATCAACAGGCGCTGGACAAGAGGGCCGGGCCCACGGCGCCGGGGCGGGGCGGGCGGACGGCGGGCGGGACGCCCCGGCCGAGGACGGCTCCGCCGGCGGGGCCTGCCGCCTGGAGCACCCGTCATGACCACCGCCCACCGGACTCCCGGAACGGCCGGACGAGCCGCGACCGGCCCCGCCGTCGACTCCCGCCCGGGACGCCCGAGAACGATGACCTTCCGTGGTTATTGAAAATGACAACGCTTTTGGATTAGCTTCTCCCAGGCACCGCCGCACCGGGCGCCACCCACCGAGAGGGAACACATGGCACATCTACTGGTGATCGAGAGCTGGGTCGGCTCAATGAGCCGACTGCTGCCGAGGGCCGTCGCCGAGGGCGGTCACCGGTTCAGCTTCCTCACCCGCGACCTCGCGCACTACCTCCGCCACCCACCCGGTGAAGGCCCGCACCCGCTGCTCGCGGCCGAGAACATCCTCCACGCGGAGACCAACGACCCCCGGACGCTGCTCCCCCACGTCGAACGGCTGCACGACGCCCTCGGATTCGACGGCGTGGTCTCCTCCTGCGACTACTACCTCCCCGCGGTGGCCGCCGTCGCCGCCCGCCTGGGCCTGCCCGGCCCGCACCCCGACGCCGTGCTGGCCGCCTGCCGCAAGGACCTCACGCACGACCGACTCTCGGCCGCCGGCGTGCCCGGCGCCCGCCACGCCCTCGGCCGGGACTGGCCCGCCACGGCCGCCGCCGCCCGGCGGATCGGCTACCCCCTGGTGCTCAAACCGGTCGACCTGTGCGCCGGGATGTACGTCCGCAGGATCGCCGACGAGGCGCAACTCGCCGACGCCCACCGGGCCCTCGCGGCCTTCCCGGTCAACGCGCGCGGTCAGCGACGCGAGCCCGCCGTCCTCCTGGAGGAACTGCTCACCGGGCCCGAGGTCAGCGTCGAGACCGTCACCGCCGGCGGACGCACGCGCGTGGTCGGCGTGACCGGGAAGACCGTCGCCGGCGACCCCTCCTTCGTCGAGACCGGGCACCACTTCCCCGCCGACCTCGACCCCGCGCTCGCCGCCGCCGCGGCCGGCACCGCCGTCGCGGCCGTCCGGGCCCTCGGACTCGACCAGGTGGTCGCGCACACCGAACTCAAGCTCACCCCGGACGGCCCCCGGGTGATCGAGGTCAACCCGCGCCCGGCCGGCAACCGGATCACCGAACTGATCCGCCGGGTCACCGGCGTCGACCTGGCCGCCGCCTGCGTGGACGTCGCGCTCGGCCGCGAACCCGGGCTGGCCGCCCGCCCGACCGGCGTGCAGGGCGCCGCGATCGCCTTCCTCGTCCCGGACCGCGACGGCGAACTGAGCCACGTCGAGGGCGCGGAGCACGTCCGACAGGACCGGTCCGTGCTGGAACTGGAACTCGCCGGGCCCGGCCGGGTCGTGCGCCGGGCCACCAGCAACAACGACTACCTCGGGCATGTGATGACCACCGGCGCCGGCGGCGGCGAGGCCGGCCGGCGGGCCGCCCACCTGGTCGACCGGCTCACGGTGGGCTACCGGACCACGGCCGAGGTCCCGGCATGAGTCACCTGGACCCCCTCCTGCGCCGGGCCCTCGCGGGCGGCTTCGGCCTCGACCCGGCGGAGCAGCGCGTCGCCCTCGCCTTCACCACCACCCAGGCCGTCCGGCACCAGGGCCGGGCCGGCGGCTACCGCAACGAGGTGCTCGGCCTGCGGCTCGGCCCGGCGGTCGGCTCCTGCGCCGTCGAGCCCGGCACCGTCGGCGCCTCGATTCTGGACGACTGCGCGGGCGCCGGCCTCGGCGAACTGCTCGCCCACCCGCTGCCCGCCGTCCGGGTGGCGGCCCTGGACGCGCTGCTGATGCTGGCCAGGCCGCACTCCCCCGGCAACGGCGCCCAGCCGTACCCGCTGCCGGCCGGCGACCCGCTCGCCAAGTCCCGGGCCCGGGCGCGGGCCGTGGTGGACCTGCTGCCGCTGCGGCGGGTGCGGAACGTCCTGGTCGTCGGCGTGGTCAACTCCCTGCTGGAGCAGCTGCGCGGGCACGGCGTCGGCTACCTGCCCTGCGACCTCAAGGGCGGCACCACCGAGTGGGGCGAACCCGTGCACACCGACGCCGTCGGCCGGCTCGGCGCCTGCGACGCGCTGCTGGTCTCCGGGATGACGCTGGGCAACGGCAGTTTCGACACCTTCCTCGACCACGCCCGGGCGACCGGCAAACCGCTGGTGATGTTCGCCCAGAGCGGCAGCGCGGTGCTCCCGCAGTTCCTCGGCCGGGGCGTGAGCGCGGTGTGCGCCGAGCCGTACCCCTTCTTCTGGCTGGACGGCGGCCCCGGCGTCGTCCACCGCTACGGCGGGCCGGTCCGTGTCCGGCCGTCCGGTGGCGGGCGGTGAGCGCCCCGGCGGCCACCGCCGACCTGACGCACCCGGCCAACCCGGACCTGCTGCCCCTGCTCGGACGCACGCCGATGGCCCGGATCCGCACCGCGCTGCCGTTCCCGCAGCCGGGCTTCTGGGCGAAACTGGAGTACCTCGGCGCCGGCGGGATGAAGGCGCGCCCGGCCGTGGCCATGCTGCGCGGGGCCCGTGCGCGCGGCGAACTGCGGCCGGGGGCAACGGTCGTGGAGTCCACCTCGGGCACCCTCGGGATCGGCCTCGCCTTCGCCGGGCAGGCCCTCGGGCACCCGGTGGTCCTGGTCGGTGACGCCGAACTCGAACCCTCGATGCGGCAGTTGCTGCGCTCCTACGGCGCCGCGCTGGAGATCGTGGAACGGCCCGCCCGGCACGGCGGCTGGCAGGCGGCGCGGCTGGCCCGGGTCCGCCGGGTGCTCCGGCGGCACCCGCACGCCTACTGGCCGGACCAGTACAACAACCCTGACAACGCCGCGGGTTACCACACCATGGCGCAGGAGATCATCGGCCGGATGGACCACCTGGACACCCTGGTCTGCAGCGTCGGAACCGGCGGGCACAGCGCCGGGCTGATCGGACCGCTGCGCGGACGCTGGCCCGGCCTGCGGGTGATCGGCGTCGACGCGGTCGGCTCGGCCACCTTCGGCCAGCCGGCCAGGGCCCGCCTGATGCGCGGGCTGGGCAGCAGCATCCACCCCCGCAACGTCGCCCACCAGGCCTTCGACGAGGTGCACTGGGTCGGCCCGGCCGAGGCGGCGGACGCCTGTCGCCGGCTCGCCGCGCACTCCTTCGTCAGCGGCGGCTGGAGCACCGGAGCGGTGGCCCTGGTCGCCGCCTGGGCGGCGCGCACCGACACGGGAGCCGCCGTGGCCACGGTCTTCCCCGACGGGCCGCACCGCTACCTGGGAACCATCTACGACGACGCCTACTGCCGCACCCACCGCCTGGGCCCCGAGCACGCGGCCGTCCGGCCGGTGGAGATCCCGCACCCCGGCGCGGTGGAGGTGGCCGGCTGGGCCCGCTGCCGTACGGTCACCGACCCCCTCGGAGGCCGGCGATGAGGATGGAGACCCGGACCGTGCGGCTGCGGCTGGCCGAGCCGCTACGGATCTCCCGGTCGGTGACGGCCGCGCGGGACGCCGTCGTGGTCACCCTCCGGCAGGACGGGCTGAGCGGCTCGGGCGAGGTGGTCAGCAGCCACTACCTGGGCCTGCCGACCGCGCTGATCGTTCGCCAGTTCCGTTCGGTGCGGGCGAGGATCGAGGCGATGACCGGGCCCGAGGCCGCCGTCGAGCAGTTGGGGAACGGCACCGCGCTCCTCGACACGCTCGCCCCGGGGGTGGCCGCCGCACTGGAGGCCGCACTGCTGGACCTCGCCGGCCGGCGGGCCGGGCAGCCGGCCCACCGGCTGCTCGGCACGGCCGCCGCCCCGGCCGCCGCCACCGCGCGGACCATCGGCATCACGGCCCCGGCCCGGGCCGCCGCGCTGGCCACCCGGCTGGCCGCCGCCGGGTTCACCGTGCTCAAGGTCAAGGCGGGCAGCGCCGACCCGGCCGAGGATCTCGCCCGGGTCGAGGCCGTCCGGGCCGCGGCCCCGCAGGCCCGGCTGCTGCTCGACCCGAACGGCGCCTGGACCGCCGCCCGGGCCGGGGAGTTGCTCCCGCGGTTCGCCGCCCTGGGGGTCTCGGCCGTCGAGCAGCCGATCGCCCCCGGCGATCACCGGGCGCTGGCCGCCCTGGCCGCGGACTCCCCGCTCCCGGTGATCGCGGACGAGGACGCCGCCGGTCACCGGGACGCCGTCCGGCTGGCCGGCCGGGTGCACGGCGTCAACGTCAAACTCGCCAAGTGCGGCGGGGTGTTCGCCGCCCTGCGGATCTGCGAGGCGCTGCGCGGCAGCGGCACCCGGGTCATGCTCGGCTGCCTGACCGCCAGCTCGCTGGGCATCGCACCCGCCGTCCATCTCGTGGACCGGGCCCACTGGGTCGACCTGGACGGGCACCTGCTGCTCGCCCACGACCCCTGGCAGGGCATCGGCGGCGCCGACGGGACGGTCCGGGCCGCCGGCCGCGCCGGGTTGGGCGTGCGGCCGAGGGCGCAGGCCCGCGCGTGAGGCCGTCGGCACGCTCCCCGGCGCGTACCGGGCCGACCGGGGCAGCCCGCCGTTCACCGTCGGCCGGGTGACGGCGCGGGCGGAATTCCGGAGCCGGGTGCCATTGGCTCTTGCGTTGTCGGTCCCAGGGCGAAGAATGGTGCGATGTTGACGTTGCGCCCTGGAGTCGGTGTCGCCCTGCCCGACGCGGCCGGGTTGTTGAGGTTCGGGATGTCCCCCGCCGAGGTCCACGGCCTGTTGACGGCGGGCGGCGAGGTGAGGCGCAGCCGCCCGTGCATGCGACTGTCCCTGGCGCAGTACGCGGAACTGCGGCACGCCCACGACGCCTGGCTGAGCGGCCTGCTCTTCGAACCCGACTGGAACCTCAGCGCGGTCGTCGGCGGCGTCGTGCTGACCGTCGGCGGCGGCGGTCCCGGCGCCCCCGAGGGCCTGGCCCGGATCGACATCCGGGCCGACGAGCCGCCGGCCGGGCCCGGACCGGGTGTGGTCGCCTGGGACGACATCGACCTGTTCGGCTACCCCGCCGACGAGATAGCGAGCGTCCTGCCCGACCCCGCCGACGTGCCCGGCACCGCCCCCGCGGACGTGATGGTGGAGCCCCTGGGCCTGCGACTGTGGCGCGGCGGGCCCTCCGAGTCGGCGGACTGGCGCGGGGTGACGCTGCTCGGCCCCGGCTCCGGCGGCTGGAGAACCTGCTGCCCGGGCGCGCTGGTCTGCGCCCGGGAGGGCGACGCCCTGGTGGGCATCGTCCGCTGATCCGCCACCGCCGGGCTTACGGGCCCCGGCCCCGCCCGCGCCGTCCCCGAATTGCCTGGCAGCCGCCCGGCGGACACTGGCATGCTGGCCGGGTGGAGAAACCGGAGATCTGGCTGAGCTTTGCCCCTGAACTGCACCTCTTCGTCGCCGCGGTACGGCGGGCCGGACGGTCGGCGGTGCGGACCGACGGCGTCTCCACGCTCGGGCACGTGGTCGAGTCGCTGGGGGTCCCGCTCACCGAGGCGGGCGCGCTCCTGGTCGGCGGGCGCCCGGTACCCGTCTCGCACGTCCCCGGGGACGGCGACGAGGTGACCGTCCTGGCCGTCCCCCGGCCGCAACCGCTCCCCGGCCCGCCCCGCTTCCTGCTCGACGTCCATCTGGGCACCCTGGCCCGGCGGCTGCGGCTGCTGGGCGTCGACGCCGCCTACGAGAGCGTCGACATCGGCGACGCGGCCCTGGCCACCCGCTCGGCCGCCGAGCAGCGGGTGATGCTCTCCCGCGACCGCGGGCTGCTCCACCGGCGCGAACTCTGGGCCGGCGCGTACGTCTACAGCCACCGCCCGCCCGAGCAGCTGCGGGACGTCCTCTCCCGCTTCGCCCCGCCGCTCGCCCCCTGGACCAGGTGCACGGCCTGCAACGGAACGCTCCGCGAGGCCGCCAAGGAGTCGGTGCACGAGCAGTTGCAGGACGGCACCGAGCGTGCGTACGACGCGTTCGCGCAGTGCACGGACTGCGGGCAGGTCTACTGGCGCGGCGCCCACCACGCCAGCCTGAACGCGATCGTGGAGGAGTCGCTGCGCGAGTTCGGCAGCCCCGGCCCGGCCGAGGTGCTCCCCTAGGTTCCCCGCAGCCGGGACGTCGTCCCCCTCGCCGCCACGGCCGGCCGGCTCCGCCGCAGCGGCAGCCCTGAAGCACACTCCCTCATGTCCCCTGCTGCTGCCGGAAGGTGCTCGGGGGGACTCCGATCCGGCGGGTGAAGGCCCTGGTGAAGTACGCGGGGTGCGGGTAGCCGACCGCGCGGGCCACGTCGGCGACCGAGCGGTCGGTGAACGCGAGGAGCCCCTTGGCCCGGTTCAGGCGCAGCCGGGTGAGGTGGTCGGTGGGCGTCGAACCGGTGAGGCGACGGACCTGGGTGGCCGGCCTGTCGCGGGATACCGACAGCTCCCGGGCGACCGCGCTGATGCTCACCGGGCCGGCCGCGTCACGCGCGAGGACGGCCAGCGCCCGTCGTCCGACGTCCAGCGACGCGTCTGCCGCGGGTCGCGGTGCCACGAGCGGGGTGCCGACCGCGGCGATCAGTACCTGCAGGGTGGCCGCCGCGGCGACGTGGGAGCTCGACGACTCGGGTCGTGGGCCGAGTTCCAGCAGCGTGTCGTTCCAGCAGCGTGTCGAGGGCCGCGCGGGTGCCGGCGGGGTCGGCCGGCTCGACGAGGGCCGGGCCGGCGGCCAGGTGACCGAGGTCCTCGTAGCGGCCGGTGGCGGGCCCTTCGAACAGCACCCGGTACTCCGACCAGGTGCCCGGCGTAGGGCCGTAGGTGTGCGGCACCCCCGGCGGCAGCCAGCGGAACGATCCCGCCGACACCCCGTGGCGACCGGGTGTCCCCCGCCGGGCGTGCGAGCCGGCGCCCTCGGTGACCAGAACCGCGCCGGCCGCGCGGGGAGAGCCGGTTCACCGGTGCGGGTCCACCGCCGACCTCGATCCCGGCGGTTCCCCGCCCGCCCGCGAGCGCTGCCCGACCCGCACGGTGAGCCCGAGACGCGCGGGGCTGCCCGGGGTGCTGACCAGCGGTCGGCGGATCCTGGCGGTCTCCACGCAGGCGAAGTCGTGGTGGCCTCCGGCGGCCAGGTCGCTGCACCCCGGCTCCCCCGGGTTCCACAGCACCACGTCGCTCTGCCCGCGGTGCCGGACCTCGATCGTGCGCCCCCGGCCGGGGTCGTTGATCAGGCTGACGTCATCGGCCTGCGGGTAGACCCGGTCCAGCGGGGTCGTGAAGGCCAGGTCTCCCTCCTGCCGGCCTTCCGTCCCGAGCAGGTCGTCGAGGTAGGTCTTCCCGAGGCCGGCCACGGTGACGGTGTCGATGTCACCGACCCGGAAGTAGCTGTGCAGAGCCGCGGTGCTCTCGTAGTCGCCGTGGGCCTCGAGGTCGATCGCGCAGTCCGGGCCGAGCCTGATGGTGACGCGTGCCGTGAACGCGTGCGGCCAGTACGTCCTCGACCGCCGGCTCGCCCGCAGGGTCAGGGTCAGCGTCACGCCGGAGCCGTCCTCGCCGGACTCGGTGAGCTCCCAAGGCAGCAGGCGGGCGAAGCCGTGGGAGGGCTCGGCGGCCGGGCCGAACCACGGCCAGCAGATCGGCACCCCGCCCCGGACGGCCCGGCCCGGCTCGAACCGTGCCTGTTCGCTCAGCCAGAGCACCGGCTCGGCCCCGGTGGGCTGCCAGGCGATCAGTTGCGCGCCCTGCAGGGTCACCGCGGCCCGCGCCCGCGGATGGTCGATCACCAGGACCGGCAACTGGTCCAGCCGGCGCTCGCTGACGGACGCGCTGATCGTCCGGAGGACCGGGAGCCCGAAGAACCTGTCGTTCATGTCCAAGATCCTTTCATGCACGGGCCGGCCTGCCGCCGCCTCCGGACCGCGAACCGGACGAGGCCGCCGGGGCCGCCGGGGCCGGAGCACCCGTCACCCCGGCCGCAGCGCCCGTCCGACGCACGCCGAGGCCGGCGCGCGTTCTGCGCCCGCCGGGGAGCGGGTGTCCCGCGGCGCGAGGGCGGCCCTCGGGCCGGAGGGACCAGGCGGCGGACTGCCGGCGCGAGGTACGCACGGGACGGCGGATCGACCGGGACGACCTCGCACCCGGGTCGGGCGCAACTCGCGACACTTCACGGCGGACCTCGGCGGAAGTGACGGGCACCGGCCGGCCGGCCCGCCGTCAAGGATGCAGAGGCGCCTGCACTGTCGTGCGCGGATTCAAGCAGAAATGGTCATGATCGAGCAAGAAGGGCTGATCGGCGTTCCCCTCGCACGGGGTGTGCCCGGCACACCGACCCCGGCCCGTCCCCGAGCGACGGGACCGGTCCGGACCTCTCCCCCACCTCCGGTCACCATCGCTCGGCGGCGCTTGCGCACGCCGTTCTTCACATTCCGAGGCCGAGCCGATCGGCCGGGCTCAGGCCGGCCACCGCCGGGCGGGCCGTGCCCGACGTACCGGGACGACCGACCATGGCCTGCGTGAACGCCGCCGGCCCCGTCGGCCCGCGCCTCGGCCCCGCGGCCGCCCGGTTCGGCGGTCGCGGGCGGATTCCGGCCGCGGCCCGCCGAGGTTTGAATGGATTGTGTGCCCGTTTTCACAGGTGAGGACTTCGGTTCCGGTTGCGGGCTGTTCATGATCCGGTGGCTTCCGGCCGAAGTTCCCGAGGCCCATTGCCCGGCGGTACGCGAGTGGGAGAGGCTCGCTCACAGACAGCGAGGGTGCGGCCTCCTGGTGTTCCTCTACAAGAACGGACTACACCATCATGGCTATTCGCAAGGCAGTCTCCACCCTGGCCCTGGCCGGACTCCTCGCCGGCGGTGCGCTGTTGACCGCCCCGGCCGCCCAGGCGTCCGGCTACACCTACATCGGCATGTACCCGAGCGCCGCCGCGTGCGAGAGCGCCGGCAAGGCGTACGTGACGTCCGGTCAGGCGGTCACGTACTTCTGTGACACGGCCCCGAACACGGCCCGCCTCTCCGTCCTGTTCTACTGATCCTCCCCTGATCCGGTGGGCAGGCAGGGCCGGCACCCGGTGGTGCCGGCCCTGCGCCGTGCGGGACGAACTCCGCCACCGGGGCGGCCGCCGCGCGTCGACGGCCTGACCGGCTGCCTGCCACCGGCGATGTCCGGCGCCTGAGACCGACTGGTCGCCGCCCTCGCCGAGCGCCGCCCAGGCCTCCGCCGGAAGGCCGGCCAGGCCAGGACGCCGCCCCGGGCCCCGGTTCACGAGCTACCGGGACCTCGGACCGCCGACGAGGGCGGAGCACGCCTTCGGGGCGGCCCCCCGGTAGGGGCTTTGACGTACAGTCCGTGGTGGAATCGGCCGGGCCGGCCCGAGCGCACCGCGGGGAGCGGGACGCACGGGTGCCGGAGCCCGGTCCTCGGCGCAATCGGTGGGGCGGGGCAGGCCATGGAGGCGTTGGACGCGGCGGATCCCCGGCAGATCGGCCAGTACCGGCTGCTCCGGCGACTGGGGGCCGGGGGCATGGGCCAGGTCTATCTCGGCCGCACGGCGGGCGGGCGGACGGTGGCGGTGAAGACCGTGCACCGGGAGTACGCGGCGGACCACGAGTTCCGGGTGCGGTTCCGCCAGGAGGTCAGCGCGGCACGGCGGGTGGGCGGGCGGTGGACGGCTCCGGTGCTGGACGCCGACACCGAGGGCGAGCGGCCGTGGGTCGCCACGGCCTACGTCGCGGGGCCGTCGCTCGCCACCGCCGTACGGGAGTTCGGCCCGCTGCCGGGCCCGGCCGTCCGGGTGCTGGCGCTCGGACTCGCCGAGGCGCTGGCGGCCGTGCACGCGCTCGGTCTGGTGCACCGGGACGTCAAGCCGTCCAACGTCCTGCTGGCGCTGGACGGTCCGCGTCTGATCGACTTCGGCATCACCCGGTCGCTGGACGCGGCCACCGCGCTCACCCGGACGGGATTCGTGATCGGCTCCCCCGGGTTCCTCTCCCCCGAGCAGGCCCAGGGTCTGCCCTCCGGGCCGGCGAGCGACGTGTTCTCGCTCGGCGCCGTCCTCGCCTACGCGGCCACCGGCATCGCCCCGTTCGGGTCGGACACCGGCGCCCCGGCGCTGCTCTACCGGGTGGTGCACGAGGAGCCCGACCTCGGCCGACTCGGCGGGCAGGAACCGGAGTTCCTGGAGCTGCTGACCGCCTGCCTGGCCAAGGACCCCGGACGGAGACCGACGCCGGAGCGGCTGCGGGAGTTGCTGGCCCCGGCGAGCGGGCCCGGAGCGGGCCCGGCGGCGAACCGGCTGGGCGGGGACTGGCTGCCCCCCGCGGTCGCCGGCTCGCTCGCCCGCCTGGCCGTCGAACTGCTGGACCTGGACTCCGCCAGCGCTGCGGCCGCACCGGGCGAGGCGCTCCCCGCCGGCGCGGCCCACCCGGTCACCGGCCAGGGCGGCGGGCCGACGCCCACCGCTCCCGGCAACCACCCAGCCGGCCCGCCGGGGGCACCGGGTGCCACCGGCGGCCACTTCGGACCGCCGGAGCCGTGGGTCTCGCCCCCGCCGCCCGCCGCCGCCCCGGGCCGCCGGCCCGGACAGCCCGGCCCGGGCACCGCGACCGGTGTCAACCCGCCCGCCGCGCCCCGGACTCCGGCGGCACGGCGACGACGCGCCCTGCTCCTCGCCGTCCTGCCGGTCCTGGCCGTCGCGGGCCTGGCCGGCTGGCTTGCCGACGGGTGGGGCTCCTCCGGCGACCAACACAGCGCGCCTCCGGCCGCCACCGGGCCGGCCGCAGGCACCACGCCCGGCGCCGGGTCGAGCAGCGGGTCGGGTACGGCATCGCCGGAGCGGAGCACGCCCGCCGCCACCCCGTCCGTGACCGGGCCCGGCACCGGGGCGGGGCCGACCGGGCAGCAGCCGGCGGGCCTGGTCCCGGCCGAGTACCTGGGCACCTGGTCCGGGGTGCTCACCTCCCCGGCGGTGGCGCTCAGGGCCGACTTCCGGATCACCATCGGCCAGGGCGGGAAGGACGACCCGGTGGGCAGCATCCACAACAACACCGGCGCCGGAACGCCGTACTGCGACAGCAACGCCCTGCTGATCTCGGTCGGCTCCGACCGCCTGGTGCTGCGGACCGCGCCGACCTCCGGCCTCAGCGGCTGCGTGGCGAACCCGGCGCGGCAGATCTACACCCGTAACAGCGACGGCAGCCTGCACCTGGAGGTCGACGGCTTCACCGGTGACCTGGCCGCCCAGCCCTGAGAGCGCCGAGGCCGGTCACCGGGCACCGCCGGGACGGCGCAGCGCGGCAGGACCACCCCGACGGCCGGTGGGCGGGCTGCGGGACGATGGACCCATGACCTGTGCCGAGTACCGCGCCGCGACGTCCGCCCGCCTGGACGGCGAGGACACCGGCGGGCCCGTCGAGGCCGTCGAGGCGAACGGGCACGGGCACTCCTGCACCGACTGCGCGCGGTGGCTGGCGACGGCCCGCAGGCTGCGGGACCTCTCGGCGCGGGCGCCGGGCCCTTCGGCGGAGTGGTCGGGCGGGCTCCTGGCACGGCTGGGCCTCGGCGGGCGCGAGGCCCGGAGCGGGGGCGGCGTCGAGGGCGGCTCGGCCACCGGAACGGCCGGAGCCTGAGCCCGGCGCCGAGCCCCGGCCCCGGCTCGCGGCTCCAGGTAGCGAGTCGGTGGAGGTGAGAGCGTCGCCGAACCGGGCGCCACGGCTCGGCGGGTCGGCGGCGGCGATCCACCGGCGCAGCCGGGCTGCGGCGCGGGTGCGGTCGGCGCCGGGGCTACCGCCGGAGCAGCGCGCCCCGCACGAAGGCCGCCTGGCCGATGTGCTGGAGGTCGTCCGAGAGCACGCTGACCAGCCGCACGCCCAGGGTCACGGGCGGCGTCCAGCCCTCGTCCACCACCCGGTCGAGGGCGGCGCCGGTGAGCGTGCCGACGAAGGCCAGGGTCCGCTCGTGCACGGCGTCGTGGTAGCCGGTGAGCAGCCCGCCCGACGGTACCCGGACCAGGGCGACCTCGCGGGCGGTGTGGCCGTAGCCGGTGGCCCGGGCGGGGAAGGGCAGCGCGAAGCGGTCGGCCCAGCCCTGCGCCGTCCAGACCTGCTCGGTGCCCGCCACGTCGGCGATGTGGTCGTCCTGGATCCGGGTCAGGTGCCAGACCAGCCAGGCGATCGAATTGGCGCCCTCGTCGAGGCGGAGCCCCAGGGCGTCCGCGTCCAGCCCCTCCACCACGTCGTGGACGGCCGTCCGGATCCGGCCGAAGGCGTCGGCCAGCAGACCGGCACAGTTCATCGCGGGCTCCTCCCGGCCCGGCCGGCGCGCTCCGCGACCGGTGGCCGCCTCGATTGTGCCCCGGCGGACGCGTGCGGGGCGCAGCGACAGGCCGGTGCGGCGACCGGTCGTCCGGCCCGCCGTCGACAGGGTGACAGGAGGCCGGCCCGCGGTGGGCGCATCGGGGCAACCGGCCCGTTCCGGCGGCCGGCGCGCTACCGTGCCCGTCATGACCTCCGTTCCACCGGCGGCCCCCGGCCCACCGCCGGACCTCCCCGCCGCCCGCGACCGCCACGGCGTGCGCGTCCACCCGTACCGGGACCCCCGGCCGCACCCCGCGCTGGGCAACTCGCCGATCAGCTTCGTGTCGGCCGAGCTCTGGCAGGCCCTCGCGGACCTCGCCATCGCGCCGGCCGCGGCGGAGGCGACCGTGCTGGCCCTGCTGCGGACCATCGCCTCGGACGCCACGGACGCGGCGCTCGCCCCGGGCAACGAGCGGGCCCCGCGGGACGACCTGTACGTGAGCGCCCCCGCGTACATCGGGGCGCGGCGCCGGATGGTGTGGTTCCAGCGCGACGGCGCGGGCGGCCCGGTCACCGCGTTCTTCCCGCCGGACGACACGCTGCCCGCAGGGTCCTGGCCACGGCCCTGAGCCGCCCGGACGCCGGCGGCAGCGCCCGCGGGCGGCCCGCGCGAGTGGCGGCCCCCGGCCGGGCGGGGGCAGGCTGAAGGGTGATGCGGTCGTGCATCGTCCCGACGCCGGGGAGAGACCATGGGCGACACCGACGTGCTGGTGGTAGGAGCGGGCCCGGTCGGCCTGACGGCGGCGGCGGAGCTGCGCCGGCGCGGTGTCGACTGCCGGATCGTCGACAAGCTCGCGGAGCCGCAGCCCTACGCCAAGGCCGTGGGCATCCAGCCCCGGACGCTGGAGATCTGGGACGCGATGGGGCTGGCCCGGGAGGCCCTCGACGCCGCCGTCCCGATGCTCGGCCAGCTGAACGTCGTCGACGGGAAGCCCGGCCCGCGGATCGACCTGGACCTGCCGGCGGACATCCCGTACGGCTTCGCGGCGATCCCGCAGTACACCACCGAGCGGCTGCTGACGGCCCACCTCGCGGGGTACGGCACCGCGGTGGAGCGCGGGACGGAGCTGATCGACCTCGGCCAGGACGCGGACGGCGTCCGGGCCGTGCTCAGGACGCCCGAGGGCCGCGAGGACGTCCAGGCCCGCTACCTGATCGGCTGCGACGGCGCGCACAGTCCGGTCCGCCGGGCGATGGGGATCCGTTTCGACGGCGACGCGTTCCCCGAGCAGTACATGCTCGGGGACGTCGAGGTGGACTGGGACCTGCCGGCCGGCTTCGGCCTCCGGGTCGTCCACCACGACGCCGAGGGCCGCGTCGACGACGTGCTGGTCTGCATCCCGCTGCCCGGCCGCAAGCGCTACCGGATGTCCATGCTGGTACCGGCCGAGCTGGAGGCCGTGGCGTCGGTCGGCGGTACCAACGGGGAGGTCGCGCACGGGCTGGAGTCCGGCCGGACTCCCCAGCTGCGGCACATCCAGACCGTTCTGGACCGGCTCTCCCCCACCCCGACCACGGCCTCCGAGCTGCGCTGGTCGTCCGTCTTCCGGATCAGCCACCGCCTGGTCGACCGCTATCGCGAGGGCCGGGTCTTCCTGGCGGGGGACGCCGCCCACATCCACCCGCCGACCGGCGCGCAGGGGATGAACACCGGCGTGCAGGACGCCTACAACCTGGCCTGGAAGCTGGCCCTGGTCGTCGGCGGCGCGGCCGAGGACGGGCTGCTCGACACCTACCAGGCCGAACGGCACCCGATCGGCGAGGAGGTCGTCGGCCGTACCGTGCGGCACGCCCGGGCGGGCGTCGAGTCCGACCCGGACGACTTCACCACCATCCTGTTGCGCGAGGCGCAGCTGCTGGTGAACTACCGGGGCAGCTCGCTGGTCGACGGCGTCGCCGGGGGCGGGACCGGCCCGGCCCCCGGCGACCGGGCGCCCGACTGCGGCGGGCTGGTGCGCGACCTGGCCCGGTACCCGCTCCGCCTGTTCGACCTGCTCCGCGGCCCGCACCACACGCTGCTCCTGCACGCGGGCCCGGACACCCCCGCCGAGCTGCTGCACCGCTGCGCCGAGGCGGCGACGGCGGCCGCGCACGGCCTGCTGGACGTCTACGTGGTCCTCGCCCCCGACGCCCGGGCGGACGGCGTCCGGCTGCCCTGCGTCCAGGACCGCGACGGCACCTTCGCCGCCGCCTACGCGGCGCGCCCGGGTGAGGCGGTCATCGTCCGGCCGGACGGCTACCTCGGGGCCCGCTGCCACCCCGCCGACCCGGAGGAGCTGGTGGCCCAGCTGCGCCGGACCTTCGCCCCGGCCTGACCCTCGGGGAGCCGGCGGGCGCTCGGAGCCCGTGTTCCGGGGACGCGTCGGGCGAGGCGCACGCCGCAGCGCCGACGGCCGAAAAGCCTTGCGGTGAGCGGTAGTTACCCTTCGGCGTGCGCCGATCCCCATGGTACGGCCCACGGTGCTCGCACCATCGTCGGTTGTCCGCACCGGCTCTGACGGTCGCGCGGCGGCCGTCCCGGCATGCCTTCACGCCACCCGCCCGCGCCGACCGCGGGCGTGCCCGACAGCACGACCGTCGACCGACGCACCTTCACATACTGGCCTCCTTCCGACCAATGGTCCAGACCTATTGACGCGCCTTGGCGCCCCTCCTACGATCCAGTTCGGCACAGCCCCACATGTCCCCACCTCACCCAGAGCCGGGCGTCGCGCCCCCACGCGTCGGTCATGTCCATGACGTCCGGCGGGAAAGGGAGCACAGCATGTTCCGTCGAAGGTCGCGCACGCCACGTCCGTCGGACGATCTCCGCCCCGGCCAGGAGCCCGGCCGCCCCGCGGCGGACCAGGCCGGTAGCGAGCCGCCCCGAGCCTCCTACCAGCGGCGGACGGCCGTGGAGCGCGCGGGCCAGGTGCACCGGACCGGCCGCGCCGCGCACGGTCACACCGTCATGATGCGCTCGCTCGCCGGGGTGAGCGCGGCCGCCGTCATCGGCGCCGGCCTCGCCCTGTCCGGGTCCGTCACGGCGGGCGCCGCCACCACCAACCTGGTGACCAACCCCGGCTTCGAGAGCGGACTCTCCGGCTGGACCTGCTCCGGCGCCGGCGCGACCGTCAGCAGCCCGGTGCACGCCGGCACCTCCGCGCTCAAGGCCACACCGACCGGCCAGGACACCGCCCAGTGCGCCCAGACCGTCAGCGTGCAGCCCAACTCCCAGTACACGCTGAGCGCCTACGTCCAGGGCAGCTACGTCTACCTGGGCGCGACCGGCACCGGCCTCACCGGCACCACCTCCACCTGGACGCCCAGCAGCGCGTCGTACAGCCAGCTCAGCGTCAGCTTCAGCACCGGGCCGAGCACCACCTCGGTGTCCGTCTACCTGCACGGCTGGTACGGGCAGCCCACCTTCTACGCGGACGACGTGTCGCTCGCGGGCCCCGGCGGCAGCAGCCCCTCGCCCACGGTGACCCCGACCGTCACGCCCACCGTCACCCCGACCGTGACGCCCACGGTCACCCCGACGGTCACGCCCACCGTCACCCCCACCGTCACCCCCACGGTGACGCCGACCGTCACGCCGACCGGCGGTGAGACCTGCGCCACGAAGCCCAAGCCCTCGGGCAAGGTCCTGCAGGGTTACTGGGAGAACTGGGACGGCGCCTCCAACGGCGTCCACCCCGGCCTGGGCTGGGTCCCCATCACGGACAGCCGGATCGCCGCGCACGGCTACAACGTCATCAACGCCGCCTTCCCGGTGATCCTTTCCGACGGCACCGTCCTGTGGCAGGACGGCATGGACGCCGGCGTGAAGGTCTCGACCCCCGCCGAGATGTGCCAGGCCAAGGCCGCCGGGGCGACGCTCCTGATGTCGATCGGCGGCGCCGCCGCGGGCATCGACCTGAGCTCCAGCACCGTCGCCGACAAGTTCGTCGCGACCGTCGTCCCGATCCTCAAGAAGTACAACTTCGACGGCATCGACATCGACATCGAGACCGGCCTGTCCGGCAGCGGCAACATCAACACGCTGTCCGCCTCCCAGTCCAACCTGATCCGCATCATCGACGGCGTCCTCGCCCAGATGCCGGCCGGCTTCGGCCTCACCATGGCCCCCGAGACCGCGTACGTCACCGGCGGCAGCGTCACCTACGGGTCCATCTGGGGCTCCTACCTGCCGATCATCAAGAAGTACGTCGACAACGGCCGCCTGTGGTGGCTCAACATGCAGTACTACAACGGCAGCATGTACGGCTGCTCCGGCGACTCCTACTCGGCCGGCACCGTCCAGGGCTTCACCGCGCAGACCACCTGCCTCAACAACGGTCTGACCGTCCAGGGCACGACCATCAAGGTGCCGTACGACAAGCAGGTGCCCGGCCTGCCCGCCCAGTCCGGCGCGGGTGGCGGCTACATGGCGCCGAGCCTGGTCAGCCAGTCGTGGAACGCCTTCAGCGGTTCGCTGAAGGGGCTCATGACCTGGTCGATCAACTGGGACGGCTCGAAGGGCTGGACCTTCGGCGACAACGTCAAGTCCCTCCAGGGCCGTTGATCTCCGACTGACCCGCCCGCGCCCCGGCGCACCGCTCCGGTCCGGAGCCGGTCACCGACCGGAACCACTCCCGGATCCGGCCCCGGGGCGCGGGCGACCGAGCGGAGTCAGGCATCGAGCGAGCAGGGCCCGGGAGCGTCGGATGCTCCCGGGCCCTGCCGTTCCACGGGGGTCGGTTCGGGACATCAGAGCGCCTCCGCGGCCACCGGCGCTCCGTCAGTTCGAATTCGTGCCGGCCGCCGAAGGCACGGCGTACGGCCGGAGGACCATCAGCGAGTCCTCCGGGGTCGCCACCATGGCGAAGGGGAACCGGTCGAGTTCGAGGCAGAGCGCCACGTCGTCGGGGTGGGCTCCTTGGCGCACACCCGAGGCCAACTCGTGAGCGGCGCGCGACTCCCCTGCCCGGCGGAGGAACTCGGTCGCGCCCGTCCCGGCCCCGGCGGCTCGCCCTGCGATGTACTGGGCGCACGCCAGGTCCTCGTCGGCCTGCCCGTCCTCGCCGGTGACCACGAAGGTCACGTCGGCGCACTCGCGGGCCCGCAGGACCAGGGCCGTCGCCTCCGCCACCACGAAGCCGGCGCACAGCACCAGGGAGGCGTCCTCGACCGCGAGGGCGCCGACCGTCCCCGCCGTGGTCTTCTGCACGACGGTCCGTCCCCCGAGGTCGGCGGACCGCAGCAGGCCCGGCGAGTTGACGAGGTCGAACCCTGGTGCGGGCGGACCGTCCTTGAGCGCCACCCAGCCGGGGTGACGGGACTTGAGCGTCAGGGCCTCCTCCGGCGAGGCGGCGAGAACGATCTTCTCCGCGCCCCGGGCGAAGGCCCAGGCCGCCACCGTGTACGCACGCATGACGTCCACCACGACCGCCACGGAGGGAACTTCGACCAGCTCGGCGATACCGAGGAAACGAGCGTCCATCGGATCATGATCGCGCACGTCCGACCCGAAGCCCTCGGACAGTGACGCACGTCACAGCGAGGGGCCGGAGGAGGCAGGCGTCGCCACCTGACGCCCACGCCCCGGCCTCCCGGCAGGCGAGTTGAGTGCCGTGCCCCCCCCCCTGCCCGCCTGCCCGCCTGCCCGTCGTCGGCTCGCGGCCGGGGGTTCACCCCGTCGGACGCCGGTGCTGGACCAGCAGCACGGCCGCTGCGGCCGCCACGGCACCGGCGGAGAGCACCCCGGCACTGGACCGCCACGACATCACGGACCAGCGGGACCGCGCGGAGAGCAGCGAACCCGCACTCGCCCAGGAACCCACCGAGAGCACCGACAGGGCGGACCCGACGGACCCGACCGACAGCACCGACCCGACCGACCCGATGGACAGCACCGAGCCCACCGATCCGATCGACAGCAGCGAATCCTTCGACCGGAGGGACAGCGCCGAGCCCTCCGGCCCGTCCGGACCTGATCCGTCGACGACCTGCGCACGCGGGTACCTCCTGACTCGGGGCGGCCGGTTGCCCGTCCGGGGTTGCCCGTGCGGCAGCCGGGCGGACCGAGGAGGGCAGAACGATCCTAGGCCCGTCCGGTCCCACCGTCCGGTCACCGGGCCGGGTCGAAGCCGCCCCTCGGGCGAGGGTCCCCCGGACGGCGGGAATTCCCGCTGGTCCCCACGTCCTGCCCTACGTCGTTCATGCTCCGGCCGCCGCGATTCGGATGAATGAAGGGCGCCCAGTTGTCCAGCAAACTGCGCCCCACCCTCCCGACTCGCCCGACCAGGTACCCGCGCCCGGCGCCCCCTGGTCACCAGGATGGACACCGACGGCACGGTGGACTTCCCCTGCACCGTGTGCCCGAACATCGTGTTGCCGTTCGCCGGTACGCCGTCCACGGTCATGTCCGGGGCCACCCGCAGCTACGCCTGGGACACGGCGACGACCGACGGACGCTACGCCGTCGTCGTGACGGCCGGTACCGGCACCAGGTTCGCCCGGCGCCACGCGGGCCGGCTGCACCGACCCGTACGCGGCCGGGCCTGCGGGCCCCGGCGTTCCGCCGGGGCCCGCAGGCCCGCTCAGGGGACCGGCCCTTCCTCGGAGGCGCCGCGGGACCCTCCCGTCGGCACCGGACTCGCCTACGGCACCCAGTAGTTGCCGGAGGCCACGATCATCGACTGCAGCTGCACGCTGCCGCCGTAGTAGAGCGAGGAACTGATCGGCGTCGCGGCCAGCTTGGTCCAGAGCGCGTCGAGCCAGGCCTGCGAGCCGGGATCGGTCATCGCGGTGACCACGAAGGGCGCGGTGAAGGCCATGTCCTTGCCGGTGTCGAAGGCCGTCCCGTTGAGGTGGTAGCCCGTGACGATGTTGTCCGGGTTGCCACCGGTCTTGGTCCTGATCCACGCGTTGAGCTTGCGCGCGGAGGCCAGCGAGGCGGCGTCGCCGCCGGTGACGGCGTCGGTCCCGATCCGCCAGGGGTCGCGGCAGGCGTTCCAGCCGTAGTCCCCGTCGTTCGGGCTCTCCAGCACCTCCCCGGCGGCCGGCTTGGGGGTGCCGTTGGTGTTGACGACGAAGTCCGCCAACAGGCCGGTGCCGGCGGCGTAGTTGCTCTGCTGCGCGGTGATCAGGTTCTGGTGCGCGGTGCGGACGGTGTCCCAGGCGCCGTCGCCGGTGGCGGCCTTGAAGGCCCGGAAGTGGTCGAGCATGAAGTCCGAGGAGCGGGTGATCCAGTACTGCGCGTCGCCCGCGGCGGACCAGTCGCCGAGCAGCATCAGGTGGGTGGTGGGGTTGACCTCGCTCGCCTTGATGGCGTTGATGTGCTTGACCGCGAGATCCTTGTAGTTGTAACTCCCGCTGCTGCCCCACTGCTTGTCGGCGAGCAGCAGGCCGTAGGCCACGTCGAGGTCACCGTCGGTCGCCGAGTCGGAGCCGTTGACGCTCTTGCACGAGGTGTCCTGCTCGGCGGCCAGCAGGTTGGCGTTGTTCACGGACTTGTGGGCGAGCATGTACTTCACCATGCCGTCGAAGACCGTCCGGGCGTTCGGGTCCGCGCCCGCCATGGTGGCGGTGACCACCATGCCGTAGCCCTGGGCCTCGGCCACGTACGGGTGGTCGGCGTCCGGCGAGATCACCTCGTACCAGCCGTTGCCGCAGTTCTGCTTGACGAAGGCGGCCTTCCAGGCGTTGTAGGTGCTGATCACCTGCTGGTCGAGCGCCGACTGGGCCCCGATGGGCTTCAAGGTGCCCGCCGTGTAAGGGAACCGGTGGCTGCCGAAGGGGACGGCCGGGCCGCCGGGAGGAGTGGTGGTGCCGAGGTCGGCGTCCAGGTAGTCCAGGTTGGGCAGGCCGCCGGTGGTGGTGGAGGTGAGCCTGATCCGGTTGGCGCCCGCCGCGAGCTGGGTGGTGAGGGTGGCGGTGGACCAGGTGTCCCAGGTGCCGGTGCCCGTGAAGGCGCGCGCCGCCGAGACGACGGTGCCGTTGACGGCGATGTCGGCGGGCCGGTTGACGGTGGTGCCGTTGGCGTACCGGATGCCGAGGGTGGCGGCTCCGGCGGCAGGGGCGTTCACCGTGAACTCCACCCAACTGCCCACCGTGTTGTCCCCGTTGACGAATCCGGTGCCGGAGAACCCGGTGTGGTTGGCCTCCACCACGCCGAGCGAGACACCCGCGCCCTCCGCCTCGTAGCGGGTCGCGGCGGCCGAGGCCGGGGCGGCGACGACGCCCACCACCAGGCCGGCGGCGACGAGCACGGCGGCGCCCGTTCTGTGCAGGTTCTTCATTCCTGAGCTCCTCAGCGGTCGTACCGGACAACGCCCTTGGTGAAGCCGTGGCGGGACGGGACGGGACGGGACGGGACGGGACGGGACGGGACGGGACGGGACGGGACGGGACGGGATCAGAATCGGGGCCTGAGGTGGCATGGTCAAGAGTTTTCGTTAGGAAAGTTTCCTGACGAGCTACGGAAGGCCGGCGGCGGGCGGAGCTCCCGCACCCCCTCGCACCGCGAGGGCTTGACGCATCAAGTAATGCTCTTTAACTTGAAGCCCCTCGCGGGCCGGACCCCACCAGGCCCCGTCCTTCCGCCTCTCCCCCGTGCTCGGAGGCCCCGGTGTCCCCAGGTTTCACCCGCAAACTCGGCCTCTTCCAGGCCACCACCATCAACATGAGCCAGATGTGCGGCATCGGACCGTTCGTCACCATCCCGCTGATGGTGGCCGCGTTCGGCGGCCCGCAGGCGGTGATCGGCTGGATCGCCGGGGCCGTCCTCGCGCTGGCCGACGGCCTGGTCTGGGCCGAACTCGGCGCCTCGCTGCCCGGCGCCGGCGGGAGCTACGTCTACCTCCGCGAGGCCTTCCAGTACCGCACCGGCCGGCTGATGCCGTTCCTGTTCGTCTGGACGGCGATGCTCTTCATCCCGCTGATCATGTCCACCGGGGTGGTCGGCTTCGTCCAGTACCTCGGCTACCTCTGGCCGGGGATGACCAAGGGCCAGGGCGACCTGGTCGGGCTGGCCCTCTGCGCCCTGGTCGTCCTGCTGCTCTGGCGCCGGGTGGAGAGCATCGCCCGGCTCACCACCGTGATGTGGGGCGTGATGATCACCTCGGTGGCCGCCGTGATCCTGGCGGCCTTCAGCGGCTTCAGCCCGAGCCGGGCGTTCGACTGGCCCGCGCACGCCGTCGAGCTGACCCACGGGCAGTTCTGGATCGGCTTCGCCGCCGGCCTGACCATCGGCATCTACGACTACCTCGGCTACAACACGGCCGCCTACCTGGGCGCCGAGGTGAAGGACCCCGGCCGGGTCCTGCCCCGCGCCATCATCTACTCGATCATCGGCATCATGGGGATCTACATGCTGCTGCAGGTCGGCGTCCTCGGCGCGATGGACTGGCACCAGCTGCTCGACCCGAACTCCGTCGCCTCCAGGTCGGTGGCCTCCGCCGTGCTGGAACAGGCCTGGGGCAGGGCCGCCGCCGACGTGGTCACCGTCCTCATCCTGGTCACCGCCTTCGCCTCCGTCCTGGCCGGCCTGCTCGGCGGCTCCCGGGTGCCCTACGACGCCGCCCGCGACGGCACCTTCTTCCGGGCCTACGGCAAGCTGCACCCCCGGCACGGCTTTCCCGTCCTCGGGCTGGTCACCATGGTGCTGGTCACCGCCGCGGGCTTCTATCTGAGCCGGCACGTCGGCGACACGGTGGAGCACCCGCCGCTGACCGTCCTGATCACCATGCTCACCACCGTGATGGTGATCGTCCAGGCGCTCGCCCAGATCGCCGCCGTCGTCGTCCTGCGCCGCCGGCAGCCCGCCCTCCACCGGCCCTACCGGATGTGGCTCCATCCGCTGCCGGGCGTGGTGGCGGCGGTCGGCTGGCTGGTCATCTACGGCTACGCGGACCGCAACTCCCCCGGGTACCACCCGGTGGAGTGGTCGCTGGCCTGGGTCGCGCTGGGCTGCGTCGCCTTCCTGCTCTGGGCCAGGACGGAGCGCACCTGGCCGTTCGGGCCCAAGGAGATCCGCGAGGAGTTCCTCCGGCCGGCGCAGGCGCCGGAACCCCAGGAGCAGCGCACGGCGTGACGGACGGCCAGCGGGCCCGGTGCGCGCCGCTCTCGGTGGGCTCCGCGCCCGGCCCGTGTCGCCGGCGGGGGGCTAGGCGTTGGGCACGATGTCGTGGGCGACCGCGAAGCGGGTGAGGTCGGCCCGGCGGCGGGAGCCGATCTTGTCCCGCAGCCGGTCCAGATGCGAGTGCACGGTGTGCTCGCTGATCCCCAGCCGCTCCGCGATCCCGTGGTCCGTCTCGCCGTTGGCGACCAGCTCCAGGATCTGCCGCTCGCGGTCGGTGACCCGGCACGGCGGCTCCGACCAGCGGCGTACGGCGAGCGCCGCCGACACGTACCCGCAGCCCGAGGCGACCAGCCTGATCGCCGCCAGCAGCTCCGGTTCGCCGGCCTGCCTGCTCAGACAACCGCGGGCACCGGCCTCCATCGGCGGCACGATGTCCTGCTGCAGCGGGGAGCAGAGCACCAGCACCTCCGCGCCCCGGCCGGCCAGCCGGAAGACCGCGGCGGACAGGTCGGCGGGACGTAACTGCAGGTCGACCAGGACGACGTCGCCGGGCTGCAGGCGGCCCTCCACCTCCTCGACGGACCCCGCCGCCGGCACCAGGGCCAGGTCCCCGGTGGACTCGATCACCTGGGCCAGGCCGCGCCGGAACAGCGGGCAGTCACCGACGACGGCGACCCGTCTGACCTCGGTACTCATGGCTGGCCCTCGGTAGCGTGGCTGCCCGGCGCTCCGCAGGCGGTGCCGGCACGGGCCCCGGACCTTCGCACCTTCCAGTCTTCGCCCTCCCCGCCCGCGCGGCCCGCCGGGGCCCGCCCCAGTGGGTAAACACTTCGCAAAGGGCGGGCCCGCGAAGCACGGAGAGCGGGCGGCCGAGGACCGGACCGGCCCGGCCCGGGGGCAACTGTGCCCCGCGTCCTGTGGGTGTTTCTGCCCTTGGGCGGCGCCGTGTCCCGGACCAGACTGGGGCCGAGCCCTCCGCGCTCGCCGAATCTCCGGGTGGGGTTCTGCCATGAGTGCCGTCTTCGGTGAGATCCTCACCTTCACCCAGCAGCACGGCGGCGATGTGGACCTCGCCACCATCGGGGACGACACATACGCCCGCTACGAGACCGTCGACGGCTTCAGCGTCGTCTACGACGAGAGCCGGGAGGGGAGTACCGTCGTCTGCCGGTGAAGGAGCGCTCCGAGCGGGCGGTTCCCCAGGACGAGCGGGAGTCCCTCGACCCGGACGCCCTGTTCACCTTCGGTGCCGATCGGGGCCTGCTGCTCGGCGACCGGCTTGGCGAGGGCGACGTCCAGGGGCTCACCATCCTCGTCACCTTCCCCGGGACGGACACCACCGTGACGCCCGCCGACGTGGACGCCATGCTGAACGGCCCGGACTACCACGCGAACGGGAACCACTGCTCGGTCAGGGAGTTCTTCCGCGCCATGTCCTCGGAACGGCTCAGGTTCGGCAACACCGTGGTGGGGCCCTTCCGGATGAGCCGGTCCAGGCTGACCCACGCCAACAACGAGGGGCTGCTCGCCCCGAGGCGATCGCGGCGGCGGTGGACGCCGGCGTTCCTGCTGACCCAGAACCTCGACCAGTTGGAGGCCCTGGACCTGGACGAGTTCCGCGTCTTCCAGATCAACCTGGGCGAGCCGGAGGAGCGGACCCACCTGCGGTTCCCGGTCGCCCTGCGCAAGGCAGACACCCTCGCCGCACCGGAGGCCATGGCCGACCGGCGGCCGCTCGACACGCCCGCCGACATCCGGTGGAGCTGATGATCCGACGCCACGTCATGTGGCGCGGGCCCGGCCGCAGGTGGCAGGCCTGCGACCGGGCCCGTTCGCCGGCGGCGTCCCTCCCGGGACGTCCCAGCTGGTGGCGTCCCTACTGGTTGCGCCGGGCGATCGAGAGTCCGATCACCCCGACGATCGCGACGGGCCCCGCCACCAGACCGAGCAGCGGAACCTTGCCGATCAGACCGATCGCGACCCCGACGGCCCCGACCAGGACAAGTGTCCGCCACACCAAGAGATTTCCGGGCTGCTGCTGCGCCATGTGCGTCCCCCCAAGCGAGTCGTGCGTGCGATCCCCACCGAGTACGACGACCAGCCTGGCAGTGCGGCTCCGGGAGAACAAGAGCGCGAACCACCGGCGCCGGACCGGGGTTCCGTCCGCGCGGGCGCTCCCGCTCCGCCTGCCCGACGTGCACCGGCCCGGGAGCCGAGCGGGGACTCAGCCGGGACGACCGGGGCCGGCGGCCGGAGCGGGTCCCCCGGGCGGCACCGGGCCAGCCGGACCACCGGCGCCCTCGCCACCGAGCGGCCCGCCCGGGGCGGGGGGCGGGGTGAGGGTGTAATCGGTGCCGTGGATGCCCGAGCCGGCCCCCCGGTGCCAGAGCGGCACGACCACGATCACCGCCGGGACCGGTCTGCGGTCATTCACCGGAGGACGCCCCGTCGGTCGCCCGGCCGCCGGCGGACCGCCGATCGGCCTCCAGGGAGCGCTCCAGCCCCGACAGCAGGGTGCGGAAGGTGGCGGCGTCGTGGTCCGTCAGGTGCTCTGCCGACGGAGTCTCGGTCGGTGGCTGGCTCATGGCCGGGCGTCTCGATTCTGCGGGGCGGGTCGGGCGGCCGGGACCGGAAGGCGGGCCGGTGCTCCCGGGGCGAGAGCTGACGCGACGTTAGACCGCGGCGATCAACACCCACTAAACAACCGCGGACCCTCCCGTCACGCGCCTCACATCCGCGCGTGGAACCCCGTTCCCGGGGTCCGACCACCCGAGGGGCCCGGGCCACCGACGGCTCACGCCCGGCCGGCCCGGACCCACCGCATCCGTACCGGCGGCCGCATCCCCGCGACCCGCCGGTCAGGCCAGGCCCGCCGCACGAAGGACGGAGGCCCGCCCCAGCACCTTGTCGACGGTGATCTCGATGACGACCCGGTCCGGGTTGACCCTCGGCTGGCGGTAGCGCTCGGCATAGCGGCGGACGGCCTCCGCGACGGCCTCCGGATCCTCGCGCACCACCGCGACGCCCTCCAGGGTGGACCAGCGCGCCCAGTCCACCTGGCAGAGCGCCACCCGCATCCCGTCCGGGCCGGCCGCCTGGACGTTGCGGGCCTTGCGGCTGGCCCGGTTGGTGATCACCCGGGCCAGCCCGGCCTCCGGGTCGTAGGTGACGCCGACCGGCACCACGTGCGGGGTGCCGTCGGGACGCACGGTGGTCAGGGTGGAGAGCAGGCGCTCGCGCCAGAACGCCAGGAAGACATCGTCGGGGTTGCTGAGGTCGTGAACCATGCTGGGGATCGTACGACCCCGGCGTCCTGACCTGCACGCCCCGCCGGCCGGGCGGGCTCCGACCAGGTGGCCGGTCACGGCCCCGCCGCCGGCGGTGCATCGGGTGCCCGCAACGGGGTTCCGCGCCGGCGGTCCGGCGGCGGTGCGGGAGAAAGTGCCCCACCCGCGCGACATCCTGACGCCTCACGTAGTCATGAGGGGTATGCACGGGGATCACGGAACGAACGAACAGGCGGTAACCGAGTGAAGTCAGCACAGGAGGATGAGTACCTGGAGTTCGTGGCCGCGCGGGCGAAGGCGCTCCACCGTTCGGCGTACGTCCTGGCGGCCGGTGACGCCCACCTCGCCGAGGACCTGGTCCAGGAGACCCTGAGCCGGTTGTACGTGCACTGGAGCAGGGTGGCCGGCGCGGACAGCCCGGAGGCCTACGCCCGGACGGTTCTGGTCCGCACCTTCCTCAGCCTGCGGCGCCGGCGGAGCACCGGCGAGCGGCCCGTCGGGGACCTGCCCGACGGTGCGACGTCCGGCCCGGACACCGCGCTGCGGCTCACCCTGCTGGACGCGCTCGGCCAACTCCCGCCCCGCGACCGGGCGGTACTGCTGCTGCGTTACTGGGAGGACCACAGCATCGAGGAGACCGCCCGGATGCTCAGGCTGAGCAGCAGCGCGGTCCGCTCCCAGGGCACCCGTGCGCTCGGCCGGGTGCGAGCGCTGCTGGGCGACAGTCTCTCCGACCTGGTGCCGCACTGAACACCGGTGCCTCCAGGCCCGATCCATCGCAAATCCCCCCTTCAGTGACCGAAAGGTGACGCCAGCATGCCCTTCGAAGCAGACCTCGCCCGTGCCCTGGACCGCACGGCCGACTCCCTCGAACCCGATCTCACCGCTCTCCTGGGCGGAGCCGTCGAGCGCGGGCGGAGCCGTCGGCGCCGGCGCAGCGCCCGTGTCGTCGCCGGGATCGGCGCCGGGGTCGGTGCCTGCGCCGTGATCGCGGCGGCCGCCGGCCTGGTGGCCCCCGGCGGGTTCCCCGGGACCCGCTCCGCGGCCTCCGACATGGAGCCGGTGGCGCTGGCGGTGCCGCGTTCGGCGATCACCGGGGACCAGATGGTCCAGGCCCTGGAGCTGACCTTCCCCGGGGGTCGGTTCAGCCAGGTGAGCGGGCAGAGCAACAACCCTGCGGACCCGTCCGGCGGGTACGTCGCCAACGGTGAACTGGTCGTCGACGACGGGCAGGGCGCCGCCATGGTCGGCGTCTCGGCCGTACGGCTCAAGCTGCCGCTCGGCGACGGCGACGGGCTGAGCTGCGAGCGGACACCTGCCCGCGCCAAGGGTGACACCTGCCGGCTGAGCGAACTGCCGAGCAGTGCCGCGGTGCCCGGCGGGGCCGTGGTGATGACCGAGCAGAACGCTGCCGAGCACCCGGTGCGCGCCGACACCGCCCGCCGCTGGACGGTGACGGTGACCCTGAGGTCGACCGGCGCGCAGCTTCAGCTGGTGGAGTGGAACAGCACCGGCGGCGGCAGCGGCGGCGACGTCCCGAAGCCCACCCGTACCGCTCCCCCGCTCTCCGAGCAGCAGGCGGTGGCCGCCCTCACCGGTGCCGCCTGGGCGCCGATCCTCGGTGCCGTCGGCTGAGCCACCGGCTGAGCCACCGGCCGGCGGCGGCCGGTCCGGGGCGCGGGCCGGGATCCGTCGGCACGACCGTCGCCGACCGGGCCCCCGCAGGGTGGTGGACGCGGCCCGCACCCATGGACGATCATGGCGCGATGTCACTGCGCACGTACGAGGCCGACCTGTTCGAGCGCTCCCGGGGCCGCCTGGAGGCGATCGCCTATCGGCTGCTGGGGTCGGCCGGCGACGCCGAGGACGCGGTGCAGGACACCTATCTGCGGTGGCACGCGGCGGACCGGGACCTGATCGAGACGCCCGAGGCGTGGCTGACGAAGGTGCTGACCAACCTCTGCCTCAACCAGCTGACCTCGGCGCGGGCCCGGCGGGTGACCTACGTCGGGCAGTGGCTCCCGGAGCCGCTCCTGACCGGGGACCGGCTGCTCGGTCCGGCCGACACCTTCGAGCAGCGCGAGTCGGTCTCGATGGCGATGCTCACCCTGATGGAGCGGCTGTCGCCCAACGAGCGCGCGGTGTACGTGCTGCGCGAGGCGTTCGGTTACCCGCACCGTGAGATCGCGGAGATCCTGGACCTCACCGAGGCCAACTGCCAGCAGATCCACCGCCGTGCGAAGCAGCACCTCGCGAGCGAACGGACCCGCACCGAGGTCGACGCGGCGGCCGCGCGGAGGGTCGTGGAGGAGTTCCTCGCGGCGGCCCTCAGCGGCGACACCGAACCGCTGGTCCGCCTCCTCACCGGCGACGCCGTCAGCGTGGCCGACGGCGGTGCCAAGGTCGCGGCCCGCCGGACGCCGGTCGTCGGCGCGCTGCACGTCGCGCGGTACCTGCGGGGCCTGTTCCGGCCGAGCGCCGCCAAGCGGGCCCAGGTCGGCGAGGGCGGCCGGGTCGCCCTCCACGCCGCCGTCGTCAACGGCGGCCCGGCCGCGCTGATCGCGGTCGGCGAGCGGGTGCTGGGCATCATCTGCCTCGCGCCCGCTCCCGGGGGCGTCGGCGCGGTCCACATCCAGGTCAATCCGGACAAGCTGGAACGCCTCACGCGCAGCTGGGCGGCCGCCGGCCCGCACCGGCCCCTCACCGAGATCTGGTGACCCAGGTCACAGTCGAATCCTGTCAGGGATCGCCCGGCTGTCCGGTTCAGGAGGTGAGTCCAACCGAACCGAACAGGAGCGAGCCATGAATCACCGCATCGTCGTCCTCGGAGCCGGGTACGCCGGAGCCACCGTCGCCGGTCGCCTCGCCAGGCGGCTGCACCGCGACGAGGTCGAGATCACCGTGGTGAACGGCGACCCCGAGTTCGTCGAGCGGGTGCGCCTGCACCAGCTCGCGAGCGGGCAGGATCTGCCGCGGCGGCCGCTGCACGACCTCTACGCGGGTACCGGGGTGCGGGTCCGGCAGGCGTGGGTCACCGCCGTCGACGCCGACCGCAGGACCGTCGCCCTCACCGGCGAGCAGGGCGCCGAGACCCTCGGCTACGAGACCCTCGTCTACGCCCTGGGGAGCACCGCCGCGGACCACGGCGTCCCCGGTGTCGCCGAGCACGCCCACAACGTCGCCGGGAAGCAGGACGCGCTGCGACTGCGGGCACGCCTGGGCGAGCTGGAGCCGGGCGGGACCGTGCTGGTGGCGGGCGGCGGCCTGACCGGCATCGAGGCGGCCGCCGAGATCGCCGAGGCGCACCCCGGCCTCAAGGTCGCGATCGCGGCCCGCGGCGGCGTCGGCGACTGGCTCAGCGACAAGGCGCAGCGCCACCTGCGCGTCGTCTTCGACCGGCTCGGCATCACGGTCCACGAGCGGGCCGACATCACCCGCGTCGAGGCGGACCGGGTGGTCACCGCCGCCTCGGGCGAGATCCCGGCCCGGGTGACGGTGTGGACCGCGGGCTTCTCCGTGCACCCGATCGCGGCCGCCACCACCCTGGAGGTGTCCGGCACCGGGCAGATCGTCGTCGACCGCACCATGCGCTCGGTCTCGCACCCCGACGTGTACGCCGTCGGCGACGCGGCGCTCGCCGAGGGCCAGGGCGGAAAGCCGCTGCGGATGTCCTGCGCCACGGCGACCCCGATGGCGTGGCAGGCCGCCGACGCGCTCGCCGCGCGGCTGACCGGCCGCGAGGTGCCCGAGAGCGCCATCGGCTACTCCGTCCAGTGCATCAGCCTCGGACGCCGGGACGGAATCCTGCAGCGCGTGACCCCGGACGACCAGGTCACCTCCACCGTCGTGGCGGGCCGGACCGGCGCCCGGATCAAGGAGTTCATCTGCGCGGGTGCGGCCTGGAGCGTCGCCCATCCGACCTTGCTGCTGCCGGGCCGGCGGCGGCACCTGGTGGCGACCGCCGGGGCCGGCGACCGCCTCGTCACCCGGTGACGCTGTCTCAGCCTCCGGGCGCCGCGCGATTCCGGACGGGGTGCCGGGGTTCCGGACGGGGTGCCGGGGTTCCGGACGGGGTTCCGGATGCCGCGGCGTCCTCGCCGGCAGGCCCGGTCGGACCGCCGGAGCGGGATCGGCCGGGTCCGGTACCGCCTGCCGGCGAACCGCCGACCGCCGACCACGAAGGCCGGTGGACCCCTGCCGGATCACCGGTCCAGGGGCCCACCGGGTGCCCCGGTGCTGCGGTCAGGGCGTCCAGGGGGCGGCGACCACCCAGCTGACGTCGTCGGGCCAGAAGGCCGTGGCGTCGAAGGTGTTGGAGCCGCCGTCGGAGGCGACGTAGCCGGTGTCGTTGTAGTGACGGATGTAGCGGTCGGCGAAGTTGTAGGAGAC
Organism: Kitasatospora herbaricolor; assembly: GCF_030813695.1. Lineage (NCBI taxonomy): Bacteria > Bacillati > Actinomycetota > Actinomycetes > Kitasatosporales > Streptomycetaceae > Kitasatospora > Kitasatospora herbaricolor. The sequence goes on from NZ_JAUSVA010000002.1 coordinate 1,216,448, forward strand.
CAGCGAGGTGCCCTGGCCGTTCACGCCGGCCTGCGAGCAGAAGGTGGCGTCGTTGGCGAACAGGACGCCGCCGTCGTCGGGGTGCAGGTAGAGCTGGAAGTTCTGGTGCCGCAGGTAACTGCCGGGCGTGTTCTTCGACTCGAAGGAACGGCAGGCGCTGTTGGCCAGGCCCGGCCGGACGATCCAGGAGGCGTTGGCCTTGTCGGCCGCCGGGCTGGCGGAGGTGACGGCCGTGGTGGCGACGCCCGCGCCGGAGTGGCTGAGGTACCTGCCGGTGCAGCAGGCGGTGGTCGCCCGGAGCGAGACCGTCGAGCCCGGGTTGAGGGCGGTGCCGCCGCCCGAGCCCTGCGAGTACCCGGCTGCGACGATGTTGGCCTGGACGGCGTTCTCGGTGGCGTCGGAGGGGTAGCCGGAGGTCATGACGCCTTCGTAGAAGGTGCCGGCGGAGCTGTTGCTGTTGTCACCGCCGATGCCGAGGATGATCGCGCCCTCCTTCTTCATCGGGTTGTAGCCGGCGGCGTTCGGCCGGGCCCCGTTGTAGTAGGTGGACAGTGCCCCGGAGGTGGCGTCCGCGGCGCGGATGGCCCAGTGGTTGGGCTCGCCCTTGACGATCGACGTGAGGAAGCGGTGGTTGACCGTCGGGTCGTTGGCGTTGTTGCCGGGGTTGGCGCCGGAGAACAGACCGTTCTCCAGGTCCGCCATCACCCAGGGGCCGTTCCCGGTTCCGGAGCCCCAACCGCGGCTGTTGCCGAAGTAGACGGCCTCCATGGTGCCGTTGCCGTTGTCGCGGCTGTTGGTCTCGGCGTTGCCGTAGTCGAAGCAGCAGCCGTCGTTGTAGTGCGTGCCGTCGAGGATCGCGTACATGCCCTCCGGCTGGTCACCGGTCGCGATCCCGTTGGTGGCGTTGTTGCGGTAGCCGGTTCCGGGCGAGACGAAGACGCCGTAGGCACGGTTGCCCTTGAGGGTGACCGGCGCCATCGTGGCGTTGGCGAGCTTGTCGTACCCGCCTGCCGCGGGCCCGTTGAATCCTCCCGGAGGCGCCTGGGTGAGGCGGTTGTTCCGGCCGGTCTGGTCGTAGACGACCGTGATGACGCAGCTCGTCCCGGCACAGAACGAGTCCTGCGCGGCAGCGTTGGCGTAGCCTCCCGCGCTGAGGACGCCGATGTCGCGGGTGGCGTTGTCCGAGGCGCGGCGCACCTGGTAGAGCGCCCCGTTGTAGGTGCCGTACAGCGCGCGGGTGGTGCTGTGCGCGGCGACGCACGGGGTGCCGCCGGCGGCGTAGAGGTCGCAGGGCTGGGACGTCGCGGCCTGCGAGGTCGCGGCGCCCGAGAGGGACCCCGCGACGAGCACGGCTGCGCAGGCCGCCGTCAGCACGGCGGCACGCCGCCGGAGAACGGCACGAAGATTCGTCACTTCTGTCCTCGATTCATGGGTGGTCCGTGGCATGCCGAGGCGACAAGTGGCCCGGGGCGGGCTCCTGTTCGGCTCGGCCGGGGGCGGCATGTCTCGCGGTGGTCGGGGCAGGGGCCGCCCTCGCCCGGCGCCGGAGGTGAGGCGGGCGGCACGATGCGGGGCGCGCTCGGCGGAGTCGAGGCCCGCCCGCACGGCGCGCGCCGTCGGAACCGCTGCCTCGCGAGGCCGGTAGCACCGGGGAGTTGAAGAGTCCCGCGATCCGCCGCGGGGGCGGACCAGGTACCCCGGAGCGCGCGAATGACCGGCGAGCCGCGGTCCTGGTCGGGGGCGTGCCTGGTGTGCCGTGGGCAGGGATCGGCCGACGGCTGTGGATCTCGTGCTGGTGATGCCGGCAGGACGCCGCGGCCAGGCCGGACGCGGTCGTCGAGCAGACAGGCTGACGGACGGGCAGACGGACGGACGATCTGTTAGCGCTAACAAATCTGACGTACCGTCGAGCAGGGGGTGGGCGCTCGAATGGCATAGACGCTAAACCTCCGGAGTGGAGTACACAAGAGGCACGGTCAATTCTCCCGAAGTAGGCCCGCACGTAAGGCGGTTCGTCGGGCGCGGGGGCGGGCCGGCACTACGGGTGCGGCGGACCGCAGGCGGCGGACCAGTCCCCCGGAACCTCCCGCGGCCGGCTCCGGCTCTCGCCGAGGCCGGCCGCGGCGAACCCCCGCGCGGCCCCACCTGGTTCAGCTGCCGCATCCCGTTTCGCCCACCAGGCGCGCAGCGGCGACCCTCCGGCTCGTTCAGCACGGCCGCTCGTCGTGGGCGAGGGCCTCCGCGGTGGCCTTCAGGTCGCGCAGCCAGGTTTCGAGCCCTGCCGGAGGAGCTCGGTCCCCATGGGGGCGTCGGCGTCGACCTGGGGGCCGGTGTGGGTCTCCTCGGCGGTCACCCGGACGCCGTCCTTGGTCCTGCTTCTGCATCCAACGGTCAACGGGATTCGTGATAAGTTCTAACTAACTCATGACCATGTAGCCGATTGCCGGACGACCGGGAGAGGGCAGGCTGTGGCGACCAAGGACTCGACCACCCCGCGCGAGCGCTACCGCACCCAGGTGCGCGCCGAGATCGTGGAACAGGCCTGGAAGCAGATCGCGACGGCGGGGGCGTCCGCGCTCTCCCTCAACGCCATCGCCAAGCAGATGGGCATGAGCGGCCCCGCGCTCTACCGCTACTTCGCCAGCCGCGACGACCTGATCACCGAACTCGTCGGATCGGCCTACCGGAGCCTCGCCGACACCTTCCGGGCGGCCGCCGCCGCGGGCGCCGACCTGGCCGGGCTGGCCCAGGCCCTGCGCGGCTGGGCACTGGCGGACCCGCAGCGGTACTTCCTCGTCTACGGCACCCCCGTCCCCAACTACCACGCGCCCGAGGACACCACCGCCGTCTCCTCGGAGATCATGACCATCCTGGTCGACGCCTGCGCGGCGCTCACCCCGGCCGGCCCCCCGACACCGTTCGGCGTGCACCTGGCCGACCACCGGGACTGGGCCGGCGACCACCCGGCCTCACCCGAGGCCCTGCACCGGTTCCTGACCTTCTGGACCCGCCTGCACGGCGTGCTGTCCCTCGAACTCGCGGGCCACTTCACCGGAATGGGCTTCGACCCCGCCCGGCTCTTCGCCGCGGAGCTGGACGACCTGCTGACATCGCCGCGTTGAGGCGGCCGCGTTCCTCGCCCGGCGGGTAACGGTACCGACGAGTCCACGTCGACGGCCGGCGGGCGCGGTCGCGAGCGTGGCTCCGTCCTGTCCAGGAGGCCTTCGACCCGCACGCGGTGACCGTGACGAGCCACCCCGACGAGCGCCCCGGAGCGCTCGGCCCGCAGGCCGCCCCGAGTTCCGAGGCCCCCGGGGGGGCTGCCGGGGGGCCGCCACCGCCCTCCCGGTGGCGGCCCCGGGAGGGCGGTGGGGACCGAGGGTCAGACGCAGTGCACTTCCGTGCCCTGGGCGACGAGTTGCTCGATGATCTCTTCCGGGGCTTCCTTGTCCGTGATCAGCACCGCGAACTCGTGGACGGCGCAGACCTGGGCGAAGGCGCGCCGGCCGATCTTCGTGGCGTCGGCGACGATGATCACCTTGTCCGCCCGCTCGGCCATGGCCCGGTTGGCGCTGGCCTCGCCCTCGTCGTGGGTGGCGGCGCCGTTCTTCGGATCCACCGCGTTGACGCCCAGGATCGCGTAGTCCAGCGAGATCCCCTGCAGCACCATGGTCGCCAGCGGACCGGTCAGCTCGTAGGAGTTGGGACGGGCCACTCCCCCGGTGACCACCGTCTTGACGTACGGGCGGACGGCCAGCTCGTTGGCGATGTTGATCGCGTTGGTGACGACCGTGAGGGCCGTCCCGTTGTTGTGCTCGGCGAGGTCGGCGCGGGTCGCGAGCTCGCGCGCGACCTCGGAGGTGGTGGTGCCACCGTTCAGGCCGACCACGGCACCGGGCGGGATCAGCGCAGCCGCGGCCTTGGCGATCCGGAGCTTCTCGTCGGCGCGGCGGGCGGTCTTGTAGCGCAGCGGCAGGTCGTAGGCGACACCGCTCAGCACGGCGCCGCCGCGGGTGCGGACCAGCAGTTGCTGGCTCGCGAGTTCGTCCATGTCACGACGCACGGTCGCCGCGGAGACGCTCAGCAGCTCGACGGCCTCGCCGACCTCGATCCGCCCCCGGTCGCCCAGGATCTCCAGCAGACGCGTCCACCTCTCGTGCGTCCCCATGACCTCTCCTCACGTCTTGTACCGGCAGCTGAAGCGTATCGCGGGGACCATGGCGAAACCGCCAGCACCATTGCAGTTTTTTGAGCGAAGAAGCTATATATAGCTCAGCTTCGATCATATGCGCGCTGAGATCACGCTCAGGAGGTCGTCTTGCCCCGTGTCGCCGAGGAAATCGCCCGCCGGCCGGGCTCGCCCCGCCCGCCGGACCAGGCAGCCGGGGGCCGGACGGCCGACCGGGCGGCGTCACCCCCGGTGGTGGTAGCCCTGGCGGTGGGCGGCACCCAGATCAAGGGGGTCGCGATGGCGGCCGACGGATCACTGCTGCACAGCGGAGGCCGGCAGACCCGGGCGGACCGCGGCCCCGACGCGGTCCTGGAGACCGTCCTGGACTACGCGGGCGAGCTCTCCCGCCGCCACGCGGCCTCCGCGGCCGGCATCGCGGTGCCCGGCCTGGTCGGGGAGGCGACCGGGACCTCCGTCTTCGCCGCACAGCTGGGCTGGCGCCAGGTGCCCGTCCGCCGCTGGCTGGCCGAGGAGCTGGAGATGCCGGTCGCCTTCGGTCACGAGGTCCGGGCCGGCGCCCTGGCCGAGGCCCGGCTCGGGGCCGGCCGCTCCTGCCGGTCCTTCCTGTTCGTGACCGTCGGCAACGGCGTCACCGCCTCGATGGTGGTCGACGGACGGCCGACGCGCGAGGGTGACGGCTGCGCGGGCGCACTGGGCCCTCCGGCCGTCCGCCCCGGCGGCGATCCCTGCTCCTGCGCGGGCGCCGGCTGCCTGGAGACCGTCGCGTCGGCCGCCGCCGTCGCCCGCCGCTACCGGCTCGCCACGGGCGAGGAGAACGTGACGGCCAAGGAGGTGCAGGGCAGGGCCCGGACCGGCGACCCGGTCGCCGCCGGCATCTGGCGCGAGGCGATCGAGGCTCTCGCCGACGGGCTGAGTGCCGCGATCAGCCCCGCCGGCCCGGAGCGCATCGTGGTCGGAGGCGCCATGGCCAGGGCCGGGCGATCCTACTTCGACCCGCTCCAGGCCGAGTTGTCCAAGCGACTGGCCTTCCGGGAGGCACCGCGCATCGTGCCTTCCGGTCTCGGCCGGCAGGCCGCCGTGCTGGGCGCCGCGCTGCTGGCCCAGCAGTTGCACCTGGCCCGGCAGGCGGCGCCGCCGCGCCCGCGGCGGTGGACCTCGCTGCACGCCGCCCCGGCGCGGCCCACCGCCCGCTGACGGCGCGGCGCCCGCGGAACCCCCGACCGGACCCCGGCCGACGAGGCTTCGGCGGCGGCCCCCGGGCCTGCACTTCGGGCCCTTCCGGCGCACTCACGGGGCGGCCGGCCCCGGACGGGAACGGCCCGCACATCCAGGCCCCCGAACCACGGCGGCCCGCCGTCCCGTCACGAGGCGCGGGCCGGCACCTCCGACGACGAGCCCGGCCGGGGCCCCGGCGTTCCGTCGCGGGTGGCCGTGGGGGCCACGGGCGATCGCGGGCGGGCCATCTGTCGGCGGCCGGCCGACGGCCCGTCAGGTTCGCGGTCCAGACGTCCAAGACTCTTGACTTCACTTCGTCAAACTGCCACGGTTTGCGCAATTCTGCTTTGGTGATAGCCAAATCGCGCACTTTGAATCACCATGGCTCCACCCCCACTTCACTCCACCTTGCACGGAGCCCCCATGAGACTGCACCGCCGGCTGGTCGGACTCGCGTCCGCAGCCGCTCTGGCCACCACCGGACTCGCCGTGGCCGCCTCCCCCGCCGCCAACGCCGACACGGTGGCCGCGAACACCGACACCGCGATCGGCGCCAAGCCGATGATGGGGTTCAACAACTGGGCGCGGTTCACCTGCGCCGCCCAGGCCCGCCTCGACGGCACCCGCACCGGCTACTCGTTCCAGCAGTTCATGCAGGACCAGGCCAAGGCGATGAAGGACACCGGCCTCGTGGCCGCCGGCTACACCAACCTCACCGTCGACGACTGCTGGATGCAGCGCACCAGCGCCGGCTACCTGCACGGTGCGGCCACCTGGGGCAGCAGCAGCCAGCCCGGCTACGACTGGGAGCTCACCGACTACGCCGCCTACGTGCACAGCCAGGGCATGGAGGCCGGTCTCTACAGCACCTCCGGCGTCAACACCTGTCAGGGCGTGCCCGGCGGCGTCAAGGGCCACGAGCAGGTGGACGCCAACTCGCTGGCCTACTGGGGCATCGACTCCCTCAAGGTCGACAACTGCGGCACGGACATCAGCAACCGCCAGCAGATCTTCACCACCATGGCGAACGCCCTGAGGACCGCGACCGCGAACACCGGCCGCAAGGTCCTCTTCAACGAGTCCGCGCCGGCCGGCTACGGCCCCACCAGCGCGGAGAAGTACAACTCGATGGACTGGGTCCGCACCCTCGGTCAGATGTGGCGGGTCAGCCCCGACATCGCCGTCTGGCACGGCGACGGCGCCTCCGCCTGGGACTGGCCGCACGGCGGCGACTACTACGAGGGCGGCGTCTACCAGAACCTCAACGACACCGTGGCCCTGGCCCGTTACAACGGCCCGGGCAACCACAACGACGCCGACATGCTGCTCATCGGCGACAACAACCAGCTCACCCTGGCCGAGCAGCGCAGCCAGTTCGCCCTCTGGTCGGCGATGGGCTCCCCGCTCATGATCAGCTCCGACGTCCGCAGGATGGCCGCCGACCCGGTCACCTACGCGCCGCAGCTGAACATCCTCAAGAACAGCGACATCATCGCCGTCGACCAGGACCCGCTCGGCGCCGGCGGCTACCTCGCCTCCCGGAACAACGCCTCCGCGACCGCCGGGATCGACGTCGTCGTCAAGCCGCTCGCGGGCGGCCGTCGCGCCGTCGCCGTCCTGAACAAGGGCGCATCCGCGACCGGTTACACCATCGACCTCGCCAAGGTCGGCTTCGGCAACACCGGTTGCACCCGCACCGCCCGTGACCTGTGGAGCCACACCGACCAGTCGGTGACCGCCGCCATCACCACCACCGTCGCCGCCCACGACACGGCCATGTTCACCATCGATCCCGGCAGCTGCGGCGGTGCTCTCCCGGTCGGCCAGATCCAGGCCCCGCAGAGCGCCTTCCAGGCCTCCGCGCTGTGCCTGGACGCCTACAGCGGCGCCGCCCTCGGCCACAAGGTCGCCCTCTACACCTGCACCGGCAACAGCAACCAGCAGTGGCAGCGCCAGGCCAACGGCCTGATCTCCTCCCTGGCCAACACCTCCCTGTGCATCTCCGGCGACTCCACCGGGCTGACCCTCGCCACCTGCAACACCGGTGACAGCAAGCAGAAGTGGACCTACAACCGGCAGGGCCAGCTGCGTCAGGCCAACGGCGTCTGCATCGACGTCAACGGCTCGGACTTCGCGAACGCCAACTCCACGGTCAACACCTACGCCTGCGGGACGCACCAGCCCAACCAGACCTGGAGCGCCCCCTTCGACACCCCGCCCGCTCCGTAGCTCCTTCACCCTCCACCCAGGGCCTGTCCGGCCCTCGGCGCCGGGCGCAGGACGCCGGACCTCCGGGGAGCCGCGCGCCGATCCGACCCGGATCGCCGGACGAGCCCCGGCGCCCGAGCCCCGACGAGCCGCGCCCCGGGCCTCCGTCCCCACGGCGGAGGCCCGGAGCGCTCTGCCACCCCCACGCCGGCAGAGCGGCCGAGCAGCACCCCCTCGTCCCAAGGAGTCCCCATGAAGCGTCGAAATCTGCTCCGAGCAGGCGCCCTGGGCGCCGGCTTCGCCATGCTCCCGCTGAACCTGCGCAACGCGCTGGCCCTCGACACGCCCGCGGGCGGGCTCGGGGCGATCGAGCACGTGGTCATCCTCATGCAGGAGAACCGGTCGTTCGACCACTACTACGGCACCCTGCGCGGGGTCCGCGGGTTCAACGACCCGGCCGCCATCACCCTGCCCAACGGCTCGCCGGTCTTCAAGCAGCCGAACGGCTCGGGCCACGTCCTGCCCTACCGGATCGGCGACCAGTTCCTCGCCGGCACCGCCCACGACTGGGGCAGCGGGCACGCGGCCTGGAACAAGGGGCGCTACGACCAGTGGGTCCCGCAGAAGGGCGTACGGACGATGGCCCACTTCGACCGCGCCGCGCTGCCGTTCTACCACGCGCTCGCCGACGCGTTCACCATCTGCGACGCCTACCACTGCTCGGAGCTCGGCCCCACCAACCCCAACCGCATCTACCAGTGGACCGGCAAGCTCGGCTACGAACCCGGCAGCACCACCGTGCGGGCCGTGGGCAACGCGGCCTGGCAGAACCCCGGCCATCCCGGATACGACTGGACCACCTACGCGGAACGCCTGGAGAGTGCCGGCCGCAGCTGGAAGACCTACCAGGAGTGGGACAACTACGGCGACAACAGCCTCGACTTCTTCGCCACCTTCGTCACCGTGGGCAGGAAGGCCCTGGCCTTCGCCAAGGACGACAACGGGAGCCCGTTCCCGAAGCTGGAGTACTTCTACTACGCGCTCCTGGCGGCCTCCGGCACCCGGCAGACCCGGTTGCTCGCCCAGCTCGACCAGGGCCTGGCCACCCTCACCGCCGCCGAGCGCAGCCTCTACGACCGGGGCCTGGCCCGGGTGAGGCCCGGTCAGCTGGCCCCGGCCTTCCGTGCCGACGTGGCGGCCGGGCGACTGCCGGCGGTGTCGTGGATCGTCGCCCCCGAGTCGCAGTCCGAGCACCCCGATCACGGTCCCAACACCGGGGCCGACCTGGTGAAGCAGGTCCTCGACGCCCTCGCCTCCAACACCGAGGTGTGGAACAGGACGGTGTTCCTGCTGAACTACGACGAGAACGACGGCTTCTTCGACCACGTCCCGCCGCCGGCGCCGCCGGTGACCGCCGCCGACGGCCTCTCCACCGCCGCGGTCGGCGAGGACCTCTACGGGAGCGAGGCGATCGGCCTGGGCCAGCGGGTGCCGCTGCTCGTGGTCTCCCCCTGGAGCCGGGGCGGCAAGGTCTGCTCCCAGGTCTTCGACCACACCTCCGTCCTGCAGTTCCTGGAGAAGTGGACCGGCATAGCCGAGCCGAACATCTCCCCCTGGCGCCGCGCGGTCTGCGGCGACCTGACCGCCACGCTGGACACCACGGCCGCCACCCCGTCCTATCCCTCGCTGCCCGCTCCCGTGCTCACCGGCGGCCCGTCCGGCACCAACCCCGCCCCGCCCGCCGACCAGGTGATGCCGGTCCAGGAGGCGGGGACCCGCACCGCCCGGCCGCTGCCCTACGACCTCACCGTCTCCGCCCGGGCCACCGCCGCGGCGCTGAGCATCACCTTCGCCAGCAACGGCGGCGCCGGCGCCCACTTCTACGTCTACGCGGGCGCCTTCCGCACGGACGGCCCCTGGCGCTACACCGTCGGCCCGGGCAGGACCGTCAGCGACACCTGGACGGCGGGCAGCCCCACCGGCGCCTACGACCTGAGCGCCGTCGGCCCCAACGGCTTCGTCCGCCGCTTCGTCGGCAACCGGGTCACCGCCACCACCGCCGGGAACGCCAACCCGGAGGTCACCCTGCGCCACGACCCCGCAGGCAACCTGGTGTGGCTGCGGATGACGAACACCGGCAGCGCCGCGTGCAAGGTCACCGTCCGCGGCAACAACCGCAACGGCGGCCCCTGGACGTACCCGCTCGCCGCGGGCGCCACCACCGAGGACGGGTTCTCCACCGCCGGCGGCCTGAACGGCTGGTACGACCTGACCGCCACCGCCGATACCCGCGACGGGTTCCTGCGGCGCTTCGCCGGGCACCTGGAGAACGGCGCGGAGAGCACCAGCGACCCGGTGATGGGCTCCGGCCCGCTGGCCGCCACCGTCAAGTACTTCGACAGCCAGGAGATCACCGGCGAGAACGGCGCCGCCGTCAACGCCGTCGACGGCAGTCCCGGCACCCTCTGGCACACCAGGTGGTCCCCGACCGCCGACGCGCTCCCGCACGAGATCCAGCTGGACCTCGGGGCCGTCCGCACCGTCACCGGCCTGACCTGCCTCCCCCGGCAGGACGGCGGGGTGAACGGCCGCATCGGCCGGTACGAGCTCTACCTCAGCACCGACGGCACCAGCTGGGGAACGGCCCTGACCACCGGTGCCCTCGCCGACACCGCCGCCCCCGGGACCATCCGCTGCTCGCCCACCACCGCACGCTACCTGCGCCTGCGCATCCTCACCGAAGCGGGCAACCGCGGGCCGTGGGCCTCCGCCGCCGAACTCACCCCGCTCGGCTGGTAGTCCGGCGGCCGGCGGGCCGTCACGACCCGGCGACGTCCGGCAGCCCCCGCGGCTGCCGGACGTTCCCGCGTGCGGCTCACAGGGCGGGCCCTCACCCGGCCGGGGGCGCACCGTGGGCGGTCCGACCCGTGGGCCGGCCGCCGGCGGGAGGTCCCACCGGCCGGCGGCCGGCCCTCCCCGACGGTCCCGGCGCCGGAACCGGTGCACCGGTACTGTCCATCGATGCTCAAAGATGCTTGAATATAAGTATCAAGCATCAGCTTCAATCAAATGATCATCATGGAGGCCAGTCGTGACGTACGTGGAGACCGAGATCGCCAGCCAGCCGGAGTGCTGGCGCCGCGCGGCCGACCTGGCCGCCACCCACCAGGACGTGCTCCCCCGGGCCGGCGAGCGGGTCGCGATCATCGGCTGCGGGACGTCCCTCTACATGGGCCAGGCCTACGCGACGCTGCGGGAGGCCGGCGGGCAGGGCGTGACCGACGCGTTCGCGGCCTCGGAGTTCCTGGGCGTGCGCGCCTACGACCGGGTGATCGCGCTGACCAGGTCGGGCACCACCACCGAAGTGCTGGAGCTGGTGGAGTCGCTGCGCGGGAAGGTCCGGACGGTCGCCGTCACGGCCGACCCGAACACCCCCGTGATGTCGCTCGCCGACGACGCCGTGGTACTGGACTTCGCCGACGAGCAGTCGGTCGTCCAGACCCGGTTCGCCACCACCGCGCTGACCCTGCTGCGGGCGCAGCTGGGCCTGCACAGCGAGGCGGTGGAGGAGGACGGTCGCCGCGCCCTGGCGGAGCCGCTGCCGGCCGGTCTGGTCGAGTCCACCCAGTTCACCTTCCTCGGGCGCGGCTGGACCGTCGGCCTGGCGGTCGAGGCCGGCCTGAAGATGCGCGAGGCCGCCCTGGCCTGGACCGAGGCGTACCCGGCGATGGAGTACCGGCACGGTCCGATCAGCATCGCGTCGCCCACCACCGCGACCTGGATGATCGGCGAGGCGCCGACCGGCCTGGCGCAGCAGGTGGAGGCCACCGGCGCCCGCTGGGTGGAGGGCCGGCTCGACCCGCTGGCCGAGCTGGTCCGCGTCCACCGGCTGGCCGTGGCGGTCGCCGCGGCGAAGGGCCTGGACCCGGACCGGCCGCGCAACCTCACCCGCTCCGTGATCCTCGCCGACGCATGACCGCGCCCGCACCCGCACCGGCCGCCGGCCACCGCGCCGGGGCCGGAGCCGCCGGGACCGCGGCGGACGGAAGGGCCCGGCCGTGATCGTCACCGTCACCCCCAACCCGGCACTCGACATCACCTACACCGTCGCGGCGCTGCGCCCGCACGCCAGTCACCGGGTGGACACCGTCCACGAGCAGGCCGGGGGCAAGGGCGTCAACGTGGCCAGGGTCCTGCGGAGCCTGGGCCGGCGGACGGCGGCCGTGCTGCCGGTCGGCGGGGCCTCGGGCGCGGCGGTCAAGGCCGACCTCGACCAGGCCGGCCTGTCCAGCCTGACCGTCCCGCTGGCCGGCGGGGTGACCCGGCGGACGGTCGCCGTCGTCGACCCGGACGACGCGACGATCCTCAACGAACCCGGCCCGGAGCTGTCCGGCACGGAGTGGAGCGCCCTGGTCGCCGGGGTGGCGAGCCTGCTGCCGAGCGGCCAGGCGCTGGTGCTGTCCGGCAGTCTGCCCCGCGGGGTCCGGCCGGACGCCTACGGCGAACTCGTCCGCCTCGCCCGCGCCCACGGCGTCCCGGTCGTCCTGGACGCCGCCGGTCCGGCGCTCATCGAGGCCCTCGCGGCCGGCCCGACCCTCATCAAGCCGAACGCCGCCGAACTCAGGGAGGCCACCGGCACCGACGACCCCGCGCTCGCCGCCAAGGAGCTGGCCGGGGCCGGTGCCCGGACGGTGGTGGCCTCGCTCGGACCGGACGGGCTGCTGGCCGTCACGCCGACCGGTACCTGGCGGGCCTTCCTGTCACCCCCGGCCGACATCCGCGGGAACCCGACGGGGGCCGGCGACGCGGCCGTCGCCGCGCTGGCCATGGGTCTCGCCGACCGCACCCCCCTGCCGCAGGCGCTGAACCACGCGGTCGCCCTGTCCGCCGCCACCGTCCACGCCCCCTACGCCGGGATGTTCGACCGGCACGCCTACGAGCGCTACCTCACCCAGGTCCAGATCCTCCCCGCCTGAACCGCCCGTCCCCTGGAGGGAAGAACCACCATGCCGCTGACCACCACCGGCGAACTCGTCGCCGAGGCCGTCGCCCGCCGAAGCGCCGTCGCCGCCTTCAACGTCATCACCCTGGAGCACATCGAAGCCGTGATCGCCGGCGCCGAGGCGGTCGGCGAGCCGGTCGTCCTGCAGGTGAGCGAGAACGCCGTGAGGTTCCGCGCGGGCCGGCTGCACCCGATCGCCGCCGCCGCGGTGAGCGCCGCCCGCCACAGCGCGGTGCCGGTGGCGCTGCACCTCGACCACGTCAAGGACGAAGCCCTGCTGCGGGAGGTCGCCGACTGCGGGTTCAGCTCGGTGATGTTCGACGCCGCGCACCTGCCCTACCCGGAGAACGTCGCCGCGACCCGCAGCGCCGCGCGGTGGGCGCACGCCAACGGCCTCTGGCTGGAGGCCGAGCTCGGCGAGGTCGGCGGCAAGGACGGCCGGGGCCCGCTGGACGCCCACGCCCCGGGGGCCCGCACCGAACCCGGCGAGGCCCGGCGGTACGTCGAGGAGACCGGCGTGGACGCGCTGGCCGTGGCGATCGGCAGCTCGCACGCGATGACCTCGCGCGACGCCGTGATCGACCACGCCCTGCTCGCCGCGCTCCACGACTGCCTCCCGCTCCCGCTGGTCCTGCACGGATCCTCCGGCGTCCCCGACGAGGAACTCCAGCGGGCCGTCCTGGGCGGCATCAGCAAGGTCAACATCGGGACGGCCCTGAACATCGCCATGACCGGCGCGATCCGGGCCCACCTCGACGCCGACCCGAAGGGTGTGGACCCGCGCCGGTACCTGGCGGCGGGCCGGCAGGCCGTCACGGACACCGTCGCCCAGCTCCTCAGGACGGTGGCCGCCGCGCCCGTCCGGTGATCCGCCGCCGGGGCGCCGGCCCCGGTACCCGGTCGGAGCGCGGTCACCCCGGCCCGGGCCGAGGAGGTTTGGTCGAAGGCCGAGTCGCCGTCGGCGTCCTCGACGACCAGCCGCAGCAGGCGCACGCCGCGGACGTCGACCTCGGCCGGGCCGGAGGCGCCGGTGAGCCTGCCGGTGCCGAGGAGCACCTTGCCGTCGCCGCGGACCGAGGCCTTCGTCGCGCCGAGCGCGGACCGCCGTACGCCAAGGGCCCGGGCCTCCACGCGCCGTCCGAGATCGGCTACCACCTCGGTGCCCGGGGCGGCCGGTCCACGCCCGCCGGTGGATGCGGTCCCGCACGGGCGCGAGACGCACCGCCTGCCGTTCGTCCTTGCGGACCGCCTCCGCGAGCCGGGTGCCACGGCCCCTGTCCTGGGCGTTCGCCCGGCTGGTGACGCCGTGTTCGTCGCGGTACCGCTCCTGCGCGTCGACGGCACCCCGGGAGCAGATCACGGCGCGAACATCCGGATCGACGAGATCCCGGGAGCCGGGACACGACGGACATGTTCCGCCCCGCCCGGGGCCGGTAAGGCGGCACGGCGGGCGCCGGTGCCCGTCCGGGGTCAGTGCGCCGCCTCGGCCAGGAACTCCAGCGCCGTCGTGACGTTCGACGCCAGGCCGATCACGCTGTCCAGCACCAACCGGTCGCCGGTCCACGGGGCGAACTCCTCCCGGCGCCGCCGCACCGCCTCCCAGGTCGGCTCCTCGAAGCCGTCGATGTCCCGGGAGCGGCTCTCCAGCCGCCGGCGGTGCAGCGCCGGATCCGAGCACACCACCTCGACGAAGACCAGCGGCACGCCGTGACGGTCCGCCAGCGACCGCCACTGCCCCCGCGCCTCCTCCGCGGCGTTGACCGCGTCGACGACCACCGTCTGCCCCAGGGCCAGCACCCCGCCGGCCACCGCTTCGGCCACGACGTACGCGGCGAGGCCCGTGGGCTGGCTGCGGGCCACCCCCGCCCGCCACATCGCCGCCTCGATCGGATCCACCGCCACGACCGGAGCGGCGAGCCGCCGTCCCAGGGCGTCGGCGACCGAGCTCTTCCCCGCGCCGGGCAGCCCGGCCATCGCGATCAGCATGACCGACACCCTCGCACACCGGCCCGCCGCCCACCGCCCGTCCAGGACGGTGGCGGCAGCCCTCATGCGGTCGCCCGGAGCGTCGGCAGGTGGCCGGCGCCGGCGACCCAGGCGCCCTTGCGCATCACGGCGACGACCTCGTAGGCGGGGTCCAGCACCACCAGGTCCGCCTGCTTTCCGACCTCCAGCGTGCCGACCGAGTCGGCCAGGCCGAGCAGGCGGGCGGGCACGGCGGACAGCGACTGCGAGGCCTGCGCCAGGGTGAGGCCGTCGACCGTCACCGCCCGCTTGAACGCCCGGTCGAGGGTGAGGGTCGAGCCGGCGATGGAGCTGCCGTCGGCGAGTTCGGCGACCCCGCCGCGGACCCGGATGTCCAGCGGCCCGAGCCGGTACGCCCCGTCGCCCATGCCGGCGGCGCTCATCGCGTCGGTGACGAGCGCGACCCGCCCGGCCCCGACCGCGCGGTAGACGAGGCCGACGATCGCGGGGTGCAGGTGCACGCCGTCGTTGACGAGCTCGACCGTGACCCGGTCGTCCTCCAGCAGCGCGCCGACCGGCCCCGGATCGCGGTGGCCGAGGCCGGGCATGCCGTTGAAGAGGTGGGTGGCGACGGTGGCGCCGGCGTCGACGGCGGCGCCCACGGTGCGGTGGTCGGCGGCGGTGTGGCCGACGGCGGCGATCACGCCCGCGTGCGCCAGCGCGCGGACGGCGTCGAGCCCGCCGGGAAGTTCGGGGGCGAGGGTGACCATCCGGGCGTGGCCCTTGGCGGCGTCCAGGAGCCGGCGCAGCAGGGCGGGGTCGGGGTCGCGGAGCAGTTCGGGGGCGTGCGCGCCGCAACGGGCGCGGGCGATGAAGGGGCCCTCGAAGTGCAGGCCGGCCAGCACGCCGTCCTGGGCGAGTTCCGCCAGCACGGCGGCCTGCCGGCAGAGGTCGTCGACCTCGCAGGTGACGGTGCTGGCGACGGTCGTGGTGGTGCCGTGCAGGCGGTGGAACCGGACGGCTGCCATCGCCTGTTCGGCGTCGGTGGTGGCGTAGGTGGCGCCCCCGCCGCCGTGGACGTGCAGATCGACGAAGCCCGGCACGACGGTGTGGCCCGCGAGGTCCACGTCGCCCGGCTCGGGCGCTCCGCCCAGGCCGGCGATCCTGGCTCCTTCGATCAGCAGCCGTCCGTTGTCGACCGTGCCGCCGGGGGTGACCAGCCTGGCCCCGGAGAGGGCCGTGGGGGCGGCGGTCATGCGATGTCCGTCGGGCCGTACGCGGCATTCCGGTGGTGCATGGGGCCTCTCTTCCGGGCCGGGGCAGGGACCTCCCCGCGCAGGTGACGCGAGGAATGATGAAGCATCATGCAGCAAAGAGCACTGAAGTGTGCAGGTTCAAGCATATCCATGGGTGGGCGCCACGGAAGGCGTCGAACGCGGCCGGGCCGAACCGGACCGGTCCGAAGCCTGGCGGTCGCCTCCGGGTTCGCTCGGCGGGCTTCAAGCACAAGCACGCAGCGATGCAGGCCGATCACGGCACGTGCCCCACACCCGCGCCGAGGATCGATGGCGGGTGTCGCGTTGACAACGGTCTCGAAACGGCGGCTGGACCGGAGCGGACGGCTGATGAACACTGAGTCCAAGCAAACGCGCAAAGATGATTGAAACCTGCTAGCTTTGCGCACATTCGCGCAGCATAATGGGCGAAGTCTCCGTCGGTCGCGCAGGTCGGCGAGGGTCCTCCCCCACAGCCCGGACGCGCGTTCCGTGGCCCAGAACAACCGTCCGGCGCCCGGCACCCCGGGGCCGAGGAGGTCATCCCCATGAAGAACCGCGTCCTCACCCTCGTCTCGGCCGGTACGATCGGCGCCCTCGCGCTCACCGCCTGCGGCAGCGACGGCGGCGGCACGTCCGCGGACGGCACCGTCACCCTCAAGCTCGTCGCGGCCGACTACGGCGACAAAGCGAGCAACAGCTCCAAGGCCTACTGGGACGACGTCGCCCAGCGGTTCCAGGCCGCCAACCCGAAGATCAAGATCGATGTCCAGGTGGTCAACTGGAACGACATCGACAAGCAGGTCAAGACGATGATCCAGAGCGGCAACCAGCCGGACATCCTGCAGACCGGCGGCTACGCCGACAAGGTCGCCGACAACCTGCTCTACAAGGTCGACGACGTGCTCTCGGTCGCCACCCAGGCCAACCTCATCTCCACCTTCGCCACGGCCGGCCAGGTCGGCGGCGTCCAGTACGGCATCCCCTTCGTCTCCTCCGCCCGGGCCTTCTTCTACAACAAGGCCCTCTTCGCGCAGGCCGGCATCACGGACGCCCCCAGGAGCTGGGACGACGTCAAGAAGGACGCCGAGCTGCTGAAGGCCAAGGCCCCCGGCACGACCCCCTACGCCCTGCCGCTCGGCCCCGAGGAGGCCCAGGGCGAGAGCGCGATGTGGGAGCTGGGCAACGCCGGCGGCATCACCGACACCTCCGGCGGCTACCAGCTCGACAGCCCGGCCAACGTCGAGACCTTCCAGTGGCTCAAGGCGAACCTCGTCGACCCCGGCCTCACCTACGCCAACCCGGCCAGCACCGACCGCAAGACCGCGTTCGCCGACTTCGCCGCCGGCAAGGCCGCGATGCTCAACGGCCACCCCTCGCTGATCCAGATGGCCAAGGACGGCAAGGTCGACTACGGCGTCACCGCCATCCCGGGCAAGGACGGCGCGCTCAAGTCCACCCTCGGCGTGGCCGACTGGACCATGGCCTTCAAGAAGAACGGCCACAAGGAGCAGATCAAGCAGTTCCTCGACTTCGCGTACACCAAGGAGAACACGCTGAAGTTCGACGAGCTCTACAACCTGATGCCGGTCACCCAGGACACCCTGAAGGAGATGACCACCAGCGGGAAGCACAAGGACCTCGAGCCGTTCTTCGCGTTGCTCCCGCAGGCCTCCTTCTACCCGCTCGGCAAGACCAGTTGGGACAGCGTCTCCGCCGAGATCAAGAAGAGCATCGGCACCGCCGTGAAGGACGACCCGGCCAAGGTGCTCGGCGACCTGCAGAACAAGGCCAAGGCCGCGGCCGCCGACAAGTAGCCGCCCGGCCGGCCCCCCTGACCGCGGGGCGGCGGAGCGCCCTGACCACTCCCCGCCGCCCCGCACCAGCTCCATCCCGCTCGTGCGGCACCACCGCCGTACACGTACGGAAGGCACCACCGGTGTCCCTCACCCTCTCCCGTTCCAAGGCCGAGCGGCCGGACCGGAGCCCGAAGACCGTGCGCCGCCCGGGCTTCGAACGGCTCGGTCCGCTGCCCTGGATAGGCCCGGCCGTCCTGCTGATCCTCGCCGTCGTGGTGTGGCCGGTCTACGAGATGATCCACACCTCGTTCCAGCGGATCAGCCCCAGCGGCTTCGTCCGCGGCCCGGCCGGCCTGGACAAGTACCGCAAGCTCTTCGGCGAGGCCGATCTCGGCCACGTCCTCACCGTCACGGTGATCTGGACCGTCGTCGTGGTCGGTGTCACGATGATCGCCTCACTGGCCCTGGCCCAGTTGTTCAACCAGGAGTTCCCCGGGCGGCGCCTCACCCGCTGGGCCCTGATCGCCCCCTGGGCAGCGTCCGTGCTGATGACCGCCATCGGCTTCAAGTGGATGCTCAACCAGACCGCCGGCGTCCTCAACACCGCCATGGTCGACCTCGGGATCGTCGACAGCCCCCGCGACTGGCTGGGCGATCCGTCCACCGCCTGGCCGTGGATGATGTTCGTCGCGATCTTCGTCTCGCTGCCGTTCACCACCTACACCCTGCTGGCCGGCCTGCAGACCGTGCCCGCCGAGCTCTACGAGGCCGCCGAGGTCGACGGCGCGGGGACCTGGCGCACCTACCGCCTGATCACCCTGCCGCTGCTGCGCCCCGCCTTCCTGGTCGGCGTGGTGATCAACCTGATCAACGTCTTCAACTCCTTCCCCGTCATCTGGGGCATGACCCGCGGCGGCCCGAGCAGCGACACCGCCACCACCACGGTCTTCATGTACCAGCTGAAGGACACCGACATCGGCGAGAGCGCGGCCATGTCGGTGGTCAACTTCGCGCTGGTCGTCATCATGGTGCTGCTCTTCCTCAAGGTCAGCCGCTGGAACGAGGAGGACAACCGATGAGCCCGCAGACCCTCGACCGGCCCCGCACCGGGCAGAGCCGCCAACGCACCGCGGAACGGACCGTCACCCCCCGGCCCCGCCGCCGGCTGCGTCCGCGCACCCTGGTCATCGCCTCGGTGGCCTGGCTGCTGGCCGCCGTCTTCCTGCTGCCGTACACCCAGATGGTGGTCACGGCCCTGCGCCCGGCGGACGAGCTGCGCGACGCCACCTACCTGCCCGAGCACTTCGCCTGGTCCAACTTCGTGGACGTCTGGCGCGAGTCCACCCTGGGCGGCAACCTGCGGGTCACCCTCTTGGTCGCCGCCGGGTCGACGCTGCTGGTCCTGCTGGTCGCCCTGCCGGCCGCCTACTACACGGCCCGGATCAGCTTCCGCGGGCGCAAGCTCTTCCTGCTGCTCGTCCTGGTCACCCAGATGTTCCAGCCCACCTCCCTGCTGGTCGGCCTGTACCGCGAGTTCTACCAGCTGAACATGCTGAACTCGGTCTGGACGCTGATGATCTGCAACGCCGCTTTCAACCTGGCGTTCGCGATCTGGATCCTCACGGCCTACATCTCCTCCATCCCGGTCGCGCTGGAGGAGGCGGCGATGATCGACGGGCTGAGCCGGTTCCAGGCGCTGATCCGCGTCACCCTGCCGCTCGCCCTGCCCGGCGTGGTCACCGCCGTGATCTTCACCTTCATCGCGGCGTGGAACGAGTTCGTGATGGGCCTGACCCTGTCGACCGTCCCGGAGAGCCAGCCGCTCACCGTCGGCATCAACGGCTTCATCGGCAACTACACCGTCCAGTGGAACTACCTGTTCGCCGGGTCCGTCGTCGCGATCGTCCCGGTGGTGGTGCTGTTCGCCTTCATCGAGCGCCAGGTCGTCTCCGGACTGACCGCCGGATCGGTCAAGTAGCCCGGCGGCCAGCTGCCACCGGCCACGTCCGGGCGGCTGCCGGCCGGGGACCGAACGGTCCCGGAGCCGGCAGTCGCCGTCACCCACCGACCAGGAAGCCGCCCATGTCCGACACACCACAGGTCCTGACGACCGTCGAACACGCCTGCCGGCCGGCCCCGGCCGCACCCCCGGCCGACGCATGGCCGACCCCGCCCGGGCAGCCGGCCCGCGCGCACCGGCTCCGCCGCTCCACCGCTCTGGAGGGACTGGATGGCTGACGGCCCGCTGCTCGGCGAGTGCGTGATCGCCCTGGACGTCGGCGGCACCGGCATGAAGGGAGCCCTGATCGACCGCGGGTCGGTCCTGCTGTTCACCGAGCGGCGCCCCACCCCCCGCGCGCACGGACCGGAAGCCGTCGTCGACGCCGTCGTGGCGGCCCTGCGCTCCCTCGCCCGCGAGGCGGCGCAGCGCGGCCTCGCCGTCCGCCGCGCCGGTGTGGTCGTCCCGGGCATCGTCGACGCCGAGCGGTCCCTCGCCGTCTACTCGGCCAACATCGGCTGGCGCGACCTGCCCCTCGCCGCGGTCCTCGAGGAGCGCACCGGCCTGCCGATCACGCTCGGCCACGACGTACGGGCGGGGGCGCTCGCCGAAGTCCGGCTGGGCGCCGCCCGCGGCGCCCAGGACGCGCTCTTCGTGGCGATCGGTACCGGCATCTCGGCCGCCCTGGTCAACGACGGCCGGCTGCTGGCGGCCGGCGGCTACGCGGGCGAGCTGGGCCACCTCGTCGTCGAGCCCGACGGCCGGCTCTGCCCCTGCGGCAGCGCGGGCTGTCTGGAGACGGTGGCGTCCGCGGCAGGGATCGCCATGGCCTACACCGCGCTGTCGGGGCGGCCTGTTTCCGGCGCCGCCGAGGTCGCCGCGCGGCTGACCGAGGGCGACGAGGAGGCCCGGGCCGTCTGGGCGCGCGCCGTCGAGGGTCTCGCCACCGCGCTGACCGCCGCCGTCACGCTGCTCGCCCCCGAGGTCGTCGTCCTCGGCGGGGGGCTCGCGGAGTCCGGTGACCTGCTGCTCGGCCCGCTGCGGGCCCGGCTCGCCGAGAAGCTGACCTTCCACCGGCGACCCCACCTGGTCGCGGCCGCGTTGGGCGACCGCGCGGGCTGCCTCGGGGCCGGACTGCACGCCTGGGACGCGGCGGACGTGATGAGAGCCGTCCCCGGCGTCCCCGCCGAACGCACCTCCCACGGGTGACCCGGTACCGGCCCCGCCCGGCACCACCGGAGCACGGAAGCCGCCGGGCGCCGGCCCGCGCCCGGCGGTCGCCGCCCAGGTGCCGCCGTCCGGCGCCGAAGCCCACCCCGCGACGGGCCTGCCGGTCCGCGTGGCCGCCCGGGCGGGGAGGCCGCCGTAGGCGCGGCACCCGCCGGACGGCAGGATGGATCCCGGTCCCGGGAGACCCCCGACAACCGCCCGCCGGTGACCGACGACCTCCGAACGGAGACGAGATGACGTCCGCCCCGCTCCCCCTGCTGATGCCGGACGGCCGGCCGGCCGCCGACGCCTGGACCTTGGACCCGGCCCTGCGGCACCTGAACCACGGGTCCTTCGGCGCCGTCCCGCGGGCGGCGCAGCAGGAGCAGCAGCGGCTGCGGGCCGAGATGGACCGGGCGCCGGTCGTCTGGTTCCCCGCCCTGCCGCGGCGGGTCGCGGCCGCCCGGGCGGAGATCGCCGAGTTCCTGCGGGTCGGGGTGCGCGACCTCGCGCTCGTGCCCAACGCCAGCGGCGGTGCCAGTGTCGTCTACGGCAGCCTCCCGTCCCGGCCCGGTGGTGAGGTGCTGGTCACCGACCACGGCTACGGCGCCGTCACCATGGGCGCCCAGCGGCTGGCCCGCCGCTGGGGAGGCAGCGTCCGGACCGCGCGGGTGCCCCTCCACGCCACCGCCGAGCAGGCCGCCGCGGCGGTGCTGGACGCCGTCACCGACCGGACGGCGCTGATCGTCCTCGACCACATCACCTCGGCGACCGCCCGCTGGATGCCCGTCGCCCAGGTCGGCGCGGCGGCCCGGGCGGCGGGCATCCCGCTGCTGATCGACGGGGCGCACGTGCCGGGGCTGGCCGAGGACCCGCTGGCCGGGCTGGAGTTCGACGCCTGGGTCGGCAACCTGCACAAGTTCGGCTGCGCCCCGCGGGGCGCCTCGGCGCTCGTGGTCCGCAGCGAACTCCGAGAGCAGCTCCATCCGTTGATCGACTCCTGGGGGGCCGAGGAGCCCTTCCCCGAGCGGTTCGACACCCAGGGCACCATCGACGCCACCAGCTACCTGGCGGCGCCCGCCGCCTTGGGCTTCGTCGAGCGGACCTGGGGCTGGAAGGCGGCCCGCGGATACCTGCACGAGCTGGCCGACTACGCCGAGCGGATCATCGGCGAGGCCTTCGCCGGGCTGACCGGCGAGAGCGCCGCCGTCGATGTCGGCATGCCGGTGAACGCCCTGCGGCTGGTCCGGCTCCCCGACGGCCTGGCGGCCACCCGCGCCGACGCCGACGCCCTGCGCGACCAGGTCGCGCACGAGCTGGGAATCGAGGCGGCGTTCACCAGTTTCGACGGTGTCGGCTACTTCCGGATCTCGACCCACGTCTACAACACGGCCGCCGACTTCGAGGACTTCGCCGAACGCTGCGTGCCGGTGCTCGGCGCATGGGCGCACGACGCCGTCCGGCAGCGTTGACGCCGGCCGGGCATCGCCCGGCAGGCGCTCGGCCCGGATCCGCAGGGTGTCCCGGATCCCGCCCCGACGGGCCCGGGCCGGCCCGTCGGGGTTCGGCCTCCCGGTCGGGCTCGGCCCGGTTGTCGGCGTGAGGTGCCATCCTGACGGGGCGTGCCCACCCGAGGAGAACGGAGCCGAACGTGCTGCCCGCCGTTGTCGGTCGCCACGACGCCGCGCTGGTCATCAGAACCGACTTCGCCGATGCCGCGGCTTGGCCGGCCGTACGCGCGGAGCTGTCCGGACCATGGTGCGACGGCGACCTTGACCCCCAGATCCACGTGGTCGACGATCCGGCCTGGGACGGCGCCGCCGCCGACGACGTGATCGCTGCCGTCCGTGCGGACGAGGAACTGACCGTCGTCTTCCTCGCCGATTCCACGACCATGCGCGACCACGGCCACCCGCTGCTGGCCGTGGCCGTTCCGACCAGGAACGACTGCGCGAGCGACGAGGAGTTCGAGGCGGCCGGCGGGACGGTCCGGACGGTTCCCGCCGGCATCGAGGCCATCCACGCCAACCTGTCGATCGCCAACCTGGACTTCGCGGACGTCGTCGACGCCGCTCGGACGGATCCCGCCGGCGTCTTCCGGTCCTTCTGGCTCTCCGATCGCTCCGCGTACTCCGGTGCGGGGCCGGGGCCGGCCGGTGCCACGTCGAGGGGCCCACGCGGTGCCGGCCGTCGCGTCAGGCGTGGGTGAAGAGGTCGTGGACCCAGTCCGTGAGGTCCGCGGCGTCGTGGTCGATGGTGGCGAAGTGCACGCCCAAGGTCTTCTGCGGCTCGGACTGCGGCACCTCCACGACGTCCTTGGCGATGCGCTCGTACTCGACCTCGATGCCGTGCTTCTTGTTGGTGCTGTTGAGCTCGTCCACCAGCACGTCGGTGCCCTTGAGCGGGAACGGCAGCGCGGCCCTGACCCGTAGGTCGTCGGCGGCCTGGGTGATGCGTACCGGGACGGTGATCTCCACGTCCGGGTTCATGGCGCCGAGTTGGCGGTCGAAGTTGACCTGGTGCGGGTTGGGGTTCTGCGGGTAGCCGCCCCTGAACTGGTCGCTGCCCTTGATGCCGCCCCAGGACTCGGGCCCGCTCAGCTCCGCCCGGGACAGGTGCCGGGCCTGCGGCCACAGCGCCAGTGCCTCGTCGGTGAGGACCTGGGCGGGGTCGATCGTCGGGTCGCCGCCGAGGGCGCCGGCCAGGAACAACGGGGTGAACGCGAACCCCTCGCCCTCCTTCCCGTCGGTGGCGCCGAGCCGTACCAGGCCGAGGGGGTGGTTGGACGGGGCGATCGCGGCCACCCCCACCAGGCCGTTCCCGACGCGCTCGGGGGCGTGGTGGGCGGCGAACAGCGCGGCCTGGCCGCCCTGCGAGTGCCCGACGATCGCGTACGCGTCGCCGATCGCGCCCCGGAACAGGCGCCGGGCCGCCAGGACGATGTCCAGTACCCCGTTCGCCTCCGAGGCGCCGAGGAGGTAGGGGTGGAGGTGCTCCTCCGTACCCGTCCCGAGGGCCTCGTAGTCCGTCATCGCCACCGCCCAGCCGCGGCGCAGGAAGCCGTTCAGCAAGCCGTGCGGCGAGGCGTTCATCGGCGAGGCCCCGGTGTCGCCCCGGTCCCTGGACGGCGCGACGGAGTTGGCGATGCCCACCGTGCCGTGGGCCCAGGTGACGAGCGGGTAGCCGCTGCCGTCCGCGGGCAGGGGGTGCTCGTCGCGGTCCGGCAGCACGATGATCCCGGACGTCGCCACCGCCTCGCCGCGCACGTCCTGCGAGCGGTGGAGGACCAGCCAGTTCTCACCCGCCTCCAGCGCGGCCGCGGGGTTGTCCAGGCGCCGCGCGTGGATCGGATCGCCCGGGACGCCGTCGGGCAGCGGGGACGGCGGGAGGTAGAACGCGTCCCCCTCGGGACCGTTCTCCTCAGGGTCGATGACCGGCGTGGCGTCGCTCACGGGCTTCCTTCCGTAGGGCCGGCTGCACGTCTCCGGCGCCCTCGGCCCGCACCGGCCAGGTGCCGGCGGCCCCGGGCGCCCGGCAGCGTTGCGGGAGCTACCCACGATCGGCGGCGCCCACCCGCCCCATGCCTTCCGCTCACTCGAACGAGTGAGGCGGCCGCGAAGTGACCAGGTCATGGGACACCGGTTCCCGGGAGGCACGACAGGAGAACCGGCGTGGCCCCCGACTTGCAAGACTGGGGCGCGCGACCATGACGGAACAGGCGCGGTCACATCCACCGCTCCACCGGCACAGATGGGGACTACCGTGGACCACTCGAAGATCGTGCACCTGGTGAACACCGACCCGGTGATCCGAACCCTCCTGGAGGCGCCGATCCCGATGCGGCTCGGGTACGTCGGACTGGACGGGCACCCGCGCACCGTCCCGGTCGCCTACCTGTGGAACGGCCAGGCCTTCGTCTTCGCCACCCCGACGAGCGCCTACAAGGTCAGGGCGATCACGGCGCACCCCCAGGTGTCCTTCACCGTCGACACCACCGACTTCACCCCGCTGATCATGATGGTCCGGGGCACGGCCTCGGTCGAGATCCGGCAGGGAGTCCCCCAGGAGCACATCGACGCCTCCCGCCGCAGCGTGGGGGAGGCCGGGATGGAGGAGTGGGAGCGCGTCAAGCGCGCGAACACCACCGAGATGGCGCTGATCTCCATCGATCCGACCCATGTCACCGTCTGCGACTTCGCCACCCGCTTCCCCCCGCCGGCCGCCGTCAACTCCCGTACTCACGGCGCGGGGTAGGACGCTCGCGGCCACCCCCGCGGGTCCGGGGGAGGCCGGCCCGGCCCCCCTCAGGCGGGATCCGGGCCGGCAGCCCCCGAGCCGGTTCCTCATCCGCCCGGGCGGGGGGCCGGAACCCGGTTCCTCATCCGCCCGCTAGCGCAACAGAGCCTCCACCTCGGCGAACTCGGCCGCGGGCAGCGGACCGTGGGCGAGGGTGCCGAGGTTCTCCTCGACCTGGGCGACGGTGCGGCAGCCGGGGATGGGGACGACGGTGTCGGTTCGGGCCAGCAGCCAGGCCAGGGCGCCCTGCGCGAGGGTGCGGCCGTTGCCGGTCAGCACCTCGCGGACGGCGTCGATGCGGGACAGCCACTGCGGATCGCCCCCGCCGTCCTGGCCGAAGTAGGGGATCCACCGGTGCCCCTGGGCGCGGACGTCGTCGGAGGCCACCCGGCGGCCGCCGTGGTACTTGCCGGAGAGCAGGCCCATGGCCAGCGGGCCGCGCGCGACGGAGGCCAGGCCCGACGCCTCCACCACCGCCACCATCTCCGGCGCCGGGTTGAGCACCGAGCAGTCGTGCTGGATCGCCGCGCAGCCCGGGGCCGCCTCGGCGAAACCGGCGGCCTTGGCGGCGTCGTCGGTGGACCAGGCGTAGGCGCGGATCTTGCCTGCCGTCACCAACTCCTCAAGGGTGTCGACCAGGTCGAGGGCGGTGGACAACGGGGCATCGGCGATGTGGAACTGGTAGAGGTCGAGGTAGTCGGTGCCGAGGCGGCGCAGGCTGCCCTCGACAGCGGTGCGCAGGTAGGCCGGGGTGGCGTCCTGGCCGGTGGCCTCGCCGGTGGTCTCGTCGAAGGTGTTGCCCCACTTGGTGGCGATCACCACCTGGTCGCGGCGGCCGGCGAAGGCCCGGCCGAGGACCTTCTCGCTGTGTCCCGCCCCGTAGTTGGAGGCCGTGTCGAAGAAGGTCGCGCCCAGCTCGAAGGCGCGGCGGAGCGCCGCGGTCGACTCCTCGTCGTCCACCGCACCCCAGCCGAACTGCTCCGCGCCGGCGTGCAAGGGGCCGCCGATGGCCCAGCAGCCCACGCCTATCGCGCCGACCTCGATGCCGGTCCTTCCCAGGGTGCGGTTCATGGTCATTCTCCCGGTCCGATCTGGATCTGCGCCTGGTACCAGGCGATCTTCTCCGCCAAGTGCTGCTGCTGGCGCCGAAGTTCGGCGATGGTCCGCTCCACGCGGGCGGCGTGCTCGGTGAGCAGCTCCAGCCGCTGCGCGAGCGTGGCGTCGCCCTCGCGGGCGGAGTCGGCGTAGCGCTGCATCTCGGCGATGGGCATGCCGGTGTCCCGCAGGCAGCGCAGCACACCCAGCCAATCGAGGTGGTTCTCGTTGAACTGCCGCCTGCCGCCCACGGTTCGGTCGATCCGGTCGAGCAGGCCGATGCGCTCGTAGTAGCGCAGGGTGTCGATGCTGAAGCCGGACCGTTCCACGACCTCAGCGGGGGAGAGTGTGTCCGCCATGCGACTACCGTCGCAGCTGGAGTGCGCTCCAGGTCAAGCCCGGACCGGGAAGCGGCGCCCGGTCGGATCGCGGCGCCCGGTATGGTCGCGGCGCCCCGCCGGAAAGCGGTGCCCCGCCTGGTCGCGGCGGCCGTTCGCAATCGGAGGTGGGCGAGGTGGCGGGGTGCACCGGATCGCCGCGCTCCGGTGCACCCGCCCTCACAGCCGCCGGGGCCCGGCGCCGTCCTCGGCGAGCGCGTCGCCGGGGTTCAGCAACGCGCATGCCTTCATCGAGAGACATCCGCAGCCGATGCAGCCGGTGAGTTCGGCCTCAAGGCGCTCGATGGTCTGCCGGCGCTCCTCCAGCCGGTGCTTCCAGCCGCGCGAGGCGCGTTGCCACTCCTGGTGGCTCGGCGGACGGTCGAGCGGCACATCGGCGAACGCCTCCCGGAGGTCCTGCAAGGGGATGCCGATCCGTTTGGCCACCGAGACCAGCGCGACACGGCGCAGCATGTGCCGAGGGTAACGGCGCTGGTTTCGCTCGTCGCGCTCGGACGCTATCAGGCCGAGCTCCTCGTAGAACCGCAGCGCGGAGACCGCTGCCCCGGTCCGCGCGCTCACCTCGCCGATGCTCAGCCAGTCGTCCGGGGTGGCCCGGGCGCCGCCCGGGTGATAGCTCGCCATGCGGGGCCTCCTTGTTGACCTCAAGCTTACTTGAGGCCCTACGGTCGGCTGCGTCGGAACGGCAAGCAGCAACGACCCGAAGAGGACGGTAGCCCGATGACCTTTGTGATCGCCCTGCCCTGCGTGGACGTCAAGGACAGGGCATGCATCGACGAATGCCCGCTCGACTGCATCTACGAGGGGGAGCGCATGGTGTACATCAACCCGGACGAATGCATCGACTGCGGCGCCTGCGAGCCGATCTGCCCCGTCGAGGCGATCTTCTTCGAGGACGACACCCCGGAGGAGTGGAAGCACTTCACCGCCGTGAACGCCGAGTTCTTCGCCGATCTCGGCGCTCCCGGCGGCAGCGCGAGGCTGGGCCCGATCGGCAAGGACCATCCGGTCGTGGCGGCGCTGCCGCCCCAGGGCGCCGGATGAGCCGGGGCCCCCGCTGGAGCCCTCGGGCCGAACAGGCTTCCTGAAAAGCGTTCTTGATTCGACGTCAGTCCGTCCGGCCAAGCAGTTCGGCGACATCCGCGAACGCCCTCTCCCCCGCCGCGGCGGCAGCGGGAGAGAGGGTGTCGAGGGTGAGGAATCCGTGGACCATGCCGGCCTCGCAACGGTGGCCGACCCGAACGTCCGCAGCCGCCAGCCGGGCGGCGTACGCGTCGCCCTCGTCCCGAAGCGGATCGTGCTCGGCGGTGATCACGACGGCGGGCGGGAGCCCGCCGAGATCGGCGGCGTGCAGCGGGCTGACCTCCGGGGCGGCGCGCCGGGACGGGTCCGGCACCCACTGCTCGGCCCCCCAGGCGACGTCGTCGGTCGTCAGACCCCACCCCGTGGCCTTCGTCCGGGTGCTGGGGCGGGAGAGGGTCAGGTCGGTGTTGGGGTACAGCAGGATCTGGGCGGCCGGCAGCGGTCCGCCTTCGTCGCGCAGCCGCAGGCAGACGAGCGCGGCGAGGTTCCCTCCTGCGCTGTCCCCCATGACCAAGGTCGGGCCGGCCTCCCCGGCGCCGCGCCCCCCGCCGGCGACGGCCCATCGGACGGCGTCCACGCAGTCGTCGACGGCGGCCGGCCACGGGTGCTCCGGAGCTCGGCGGTAGTCGACAGCCAGCACCGCCGCACCTGTCCCGAGCGCCAGTCTTCGGCATGCCCGGTCGTGCGACTCCAGATCGCCGATCGTCCACATCCCGCCGTGCAGGAAGACCACCAACGGCAGGGCCGCCGCCGAAGGCCGGTAGAGGCGGGCCCCGACGGCGGCCGGGCCGACCGTCAGATCCTCGACCCGGGCGACCTCGGGGCCCGGCGGCCGGGCTTCGGCGCGGAGTCTTTGAGCCCGCCTCAACTCCGCCGCGCCCACGGCACGAGCCGGCAGCCCCGGGTCCTGGCGAACAGCCCGGACGAAGGCGGCGAGTTCGGCATCGGCGAGCTGGGCATCGGCGAGCTGGGCGTCGTTCGGTTCGGCCATGCAGGCCAGGATGCCACTCCGGTCCCGAGCACCCCGGCCGGAAGCAGCAACCTCATCAGGAACCTTCACACTCCTACGGCGTCGGCGGTGCCGGGCGGCTCCGGAACTGGCGACGGTACGTCGAGGGGCTGACTCCCATCGCCTCCCGGAAGTGCCGGCGGAAACCCGCGACGGTCAGGCCCACCCGGCCGGCCACCGCTTCGATCGGCGTGTCCGCGGACTCCAGCAGGACGGCACCGGCCCGGATCCTCTGCTGCGTGACCCAGCGCCCCGGCGGCAGACCGGCCACGTCGGCGAATCGGCGTTCGAACTGGCGCACCGACAGGTGCGCGACCTCGGCCAGTTCGTCGACGGCGAGACGCCGGTGCAGGTTCTCCGACGCGTACCGGATGACCTTGCCGATCGGGTCGTCCGACGGCGGCCTGCCCACCGGGTGCTCCGCGAACTGGGCCTGGCCGCCCTCGCGGTGTGCGGCCACGACCATCCGGCGGGCCACGCGAGCGGCGACATCGGCGCCGTGGTCGGTGCGGACGAGGTGCAGGCAGACGTCGATACCGGCGGCGGTTCCGGCCGCGGTGACGACCGATCCGTGGTCGACGTAGAGCACCGACGCGTCGACCTTCACCGCCGGGTGGCGTTCCTGGAGCAGCCGGGCGTACCGCCAGTGCGTGGTCGCCTCCTTCCCGTCCAGCAGCCCCGCGGCGGCCAGGGCGAACGCGCCGCTGCAGATGGACACCACCCGCGCCCCTCGTCCGTGCGCGTCCCGCAGCGCGTCGAGGACCTTCGGCGAGATGTCGCGGCGCACGTCCGCGACCCCGGGAACGACAACGGTGTCGGCGTACCGGAGCCGGTCCAGACCGTGGTGCACCACGATGTCGAAGCCGCCCACGACGCGGTGCGGCCCGGGTGTCTCGGCGCACAGCTCGAACCCGTACCACCAGTCCACGTCCAGCTCCGGCCGGGGGACGGCGAAGACCTCCGCGACCGTGGAGAGCTCGAAGGGGGCCATCCCGTCGAAGGCCAGGCAGGCGATCCGGTGGCGACGCATGACGGGATCCTAGCGGTGCGCGTCGTTTCCGACACTCCCGGACGAGGGCCACGAGGCCCGAGCCTGAGGGCATGCACCCTGACCGCACCGCTCCCCGCGTCTTCGGCATGCTCGTCTTCGACGAGGTCGAGGTCCTCGACCTCGGTGGCCCCTTCGAGGTCTTCAGCACCGCCGGCCGGCTGGCCCGCACCACCGACGACCAGCCCCTGCTGCGCGTCCTCACGGTCGCGGCGACCCGCCGCCCGGTCCGCGCCCGCGGAGGACTCAGGATCGTGGCGGACCACACCCTGGACGAGGATCCGCCCTTCGACGTGCTGGTGATCCCCGGCGGCGTCACCACGGCGGTCGAGGCGGACGCGGACGTCGTCGCCTGGCTGGCCCGGCGCCGGCGGACCGCCGCCCTGACCTTCAGCATCTGCACCGGCGCCTTCCTGCTGGCCGCCACCGGAGCTCTGGACGGCCGCCCGGCCACGACGCACTGGGAGGACCAGGAGGAGCTGGCCCGGCGCCGTTCCGAGGTCCGGGTGCGCACCGACGTCCGCTGGGTCGACGACGGCGACATCGTCACCTCCGCCGGGATCAGCGCGGGCATCGACGCCGCGCTGCACATCGTCGGCCGGCTCTTCGGCGAAGAGCTCGCCCGCCGCACCGCCCGCCAGATGGAATACACCTGGGCTGGTGACCTCACCGCCGAGGCCGGCCCGACCGGTCGGCGGTGACCTGCGCGCAGGGGTCTTGCGGCGCTCCCCCGGGCGGCGGCGCGGGCCGGCGGGGTCGGCCCACCCGAGCGTGTTGGTGGCGAAGTCGACGGCCCGCACGACCGTCCAGCTCACCCCGGACGTCCTGATCTGCCGCTCGATCTCCTGATGGTAGGACGTCGCCTGCTCGCCTTCCGCGAGATCGGCCACGTCGGTCGCCAGGTACACCACGCGGGCCGCGAGCGCGGAGATCGTCTCCTTCCGAGCCCCGCTCCCCCGTCACCCCAACGTGGCGACGTGGGCGAGGACGGCGCCGGCGCCGTCCTCGGAGGCGATCAGGCGGGCGAGTTCGGCCGCGCGGCGGCGGGGGGCCGGGTCGGTCACGCAGGCCGTGATCGCGGCGGCGAGGTTCTCGGCGTCGAGGTCCTGGAACGGCACAGGCCGGGGGGCGACCTGGAGCCGGTGGAGCCGGTCCGCCCAGAAGGGCTGGTCGGCCATGACGGGGACCGGCACGGCGGGCACGCCGGCGCGCAGCGCGGCTCCGGTCGTTCCCGCGCCGGCGTGGTGGACGACGGCGGCCGTGCGTGGGAAGAGCCAGTCGTGCGGGACGTCGCCGATCGCCAGGAGGTCGTCACCGCCGCCGCTCAGCTCGGCCCATCCCGCCTGCACCACCGCGCGCACGCCCGCCCGCTTGACCGCGGCTCCCACCAGTTCGCTGAGGCGTTCCCCCTCGCCCGGTGCCATGCTGCCGAACCCGATGAACACCGGCGGCGGGCCGGCCCGGAGGAAGTCGGCCAGCTCGGCCGGGGGGCTCCAGCCGTCCGGCCGAGGAGGCCACCAGTAGCCCGTCACCTCGACCCGGGACGGCCAGTCCGCCGGTCGCGGCACCACCGTCGGGCTGAAGCCGGCGAAGACCGGGCGGGCGTCGTCCCCCTGCTGCGCCGGTCCGCCCGCGGGCAGCCCGAGGCGGTCGCGGAGCCGGGTCACGGCAGGCGCGAAGAGGGTGTCCCGGCGTCGCACCGTCTCGCGTCCGGCGGCCAGGTTGCCCTCCGGCCCCAGGCCTTCGGCGGCCGAGGCGCCGGGCAGCGGGAACTCCCTGGTGGCGACCCCCGGTACGAGGTGGGTTTCGATGACGGGGATGCCCAGCGCCTCGCCGGCCGACCGGCTGAGCGGTGCCGGGCCGAAGGCGGTGAGCACCAGGTCGGTGCCGTCCGCCACGGCTGTCGCCACGCCGTCGGCGAGCCCGTCCGCGTACGCCGCCGTCAGCGCCCGGGCCTCCTCCCGTGACGCCGCCCGGGCCCAGGACCGGATCAGCTCCTGCGGGTCGCCCGGCATGGGCCGGTGCGCGAGGCCGCACCCGCCGACGAGTGCGGCGAAGGACGGATGGGCGGCCACCGCGACCTCGTGCCCGGCGTCCAGCAGGCGCCGCCCCAGGCCGGTGAACGGCGCGACGTCTCCCCGTGAGCCGGCAGTGACGATCAGGATCCGCATGCGGTGATTCTGCCCCACTCGTCGTCGCCCCGAGCACCGCTCGCGGTCGCCGTCCGCTCGCCGTGCGCCCCACCGGGCCCGGCCGGGCCGACGGCGGCCGGGCGGCAGCCGTCGGACCGGCCCTGAGGGTGGGTCACTTCCGCCAGAACAGGTGGTGCGTCACGCCGCTCGGGCTGGGCACGACCTCCAGGTGGAAGCGGTCGAGCAGTTCGTCGGGGGACTGCCAGAGGTGCAGTCCGGACCCGAGCTTCACCGGCGAGACCGCCACGTGCATGGTGTCGACGAGGTCCGCGTCGAGGAACTCCCGCACCGTGGTCACGCCGCCGCCGAGCCGGACGTCCTTGCCCTCCGCGGCCTCGCGCGCCCGTTCGAGAACCGTGGCCGGGTCTCCGTCGACGAAGTGGAAGGTGGTGTCGGAGAGGGTGAAGGAGGGACGCCAGTGGTGGGTCATCACGAACACCGGGGTACGGAACGGCGGCTCGTCGCCCCACCAGCCGCGCCACTCGTGGTCCTGCCAGGGCCCGCGCTGGAACCCGAACTTGTTGCGGCCCATGATCTCGGCGCCGATGTTGCGGGCGAAGTCGCGGGTGAAGTAGTCGTCGAGACCCCGGCTCCCCCCAGGCTCCGTGCGATTGGGCCAGCTCGCCGTCGCACCCGCCCAGGCGAAGAGCTTCTCGGGATGGTCGTAGCCGAACGGCCGCTCTAAGCTCTGGTCCTCACCGGCGGCGATGCCGTCACTGGAGACGATGAAGTTCTGGACCCTCAACAGTTGAGCCACGTGTTCCTCCGGTGTGCTCGGACAACGTTGGTGAGAAGGCCGCAGGAACTCGTCGCTGCGCCCCTGACCGGTCAGCCGACCGGGCCGACGGTGTCCTGACCCATGATGCTGCGGGGGTCTGACAATCCGCCGCCGCGAGCGGAGGCCTGCCCTGCCGACGGGCTCCGCCACGAACTCGATCACCGACGAGACTGCCACATCCGACGCCCTGCCCCGGGCAGCGACGTCGTTCCTCGTGCATGTTCACCGGCGCGGAGCCGGTCGGCGCCGGGGGCGGCACCGCCGCCCGCCGGCAGGCTCGGGCCGGAAGGGACGGCGGTGGCGTGTCGCCACCGGTCACCGTGGCCCCGGCAGGGCCCGGCCCAGACGGGCTCCGTCCCGACCAGGTGGGCTCCGTCCCGACCAGGTGCAGCAGGGCCAGCACCTGGGCCCGCGCCGGAGCGTGACCGCGCGCCATCCGGCTCAAGGTGGCCCTGAACCCAACCCGCCGACCGGGCGCACCGCGGGTGTGACCCACGTCATAGCCCGGACGTGCATAGCGGAGCGAGGTCCAGCGCCTTAACAGGGGTACAGGAACGCGTCCGTGGTCGTGGGGCGGCGCACGTCGTCCGCGACGCGTGCGCCGCACCGCTCCCCACGGGAGTGCGGCAGGGGCCGGCGTGCTCGGCGGGGAGGCAAGGGGTCGAGGGTGACGGGGCAGGCGCGGGTCGAGGAGTTCGACCGCTTCGTGGCGGCTCGCTGGCCGGCGCTGCTCCACCTGGCGCGGCTGCTCACCGGCGGGGACCGGCACCGGGCGGAGGACCTGCTGCAGGAGGCGCTCGTCAAGCTGTGGTTCGCCTGGCCGAGGGTGGCCGAGCAGGCGCCCGAGGCCTACGTACGGAAGGTGCTGGCCCGTGCGGCTGCCCGGTCGGCGCGGCGTCGCTGGTGGGGCGAGCAGCCCGTCGGCCGGCTGCCCGACCCGCCCGCAGCGGCGGACGAGGCGGCCGCGGCGGACGAGCGCACCAGGCTGGAGGCCCTGCTGGCGCTGCTGCCGGCCCGGCAGCGGGCCGCGGTGGTGCTGCGCTACTACCAGGACCTGCCCGAGGGGCAGGTCGCGGAGGCGCTCGGGTGCCCGGTGGGTACCGCCCGGTCGCTGACGGCCCGTGGCGTCGCGCGGCTGCGGCAGTTGCTGGCGGAGGCCGTCAGCCCGGTCGAGTGAGGAACGTGTCCGGCCGGGAGGGCCGTGGGTGCGGGCCGGGGGTGCGGACCGTAGGAGGTGGATCGCGCGGGGTGGATCGCGCGGGGTGACGCGTGCGGGCGGAATGAGTCGGGCGAGGCGACTCGGGCGGGACGAGTCGGGCGGGACGAGTCGGATGAGGAGGGTCGGGTGACCAGGGGAGCCATGGATCGCTTCGAGCAGGAGCTGGTACGGATGATGCGCGAGGGACAGGAGGAAACGCCTTACGAGGACCGCCACCGCGACCGCCTGCACGCCGGCGTGCGGGCCCGGAAGCGGGTCCGGACGGCGTGGAAGGCCGCCGGATCGGTACTGACCGCCGCCGGACTCTGCGTCGCGCTGCTGGTCGTCGCGAGTTCCTTCACCCGGGGCGGGCCGGCCGGCCCCCGGCCCCTTCCCCTGGTCTCCGCCGGGTCGGTGACCATGACGTCACCCGGCCGCCCAGCCTCCACCGCCGAAGGGGCGCCGGAACCGTACGGCCTGTCGACGCCGGGGCCGGCGACGGGGCCGGCCCGGATCTCGGCCACCCGGCCGGCGCCCCGGCCGGGCGCGGGCGGTCCCGTCGGGTGAGGACCGCCCCGACGGCGGGCGACCCGCCGGCCGCCGGGCACCCCTCCCCCGCTCGTCCCGCCCTCCCCGAGGAGAAGGCCCACCACGTGATACCCGAGAACGCGACCGCCCCCACCGGCCCGCCGGGGCCGGCGGCCGACCGCCGTCCGACCTCGTGGGAGCGGCGGTTGCACCGCGCCGGGTACGCCGCCCGCCCGCAGCTCTCCGTGCGCGACCGTCTGGTGGCCCCGTTCCCCGAGCCCGGGTCGCGGATGCGTCGCCCGCTCCGGCCGGCCCCGGCGACGCTGCGCCGGATGGCGCGCTGGTCCGGCTGGGGCGGTCCGCTGCTGGTGACCCTCCTCGCCGGGCTGGCCCGCTTCTGGCGGCTGGACAGCCCGCGGGCGGTCGTGTTCGACGAGACGTACTACGCCAAGGACGCCTGGTCCCTGCTGCGGCTCGGCTACGAGGGCAGCTGGCCGGACCGCCTGGTGGCCGACCCGCAGATCCTGGGCCGGCCCCAGGTGATCCCGCTCTCCGACGCCGGGGCCTTCGTCGCGCACCCTCCGGCGGGCAAGTGGGTGATCGCCCTCGGCGAGTGGATGTTCGGCCTCGGCCCGTTCGGCTGGCGCTTCATGACGGCGGCCCTGGGCACGCTGTCGGTGCTGATGCTCTGCCGCATCGGCCGCCGCCTGTTCCGCTCCACCGTGCTGGGCTGCCTGGCCGGGGCGCTGATGGCGGTGGACGGCCTGCACTACGTGATGAGCCGCACCGCGCTGCTCGACCTCGTCGTGATGGTCTTCGCCCTGGCGGCCTTCGGCTGCCTGCTGATCGACCGGGACCGCACGCGGGCCCGGCTCGCCGCCGCCCTGCCGTCCGACGGGGACGGCCCGGCGCGCCCGGACGGGCGCACCGCCGCCCGTGCCGGGACGGGCCCGCGGCCGTGGCGGCTCGCGGCCGGCGCCTTCCTCGGCCTGTCGGCCTCGGTCAAGTGGAACGGCCTGTACTTCCTCGCCTTCTTCCTCGTCCTCACCCTGCTGTGGGACGCCGGTGCCCGCCGCACCGCGGGCGCGCACCGCCCCTACCGCGCGGTGCTGCGCAAGGACCTCGGGTCGGCGCTGTCCCTCGTCCTGGTCACCGCCCTGACCTACCTGGCGACCTGGACCGGCTGGCTACGCTCCGACCAGGGGTACGGGCGGCACTGGGCGGACGGGCGCGGCGGCACCTGGTCGTGGGTCCCCGCCGCGCTCCGCAGCCTGTGGCACTACGAGTACCAGGTGTACGAGTTCAACGTGGGGCTGAGCACGCCCCACCCGTACGAGTCGAACCCCTGGAGCTGGCTGGTCCTCGGGCGTCCCGTCCTGTTCCACTACACCCAGGCGGAGCCCGGCACGGCCGGCTGCCACGCGGCGACCGCCTGCTCGCAGACCGTCCTGGCCCTCGGCACGCCGCTCCTGTGGTGGTCGGCGTGCTGCGCGCTGGTGTACCTCCTCTTCCGATGGGCGCTGCGACGCGACTGGCGCGCCGGCGCCGTCCTGTGCGGGGTGGGGGCCGGCTATCTGCCCTGGTTCCTGTACCAGGACCGCACGATCTTCTCCTTCTACGCGGTCGCCTTCGTGCCGTACCTGAGCCTGGCCGTGGCGATGATGCTGGGAGCCCTGCCCGGGCCGCCGGGGGCGAGCGAGCGGCGCCGGGTCCGGGGCGTAGTGGTGGCCCTGGTGCTCGTCCTGCTGATCGGCTGGAACTTCGTCCACTTCGTCCCGGTCTACACGGGGCAGAGCATCCCGTACGCCGA
The DNA here is from genome assembly GCF_030813695.1 of Kitasatospora herbaricolor. Classification (NCBI taxonomy): domain Bacteria; kingdom Bacillati; phylum Actinomycetota; class Actinomycetes; order Kitasatosporales; family Streptomycetaceae; genus Kitasatospora; species Kitasatospora herbaricolor. The sequence goes on from NZ_JAUSVA010000002.1 coordinate 1,252,746, forward strand.
CTGGCGCGCCAGACTGTGGCTCGACAGCTGGTTCTGAACCCGGCCGCGCACCTGCCCTTCCGCGAGGCTCAGAGGTTCGCCGTGAAGAACGCGGTGAGCTTCTCGACGGCCGCGTCGACGTGCTCCTCGCGGTCGTAGAGGTCGACGTGGCTGGCGCCCTCGATCCGGTACAGCTCCTTGGGGCCGGTGGCGCGCTGGTGGACGTCGACGGCCATCCAGTCGGTGACGGCGCGGCTGCCCACGATCTGGAGCAGCGGCCGGGGGCCGATCAGCGGGACGGCGTGGAAGGCGTCGAAGAAGGCCAGCTTGTCGACGCTCGGCCAGGCCAGGGTCCTGGCCGAACGCCCGTGCCGGCCGCGGGCGGTGCAGTAGTACTCGAATCCCTCCACCGCGTGCTCCCCGCCGAGCGCGCGGGCCTGTTCCGCGCTCTCGGGGAAGACCGGCAGGGCGCCGGGGTCCTCGCCGCGGGCCGCCGCGGTACGGGCCCGGGCGGCCGCGTCGAGCAGGCCCCGGAAGACGGCCGGGTCCTGGGTGCCGTCGGCGCCGAGCCGGAACTGGCGGGCCACGTCCACGCCGCTGACGGTGGCGACGGCCCCGACCCGGTGGTCGCCGCCCGCCGCTGCCAGCGAGTAGCCGCCCGAGGCGCAGATGCCGAGGAGCCCGATCCGTTCGGCGTCGACCTCCTGACGCAGGCCCAGGAAGGAGACGGCGGCCTTGAAGTCCTCCACCCGCTTGGCCGGGTCCTCCAGACCGCGGGGCAGGCCGCCGGACTCGCCCTGGTGGGCGGCGTCGAAGGCGAGGGCGACGAAGCCGCGCTCGGCCAACTGCCGTGCGTACAGGCCGGAGGACTGCTCCTTGACGCTGGTGCCGGGGTGGCCGACCACGAGGGCGGGCCACGGGCCGGCGGCCGGGGCGTCGGGGGTGTGGAGGTGGGCGGCGATGTCGATGCCGGCACTGTCGAAGGTGACGCTGGTACGGGCCATGGGGGGTCTCCTGATCTGCTGGTGGCGTGAGTCGGGTGATGGGTGTGGTGGACGGGTGTGCCGGACAGGTGTGCCGCCGGTCTGTGCCTCGCCAGGCGGATCCGGGCGCGGGGACGAGGTGGTCGTCGGGGACAAGGTGGTCGGCACCCGCTACGACGTGTCCACGACCGCCCCGCCCTCGGCCGGCGGTCAGTTGGCCTTCAGCGGCCCGGCGAAGGACTTGCGCAGGGACGCCGGGGCCACGACGGGGAGCAGGGAGGCCAGCACCTTGCCCTTCAGGCTGCCGGGCGTCCTGGTCAGCCGGACGTCGACGCGGGTGCCGTCACCCTCGGGGGTCAGGCGGAAGAGCCAGCCGCCGCCCGGCCCGAAGAGCTTGGAGTCGAGGGTGGTGATGGTGACCTCGTCGCCGCCGGGCTCCCAGTCGTAGCGGGCGCGTTCCCAGGCGGCGGCGGTGCCCTCGGTCACCTCGGCCCAGTTCTCCCCCACGCCGTGCACCTCGAAGTGTTCCGCGTCGATGCTGGGCCAGGCCTCGGGACGGCCGGGGCCGAAGTCGGTGAGCACCGCCAGCACGGCGGACGGGCTGAGCGAGGAGACGAGATGCAGGTTGACGACTGTCATGGGTGCTCCAGGTGGATGTGCGGGGGGCGACGGGTGGCCCGGGAGAGCGCGGGGCTTCGTGGGCGGTGCCGGGGCCTGCCCGGTCGCCCTCACTCTGGACCGCACAGCGGGGCCGCGACATCAGTCAGTTGACCGTCGGAAGGCAGGCCTCCGGCGTTGAGTCACCGGATCCGGGTCGGTCGGTGAGGTCACCCGGTCCGGCGCGCCGCGCCGCCGGGCCGCCGGGCCCCGGGCGGGACACCGGAACTCCCGCCGCCCGTAGCGGCGGTGGGGGCGCACCACGCGTCGGCCGAACGACCCACGCATCCGCGGAAGGACTCCCCCGGGGGCAGGCAAGGGCGGCAGCCGCAGGCGGACGGGGACCCGGTCGTGGCCCCCGCCGACCCGCTGCGCGGTGCCGGAGCCGCGAAGCGGAGCCGGTCGTACGCGATCATGTCCGCCTCCTCGACCGTTCGCCCGCGCGCATCCGTCGAATGACGCACCGGACCGGCGGCACACGTGTCACGGCGAACACCGTCGGACGACGCAGGACGCCGAGGGTCGCGGCGGACGAGAATTCCGTTCGTCGGGGCACACCCGCCCGACGACGAACGGGCACATCCCTGGTGGCTCAAGGACGTTCGTCACCACCCCGGGACCATCGTCCGAGTCGCGGGTCCAGACTCGGGCCGAGGCTCAGCGCCAGCAACGGGTCGACGGTGGCCCAGGTGCTCCAGAGGACCTCCGGGTCGAAGGTGCCACCGGGGGTGCGCTCGCGGACCGCACCGGCCCCGGGGGTGATGCCCTCGTCGTTCATCGTCCGCTCCTCGGATCGTCGGCGTCTCTTGGCACTTCTTGACGCCCGACCAGCCTGCAGCCTGCCTTAGTAACCTGTCAAGACAGTTACCTATTTGTCCGACAGTGAACTTCGACCCCGGCGAAGCATCCCGCCCCGCTCGACCAACACCAAGAGAACAAGCCGATTGCAGGCCGATAGTGGCCTCCGATCTCGACCGCAGGCCGAATGCAGGGTTGACGCCCCACGGAAAGCCTGGCAATAATCGTCACCAGTCAGACCAGTTACTTCAGGGCGATTCAAGCCCCTACTCATGAGGAGACAGAGCCATGGCAGCCAGCTACACCGGAGTGGTCACCGTGACGGGAGAAGGTCGCAACGGGGGGCAGGTCGCCGCGAGCGACGGACTCCTCGTCGCCCCGCTCGCCATCCCGAAGGAGCTGGGCGGCGCCGGCGGCGCCACCAACCCGGAGCAGCTGTTCGCCGCCGGCTGGGGCGCCTGCTTCCTCGGGGCGGTACGCCGGGCCGCGGCCGAGCGGAAGGTCCGGCTGACGAGCACCGCCATCACGGTCGAGGTCACGCTGACTCACGGCGAGGACGGCGAGTTCGGCCTGGGTGCGGTCCTCGGCCTCGAACTCGGCGGCGTGGACCAGGAGACGGCCGTGGAGCTGGGCGAGGCGGCCCACCAGCTCTGCCCCTACTCCAAGGCGACCCGCGGGAACATCCCGGTCACCGTCAACGCCGTCGCGCTGGCCGGCTGACCCGCTCCTGAGCCTCCGCCCGGGCCGTGACGGTCCGACCGGTCCGGGCGGACCGTACCCGCGGGCTTCCGCCCACGGTAGACCCGGGGCCCGGCCGCAGCCGCGGCCGAGGCGCCCCGGCGCAGTGCCCCGGCAGGGTGGCCGCGGCACCGGCCGGGTGCGATGGCCGGTACCGGTGCCGGCCATCGCACCCCGGACCTGAGTCCCTGCCCGCCGTCCCGACGGCGGGCAGGGACTCAGGCGCGTCCGGGCATCCGGCCCCGACCGCGCCGGCCCGGTCGGGCAGCGGAGCCCGGCCACCGTCGGCGAGCCGGCGCGGCTTGTCGCTCCGGGCGACGGCCGGCACGTCGATGCCGCCGGCAGGGACGCCCGGACCGGGGCTGCCCTCCGGGTCAGGAGTGCGGGCCCGACAGGTCCAGCCCGAGCAGGTCCTCCAGTTCGGCGATCGTCCGGGCCGCCTCCTTGGCGTGCACGGTGGCGAAACCCAGGGCGGCGGCCGGCGGCAGGTACCGCTCGGTGTCGTCGACGAACACGCACTGCTCGGCGGGCAGCCCGAGGGCGTCGAGGACGAGCCGGAAGATCTCGGGCTCCGGCTTGCGCACGCCGTGGTCCTCGGAGATCACCACCGCGTCGTAGTCCAGGTCGTAGCCTGCGTAGAGGTCCCACGGCGTCCGGCCGACGGAGTTGGAGAGGATGCCGACCTTCACCCCGGCCCGCCGTGCGGCGGCGGCCGCCGCGATCATCGACTCCTGCGGCCGCAGATCGGCGAAGATGCGCCCCATCAGGTTGTCGTCCGCGATGCCGAGCCGCCGGGCGGCCTCGGCGTTCCAGCCGGCCTGGGTGATCGTGCCGCGCTCCAGCTCCTCGGTCCGGCGGATCATCTGCTCGTCCAGGTGGAGGGCGTTGAGCAGGGCGCCCTCCGGAAGCCCGGCCCGCCCCTCGAAGGCGAGCGCGGCGGGGACGAGCGGCGTGGTCAGCACCCCGCCGAAGTCGAGCACGAGGCCCTTGCGGTAGGTCATGCCCAGACTCTGGACGCCACCGGCACACGTGTGACACCCAGGTGTGCGTCCTTGCGTCCGGACGGTCGGGCGGAACATGTGCCCGCAGGGCGAATGCGACGCGCCCGGCTCCCCACCCCGTACGTCCCAGTGGTGGACCGGCTCCAGGGGCGCGCTCACGAGCCCGCCCCGCTGTGCTGGCGGGCGCGGTAGGTGGCGGCCTTGACCCGGTTCCCGCAGGTCTTCATGGCGCACCATTCACGCCGGTGGCCGCGCGAGCGGTCGAGGTAGACCTGGGCGCACCCGGGCCGGGCGCACTCCCGCAGGAGGGCCGCCTCGTCGCCGCCGATGATCTCGACGGTCTCGCGTGCGAGGGCCGCGAGCCCCTGGGCCACGACTCCGGTCCTGCTGGCACCGTCGGCGTGCAGGCGCAGCGTCACGGGCAGTCCCGCGGCGTGCCGGTTCACCTCGGCGACGGCCCGCGGCGGCAGCGGCTCGCCGGCGAGGCGGGCGGCGACCAGCGAGTAGATCGACTCGCGCAGGTCCACGGCGATGTCGAGGTCGGTCTCGTCGGCACCGGGCGCGGCGTCGAACATGCCAGCCTCGACGAACCAGGCGTCGAGCAGGCCCGGGGTCGCCAGCTTCTCCGTCGGCACGGCGTTGCGCCGCGCACGGAGGGTCCCGACGAAGTCGAGGGGCAGGGTCCCGCAGGGAAAGGCATGCATCACGTCACCATTTTGACAAGTTACGGGCAAATGCACAATGCCCACTCCTCCGATGACCCCTCCGGATGAATTGCGGAATGGATGACCTCGCCCGGTTCCCCCGTCACCATCCGGGCAGGTAACGCAGGGGTGTCGCGGTCCCATGCCACTCGTAGTCACGCAGCAGAGCCCTGACAGCCGCCGGCCTCCGACGGTCGTCACCGTAAGACCCCGGGGAGTGCCCTCGGTCGCAGGGACTGCTCGCGGTCGGCCAGGCGCCCTACGGCCGGGCTGCCGGCGCGCTCCGGACGCGACGGCGCCGCGGCCCGCGCGCCCCGACCGGGGTGCGCGGGCCGCGGCGCGGGCCGGTGTCCGGCGGGTCAGTGCCGGCCGGCGGGGGGCGCAGCGGAAGGCGGCCGCGTCGGTGGTGTCGCCGTGGCCCTGGTAGCGGGCGACGGAGGGGTACGGGCAGAGGTTGCGGGTGACCGCCTGGCCGGCGGCGTCGGTCACGGTGGCGGCCAGCGTCCGGGGTGCCCGGCCGTGCTCGACCCAGGCGGTCAGCGCGGCGAGGTCGTCGGTGCCGGTCAGGCCGCAGTGGATGCCGCCGGGCGCGAGGAAGAGGCGGTAGAAGTCGTCGGTCTTCTTCGCACCGCCCATCCGCCGCTCGACCTGCTGACGGTACTGGACGGTGCCCTCGGCGGGGATGTACTGGTCGGCGGTGCCGTGCCAGGTGAGGAGCTTGCCGCCGGCCTCGCGGAAGCCGGTCAGGTCGGGGTCGTCGGTACCGATGATCTTGTCGTACTCGGCCTGGGACTGCTTGAACAGCTCGGCGAACCGGTCGTAGGTGATGGCCGGGACGTTGGGGACGGGCTGCTTCTGCACCCAGGAGGACACCCATCCGGCCGGGACCGGGAAGGGCGCGCCCACCCGCTGCCCGCCGGCGTCGACCGTGGTGCCCGCGAGCGCGCCCAGATCCGCGCCGACCGGGACGCCGGCCCACAGCTTCTGCCCCGACGGGGTGCGCGGCCCGTCCCAGATCCGGCGGACCACCTCGGCGTCGGCCGCGGTGATCGTGAGCTGCCGGCCGTCGCACTCGACGGCGCTGCCGATCAGCCGGCGCGGGTCGTAGCCGCAGGCACCCGGGTCGGCCAGCAGGCCGTCCACGGCGCCGTCGTCCGGGTCGCAGGCCTGGACGGCCGCGTCGGTGAAGGCCTTGAACTCGCAGCCGGTCGGGTAGGTCTTCTGCTCGTTCATCACCACCTGCGGCCACAGCGTGGCGACCTCGAACTCGTCCCAGTCGACGGCCGGGGCGTTGGCGAGGATGCCGTCGTAGTCCTCCGGGTACTTCTGGGCCTCCGCGTAGCCCTGCCGCCCGCCGGTCGAGCAGCCGGTGAAGTACGCGTAGGAGGCGGCGCGACCGTAGACGCCGGCGACGACCTGCTTGGCAAGGACCGCCGCCTCGTGCTCGGAACGCGAGGCGAAGTTCTCCAGCAGCCCGGTGTCGACCTTGCCGCCGGCGTCGAGGGCCCAGCTCGTGTCGAGGTACGAGCCGACGCCCGCGTCCGTGGTCGCGGCGGCGTAGCCGCCCTTGACCGCCCCGGCCAGGTCGCTGCCGTAGTCGCCGGCCGCGTAGGCGCTGCCGCCCACCGACTGCAGCCGGCCGTTCCAGTTCTCCTGCGGCAGCCAGACCCGGACGTGGGCGTGGTCGCCCTGGCCGGGGTGGGTGAGCGTCACCGTGACGTCGCAGAACGCCGGTACGTCGGGGACGTGGTTCTCCCCCAGCGGGAAGACCGCCGGTACGTCGACGGTGCCCGCGGCGTGCGCCACCGCGGTGACGCCCTCCACCCGGGTACCGGCCGGCGCGTCCAGCACGGGGGCGGTGCAGCTGTACCGGGCGGTGGTGTTCTCCGCGGCCGCCGAGGCGGCCGGTACGTACAGCGCGGCGGCCAGGGCACCGCGGCCGCGAGTACGGTCACAAGTCGTTTCATCGGGTTCCGTTCATGGTTGTGAGCTGTCGCAGTCGGCACCCGGGCGCACCACGGCGGGCGTGGGTGTTCGGGACGGGCAGGGGGTCCGCGCACGGCGGTGGGCCGGCCGTCGGCCGTGGTCGGGTGCCCGCTCGGGAGGGCACCCGCTTCCTCCGGGGCCGACGGGACCAACAGTGGCCCGGCGCGGTGGAGCGGTGCATCCGTCAGTTGACGGCGGATCACGCCCGTCGGCGGTACTGCTCCGGCGGTCCCGCGGCGGCCGCGGCGGACCGCCGGTGGCACGGCTGCGCCGCAGGTCGGGGCCTCGGGCCGGCCACGGTCACCGGCGGGCGTCCGGCCGGGCGGCCAGGTCATTCGACGGTCCGGGTGCCGTGCGGGTCCTCGGTCAGCCACCGGGGGTGGTGGCGCTGCGCCCAGCGGCGGCCGACGTGGCCGGTGCGCATCCCCCGCCGGGCCTCCGGGTCCCGCAGGGCCCGGCGGACGTGCCCGGCCAGGACGACGGCCACGGCCCAGGCGAGGCAGTCGTGGACGAAGATCGCGCTGGTGCGGGAGACGAACGGCAGCAGCCCCGTGAACCACATGAGCAGCCCGGTGGCCGTCATCACCAGGACGGCGCCGGCGATCCAGCCCGCCCAGAGCTTCTGGCCCGCGTTGAACTTGCCGGCCGGCCGGTCCTGCGGCCGGGTGAGGCGGCGCCGCGCGGCCCGCAGCCACTGCCGGTCGTAGGCGGCGAAGCGGTTCAGGCGGCGCAGGTCGGCGCGCAGCTCGCGGGAGAGCAGGCCGAGCAGCAGGGGCAGCGGCAGCAGCAGGCCGGACCACTCATGAACGGTGATCATGAGCCTTCGGCGTCCGACGAGTTGGGCGATCGGGCCGATGTACAGGCAGGCCGCGGTGGCCAGGCAGAGGAGCATCAGCAGCCCGGTGCTCCGGTGGACCAGCCGCTCGGCGCGGCTGAACCGCCGGATCCGGCCGCCCGCCTCAGGCTGCGTCGGCGCCGCGGTCGGCGCCGGGGAGCCAGCCGTCGACGTCATATCCGTAGTCCTCCCAGTAGCCGGGGATCACCCGGTCGGTGACGGTGATGCCGGCGAGCCACTTCGCCGACTTGTAGAAGTACATCGGCGCCACGTACAGGCGGACCGGTCCGCCGTGCGCGTGGCCGATCGGCTTGTCCTGCATCCGCAGCGCCACCAGCACGTCGGGGCGGCGGGCCTGTTCCAGCGTGAGGCTCTCGCTGTAGGCGCCGTCGAAGCAGGTGAAGCGGATGGCGGCGCCCTCGGCGCGCACGCCGGCGGCGTCCAGCAGGTCGGCGAGCCGCACGCCCTGGAAGGGGGTGTCGTCCACCCGCCAGCCGTCGGTGCAGAGCACGTCGTGGACGACGCGGGTCTGCGGGAGGGCGCGCAGGTCGGGCAGGGTGTAGGTGCGCGGCCGGTCGACGAGACCGTCGACGCGCAGGGTGTAGTCGCTCTCGTCCTTGCGCGGCACGGAGCCGACGACGCTGTAGTAGCGGAACCCGCCGGGGTCCGGCAGCAGGCCGGTGAGACCGGTGGGGTCGTGCTGCGAGGCGGCTCCGAGGGCGCCCTCCCAGCCGCGCTGCAGGTACGGCGCAGCGGCGATCCCGGCGACGCCCGCCGCCAGGGTGCCCAGCAGCATCCGCCGTCCCACCGGAGCTCCGTGGCCCCGCCGGTCGCGTTCTTCCCTCATGTGACACCCCTCCTCCGGCCCGCGCCGCCGGGATCGCACGGTCGCGCCGGAACACCCTCGCCGGCACACCTCGGCCGTGGCACATGTGTGCCGAAGGTGCGGCGGGCAATTGAGTAACTGTTCTGAACGGTTATGATGGTGGCATCTGCTCCCCGCTCCGTCAAGACACCTCGACCGCCCCGCCGAACACTTCGGGGGCGCCGCCCCGACACCCGAAATACCCGGGGGACGCCGGCCGGGGCTGCTAGGCTGGCGACCGGTAAGACCATCGACGGAAGCGTGGATGCAGACATGGCGAGTGACGACGACATCTCCGGGTGAGATCCGCCCCTGAGGCCGTTCGCGGGTGCTGGGCACCCGACGCGACGGCCCGGTTCGTCGTACCCGTCCCCCTGTCTGCCCGGGGCGGAGGTGTCTCCGCCCCGCTCTCACCCCCCGGGTTGTCCTGATGTCCCAGAACTCCGTCGTCTGCTCCCAGCTGTCCTTCTCCTGGCCCGACGACACCCCCGTCTTCCAGGAGCTCTCCTTCGCCCTCGGCGCCGGCCGGACCGGCCTCGTCGCCCCCAACGGCTCGGGCAAGAGCACCCTGCTCAAACTGATCGCGGGCCGACTCACCCCCACCGCGGGGGCGTTGACGGTCAGCGGCACGACCGCTTACCTGCCGCAGGACCTGCCCCTGACCGCCGATCTCACGGTCGCCGAGGTCCTCGGTGTCGCCGCGGTGATCCGCGCCATCGACGCGGTCGAGTCCGGCGACGTGGCCGAGGAGCACTTCACCACCATCGGCGACGACTGGGACGTCGAGGAGCGCTCCCTGGCCCAGCTCGAACGCCTCGGCCTGGCCGGCGTGCGGCTCGACCGGCGGCTGGACGCCCTCAGCGGCGGCCAGATCGTGCAGCTCGGCCTCGCGGCGCAGCTGCTCAAGCGGCCGGACGTGCTGCTGCTCGACGAGCCCACCAACAACCTCGACCTGCCGGCCCGCCGCCGGCTCCACGAGGTGCTGGAGGGCTTCTCCGGCTGCCTGCTGCTGGTCAGCCACGACCGCGCCCTGCTCGACCGGATGGACCGGATCGCCGAACTCGACTCCCACGAACTGCGTCTGTACGGCGGTGACTTCACCTCCTACGAGCAGGCCGTGCAGGCCGGCCGGGAAGTTGCGGAGAAGAACATCCGCAACGCCGAGCAGGAGCTCAAGCGGGAGAAGCGGGAGCTGCAGCAGGCCCGCGAGCGCGCCGAGCGCCGAGCGGGCAACGCCGCCCGCAACCTGAAGAGCGCCGGACTGCCGCGGATCTTCGCCGGAACCATGAAGCGCGGCGCCCAGGAGTCGGCCGGACGCTCCGGCCAGTTGCACGCGGCCCGCGTCGGCGAGGCCAAGGCCCGGCTCGACGAGGCCGAGCGCGGACTGCGCGACGAGCAGCGCCTGACCCTGGACCTGGCCGGCACCCGGGTGCCCGCCGGCCGCGACCTCTTCATCGGCGAGGACCTCCAGGTGCGGCGCGACGGCCGCCCCCTCTTCGCCGGCGACGGCGCCGGCCTGACCGTCCGGGGCCCCGAACGGATCGCCCTCGTCGGCCCGAACGGCGCCGGCAAGACCACCCTGCTGCGGATGCTCGTCGGGGACCTCGCCCCGGACAGCGGGCGGATCAAGCGCGCGGACGGGCGCGTCGCCTACCTCTCCCAGCGGCTGGACCTGCTGGACGAGGACCGCACCGTGGCGGAGAACTTCACCGCCGCGGCGCCCGAGCTGCCGGAGGCCGAGCGGATGAACCTGCTCGCCCGGTTCCTCTTCCGCGGCGCCCGGGCCCACCTGCCGGTCCGGGTGCTCTCCGGCGGCGAGCGGCTGCGCGCCACCCTGGTCTGCGTACTGTGCGCCGTGCCCGCCCCGCAGCTGCTGCTGCTCGACGAACCGACGAACAACCTCGACCTGGTCAGCGTCGGCCAGCTCGAAAGCGCCCTCAACTCCTACCAGGGGGCCTTCGTCGTGGTCAGCCACGACGAGCGGTTCCTCACCGCGATCGGGGTGGACCGGTGGCTGCGGCTGGCGGACGGCTCGCTGGAGGAGGCGGGAGCACCGGAGGCCTGAACGCCGCCCGGCCCCGGCCCGCGCCGAGCGCGACACCGCCCGCGCGGGCCGGGATCCCTCACCCGGCCGGATGACCGCCATGCCCCCGCCCGGGACTCGGCGGGGCGAGATGGTCGCGGCCGCTGAGGCTGCCCGGGCCTGTCGTTGCAGGTGCTGCCGCACGGACGCGGGCCCGGCGGAGCATCTCGCCGCTCCCGCGGACGATGTTCCGCCGCCGGCCCACGACGCCGACGACTGCGGCATGTGGCGCCGGACGACCTCGGCATGTGGCACCGGGTGCCTCGGAGCCGGCCGCACATGTGCCCTTCCGGGGCAGCGATCCGTGCCCGAATTTCGTCACCCCTCGGAAGAGTGATGGGATTGTCCCCTCACCCGGCCTCGCGGTGAACACCTGCCTGAGCACACCTGCCTGAGCACACCCACCGCGTCACCCACCTCCAGGGGCCCGCGCTCGCGGCACAGGTGTCATCCGCAGCGACGACACCCCTCACGGAGGAGTGACCGGCTGTGACCAGCCCGTCGACCGCGACGCTCCGATCGCGGTACGCCGAACAGGCCGCGTCGGACCTGGAGGAGAACCGCCGCCGGCAGCGGGAACCCGCCGGGCAGCCTGGCCCTGGCCGGGCAACACCAGGGGGACGGCGAGGCCCCGCAATCCGTCCGGGCGAAGCCCTTGGCCGTGGCCGGGGGAAGGGTGGTCCGGCACGAGGACGGGACCGACGCCTTCGGCCTGGCCCTCGACACCCTCGTGCACCCTCGGGCGGTGGCCTCGGCGTCGGGGGCTCGGCACCGATGGAGGCGCACCGCCCCCAAGGGCCAAGGCCCTTGGGGGCGGTGCGCCCGGCGGGCCGGTCAGTCCTCGCCGCGCAGGACGGTCAGCACCTGGAGCACCTCCAGGTAGATCCACACCAGGGTGGTGGTGAGACCGAAGGCCGCGAACCACGCGTCCTCCCGGGGAGCCCCCTGGGCGATGCCGTCCTCCACCTGCTGGAAGTCCAGGGCCAGGAAGGCCCCGCCGATCAGGACGCCCGCGACGCCGAAGGCCGCCCCGAGTCCTCCGCTGCCGAACCCGAGGGATTCCGCCCCGAAGGCCGAGAACAGCAGGTCGGCCGCCAGCAGCAGCAGGAGTCCGGTGGCGGCCGCCGCCGCGAAGCCGGCGAACCTGCGGGTGACCCGGATCCAGCGGAGCCGGTAGGCGATGAGCACGCCGGCGAGGACCGCCATCGTGCCGAGCACCGCCTGGACCACGACGCCGGGGGCGATGAAGGTGGAGGTGGCCTGAAGGGCGACCGACATGCGACAGGCCACGGCGCTGACGTTCACCGGTCGGGCGTTCCGGGGCCCGCGCTCCGGAACGCGGCCGGCTCCGGCGGGCGCTCAGCCGCCCGATCCGCCGTCCTGCGCAGCGGCGACCACGAACCACTGGGCCGGCAGGGCCACCCCGGTCCCGTCCGGGTGACGCTCGCTCATCGCGAGGTCGGTCCCGCCCTGGTCGAGGATCTCCAGCCCGGCGCCGCGCAGCAGCTCGGGCACCTCCCCCGGGGCGACTTCGGCCGGGCGCAGCTGGTGCTTGCGGACCTGGCGGAGCTTGTCCGACGGGCCACCGGGCCGTTCGGCGGCCTGCTGGATCACCGTCCTGGCCTCGGCGGTCGGCTCGACCACGAAACCCCGGCCGCGCCGGCCGAGCAGCAGGGCGACCGAGGCCGCGACCGGCGCCCGGTCGGCCGGGTCGCTCTGGTGGAGCACCGCCCGCAGGTAGACGTTGGCCTCGCCGAGCCGGTCGCCGAGTCGCCGCACCCCCACCAGGTCGGTGAGGTCGAGCTGCTCGAACTCGGCCACCGCGTCGCGGTCCGCCCGACGGGCGTGCGCCACGGCCGAGGGGGAGAGGTCGACGCCCACCGCTCGCGGGAAGTGCCCGGCCAGGTAGCGGGTCTGGGTGCCGTTGCCGCAGCCGAGGTCGACGATCGGCAGCGTCCGGTCGGCGTGGGCGGCGAGCAGCGCGGTGTGCGGGGCCGCCGTCAGCGACGGGTCCGCGTCCCAGAACGGCTCGCCCGGCTCGCCCGTGTTCTCGGCCCAGAAGCCCTCCCACGCGCGTACGTAGCGCTCCGAAGTACTCATCCCAGGGTCTCCCGTGTGTCGTGGCGGCGCGTACCAGCCTCCGTACCGGCGCCCGGGCCGGCGGAAACCGCAAGGCCCGATCCTTCACACCACGTTCGACCCAGCGCCGGAGAACCACCCGAACGGTGGACCCTGGCACCGGCGGCGGCCGCTTCAGGCGGCGCCGCCCGGACCGGGGGCCGACGGCACCGCGGCGAGCGCGTCGCGCAGTGCCGCCCGGGAGGTGACGCCCAGCTTGGGGAACACCCGGTAGAGGTGGGAGCTGACGGTGCGCGGCGACAGGTGCGTCCGCTCCCCGATCTCCTTGTTGGTCAGGCCGCCGGCCGCGAGTTCGGCGATCCGCTGCTCCTGCCAGGTCAGCGCCGCCGGGTTGGCGGCGGAGTGCGGCGCGGGCGCTCCGCAGGCGCGCAGTTCGGTGCGCGCCCGCTCGGCCCATGCCTCGGTACCGAGCTCCGCGAAGGCTTCGGCGGCCTGCCGCAGGACCTCGCGCGCGGCCCGCGGCCCCCGGCCCTGCCGCAGCCGGATGCCGTGGGCGAGGCGGATCCGGGCCAGCTCGAAGGGGAAGTCGGCGGCGCCCGGATGCGTCTCGGCCCGCCGGAACAGCCCCTCCGCCTCGTCGTCCCCGGCCGTCATGGCGAGCGCCCCGAAGGTGATCAGGGCGAGGCGGGGCGAGACCTCGGGCAGGCCGGCCTCCTGCGCCGCCAGGGCGTGCCGGCGGGCCTGCTGGGCCCGGCCGGTGTGCAGGGCGGCCTCCACCAGGTCGAGCACGGTACGCGCGGCCTGGTGCGCGCCGGGTTCGAAGGTGCCGGGCGCGGTGATGCCGATCGCGCAGAGGTACGCGGCCTCGTAGTCGCCCTCGCTGAGGGCGGCGGCGGTCCCGGCCGCGTCCGCGATCTGGACGAGGAAGCCGATCCGGCGCGGGCGCGCCCAGCGGTCCACGACCGCCTGCAGCTCCCGGGCCCGGCCGAGGTCCCCGCGGAGCGCGGCGAGGAGGGCGAGGTAGGCCCGGCTCTGGTGGGCGAAGAGCGTGTTGCCGTGAGCCGTCGTCAGCTCCAGTACGCGCTGCCCGGTCCGCTCGGCCGCCGCCCAGTCCCCGGAGGCCGTCTGGTCCAGCATGATCAGGTGCAGCATGGTCATGCCGTTCATCACGGCCCCGGTCCGCAGCTCGCGCTCCACCCTGCGCAGGAGGTGGGACCGGTACTGGCCGAGGGTGTCGACGTGGTAGGCGGCGACGCCCAGCCGGGTGATGTCCCACGGGTCCAGGTTCGGGAAGGCGGCGTAGGCCTGCGCGACCCGCTCGTGGACCCCGGCACCCCGGCGCACCACGTCGCTCCAGGCGTCCTGGTAGATCCGGGACTTCGCGGGGAGCAGCTCGCCCAGGGAGTCCAGGAGCGGATGGGTGCGCGCCCACGCGTCGGCGCCGGCGTACTGGCTGATCGCCAGCAGGAGGTTGACCAGCCGCGTCAGTTCCTCGCCCGGCGCCGCGGCGTCGCCGTCCCGCAGCCGTTCGACGGCCGCCGCCACCTGGCGGTGCGAGGAGCGCACGTCGCCGTCCTCGTAGAGCGCCGCGTACGCGGAGACCAGGACCGAGGCCGCCGAATCGGGGCCGCTCGGCGCCCGGTCGGCGTCCACCAGCCGCTGGACCTGGTCGAGCAGGCCGGCCTGCCCGGCGACGAAGGCCGCGTCCCCGAGCCGGCGGGACCGGTCCCCCGACGTCTCGCTCAGCTCCGCCGCCCGGGTCAGCCAGGTCACCGCCGCGGCCGCGCCGCCGCGCCGGGTCGCCGAGGCGGCGGCCTCCTCCAGCGCGGCGGCCACCTCCTCGTCCGGATCGACGGTGGCGGCCGCCAGGTGCATGGCGCGGCGCTCCACGTCGTCCCGGTGCACCCGCGCCAGGGCCGCGTGGGCGGAGCGCCGCTCGTTGGGGGTCGCGGACAGCACGACCGTCGACCGCACGAGCGGGTGGCGGAAGACGAACTCCCCGCCGGCCGGGTCCAGGTCCAGCAGCCCGGCGGCGGCGGCCTCCTCGACGCCCTGCATCCGGTAGCGCGCGGCGCGCGCGAGACCGGTAGCGGCTCCGGCGTGGACACCGTCGAGGGCGCCGCGCAGGAGTTCGGCCCGCTGGTCGGGCCCCAGCGGCGCGATCCGCGCCCCGAAGACCTGCCGGAACCGGTCGGGCAGCGGAACGACGCCGTGGCCGGACGGCTCGCGGGCGGCGCGCTCACCGGCCTGACCGCTGAGGTAGGGCGGCAGTTCCATCAGGGCGAGCGGGTTGCCCTGCGCCTCGTCGAGGACCCGCCGGCGGACCTCCGGGTCCAGTAGCGGATGGCGCTCGTCGAGCAGCCGCGCGGCGGCGGGCCCGGCGAGCGGCGGTACCGGCAGCTCGGGGAGGGCGGCGGAGTCGAACCCCGAGGAACCCTCGGGGCGCAGGGCGACGACGAGCTTCACGGCGTTGCCGGCGAGCCGGCGGCCGACGAAGCCGCAGATCTCGGTGCTGGCCGGATCGAGCCACTGCCCGTCGTCGAGCATCAGCAGCAGGCCCTCGGGCGGGGCCGCCGTCGTGACCAGGTCGAGGACGGCGATCCCGAGCGCCATGACGGACGGGGCCCCCTGGTGGCCACGCCCGAAGACCACGTCGAAGGCCACCCGGTGGACGGCGTCCAGCCGCTCGACGTGCGGGAGCAGCGGGTAGAGCAACTGGTGCAGACCGGCGAAGGGCAGGTTCGACTCCGCCTCGACACCGGTCGCCCTGATCACCCGGTACCCCGCGCTCCTGGCCTGCTCGGCGACGTGCCCGAGCAGGGCGCTCTTGCCCACACCGGTCTCGCCCCTGAGGACGAGGGCCCGGCCCTCGGCCGAGGTGACGAACGAGGAGAGGATCGACTGTTCCGTCTCCCGGCCCACGACGGGCGTGACGAAAGGCTCCACGGTCCTGCTGCTCCCTTCCCCCGGACGGACCGGCTCCCACCGGTGCTCCTGGGTGTCGACCTGCTGCCTCGACGCGCCCCTGCTCGTCCGGGGCGGCCCAACGGGCCGGCTCTGCCGGCGCTGCCCGCGCAGGCCCGCGGGGGTCGCCTGCGGGACGCGTCCGGGACGCCCCGGTGGCCGTTGTCGCCGGCCCCGGGGTGTGCGAGCGTTCTTCGGGCTCCACCCTCTCCTCCGCGGCCACCCGCGGACCAGGCAGTTCGGAGGCAGCTTGGCGGGCAGAACGGCCGCCGGCCGCCGGTGCACGGGCGGGACAGCACCGTCGCGGCAGTGCGATGATCTTCACCGGGGTCGAGGATCAGGGGTGGCCGGTGGAGCGACGGACTTTCGGCGGGTTGCTGCGCGCCGCGCGCGAGCAGGCGCAGTTGACGCTGGAGGGCCTCGCCGCGGCGTCCGGTGTCAGTGTGCGGGCGATCGGCGACATGGAACGCGGGCGCAGCCTCCCCCGGCGCAGCACCCTCAACGAACTGCTGGACGCCTTGGCGCTCGACGAGGGCGAGCGCCGCGCGCTGGCGGCCGCCGCCCGGCCCGAGAGTCCCCGGCCGGCCCGGCAGGTCCCCCGGCAACTGCCGCCGGACCTGCGGACGTTCCGTGGTCGGACGGACGCGCTGGCGGCTGTCCGCCGGCTCACCGACGGGATCGGCGAACGGTCGGGACACGCGCTGGTCGCCGCGGTGGGCGGGATGGCCGGGGTCGGCAAGACCAGCCTGGCCGTCCACTGGGCGCACCAGGTCGCCGACCGGTTCCCGGACGGACAGCTCTACGTGAACCTGCGCGGCTTCGACCCCTCGGGCACCGCGGTCGATCCGGGCGAGGCGCTCGCCGGGTTCCTCGCCGCGCTCGGGGTCCCCGGCGGGTCGGTGCCCGACGGGACGGAGCAGCGCGCCGCGCTGTTCCGGGCGCGGCTCGCGGGGCTGCGCATGATCGTGCTGCTCGACAACGCCCGGGACTCCCAGCAGGTGCGGCAGTTGCTGCCGCACGCTCCCGGTTGCCTCACCGTCGTCACCTCCCGCACCCACCTGACGGCGCTCGCGGCCGCCGACGAGGCCCACCTCGTCGACCTCGACCTGTGGACGGACGCCGAGGCCCTGGACGCCCTCGCCGCCCGGATCGGCCCCGAGCGGGTGGCGGCCGAGCCGGCCGGCGCCGCCGCGCTGGTGGCCCTCTGCGGGCGCCTGCCGCTGGCGGTGGCCATCACCGCCGCCCACCTCGCCGCCCAGCCCGCCCTGGCCCTGGGCGTCGCCGCCGACGAACTGGCGCGCTCCCGTTCGCGGTTGGACGTCCTGAGCACGGACGACCCGCACACGGACGTCCGCGCCGCCTTCTCCTGGTCGTACGAGGCGCTCGAACCGGCGGCCGCCAGGTTCTTCCGGCACCTGACCGTCCTCCCCGGCCCGGCGTTCTCGGCCGAGTCGGCGGCCTCGACGGCCGGCGAGCCGATGGCGACGGCCCGCCGGCTGCTGCGGCTTCTGTCCAGCGCCAGCCTCCTCGCCCGGGGCGCCGGCGGCCACTTCGTCCTGCACGACCTGGTCCGGGAGCACGGCCGCGACCTGCTCGACCGGGAGCGGGACGACCGGTTCGCCGCGGAACTGCGCCTGCTCGACTACCTCCGGCACAACGCCCGCGGCGCGGTCCGGGCCCTGGAGACCCGTCCCGTCCTGGAGTTGGAGCAGCCTCCGACGCCCGGCGTCGTCCTCGTCCCCTTCGACAGCCGGGAACAGGCCAACGCCTGGTTCGAGCAGGAGGTGCGCACCGTGCTCGCCGCGCTGCGCAGGACCGACGACCCCCGGCTGCTGCACTTCCGGCTGGAGCTCGCCCGCGACTGCATGCCCTACTTCTCCGCCCAGGGGCAGTGGGCGAACGAGATCGCGATGCAGCGGCTGGGTCTGGACGCCGCGCTCCTGCTCGACGACCCGGCCGGCGTCGGTTCCGCCGCGGCCGCCCTGGCCCGCGCCCTCGCCGAGACCGGGCAGGGCGAGGAGGCCGACTGGCTGCTCGGCCTGGTCGGGCACCAACTCGACCGGCTCCCGCCGCTCGGCCGGGCGGACGCCCTGCGCTCCATCGGCTGGGTCCGTGGCCGGCAGCAGCGGTACGAGGAGGCGCTGGACCACGCCCGCAGGGCGCTGGACGTCTACCGGACCTTGTCGAGCCCCAACCTCGTCGCCCGTGAACTCAACGCCGTGGGCTGGTACCTGGCCCTGCTGGGACGGCACCGGGAGGCGGTGGCCTCCTGCCGGGAGGCCCTGCCGCTGCTCCAGGAGACCGGCAACCGCTTCAGTGAGGCCGCGACCCGGGACAGTATCGGCTACGCGCTCTACCACCTGGGCGAACTGCACGAAGCCGTAGGTCACTTCGAGATCTCCCTGGCGCTCTACGAAGAGGTGCTGGACCGGTACAACCAGGCCGAGGTGCTCGACCATCTGGCGCTGGCCCAGAGGGACTTGGGCGATGCCCGAGCAGCACGCGAGAGCTGGCAGCGGGCCGCCGACCTGCTCGGCGCGATCGGGAACCCCCGGGCCGCCGAGATGCGGTCCCACGCCCTCGCCCTCGCCGGCCAGGAGACCGCGGGCGGGGCGGCGACCGGGACGGCGACCGAGCAGGCGGCGGACGGAAGCCCGCAGCGAACCCCGTGAGGTCGCCCCTCCCCTGACGGACTGTGGTCATCCCAGTTGGCGATCTTGAAGCGATCCGGCGTGAACTCACCAAGGTTCGCGCGGAGCGCGGCGCACTACGGCAGGACCTCGGTGATCCGAGGGCACGACTCCGGCGTGCCGGGTCGGAACGGGCCTTCGGCCGGCGGTGGATCTGCTCGACGAGCGGTACAACCGCCTGCGACGCCGGAACCCCGAGGGCTCCGGCGAAGGTCCTGACGTCTGTGGGGGCGGCTTCACGCCCTGACCGCCGGCTCGTCGCCGCACGGCTCACGTCCCGCGTCCCGAGGGCCCGGTCCGCGACAGCAGGGCCACCGCGTCCGAGCCGGCCGGCCGGGCCTGTCCGCCGTTCCTTCCGGACCGACGGACAGGCGCGGTGGCGACGGCTCCGGCCGTGCGGACCGCCTACCGGCTCCACCGCTGACGCGGGTCACTTCGTTCGCAGTGCGAGATGGTCAGCTGGGTGCCGGCGGGGATCGCGAAGTCGGCGTCCCCGGGCTTCGTCCTGGTCGGCACGTGCAGGCAGCGCCCGGAGAGCGGGTTGTACAGGGTGCCGACCTGGGCGATCCACTCCTGGTTCGAGCCGCCGTGGCAGTCCCACAGCACCACCTTGGAGCCGTCGCCGGCTCCTCCACGGTAGACGTCCAGGCACTTGCCGTTGACGCGGACCGTGCCGTCGGTGCCGACGGTCCATCGCTGGGCGGCGCTGCCGTCGCAGGCCCAGGTGCGGACCACGGTCCCTTCGGGGCCGGTGGGTCCGTTGCCGTCCAGGCAGCCCACCACCTCGTTGCCCCAGTCGGTGTTCCTGACGGGTCCGGTGGTGGCGGCGGCGGGCGGGCCGGCCGGGGTGACCGACAGGTTGTCGAACTGGTCGTCGCGGTAGCCGTCGCCGCCCAGGCCGACCATCCCGGTGCTGAGGGCGGTGTCGGTGGCCGAGCCGACGGTGACGTCGTCGACGGCGGCGGTGAGGGTCGGACCGTCGGCGGTCAGTGCCAGGTGGTGCCAGGTACCGGTGCCGAGAGCGGGAACGCGGCCGCTCTTCAGGACGGTGGTGTTGCCGTCAGCGGCCGTGCCGTCGTCCTCCCTGCTGGAGCGGACGATGGACCAGGCGCCGGTGTCGGACACCTCCAGGTAGTAGGCGTCGAACAGGGACGGGTGCCAGCCCTGGACACCGGTGCGGGCCATCAGCTGCACGGCTCCGGGATGCTGGAGCAGGGTGTCGGCGGCGACGGTGTAGTTGGTCCAGCCGAGGTCGCCGCCCATGGTGTAGGGGTGGTCGACGTCGTGGCGGTCGTCCCAGGGGATCGGCGTGGCCGGTGCCCGCTGGGTGAGGCAGCGGCCGGTGCGGCCGCCGGCGCAGGCGGTGGCCTCGAAGGCGCCCTGCTGCTGGGCGAGGTAGCGGGGTTGCTGGTCGACCGGGGTGCTGTCGAAGTCGTCGGCGTACGGCAAGCGGACGGCGCCCGGCCTGGGGCCGGTGGCCGTGCCCCTCCCCTGGCCCGCGGTGGTGGTCAGCGAGTAGATGTGGCCGGGCCGGACCGTCAGGGCGTAGGAGCCGTTCACGGGGGTGATGTCGGGCTGGCGGGAGAGGCTGGTGGCGGAGTTCGAGTCGTTGACGTCGGTGGCCCACACATGGACGGGGCCGGCGGACAGGCCGTTCGAGACGTCTATCCTGACCGTCCGGGCGGTGGTGGCCGTGGTCGTCTCGATGATCGTGGAGTAGTCGGCGTCGTTCGGCGACTTGAGCGTCACGAAGGTGCCGTTGCTCTCGACGCCGCCCAGGTAGCCGGAACCCTTGTCCAGGAACTTCCAGCCGGGCGAGACGAACTGGGTGATCTGCGCGGTCGCCCAGGCGCTCTTGCCGACGGTGTAGGTTCCCGACGCCGGCTGGTTGGCCAGCACCAGGCCGACCGTGTTGTACGGCTGGCTGGGGTAGACGGCGGCCACCGCCGGCCAGTTCAGGTGAGCGGTCAGCCTGCCGTCGACGTACCCGCGGGTGAAGGTGCGGATCAGCGGGGCCGCACCGGAGAAGAGGTCCTGCGATCCGTTCTCGCCCGCCCACATGGCCTTGCCCGTCGCCCGGGCGGTCGCGTCGGTGGGGCAGGTGAGGGCCGTGCCGCCGTTTCCGCCCTCGCAGGGGTAATGGGCGCTGATGACCGAGACGGCCTTGGCGAACCCGGGATCGCCGGCCACGTCGGTGGCGACCTTCCAGGCACCCGCCCCCCAGTCGTCCGACACCACGGTCTGCACCTTGTCGTAGCCGGCCGCGTCCAGGGCGGTGCGCAGCTGCTTGAACCAGCCCACGTTGTAGGCGTTCTCGTTCCAGCCGCCGATGTAGTCCACGGCCAGTCCGTGCTGCCTGGCGCAGCCCAGCCAGCTCGTCAGGTAGTCGATCATGTCGGTGGTCCAGAACTCACCGCCGCCGACCCAGCCGGGCGCTCCCCAGCTGAGGGCGGCGAGCTTGACGGCGGGATTGCGGGCCTTGGCCTGCTCCATCAGCCACCACTCGTACCCGGTGTTGCAGTTGACGGTGGTGGGGGTGCGCATGTGGCTGGACTCGGAGCCGTCGGTGGAGTTGGTGTCACCGCCGGCCTCGACCTTGAGGATCTGCAGGTTCGCGCCGTAGCCGGGCTTGAACAGGTAGTCCAGGATCTGCTGTTGCTGGGCGGCGGGGTAGTCGGTCAGCAGGCGGGTGTTGCCGCCCCCGCCGCTGAGGGCGCCGATGCCGTCGAAGGTCCGCCCGGGGCTGGAGCCGTCGGCGGCGACGACGGTGGGCGCGGGCGCGCTGTCCACGGCGGCGGCCGGTTGGGGGGAGACAGCGGCAAGGGGGCCGATGGCCAGCGCGAAGGCGGCGGCCAGCGCGCCGGCCGTTCTGCGGGGGACTTGCGCGAAGGGCTGCCTGCCGGCGTGGGGCATGTGAGGTCCTTGGGGGGTGGGTTCGCGGGTGGATTCGCGGGTGGGCTGCTCTCTCGCCGGCCTTGCGGTGGGCCGTTGCCTGCGGGTGCGGCGGCGACAGGCGGCGGGTCGTGATCCGAGCGCGAGGGGTGGGCGCGGTGGGTGGTCTCTCGCCGAGGGGCTCCACACCGGCGGGGACTGAACCAGTCGGCCCAGAATCCAACAAATGTGAAACCCTTGGGTCACATAGAACAGCGGTCCTGTCGAACAGTCAACATGCCACTCCCGAGTTTCGCCCTGCCACCGGACCGACGCGTTCGGCCGGCACGACCGGCTCGCCAACTCCCAGCACCCCGTGCACCAGCGCACCCATCGGGGGCTGCCACGAGGTGACGCCCCCGGGCCGGCACCGACCGGGGGGCAGTCTGCCGCCCCGGGGTATCCGGAGCGACCACCGACACAACAGAAAGCATCAGATACAAACAGATGTGTTGTGTCCCGACTCCCTACCGCACAGGAACCCCCGGAGCACATCGCCACCCTCGCCCCCCCGGGCACGTCCGGCCCGCGCGGCGGTACGTCGTCCGGCGGGCATCGGCGGCCGCCGGCCTGGCTTCGGAGGTGCTCAGGGGGCGCCGTCCAGGCGGGCGACGGCCTGGGTCCTGTCGAGGAAGCCCTGCTCGTCGGCGGTGGCGTGGGCCGGGTCGCTGAGGTAGCGGCTCTCGTCGGCGTCGATCGCCGTGGGCCACGGCGCGGGCGCGGCCCACGGCGATCGCGCCCGGGTGTTCATGGTTGGTACCGGTAGCCGATCCCGGGCTCCGTGATCAGGTGCCGGGGGCGGGCCGGCTCGGGTTCGAGTTTGCGGCGCAGGCCGGCCAGGTGGACCCGCAGGTAGTTGCCGCGCTCCTCCTGGGCGGGGCCCCAGATCTCGCGCAGGATCTGCCGGCCGGGCACCAGCCGGCCGGGGCTGGCCACCAGGATCGTGAGGATCCTCCACTCGGTCGGGGTGAGGCGTACGGGCCCGTCGGGGCCGGTCACGGTGGCCGCCGCGACGTCGATCTCGTGCCCGCCGATCACGGCCCGGGTGGGCGCCGGCTCTCCCGGGGGGCGACGCAGCACCGCCCGGAGGCGGGCCATCAGTTCCTCCATGACGAAGGGTTTGGTCAGGTAGTCGTCGGCGCCGGCGTCGAGGGCCCTGATCTTCTCGGCGGGGTTGTCGCGCCCGGAGACGACGATGATCGGCACGGCGCTCCAGGCGCGCAGGCCGCGGATGACGTCCATGCCGTCGAGGTCGGGCAGGCCGAGGTCGAGCAGGACCGCACCCGGCAGGTCGTGACCCGCGAGGTCGAGGGCCTGGGCACCGGTGGCGGCTGTGAAGACGGAGTAGTGCCGGGCGTGGAGATTGATCTTCAGGGCCCGCAGGAGCCGGGGTTCGTCGTCGACGATGAGGATGTAGTTCACACCGTCACCTCGTCGGGATCGCCGGGCTCGGGCCCGGACCCGGCGGCGGGCAGGGTGAGCAGCATGGTGGTACCTCCGCCGGGGGTGTCCTCGACGTCGAGGGTGCCGCCCATGGCTTCGGCGAGGCCGCGGGAGAGGGCGAGGCCGAGGCCGACGCCGGTGGTGTTGTCGGTGTCGCCGAGGCGCTGGAAGGGCAGGAAGACCCGGTCCCGGTCCTCGGGTGCGATGCCCGGGCCGCGGTCGACCACCCGGACCTCCACCCGCCCCGCGTGGTGGCTCGCGGCGACCAGGACGGGCGCGCCCGGGGCGTTGTGGCGCAGGGCGTTGGTGATGACGTTGGCCAGGACGCGCTCCAGCAGCGGCGGGTCGGCGAGGACGGGTGGGGCGGTGTCGAGGTCGAGCGACTGGACGGGCGCGTCGGGGTCGGAGAGCGAGTCGATGGCGCGGGGCAGCACCTCGTCCAGGTGGGTGGGCGCCAGGTGCAGGGTGAGCGCACCGGCCTGGAGCCGGCTCATGTCGAGCAGGTTGTCGACCAGCCGGGTGAGTTTGACCAGGGATTCGTCGGCGAGGTCGAGGAGTTCGTTCTGGTCCTCCGGGGAGAACTCGACGTCGGGGCTGCGCAGCGAGCCGATCGAGGCGAGGGCGGCGGCGAGTGGGGTGCGCAGGTCGTGGCTGACGGCGGCGAGCAGGGCGGTGCGCATCCGGTCGGCGGCCTTGATGGGTTCGACCTCGGCGGCTGCGGTGGCGAGCCGGTCGCGTTCCAGCGCGGCGGCGACGTGGGCGGCGAACGCGGTCAGCACGCGTTGGTCCGCGGCGGGCAGCCGGCGCCCGGCCAGGATGAGCAACGCGTCTTCTCCGACCGGGACTTCGGTGATCTCACGGTCGGGCGCCGGATCGCCCGTCGCGTCTCCCCCGGACTCAGTCCGGGGGGACCCCCATCGGGCCAGCACCTCGCCGCCGGTGCGGTCCAGGAGGGCGACGGAGTCCATGCCGAAGGCGGTCCGGGACTTCTCCAGCAGGGCGGGCAGGGCGTCGGCGCCGCGCAGCACGCTGCCGGCGAGGGTGGAGAGGGTCTCGGCCTCGGCGGTCGCGCGCGCGGCGCGGCTGGTGAGCCTGGAGGCGTGGTCGACGACGGTGGAGACGGTCAGGGCGACGGCGGCGAAGACGGCCAGCGCGATGACGTTGTTGGTCTCGGCGATGGTGAAGGTGTGGACGGGCGGGATGAAGTAGTAGTTGAGCAGCAGCGAGGCGACCAGGGAGGCCATCAGCGCGGAGGTGGCGCCGCCGAGCAACGCTACCGCTACGACGCCGAGTTGGAAGATCAGCGCGACGGTCGTGAGGTTCAGGCCGTTCACCTGCGAGAGGACGGCTGTCAGCAGTACGGGCAGCACCAGGCCGGCGGCGTAGCCGGCGACGGTACGCCGCTTGGAGTGGCGGCGGCCCAGGGACGGCAGGCGCCCTCGTCCGGTGAACTCGTGGGTGACCATGTGGACGTCGATGTCCTCGGAGCCGTCCACGGTGGTCTCGCCGATGCCGGGGCCGGTGAGGAAGCGGCTGATCCGGCCGCGCCGGCTGGTGCCGAGCACCAGTTGGGTGGCGTCGTGGGCACGCGCGAAGGTGAGCAGCGAGTCGGGGATGTCGTCGCCGACCACGACGTGGTAGCTGCCGCCCAGCGATTCGACGAGCTGCCGCTGTTCGGCGAGGTTGCCGGGGGAGGCACCGGCCAGGCCGTCGCTGCGGGTGATGTGCACGGCGAGCAGGTCTCCGCCGGCGGTGCGGTCGGCGATGCGGGCGGCGCGGCGGATCAGCGTCTCGCCCTCGGGGCCGCCGGTGAGGGCGACCACGACCCGCTCCCGCGTCTCCCAGACCCGGTCGATGTTGTGGCTGGCGCGGTAGTCGCGCAGGCCCTCGTCGACCCGGCCGGCGACCCAGAGCAGGGCGAGTTCACGCAGGGCGGTGAGGTTCCCGACCCGGAAGTAGTGGGAGAGCGCGGCGTCCACCTTCTCCGCCTTGTAGACGTTGCCGTGGGCCATCCGGCGGCGCAGCGCCTGCGGTGCCATGTCGACGAGTTCGATCTGGTCCGCCCGGCGGACCACCTCGTCGGGTACGGTCTCGCGCTGCGGGATGCCGGTGATCTTCTGCACGACGTCGTTGAGGGATTCGAGGTGCTGGATGTTGACGGTGGTGACGACGTCGATGCCGGCGGCCAGCAGCTCCTCGACGTCCTGCCAGCGCTTGGCGTTGCGCCCCCCGGGGATGTTGGTGTGGGCGAGTTCGTCCACCAGTGCCACCGAGGGCTTGCGGGCGAGGATCGCGTCGGTGTCCATCTCGGTGAACTCGGTGTCCCGGTAGGTGCGGGTCAGCCGCGGGACGACGTCCAGGCCTTGGAGCATGTTCTCGGTGTGCCGGCGGCCGTGGCACTCGATGTAGCCGACCACCACGTCGGCCCCGCGTTCCTGTCTGCGGCGGGCCTCGTCGAGCATCCGGTACGTCTTGCCGACTCCGGGCGCCGAACCGAGGTAGACCCTCAGCCTGCCGCGGCGGGTGAGGGTGCCTGGCGTGAGGTCGCGGGGCATGCGCGCTGCTCTTTCCTACGAGGGCGGCCTTGGGACGATCTGTACGAGCAGCACCGGTGCGGTGCGGACTGTTCCTCCGGGCGGAACGCGTGTGCGGGTGGCCGGCCCGGGTACGAGGCGTGCTCTTCGTACCCGGGCCGGCCTGCTTACTCCGTCAGCGGATGTGGCATCAGTTCTGCTCGCTGACAGCCCTGTTGAGCAGGACGACGTTGACGCCCTCCGCGCCGAGGAAGCCGAGCGAGCGGCCCTCGGTGTACTTGGTGACCAACGCGTTCAGCTTGTCCGCGGGCAGGTTGCGGGCCTTGGCGACCCGGGCGACCTGCTCCTTGGCGTAGGCGACGGAGATCTGCGGGTCGAGACTCGACCCGGAGGCGGTGAGCGCGTCCGGCGGGACGCTGGCCGGGTCCACTCCGTCGAAGGCGGCGACGGCGGCCCGGCGCTCCTCGACGGCCTTCAGCAGGTCCTCGCTGTCGGGGCCGAGGTTGGAGGCCCCGGAGCTCTTCGGGTCGTAGGCGTAGGCGGAGGGCCGGGGCTGGAACCACTTGGGGTCCGGAACCGGCGCCTCGTCCGGCTCGGCACCCGTTGTTGAATCGGAAGGGTCCGTCTTCGGGAGGTTGTAGTTCTGGCCGAGCAGGCTGGAGCCGATCTCCTTGCCCTGGGAGCTGACGATCGAGCCGTTGGCCTTGTCGCTGAAGGCGACCTGGCTGATGCCGGTGACCAGCAGTGGGTAGGCGAGACCGAGGACGACGGTCATCACCAGCAGCATCCGCAGCGCGGTGAAGTGGGTGCGGACGGAGGTGGGCAGTGGCTTGGGCATGATTGCTGTTTCCTCCGTTTCAGCTCAGGCCGGGGACGAACTGGACAATGAGGTCGATGGCTTTGATGCCGACGAACGGCACCACGAGTCCGCCGAGGCCGTAGATCCCGAGGTTGCGGCGCAGGAGGGATCCGGCGTCGGACGGGCGGTACTTGACGCCGCGCAGGGCGAGCGGGATCAGGCCGATGATGACCAGGGCGTTGAAGACGATCGCCGAGGTGATGGCGGACGTGGGGCTGTGCAGGCCCATGATGTTCAGGTGCCGCAGGCCCGGGTACACGCCGGCGAACATCGCCGGGATGATCGCGAAGTACTTCGCGACGTCGTTGGCGATCGAGAAGGTCGTCAACGCCCCTCGGGTGATGAGGAGTTGCTTGCCGATCTCGACGATCTCGATCAGTTTGGTGGGATTGGAGTCCAGGTCCACCATGTTGCCGGCCTCCTTGGCCGCCATGGTGCCGGTGTTCATCGCCACGCCGACGTCGGCCTGGGCGAGGGCCGGGGCGTCGTTGGTGCCGTCGCCGGTCATCGCGACCAGCTTGCCGCCCTCCTGCTCCTTCTTGATCAGGGCCATCTTGTCCTCGGGGGTGGCCTCGGCGAGGAAGTCGTCCACGCCGGCCTCGTCCGCGATCGCCTTGGCGGTCAGCGGGTTGTCGCCCGTGATCATGACGGTGCGGATGCCCATCCGGCGGAGCTCGTCGAAGCGCTCCTTCATGCCCTCCTTGACGACGTCCTTGAGGTGGATGACGCCCAGGGCACGCGGCGTGCCGTTCCCCGTCCGCGATGCCACCAGCAGCGGCGTGCCGCCGGCGGCGGAGATCCCGTCGACCAGCTCCGCGACGTCGCTCCCGACGGTGCCGCCCTGCCCGGTGACCCAGTTGGTGACCGAGCCGGCCGCGCCCTTGCGCACCGACTGCACCACCCCGCCCTCGTCCAGGTCGACACCCGACATCCGGGTCTGCGCGGTGAACGGCACCCAGGTGGCGTGCTCCAACTCACCCTGGGCACGGGCCCGCAGGCCGTACCCGGTCTTGGCGAGCACCACGACCGAGCGTCCCTCGGGCGTCTCGTCCGCGAGGCTGGACAGCTGCGCGGCGTCCGCCAGCTCCTCGACGGTGACCCCGGCGGCCGGCCGGAACTCGGCGGCCTGCCGGTTGCCGAGGGTGATGGTGCCGGTCTTGTCGAGCAGCAGGGTGTTGACGTCCCCGGCGGCCTCGACGGCGCGACCGGACATCGCGAGGACGTTGCGCTGCACCAGCCGGTCCATGCCGGCGATGCCGATCGCGGAGAGCAGCGCGCCGATGGTGGTGGGGATGAGCGCCACGATGAGGGCGACCAGGACGACCATGGGCTGCGGGGCGCCGGCGTAGGTCGCCATCGGCTGCAGGGTCACGACCGCGATCAGGAACACGATCGTGAGCGAGGCCAGCAGGATGTTGAGCGCGATCTCGTTCGGCGTCTTCTGCCGGGCGGCGCCCTCGACCAGGGCGATCATCCGGTCGATGAAGGACTTGCCGGGCTCGGCGGCGATCTTCACCACGATCCGGTCGGACAGCACCTTGGTGCCGCCGGTCACGGCCGAGCGGTCGCCGCCCGACTCGCGGATCACGGGGGCGGACTCGCCGGTGATCGCCGACTCGTCCACCGAGGCGACACCCTCGACGACGTCGCCGTCGCCGGGGACGGTCTGCCCGGCCTCGACCACCACGTGGTCACCGAGCCGCAGGGCCGTTCCCGCCACCTCCTCCTCGGCCTGCGAGGCGGGCCAGTCGACGAGCCGGCGGGCCGTCGCCTCGGTCTTCGCCCGGCGCAGCGTCTCCGCCTGGGCCTTGCCGCGGCCCTCGGCCACGGCCTCGGCCAGGTTGGCGAAGATCGTGGTCAGCCAGAGCCACACGGTGATCGCCCAGGCGAACACGCTCGGCTCGGCGACGGCGGAGACGGTGGTGACCACCGAGCCGACCTCGACCACGAACATGACCGGGTTCTTGTACATGACGCGCGGGTCGAGCTTCTTCACCGCGTCGGGGAGTGCGGCGACGAGCAGTTTCGGGTCGAGGAGACCGCTGGCGACTCTGTGGGGCGCCTGGGCCCCGGTCGTGTCAGCCGGTGCTGGGGTGAGAGTGGACGACATCAGTGCAGACCTTCCGCGATCGGCCCGAGAGCCAGGGCCGGGAAGTAGGTGAGGCCGACGACGATCAGGACGACGCCCGACAGCAGGCCCACGAACAGCGGCTTGTGGGTGGGCAGGGTGCCCGGGGTGGCGGGAACCGGCTGCTGCCGGGCGAGCGAGCCGGCCAGCGCCAGCACGAACACCATCGGCAGGAAGCGGCCGAACACCATGGCGAGGCCCAGTGCGGTGTCGTACCAGTCAGTGCTGACGGTGATGCCGGCGAACGCCGACCCGTTGTTGTTGGCGGCCGAGGTGAAGGCGTACAGCACCTCGGAGAAGCCGTGCGGACCGGAGTTCAGCATCCCGGCCCGCTCGCCGGGCAGCGCCGTCGCGATGCCCGCGCCGATCAGCACGATGCTCGGGGTGGTGAGGATGTAGAGGGACGCGAACTTCATCTCGCGGCCGCCGAGCTTCTTGCCGAGGTACTCGGGGGTGCGGCCGACCATCAGACCGGCCACGAAGACCGCGACGATCGCCAGGATCAGCATCCCGTACAGGCCGGAGCCGGTACCGCCGGGCGCGATCTCGCCGAGCATCATGTTGAAGATCGTCAGGCCACCGCCGAACGGTGTGAACGAGTCGTGGAAGGAGTTCACCGCGCCGGTGGAGGTCAGCGTCGTCGAGGCCGCGAAGAGGCCGGAGGCCGCGATGCCGAACCGCTGCTCCTTGCCCTCCGTCGCCGCGCCCGCCGCGTTCAGGGCGGTGCCGCCGTGCTGCGCCTCGGCGAAGGTGATCAGCGCCGCGGAGGCGACCCAGAACAGGCCCATCACGGCGACGATCGCGTAGCCCTGGCGGTTGTCGCCGACCATCCGGCCGAAGGCCCGGGGCAGCGCGAACGGGATCACCAGCAGCAGGAAGATCTCCAGCACGTTGGTGAAGCCGGTCGGGTTCTCGAACGGGTGCGCGGAGTTGGCGTTGTAGAAGCCGCCGCCGTTGGTGCCCAGCTCCTTGATGACCTCCTGGGAGGCCACCGGGCCGCCCGGGATCGACTGCGGGTCGCCGGCGAGCGTCGCCACCTCGTGGAAGCCGTGGAAGTTCTGCACCACGCCGTTCGCCACCAGGACCAGGGCGAAGACGATCGCCAGCGGCAGCAGCAGGCGCAGCACGATCCGGGTCAGGTCGACCCAGAAGTTGCCGACCCGGTCGGTGCGGTTGCGGGTGAAGCCCCGGATCAGGGCCGCCACGACGGCGATGCCGACGGCGGCGGAGACGAAGTTCTGCACCGCCAGGCCGGCCATCTGCACCAGGTGGCCCATCGCGGACTCGCCGCTGTAGGACTGCCAGTTGGTGTTGGTGACGAAGGAGATCGCGGTGTTCCAGGCCTGGTGGCCGGGCATCTGCGGGACGCCGAGGTTCAGCAGCAGGAAGGTCTGGAGGCGGATCAGGCCGTAGAGGAAGAGGATCGAGACGGCCGAGAAGGCCAGGACCGAGCGGAGGTAGACCGGCCAGCGCTGGTCGGCGTCACCGTCGACGCCTATGAGGCGGTAGATGCCGCGCTCGGCCTTGAGGTGCTTGGCGGTGGTGAGGAGTCCGGCGATGTGGTCGCCGAGGGGGCGGTAGCACAGGGCCAGCGCGCCGACGAGGGCGAGAGCTTGCAGCCAGCCCGCGAGTGTGGAGCTCATGATCAGAACTTCTCCGGGTGGATCAACGCCAGGACGAGGTAGCCGACGAGCGCGGCGGCGACGAGGAGACCTGCGATGTTCTCGGCGCTCACAGCTTCTCCACCCCTCGCGCGATCAGGGCGATGACGGCGAACACGGCGACCGTGACACCGACGAAGATGAGATCGGACATGGGCTCCACCCAAGGGTTCAGGGGCCTGGCCGTACCGGTCCGAAGGCCGGCGACGGCGCCGGCGGCAGGCCGGCAAGAGCAGCGAAGCAGCCGGTCAGGCCGCCGGGCGCCGTCCTGACGAGCTCCATACGGGCACCCCCGCGACATTGACGAGTCCTTGATGCCGGCGTCACACACCGGAGACCTGAGATGCCCGGAAATGGTCGGGCCCCGGGCAGCGGAGGAGCTGCCCGGGGCCCGTGATCGAGGAGCGTCAGACCTTCTCGGACTCCGGGACGGCCTTCGTCCTGACCGGCTCGCCACGGCGGACCGCACCCGGGGCGCGGCGGGCCGGGCGGTCGGCCCTGGGGGCCGAGGAGAGCTGCCAGGGCACGCTGATCACCATCACACCCGCCGTGAACAGCAGGCGGCTCTTCAGCCAGAGCGCGGACTGGTTGTGCAGCAGGTGCTCCCACCAGTGGCCGACCACGTACTCCGGGATGAACACGGCGACGGCGTCACGCGGGTTGCCCTGCCGGACGCCGCGGACGTACCCGACGACCGGCTTGGTGATCTCGCGGTACGGCGAGTCCAGCACCTTCAGGGGTACTTGGATGCCGGACTCGTCCCACTGAGCCCGCAGCTCGTCGGTGGAGTCCTGCTCGACCGCGACCGTGACGGCCTCCAGGGTGTCCGGACGGAACGCCTCGGCGTAGCCGATCGCCCGCAGGGTGGGCTTGTGCAGCTTGGAGACCAGCACGATGCCGTGCACCCGGGACGGCCGGGCCGACTCGGCCTGCGGGTCCTCGACGGCCAGTTCCTCGGCGACGGTGTCGTAGTGCCGGCGGATGCCGCGCATCATCAGCCAGAGCACGACCGCGGCCACCACCGCCAGCCAGGCGCCCTGGGTGAACTTGGTCAGCAGCACGATCACCAGCACCAGCGCGGTGGTGACCGCGCCCAGGCCGTTGATGATCCGCGAGCGCTGCGCGGCGCCGCGCACCTGGGCGTCGGTCTCGGTGGCCAGCGCCCGGTTCCAGTGCCGGACCATACCGATCTGGGACAGCGTGAAGGAGGTGAAGACGCCGAGGATGTAGAGGTGGATCAGGCTGGTGACGTCCGCCTTGTAGAGCCAGAGCAGGCCGCCGGCCACCACCGCGAGGGCGATGATGCCGTTGGAGAAGGCCAGCCGGTCGCCGCGGGTGTGCATCTGCCGGGGCAGGTAGCGGTGCTCGGCCAGGATCGAGGCCAGCAGCGGGAACCCGTTGAAGGCGGTGTTCGCCGCCAGGATCAGCACCAGCGCGGTCGCCGCCTGGATCAGGTAGAAGAGGAGGCTGTCGCTGCCACCGAAGACGGAGGCCGCCAGCTGGGCGATCACGGTCTGCTGGGTGTAGGCCGAGCAGTCCCCCGCGATGCCGGTGAGCTGACAGGCGTCGTCGACGTAGTGCACCTTGGCGATCAGGGCGAGCGCGGTGACGCCGACGAACATCACCACCGCGGTGATGCCCATGACGGCCATGGTGGTCGCGGCGTTGCGCGACTTGGGCGCCCGGAAGGCGGGCACGCCGTTGGATATCGCCTCCACGCCGGTCAGCGCCGTACAGCCGGAGGCGAAGGCCCGCAGGCCGAGCAGCAGCAGGCCGAGACCGGCCAGGGCGTCCTTGCCGTGCTCCGGCTCGACCCCGAACGCCGCGCTCTCGGCGACCGGCGCGTCCCCGAACACCACCCGGACCAGGCCGGTGGCGATCATCAGCAGCATGGCCCCGATGAACAGGTACGTCGGCGCGGCGAACGCGTTGCCGGACTCCCGGACACCTCGCAGGTTCATCGCCGTCAGCAGGGCCACGAAGCCGACGGCGAGCAGGACGCGGTGGTCCGCGAGGCTCGGCAGCGCCGAAATGATGTTGTCCACCCCCGAGGCCACCGACACCGCGACGGTCATCACGTAGTCGACCAGCAGCGAGGCCGCCACCACGAGCCCGGAATTGGCCCCGAGGTTGCGTGACACCACCTCGTACGAGCCGCCACCGCTCGGGTAGGCGTGGACGACCTGACGGTAGGAGGCCACCACGACCACCATCAGCGCCACCACACCCGCGGCGACCCACGGGGTCAGGTACAGGAAGGCGGTGCCGCCGACGGTGAGCACCAGCAGGATCTCCTGGGTGGCGTAGGCCACCGAGGAGAGCGGGTCGGACGCGAAGATCGGCAGCGCCAGTCGCTTCGGGAGCAGGGTCTCGCCCAGTTCCTCGCTGCGCATGGCCCTGCCGATGACAAGGCGCTTCAGCGCCTGGGGCAGATTGAACACACGGGCGAGCGTATGCGGCTGCGACGTTGGGGCAATGGGCCCGAATTCGGCCCGCCGAACCTTCGAGGACCTCTCCGAGCTGACCGTTTCCGCAGGTCAGAGAAGTCCGGCACGGCCGAGGGGGCGGGCTGCCCGGGGGCGTTGAGGGTGCCGTTAAGAGATCGTCAAGATATGCCTGCCATATCGGACATACAAGCCATTTCAGCCCATCGGTCGGATCGGTCCGTCTACATCCTCATCCGCAGCCGGCACACCACCGCGTCGGTGTGCCGCCGCAGCGCCCGGTCGATCACGGCGCCGCGCCGGTTCTGCAGCGCGCGCTGCCACAGCTGGACGGGCTCGACCTCGGGGATCAGCACGGTGACCCGGTCGTAGGCGTGCTCGGCGGCGAGTTCGTTGACGAAGGCGGCGATCGGCGGCCCGAGCCGGCGGTGCGCGTCGGCCACCTCCACCAGGGCGACGCCCGGCCGCCACAGCTCCCAGTCGCGGCGCAGCGCCTCGGCGGCCTGCTGGTCCTCGGCGTCGGGCGCGGTGTGCACGACCGTGACGGCGAGCACCTCGTCGCCGAGCGAGACCGCGGCGCTCAGTGCGTCCCGGGTCAGGCGGGTGATCGCGGTGACGGGTACGACGACCAGGGAACGCTGCCGCTCGACCGCGCCCGGTACCCGGCCCAGCTCCAGCCGGGCGCCGATCCGGGCATAGGTGCGGTGGATCAGTTCGAGGAGCAGGACGAGCAGGGGCAGCGCGAGGCAGATGCCCCAGGCGCCCTCGGTGAACTTGGTGCCGGTGACGACGATCGTCGCGACCCCGGTGAGCAGGGCGCCGAAGCCGTTGAGCAGCGCCTTGCCCTGCCAGCGCGGGCCACGCTCCCGGTTCCAGTGCCTGACCATGCCCACCTGGCAGATCGTGAAGCCGACGAAGACACCGATCGCGAAGAGCGGGACCAGGCTGTTGACGTCCCCGCCGGAGGCGACCAGCAGCGCGGCGGACACGATCGAGAGGAAGAGCACGCCGTGGCGGTGCACCTGGCGGTCGGCGCGCAGCGCGAAGACGTGCGGCAGGTGATTGTCCCGGGCCAGCAGGCGCAGCAGGACGGGCAGGCCGCCGAAGGAGGTGTTGGCCGCCAGCCCGAGCAGGACCACGGTGGCGAACTGCACCAGGTAGAAGCCGAACCCGTGGCCGAGAGAGGCGTCCGCCAGTTGAGCGAGGACGGTGACCCCCTCCACCGGCCGGAGGTGGAAGCGGCCGATCAGGACGGCCAGGCCGATCAGCATCACGCCGAGCAGGCCGCCGAGCGCGACCTCGGTGTGCCGGGCGCGCTTCACGCGCGGCGTCCGGAAGGACGGGACGGCGTTCGCGACGGCCTCCACGCCGGTCAGCGCCGAGCAACCGGCGGCGAACGCCTTGAGCAGCAGCAGCACGCCGACCGCGGTGGCGTTGCCGGCCGGCGCCGAGGCATGACCGGCGGCGGCCCCGGTGGAGGCGGGCGCGTCCCGGAACAGGCCGACGACGATGATCGCCATGATCGAGAGGACGAAGACGGCCGTCGGTGCCATGAACCAGCGCGCGGACTCCGCGATCCCCCGCAGATTGACGGCGGTGACCACGGCGAGAACCGCCAGGCAGAGCCAGACCCGCTGCTCGTACAGGCCGGGGAAGGCGGAGGTCAGGGCGGCGACCCCGGCCGTGACGGACACCGCGACGTTCAGGATGTAGTCGATCACCAGGGAGGCGGCGGCCGTCAGGGCCGTCCGTCTGCCCAGGTGGGCCTTGGCGACGGCGTAGGACCCGCCGCCGTCCGGGAAGGCCGCGATGACCTGCCGGTACGAGGCGACCAGGACGGCCAGCAGCACGGCGATCGAGACGGTGACCGGCAGGGTGAAGCCGAGCCCGTGGCCGCCGGCCGCGGCGAGCACCAGCACGATCGACTCGGGCCCGTAGGCCACCGAGGCCATCGCGTCCAGCGACAGTGCGGCGAGGCCCCCCAGGGCGCTGAGCTTGTCCCGGCCCTCGCCCGCAGCGCCGGTGTCAGGGGGCTCGGCCTCGCCGGCGTCCAGGGCCGGCGCGGGTTGCCGCCCCTTGGTGGTACCGAACATGGGTGGGACCTCCGTCGATCGGGATGTGGTCCGATCCTGGCCGGTGCACCGGATCGCGGCCGGCGGTCCATACGGGACCCTGACGGTGCCGAAGGGATCTCTGACGGGGCCTTGACGCCCGGTCAGTCGCCGGCGCTCCGCGGATGGTCCGGTGCAGGGAGCAACCGCACGCGGACCTTGCGCCGGGGCAGCGCGGCGGGCAGCGACAGCACCAGGGCTGCGGCGGTGAACAGCCCGAGGCGAGCGCCCTCGACACCCGCGCCGCCCCACTCCAGGGTGGCGTGACGGTGGACCACGAAACCGTTGAAGAACAGCCAGCCGGTCCCGGCGACGAGCGGGGCCGCCACCGGGCGTGAGACCGCCCCCAGGAGGGCGCAGAGGGCGGCGAAGGCGCCCAGGGCGAACCAGGTGGCGTGCAGCTCGCCGACCACGGCCAGTGCGGCGACGAGGGCGGCGAAGGCCCCGAAGGCGACCGTGCCCGACATGCCCGCCGGGAGACGGCCCACCACCGGCCGGAAGGTGCGCCGGCCGGGGCGGGCGCGGTACAGCATCATGGCGTGCGCCCCTTTCAGTGGCTCGGAGCCGGTGCGGTCGGCAGGTGCCGGAGGTGGCGCCGGTGGAACGCCGCCAGCTCGCGGTGGAGCGTGGGCCTCGGCACGGCGAGCACCGGACAGGCCGCGCGCCTGACGCAGTGCGCCGTCACGGATGGCCGAAGTCCCCGGCGCAGCCGGCTGCCACCGCCGGCCCCGACCACCAGCAGGTCGGCCGCGCGGTCCGCGGTGTGCACCAAGGCCGGGCCGCTGTCGCCGCGGATGACCCGGGCGGAGAACCGCACCCCCGTCGGCGCACCGCCGAACGCCTCGTCGAGGGCCTCGCGCAGGCGGGCCGCCGCGTCCTCCTGCCAGGTCGCCAGGAGGGGCGGGCAGGGCGCGAGCCGGTAGCCGTGCTCACCGCCCGGCGGGATCCAGGCGAGCACGGCCAGTACCTCGGCGCCGGTGGCGCGGCCCTCGGCGACAGCCCGGTGCAGCGCTGCCAGGCTGCCGAGCGATCCGCTCACACCGACCACGATCCGCCCGGGCCGCGGCTCGTCGCGGCCGACCCCGTACAGGTCCGTCATTTCCGTTCCTCGTTCACTCGACTGCCTCCAGCCAAGCCCGCCGGCATGAGGGGAGGAGGCTCCCTGACGACTTCCTGACGGCCGCGGTGGCGATCCGAACGCGTCCCTGACGGGGGAGGTCGGAGCCCCGGGACGGCGCGAACCTCCCGCGCCCCGGGCACGCCGCGCCCGATTCCCCGCCCCGCAGCCCCGGCGACGACCGCCGACCGCCCGGTCGCGCCGTGGTGGCCGTCGCGAGTCGTCCCGGCGGCCCGCCGGTGATCGGCAGCGCCCACCACGGCAGGGTCCAGCGGGCGCTGCACGGCTCGGTCGCCGGAAACCGCCGCGCCCACGCACGCCGCCAGGTGGTCGTGGTCTCCCCGTCCGCGCCGCTGGGGAGGACCGCGACCCGGCGGGTCCGCACCGGCCGGGCGGGACCTGAGCGGTGGTCAGCCGACGTGGACCCGGGGGCGGCGGGCGCGGTCCGGCTCGGCCTCCCGCAGGACTTCGCGGGTGACCGGGGCGACCTCGCCCTGTCCGAACAGGAAGAACCGCAGGAACTGCGCGAACGGGTTGCCCTCGGTCCACTCGAAGTAGATGTGCGGCTGCTGCCCGGTGGCGTCCCGCACGTGCAGCAGCAGCGCGGCGAGCGCGTTCGGGATGCTGGAGTGCTCCAGGGTCAGGACGCGGTAGCGCCCGTGCAGCACCTCGCCGCGGACGGTCAGCTCCGCCTCGAAGTCCGACGGGTCCCGGACGGTGACCTCCACGAACACCAGGTCGTCCTCGACCGGGATGTCGTTGTCCGTCCGGATCTGCTGGAGCTTCTCCCGGTACTCGGCGAGGTCCCGGTTGTCGGGCTCGTTGGCGATCAGCCGGATGGTCCGGTTCGAGCAGTCCCGCACGAAGCGCTCGGCGACCTGGTCGAGGACGACGTCCGTGACCCGCAGTTCGAAGGCACGGGCCAGCCGGGAGGCGAGGGAGACCAGCACGATCGCGGCGATGAAGCAGGCCCCGATCTTCACGCCGTCGGGCCGCTCGGCAATGTTGTCGCCGGTGGTGTAGACGAAGACCGCCGCGATGATCGCGAAGCCGACGGTCCAGCCGCGCTGGCCGGCCTGGTGCGCGGCGATGGTCACGGCGATGGCGGCCGAGGTGATCAGGACCAGGACACCGGTGGCGTAGGCGCCGCCCTGCTCGTCGACGCTGGCGTCGAAGATCCAGGTGATCAGGAAGGCGACCCCGGTGAGCACCAGCACCATCGGCCGCACGGCCCGCGCCCAGTGCGGCGCCATGCCGTAGCGCGGCAGGTAGCGGGGCATCAGGTTGAGCAGGCCGGCCATCGCGGAGGCCCCTGCGAACCAGAGGATGGCGATGGTGGAGACGTCGTAGACGCTGCCGAAGGCGCCGCCGAGGTATTCGTGGGCCAGGTAGGCCAGGGCGCGGCCGTTGGCCCCGCCGCCCGGCTCGAAGGCGGCGGGCGGGATCAGCAGGGTCGTGATGAAGCTGGTGGTGATCAGGAACACGCTCATGATCACGGCGGCGGTGGTGAGGAGCTTTCGGGTGCCGCGGATCCGCCCGACCGGCTTCTCCTCGGTGTCGCCCTCCTCGCCCTCGATGTGCGGCATCACCGCGACCCCGGTCTCGAACCCGGACAGGCCCAGGGCCAGCTTCGGGAAGACCAGCACGGCCACCCCGACCATGGCCACCACGTTGCCGTGCTCGACGGTCAGCGCGTGCGTCCAGTCCGTGACCAGGTCGGGATCCGACAGCACGTGCCACAGCCCGACCGCGACCACCACCACGTTCAGTGCGAGGTAGACCGCCACCAGCACCACGGCGACGCCGATCGCCTCGCTGAAGCCCTTGAGGAACACCGCCCCGAGCAGGGCCACCAGGATCATCGTGATCAGCACCTGGCGGCCGTGCAGTGCGCCGGTGAGGTGCGGGTTCTCCACCAGGTGCGCGGTGGCGTCGGCGGCGGACAGGGTGATGGTGATCACGAAGTCGGTCGCGGCGAAGCCGAGCAGCGCCAGGACGAACAGCTTGCCCTGCCAGAACGACAGCAGTCGCTCCAGCATGGCGATCGAGCCCTGCCCGTGCGGGCTCTCCTGGGCCACCCTCCGGTACACCGGCAGCGCCCCGCACAGGGTGACGATCACCAGCACGACGGTCGCCACCGGCGACAGCAGTCCGGCTGCCAGCGCCGCGATGCCGGGTTGGTAGCCCAGGGTGGAGAAGTAGTCCAGACCGGTCAGGCACATCACCCGCCACCAACGCTGCCGGTGCTCCGCGGGAGCTTCGGCGTGTGGGCCCGGGTGCTGCTTGACCCGGTCCGCCGCGCCCTCCAGCAGCCACGCCCGCAACCGCTGCCGCGCCGACGGCGAGGAACCGCGAGCATCCGAAGCTGAGGTCACCACCCTGCACTCCCGTCGGCCGCCACACGCCCCCGGCCGCCAGGCGAGCGGCCTCGCCAGGCTATGCGAGCCGGCCGCCCCACCCCCGCAGGACGCCGGCCGGCGCACTCACCGTCACCCCAACAGCGGCTGCCGCGCACCACGGGCCGAAGGCGGCGTCGAGGACCGGACCGGCCGGCAGGCGGACACCCACCGGTGTCGCTGCCGACCGTGCCCGTGGCCTTCGCCAGGTACAGCCGTGACGGCGGCTTCGCGGCGCCGGGCGCCAACCGCCGCTCCACCCCCGGCGTACTCGCCCACGTCCGGCCCGTCCAGCGCCTGGTGCCCGCCGACGCCCCGGCAGGTATCACCGCGGCCCCCCACCGGGCCGGCCGCCCGGGCGTGACCCGTACGGCCGGCCGCGAAGGCGCTCTTCGGTGTGCTCGCTCCTGGGCGTTCAGCCCTGCTGCGGCCCGGCGTCGATCTCGGCGATCAGGCCCTCGACGAGGCGCTTGATCTCGTCGCGGATGGGGCGGACCGCCTCGACACCCTGGCCGGCCGGGTCGTCGAGCTTCCAGTCCAGGTACTTCTTGCCGGGGAAGTACGGGCAGGCGTCGCCGCAGCCCATGGTGATGACGTAGTCGGAGGCCTGGACGGCTTCGGTGGTCAGCACCTTGGGCTTCCGGTCGGAGATGTCGATGCCGAGCTCGGCCATCGCGGCGACCGCCGACGGGTTGATCCGGTCTCCGGGCACGGAGCCGGCGGAGCGGACCTCGATGCGGTCGCCCGCGAGGTGGCGCAGGAAGCCGGCCGCCATCTGGGAGCGGCCCGCGTTGTGGATGCAGACGAACAGCACGGACGCGGAGGCGGTGGTGGGCATGGCTGTTCCTTCGTCGAGACCCGCGGCGGGGTGCGAGGCGTCTGCGGCCCGGGCGGGGCCGTGCGGCTTGGGATTTCCCCCGGCGGCCGCTAACGTATCAGCCCATGGTGATGTCAGTCGACAGTGACGTGTTGAAGGCCCTGGCCGACCCGCTGAGGATCCGGATCCTCACGCTGCTCGCCGAGGAGGCGCTGTGCACGACCCACCTCGTCGAGGAGACCGGCGCCCGGCAGACGAACCTGTCGAACCACCTCAGGATCCTCCGGGACGCCGGACTGGTCGACACCGAGCCCTGCGGTCGATTCACCTACTACTCGCTGCGCCCCGACGCCCTTGAGGCCGTGACGGCGGAGTTCGCCGGGCTGGCCGCCACCGCCCGTGAGGCCGCCGCGAACCGTCGCAAGCGGTCCTGCTGAACCACCCACCCCCGCCCGGCGGCCAGCCCGCCCCGTCCGAGGAGTACCCGTTGAGCGCCATAGAGGCCGGACCCGACATCGCGGACCCGTCCAGGGTCGAGCCTCCCCCGGCCTCCGGCCGGGGGCGCCGGCACGCCGTCCCGCTCGCCAACCGCGTCGCGGCCGAGCTGGTCGGCACCGCCGCGCTGGTCGCCGTCGTGGTCGGCTCCGGCATCCAGGCCACCGAGCTCAGCAAGGACGTCGGCCTGCAACTGCTCGCCAACTCGCTGGCCACCGTCTTCGGCCTCGGTGTGCTGATCCTGCTGCTCGGCCCCGTCTCCGGCGCGCACTTCAACCCGGTCGTCACACTGGCCGAGTGGTGGACCGGCCGCAAGGACCCCGAGGGCCTCGGCCCGCGCGAGGTCGCCGCCTACATCCCCGCGCAGATCGTCGGCGCGATCGCCGGGGCGGTCCTGGCCGACGCGATGTTCGGCAAGGCGCTGGTGCAGTGGTCCACGCACGAGCGGTCCGCCGGGCACCTGCTGCTCGGCGAGGTCGTCGCCACGGCGGGCCTGGTTCTGCTGATCTTCGGACTCGCGAGGACCGACCACCTGCGGTTCGCGCCGGTCGCGGTCGCCTCCTACATCGGCGCCGCGTACTGGTTCACGTCGTCCACCTCCTTCGCCAACCCGGCCGTCACCATCGGGCGCGCCTTCACCGACACCTTCGCGGGCATCGCCCCGGGCTCCGTACCGGGCTTCGTCGGCCTGCAGTTGGTCGGCGGCGTCGTGGGCCTGGCCCTGGTGGCACTGGTCTTCGACCACCGCCGCCGCACCTCGGCCACGGCCGGTTCGAAGTGAGCGAGGCCCGGCGCACCCGGGCCCTCGCCGCCGGCCGGCAGGCCCAGCCGGCTTCCACCTGCGGCTCCGGGCTCTGGTTCACGATCCTCGACGCCGCTCCCGAGCACTCCCGGCCCCGGCCGACCATGCGGGCGCGGTACCGGCACGACGGCAGCGGCAGCGGCAGCGGCAGCGGCAGCGGCAGCGGCAGCGGCAGCTCATCGTCTCCCGCTCACTCGACGACCGGGCTTCGGCGTTCGACCAGCACGACGTCGCGCCAGACGCCGTGCTGCCGGCCGATCCGCTCGCGGGTGCCGACGACGCGGAAGCCCGCCCGCCGGTGCAGGGCGAGGCTGGCGGTGTTCTCGGGGAAGATCCCGGACTGGATCGTCCAGACGCCGGCTGCCTGCGTGGAGTGGATCAGGGCGTCCAGCAGGGCACGGGCGACGCCGCGCCCACGGGCCTCGGGGTGGACGTAGACGGAATGCTCGACCACACCGGCGTAGGCGCAGCGGTCGGAGACCCGGCTCGCGGCGACCCAGCCGAGCACCCGGCCTCCCGGCTCAAGGGCGACGTGGCGGTGGGCCGGGAGCTTGCCGGCGTCGAAGGCCTCCCAGGTCGGAGCCGCGGTCTCGAAGGTGGCGTCACCTTCGTCGATCCCGGCCTGGTAGATCGTCAGGACCTGGGTGGCATGGGCGGCGGCCATCGGGGCGACGGTGAAGTCAGCGGCCACGGTCGGCCCCCTGCCCGGCGGAGTCCTCGCCGAGAATCGTCCGCACCGCGGCCGGGAAGACCGCCAGGCAGGTCCGGTTGACCTCGTACCGGGTGGAGGTGCCCTGGCGCTCGGCCTGGACGAAGCGCACCTCGGCGAGGATCTTCAGGTGGTGCGAGACGGTGGACTGGCCGACGCTCGCCCGCTCGACGATCTCACCGACGGCCATCGGGCGGCCCTCGACGGCCAGCAGGTGGAGCAGCCGGACACGGGTCGGGTCGGCCAGCGCCCTGAACCACGCCGCGTACCGCCCGGCGGCTTCCGCGTCGATCAGGGGGATGGGACGCATCTCATTCATCGACAATCGACGATAGTCGATGAAAGGCCACGGCAAAAGCCCCGCCGACCGGGGCGGGCCGTCAGCGAGCGGCCGACAGCAGGCCGGCCATGGCGGCGAGCGCCTCGGGGGCGACCCGGTAGTAGACCCAGGTGCCGCGCCGCTCGCTGGTGAGCAGGCCGGCCTCGCGGAGCTTCTTGAGGTGATGGGAGACGGTGGGCTGGGAGACGCCGACGTCCTGGATGTCGCACACGCACGCCTCACCGCCCTCGTGGGAGGCGACCCGGGAGAACAGCCGCAGGCGCACGGGGTCCGCGAGCGCCTTGAACATCGCGGCCATCCTCACCGAATCCGCCTCGGACAGGGCTGCCGAGGTGACGGGCGGGCAGCAGGGCACGGCCTCGGGCTCGACCACCGGCAGCTCCACCAACTTCAGATTCGACATACGTCTATGTTGACATCCATCGAAGCCACCGGCAAGCTCGGAGGTGCATCGACAAACGTCGAATCAGCAAGGCGGCCGACGGCTTTCCCGGTCCGCCGAGCCGTACCTGCCCCTCGCCGAGGAGATCGTCATGAGCGAGCACGCCACCCCGGACACCGCCACCCGCTCCACCGGCTGCTGCGGCCCGGTCGCCACCGAACGCCCGGCCGTGCAGGTGACCGCAGCCGCGGCCCCCTGTTGCGGGACCGCCGAGCACGCCGGCTCCGAGGCCTGCTGCGACCCGGCCGCCAGGCGTGAGGCCGTCGCAGCCGGTGCCGGCTGCTGCTGACCCGTCCCCCGCCCCCCGCACCGCCGCATCCTCCCGGAGACCCTGACATGAGCGAGAACACCCCCACCGATCAGCTGCCCGTCGTCGTGATCGGCGCCGGCCCGGTCGGCCTGGCCGCCGCCGCCCACCTGATCGGGCGGAACATCGAGCCCCTCGTCCTGGAGGCCGGGCCCGGCGCCGGCACGGCGGTGCGCGAGTGGGCCCACGTCCGGCTTTTCTCGCCCTGGGCCGAGGTCGTCGACCCGGCCGCCGAGAAGCTCCTCGCCCCCACCGGCTGGGTCCGCCCCGACGGCGCCTCCTACCCGTCCGGCGCCGACTGGGCCGAGCTCTACCTGCAGCCGCTCGCCGACGTCCTCGGCGGTCGCGTCCGCTACGGCGCCCGGGTCACCGGCGTCGCGCGCGCCGGACGCGACCGGATCGTCGATTCCGGGCGCGCCGAGCAGCCGTTCACCGTCCACCTCACCGCGGCCGACGGGAGCGAGGAGCGCATCACCGCCCGCGCCGTCGTCGACGCCTCCGGCACCTGGTCCACCCCCAACCCGCTCGGCGCCGACGGCCTGCCCGCCCTCGGCGAACGCACCCACGGCGCCCGGATCTCCTACCGCGTCCCCGACCTGAAGGACGCTGCCGTCCGTGCCCGGTACGCGGGCAGGCGCACCGCCGTCGTCGGCACCGGCGCCTCCGCGTTCACCGCCCTCGCATCCCTCGCCGACCTGGCGAAGGAGGAGCCCGGCACGCACGCGGTCTGGGTGCTCCGGCGCGGCCTCGGCGGCTCGACCTACGGCGGCGGCGACGCCGACCAGCTCCCCGCCCGCGGTGCGCTCGGCCTCCGCGCCAAGGCGGCCGTCGAGGCAGGTCACGCGAGCGCCCTCACCGGGTTCCGCACCGCCGGCGTCGAAGAGGCCGACGGCCGGCTGGTCCTGCTCTCGGAGGACGGGCGGCGCAGCGATCCGCTGGACGAGGTCGTCGTCCTGACCGGCCTGCGCCCGGACCTGTCGTTCCTCTCCGAGGTCCGCCTCGGCCTCGACGAACGCCTCCAGGCTCCCCTGGCGCTCGCGCCGCTGGTCGACCCCAACCAGCACTCCTGCGGCACCGTCTACCCGCACGGCGCGGCCGAACTCTCCCACCCCGAGAGCGACGTCTACCTGGTCGGCATGAAGTCCTACGGCCGCGCGCCCACGTTCCTGGCCATGACAGGCTACGAGCAGGTCCGCTCCGTCGCCGCCGCCCTGGCCGGCGACCACGCGGCCGCCGCCCGCGTCGAACTGACCCTGCCGGAGACCGGCGTGTGCGGCGGCGCCGGCCTGTTCGACCAGCCGGGCACCGCCCCGGCCGACACCGGGCAGACGGACACCGGTGGCTGCTGCTCGACGCCCGCCGCGCCGCAGCTCATCACCCTCGGCGCCGCTCCGCAGGACTCCTGCTCACCCACGGGCGGCTGCTGACCGGTCCACCCACCTGGGCGCGACACCCCCCCCCGCCCCGTTTGCACCGTGGC
Organism: Kitasatospora herbaricolor; assembly: GCF_030813695.1. Lineage (NCBI taxonomy): Bacteria > Bacillati > Actinomycetota > Actinomycetes > Kitasatosporales > Streptomycetaceae > Kitasatospora > Kitasatospora herbaricolor. Next base: position 1,296,124 of record NZ_JAUSVA010000002.1, read on the forward strand.
CAGCCCTGGCGGCCGGTGGTCGGCGGTGGGGCCGCGCGGTGGGGCCGGCCGGTGGTCCTGGAGCTGGGGGGACGTCGCCGGGAAGGGTGCGACAGCAGGGTGGGGCAGCGGGCGCAGCGCCCGCTGCCCCGATTGCACGAGCGCGCCCCAGTCGCAACGTCGAGCCCTGCCCCGGGGGCGGACGCGACGGACAGGGCGCCGGCCCATGCGCCCGGCCACCAGGTGGTGGCCTCCCGCCCTGCTCCCGGCCGACCGGGCCGCCCCACCCGAACCGCCGCCTTCGGCCTCGGCTCCGAGCTGGTCCGCTTGCCGACATCATGCGACCGAGCTTCTGGCACTTGTGTTCTAATGCGCTGTCACGCCGTCCGCGCACACCCTGCGAGTGCACCCCCAGAACCGGGAGCAGTACCGGCCGATGAACGCTGCATGCCCCCGATGCGCCGAGTCCGACCAGACCGTGAGCGTGCCGCACACCTTGACCGATGTCGCCCACCCGCTCGGGGAGCCGGAGCGCGGCCTGCTCCTGCCGCCGCCGCCGGCGGCACCGGTGGCGGTCGCACGCAGCACACCCGCCGTCGTGCTCCACACGGTGGCGGGCGTGATCACCGTCCTGTGGCTGATGAACGTGGCCAAGGGCGTCCCGGACCCGGAGGTCGCCGACGCTTCCTACCGTCTGGGCTACCTCGTCGGCCCGCTGATCCTCTCCGTGCCCTTGGCGCTGATCGGGCTGGTCGTGCAGGTGGCGACGCGGCGGCGCCGGGTCCGGGCGGCCGAGGACGCTACCAGGGCGAGGCACGCGGTCCAGGAGCGGCGCCACCAGGTCTGGCAGGCGTCGTGGCTGTGCCGACGGTGCCGGGTGGCGTTCTTCCCGAAGGGGTCGGTCAGCCCGGACCACCCCGCCTCCCCTGCCATCGCGGTCGCGCAGCTTCCGATGTGGGTGACCACGACGGCCGAGCGTGCGTTCGGCGTGCCGGAGCCGACCGGCCCGCGCTGACCGTTGATCCCTGTTCGCGGCGGCCGGCCGCCCGGGCCGCACGTCCCTCACCGGCCCTCCAGCACCCAACCGGCGTTGTAAGGGTCGGACACCGCCAGCAGGGCGCCCGGCCGCACCGGGAGGGCGTCGGCCGGGGTGGCCGGCGGCTCGGCCGTCAGCCGGCCGACGCTGCGCAGCTCCTCGGAGAGCACGTCGACGGTGATGGGCAGCGGGTGTCCGGCGAGATGGGTCAGCCGCAGGGCGGCCGCGGGCCCGCTCCAGCGCACCAGGGTGCTGCCCGTGCTCTCCCGCCGAGGGGCGAAGGAGCGCACGGAGTCGAGCGGGGTGACCTGCAGCCGCCACTGCCCCCAGGCGAGGACGCGGATCAGCTCGGGCGCCGTGCCGGCGCCGATCAGGGCACCGTGACAACTGCGGCCGCGCGTGCCCGTCTTCAGCCGCCAGTCGTAGCGGCCCGGGCCCCAGCCCGTCACCTCGGCGACGTTGGACTCCCCGACGTGCGCGACGGACAGCACGGCGGGCGGGCCCTCGTAGCGCAGCACCTCGGCGCCGTTGCCCGCGGCCGCAGACCGCAGCGACCGGGCGTGCTCGACCTCGGTGAGCCGCAGCTCCCACTCCCGGTCCGGCCCGTCGACCCGGATCCGCAGACTGCGCAGGCCCGCCGTCCGCTCGTCGGCCCCGAGGAGGAAGCGGTGGTCGGGGCTGTAGCCGAGGCCGGGCAGGTACTCGCGCCGCAGCCCGTCGTCGTCCAGCACCTCCAGGCTGGGGGCCAGCTGGCGTCCCCGCCCCTCGTAATGGAAGTCGAGCAGGACGGGGCCGTCCGCGCGTGGCCGTTCGAACAGCGTCGTCGCGGTGCCGGCCCAGCGCCGCACGGGCGAGTGCGGATCCGGCGCGTCGACGGGCGTGACGCTGATCGACCAGTCCTGCCCCTGCTCCACCGCGAGCAGCGTCGGCCCGTCCAGCGGGACGACGAAGCGCCAGGTCGACCGCGCCCCGGTGTCCGTTCCGGCCGCGGGGCCGGAGCTCTCCAGCCCGTGCGGCACCGACTTCAGGTCGACCCGGGCCCGGTCAGGGCCGTCGGGGTGGGCCGCCAGGACGAACCGCTCGCGGGTGGCGCGGTGGGTGATCGTCGCCCACCCGGCCGGTCCCCGGTAGTCCAGCACCTCCGGGCCCGCTCCCTCGACCTCGCGGGTGAAGGTCCGCGCGGTGGGAACCTCGCGTACCCGCAGCGACCAGTGGCCCTCGGTCTCCACCCACAACCTCTGGTGCCGCCCCTGTCGGTCCCGGGGGAGCAGCACCAGCGCCTCGGAGTCCTCGGCGTCGAACCGTCGGACGAAGTGGCCGCGGCGGCCGGTGGGGCGCACGGTGAAGAGGTCCATCAGCGCCCCGCGCTGCTTGCGGACGGCGAGCAGCACCGCGCGCTCGGGCTTCGGGAACTCCAGCCGTGCCCGCCCCTGGCCCTTTCCCCGGCTGAACACGTGATCCGCCACCGTCCCACCCCTCCCCCGCCGCCGTGGGCACGTCCGCGCCTGCGGTACGAACGGCACCCACAGCACGGTACGGGCGGGACGGGGCCCGCGTCATCGCCTTGCACCGTCCGGGATCGAGGGCGCTCCCGCCGGCCCAGGGAAGCCCTGACCACGGCGTCGACCCGCTTGGCCTGGCTGGTCGACGACCGGCGGACCGGTCAGGGCCGGTGCCGGTAGCCGCCGGCCGGCCCGCCGGGTGAACCGATCGCCGCCGGGTTGCTCCCCTCCACGATCCAGCCGTGCGGCCGCGGGGAGGCGGGAGCATCATGGGCAACAGGAAGACTGAGGAGGTCCGGGCGATGGACGTCGCGTTGGTCACCGACCGGCTCGTCATTCGGGACTGGTCCGTCGACGATGCCGAGGATGCCCTGGCGATCTACGGTTCGCCGGATGTCGCGCGTTGGCTCACTCCGGCGATGGAACGCGTCGGTGACGTGGCGGCGATGCGCTCGGTGTTGCAGGCCTGGCAGGAGGCGCAGCCGAATCTGCCGGCGCCTCGGGGCCGGTGGGCCGTGCAGCGCCGGGAGGACGGCGCGGTGGTGGGTGGCCTCGGCATCCGGCTGTTGCCACCGTACGAGGACGACCTGGAGATGAGCTGGCAGGTGGCCCCCGAGGCCTGGGGGCAGGGTTATGCCACCGAGGGCGGCCGCGCGCTCATCGCCTGGGCCTTCACCCAGGACGCCGAGGAACTCTTCGCGGTGGCGCGGCCGAACAACGTCCGCGCCATCGCCATGGCGAGGCGCCTCGGCATGGAGTGGGTCGGCGAGACCACCAAGTACTACGGCCTCAGTCTGCAGGTCTACCGCATCCGCCCCGGTGACCTGACCGGTTGAGCGGCACCCGCCCCGGACGCGCCACGAAGAACACCGAAGGACCCGGCCCGTCGCGATGCTGTGCCGTAGGCCGGTCGCCGAGTTCGACGGTTCGGCCCGGCCACCGTCGACGGGCCCGGCGCCCGGGACGTACGTCCGTCGGGTGGCGCGCGGCGAAGGAGCGGGGCCGCTGCTCCGGTCGGGCCGGTACGTGCCTTGCGGAGGGGACACGTTCGCCGGCGCGGGTTCTGAGATCCTGCTGGCCGTCGGGAGTGCGGGTGCGGTCCGACCTCGTGTTCGGGGGATGGCGCGGGGGCGCACGGCCGCCGGCCGGGAGGGCGGTCGCCTCCCGGCCGGCGGTCGTGCTGTTCAGGTGTCAGGAGCAGTACACCTTGGGGTTCGCCCAGTCGGCGTGGTCGTTGCCGTTGCCGTCCCCGCCGTCTCCTGCGGCGAGTTCGAGAACGGTGGTCCCGGCGGGGACGGCGATGTCGATGGTGGTGGCGGCGGTGTCGCTGCCGCGCAGGACCGGGGTGGTGGTCAGGGTGGTGCCGTCGGCGCGGACGCTGTAGGTCACCGAGCCGTTGTTGCCGACCTCGTCGTCGACGCCGACGGTGGCGGTGAAGCGGTTGCAGTGACCGCCGACGTAGACGGCGAAGCTGCTCCTGGCGTTGGTGCCGATGCCCAGGGTGTAGGTCGCGCCGGCGATCTTGATGGAGTTGTTGTCGTTGCTCTTGTCGATCTTGACCGCCCCGTTCCAGCCGTTGACGGATGCCAGGAACGGCAGCTTGCCGACGTCCGTGGTGCTGGTGGGTGCGGTCACGGAGCGGACGGTGCGGGTGTCGGTGAGCTGCTGGGCGGTGTTCTGCTGGGTGTAGGCGGCGGTGGTGGTGAGGGGGGTGATGGCGGTGAGGGTGCCGGTGGGGGCGGTGACGTTCCAGGTGGCGGTGAAGGAGGAGCCGGCCGTGACGGTGGCCGCGGTGGTGGGGCCGGTGGGCTGCGCGCTCCAGCCGGTGGGCAGGTTGAGGGCGAGGCCGACGTTCGAGGCGTCGGGCTGTCCGTTGGGGACGGCGAAGGCCGCGGAGAGGGGGTAGGTTCCGGCCGTGGTGACGTTGTCGGGCGCGTTCAGGGTGAGCGCGGCGTTGTGGGCCGGGGTGGTGTAGGTGGCGGGAGCGTAGCCGGGTCCGGTGACCGGCGCGGGGTTGAGCGGGGAGGCGGTGGTGCCGAGGTTCTCCAGGGTCACGGTGCCCAGGCCGCCGTTGGTGGCGCCCTCGTTCCACAGGGCGACGGCGATGCTGTTGTCGCCGCGGGGGTTGAGGATGCCGTTGGGGAGCGGGAAGACGTGCTGCGGGCCGACGTTGTTGATGTAGGTGCCGAGCAGCCAGCCGTTGACGTAGATCAGGGCCCGGTACTTGCGGTTCGGGTCGTCGGCGATCTTCAGGCCGATCGAGGTGTCCTGCCCGGCGGGCACGTTGAGCGTGGCCTTGGTGCGGTACCACGAGACGCCGGGGGTGTTGTCGCGGGTGGTCAGGGTGGTGCCGGTCCAGGAGCTGTCGGGGAAGTCGGGCAGGGTCCAGCCGGACCGCTCGCCGTACAGGCCGCCGGTGTTCATCGGACCGCGCGCGGTGTCGACCAGGTCCTCACCGCCGAGGGCGCCCTGGATCCGCCAGGTGATCGCCGACAGCGGAGCGCCGGTGAGGAACGCGCCGGTCAGACCGCGGGCCGCCTTGTTCGAGTCGTCGGTGCCCGGGTTCTGGCTGTGGCCCAGGTTCTCGACCAGGACCGACACCTCGTTGTCCACGCCGGGCTTGAACACACCCGCCGGGAACGTGACGTTGCTGGAGCTCCCGCCGCTGTAGGTGCCGGCGAAGGTGCCGTTCACCCACACCGAGAGGATGCCGGGGCCCCCGGTCATCGACGACAGGTTGACACCCGTTGCGCCGCTCGCACCGTTGAAGTGGCCGCGGTACCACACGTCGCCGTAGTGGTAGCCGTAGTCGTCCGCGAACAGCACCGGCAGGGTGCCCGGCACGGTGATGCTGTTCGAGCTGGTCCTGTCCGCGAACTTCCACGAGGAGTCGTCGAACCCGGGCTGCGCCTCGGGGGACTCCGCGGCGTGCTTCCAGTCCGTGAGGGCGGGCAGCACGACCGGGGAGGGCCCGGCGAGAACGGCCGCGGCGGATCCGCCGACACCGCTCTGGGTGGCCAGGGCCGCGCCGTTCCAGGTGATCGGGTCGGTGCCCTTCGCGAACACCTCCACGCTCTGCTGCGAGGAGCTGTCGCCGGTCAGGTCGAGGCGGCCGGAGGCGGCGGTCGCGGTGCGCAGCAGGTCGCCGCCGTGGACGAGGACGGGGCCGTTCGCGGTGTCGGTGCGCCAGAACTTCTTGGCGTTCTGGTCGTCGCCGAGCAGCAGCAGGAGCGGGCGGGTGGCGCCGGGGCCGCTGATCAGGACGCGGGCGAGGCCGTTGTGGGTGTAGTTGAGGCGCAGATCGCCGGTGGCGGGGTCCCAGGTCTGGTCGACGGTGCCGGCCAGGACCTGAACGGTCGGCTGCTGGGCGTAGTTGAGGACGGTTTCGCCCGCCTGGCCGCTGCGGCCGTAGAGGACGGCGACGTCGCGGTCGCCGATCTGGGCGTGCGTCATGATCTCGGAGGTGGAGTACTGCAGCTGGGTGGCGCCGAGCCTGTAGTCGGCGACGAGGATCTTGGAGTCGCGGCCGGCGAAGGTGATCGCGGTGCCGGCCTTCTGCGGAACGGCCGGGTAGGCGCGGGTCTTCGTCGCGTCGACGGCGTCGATCGCGTCGACGGAGACGAAGGTGGCGAGGGAGGCGGGGTTCTTCTGCCCGGTGACGACGATCTTCAGGGTGTGGTTGCCTGCTGCCAGGCCGTCCTTGCTGAAGATCACCTGGTCCTTGACCTCGGCGCCGGCGCCGTAGCTGTCGACGGTGTCGACCTTCACACCGTCGACGTAGACGTCGGCGAGACCGTGGTTGGCGGCCTTGGAGCCGATCCAGCGGACACCGGTGCCGTTGAACGGCACGGTGAGGCTGTCGTTGGTCTTGTTGGACCAGGACTCGGTGCGCTGGTACTCGCCGGCGGTGTAGCTGGCGCTCTGGTCGGCGTGCGTCCAGGTGCCGGTGTACTGGACCTGGCCGGCGGTGTCGTCGAACGTGTAACCGGAGTGGTTGCCGCCCACGGTCAGCGCCATGCCCGTGGAGTCGGTGCTCGTGGACGTGGAGTCCTTGTGGCGCAGGGTGTGGAACTGGGTGCCGGTGCCGGGGTTGCGGCGGGCGGTGTCGGTGATCGCGGTCGGGTTGGTGAGCGCGGGGGCCGTCACCTTGTCGGTCCTGGTGATGGGGGTGACGCTCTGCAGGAAGTAGCCGATCAGCTTGTCCTGCTGCAACTTGTCGGTGAGCTGCCGGGCCTCGGTGATGGCTCCGCCGTAGTCGTACGAGGTGTAGGTGCCGCTCACGGCCTGCCGGCCCCAGTTGGTGCCGCCGTACAGCATGTAGAGGCTCTGCATGGTCACGCCGGAGGCGATGTTGTTCTTGTAGAACACCGAGGCGAAGTCGGCGCCCATCTTCTCGCGGCACTTGTCGCCGTCCGAGCCGCCCCAGTAGTTGATGGAGCCGCCCTGGAACTCCGGGAGGAAGAGCGGCTTTCCGGCGGGCTTCTTGCTGGAGTAGTCCGACACCGGCTTCCAGGTGGGGTCGGCGCAGGTGAACAGGAGCGGGTAGTCGTCGAAGCCGTCGATGTCGACCGGGCTGTTGGTGAAGTTGTAGTGGTCCCAGTGGTTGCCGGTGAGGGGCACGTCGAGGCCGGCGTCGCGGGCCTTCTGCTTGAGGTGCGCCACGTAGTCGATGTCGGCGGGCGCGGTTTTGGCGAACTCGTTCTCGAGCTGGTAGGCGATGACCGTGCCCTGGCCGGTGGTGAGCTGGTGGCGGGCGATGATCGGGTTGATGTGGTCGAGCCACTCGTCGATGCTGGCGACGTGGTCCGGGTCGAGGGACTTCTCGTGGCCGGGTGTCACGTTGAGCCAGGCCGGGTAGCCGCCGCCGTCGACCTCGGCCTGGATGTAGGGGCCGGGTCGGGCGATGACGTAGATGCCGACCTCGTTGGCGATGTCGAGGAGCTTGTCGACGTCGCGGACCCCGGTGAAGTCGTAGACGCCCTTCTTCGGCGAGTGGTAGGCCCAGTCGAAGTAGAGGGAGACGGTGTTGAAGCCGCCGGCCTTCATCTTCTGCAGGGTGTCGCGCCACAGGTCGGGACTGGGCTGACGGAAGTAGTGGAACTCCCCGCCGAAGATGTAGGTGGGCTTGTCGTCGATCTTCAGGGAGTAGTCGTCCCAGGTGACGGTGTGGGGAGTGGGGGTCGCCGCGGGGGCGGCGGCCGGCGCGGCCTGGGCGGGCATGGTGCCGGCGAGTCCGCCGAGTGCCAGGGCCGCACTGACCAGCAGGGCGGGGATCGCCCTGTGACCGGTTCTGCGCATCGCTTCTCCTGTGGTGCTGTGGGTGGGGGTCCCGGCGGTGTCGCTGCCGGAAGTCGGTGGTGCGGGCCGGAGCGCCGGGGAGGCGCGGCCTTTCAGGGGTGGGCGGAGGCGGCAGGGTGGCGCGGTCCAGGTCGGCTGTGCCGCCCCGTCGGGCCTGTGGCCGGGGGACACCGGCCGGGTGCCCTTGCACGGTGTCGCGGTGTCCGTGGCGGGCCCGGTCGTCCCCACCGGGCTCCTGTGTGCAGCGCGGTGGGGGGCGGCGCTGCCCCGCACGCGGGGCAGGGACGAGGTAGGACTGCGCACTCGTGGGCTCGGGGGAGGTCGCGTGGTGCCGGCCGCTTGGTGCCGCTCCAGTCCCTGTGGGCGCGGCCGATGACGATCCACTGCCTGACGTGCGGGTTCGCGGTGACCGCCGCGGCGCCCTTGTCCTGAGCCCCGTCCGGGTGTCGCCGGTGGCCTCGTCGATCTTCCGGACGGATGCTCCGGCGGCGTGGAGGAAGGCGTCCTGTGCGGCGTTCACCCGGTCCGTACAGACCGTCACATCGGGCTTCCACGCGGACAGGATCCGGCGGTCTCCTGGTCCCGGCACGCCTTCGTGGACTCCCCCGCGGCCCGGTCGGGTACCGCGACGTCCAGGCCGTCGGCCCGGCGGGCGATCGCGGACCGGACCTCGCTGACCGTCCGGTCCGCGTCGATGCCGAGGTTCACGGCGTTGAGGTCGATCCCCGGCTCGTCGGCCTTGGCCTTGGTTTTGGCCTTGGCCTTGGCCTTGGCCTTGGCCTTGGCCTTGGCCTTGGCCTTGGCCTTGGCCTTGACCTTGGCCTTGGCCTTGGCCTTGACCTTGGCCTTGGCCTTGGCCTTGGCCTTGGCGCCTGCGGCCTCGCCGACGAAGTGCTCCTGGTCGCCGTGCCTGGTCAGGGAGCTGCTCGGGATCCTCCCTCCGGCCTTGGCCGCCGGGTCCGAGCCGGACATTCCCGGGTCCTCTCCGGTGCGACGGGTGGGGAGGACGACGGCCGGCTCAAGAGCCGGCGCGGCGGTGGGCCGGCTTCGTGATCGGTGCATGGAGGCTCCCTGGGGCGATGTCGACGCCGGACCAGCCAAAGAAACAAAAGGCCTCATATAAGAACTCAAAACTCAACTGGTTCCAACGTTCTAGCACTAGGAAACGCGCCGTTCACGTGCCCGTCAAGAGCCCCGGCAACCCCCGCGCAGTTCGAGACCGGCCCGTTACGAGGCCTTCGCGCCATGGGCTACCAGCGACTTCGCCGGACGAATGCGAACCATGCCCAGCCCGTCCAGCTCCTTGCAAGACGCATGTTGCTTTCTGTTTGATCCATTCGGCCCGGCTTCAACGCATGACGTGCAGGGCCTGTCCGCCGGGCAGCCGCCCGGCCCCGGCGCCTCCAGGGCCACCGCTCGACACGAGGCGAGAAGTCGGTGCACAGGGGCCCTCCCCGGAAGCCGCCGACCGCACCACCTGGCAGCTCGACCCGACGGGCCGGATCGACGCCGCCCTCGGCGAGTCCGGCGCCTCCGGCGACCGGACGCAGACCACCTCACGGGTCAACCCCCACGGCGCATGGGTGACGCGCCCGGCCGGACCGTCGAGGACACCGGCGCCGGTGCGAACGCCGCCGACGCGACCGACCTCGGCGGCGGCCCTCGCGGCGGCCTGCACCTCGCCGCCGGCGCCACCGCGCTACGGCCGGCGCGGTGCGGGCCTGCGCTCCGGGGAGACGCCGTCCGGCGCGCTGCTGACGGGCGTCCGGCTCTGCTCGCCCGGCACGGGGCGCTCCCCCGGAGCGACCCCGCCTCGGGGTATTTCTGCCTACGGGGTCCCGGGGTTGTCCTGCCTCTTTGCAGAGCGGGAGACCGGTAAGAAACTGGCAGGAGGACGGCAGGGCAACCAGAGCAAGATCGTCAGGGACGATCTCTCTTCTGCCTCCGACCCGAGCCGGCCGGCTGCAACCTCCCGCCGCGGACGACGTGTACCCGAACGGTTCGGCGACCCGCCGCCACGGATCGACACCGAGCCGCGCCACAACCGCCGGGATGCTTCGCCGGCAGGAGGTCGCACCATGGAACCACCTCTGCGAGAGCGCGCCGCACCGCACTTCGTGGTCAACCGCCCGGACCGGCTGCGCGGCCGGGTGTTCGTCCTCGACGACCAGCCGATGCTCGTCGGGCGGGACGGCGACTGCCAGATCCAGGTGGGCGATCCGGGCGTCAGCCGACGGCACGCGGTGGTGTGGCGGGCCTCGGGCCGGACCACGGTGGAGGATCTCGCCTCCACCAACGGCACCATGTTGAACGGTCACACGGTGCTGGGGCAGCAGGTGCTGCACTCGGGCGACGTTCTGGATTTTGGACCGTTCGAGGTGCACTACGAAGAGCCACCCCCCGACGACCGGACCGTCCAGGCCCCGGGGCTCGGAGCCGGCCGTGCCCCGGGCGATGCCTCGGACACCACGCCGGGCCCCGGGCCCGGGCCCACGCCGCACGGCGCTGCCGCCGCAGCGCCGCCGCCACCCGGCCCACCACCACCCGGCCCACCACCACCCGGCCCACCACCACCCGGCCCGCCACCGCGCGAAGTCCCCCTTTCGCCGCCCGACGGCGAGCGGCGGTTCGACGTCGGGGGGCAGCGGGCCGATTGGCTGAGCAACGTCGCCGGGGACCAGTTCAACTACGTCCAGCAGGCGCAGCGTGAGAGTTTCCTCAAGGAGATCGCCGCGACCCGCACCCGGGCCAGGCATCTGATCGTGGTCGGCTTCCTGCTCTTCCTGGTAGGGGGCGGGGTCTACGGCTGGGCGATCATTCGATTCATAACCCGGACCAACGACGATCTCTCGTCGGGGAGTTCGAACTTCGACTCCTCTCCGGAGCTGCTCGGACCGAAGGTGGCCGGGGTGCCGGTCGGGGCGGTCGGGTTCGCGACGGCGGCGATCGGGACCGTCCTCATGGTCATCGGGATCGTGCTGCACATCGTGACGACGTCCCGGCGCCGTCGCTTCGAGGAGGCCGAGCGGCAGGCGTCCAGGCGGCAGCGGTGAGGAGATTGGAAGCCATGGTTTTCAACATCGGCAGCCAGCAGGGCGGCGTGGTCAACAACGTCGCCGGGAACCAGAGTGTCCACGGTGGCCAGTCGGCCGTGTTCACGACCGGCGGGCAGGACGTGCGCGGCCTGGTCCGCCGACTGCGGGAGTCGATCGAGCGAACGGCGCTGCCACCGGCGATCGAGCCCGAGGTGCGGGCCGAGCTGGACTCGCTGGAGGCGGAGGTCGCCGGGCCGGAGCCGGACCGGGAGGCGGTGGCGGGCCGGCTCGGCCGGATCACCCGGTTGCTTTCCTCGGCAGGCGCACTGGTCACGGCCGGCACCGCGCTGATCGGGCCGCTCGGCGCGCTCGCCGGCTGGCTCGGCGCACTCGGTCAGCCGATTCTGCGGGCGATCGGAGGCTGACGGATGGTGCGCCCGGCAGCCCGCGCCCGGTCTGCGCCGGTCAGGTCTCGTCCCAGGGCGCCTCGCGGTGCAGCCGCCGGGCGGTCGTCGGCAGCGGGGCGTCCAGCGGCAGGCCGACGGTGTCGCCCCCGACGGGACCGACATCGGTCATCGAGCCCTCCGCGATCAGACCGCCCTGACCCACCAGCAGCGGCGGAGGCGCCGTGGTGGTCGGCGTCGGCCCCTGTCGTGTCGGGGCCCGGGTTCGGGGTAGGTGACGATCGTGCGCCTGCGATTCCCCGCAGTGGCGGCACCGAAGGCACTGGACCGAACGGCCCGGTTCCTCGACGAACAGGTGATGCACATGAGCACCCCGGAGAAGGACGACAAGGCAGGTCCCGAGGACGCGACGCGGCGGGAGCGATCGGCGGAGGAACGGAACGTCGTGGCGCCCACGCCGAAGGACGTCCGGGCCAAGGCTGAGGACGCTGAACCGGAGCCGCCCGCCGCCGACACCCAAGCACCCTGACGACCGGGGATCAGGACCGCGGTCGTACCGGGCAGGTGCGCTCGGGAGGCCGACCCCGTTCCCGTGCCGGGCGGCAGCGTGTCGGCGGTGCAAAGATCAGCGGTGCAGACAGGGGCGAACGCGCGGTACAGGGCTGTTGAAACCTCCTGCTGTCCACCGCGCGCAGGGCGACACCGATCCGCTGGTGTCGGGCCTGGCCCGCGAGCACCTCCGGGAGGGGGCGAGGTTCTGGGCATCGGAGCACGTCAAGGCCGACGCCGTCCACGAACAGCTCATGCGCCACGGTGTCCTCGACGCGCTGCCGAGGGGCGAACCCGGCCTGGAGGACGATCATCCGCGCCTGCGGCCGGGGCCGGATCTCGTCGAGGCGAGGCGGCTGCGAGCGGGTAGGGCCGCTTCGTGACGGGTGCCGAGCGGGGCCCCCGTCGCGGCCCGCGCTCCCCTGTCGGCCGCCACGGACCGGCCTGCGCCCCTGGACGCGGCAGGACCCGCGCTCGGAGACGTGTGGCCGGCATCATTACGGGGTATACGCACTACCCGGGGCCGTGGCAGGCGCGGGCAGGCCGCGCGCGTGGAGCAGGTGACCGCAATGGTTCAGACCCAGCACGAGGCAACGGAAGTCATGACGTGCGGCGAGTGCAGACGGCTGACCGACTGGAACCCGGTCGGGTTCTGCAGCTGGACCTGCTACGAGGCCCGGCCACGTGAGCCCGAGAGTGCACCGCCCGCACTTTCCCACTTCTTCGGGCTCGGCCCGCCCACCGAGCTGGCGCACCCCCGCAACCCGTGAGCGCACCCCCCGCCCGTCCCGCGGGCGGTCGGGCGGCCGTGCGCCCGTCAGCCCGGGAACGCCCGAGCGGCGCAGGGGCACCCCCGCGAGTAGCGTTCTGTCCCGGGGACGAACCGTTCGAGGAGTCTCATGCCTGATGCCATCGTCATCGGCGCGGGCCCCAACGGGCTGGTGGCCGCCAACATCCTGGCCGACGCGGGCTGGCAGGTCGAGGTCCTGGAGGCCCAGCCGGAGCCCGGTGGCGCCGTGCGCAGCGACCGAGGCCTCGACCCCGCCTACGTCCACGACGTCTTCAGCTCCTTCTACCCGCTCGCCGTCGCCTCTCCGGCCGTCGGGGCGCTCGCCCTTGAGGAGCACGGCCTGCGCTGGAGCAACGCGCCTGTCGTCGCCGCCCACCCGATGCCGGACGGACGATGCGCGACCCTGCACAGGAGCGCCGCCGGAACGTGCGCCGCGATGGAGCAGGGGTTCGGCGCGGCGGACGCCACGGCGTGGCAGCATCTCTCCGAGCTCTGGGAGCGACTGGATCCCCATCTGCTCCGAACGCTCTTCACCCCGTTCCCGCCGGTCAGGGCCGGTGCGGGGATGGCGGCACGCCTTCCGGGGGCGGGCGGCCTGCGGGCGTTACGCTTTCTCACCCTGCCGGTGCGCCGCCTGGCGCAGGAGGAGTTCGCCGAACCCGGTGCGGGGCTGCTCCTCGCGGGCTGCGCCCTGCACGCGGACCTGATGCCCGAAGCGGTGGGAAGCGCGGCCTTCGGCTGGTTGATGGCGATGCTCGGCCAGCAGGTCGGCTGGCCGGTCCCCGTCGGTGGCGCCTCGGCACTGACCCGGGCGTTGGTCCGCCGGCTCGAATCCCTCGGCGGGCGGGTCTCCTGCGACTCCCCGGTCGTCGAGGTGGTCGTGCGCGAGGGGCGCGCCCTGGGCGTGCGCACCGCCGACGGCACCGCACTCCGGGCACACCGTGCCGTCCTCGCCGACGTCCCGGCCCCCGCGCTGTACGGGGGGCTGGTCGGCTGGGAGCACCTCCCGCCCCGTCTGCGCGCCGACCTTCGGCACTTCCAGTGGGACTTCTCCACCGTCAAGGTCGACTGGGCGCTGGACGGCCCCGTCCCTTGGACGGCGGACGGGGCCCGCGCGGCCGGCACCGTCCATCTGGGCGCCGACATGGACGAACTGAGCGACTACGCCCTCCAGTTGTCCACCGGTCGGCTTCCGCGCCTGCCGTTCGCCATGCTCGGGCAGATGACCACCGCCGACCCCACCCGCTCCCCGCCCGGCACCGAGTCGGCCTGGGCGTACACCCACGTCCCGCAGACGATCAAGGACGACCTGGGCCCCGACGCGATCACCGGGCGCTGGGACGAGCGCGAGGCCCACGCGATGGCGGAGCGCGTGGAGCAGCAGGTGGAGCGCTTCGCGCCGGGCTTCCGGGACAGGATCACCGCCCGGCGCGTCCTCACCCCTCCGGTCCTGCAGTCGATGAACGCCAGCCTGGTCGGGGGCGCGATCAACGGCGGTACCACCGCCCTGCACCAGCAGTTCGTCTTCCGCCCGGTGCCGGGCACCGGGCGCCCCGAGACACCCGTCTCCCGGCTCTACCTCGCCTCGTCCTCCGCACACCCCGGTGGCGGCGTCCACGGCGCTTGCGGTGCCAACGCGGCCCGGGCCGCCATCCGCTCGCACCGACTGCCGGCCGGCCGGATCCTCTCCCCCGGCCTCGCCGCCGCCCAACGGCTGCTCGCCGGACCGCGAGGTCACCACTGATCCGTCACCGCATCACGCCCGCCCCGTGGGTCGCCCGGCGGGCAGCACCGAGGAGGAGTCGCATGGCACGGCGTCAACAGTTCATCGAATGCCCGCCGGAGCGGGTCTGGGCCGTCCTCGCGGACGGGCACAGCTATGCCGAGTGGGTCGTCGCCACCCGGGACATCGAACACGTCGATCCGGCGTGGCCGGCTGTCGGCGCCGAGTTGCGCTACGCCGTGGGACTGGGCCCGCTCACCTTCCGTGACAGCTGCACCGTGCGGATCTGCGAACCCGGTACTCGGCTGGAACTCGAGGCCGAGGCCAGCCCGTTCGGCGCCGCGCGCATCGCGTTCACCCTCATCCCCTGGGGCGACAACACCCTGGTACTGCTCGACGAGCACCCCCTGACCGGCCCCGGCGCCCGTCTCCAGGGACCGCCGAGCGAACTGGTCCTGAACCTGCGCAACCGCCGCCTGCTACGGAACCTGGCACAGGTCGCGGTCGGACAGTACGGGCAACGAACCGTCCCACCCGAGCAGCTCCACCGTCCGTGAACAGGCAGCCGAGCCGGCCGGCCGGCGCACCCGCACCGGGCTGGAGGCGCCCTCGGCGTCGACCGGGCCGAAGGCACGGGTACCGAAGCACACAGGCCGGTGGCCGCGCACCGGACGGCAGCCGGAATGCACAGGGCTGCAGGGGAGTTCAGCACGTCATGACTCAAGGCCCAGCACCTCGCGCGCTCTCCGACGATGCCCTCTCCGAACTGCTGAGCACCCAGCAGTTCGCGATCCTCGCCACCAACAAGAGCAGTGGCCATCCTCATCTCACCACCATGCTCTACAGCTGGGACGCCGCAGCACGCATCGTCCGGTTCTCCACCACCGCCGACCGCATCAAGGTCAAACAGCTCCGGCGCGACCCACGCGCGGCCGTGCATGTGCAAGGTGACGATGTGTGGTCGTTCGCGGTGGCCGAGGGCGAGGCCGATGTCTCCGCCGTCACCACCACGCCGGGGGACACGGTCGGGCGGGAACTGCTCGCCATGGTGCCGGCGGCCGCGAGGCCGCAGGACGAGGATGCGTTCCTGACGCAACTGGTCGCCGAGCGCCGGGTGGTCATCCGTCTGAAGGTGTCCCGGCTTTACGGGACGGCACTCGACGTCAGCGGCTGAGACCCGACTCACGGACCGTCCGTCCACGTGTCCGGTGGTGCCGGTCGGCGGCGGGACGTTCCTCGCCCGGCCGGCGTCTGATCCGCAGACTCCTCTTTCCCACCTCCTCACCGTCGGTGCCCTCGCGCGGGTCGACGTTGTGCCGCCAGCGAGGCGGAGTCGGCTCCTCCACCTCGCTGCGCACGGACATCCTCGACGCGGGCGCCGACCGGGTCGACCGCGCGGCCGTGAACCGGCGACGCGGACGGCCGGCTGCCTCCGCCTCCCGGACGCGCCACGAGCTTGATCACGTTGGTGGCGTTGCGGTGGGCGAGCTCGCGGTCGAACTCCTCCATGACTGCCTCCCGGGCCGCTGACGGCGGCCGTCGGCGGTTCACCGACGAGGTGCGGCCTCAGTCGGGCCAGGTGCCGGTCAGGCGGCGGGTGCCGACCGCGCCGCCGCGGTCGATCGCGGCCTTCACCAGAGCGAACACCGCACCTTGCAGGGCGGCGGCGGCCAGCACCTCCTTCCAGGTCCTGTCCTGGTCGGTGGCCCGGGGCGCTTCGTCCTCATGACCGAGAAGGGCCCACAGGCGCTTGAAAACGGCGCCCGCGACGATCCCGCCGAGGGCGCCGAACAGCAGCCCGAGGGGCTTGTACAGGATCCTGACCATGGCGACCTCCCTCGTGGGCCGGGCCGCCCGCGCCGAGCGGCTGCCGCGCGTCTGTCCGGAATCCGGCCGGCTCAATCGGCCGGCAGCCGCCTGCCGGGGTCAGACCGCGAGGAGGTCGGTGAGGTCGTCGGCGTGCTCTTCCTCCTCCTCGAGGATGGATTCGATGAGGCGGCGGGTGGTCGGGTCGTGGTCCCCCAGCCAGCGGGCGATCTCCTGGTAGGTGGAGATCACGATGCGTTCGGCCAGCAGGTTGTGCTCCAGCATGGCCTTGAGGTCCTTCTCGTCCGGCGTGGTGTAGTCGGTGTGGGCGCGCTGGGCGAGGGTCGCGGGGTCGAAGTCGGGCTCGCCGCCGAGCTGGGCGATCCGCTCGGCCGCCCGCAGGGCGTGCTGCATCTCCTCGGCCGCGTGCTCGGTGAACTCCGCCACCACCTGGGCGCGGTCGATGCCCACGGCGGAGATGGCGTGCCGCGTGTAGCGGAGCCAGCAGACCACCTCGGTGGCGACCACGTCGTTGAGGACGGCGATCACCTTCCCGGTGTCGAGACCGTAGGTGCTGGTCACGGCGCCGTCGGCCATCTTCTGCCGGGCCTCGTCCCGGATCCGGCTCACGTCGATCACGAAGTCGTCTGCCACGGTGTGCTCCCGAAAGGTTGGGGGGAAAGACGGTCCGGGCACGCCTTCCCCGAACCCCGGGACGGCACACCCGGCCGTTCCGGAGGCCACCGGTTCGCAGTATCACCGACAGGAGCAGCAGCACCGGCAGGAACGGTCGGCAGGTTCAGCCCGCGCCCGGCAGGCGCGCCTGGAGGTTGCCGTCCGTGTCCGTGCGGGTGGCGAAGCGCGGCTGCGGGGCGGTGGCCGGACCGTCGACGTTCCAGCCGTCGGACAGCCGGAAGACGCTGCCGTGCCAGGGGCAGATCACGCAGCCGTCGGCGACCTCGCCCTGCGAGAGAGGGCCGGAGGCGTGGCTGCAGCGGTCGGCCAGGACGTGGAAGACCTCGTCGGCCTCCCGCACCACCAGCACCGGCACCTCGCCGATCGTCCGCCGCGCCGCCTCGCCCACGGTGAACTCCCCGGCGTGCCCGAGCGTGTGCCAGCCGGGCTCGACCAGGTGCGCCACCGGCTCCGCCTTGTTGGCGCCGGCGGACTGCCGGTGGGCGAGGTGCCCGCCGACCGCCGCCGCGCCGCCGACCGCCGTCAGTCCGGCGAAGCCCAGGACGCGGCCCAGCCGGTGGCGGCCACGCGAACGGGCCGCCCAGGAGGCGCCGTAGAGAGCCACCGCGGTCGCCACCGAGGCAGCGTGCAGCAGGCCGGTGCGCATCTGCTGCTCGTGCTGCTCGGCCCAGTCGACCCACCCGGTCCAGGCAGCCGGGGCGGCGCTGACCACTCCCACCCCGACCAGGATGTGCGCGGCGCGCTCCGAACCGGGCACGACGTCGAGGACGGCCGCGGACAACCAGGCCCCGACCGGCACCTGGACGAGGGCCGGGTGCAGCGGGTGGCCCAGCGGCCGGCCGTGCAGCACCCCGCGAAGCCTTCCCAGCGGCAGTCCCTGGACGGCACGCTGCAGGGGTTCGGCGACCACGTCGAGCTCGTCGGCGTCCCCCAGGGCGTCGAGGGCCTTGAGGACCCGGGTACCGAGGCTGCCCTGACCGGCGGCGTCGGTGAGGCGCGCGAGAAGAGTTCCCATGGATCCCACGCTGCCCGCTCCGCCGCGGCCGTGCGGCCCGGGATGGGCCGGACGGCGCAGCGGGTGCCGGCTTGGACGCCGGCCGGGAAGGCGCCCCCGGGCGATCAACCCGGCAGGCTGTCGAGGCCCAGGAGGAAGTCGCCGAATCCTCCGCGAGCGCGGGGATCGCGCCGCGCGGAGGTGGTGACCGGGTTCCGGGTGGTGCGCTTCACCCGGTGGCCGGCGGCCTCCAGGGCGGCCACCAGGTTGCGGTCCTCACCGACGGTCAGCGGGTCGAAGCCGCCGGCCGCGTGGTACGCGTCGGCCCGCACGGCCAGGTTGGCCCCGTGGACGTGCGGATGCCCGGTGGGGAGGCCGTGCCGCCGGTAGCGCCGGTGGAAGGCGTCGGCGGTTCCGTCCGGGTGGCCGCTCCAGTCGGTGACCCGGACGGTTCCCACCACCGCGTGCCAGCCGGCGGCCGCGTGGGCCAGTTGCTGCGCGAGCCAGCCCGGTGGGACCAGGGAGTCCGCGTCGGTGTGGGCCAGCCACACCTGGCGGCCCGTCAGGCCGGGCCGGGCCGCCAGGGCGAGGCCGACCGCGTGGCGGCTGCCGGCCGCGCGGGCCGCGCCCACGCTGCCGGCGCTCAGCTCCAGGAGATCCGTACCGTGCCGAAGGGCGACGGCAGCGGTGCCGTCCACGCAGGCGTCGGCGACGACGACCACCCGGACCGGCAGGGCTCGGACGCGTGGATGCGCGGCGGCCCGGCGCAGGGCGTCGAGGCAGTCCCCGAGCAGCTCCTCCTCGTCCCGGGCCGGTACCACCACGGCCAGGGACCGGATCACGTCAGCCCCTCGCGGGCGGCTACCGAGAGGCGTCCGGCGGGTGTGCCGGCCTGCTCGGGGCGGATGAACACGTCGAGCAGGAAGTCCGGTTCGGTGTGGCCGGCGATCCGCACCAGGGCCGGGTGGGCGCGGGCCTGCCGGTGGACGGCGTCGGCGCTCGACGCGTGCTCGGCGACCTCGTGGCGCCAGTGGACGAGCAGCAGGGTTCCGCCCGGGTCGAGTGAACGCACCGCGAGGTCGAGGAGGGCGGCCACCTCGGCGGCGGTGAAGTAGTACAGCAGCTCGGACAGGACGACGAGGTCGAAGCGCTCGCCGGGCGCGGGCCAGTCCGCGGGCAGCACGCGGTGCTCGATGCGCACGTGCGGCAGGTGCGCGAGACGTGGGCGGGCCTGGGCGAGGGCGCGTTCCTCCCGGTCGCAGGAGAGCATTGCCCGGCAGCGGCCGGCGAGCAGGGCGGACAGGACGCCGACCGAGCAGCCGGGCTCGAACGCGCTGCGGTACTCCGGGGCGGGAAGGGCCGCCAGGGTGAGGGCGTACTTGCGTTGTTCGTACCAGCGGCGGGCGAGCTGCCACGGGTCGGGCCGGTCCGCGTACATCCGGGCGAAGTACTCCCCCGGTGTGCTCCCGCCCCCGCGCCCGGCGCCGGCCCCGTCCGTCGCCCTGATCCCGGGCGCGGTCATCGCCAGACCACCTCGAAGTCGCGTCGGAAGTGCGCGAGTTCCGACGGCGGCAGGATCGGCGCGTCCTCCGGCCGGTCGCCGAGCGGCTGGGTCTGGCTGCGGAAGCACTCCAAGGCCTCCTGCTTGCGGGCCCGGGCGGTGGGCGGCAGCGCGATGCGCGCCGCGCGGTGCCAGGGCAGGCGGACGTCGCCGGGTACGGCCCAGTGCCAGGCCCACACCGGGTACTCCCACACCGGCACGCCCGCGGCGGCGCCCGCGCGCAGGGCGGCGCGGCCGGCGGCCTCGTGGTCGGGGTGCAGGTCCCGGCTGAACGGTGCCGCGCACAGGTCGCAGTCGCGCAGCAGTCCGGCCAGCCGTCCGGTGAGGTCGAGCTCGTGGCGGGCGACCGCCCCGTCCGGCACGCCAAGGCTCACACTCTGCACGTCGGCGCCCAACCGGCCCAGGGCCTGGTGCAGTTCCCGGGAGCGGACAGCAGCGAGATCACGGGCCGACGGCGCCCGGCTGCGGGGGTGCGAGGCCTCCCCGGCGGTGACGGACACCAGTCGCAGGCGGACGCCGGACGCCGCCAGCAGGGCGATCGTGCCGCCGAGGCCGAGGACCTCGTCGTCGGGATGGGCCGCCACGATCAGCACCCGGGGCGAGCGGGCAGTCCCGGTGGGCAGCGCGCCGAGCGGATCGACCGCGGGCAGGCCCGTCAGCCCGGGCCAGGCGAGCCACTCCTTCTCCGGGGTGCCGGGTGCCTGGATCGGGTCGGCGGGTGGGAGCGGCGGCTCGGGGACCGGCAGGGCGGGCGCCGGACGGCCGGTCATCTGTCCTCCCAGGAAAGCCGGGTGGCGGAAGCGGCCTTGCCGAGGGCCGCGAGGTCGCGTTCGGCATGGTGCTGGCGCAGGTAGACGGTCAGGTCCGCCACGGCGCGCGAATGGACGGCGTCGTGACCGAGGGGGGTGGCGCCCAGGGCCCGGCCGACCCGGGTCAGGATCTCGCCGGCGGCCTGCTCGACGGCGGCGCGCACCCGCATCGTCCGCAGGCCGGCGGCGCCGTCGAGATCGTGCGGGTCGGCGTCCACGGCCGCGGCGGCGCTGTCGAGCAGTGCCTCGACGGTGGCCAGCCGGGCGTCGACGGCGCCCAGGTGCGCCAGGGCGTGCGGGTCCAGCTCCCACGTCCGGGAGGCGGCCAGCAGCGTGCGGGCCACCGCGCGGGCGCCGCCGTACCAGCACGCGGCGACGCCGATACCGCCGTGGTGGAACCCCGGGCGCTCCGGATAGGCTCCCGGGCCGCCGGCCGGCGTTGCCCGGACGTCGTCGAAGGTCACGTCCAGGGTGTCGCTGCCCGCCATACCGGCTCCGGGCCAGCTGTCCGGCAGCGGTTCGACGCCGCGCTGCCGGACCTCCACGGCGAACAGGCGTCGCCGCTCCCCTTCGCGCGCGGTCACCAGCGCGTGCGTGCAGACCCGGGCACCCGAGCAGAACGGCTTCACCCCGGACAGCAGCCACCCGCCCGGCACCTGCCGCGCCTCCAGCCGGTAGCCGGGGGGCTCCGCCGCCCAGACGCCCCAGCGAGCCCCCTCCCCGCCCGAGGGCAGATCCTGCGCACCCTGGACGCGCAGCGCCCGGAGTTCCGCGAGGATCGCCGCGGCGTCCGCGTGTCCCTCGGCGAGCCGGGCCAACGAAAGATCGGCCTGCGCCCAGCGGGTGAGTGCCTCCCACCGGGTGCGGGTCAGGCCGCCGCCGGGCAGCGGGAGATCCAGCTCCCCGCAGGCCGCCATCCGTGTGAACGTCCGGGCCACGGATCGACGGTGCTCCACGGCGTCGGCTCCGGTGCTCACGGACTCGGCCCGGCCGGTCGGCGGACGGGCCGACACGGCGCCGGTGCTCACCGGGTGCTCTCCCGACGGGGATCGGGCTGGCGGGGCAGCCGCACCGGCCAGGGCGGCAGGGTGGACGGTCGGAAGGACGACCCAGCGGTCACGAAGAACGACCCAGCGGTCACGGCGGACTCCTCGGCAACGGCCGGGACGGGTGCCCGGCCTTCGAACGACTCTGCACCTCGCGCAGGCCGCCCGCACGCCCAGCACTCACCCTCAGGTGCGGGGCCGGCCTTCGGGAGGGGGTGATCGGCGCCGGGCTCCAGAGGCACCCGTTCAGGCACCCGTGGTCTGGTCGGTGATCATGCGGACAAGCCCTTCACGGCCGCCGCGGCGCAGTTCGCGCAGCTGACGCGCCGCGCCGTTGCCCTCGCGCAGGATCCGCTCCAGGACGGGCGTGATGTGCCGCCCGTCCTTCCCGGCCGCGGAGGCGGTGAACTCCTGGAGGGCCGCCGCCGCGTCCCCCGGCGCACGCAGCCCGCCGTGGAGCGGGTCGAACACCTCGCCGCCGCAGCCGTGCCGCGCGCCGTACCACACGGCAGCGTCAAGCGTCTCGGGCCGGATCACGGGCACCGGACGCCCGGCGGCCGCGTCGCCGAGCAGGCGGGTGGCGAGGGCACGGACGGTGCCGGCGAGCATCACCGCCTCGTCCGGGCGCAGCTGCACGTCCATCGCGCGGATCTCGATGGTGGGGAAGCGCCGGGACAGCCTGACGTGCCAGTAGATCTGGCCGAGGTCGGGGATCAACCCGTCCTCCACCAGGGCCCCGGTCCGTTGGTCGTAGTCGTCGGCGCCCTCGAACGAGGGCGGCGGACCGCTGACGGGCCAGCGATCGAAGACCAGCGTGCGCCAGCTGGCGAAACCGGTGTCGGTGCCCTGTGACAGCGGCGAGTTCGCGGCGAGCGCCACCAGCAGCGGGAGCCAGGGCCGAAGCCCGTTCAGCAGCGCGATGCCGGTCGCACGGTCGGGGAGGCCGAGGTGGACGTGCATGCCGCAGATCAGCTGTTCGTCGGTGAGCCGGGGAGCGTCACTGCGCATGGCCCGGTAGCGCGCGGTGTCCGTCACGGGGACGGGGAGGTGATCGGTGAACGGCGCGCTGGCACAGGCGGCGAGCAGGCAGCCGTCCTGGGCCGCGGCCCGGCCCAGGGCGTGGCGCATCCGCAGGAGGTGGCCGCCGACCTCCTCCAGCTCATGGCAGACCGGAGTCGCGATCTCCAGCTGTGCCTGGAGGAGTTCGCGCTGGACCTCACCCTGGTCCATCGCCGGCTGGAGATCCGCCGCTCGGCGTACCTGCGCCGCCCGGGCGACCGGCATACCGGTCACCGGGTCCAGCAGGAGGTACTCCTCCTCCACGCCGAGGGTGAGCATGCCTCGGACATACCCCGCAGAGGACGCCTTCACCCCCGTTACCTATTTCGTGGCCCCGCAACGGGGCTCCCGGCCTCCGGCTCGGCATGACTGTTCCCCCCTGTAGTTCGCATGATCCGGGGGGTGGTGTCACCGGGCCGGAGGCACCGGTAGGCCGTTGATAGAGGCAGGACCACCAGCTCGCTGGGAGGCTCTTCGTAACGTGGATGCCGGCGACTGGTGCCACGCCAACGAGGCCGGGACAGCACGACCTCGTAAGGGACCAGCGTGATCGACACCGGAGATGTGGACGTCTTCCTCGGCCTGGACGTCGGCAAAGGCGAGCACCACGGGACCGCCCTGACCCCGGCTGGCAAGCGGGTCTTCGACAAGCGGCTGCCGAACAGCGAACCCAAGATGCGGGCCATGCTGGACAAGCTCACCGCCAAGCACGGCACCGTCCTGGTCGTGGTCGACCAGCCCGCCTCCATCGGTGCCCTGCCGCTCGCGGTTGCCCGGGACGCCGGATGCCGCGTTGCCTACCCGCCCGGCCTGACGATGCGCCGCATCGCCGACCTCCCCCGGCGAGGCCAAGACCGACGCCCGCGACGCCTTCGTCATCGCCGACGCCGCACGCATCATGCCCCACACCCTGCATGGCATCGAGCTCACCGACGAGACCATCGCCGAGCTGGAGATGATCGTCGGCTTCGACGACGACCTCGCCGGCGAGGCGACCCGGATCGCCAACCAGCTGCGCGGCCTCCTCACCCAGATTCACCCGCACCTGGAACGTGTGCTGGGACCGCGCCTCGACCATGCGGCGGTCCTCGCCCTGCTGGAGCGTTTCGGTTCCCCTGCCGCACTGCGCAAGGCCGGACGCCGCCGCCTGATCGCCGTCGTCCGGCCCTTGGCCCCGCGCATGTTCGAGCGGGGCCTGGTCGAGGACCTCCTCACCGCACTCGACGAGCAGACCGTGATCGTCCCGGGCACCGAGGCGGCCGCGCTGATCGTGCCGAACCTGGCCGGCTCACTGCGAGCCTTCCTGGACCAGCGCAAGCTCCTGGAGAAGCGAATCCAGGAACTGCTGGACGAGCACCTGCTCTCGAAGATCCTCACCTCCATGCCCGGCATCGGCACCAGGACCGGCGCCCGGATCCTGATCGACGTCGGCGACGCGAGCGCATTCCCGACCGCCGCCCACCTCGCCTCCTACGCCGGCCTCGCCCCCGCCACCCGCAGCTCCGGACCCTCCATACGCGGCGAACAAACGTCCCACCGGGGCAACAAGCAGCTGAAACGGGCGTTCTTCCTGGCCGCGTTCGCCTCGCTCAGTGATCCGGCCTCCCGGGCCTATTACGACAAGAAGATCAACCAGGGCAAGCGCCACACCCAAGCACTCCTCTGCCTGGCCAGACGTCGGGTCGACGTCCTGTTCGCCATGCTCCGCGACGGCACCTTCTACGAGTCCCGGCCCGCAGCGGGCAGCAGTTGAACTCCGGGGGGATCTGCCAGCAACACTACGCAGTCCGCTGCTGGATCGAACCCGAGTACCGGGTTCCCCCAGTCGCCCTCCGCTGCCATCCGCACGGGCTTGCCCAGCCGGCGCCCGATCGCACCCAGGAAGCCGCACAGGACGTCCACCCCTCCCTGGCCCTGCAACTCCCGAAGGTCGACATCGAAGTCGATCTCGTCGGCCGAGCCGGGCCGGAAGATCGCCAACACCTCCGGGACCGGCCAGACCCGCAGATCGACCGTCTCGGCGTCGGCCGGACGCGCCAACACGTCCGCCGCCGAGGGCAGCGGTCCGGCAACGCCGCCCTCGGAGTACTCCCATGTCCATCCGCTCGACCGGACCAGCTCGAACACCGCCTGCCAGTCATCGACCGAGGTGTCGGCCACGGACACATCCGGCAGAGCACCCATCAGGTCAGGGTCGAAGAAGTTCCTGACGTCATCCCACAGCAGATCCGGCATCCAGCCATGCTGCCCGCCAGCCCGCACGAACGCAGCCCATTTCCTTGACGGACCCCATAGAGGCCCCCCCAGCTCGCTCCGGTGGTGCCGGCCGGCGGAGGGCGGTGAACCGCCGGCCCCGGACACCCGGCGACCGGGCCACCAATCCGCGGCCGCTCGCCCTGCCTCCTTCGGCGAGAGCCGGCACAACCCCCACGATGCCGACCCGGCCCGCGCCCGCCACGGTGTCGACCGCCACCAGATCGCCCCCTCCACCGCGCCATCTCCGGGGAAGGTCGGCCCACCGTCAGGGTGGCGCCGGTCGCGGCTGCCCGGCGGGCCGCGGTGAGCAGGACGTTGACGGACGACCCCTCCGGCCACGCACAGGTGAATTGCGAAGGAATCGTGCAGCGGGGCGGAACGCCACCGATCGGCGAGGGATCGGCCCCGGAACAGCCGCTTCGCGCCGACGAGGTCCGCGCCGGCGGTTCGGGTGTGGCGTCGCCCGCAGTCGAACGCCGGCTTCCTACAGTGGGAACATGATCGCCGAAGACGCCCAGCAATCGGCTCAGGGACTGGAGTACCGGCCCCTCCGGGACGCAAACCCCGCCGCCCCCGCGGCCGATCCACCTGCCGGCCCGACCGGCCGGCTGAAGACCGGACAGGCGAGGATCCTGGGGGGCGGGGTGGAGCCGGCGGCCGCGGCGCTGAAGCCGAGGCTGCGCGGCTGGCTGCACGCCGGCACGTTCCCCTTCGCACTGGCCGGCGGCATCGTCCTGATCAGCCTCTCGCGCCCGGGTGCGGCAGCAGCGGCCTGCTCGGTGTACGCGCTGTCGGCCTGCCTGCTGTTCGCCACCAGTGCGGTCTTCCACCGCGGGACCTGGAGCCCCCGCGGGGAGGCGGTCCTGCGGCGGCTGGACCACGCGAGCATCTTCCTGATCATCGCGGGCACCTACACCCCGCTGGCGGTAGTGCTGCTGCCCACCCGCCGGCAGCAGGTGCTGCTGGCCGTGGTGTGGACGGGCGCCCTGGCCGGCATCGCCTTCCGCACCCTGTGCTTGGGGGCTCCCCGATGGCTGTACACGCCGGCCTACCTCGCCCTGGGCTGGGTAGCCGTCCTCTACCTGCCCGACTTCGCGCGCACCGGCGGCACCACGGTCGTCGCCCTCGTCATCGCCGGCGGACTGCTCTACACGGCGGGCGGCATCGTCTACGCACTCAAGCGCCCCGACCCGTCACCGCGCTGGTTCGGCTTCCACGAGGTCTTCCACGCCCTCACCATCGCCGCCTTCACCGCGCACTACACGGCCGTCCTCCTGGCAGCCACCTGACCGGACGCCGGCGGTGCCGAAGCGCAGGAGACCCGGAACCCTGGCCGTACCTTGTCCAGGACGGTCGGTGCGCGACCGGCCGCGAGGCCGGGGATCCCGCAGCCGCGTCCGGTGCCGCCCCGGCGGTCCCTCCCCCTCCGGGACGGAGTCCGAGCGTCATCGAGCATCGAGGAGTCGCAGTGAGCGCAGGAGAGTCCGACGGCGACCACCCCTCTCCTCCCGTCGGAGGAAGTGCCCGGGAAAGTGCGATGACACTCGCGGGGACGCTGGAGGCCGCGGAGGCCGCACCGCCCGTGGAATCGCTCGACGTGGTCGCCCGCATGCTCAGGGAGCACCTGGGGGCAGCGTCCGTCTCGTTCCTGATCACCGACTTCACCGGCGGCTCGGTCGTACGCCTGGGCACTGCCGGCAGCGTCGAGACCGGTGAACCGGCCCCGCGCATCTCACTGCGCGGCACCCTGTACGACGACGTGATCCGCACCCAGCAGCCGAAGGTGCAGGACGGCACCGGGAACGGGCTCGTGCGGGTCCTCGCCCCGGTGACCAACCGCGGGGACGCCATCGGGCTCCTCGAACTGTTCCTCCCCGCGGCGCCGGGCGCGCAGGTGATGCGGGAGATCAGCGAGACCGCGCACGCGCTGGCGTACATCGTCATCGCGAACCGGTCCTTCACCGACGTGTACCAGTGGGGCCGGCGCACCACCCCGCTGAGCCTGGCCGCGGAGATCCAGCACCGGCTGCTCCCGGCGTCGCTGGCCTGCGAGGCGGCACAGTTCGCGGTCGCCGGGGCGTTGGAGCCCGCCGACCACGTCGGGGGCGACACCTTCGACTACGTGGTCGACCGGGACACCGTCCAGCTCTCCGTGACGGACGCCATGGGCCACGACGTGGACGCCGCACTGCTGGCCACCCTCCTGGTGGGAGCGCTGCGGCGGGCCCGCCGGGCGGGGGCCGGACTCACCGAACAGGCCCGCCAGGCCGACCAGGCGGTACGGGAACACGGCCGCCGGGGCTACGTCACCGGCCAACTGCTGCGCATCAGTCTCCTCGACGGCCGGACCGAGTTCGTCAACGCCGGACACCCCTGGCCGCTGAGGATGCGGGACGGGCAGGTGCGGGAGATCGTTCCGGAGATCGACCTGCCGTTCGGGCTCGGCGTCCACGCCAACACCTACCGGCTCCAGTCGCTGGATCTGCGGCCCGGGGACCGGCTGGTGATGCTCACCGACGGCATGCTGGAGCGCAACGCCCAGAGTCTCGACCTGCCGGACCTGATCGTGCGCACCCGCGCCCTGCATCCCCGCGAGGCCGCCCGCACCCTCGTCGGAGCGATCGTCGACGCCGGTCAGGGTCACCTGGACGACGACGCGACCATCATGTGCCTGGACTGGCACGGCGTCGACCGCCCCCCGCGCGACGCCGCCACCGGCGCCGACCTCGCCGACGCCTCACGCCCGTCGAGCACCGGAGCGCCCGCCCCCGGGCGATGACTCCGGGCCCCGGTGCGGCCTCACCCCTTACGGGGCATTCGCCGCCGCCCGGGTGGCCGCGGCGGGGTTCGGACTCACGCGCAGCACCTGGGCCACGCCGGTGAGGTGCAGCAGGAACGCGACGGGCGTGGTCGGGTTCAGCAGGTGCAGTTCGGTGCCCGCCGCGCGGGCGTGGTGGTGGGCGCGGACGAGGGCGTTGAGGCCCCCGGAGTCGCAGAACCTGAGTTCGGACAGGTCCATCACCAGCTCCCTCGGGGAGGGGTGTGCGTCGAGGGCGCCCGAGACGGCGGCGTGCAGCAGCGGGCCGGTGCCCTGCACGAGGTCGCCGGCCACGTCGAGCACGAGGTCGTCGCCTCCCGGCCGGAGGCGGACGTCGAGGACGGGCGGGTCGAGCTCTGTCGAAGCGGCCACCGGGTGCTCCTTGCGTCTGCGGGTCTCGGCGGTCGGGGGAGCGCCCGCGGGACGGGAGGCCGGCCCGACGGCCCGACGGCGGGGCTGAAACCCACCGTAGCGACCGCAGGCCCGGCGCACCACGGACCGGTACCGCCGGGCAACGGGGTCAGGTGTCGGCGGGCGGCGGCGCGTCGGCCGGCGGTCGGCGCAGTTGCTCGTTGAGGCGCAGGGCCTCTTCGAGTTGGTCCTCGAGGATGACGATGCGGCAGGCGGCCTCGATGGGAGTGCCCTGGTCGACCAGGTCGCGGGCGCGCATCGCGATCCGTAGTTGGTAGCGGGAGTAGCGGCGGTGGCCGCCGTCGGAGCGCAGTGGGGTGATGAGGCGGTGCTCGCCCAGGGCGCGCAGGAAGCCGGCGGTGGTGCCGGTCATCTCGGCGGCGCGGCCCATGGTGTAGGCGGGGTAGTCGTCGTCGTCGAGGGAGTTCGAGCTTGGGTCGGGGTTGGAGCCGGGGTTGTGGGGCCGGTTGGTTGCCGTGGTCACTGCACCTCTTCTGTGTTGGTTCGGGGACGCGTCGAGGGGCCCCGAAGCCGTTGCGGCTCCGGGGCCCCGAAGGGTTACATCACCATCTGCCGGCCGGAGCCGGCTTCCTCAGGTCCGCACTGCCCCGGGGGAGGGGGCGTGCGGGGATCGCGTATGCGTGACCGGAAACCACCGTCCTTCGTGCTTGGGGGGTCTGCGGTGTCCGCCCGGACGAACATGCCTCACGGGCCGGGCGATCCTGATGGTGCTCTGTCCCCTCCGTTCATCCTCTGTCTGCACTGTCCGGACTTCGAACTGCTGGGTGTTGCTGGTTCTTCTCAACACGGGTACCGCTGAACTGCGATTTCCTGCTTCGGCGACCCACAGGGGTCACCCGTCCGGCAGCCAGCCCCGTCGCCCGTCCTGCACTTTCCCTGGCTTGGAACCCCACTGCCCGGACCTCCCGGCACGCGCGCCGCAGCCCGACGCCTTCACCGGGACACCGCGTCCCGCGACTGCTGATATCGCTCGACTCGGCTTCACCTGCAGGTACCGCACCTTCGTGCAGCGCGGTACCGCCGAGGTGGCGACCCCTGATCAGTGCGGGCCACCTGGCCCGGCCGCCGGTCCTGTCGCCGTCCTGCACCTGCCTGGCTTCAGAACCCCACAACCGTGCCGCTGTGCGGTCTTCGGTGACCACGCCCGCCGGATCGTCTCCGGTGGGCATCGCCGGACCGCGTCTACGAGAGAAACACTAACCACGACACGGCGCAATGTCTACTCCCGCCAGAACAGATTTTTCGGTTCCCGTGGGCGAGGTATTCTCCGGCTCCTACCGGGGCGGCCGGCGGCACCGCAAGCGGACGGAGGCCGGCAGCCGGGGCTCTGCCAGGGTGCCGCCGAGCTGCGGCGGAACGTCGCCGCCGACCAGGCCGAGCAGGCAACCCCGCACCGCCCCACCCCGCACCGCCCAGGACGACACCGAAACGGAGATCGCTCACGGGGGGCGCAGCGCAGAACCGCCCTGGCGGCCCGCGAGTTGATCCGCGAGGCGTGTCCGGGGCCGGTCCCCGCCGAGGAACTGGCCGACTCGGTGGGATGCGCCGAGATCTGAGCGGAGACACGACGGCGGCGGGCCCCGGCTGTCAGCTTGGTGGGCAGACCCGGAGCCGGTCCGCCTGCACCGGGCGGGCGGCGCTCCGGGCGGTCGTCCTCCAGCGTGCCGGTGCAGAGGCAGCCCGGGCCGGCCAGGAGGTGCGGTGGGCGCCGTCACCCCGAAGGCGACGGTCGTGCGGAGCTTCCAGGTCTTCAGGGCTCAGCGCCGGCCCCGGGCCTCGAAGTCCGCGAGGGCGGCCTCGGCCGTCTCCAGGACCGCCTCGGGGCCGGCGGCGGCGTCGACCGTCAGCCCCGGTTCCCCGGGCCGCAGCGGTTCCAGCGCGTCGAACTGGGAGCCCAGGAGGGCCGCCGGCATGAAGTGCCCGGTCCTCCGGTCGATCCTGGCCCGCGCGACCTCGGGGTCCAGGTCGAGGTGGAGGAACCACACACCGGACCCGGCCTCGCGAAAGAGCTGCCGGTAGGCGTACCTGAGGGCGGAGCACGAGATCACCGCGCCCGTCCCGTCCTGCGTCGCGGTGCGGATCCGGGCGGCGAGGGCCTGCAGCCAGGGCCTGCGGTCCTCGTCGTCGAGCGACTCGCCGCCCGCCATCCGCGCGACGTTCTCGGCAGGATGGAGCTCGTCGCCCTCCACGAACGGCACGCCCCGGCGGCGCGCGAGCAGCCGCCCCACGGTGCTCTTGCCGGAGGCGGCGACACCCATCACCACCACGACCGTCGGCGCCGGCACCGATGTCCCCATCCTGCTCCTCGTGGTCCTCACCCGGGGGCGGCCCCCCTCAGCACCTTCACGCACCGCGGGCGGACCCGGACCGTCCGCCGCCGCGCGGGCCGACCGGAATCGCCCGGACGGCCCAGGGTCGGCCCGGGCCGGACCGGACCTGCGGGGCCGCGCGGCGTGCCCGGCTTCGTCCGGGCGCAGGACCGCGTGGTCCGGCAGGACGGCCCCGGCACCGCGCCGGCCGAGCGCACCGTCCTGCTGGTCGGCCGGGCGACGGCGGCAACGCGGCGCCGAACGTGGGAGGGGCCCTCCTACGGCCCGACAGCGGGTGCGCGCCGGGCACCGACCCGGCGCCAGATCGCCCGCTGGCAGCGGAGCGTGCCGGTGCCCACGACGATCAGTACGACGATGTTGACCAGGAGCTGGCCGAGTGAACCCCAGGCCTTGCTCCAGCTGGAGAAGGCTAGGGAGACCGAGATGTCCGCGGCGGCCGGGATGGTCGTGACGGAGATGAACACCCCCAGCAGTGCGCTCGTCCTCGCCTCGGTGAGTGAGACCACGCCGACGACGCCGGCCAGACCCGCGACGGCGAAGGAGAAGAAATCGGGGGAGTCGATCAGTTGCGAGACCGGCCGCACGCCGAGCCTGAACGCCTTCGACTCGAAGCCGCACGCGCGGATCAGCAGCGCGAAGAGAAAGGTGGCGACGACGGCCAGGAGGAAGCCCGCGAGCAACGCTCGCAGCCCCTCGCGGATCCGTTGTCCGTCACGCCGGTCGATCCCGAGTGCGACGCTGACGATCGCCCCGTACTCGGGGCCGACGACCATGGCCGCGACGATCAGGATCTGCGAGTTGGTGACGATCCCGACCGCGCCGATGAGCCCGGCGATGACGAGGTAGAGGTAGAAACTCGGCGCGTAGGTCCCCTCGGCCCGGATCCGGGCCTCGACCTGCTCCCAGACGGGTGCGCGGGTGAGCGCCCCGAGCCTGCGTGCGCCGGCCTCGGCTCCCCCACCGACGAACGCCATGTCGACGGGCTCGATGACGATCGAGCCGCGGCTGTCCAGGTGCAGCGCGCGCAGAGCCCGCAGGACGTCGTTCGCCGCCCCGGTCAGCACGTCGCAGACGACGGCGTCACCGTCCGGGTTGCGCGCCGCACCGGGCTGCACGATGAGGTTCAGGACCGACGGTTCGCCTGCGAGGAAGCCGACGACCCGTCCGGTGAGATCCGGCGGGCTCACCGCGCGGACATGGATCATGTCCAATCCTGAACCTCCGTGTCTTCCGTCGTCCCGACGGCTGCCGGTCCCTGCAGGATCGCTGATGCACGCCGTTCCCTCAGCGCGACGCCACGTGGCCGGCTCTCCTCGGCGTCGTCCGAGGAGCGCGCACCCACGGTTCGCCGGTCAACGGTCGCAACAGGCGCGTCCGCCTCCCCTGGCCGATAGTGAAATCGAAGGATCGCTCCGACCCTGGGACGCTCATGGATCGCTACCCGCCCATCGCCGAGCACGGCCTCATAGGCGACCTCCAGACCGCCGCCCTGGTGACCTCGCGGGGCGTCGTCGACTGGTTCGCCGCGCCCCGCTTCGACTCCCCCAGCATCTTCGCCGCCCTGCTCGACCACGACCGGGGCGGCTACTTCCGGATCGCGTCGGCGGACCCCGAGGCCAGCTGCAAGCAGCTGTACTACCCCGACACCGCCCTGCTGGTCACCCGCTTCATGTCACCCGACGGGGTGGGCGAGGTCATCGACTGGATGCCGCCCGACACCAGCCGCACCCCGACCGACCGGCACACCCTGCTCCGGACGGTCCGCACCGTTCGCGGCACCGTCCGCTTCGACCTGGAGTGCCGGCCCCGGTTCGACTACGGCCGGGCGGCCCACACACTCGACCTGCGCCCCGATGTCGCCGTCTTCCAGGCGCCGGGTGTCCGCGCGTACCTCCGGAGCACTTTCCCGGTCGAGCGGGACGGCGACGACCTGCGCGGCTCCGTCACGCTGAACATCGGGGAAGAGGCGGCGGTCGTCCTCACCGTCTGCGACCCCGACGGCGAGGCCCCGCCGCCGCCCACCGTCGACGGCATCACCCGACAGCTCTGGGAGGCCGCCGACTTCTGGCAGAAGTGGGTCCGCGGCTCCAACTACCGCGGCCGCTGGCCCGACATGGTCAACCGCTCCGCCATCACCCTCAAGCTCCTCACCTACGCCCCCACCGGCGCGCCGGTGGCCGCGGCGACCATGGGCCTGCCCGAGCAGGTCGGCGGCGAGCGCAACTGGGACTACCGCTACACCTGGGTGCGTGACGGCTCGCTCTCCGTCCGTGCCCTGCTCGACCTCGGTTTCGTCGAGGAGGCGACCGACTTCACCCACTGGCTCGGGGGCCGGCTGCGCGAGTCCGCCGGCAAGGACGGCGAACCCCTGCAGATCATGTACCGGGTCGACGGCGAACCGCTGTTGACCGAGGAGATCCTCGGCCACCTGGAGGGGTACCGGGGTTCCGCGCCCGTGCGGCTGGGCAACGCGGCCGCCGACCAGTTGCAGCTGGACATCTACGGCGAGGCCCTCTACGCGCTGTCCGAAGGCCGCGAGATCGCCAGCCAGGCCGGCTTCCGGGGGTGGAAGGTGCTCTCCCGGACCCTGGACTGGCTGGCCGACTCCTGGGACCGCCCCGACGAGGGCATCTGGGAGACCCGCGGCGGCCGCCAGGACTTCACCTACAGCCGGGTCATGTGCTGGGCCGCCTTCGACCGCGGGCTGAGGCTGGCCGAGGACTTCCGCCGGCCCGCCGACACCGACCGCTGGAAGAAGGCCCGCGACACCGTCCTGCTGCAGGTCATGGACCGCGGATGGAGCGAGGACAAGCAGGCCTACGTCCAGCACTACGGCGGGGACCCCGTCCTGGACGCCTCACTGCTGCTGATGCCCCGGGTCGGCTTCGTCGCCCCCCGGGACCCGTCCTGGCTGTCCACCCTGGACGCCATGGACCGCACCCTGGTCTCCGACAGCCTGGTCTACCGGTACGACCCGGCCGCCTCCCCCGACGGACTGCGCGGCTCCGAGGGCACGTTCTCCCTCTGCACCTTCCTCTACGTCGACGCCCTGGCCCGCGCCGGGCGCCTGCGCCCGGCCCGCTACACCTTCGAGAAGATGCACACCTACGCCAACCACGTCGGCCTCTTCGCCGAGGAGGTCGGCCCGAGCGGCGAGCAACTGGGCAACTTCCCGCAGGCGTTCACCCACCTGTCGCTCATCATGGCCGCCAGCACCCTCGACGAGGCGCTGGACCGGCAGTCCGGCTGACCCGGCCCGAGGAGCTGTTCATGCGAGCGCACCATCAACGGGGCCGCCCCTTACGCCAGAGCCATGACGAGTTCACGGCCCTGTACCGGCAGTTGCGGCACGCCTCCGTCGGCGGCGCCCGGGGCGCGTTGGACACCATCACCCCGGAACACGTCCGGGCCGCGGCGCGCGAAGTGCGCCTCGGCCTGACGGTGACGATGGCCGCGGCGGTCGAGACCGCGCGCGCGGCCGACAATCCGCAGCCTGCCGCCCACACGCCGACCGGGCCGCCCGAGGACGAGGAGCATGCCCACGGGCTGCACTTCGCCACGGACCGCTTCGGCATGAACGTGCACGGCGACGCCGACAGCCACCTGGACGCCCTGTGCCACGTGGTCTACGACGGCACCCTGTACGGCGGCGTCCCCGCCACCACCGTCACCCCGGAAGGCGCCACCGCGCTCTCGGTGGAGGTGGCGCGCGACGGGATCGTGGGCCGGGGCGTCCTGCTCGACATCCCGCGCCTGCGCGGCGTGCCCTGGCTGGAGCCCGGTGACCACGTGACCGCCGAGGACCTGCTCGCCGCCGAGGCGGCGCAGGACGTCCGGGCCGGCGAGGGCGACCTGCTGTTCGTCCGGGTCGGCCACCGGCGCAGGCGGATCGAGAAGGGCCCGTGGGACGCGGCGCACAGCAGGGCCGGACTGCACCCCACCGCCGTGGAGTTCCTCGCCGAGCGCCGCGTCGCGGTCCTCGGCGGCGACGGCAACAACGACACCGCCCCCACCGTCACCGACGGCGTGGACTTCCCGGTTCACGTCCTGGCGATCCACGCGCTCGGCCTCCACCTCCTCGACTACCTCCAGTTCGAGGACCTGGCACCGCTCTGCGAACGGGAGGGCCGGTGGTCGTTCCTGTGCGTGATCGCCCCGCTGCGACTCCCCCGCGCGACCGGATCTCCCGTCAACCCGATCGCGGTCCTCTGACCCGACGAGCCACCGCCAGAACCCCCATCCGACGACATCTCCGACGACATCGAGGTGGCCGACATGGCCGACGACCAGCACTACGACGTCATCATCATCGGCACCGGCGCGGGCGGCGGCACTCTCGCGCACCGGCTCGCGCCCACCGGCAAGCGGATCCTGATCCTGGAACGCGGCGGCTACCTCCCCCGGGAGCGCGACAACTGGGAGTCCACCGCGGTCTTCGTCAAGGGCAAGTACCGCGCCCCGGAATTCTGGTACGACAAGCACGGCGACCGGTTCCCGCCGGAGGTCAACTACTACGTCGGCGGGAACACCAAGTTCTACGGAGCCGCGCTCTTCCGCCTGCGCCCCGAGGACTTCGGCGAGATCCGCCACCACGGCGGTCTCTCCCCCGCCTGGCCGATCCGCTACGAGGACCTGGAGCCCTACTACACCCAGGCCGAGCACCTCTACCTCGTCCACGGACACCACGGCGAGGACCCGGGCGAGGGCCCGGTCAGCGCCCAGTACGCGTACCCGCCCGTCCAGCACGAGCCACG